>NZ_LIVU01000003.1:206823-750775 GCF_001905625.1 Micromonospora sp. TSRI0369
TTCGGTCTCTTCCCGCTGCTGTTCACCTTCTACATCTCACTGTTCGACTGGGATCCCATCGGTGAGCACCGCTTCGTGGGGCTGGACAACTTCGCCGAACTCCTGCACGACCCGCGCTTCTGGGGAGCGTTGCGGAACACGTTCAGCATCTGGGTGATGTCGACGGTGCCGCAGTTGCTCCTGGCGCTCGGCCTGGCGCACCTGCTCAACCACGCGCGGCTGCGGCTGGCCGCGTTGTTCCGGATGTCGGTGCTCGTTCCCTACGTCACCTCGGTGGCGGCCACGACCATCGTCTTCGCCCAGATGTTCGACCGTGACTACGGCATGATCAACTGGTTCCTCGGGCTGCTGGGCTTCGAGCACATCGACTTCACGGCCTCGCTGTGGGGCAGCCACGTCATGATCGCCACGATGATCGCCTGGCGCTGGACCGGATACAACACACTGCTGTACCTCGCCGCGCTCCAGGCGGTTCCCCGGGAGCTGTACGAGGCCGCCGCCGCCGACGGTGCGAACGGCTGGAGACAGTTCCTGCACATCAGCATCCCGTCGTTGCGGCCGATCATCGCGTTCACCGTGGTGACGTCGACGATCGGCGGGCTGCAGGTCTTCACCGAGCCACTGCTTGCCAACCCGGTGGGCGGGCTCACGTGCGGGGCGGCACGGCAGTGCCAGACCGTCACCCTGTACCTCTACGAGCAGTCCTTCGGACAGTTCCACTTCGGCTACGGCGCGGCGGTCGGCGTCGCGCTCTTCGTCATCGTGGTCGCCTTCTCCGGAATCAACTATCTGCTGGCCACCCGCGTCCGCTCGGAGCGCCCATGAAGCCCGAACCCTCGACCGCCGCGCCCAAGCGGGCCAGGCGGCGCCAGGCCAACCGCGTCTCGATCGCGGTGTACGCGCTGCTCACCCTCGTAGCGCTCGCCAGTGTCTTCCCGCTCTACTGGATGTTCGTGGTGGCCACGACGGACTCCGCCACCGCGACGACCCTCCCGCCGACGATCACACCCGGCGGCAACTTCCTGCACCTGGCGGAACTGGTCTTCACCATCGTGCCATTCGTGCAGTCGCTGCTCAACAGCCTCATCGTGGCCACCACGATCGCCGTCGGCCAGGCGGTGCTCTGCGCGTTGGCCGGCTTCGCCTTCGCCAAGCTGTCCTTCCCCGGCCGCAACACGCTGTTCCTCATCGTCGTGCTGACCATGACGGTGCCGGCGCAGTTGGCAGTGGTACCGCAGTACCTGATCATGTCCGAGCTGAACTGGGTGGACAGCCTGCAAGCGGTGATCGTTCCCGGTCTGGTCAGCGCGTTCGGCATCTTCTGGATGCGTCAGCACATCGGCAGCACCATCGACGACGAGCTGATGGCCGCGGCGCGCGTGGACGGCGCGACCACCTGGCAGATCTTCTGGCGGATCGCCTTCCCGCTGGTACGCCCGGCGGCGTACGTGCTGGGCCTGTTCACGTTCGTCTACGCGTGGAACGATTTCCTGTGGCCGTTCATCGTCCTGAAGTCGCCGGAGAACTACACCGTCCAGATCGCCATCAAGGCACTGCAGCAGAACCGGGACATCGACCTGGGCCTGGCCATGTCCGGCTCCTTCCTGGCCACCATTCCGCTGCTGGTGTTGTTCGTCTTCGTCGGACGCCGTCTGGTGCAGGGAATCATGGAAGGCGCATTCAAGGGGTGAGGTCCGTCTCGGTCTCGTCAGCCGGCCGGCCGGTAGTCGAACCAGTCGAAACCTGCGCTTCCCTCGGTGACGTACATGCCGATGACCCGGCCGGTGAACCCGGAGGCGACCTCGGTGGACAGGTAGCGCCCGTCGAGTTCTGCCAGGCACGACCAGCCGTCGCCGGTCTCGACCTCGAAGCTGATCGTGTCACTCCCGGCTGCCGTCACGCCCACGAGGCCCGCCTGCGCCAGATCGCCGGACGAGGTGACCGTCGGGGGCAGCACGTCGGTGGTCCGGGTGCTCAGTGCCAGGGTCACCGCCCCCGCGGGCACCGGGCACTCCCCGAACACCTGACGAAACGGCCCGACCCGGCCGATGACCCGGGCCTGCCCCCGGGCGAGCTCCAGGTCGTAGTGGTGGGCCTCGTCGATCCTGATCGTCAGCCCGGACCGGCCGGAGCCGGGATCGACGCGGGCGCTGACCCGGCAGTCATGGTGCTGTTGGCGGCGGCCGACGACTGTGGCGCCGCCGCGGTCGAGGCTGTCGCCGGACGCGTACAGGGTCAGCCAGCCGGGCCGGTCGGTCAACGACCACGCCGAGGCGGGCCGCTCCCGCGGAGAAATCCACTGTGGCCCCAGCCGGTCGTCGTCGAAGTCGTCCCGCTCGACCCACCGGCTCGCCCCATCCGGGCCGGTGGCGATCGAGACCGGGTCGACCACCGGCCACCCGTCGACCCAGCGCACCGGTGCCAGGAACGTCTCCCGCCCCAGGACGTGGTAGGGCGGCCACTGGCCTTTCGGCCGGATCCCCAGCAGAACCATCCACCAGCTGCCGTCGGCCGCCTCCACCATGTCGGCGTGCCCGGTCGCCTGCACCGGCCGGTCGGTGCCGCGGTGCGTCAGGATCGGATTGGCCGGCCCGGGCTGGAACGGCCCGCGCGGCGAGCGTGCGCGGGCGACGCTCACCGCGTGGCCGGTGTGGGTTCCGCCCTCCGAGACGAGCAGGTACCACCAGTCGCCGACCCGGTACAGATGCGGCGCCTCCGGGTACTGGCCACCCGTTCCCGACCACATCGCCACCGGTCCTTCCAGGACCTCGCCGGTGCGCGGGTCGATCCGGTACGACTCGACCCCGGACACCGTCATCCAGCAGTTGCCGTCGTCGTCCCACGCCAGGGACGGGTCCACGTGGGGCAGGTCCAGGTAGACCGGATCCGACCACGGGCCGGCGGGATCGGTAGCCGTCACGATCAGGTGCCGGTCGAGCGTGACGTTCGTCGTGACGACCCAGAACCGGCCGCCGTGGTGGCGGATCGTCGGCGCGTAGATGCCCCGCGAGGCCAGTGTGTCGGCCGGCAACCGAAGCTGACCGGCGCGGTCGAGCACGTTGCCTATCTGCCGCCAGCTGACCAGGTCACGACTGTGGAAGATCGGCACACCGGGCGCGTACTCGAAGCTCGAACACACGAGGTAGTAGTCCTCATCGGCGCGGCAGATGCTCGGATCGGGCCAGAAGCCCGGCAGGATCGGGTTGCGGTCGCCGAGGGACTCACCGTACGCAGGCTCCGGTTCCATTTCCGCTCCTTCTCGTACGGGCACGACGCCGCCATGAGTGTCGATGCCGCGAACCGTATCGGGCAACCCGCGAGCGAGCGATGACAGTTCTCGGCCGCCTCCTGTCCGGGCGGCTCCGTCGCCACGCGGCCACGGATCCCCCGTACACCTTCACCGTGCGGCGCGGGCTGCGCGTGCCGATGGACGACGGCGTCGAGCTGGTCGCGGACCTCTACCAGCCGGTCGGCGCGGTGGAACCGCCGTTGCCCACGATCGTCGTGCGCTCGCCGTACGGCCGGCACGGCTCGCTCACCCACGCGTCGGCGCTGGCCGGCGCGGGGTTCACGGTGCTGGCGCAGAGCTGCCGCGGCACCGGCGGCTCCGGTGGCAGCTTCCGGCCCCAGCTCGACGAGCAGCGCGACGGCATGGCCACCCACCGGTGGGTACGCCGCCAGCCGTGGTGCACCGGCACCGTCGCGACGTACGGGGAGAGCTACCTCGGCTACACCCAGTGGGCGGTGGCCGGACGGATGTGCCGTGACGACCCCGGCAACGCCCCGGACGCCCTGTGCCTGAACGTCACGATGGCCGACTTCGGCCCGATCACCTGGACCAACGGCGTCTTCTCGCTGGAGGGCTCACTCGGCTGGTCACGTCTGATGGACCTGCGGGGCCTGCGCGGCGCCCTGGTCCGGGCCCGGCTCACGCGGCGGCCGGACCGGGAGCTGGCGGCGGCCTTCGACGTGCTGCCGCTGTCCCGCGGCGACACCGCGGTGGCAGGCCACCCGATCAGCTGGTACCAGGACTGGCTGGCCCACGAGAAGCTCACCTGCGACTACTGGACCCGGCAGTCGCACACCGCGTCGGTGCCCGACGTCACCGCGCCCGTGTACATGGCCACCGGCTGGTACGACATCTTCCTGCCCTGGCAGTTGCGCAACTACGCCCAACTCGCCGCGGCCGGTCGTCCGCCCCGGCTGACCATCGGACCGTGGGGCCACAGCAGTGCGCAGAGCCCGTTTCTCGCCGAGTCGATCACGTTCCTCAAGGAACACTTCGCCGGCGCGCCCACGACCCGGCCGGCGCCCGTGCGCGCCTTCCTCACCGGCGCGGAGCAGTGGCGCGACCTACCCGCGTGGCCGCCGCCGGGCACCGCGGCGCAACGGTGGTACCTGCACGCCTCCGGGCTGGTCGACCCGGCCGTTCCCGGCGCGGGCAGCACCCGCTACACCTACGACCCCGAACGGCCCACGCCCGCGCTCGGTGGCCCCGGCATGGGCCCGGCCCCGGGGCCGGTCGACAACAGCGCCCACGAACGCCGCGCGGACGTGGCAGTCTTCCGCAGTCCACCGCTGGCCCACCCGATCGTCCTCGCCGGGGAGCCGACCGCCCGTGTCCGGTTCCGTTCGACGGCGGCCAGCGCGGATGTGTTCGTGCGGATCTGCGACGTGCACCCCGACGGCCGCTCGATGAGCGTGTGCGACGGCATCCGCCGCGTCGGCGGCGTCGGTGCCGCGGGCACCGACCCGCAGCCCGACGAGGACGGTTTCGTCGAGCTGGAGGTGCCGCTGTGGCCGGCGTTCCACCGCTTCGCCGCCGGCCACCGCGTCGCCGTGCAGGTCAGCTCCGGAGCGCATCCGCGCTACGCCCGCAATCCCGGCACCGGCGAACCGGCCGCCACCGCGGCCACCACCGTGCGAGCGGAGCAGGAGATCTCCCACGGCGGAGCCCACCCCTCCCGGATCGACCTGCCGGTATGGACCTGAACAGACATCTCCAGAAGGGCTCCCCGGATGACATCCGTGTTCCACGTGGCGACAAGCGGTTCCGATCACGCCGACGGCTGCGCCGAGCGGCCGTTCCGGACGATCAACCGGGCGGCCGGCGTCGCCCAGCCCGGTGACACGGTGGTGGTGCACGCGGGGGAGTACCGCGAGTGGGTGAAGCCACGCCACGGCGGTCTCAGCGACTCGCGCCGCATCACCTACGGGGCGGCGCCCGGCGAGCACGTGGTGATCAAGGGATCGGAGCGCGTCACGGGCTGGGAGCCGCTCGGCGGGACGGTGTGGCGGGCAACCGTCGACAACTCGCTGTTCGGCTCGTTCAACCCGTTCGCTCAGGAGGTGGCCGGTGACTGGATCGTCTACCCCCGGGGCGCGCCACGCCGGCACCTCGGCAACGTCTACCTCAACGGCCTGAGTTTCTTCGAGGTGGCGACCCGGGCGGAGGTCGACGATCCGCCACGGCGCACCGAGGTCGTCGACGACTGGACCGGGGTGACCCACCCGATCGGCAATCCGGATCAGACCCGGCTCGTCTGGTACGCCGAGGTCGGTGAGCAGACGACGATCTGGGCCAACTTCCAGGGCGCCGACCCGAACACGGAGCTGGTGGAGATCAACGTACGCCGCAGCGTCTTCTACCCGGAGCAGCCGCACCTGGACTACATCACCGTCCGGGGCTTCGAGCTGGCGCACGCGGCCAGCCCGTGGGCGCCGCCGACCGCCGACCAGCCGGGCCTGATCGGACCCGGCTGGGCGAAGGGGTGGGTCATCGAGGACAACGTGATCCATGACGCCAAGTGCTCGGCGATCTCGATCGGGAAGGAGGGCTCCACCGGGCAGAACTTCTCGGCGCTGCGCGGCGACAAGCCGGGCTACCAGTACCAGTTGGAGTCGGTCTTCGCGGCCCGCCAGATCGGGTGGGACCGCGAGCACATCGGCTCGCACGTGATCCGCCGCAACACGATCTACGACTGCGGCCAGAACGCGATAGTGGGTCACCTCGGGTGTGCGTTCTCCACGATCGAGGACAACCACATCCACGGCATCGGCGTGAAGCGCGAGTTCTACGGGTACGAGATCGCCGGCATCAAGCTGCACGCCGCCATCGACGTGGTGATCCGGCACAACCGGATCCACGGCTGCTCGCTCGGCACCTGGCTGGACTGGCAGGCGCAGGGCACCCGGCTCTCCCGCAACGTCTACCACGACAACTGCCGGGACCTCTTCGTCGAGGTCAGCCACGGCCCCTACCTGGTCGATCACAACATCTTCGGCTCACCAGCCGCGCTGGAGCTGTTCAGCCAGGGCGGCGCCTTCGTCAACAACCTGATCTGCGGCACGATGCGGCTGGAGCCGGTGCTGGACCGCGCTACGCCGTACCACCTGCCGCACAGCACCCAGGTCGCCGGGTACGCCGTGATCTACGGCGGCGACGACAGGTACGTGGGCAACCTCTTCCTCGGCGGCGACCCGGGCGCGGCCTACGGGACGGGCGCGGAGGGCCAGGGGTCACCGCTGGGCGGCACCGCCGGATACGACGGCCATCCCGCGTCGTTCGCGGAGTACCTGACCCGCCTCGACGAACAGCCGCCCAGCGACCAGCAGAAGTACCTCGACGTGAAACAACCGGTGTACGCCCGGGCGAACGCCTACGCCGCGGGCGCCCGGCCGTTCGCGGGTGAGCGTGAGCCATGGGTGCTGGGCGCCGCGTCGGCGGCAGTCGTCGCCGAGGGTGACGCGGTCTGGCTCGTCACCGATCTGCCCGAGGCGTTCGACGAGGCTCGCGTCGGCGTGGTCTCCGGCCGGGACCTGGAACGGGTCCGGTGCGCCGACGCGGAGTTCGAGGAGCCGGACGGCAGCCCCGCCGTCATGGACGTGGACCTGGTGGGGGAACCCCGGCAACCTGGACGGGACGGCGCCGTCGGCCCGATCGCGGGCCTCGCGTCCGGGGCGCGCCGCACGCGCGTCTTCTGACGGCGGACCCGCGCGTACGCGGACGGAGACGGTGACGCCGGCCGGCGTCACCGTCTCCGTCTGCCTCAGCCGCGCGCTGCCCAGTCGCCGAGGGCCCAGTCGCGCACCTCGGGCATGTCCTCCAGGTGCTCCACCACGTACGCCTCGTGGCGGTCGAGCTGACTGCGGCACCACGCCTTGAGGTCCGCCGCGCCACGCGGGAGGCGCTTGGCGTTGTTGATGGCGTCCATCACGAGGTGGTACCGCGACGCCTTGTTGCGCACCGTCATGTCGAACGGCGTGGTGGTCGTGCCCTGCTCGATGAAGCCGCGCACGCGGAACCGGTCCGCGTCCGGGCGCCCGTGGACGAGCTGGTGGATCGCACCGGGGTAGCCGTGGAAGGAGAAAATCACGTCGACGTCGTCGGTGAACAGCTCGGTGAACAAGGTCTCGCTCATGCCGTGCGGGTGGTCCTTGGGCCGGACCAGCGTCATCAGGTTGACCACGTTGACCACCCGGACCTTGAGACCGGGCAGCCGGTCGCGCAGGATCTGGGCCGCCGCGACCGTCTCCATGGTGACGACGTCGCCGGCGCAGGCGAGGACGATGTCGGGATCGCTGGTGCCGTCGTCGGTGCCGGCCCACTCCCAGATTCCCGCGCCGCGGGCGCAGTGCTCGATCGCCTCGTCCATGGACAGGTACTGCAGCTGCGGCTGCTTGTCGATGACGATCAGGTTGATGTACGACCGCGACCGGAAGCAGTGGTCGGCCACCGACAGCAGGGTGTTGGCGTCCGGCGGCAGGTAGACCCGGGCGACGTCGCCCCGCTGGGTGAGCACCACCTGGATCAGGCCCGGCCCCTGGTGGGAGAAGCCGTTGTGGTCGTTGCGCCACGCCGTCGAGGTGAGCAGCACGTTGAGGCTCGGCACCTTCGCCCGCCACGGCAGGTGCTTGGCCTCCTGCAACCACTTGCCGTGCTGCACCGTCTGGGAGGCGCTGACCATGGCGAACGCCTCGTAGGTGGCGAACATGCCGTGCCGGCCGGTCAGGTTGTAGCCCTCCAGCCAGCCGTGGCAGTTGTGCTCGCTGAGCACCTCCATGACCCGGCCGTCGCGGCTGATCGCCACGTCCTCCGGTGTCACCCGCTCCATGAAGGCGCGGTCGGAGACGTCGAAGACGCTGCCGAGGCGGTTGCTGTTTGTCTCGTCCGGACAGAACAACCGGAACCGGTCGGCGTTGCGGGTGTAGATGTCGCGGACCATCTCGCCCAGCTTGCGCGTCGACTCGGCCCGCTGCTGCGCCGGCCGGGGCACCTCGATCGCGTACGACCGGAAGTCCGGCAGGTCCAGGTCCCGGGTCAGCAGCCCGCCGTTGGCGTGCGGGCTGGCGCTCATCCGCAGGTCACCGTCGGGGGCCTGGTCCCGGATCAGCGCCACGGGCGCGCCGGTGGAATCGAACAGCTCCTCCGGACGGTACGACTTGAGCCAGCGCTCGAGCAGCGCGAGATGCTCCGGGTTGTCCTTGACGCCGGACAGCGGCACCTGATGCGACCGCCACGTCCCGGTGACGGTGACTCCGTCGACGGAGTCCGGACCGGTCCAGCCCTTCGGCGACCGCAGGATGATCAGCGGCCAGGTGGGGCGGGCGCCGTCCCAGGAACCGTCACGGGCGGCGGTCTGGATGTCGCGGATCCTCGTCCAGGCCGTGGCGAGGGCGGCGGCGAAGCGGTGGTGCATGCCGGGCAGGTCGGAGCCCTCGACCTCGATGACGTCGTAGCCGTGGCCACGCAGCAGGTGGCGTACCTCCTCGGGGTCCTTGCGCCCCAGCACGGTGGGACCGGAGATCTTGGCGTCGTTGAGGTGCAGGATCGGCAGGACCGCGCCGTCACGTTCGGGATTGAGGAAGGACACGCCCTTCCAGGAGCCTTCGAGGGGCCCGGTCTCGGCCTCACCGTCGCCCACCACCGCGATGGCCAGCAGGTCCGGGTTGTCCATGACCGCGCCGAACGCATGGACCAGGACGTAGCCCAGCTCACCGCCCTCGTGGATGGAGCCCGGGGTGGTCACCGACACGTGCGACGGGATGCCGCCCGGGCTGGAGAACTGCCGGAACAGGCGCAGCATCCCGGCCTCGTCCTGGCTGACGTCCGGGTAGATCTCGCTGTAGGTGCCCTCCAGGTAGCCGGCCGCCACCAGTGCGGGCCCGCCGTGACCCGGGCCGGCCAGGTAGATCGCCTGCTGGCCGGTGTGCCGGATGAGCCGGGAGACATGCGCGTAGATCAGCGACAGGCCGGGGCTGGTTCCCCAGTGGCCGAGCAGGCGCGGCTTGATGTGCTCAGCCGACAGCGGCTCGCGCAGCAGTGGGTTGCCCTGCAGGTAGATCTGCCCGATGGTCAGGTAGTTGTTCGCCCGCCACCACGCGTCCAGACGGGCGAGTTCGGTGTCGTCGAGTTCGGCAAGCGTACGGAGTTCGGATTCGACCGCGGTCACCGTGCTTCCTTTCACTGATCTCGTCTTGTCCGGACCCAGGTTAGGCCCCGTCGGGCTTGTTCACCGGGGGCCGCAGGCCGCAAGCCGCGGGACCTTCGGCCCTCGATGGCGAAGCGGCGGCGCCGCCACGGCAAGCGGCGGTCGTCGATCCGTAGTACGCGGCGCGCATCAGTTCCTGCATGTCGCCGAGCATCGGCATGCGCGGATTGGCCGGCGCGCACTGGTCCTCGTACGCGTTCAGCGCCTGTTGCGGCAGCGCCGCGAGGAAGGCCCGCTCGTCCACCCCGACGGCCGCGAACGACGGCTCGATGCCGACCTCGTCGCGCAGGCGCTCGATCGCCGTGGCCAGCGCTTCGACCGCTTCGGCGTCGGTGGCCGCGGGGAGCCCGAGGGTATGGGCGATGTCGGCGAAGCGTTGCGGCGCCCGGTACGTCTCGTACCTGGGCCAGCCGGTGAGCTTGCTCGGCACGGTCCCGTTGTACCTGATGACGTGCGGGAGCAGGATCGCGTTGGTGCGTCCGTGTGCGACGTGGAAGGTCGCTCCCAGGGTGTGCGACATGGCGTGCACGATGCCGAGGAAGGCGCTGCCGAACGCCATGCCGGCGATCGTGCCGGCGTTGTGCATCTTCTCGCGGGCCACCGGATCCGCGGCGCCCTGGTGCACGGCCCGGGCGAGATTGCCGAAGATGAGCCGGACGGCGTGCAGGGCCAGACCGTCGGTGAAGTCGTTGGCGTAGACGGACACGTACGACTCGATCGCGTGGGTGAGCGCGTCGAAGCCGCTGTCCGCGGTGACCACCGCGGGCAGGTCGGCGGCCAGGACCGGGTCGACGATCGCCACGCTCGGCGTGAGCGCGTAGTCGGCGAGCGGGTACTTCTTGCCGGAGGCGGTGTCGGTGATGACCGCGAACGGGGTGACCTCGGCTCCGGTGCCGGAGGTGGTCGGGATGCAGACGAGCTGGGCCAGCGCGCCGAGGGTGGGGAACTTGAAGGCGCGTTTCCGGATGTCGAAGAACTTCTCCCGCAGATCGGCGAAGACCACCTCGGGGTGCTCGTAGCGCAGCCACATCACCTTGGCGGCGTCCATCGCCGAACCCCCGCCGAGCGCGACGATGGTGTCCGGGCGGAACGAGCGCATCAACTCGGCGCCCCGGTCGACCGTTTGTACGCTGGGCTCCGGTTCGACGTCGTCGATGATCTGCAGGGCCACCTGCTCGCGGCGGCGGTGCAGCACGGACAGCACACGGTCCACGTACCCCAGCTTGGTCATGGTGTGGTCGGTGACCACGGTGACCCGGCGGACGTCGGGCATGTCGGCGAGGTAGCGGATCGCGTTCGGCTCGAAGTAGATCTTCGGCGGAACCTTGAACCACTGGAGGTTGTTCGTCCGCCGGGCCACCCGCTTGATGTTGATGAGGTCGACCGCTGTGACGTTGTGCGACACCGAGTTGTGGCCGTAGCTTCCGCAGCCCAGCGTCAGCGACGGCAGGAAGGCGTTGTACATGTCGCCGATGCCGCCCTGCGAGGCCGGCGCGTTCCAGATGATCCGGACGGCCTTGACCCGGCGGCCGTACGCCTCGGCCAGATCGGCGTCCCGTGTGTGGATGACGGCGCTGTGCCCCAGGCCGTCGAACTCGACCATCTGCTCGGCGTACTCGAAGCCTTGGTCGTGGCCGGTGGCGGGCAGCAGGGCGAGCACCGGGCAGAGCTTCTCCCGGGTCAGCGGCTCGGCCGGGCCGACCCGGTCGACCGGGACCAGGATGATCGAGGTGTCCGGGTCGACCGGGAAACCGGCGTGTTCGGCGATCCAGGGCACCGACTGCCCGACCACGTCGGGGTTGAGCTTCCCGGAGCCGAAGAGCAGCTTCTCCAGCAGCGACTTCTCCTCCGTCGTCGCGATGTGGGCGTGCAGTCGCCGGAACTCGGCGAGGGCGGCCGGCCGGATCGCGTCGTCGACGATGACGGCCTGCTCGGAGGCGCAGATCATGCCGTTGTCGAACGCCTTCGACAGCACCACGTCGTGGACCGCGCGGGCCACGTCGGCCGACGCCTCGATGTACGCGGGGACGTTGCCGGCGCCGACGCCGAGCGCCGGTTTGCCGGTGGAGTAGGCGGCCCGGACCATGGCGTTGCCACCTGTCGCCAGGACCACCGAGACGTCGGGATGCCGCATCAGTTCGTTCGTCGCGGCCACCGACGGTTCGTCGATCCACTGGATGCAGTGCTCCGGCGCGCCGGCGGCGACGGCGGCGTCGCGGACCGTGCGGGCCGCCTCCTGGCTGCACCGCTGCGCCGCCGGGTGGAAGGCGAAGATGACCGGGTTGCGGGTCTTGAGGGCCAGCAGCGCCTTGAAGATGGTGGTCGAGGTCGGGTTCGTCACGGGCGTCACCGCGGCCACCACCCCCACCGGCTCGGCGATCTGGGTGATGCCCGTGATGTCGTCCTGAGCGATCACTCCGACCGTGCGGACGTCGGCCATGTGGTTGGTGACGTGCTCGCAGGCGAAGATGTTCTTCACCGCCTTGTCCTCGAACACGCCGCGGCCGGTCTCCTCGACCGCCAGCATCGCGAGTTCGGCGTGCCGGCCGAGCGCGGCCACCGACGCCTTCTTCACGATCCCGTCGATCTGTTCCTGGCCGTAGGAGTCGTAGGCGGCCAACGCCGTGAGACCGTTCTCCACCAGGGTTCCGATCATGCTTCCGCCCTCCATCGGTCCGTCACCTCGACCATAGATCCGCGACGATCGATGTCGGCACGGCCGGTGGACCCGTGCGGGCGGGACCACCGGCCCGCGCCCGGACGCCGGGCCGGGGAAGCGGGCGGGGCACCGTCAGGACGTCGGCTGGGGCGCCTCGGCCGGCCCCCGCTTGGCCCGCTGGATCTGCTCGTAGACGTGGGTCCGCAGTTCGGTGAACCGGGGCAGCGCCCGGGTGGTGAGCTGGTCGCGTTCCCCCGGGAGGTCGATCACCAGGTCCTCCTGCACCCGGGTCGGTGAGTTCGACAGGACGAGCACACGCTGGCCCAGGTAGACGGACTCGTCGATGTCGTGCGTCACGAAGACAGTGGAGATTCCCCGGGTCAGGTGCAGTTCGCGGACGAGGTCCTCCAGGTCCGCGCGGGTCTGCGCGTCCACAGCGGCGAACGGCTCGTCCATGATCAGCACGTCCGGCTGGTACGCGATGGCGCGGGCGATGGCCACCCGTTGCTGCATCCCGCCGGAGAGCTGCCACGGGTGGCTCCGCGCCGACTGCGGCAGCCCGACCGCATCGAGGGCGTCGGTGACCAGCCGGGCGCGTTCGGCGCGGGAGAGCTTCTTGTGGCGAAGCGGAAGCTCCACGTTGCCGCGGACGGTCAGCCACGGGTAGAGGCTGCGGCCGTACTCCTGGAAGACCACCGCCATCGCCGGGCTCGGGCCCGTGACCGGCGAGCCCTCCATCTCGACGAGGCCGCTGGTGGGCCGCAGCAGTCCGGCGAGGCATTTCAGGAGCGTGGTCTTACCGCAGCCCGAGGGACCGACGATGCACAGCAGCTCGCCCGGATCCATCGTGAAGCTGAGGTCCCCGATCGCCTCGACCTCGCCCCGGCCGGAGGCGTAGACCTTCCGCAGGTGCTCGACCCGCAGCAGCGGGCTCCCGTCAGGCACGGGTGATCTCCTTCATTCCGTGGTACCAGCGCAGAACGCGGCGCTCGACGACACCGAAGGCCACGGCGAGGACGACACCGATGAGGCCGAGCAGGAGGATGCCGCTCCACATCTCGGCGATGAGGTAGTTCCGCTGGAAGTAGGCGATCCGGTAGCCGAGGCCGGCCGACGACGCGAACATCTCCGAGATGACCATGAGGATCAGGGCCACCGAGAGCGCCTGCCGGACGCCGGTCATGATGCGCGGACTCGCCGCCGGGAGGATCAGCAGCCACAGCCGGTCCCACCGGGAGATCCGGAAGGAGCGTGCGGTCTCCAGCATCACGCTGTCGGTCGACCGGACACCCTCGATCGTGTTCAGCAGGATCGGCCAGATCGCGCCGGACACGATGACGACGACCTTCATGGTGTCGGTGATGCCGAGCAGGAGCATCGCGACCGGAATCAGCACCGGTGGCGGAATCGCGCGGAAGAACTCCAGCAGTGGTTCGAGGATCTCGCGTAGCGGGCGGATCCGGCCGATGACGACGCCGGCGGCGACGCCGAGCAGGACCGACGCGAACAGGCCGGCCAGGAGGCGGTACACGCTCGGCAGGACGTCGTCGACGAACGCCGGGCCGATCCAGGTCTGCCGGAACGCGTCGAGGAGCGGGCGGGGGCCGACGAGGAACCGGCTCGTCGACCGCGTGGACCAGACCGCCCACAGCCCCACGGCCAGGACGGGTAGCCCGACCGCGAACAGGACGTTCTCGGCAGCCCGGACACCGGGGCCGCGGGGACGGGCCCGGCCCGCGCCGAGGGCGGTCACCGGGCTGCCTCGTCCGCGAGGACCGACTGGTGCCAGGCCAGCGAGCGGCGTTCGACGAAGCGGAACACGAGGTTCACCAGCAGGCCGAGGACCCCGGTGACCACGACGAGGCCGTACAGGCCGACGGCGTCCCCGGCGGAGCGGGACAGCTCGATCATGCGCCCGAGGCCGGGGTTACCGATCACCATCTCGGCGGTGACGGCCAGGATGAGCGCGACCGCCGCGCCGAGGCGCAGGCCGGTCATCAGGTACGGCAGAGCGGTCGGCAGGACGAGGTAGCGCAGCCGCTCGGCGCGGGTGAGGCCGAAACTCCGCGCGGTGTCCCGGGCGACGGTGTCGACGTCGGCGACGCCGTAGATCACCTGCACGAACACCTGCCAGAACGCCGCGTAGACGATGATGACGAGCGCGGCGCGCATCTGCAGGCCGAACATCAGCACGGCGAGCGGGATCAGCGCGACCGACGGCACCGGTCGCAGGAACTCGACTGTCGTGTGCGTCGCGCGACGCAGGAACGGCACCAGCCCGACCACAGTCCCCAGCGCGACCGCCGCGAGCGTCGCCACCGTCAGGCCGATCGCCCACGACGTCATGGTGAGCCGGACCCGCCGCCAGAACGCCAGGTCGCGGACCTCCTCGGCCAGCCGTCCGAACACGTCGGTGGGGTACGGCAGGTTGTGCGGGTCGACCAGTCCCAGTGTCGGAATCAGTTGCCAGACGACGAGGAACCCCAGCAGGCCGACGGCGCCCAGCAGGATCTTGCGCATCGGCCGGCTACTGCTGCTGGATGAGTCGGTCGAAGTCGGGTCGCCGGTCGAGGACGCGGTACTTCTGGGCGAGCGTCGCCAGTTGCTCCAGGCCGGCCCGGTCGAGCTCCCACCCGAACGCCGGGAGCCGTACGGAGTCCGCCACCGCTTCCGGTAGCTCGAGGTTGTCCTTGATGGCCTGACGGAGGTCCTTCTCGTTGGCCGGATCCTTGGCCCAGGTGAGCGTCTTCTTCATCGCCGCCGAGAAGTCCGCGACCAGGGCGGAGTCGGAGTCCTTCAGCTTGCTCGACGTGATCGTCGTCAGGGTGGCGAGCCCAGGAACGGTGGCCTGGTACGGGGCGACCACGAGGACGTCGCCGCGCTTGCGCATCTGGGTGATGAACGGCTCGGTCACCCAGGCGGCGTCGATGTTGCCGGCGGCGAGCTGGGCGGGCGCGTCCGGGAAGGCCACCTCGACGAACTTGACCTTGGCGGGGTCGCCGCCGTCCTTCTCGACCGCCGCCATGATCGTGACGTCGCCGGCGGCGCCCAGGCTGTTCACCGACACCTTGCGCCCCGCGAGCTGGGACGGCCGGGTGATGCCGGATTTCGCCGACGCCACCACGGCGTTGATGTCGTCACCGTCGGCATAGGACGACGCGTAGTTCCCGATGATCACCACGCCGAGGTTCTGCAGGTCGGCGCGGAACGGGCCGAACGGCTGGCCGATGGCGAAGTCGATGTCGCCGTTGATCAGGGCCGGGATGGCCTGGGCCCCGCCCTGTGCGGGCACCACCTCCACGTCGAGCCCCTGCTCCCGGAAGATGCCCGCCTCGATGCCGCCCCACAGCGCGGCGGTCTCGCTGATGGGCAGCGCCGCCACGCGGACCTTGCGCAGCTCGCCGCTTGCCCCGGGGGACGGATCGGTGGCGTCGGAGTCCGTGCAGCCGGTGAGGGCGATCGCGACGCCGGCCAGAACAGCGAGGGCGGTGACCTTCTTCATGGACGAGCCCTTCCGTGCGAAGCGCTGGTGCATCCGGAGGAGTGGGGGCCGGCGAGGAGAGGTGAACCATCCGACCGCGTCGATCAGCGTCATGCAGAGGTGATTGATTGTCAAGAATTCTGATAAGGCGGTTCGCATTGCGATCGGAGTGGTCCGACCGCGATGAGAATGCATCTTGACGCACCACGATTTTGTGACCAAACTGTGCGGTTGGTGGCGCGGTGGCGGAGGGGGCGACGACTTGGCGATCGTGATCGTGGGCGCTGGTATCGGTGGCCTCACCACCGCGCTCAGCCTGCACCGGGCCGGCTTCCGTGACATCGCCGTTTATGAGCGCGCCGACGCGCTGCGCCCACTCGGCGTCGGGATCAATCTGCTCCCGCACGCCGTCCGAGAGCTGACCGAATTGGGCCTCGGGGAGCGAGTGGAAAGGCTGGGCGCCGCGCCCGGCACGCTGGCTTACTACAACCGGCACGGTCAGCAGATCTGGAGCGAGCCGCGCGGGCTGGACGCCGGATACCGCTGGCCGCAGCTTTCCGTGCACCGCGGCCGGTTCCAGATGGAACTGCTCGCCGTGGTGCGGGAACGGCTGGGCGCCGACGTGGTGCGCACCGGGCACCGGCTGGTCGGCGTCCACGACGGCGTCGCACGCTTCGCGACGGCGGCGGGGGAGGTGAGCGTCGCGGCCGACCTGATCGTCGGCGCGGACGGCATCCACTCCGCGCTGCGCCGGCAACATCAGCCCGACGAGGGCGAGCCGATCTGGAACGGGCTGACGCTGTGGCGGGGGACGGCCCGGGCGCCCGGATTCCTGGACGGGCGAACCATGATCATGGCAGGGGACGCGGAACAGAAGTTCGTCGCGTACCCGATCGGTCCCGGCGTGATCAACGTCGTGGCCGAGCGGCGCGGCCCCGGTTTCGCCGGGCCGAACGCGGACTGGAACCGGACGGTCGACCCCGCGCCGGTCGTCGCGCTCTTCGCGGACTGGCGCTTCCCGTGGCTCGACGTGCCGGCACTGCTGGCCGCCGCCGACGAGATCCTGGAATACCCCATGGTGGACCGCGACCCGATCGACACCTGGACCCACGGGAACACCACGCTGCTCGGGGACGCGGCACACCCGATGTACCCGAACGGCTCCAACGGGGCGTCGCAGGCGATCCTGGACGCGCGTACCCTCGCCTTTCACCTCGCCACCGCGCCGACGGTCCCGGCGGCGCTGGAGGCCTACGAGGCGGACCGGCGGCCGGCGACCACCGCGCTCGTGCTGAGCAACCGGCGGCAGGGCCCGGAGCAGGTGATGGTGCTCGCCCGCGAGCGCGCGCCGGACGGGTTCGCGCACATCCACGACGTCATCCCGCCGGACGAGCTGACCGAGATCGCCACCGGCTACAAGAAGGCGGCCGGCTTCCTGCCCGCCGACCTCAACGAACGGGCCTCCCTGACGCCGACGGTCTTCTCGGGCGTCCTGCCGTGACCGGTCCGGAGACGACCGAGCTGGACGCGGCACGCCTGGCGTCGGTGATCTCACCGCTGCGCCGCACGCTACTCGCCGCCGCCCGTGCCGCAGAGCACCTGCCGGAGGTCCCGGACGCGCAGATCGAGATCGTGCGGGCGCTGCCCCGCGGCACCGTGTCCGGCCCCGGTGAGCTGGCCGAACGACTCCGCCTGAGCCGCTCGACGGTCAGCAACCTGCTCACCACGATGGAGGGCAACGGTCTCGTCGAGCGCCGCCCCCGTCCCGGCAACCACCGCCACGTCGAGGTTCTCGCCACCCCGAAGGCACTCGACCTGTTCGACCGCTTCGACCTCGCGAGCGGAGACCTGGTCGCCCGCGCCGCGGCCACCCTGTCGGCGGCGGACCGCGCGGCCCTCGCCGCCGCGGTGCCCGCGCTGGAACGCCTGCGCGACGCGCTCGCGGACACCAAGGACACCCCATGAGTACGCGCCGACCCGCCGGTCACGGGGCGGTGCGCGCCCCGGCGGTTCCCGGCCTGGAGGCCGCGTTCGAGGTGGAGGTGCGGCTCGGCGCGCTGGAGGACCACGGGGTGACCCGCGCGGGCCACCGTCGCGTGGTGCCTGTCATCGGCGGCCGGGTCACCGGCCTGTTCGAGGCCGACATCCTGCCCGGCGGCGCCGACTGGCAGCTGGTCCGTCCGGACGGCGCCATCGAGATCGACACGCGCTACTCGGCGCGCACCGCCGACGGCGGCCACGTCTACCTCCGCACGTTCGGCGTCCGCAGCGGCCGCCCGGAGATCCTCGCGGCGTTGCTGCGTGGCGACGCGGTCGACCCCGTCGAGTACTACTTCCGGCTGGGCGTACGACTGGAGACGTCGGTGCCCGCGCTCGCCGTGCTGGAGCAGTCCGTCTTCGTGGCGTCGGCGATCCGCGAGGCCGACCGGGTGCGCTACACCGCCTACCGCGTCACGTAGGTGTTCCCGGGCGGCGGGTTGTGCGCGTTCGCCCTCCCCGTGCCCGGCCCCTGTGATATCCCATCTACTATGCGCCTGTAGTAGACGCTGGTGCCTGCGGAGGGGGTGGGATGGGACGCTCTCACCCGCTGCTGCGGCTGGCGCTGTTCATGGCCGTGACGTTCGGGGTGTTCGGCATGCACACCTTCGGCCACCCGGCCGGGCCCGACGCCGCCCACGCGAGCGCCGCACGCGGGAGCACCGGCCACGACGCCGGCGCCGCCCACGAGATCCCCGCCGCACCCGACACCGCACACGGAGAAGGCGGCTCGCCCGGGCATCGCGACGGCCTGCACGCGTTCACCGTGTGCCTGGCGGTGCTGGGCGGCGCCCTGGTCCTCGGCGTCCTGTCCCTGTTGCGCCGACGCCGCCGGGGCGCCGGCACACCGACTGGCCCCTGGTCCCGGGTGAACCGCCCGGACCGGGGTCCACCCCTCCCGACCATCGGGCTGCGACTGCGAGCCGTAACGGTGCTGCGCACGTGAGGAGAGCACGACCCGACGACTCCGTTCCGGAACGCCTCACGACAAGGACCACGTACTGATGAGACCGACCATCCTGCGCCGCGCCGCCCTCACGGGCATCGCCCTGTCCGCCCTGCTCGCCACCGCCGCCTGCGGCGGCGCGGACGACACCGGCGGCATGACGCACGGCACCGGCAGCAGTTCCGCGGCGGGCGCCTCACCCTCGGCCGACGCCACCGTCAACGACGCGGACGTGATGTTCGCCCAGATGATGATCCCGCACCACCAGCAGGCTGTGACGATGGCCGACCTGGCCCCGGCGCGCGCGAGCGACCCCGAACTCAAGGACCTGGCCGCCAAGATCAAGGCGGCGCAGGATCCGGAGATCGCCACCATGAAGGGGTGGCTCACGGCCTGGGGCAAACCCACGGACCTGCCCAGCGACCACAGCATGCCCGGCATGAGCGCCACGCCCGGGCACGGTATGCCGGGGATGGGCTCGGGGATGCCCGGCATGATGTCCGAGCAGCAGATGAAGGACCTCGCCGCGGCGAACGGCGCTGCCTTCGACAAGATGTTCGCCGAGATGATGATCGCCCACCACAACGGCGCCATCGACATGGCAAAGGCCGAGCAGGCCGACGGCCGTAACCCCGAGGCCAAGGCGCTGGCCGCCAAGATCGCCTCGGATCAGGCCACCGAGGTGCAGATCCTGCAGAAGATCCTCGACCGTCTGTAGACGGCCTGGTGCGGTCGGTCCCGGCCCGGCGCCGGGACCGGCCGCACCGCCACGACACCTGACGTACCCTGACCGGCACGAAGGGAGAGCGCGTGGCGGAACTGGGCAGACTCGAATCGGCAGTGATGGACGTCCTGTGGCGTGCGGTTGAGCCCGTGCTCGTGCGCGACGTCCTCGACGCGGTGACCACCGACCGGGTCCTGGCGTACACGACGGTCCTGACCGTGCTGGACAACCTGCACCGCAAGGGCTGGGCCGTGCGGGAGAAGGACGGCAAGGCCTACCGCTACCGTGCCGCCGGCACCCGCGAGGAGATCATCGCGCGGACACTGCGCCGGGTCGTCGAGACGAGCAGCCACCCCGACCTGGTGCTCCTGCACTTCGCCCGGTCCGCCTCCGACCACGAGCTGCACATCCTGCGGCAGGTCCTGGACGAGCGGGAGTCCGGCGCATGAGCCTCGCGCTCGCCCTCGTCACCGGCGCGGCGGCGGTCGCCTGGTGTGGCCCCGCCGCGTTGCGGCTGTGCTTCCGGCACGTCGCCGACCCCGTCGCGATGCTGCTCGGCTGGCTCGGCCTGATCGTCGCGGTGCCCGCCACGTTCGTCCTCGCCACCGTGATGCTCCTCGCGCCGGGCAGCACCCGGCAGTGGGCGCTGCACGACCTCGCCCGCATCTGCTGGCACTGGGCGCAACCCAGCCGGCCGCCCGCCGTCGACGAGATCGTCGGGGCGACCGGAGCGCTGCTCCTGCTGGCCGTGCTCGCCCGCTTCGCGACGACGTGCACCCGCCGGGCGATGCGCGCCCGCCGCGCCCGCCGTGCTCACGCCGACCTGTTCACGCTTGCCGGCGGCCCGTCGGAGCGCGGTGAGGCGGCGGTGCTGTGGATCCCCCATCCGACCCCGATGGCCTACAGCCTCGGCGGATCCGGCGGGCTGACGGTCCTGGCCAGCGCCGCCGGTGACCTGCCGGCGGAGCAACTCGCCGCGGTGCTCAGCCACGAGCGGGCACACCTGCGGGAGCGTCACCACCTCCTGGTGGCCGCCGTGGAAGGGCTCGCCGCCGCCGTACCGTGGCTGCCCCTGACCCGCCAGGCGCCCGCGGCCGTGCGCCTGCTCGTCGAACTGCGCGCCGACGCCGCCGCGGTCCGCGAGTGCGGCCCGACCGCCGTACGCGACGCGCTGCTGACCTTCGCCGGCGCGCCGCACCCGCCGTCCGCGCTGTCGATGGCCGGCGCCGATGTGGCCATCCGGCTGCAGCGCCTCCAGGTGCGCCGCCCGCACCGCCGTAACCTGCTCGCCCGTGCCGTGCTCGCCGCGACCGCCCTGGCGGCCCCGCTGGGCGCCGGCTTGGTCACCGGCATCCTGTTCTGCCTGTAGACCCCGGGACCGCCCGTGCGGCGCGGGCGCGACCTACGTGCCGGTGTTGACCAGGATCGCCGTGGCCAGCAGGACAGCCACCATCAGCACCGCCTCCGCCAGCACCGTGCGGCGCAGGCGACGCATACCGTCCGGGGTGGGTTCGTCCAGCCGGGGTACCACCCGCCTGCTGTTGTAGAGCCCGACGACGGCTACGACCGCCACCAACGCGACCTTGACCAGGAGCACCCGTCCCCAACCGGTGCTCACCAGGTGACCGGGCCGGTCAAGGATCGCCACTGACAGTGCGACGCCCGCGACGCCCGTCAACGCCACGGCGGCGCTGGCCGGAACAGAGAATCGCACCGCCATCTCGGCGGCGCCCGTCGGCACACCGATACGCGCACGCCCGAGCAGCAACGCCGCCAGGAGCAGAACCCCGCCGACCCACACCGCCGCGGCAAGCGTGTGCGCGACGTCCGCCGCCACGACGATCGTCCGTGGTCGCGCGGTGACGGTGTGCCCGTCGAACAGGAACGAACCGAGCAGCAGCGCCACTGTGACACCGAGGAGCACCGGCCGGACCGCTCGCGCGCGTACCCGTTGCGCCTCGTCGCCGCTCACGTCACCGGCGGGCGGCACGACCAGGGGACGAGGGGCGGTCGGGATCGCGGCGACTGTCGCCACGGCGTGCCGCCCGACCGCGTGCCGCCCCCGGATCAGCGCCGCCTCCAGGGAACCGGCCACGAGTAACCCGGCCGCACCGGCGAACCGCAGGCCCAGCCCGGCGGCTACCGGCGTACGGCCGAGCGCGGTCAGCGCAGGTAGGCTGACCGCCGAGGTGAGACCGCCCCCGCCGAACACGGCTGCCAGGGCCGCCAGTTCGAGCACCACACCGGCCGCCACCGTCAGCCCGGCGACGCGTACCCAGACCTGGACCAGCCGGATGTCGCTGCGCGTACCCACCAGTGTGGTCAGCGCGAAGACCAGAGCACCCACACCGAGCAGGATCGCCCCGTAGGACAGCCAGCGCCCTGCCGTGCCGACGAACCGCACCGAACCCTGGTCGGCGTCAGCCGTGTGACCCACCGCGTGCCCGCCGGAATGGGCCGGTGGGGACGCCGACGGAGCGGCCGGTCCACCGTGACCGGTGTCCCCGTGCGAACCGGCCGTGGGTCGAGGGGTGGCCGTCGCGCCCGGTGGCGCGTCGGCCGGGACCACGGTGAACGTGACATCGCCGGTCAGGGGATGGGCGTCCGGGGCGGCCACGCTCCAGCGCAGCGTGAACTCCCCGTCGGTCAACGCGGCGGAGGGGTGGACCAGCCACGTACGGCCCCCGTCGGGGGTGTGAGTGGTCACCGGAACGGCCGCACCCTCGCGGGAGAGCCGGAAACCGGCCGCGGTGGGCGTGCCGGGAGCGCTGAACGTCAGCCGGATCTCCGCGACCGCGCCGTCCACGCGCGCGCCGTCCGCCGGTACGACCTTGAGCAGCTTGAAGTGCGCGGCGGCGGGCGACGCGAACCCGAGCACCACGAACACGGCGGGACAGCACGCCAACCACACCAGCAGCACCCACCGTGCCGCGCGCCGCGCCGGCAGCCGAGGACGCCCTGGGAAAGGCACCGCTGATCCCTTCGTCAGGGAGACGTGGGCCCGGTGCCCATCGCTCCGACCTGATGCGGTCGCCATCCTAAGGGAACTACTAGCGGTTGGTAGTAGAGCACCGGCCTGGTCAACGGAGCAGTCCGTCTTCGTGGCGTCGGCGATCCGCGAGGCCGACCGGGTGCGCTACAGCGCCTACCGCGTCACGTAGGTGTTCGCGCTCCGGGGCCTCAGGCCTGCACTCCCGCGTAGATCCACGGCACGATCAGCGCGTACCCGAGGAGGAGTGCGCCGACTGTGACGACCGGCGTGGCGACGAGCACCACCGCCGAAGCGACGCGGACCCGGATACGCAACACCTTGTGCATCTCGGGGGTGCGCGCCAGCATGATCAGCGTGGTGATCCACGTGGCGAGGCCGACAGCGGCGACGAGGCCGAGCCACGACATCAGCATGAGGATGTTGGTCGCGAACCGGTCGCCCGCGTCGCTGCCGTACTGCAGCAGGTAATCCCTGTTCCGCGCCCCGAACAGGATGTTGACGCCCGCGAACGCGGCGAGGGCGACGGACCACAGGGCGGCGAATCCGACGGCGGTTCTCCGCAGGCTGGAACGGGTACGCAGCGCGGCGGCGTCGAGGACTGTCATGCACGGATGGTAGGCCACCAGTGGCCGACCGGTGAAGATCATGTGGGCGTCACGCCAGGGCGCGCTTGTCCGGCTTGCCGCTCGGCCCCACCGGCACCCGGTCGATCCACCGGATCGTCTGCGGCGCCGACGCTTCGCCCAGCGCCCGGACCACCAGCGCGCGCAGCCGTCCGGCATCCGGCGTGTGACCGGCGGCCGGCACCACGTAGGCGTGCACCGCCTCCCCGGTGACGTCGTCGGGACGGCCGACGACGTACGCCTCGGCGACTGTGGGGTCGGTGGCGAGCACCCGTTCGATCGGGCCGGCGTACACCAGGTTGGCGTGCACGATGACGACGTCCCGGATCCGGCCGAGCAGGTGCAGGTAGCCGTCGCCGTCGAGCCGGGCCAGGTCACGGGTGCGGACCCAGCCGTCGACGAAGACGTCGGCGGTCTCGGCGGGATCGTTCCAGTAGGCGGCGGCCTGCGCCGGTGTGCGGACGAACAGTTCCCCCTCGGTGGCGGGGCGGCCGTCGGCGTCCCGGATGGACAGCTCGGTCACCGCTGGTGGGCGGCCGACCGAGGCGAGCGCGGCCGGGGACGCCAGCATCTCGGCCGGCGTCACCATCGTGATCATTCCGGTCTCGGTCTGGCCGTAGCCCTGGAAGACGACGGGACCGAGCACGTCGAGCGCCTCGGCGAGCCGGCCCGGCGCGAGCGGAGACCCGGACACCAGCAGGGCCCGCAGACTGCTCAGGTCGACCGGATCGACGCGCTGGTCGTGCACGAGCTGGTACAGCTTGCCCACCGTGATGACGCTCGCGGTCGCCCGGTGCCGGGCGATCATGCCCGGGAAACCCGGAGGCCGGGCCGCGACGATGGTGCCGCCCGCGGCCAGGGTGAGGATGGCGTACTCCAGCATCACCTGGCTGCTCAGCGAACCGAAGACGAGATAACGCCGGAGCCGGGTGGCGAGGTCGGCGATCGCCGGGGGCCACCGGTCCGGGTACGGGGCCCAGGCCGCGCTCATCGCCGCGTACGTCTGCGCGCAGCCCTTCGGGCTGCCGGTGCTGCCGCTGGTCCAGATGATGCGGGCGACGTCGTCCGGGCGGCCGGCGGCGATCAGCGGCCTTCCGTCGTCGGGGGTGCCCGCCAGCTCGGCGACCCGGACGTCGTCGAGCAGCAGCTCGTCCTCGCCGCGCCGGGCGCGGTGGGCGGGCGTCAGGTCGGGGCGGATCCCGGAGACCCGGGCGCCGACCGCGAACGCCGCGATGATCGCCGCGAACGCCTCCGCGGTGACGCCGAGCCGCAGGGCCACCCCGACGCCGGGGCCGGCCCCCGCGGCCCGGAGCCCGGCGGCGATGCGCCGGACCAGCCGGTACATCTGGGCCGTGGTGACCCTCCGGTCGCCGTCCTCGAAGACCGGCCGGTCGTCACCGGTGGCGAGCAGGTCCAGCACGGGCTGCGGCCAGACCTCAGCCGGCATCGGAGAGCACGCCCTTGACGAAGAGCACGAGCGGCTGGTGGTGCACGTCCGGCAGATTCCAGTGGTTCTCCAGGTTCTCCGCGAGGTGGTGCGCCGCGACGACCCGGCCGCCGCGGTGGACCCGGACGACCGGGTGCAGGTAGCTGGCGTCGTGCGCGTGCGCGGCGTCGTTCTCGGCGATCCGGGGCACCGTGACGTCGAACGGGTCGACCTGGTCGTGGTCCGGCCCGTACTCCAGGGTGACCACGAACGCGAACGGTTCCGGGCCCAGGCCGCCGTCGTGCACGTACGCGACGGGCACCTCCTCGTGGTAGCGCGCGGTGTCGCCGTCGACGACGACGACGTCGCCGAGGACCGCGAACTGCTGCCACAGCGCGGAGGTGCGGTTGATCCGGGCGATGACCGCGTCGGCGATCGCCTCCGGGGTGGGCTCCAGCGGCGTGGCCGGCCACGGGGTGTCGTGGTGGCGGGCGCCGAGGATCCGGTGCAGGGCCCGCACGCCGTACCGGAAGCCGTGGATGAACCCGTTCGTCGAGCGCTTGAAGTCGCGCTGCTGCGTGAGGGTGCCGGCGAAGTAGAGGCCGGGCACGTTCACCGACTCGTACGCCGGGGTCTGCTCGGGGAAGCGGTCGTTGATCACCAGCCGTGGCCGGGCGGACGGGTCGAAGATGCTCGCGTCGAACCGGAATCCGGTGCAGAGGATGACCCGGTCGTAGTCGATCTGCCGGATCGCCTCGACTGTGCGGGCGTACCGGAAGTCGATCCGGTAGCCGCCGTCGTCGCGCCGGGCGATCCGCTCGACGGTGCCGTCGAGGACCGCGTTCTGCGACTTGAGCTGGTACGTGTCGAGGAAGTTGTTGTTCACCGCACGCAGATGCCCGACGTAGTGCGACTGCCACGCCAGCTTGATCGAGTGCGGGCCGGCGACGTGGATGACAGCGGCGGTCTCGACCAGGGCGTCAGCGGTCTCGAAGGCCGAGTTGCCCTTGCCGATGATGAGGACGCGCTGGTCGGTGAAGTCGTCCGGGTCGACGCTGACCGTGTCGTACCGCTCGGCGAGCGCGGCGCCTTCGATCGGCGGGACGTACAGCTGGGACACGCCGGTGGCGACCACCACCCGGCGGGCGGTGAGGGTGTCGTCGCCGACGTGGACGGTGAACAGGTCGCCGTCGCGCGCGACCCCGGTGACCCGGGTGTCGTACCTGACCCGCAGACCCTGGGCGAAGTCGGCGAGGTAGCGCACCAGTTCGGCGGCGTCCGGGAAGTACCGGCGGCTGTAGTTCTTGAACAGCAGCGCCGGATCGTCGCTGAGCAGCGAGTTCCAGTCCGCGCGCAGGTTGAACTCCGGATCGTCGGATCCGGTCCACACCTTGTTGATCGAGATGAGTTGCCGGTGCCGGGGGTAGGTGGTGAAGAACGTGCCCGGCGCCGGGCCGGCCTCCAGGACCAGATAGTCGCGGCCGTCGCGCTCCAGCAGGTGAGCGAGCTGCAACCCGGCCGGTCCGGCTCCGATGATCAGATAGTCGACCGTCATGCGCCGCAACGTAGCGACTCGATCTCAGAGCGTTCTGAGAATTCGTCTCTAGGGTGCGATCGCATGACGACAGAGGTGGACCTCGATGTCCCACTGCGGATCGCCGACCTCCGGGCCGCCCGCGACCCGGTCAAGGTCGTGGTCGGACCGCAGGTCCGGGAGCGCGTCACGGCAGCCCGTACCTTCCTGTCCGCGGTGCTCGGCGACGACCGCGCGGTGTACGGCGCCACCACCGGATTCGGCGCCCTCGTCGGGTACGCGGGCCGCGCCGACCTGCGTGACCAGGCCGACAACACGCTCGCCCACCTCGGCGCCGGTCAGGGCCCGGAACTCGACCCGGAGGTGGTCCGCGCGACAGTGCTGCTGCGGGCCGCGTCGCTGGCCCGCGGCGCGTCGGGGGTCTCCCCGCACGTCATCGACGCCCTCGCGGCGATGCTCGCGACCACGTTCGTCCCCGTGGTGCCCCGGCTCGGTTCGGTCGGCGCCAGCGGTGACCTGATCCCGCTGGGCGCTGCCGCGCAGGCGTTACGGGGCCGGGGCCACGCCTATCTGGACGGAGTACGGCTACCGGCGGCCGAGGCGCTGAAGCGGGCCGGGCTGGAACCGCTGCCGCTGGACGGCCGGGACGCTCTCGCTCTGGTCAACGGCACCTCGCTGACCACAGCGGCGACAGCGCTGGCGCTGGACGCGGCCCGCTCCGCGCACCGGGCGGTCCAGGTGCTCACCTGCCTGCTCGCCGATCTGCTGGGCAGCGACACGCAGTTCCTCGACGCCCGGTTGCTGGCCGCGTACGGCCATCCGGGCGCGGTCGACGTGGGCGCGCGGATGCGCCGGGTCGGCGCCGGTCTCGTCGCGTCCGGGGCACGTCCGTTGCAGGAGCCGTACAGCATCCGGTGCGCGCCGCAACTGCTCGGCGCCGCCGAGGACGCGCTGCGCTACGTCGACGCCGTCGTCGGGGCCGACCTCGCGAGCGTCACCGACAACCCGTTGTTCTTTCCCGACGAGGACCTCGTCGTGCACGGCGGCAACTTCTTCGGGCAGCCGGCCGCGTTCGCCGCCGACGTGCTGTCGATGGTCGTGGCGCAGGTCGGCAACCTCGCGGAACGGCAACTGGATCTGCTCGTCGACCCGAACCGCAACGGCGGCCTGCCGCCGATGCTCGCCGCCGGCCCGGGACAGCAGCACGGACTCCAGGGGGTGCAACTGGCGGCGACCGCCCTGATCACCGAGATCCGCCGGGACACCATGCCCGCGAGCATGCAGAGCGTGCCGACCAACCTGCACAACCAGGACGTCGTCCCGCTCGGCACCCAGGCCGCGCTGCGGGCGCTGGACCAGACTCGGTTGCTGCACCTCGTCGTCGGGTCACTCGCGGTGGGACTGCGCCAGGCGGCGTACGTCGGCGCGCGTGCGCCGACCGCGTCCGGCTGTGCCGAGGCGCTGGCCGCGGTGGCCGCGGCCGTACCGCCGATCGACCCGGACCGGCCGCTGGACGCCGACGTGCGGCGCGCCGCCGACGTGATCGCGGATTTCTCCGTTTCCTTCTCCTGAGGATGGACGCACATGACGCTTGACTACCTGATCGTCGGGGCCGGGCCGGCCGGCCTGCAACTCGCGGCTCTGCTGGAGGCCGACGGCAAGCGCGACTATCTGGTCCTGGAACAGGCGGCGATCCCGGGGGCGTTCTTCGCCACCTTTCCCCGCCACCGGCAACTGATCTCCATCAACAAGCCGCACACCGGCTCGGACGACCCGGAGCTGAACCTGCGGCTGGACTGGAACTCACTGCTCAGCGGCGACCCGGCGCTGCGGTTCACCGGCTACACCGAGCGGTACTTCCCCGACGCCGACGTGATGGTCCGCTACCTGGCCGACTTCGCCGCGAAGACGGGGGCGCGGGTCCGGTACAACTCCCGGGTGACGTCGGTCGGCAAGGTCGACGGGGTGTTCGAGGTCCGGGCGGGGGAGGAGGTCTTCCGGGCGCGCCGGCTGGTCGTCGCCACCGGCGTCTCCCAGCCGTACCGGCCGGACATCCCGGGTCTGGAGCTTGCCGAACAGTACGCGGAGATGCCCGTCGACCCGCGTGACTACCTGGACCAGAAGGTGCTGATCATCGGCAAGGGGAACTCCGCGTTCGAGACCGCGGACAGCCTGATGGAGACCACCACGCTGATCCACGTGGCCGGTCCGAGTTCGATCCGGATGGCCTGGCGCACGCACTACGTGGGACACCTGCGGGCGGTGAACAACAACTTCCTGGACACCTACCAGCTGAAGTCGGCGAACGCGATCCTCGACGGCGACGTCAGACGCATCGAGCGCGACGGCGACGGCTTCACTGTGACCTTCTCGTTCTCCCGCGCCGACGAGGTGGTCAAGGAGCTGCGGTACGACCGGGTGCTCGCCTGCACCGGTTTCGCCTTCGACGCGTCCATCTTCGACGACACCTGCCGTCCGCGACTCGCCATCCGGGACCGCTTCCCGGCGCAGACCCCGGAGTGGGAGTCGGTGAACGTGCCCGGCCTCTACTTCGCCGGCACGATCAGCCAGGAACGGGACTTCAAACGCTCGACGAGCGGCTTCATCCACGGTTTCCGGTACGCCGTCCGGGCGCTGCACCGGATCCTGGAACGACGGTACGGGGACACGCCGTGGCCGGCGGAGAAGCTGGACGCCACCGCGGAGCTGATCGCCGACGCCGTCGTCGCGCGGGTCAACCGCACCTCCGCGCTGTGGCAGCAGTTCGGCTTCCTCGCCGACGTGGTCACCGTCGCCGGATCCGACGCGCGCTACCACGAGGAGGTGCCCGTCGAGTACTTCACCGGCACCGGCCTGCGCACCCCCGACCACGACTACGAGCACGCCTTCGTGGTCACCCTGGAGTACGGCCCCGAGCACGACCAGGTGGACCCGTTCGACGTCACCGTCCACCGGGTCGCCCAGGACGTCCCCGGCCAGGCCCACGACGCCGCCTACCTGCATCCGGTCGTCCGCCACCACCGGGCGGGCCGGGTCGTCGCCACCCACCACCTGGCGGAGAACCTGGAGAACCGGTGGGACCGGCCGGAGACCCACGTCGCGCCGCTCGTCGCGTTCCTCGACGGCTGCCTGAGCAGTTGAGATGCGTCCGTTCGACGCGGCGCTGGACGGCCCGGCGCTGAACCTGGCCGACCTGGCCGCCGACGCGCGGGGCCGCCTGGACCCGGTGCACTGGGACTTCTTCTCCGGCGGTGCCGGCGAGGAACGTACGGTGCGCGCCAACGAGGCGGCCTTCACCCGGCGCTGGCTGGTGCCCCGCGTCCTGCGTGGCGTGCGCCGGCGCGACCTGCGGATCTCCCTGTTCGGCAGCCGGATCTCGATGCCGGTGCTGATCGCGCCGACCGCGTTCCACCGGCTGGCCCACCCCGAGGGCGAGGTGGCAACCGCGCGCGCCGCCGCCGAGGCGGGCACGATCATGGTGGTCAGCATGGCGGCCACCCGGCCGGTCGAGGAGATCGCGGCGGCCGGCGGGCCGCTCTGGTTCCAGCTGTACCCGCAGCCGGACCTCGACTTCACCGCGTCAGTGGTACGGCGGGCGGAGACGGCCGGGTGCACCGCCCTGGTCGTCACAGTCGACTCGCCCGTGTTCGGCCGGCGGGAACGCGATCTTCGGCACGGCTTCGCCGACCTGCCGCCCGGAATGAGCTGCGAGAACATGCGCGACGCGACCGGCCGGGTACGCGACATCCAGATGGACGCCGGGCTGGACTGGGACCGGATCGCCTGGCTGCGCGAGGTCACCACGCTGCCGATCTTGCTGAAGGGGGTGCTGCATCCCGCCGACGCGGCGCTGGCCGTCTCGTACGGTCTCGACGGTCTGCTGGTCTCCAACCACGGTGGCCGGCAACTCGACGGGGCGCTGGCCACCCTGGACGCGCTGCCCGCCGTGGTCGAGGCCGTCGGCGGGCGGGTGCCGGTGCTGCTCGACGGCGGCGTCCGGCGGGGCGCCGACGTCCTGGTGGCGCTGGCGCTCGGCGCGAGCGCGGTGCTGGTCGGCCGCCCGGTGCTCTGGGGGCTCGCGGTCGGCGGCGCCGCCGGGGTACGCCACGTCCTCGACCTGCTCCACGCCGACCTCGACCGGACGCTGACGCTGGCCGGCGTCGCCGAGCCGGCCGACCTGCGCGGCGACCTGGTCGCCACGGTGGCGTGCGGATGAGCGCCCTGATCGTCCTGCCGGTCCTGGCGGGGATCGCCTGGACCGTGCCGTACTGGCTGCCCCGCACCGTGGTCCGGCTGCGGGAGTGGGTGTTCGTCCGGGTCAACGGCGTCGAAGGCGTTCCGGTGCCGGGCCCCACCGTCGGCATGGAGCACTTCGAGCGGGTGTACTCCGATCCGGCGGCGGACGGACGCAGCCGCGGGGCCGGGCTGTCGGACCTGTTCTGGTACTGGCTGGCGCCCGGACCGCAGATGCACCAGGAACACCTGGAACCGGGGGAGCGCTACCGGAGGGTGGCCGCCACGACCCGGCGGGTGCTCGCGGTACGCCGCCAGCGCTGCGACGACCTCGCCACCGCGGCCACCCGGCGCGTCCTCGACCGGTTGCCGGCCGACCGGACCAGCCACGTCCGGCTGCGCGACCTGATGATGCCGGTCTGGGCCGAGGTCTACTACGAACTCGTCTTCGGCGAGGCGTGCCCACCGGAGGCGCGGGCGCTGATCGTCGCCAACGCCGACGACGTGGTCAGCGGGCTGAAGTGCACCGGACTCCGGCACATGCGGCGGCGCGAACGGCTGACCGGGTATCTGCGCGACCGGATCGAGGCGGGGACCTGCCCGGTGACGCTGCCGCCGCCGTTCACCGCCCAGGAAACGGCCTGGTACCTCCAGGGCGCGTTCTTCAACACCGCTGTCGTGCAGATGTCCGAGGCGATGGCGCACGTGCTGCTCGCCCTCGCCACGCACCCCGATGTGCAGCGGGGACTCGACGGTGACGACGCGCTGGACCGGGTGATCGACGAGACGCTGCGCGTGCACCCGCTCTTCGGCGTCGCGCACCGGATCACGTCCGCGCCGATCACGCTGCCCACCGGGGCGGCACTGCCCGCCGGAACGGTGCTGCTCTTCAACTACCTGGCGTTCCACCGCGGCGGGGCCGCCGGCGACGACCGGTTCGACCCGGACCGGTGGCTGACGCTCAAGCGCGGCGACGCGCACTTCATCCCGTACGGGGTCACCGCGAACCGCGCCTGCCCGGCCCGCGGCGTCGCGCCGGTGATGATGCGCGCCGCGACCCGCGAGGTGCTGCGCCGGTACGTCCTGATCTCGTCCGCCTCACACACCCGGTCGCTGCCCAGCCGGGGCCCCGCGTACCTGACACCGGTCGGGCTCACCGGTCCGGGACGGCTGCGGCTCGCCGCGATGCGGTCGCGGGACCGGTGGGCCGACGTGGGCCGCAGCATCCGGCAACTGGTGTTCGGCACCTGGATGGTGGTCGACGCCCGCCGGCAGCGCTTGTGCACCGACTACTTCGAGAGGGCTGTCCGATGACACCAACGGAGCTGGCGCCACGGTTCTTCATCGCGGTCACCGTGATCCTGATCTTCTGCAAAGGGGTCGCGTGGCTGCTCGGCAAGGCGGGTCAGCCCGCCGTGGTCAGCGAGATGCTCGCCGGCGTACTGCTCGGCCCGTCGCTGCTCGGGCTCCTCCTGCCGGACGTGCAGGACGCCCTGTTCCCGGCCCCCCTGCTCCCGATCCTCTATGTAGTGGGTCAGGTCGGCCTGGTGCTGTTCATGTTCCAGGCCGGGTACGCGTTCAGCGCCCACCGGGTCACCGGGCTGGCCGGCACCGCCGGCGTGATCTCACTGGCCGGGGTCACCGCGCCGCTCCTGCTGGGGGTGCTGCTGGTGCTGGTGACGGCGGGCGTCGTGCCGATCCAGGCCGACGGGACGTCACTCGGGGTCTCGGCCGCGTTCGTCGGCGTCGCCCTGGCCATCACCGCGTTCCCGATGCTGGCCCGGATCATCACCGAGAAAGGGCACGCCGGCACCCGGCACGGCACGCTCTCCCTGGCCAGCGGCGCGATCGACGACGTGGTCGCCTGGATCATGCTGGCCGCCGTGCTGGCGGTCGCGTCCGGCCGGGCCGGACCCGCGATCGTCACCGCCGGCGGAGCGGTCCTGTTCGGGCTGGTGCTCTGGTACGGCGGGCGTACGGTCACCGCCACGCTGATGACCCACCGGGCCCTCAACGACCGCGCCCGGCTGCTCGGCACCGTCGCGCTGCTGTTCCTGGTCGCCTGGTACACCGACGAGATCGGGCTGTACGCGGTCTTCGGCGCGTTCGCGGTCGGCGTGGTGATGCCCCGCACCGACAACACCGACAAGGTGGTGGACACGCTCACACCGGTCGCCGCGACGCTCTTCCTGCCGCTGTTCTTCACCTACTCGGGCCTGCGTACGGAGTTCGGCCTGCTCGCCTCCCCGCCGGTGCTGTTGTTCGCGCTGGCCTGCGTGACGGCGGCGATCGTCGGCAAGTTCGGCGCCTGCTGGGCGGCGGCCCGAATGCGGGGTGAGCCGTCGAGCGTCGCGTTGCGGGTCGGCGCGCTGATGAACGCCCGTGGCCTGATGCAGCTCATCGCGCTGAACGTCGGGCTGGAGGCGGGCATCGTGAACCCCGCCCTGTTCACAGTGCTGGTGCTGGTCGCCTTGGTCACCACGCTGATGACGACGCCGACGCTGAGCTGGATCGAGCGCCGGGAGGCCCGGCAGCCCGACGCCGTACGCGAGCCCGCGCTGGCGGTTTCAGATAGTTGAAGAGGCAAATACTGATGCTTCCATCGGCAGTCATCTATGGGATCGTTAACACATGCGGGGCGGAACATCGAACCGGCTGCTGCTGGTCGAGGACGACGCGGATCTGACCGAGATGCTCACCGAGACGCTCGGCCACGAAGGTTACCTGGTCGACCGGGCCTTCGACGGCCAGCGCGGGCTGCATCTCGGGCTGACCCGCACCTACGACGTGATGGTCATCGACCGGATGCTGCCGGCGCTCGACGGCCTCGACCTGGTCACCCGGCTACGCGCCCGGGCGGTCCCGGCCCGGACCCTGATGCTCACCGCGCTCGGCACCGTCGACGACCGGATCGCCGGGCTGGACGCGGGCGCCGACGACTACCTGATCAAACCGTTCGACCTCGACGAACTGAGCGCCCGGGTCCGGGCGCTGTGCCGGCGCAGGCCCGAGCCGACCGACGTGCTGCGCATCGGCGCCGGCCGGCTCGACCTGGGACCGCGCGAGGCGGTGCTGGCCGACGGCACCCGGGTGGCGCTGTCCACCCGCGAGTTCGAGCTGCTGCGCGTGCTGGCGGCCCGGCCGAACGCCGTGCATCCACGAGCCGTGCTGCGCCGCAAGGTCTTCGAGGAGGCGGCGGGGGCGTCGATAGTGGACACCTACGTCTACTACCTCCGGCGCAAACTCGGCCGCGCGGCGGTACGCACCGTGCACGGCCTCGGCTACCGCCTCGGAACGCTCTGATGGAGGCGGTCGAGCAGGCGATCGTGCGGCGGACCCGACTCCGGATCGGCCTGTTCGTCGGCCTCACCATCGGTGCCCTGCTGTTGCTGGCGGGCGGCATCTCCTACGCGGTGCTGGTCCGGGGCCAGGACGCGCAGATCCAGCGTGAGCTGGCGTGGGGCACCGAACACGGCACCATCGCCGGCCCGCCCGCCTGTAGCTGGATCTTCGAGTACGAGGGCACCACCGTGCACACCGGCGCGAACCCGCCACCACCGGGCTTCCCGTTGCACGACGTGCTGGCCACAGTGGCGGCCACCGGGGCCACCGAGATCACCACTGTCACGCGTAACGGCACGACCTACCACGTACGCACCGAGGCCCGCGGCGACGGTGTGGTCCAGGCGGTGTTCGACGCCCGTTTCCAGCTGTCCGACCGCCGGCACCTCCTGCTCGCGTTCAGCCTCGCGGCGGTGGTCGGGCTGCTCGCCGCCGTGCTGACCGGCATGGTCGTCGGCCGTCGAGCCGTCGCACCACTCGCGGAGGCCCTGACCCGGCAGCGCCGCTTCGTCGCGGACGCCAGCCACGAACTGCGCACGCCGATCGCCCAGGTGCACACCCGGGCCCAGTTGATCGCGCGCCGGGCGCGCAACGACGGCGCCGCCACGAACCTGGACGACCTGGATCGGCTGATCGGCACCACCCGCCGGCTCGGCGAGATCGTCGACGACCTGCTGCTCTCCGCCCGGCTCGCCGCCGCGCCCGCCGACCGGGAGCCGGATCCGCCGGTCGACCTCACCACGCTGATCGGTACGACAGCCGCAGCCGAGGGCGACCGGGCAGCCGAGCGTCAGGTCACGCTCGTCCTGGACGTCCCGGGCGACCCGCTGCCGGTGCCGGGTGTCGAGTCGGCCCTGCGCCGGGTCGTGGGCGAACTGCTGGCGAACGCGCTTGCCCACACCCCCGCGGGAGGCCGGATCACCGTGACGCTGCGGGCCGTGGACGACGTCGCAGAGTTCGTGATCGCCGACACCGGGAAGGGCTTCGACCAGGCGGACGCCCGGCGCATCTTCGACCGGTTCCACCGGGGCGCGGGCGCCGGCGACCGCCGTTTCGGCCTGGGGCTGGCCCTGCTCCAGGAGGTCGTCACCAGCCACCACGGCACCATCGAGGCCGAGGGCCATCCGGGCCGGGGAGCCCGATTCACCGTACGTCTTCCGACGGGGCGATCGCCGAGCGCCACGGGCAGGGCCGCCCGGATCAGGAACCTCCGGGTGTGGCAGTTCGGCGCCGGTACGTGAGCGCCGGATCGTGGAGCGCGTTCTCCGGCCCGCCGGGCCCGCCGCCGGCCGGCCCGAGGTGCAGGATCGCGGTCGGCGCGTCGGCCAGGTTCCCGCCGGCCGGCAGCCAGGTCGCCGGGGGAGCCACCGCCTCCGCCACCGCGCTAGGTGCGTTCCTCCGGCGCACCAGCACCAGTGCGAGCGCGCCCAGGCCCGCGGCGACCAGCAGGCCACCCAGGAGGAACATCGACGTACTGCCGCCCTCCTCGCCGGCCGCCTTGAGCGCCGGCGGCGCGGCCGCGGGCGTGTCGTCGTCGGCCGCCGCGGCGAGAGGGCTCGCCTCCGCGGCGGGCGTCGGCGACGTCGTGGCCACCGCGGCAAGGGTCAGCCGTACGGTGGCGACGTCACCGGCCCTGCCCCTGACGGTCGCGCGGGCGGCACGGTAGCCGTCCATGGACGCGCGGACCGTGATGGATCCTTCGGCGATCGTCCGGCCGGCCTTGGAGGTGATCGAGAACTGGCCGCTGCGGTTGCTGGTCGTCCGGTACTCGTGACCGGCGCTGTCCCGGATGGTCAGGTCCGCGCCGCCGATCGCCTTTCCGTCGGCGTCGAGGACCCGGCCGGAGACCCCACTCACCCCGGCCGCCGGTTCGGCCCCGCCGGTGGGCGAGGCACCCGGTCCGTGGACGTGGACCATCTTGTAGGCGTAGCTGTTCTGCCCGGCGAGCCGCACGCCGATCGAGATGTTGAGGCCGGTGGTCTCACCCGGGCGTGCATCCGGGGCGACGAGTGTCGCGTCGAAGGTCCGGCTCTGGCCGGGACCGAGATCCGGCTCCGCCCGGCAGCCGGTGGCGCACCGCAGGCCGCCGCCCACCACCACGATCGCCGTCTCGGCCCGGCGTCCGGTGTTGGTGACGCGGAACCGCACGCGTACCGTCTCGCGGGGTTTCACGTTCTCCGCCGAAACGCTCAGGATGCTCACCGTCTCCGGCGCGGCCGTGGCCGGTGCCGCCGCGACCGCGAACGTTCCTCCGGCCAGCGTGGCCAGTACGGCCGCGCGGGCCCATCGGACACGGGAGCGCGTCGTCACTTCCCACCACCTTCGCCGAGAGCGGGCACCATCGGTCGATGAAGCCGCGGGCCACTATGCCCTGTGCGGGACGGGTTGCGCGACCCGGCCCATACCGCACGTTTGCGGAGCGATTTCGGTAGGTTCGTCGCATGAGTGAGGACACGTTCCGATCGGTGGAGATCGAGCGCACCAGCGTGGGCAGATACGTGGCGCGCAACGCCCGTGGCGGCGAGATGTCGATGGGTACGGGGGAGGACGCGACCTTCACGCCCGTGGAACTGCTGCTGGCGGCGCTCGGCGGCTGCACAGCCGTCGATGTCGACCTGGTGACCAGCCGGCGCGCCGAACCGACCCGGTTCGCCGTCACGGTGAGCGGTGACAAGATCCGTGATCCGGAAGCCGGAAACCGGATGCGGAACCTCACCGTCACCTTCGCTGTGGCGTTTCCGGCCGGCGCGGACGGTGACCGGGCCCGCGACGCCCTGCCGCGATCTCTGCGGCAGTCACACGACCGGCTCTGCACCGTCTCCCGCACTCTGGAGATGGGCACTCCCGTCTCCCTCGTGGACGCGAGCGACCCGGGCCCGGCCGAGCCGCGGTGACCGACGGAGGCCCGGTGTCGCCAGGGCCGATCCGCCGGGACTGTTAGCGCTAACCACCGCCGCTGCGGTTTTTCGACGTGTGCGGCGATCCGACCGTAAGCAAGCCTTCCGAAAGCTTCGAGCCTGCCATCACCTTGACAGTCGTCTATGTTATCGAAAACATGATTGGTATCCCGGACGTAACGCCGCTGCCATGATCGTTCGCCCCGTGTTCGTGATCTCGAGAGCGGAGGCGACCAAGCGCAGGAGGTTTCGGTGGCAGGGACCGCTCAGACGACACGGACGGTTGCGGTGGCGGTTTCGGCCGCCCTGGCCCTCGGCGCGGGCGTGCTGGCCGGGGTGCCGCCCGCGTCGGCGGCGACGGTGGACACGACCGCGTCGTACGTGTTCGTGAACCGGCACAGTGGCAAGGCGATGGACCTGTACGACTGGTCGACGGCGGAGAACGCGCCGGTGAACCAGTGGACGCGCAATGACCTCGCGGTGCAGCAGTGGCAGTTCGTGGACGCCGGTGGCGGGTTCTACAAGGTGCGCTCCCGGCACAGCGGCAAGGTGCTGGAGTTGCCGAGCGGCGGCGACGGCACCCAGTTGGTGCAGTCCACCGACCGGTCCTCGGCCACCCAGCAGTTCCGGCTCCAGGACTCCGCCGGCGGGTTCGTGCGGTTCGTGAACCGGCAGTGGGGCAAGGTGATCGACGTGTGGGGCTGGTCCACCGCCGACGGTGGCCGGCTCGCCGGTTACTCCGACCTGGACGGCGCCAACCAGCAGTGGCAGCTGATCCGACTGGGCGGCGGGACACCGACCAGCCCGGCGCCGACCACTCCGGCGCCGGCCTATCCGCAGCCCGGCCGGGTCACCGGCGACATCGGCGTGCACGACCCGACAGTGGTCAGACGACCCGACGGCACCTACCTCGTCGCGCACACCGGTGACGACATCGCGTTGAAGACCTCCACCGACCGGGTGGCCTACCGCAACGCGGGCACCGTCTTCCCCGGTGGCGCGCCGTGGACCACCACGTACACCGGCGGCTCGCGCAACCTCTGGGCGCCGGACCTGTCGTATCGCAACGGGCGCTATCACCTGTACTACTCGGCCTCGACCTTCGGCTCCAACCGCTCGGCGATCTTCCTGGCCACCAGCGCCACCGGAGCCGCCGGGAGCTGGACCAACGAGGGGCTGGTCGTCGAGTCGAGGACCACCGACGACTTCAACGCCATCGACCCGAACCTCACCGTCGACGACCAGGGCCGCTGGTGGCTCACCTTCGGCTCGTTCTGGTCCGGCATCAGGATGATCCCGATCGACCCGGCGACCGGGCGCAGGCTCGGCACCGCCATGCACGGGCTCGCGAACTACGGCCCCGGCATCGAGGCACCAGTCCTGGTCAAGCGCGGCGCCTGGTACTACCTGTACGTCTCGTTCGACAGATGCTGCCAGGGCGCCGCCAGCACGTACCGGATCATGGTCGGCCGTTCGGCGAGCCCGACCGGGCCGTTCGTGGACCGCGACGGCCGGGACATGCTCGCCGGGGGCGGCACCCAGATCCTCGCCTCGCACGGCAGCGTGCACGGGCCCGGCCACCAGGCGGTCCTCGCCGACACCGACGGCGACGTCCTTTTCTACCACTACTACGCCGACAACGGCGCGTCGCTGCTCGGCGTCAACCGCATCGGCTACGACGCCGCCGCCTGGCCCTACGTCTACTGACCCGGGACCCGGACCACCCCCGACGACCTGGCCCACCTGGGAGGGCACATGCCGCTTCGACACCTGCTCCGCACGGCCCGCCGCCGAGGGGCCGGCGCGGCGCCCGCCGACGCCCCCGCCCGCCGGCGCCTGCGGCCGATGCTGGCCGCGGCACTCGCGGCGCTCGCCGTGACCGCCGGTCTGCCGGTGACCGGGCCCGTGCAGGCCGCGCCGGCCGTGAACCACACCAACCCGCTGGTGAACCAGCGGGCCGATCCGCACATCGTCAAGCACACCGACGGCTACTACTACATGACCGCGACGGTCCCGGAGTACGACCGGATCGTGCTCCGGCGGGCCACCACCCTGCAAGGGCTGGCCGGCGCCGCGGAGACGACGATCTGGCGCCGGCACACCAGCGGGGAGATGGGCGCCCACATCTGGGCGCCGGAGATCCACTTCATAAACGGCAAGTGGTACGTCTACTTCGCCGCCGGACGCACCGACGACGTGTGGCGGATCCGGATGTACGTGCTGGAGAACGCGAGCGCGAACCCGCTGTCCGGCTCGTGGACCGAACGCGGCCGGATCACCACGCCGTGGGACACGTTCAGCCTGGACGCCTCGACGTTCGTGGTGAACGGGGTGCGGTACCTGACCTGGGCCCAGCAGGAACCCGGCATCTCCACCAACTCCAACGTCTACCTCGCCCGCATGGGCGCCAACCCGTGGCAGATCACCGGCACGGTGACCCGGCTGGTGGTCCCGACGTACGACTGGGAGACCCGTGGTTACCGGGTCGCAGAGGGTCCGACGGTGATCCAGCGCAACGGCCGGGTCTTCCTCACCTACTCGGCGAGCGCCACCGACGCCAACTACTGCCTCGGCATGCTGACCGCGTCCGCCGGCGCGAACCTGCTCGACGCCGCCGCCTGGGCCAAGAGCCCGAACCCGGTGTTCGCCAGCAGCGCCGCCACCGGCCAGTACGGCCCCGGGCACAACTCCTTCACCGTCTCCGAGGACGGGCAGAGCGACATCCTGGTCTACCACGACCGCAACTACCGGGACATCAGCGGCGACCCGCTCAACGACCCGAACCGGCGGACCCGGATCCAGAAGCTCTACTGGAACGCCGACGGCACCCCGAACTTCGGCATCCCCGTACCCGACGGGGCTACCCCCATTCGGCTGCGGTCACACGACCTGACCACGAGCTACGTCCGGCACTACGACTACCGGGCCCGGGTCGAGCCGAACGTGACGAACCTGGCCGACTCGCAGTTCCGCATCGTCCCCGGCCTCGCCGGCGGCGGATCGGTGTCCCTGGAGTCGACGAACTTCCCCGGCTACTTCCTGCGCCACCGGGCCTTCGCCCTCTACGTCGAACGCGACGACGGCTCGGCCCTGTTCGACAACGACGCGAGCTTCCAGCGCCGCCCCGGCCTGGCCGCGGCCGAGGCGCTCTCGCTCGAATCGCAGAACTACAGCGGCCGGTACGTCCGCCACCGCGACGGACTACTCCAGCTCGAAGCGGTGAACACCAGCGCCGACCGGGCCGCGGCCACCTTCCACCTGGAGTAGGCGCCCGGAGAAACCGTCACGCCGCATTCGGCGTACCCCTTTTGGAGGTCCACGATGCTCAACCCCGCAGTGACGTCGCCGCCCGGCGCCCCACGCCGCCGTGCCGGCCTGGTGCTGGCCCTGGTGGCGGCGCTGGCCGGCGCGGTCGGCGTCGCCGTGGTGGCCGCGCCGCCGGCGCAGGCCGCCACCATCGACACCAGCGCCTGGTACGTGCTGGTCAACCGCAACAGCGGCAAGGTCCTCGACGTCCGGGACACCTCGACCGCCGACGGCGCGGTGATCCAGCAGTGGTCCCGCAACGACGGCGCGTGGCAGCAGTTCCAGTTCGTCTCCTCCGGCAGCGGCTACTACCGCCTGCGGGCCCGCCACAGCGGCAAGGTGATCGACCTGTGGGAGTGGAACGTCGCCGACGGCGCGGAGTACCGGCAGTGGCCCGACCTCAACGGCACCAACCAGCAGTTCCAGGTCCTCGACTCGGACAACGGCTACATCCGCCTGATCAACAGGCACTCCAGCAAGGCCCTGGAGGTCTGGGAGCGGTCGACCGCCGACGGCGCCCGGATCAGCCAGTACACCGATCTCAACGGCGCCAACCAGCAGTGGCAGCTGGTCCCGATGGGTACCGGCACACCCACCACGCCGCCGCCGAGCACCGGGTGCGGCAGCGGCTCGTACCAGGCCGAGGCGGTGCTGAACGGCGGCACCTGGACGGCCCGCAACGGATCGTCGACCGTGTACACCGGCTCGGACATGCTCGCCGCTATGCAGGCAGCGGTGAACTCGCTGTCGGCGGGACGGACCGCGAAGCAGCGGGTGGTGGTGCGCGGCTCCGGCTCGATGAGCGCGGGCTCGCGGTTGTCGCTGCCGTCGTACACGACGCTGGCGGTCTGCGGCACGATCAACGTGACCGGCTCGGGATCGGGCGACTACGCGCCCGTCTACTCCCGCGGCACCACCGACGTCGAGGTGCAGAACCTGACGCTCACCGGTGCTCCGCTGTACGGGATCTTCATGCGCAACGTGAACAACCTGACGCTCGGCCAGATCGACATGCGGCTGTCCGGCGGCTTGGGGGTGCGGATCGACAACCACGGCGGCGACCGGGCGGTCAAGGTGCGCAACGTGCGCATCGACACCGTGTACGTGTCAGGGACCGGCGCGCACGGCGTCGAGACGTACGGCGTCGACGGCCTGACGATCGGCACCGTCACCGCGCGCAACACCGGATACTCCGGTCTGCTGCTCAACGACACGATCAACGCCACCGTCGGCACCGTCGACGCGCAGGGCGCCGGCACCGGAACCGGCTACGCGGCGTTCCGGATGGCCAACCGCAACGGCCGGGTGGGCAACTCGTACCCGACGAACATCCGGGTCGGCACCGTCATCGCGTCCGGTGGCGGCCGGGGGATCTTCTGCGTGTCGGAGTCCGGCGGCGCGGTCATCGACCGCGTGACGATCTCCAACACCGGCAACAACTCGATCCTCGTGGAGAACTGCTACAACGTCACGATCGCCGGGGTGTCCGGCACGGTGACCGGCGGCGGCGAGGTCCGCATCGCGTCCCGGACCGAGTTCCCGATCTCCTCCGGCATCCGCTTCCAGAACCTCACTGTCACCAACACGAACATCACCCAGAGTCCCTGCGGCGGAGCGAACAACACGATCAGCAACGTCACGCGGGTCAACTCGACGCTGACCTGGTGTTGAGCGCCGCAGGCGTACCCCCGCACCACCCACCCACCACCACCGTCCACCGGAGGAGTTCCCGTGACAACGGCTCTCACCACCACCGAAAGGCGCCGGCGGCACCGCTGGCGGTCCCTGGTCGCCGCCGCCGGCGCCCTCGTCGTCGGCACCGTCGGCGCGGTCGTCGCGTCGCCCTCGGCCGAGGCGGCCACCATCGACACAGGCGCGTACTACGTGCTGGTCAACCGCAACAGCGGCAAGGTCCTCGACGTCCGGGACACCTCGACGGCCGACGGCGCGGTGATCCAGCAGTGGTCCCGCAACGACGGCGCGTGGCAGCAGTTCCGCTTCGTCAGTTCCGGCAGCGGCTACTACCGCCTGCAGAACCGCAACAGCGGCAAGGTCGTCGACCTGTGGGAATGGAACACCGCCGACGGCGCGGAGTACCGGCAGTGGCCCGACCTCAACGCGACCAACCAGCAGTTCCGGGTCCTCGACTCGGACAGCGGCTACGTCCGCCTGATCAACAGGCACTCCAACAAGGCGCTCGAGGTCTGGGAGTGGTCCACCGCCGACGGCGGCCGGATCTCCCAGTACGCCGACCTCAACGGCGCCAACCAGCAGTGGCAACTCGTGCCGATCGGGGGCGGCAGCCCTGGGACGCCCCAGACCGGGCTGGTCGGCTGGGCCACCCAGAACGGTGGCACCACCGGCGGCGGCAACGCCGCCGTCACCACGGTGACCAGCGCGTCCGCCCTGTCCAGTGCGCTCGGGTCGTCCAGCGCCGCGGTGATCCGGGTGTCCGGCACGATCTCCTGCTCCGGCATGCTGCGGGTCCGCTCCAACAAGACGATCCTCGGCAACGCCGGCGCGACGATCTCCGGCTGCGGATTCACAGTCAGCGGCGACCGCAACGTCATCGTCCGCAACCTGAACTTCCGCAACTGGAGCGATGACGCCATAAACGTCGAGCAGTCGGCCACCAACATCTGGATCGACCACAACAGCTTCACCAACGGGTACGACGGCGCTGTCGACATCAAGCGCGGCTCCGACTTCGTCACCGTGTCCTGGAACCGCGTCTACGGTCACGACAAGTCGATGCTGCTGGGCCACAGCGACGACAACGGCAGCCAGGACGTCGGCCACCTGCGGGTCACCTACCACCACAACTGGTTCGACGGCTCCAACCAGCGCCACCCGCGGGTGCGCTTCGGCAACCCGGTCCACGTCTACAACAACCTCTACAGCAACGTCGGCGGCTACGGCGTGGCGTCGACGATGAACGCCGGGGTGCTCGTGGAGGGCAACTACTTCGAGAACACGGCCGACCCCTACCACCGGGGCGAGGGCTCGTCCGGTCCCGGTTCCCTGGTCGCCCGCAACAACTGCTTCGTCAACTCGGGGGCCGGGCAGGCCGGTGGCAGCGTCGCCGGCATCCCGTACCCGTACACGCAGGACGCCGCCTGCGACGTGAAGGCCGTCGTGACGGCGGGCGCCGGGGCCGGACGGATCAGCGTCTGACCGCGCGCTGCTGGAAGGTGGGCCGGCCCGGGTTCGCTCTCGGGCCGGCTCAGCCGCGCGGCGTCCGGGTGGACGAGGTGGTGCCCGGCGTCGACCCGGACCGGGCCACCAGCGACCCCAGCAGGCGCAGGTTGTCGTGCGACGGGCTGCCGGGATCGGTGGTGTAGATGAACAGCGTCTGGTCCGGGTCGCCGGGCATCGCGAGGGCCTCGTAGCGAAGGGTGATCGGCCCGACCTCCGGGTGGCGCATCCGCTTGGTGCCGTACGTGCGCTCGTGCACGTAGTGCCCGTTCCACCAGGTACGGAACTCCGGGCTCCTGATGGTCAGTTCGCCGACGAGCCGGCTGAGCTGTGGATCGTCGGGATTGCGGCCGGCGTACAGACGCAGGGTGCCGACCACCTCGGCGGCCACAGTGGGCCAGTCCAGGAAGGCGTCGCGGGCGCCCGGGTCCAGGAAGATCCACCGGATGTAGTTGCGCTGCCGTGGCGGCAGCAGTGTCCAGTCGGTGAGCAGCGCACGGGCGAGGGCGTTCGACGCGAGCACGTCGGTGCGGCGTCCGAGGACGAGCGCCGGGTGCTCGGTCATGGAGGCGATCAGCTGGTGCATCGCCGGACGTACCCGTTGGGCGGGCGTCTCCTGGTTGCCGCGCCGGACGGGCCGCGCCAGGTCGGCGAGGTGGGCTCTGGCGGCGGCGTCGAGCTGGAAGACCCGCGCGAGGGCCTCGACGACCGCTGCGGACGGGCTGGTGTGCCGGCCCTGTTCGAGCCGGGTGTAGTAGTCGACGCTCACCCCGGCGAGCAACGCCACCTCTTCCCGGCGCAGCCCGCGGACCCGGCGCCCGTGCGTCGCGGGGGCGATGCCCACGTCCTCCGGCGCCAGGGCGGCCCGGCACCGGCGAAGGAACCGGCCGAGGTCTGAGTGTCCCGCCATGACCCAATGATCGGCCGCGAGTGGCGTCCGGCGACACCGTCCGGGTGGGTGTGTCGTTCCCAGGCAGCGCTGGGCCTGCCTCGCCGTGTTCTCGGCCCTTTCTCGTCCGCAGCATGGGATGTGTCCCAGCCGGGACGCCACGGCACCGAGACTCAGGAGCTCTCATGTCCTTCCCGACCACCCGTCCGGCCACCTGGTTCGTCACCGGCACGTCCCGCGGCATCGGCCTCGAACTGGTCCGGCAGCTGCTGGACCGGGGCGACAACGTCGCGGCGACGACCCGCTCGGCCGAGCGGCTCGGCGCGGCCCTCGGTCCGGTCGACCGGGAGCGGCTGCTTCCCCTCGAACTCGACCTGACCGACGAGGCGGCGGTGGCGTCGGCGGTCCGCGCCACCACCGACCGTTTCGGCGCCGTCGACGTCGTGGTGAACAACGCCGGCTACGGCTTCCTCGGCGCGGTCGAGGAAGCCGGCGACGCCGAGGTGCGGAAGATGTTCGAGGTGCAGGTCTTCGGCGTCTGGAACGTGCTCCGCGCGGCCATTCCCGCTATGCGCGCCGCGCGTAGCGGCCACATCGTCAACGTCTCCTCGATCCTGGGCCTCACCGCTTTCCCGGGCTGGGGCCTGTACTGCTCGGCGAAGTACGCGCTGGAGGGCCTGTCGGACGCTCTCGCGGCCGAGGTCGCCGAGTTCGGTATCAAGGTCAACGTCGTGGAGCCGGGCTACACGCGTACCGATTTCCTGCGCACGTCCTCGCTCGGCCTGCCGGCGAGCACCGCCGACGGCTACGGGGCGATCCGCGAGATGACCGAGGCGCACCTGGCGATGCCCGGGAGCCAGCTCGGTGACCCGGTGAAGGCCGCCGCCGCCATCATCGAGGTCGCCGTCGGCGGCGCGGCGCCGCTGCACCAGGTCCTCGGCTCCGACTCCTACGCGCTGGCCAAGGCCCGTGTGGAGGCGCTCGCCGGTGACATCGAGGCCGGCCGCGCGCTCGCGTTCACCACGGACGTCGCCGGCTCCTGACATGCCCGGTGCGGCGTCTGCCGGTCCCCGCCACGGCGGGGACCGGTGGCCTCAGCGGTCCAACGCGGCGGCCAGCGCCTCGGGCCGGCTGAGGGCCAGCAGATGACCACCGGGCAGGCGCCCGGGCGTGACGCCGAGCCGCTGCTGGGCCACCCGGGTCTGGAACTCGGCCGGGAAGAACCGGTCCGCGCTGCCGCACAGGACCTCGGTCGGCACGTCGGGCCACGCGTCCAGCGGCCATGGCTGCGCGAACGGCGTGCCCGACTGCGGTGACCCACCCGCCATGGCCTGCTCGGTGATGTCCTCCGGCACGTCGTGGAAGAAGTACACGAGCGGGTCGAACGGCCCGTCTGGGGAGCGGCCCTCGCGCCGGTCACACTCACGGCGGGCCTGGTCCTGGCCGGTGTTGGTCCACCAGTCGCCGCCGGTCTCACCGGGCGCCGGGATCATCGCGTTGACCAGGACCAGCCGTGCGACAGGCAGCCGGCCGCGGAGCAGTGGCGCGGTCAGGCCGCCCATCGACTGGGCCACCACCACCAGGTCCCCGCGGTCACCGGCGGCGTCGACCACGGTGTCCGCGTACTCCGGCAGTCCCGCGCTGTCGTCCGCGGCCGGCAGGTCGACGGCGATCGCCTCGTGGCCGCGCTGCTTCAGCAGGGGGACCAGGCGGTGCCAGTACCAGGCGTCGCCGCCGGCCCCGGGCACCAGGGTGTACGTCGTCATGGTGCGAATTTAGCACCAGGAAGTGCGGCAGCGATACCATCATCGGCATGGCGCGCGCATACGACGACCCCTGCGGCCTGGCCCGGGCGCTCAACCTGGTCGGCGACAGGTGGGCGTTGCTGATCGTCCGCGAGTTGCTGCTCGGGCCGAAGCGCTTCACCGACCTGCGGCGCGGCCTGCCCGGCGCCAGTCAGAGCATGCTCACCGCCCGGCTCGCCGAGCTGGAGGAGGCGGGAGTGGTACGCCGCCGGCGTCTCGGCCCGCCGGCGGGCGTCCGGGCGTACGAGCTGACCGAATGGGGGCGGGACCTCGAACCCGCCCTGCTGGGCTTGGCCAGGTGGGGGAGCCGGAGCCCGCTGACCTCGTCGGCGCAGCTGAGCGTGGACGCGCTGGCCCTCGCCATGAGGACCACCTTCGACCCGGCCGCGGCGGGCGACTTCGCCGTACGGTGTCAGCTTCTTCTCGACGGCGACAGCCTGCTCGTCACCGTCGAGGACGGACGGTTCGACGTGGTGCGCGCCGACGCCGCCGCCCCCGAGCTGGTGATCCAGACCGGTGCCGGGGTCTTCCGCTCGCTCATCTTCGGCGGCGTGCCATTGCATGCTGCCGACGTCATCGTCCGGGGCGACGGCGAGGTTGCGGCCCGCCTGCTGCGGCTGTTCCGCCGCCCCACGCCGGTCGACGGCCGGGCTGGCGATGCCCTAGAGTGACGGCGCGAACGCGCTCAGCTATTTCTCAGGTGGCGTTGGTAGTCTCCCGGCACGGCTTGATCCATTATGGACGCCGTTGATCTCGTTGTGGCACAAGGGATCCAGATGAACTTCCCACCGGATTCGGGGTGCCGCGCGTCCGGTGGTCGTCGAGGGAGATGTTCGTGGTGTTCAAGAGGATGCTGGGCGCGTTCGGGGTGGGCGGCCCGAGTGTCGACACGGTCCTGGCCAATCCGAGTACGCGCCCCGGCCTGATGCTGGCCGGGCAGGTGAACCTGACCGGTGGCAGCCACGACGTGGAGATCGACCACATCACCGTCGGGCTGGTCACCCGGGTGGAGATGGAGGGCGCCGAGGAGGAGTACGACGCCCTCGTGGAGTTCCACCGGGTCCAGGTCGCCGGTGGTCTGCGCCTGTCCGAGGGGCAGCAGATGTCGCTGCCGTTCCAGGTGGCGATGCCGTGGGAGACGCCGGTGACCGACCTGTACGGGCAGCGCCTGCACGGCATGACGATGGGCCTGCGTACCGAGGTGGCGATCCGCGGCGCCGTGGACAAGGGCGACCTCGACCCGGTGTACGTGCACCCGCTGCCCGTACAGGAACGCATCCTGGAGGGCCTCGGCCGGCTCGGATTCGGATTCAAGGGCGCCGACCTGGAACGCGGGCACATCTCGGGCCTGCGCCAGAGCCTGCCGTTCTACCAGGAGGTCGAGTACTACGCCGCCCCGCAGTACGCCCACGCCGTCAACGAGGTCGAGCTGACCTTCGTCGCGAACGAGTACGGCGTCGACGTCGTGCTGGAGTTCGACAAGCGCGGCGGCCTGTTCTCCGGCGGCCATGACTCCTTCGGCCGCTACCACGTCGCGCACACCGACGCCGACCAGGTCGACTGGGCCGCTCAGGTCGACGCGTGGGTCCGCCAGTCCCTCGACGGCTACCAGAGCATGCACGCCGGCCACGCCTACGGGCAGCCCGCCTACGGCGCGCCCGGCTACGGCGCGCCGGGCTACGGGCACGCCGCGTACGGCCACCACAAGGACGAGCACCACGATCGGCACGGCGGCCCGGGGATGGGGACCGTCGCCGCGGGCGTGGTCGGCGGCGCCGCGCTCGGCTTCGCCGGCGGGATGGTCGCCGACGAGGTGTTCGACTCCTTCGGCGACGACGAGGGCGGCGACGAGGAGTGAGCCATCGGGGGATCCCCGGTGGATCTTCGACGTCGCCAGCGCGGATGCCCGCTGGCCCGGGAAGCTGTCCGGGCCAGCGGGCGCTCGTGTCATGCTCGAAACGATGAGCACCCAGCGTCCGCGCGACACGCGTCCCCTTCGTCGGCCGCGCCGCCGTCCGGCCCGCGTCGCGTTGGTCGCCGGCGTCCTCGCCGCGTTGGTCGCCGCCGCTGTGGTATTGGTGCCACTGCTGCGGCCGCCGGGCCCGCGACCGGCCTTCCAGCTCCCGGTGGCCTGCGGTGAGACGTGGCGTCTCTCGACCTATCCCGGGCACGACGACTACGACATCGACCTGTTCCCGACCAGAGGTGAGGCGTGGGGACGGCCGGTGCTGGCCTCCGCCGCCGGGACCGTCACCGTGGCGGGGATCAACGGTTCTCTGGGTGGCCGTACCCCGCAGGACCCGAACGGGCCGAAGGGGCGGGGCGGCGGCTACTGGGTGAAGATCGACCATGGCGGGAAGTGGGAGACGCAGTACCTGCACCTGCTCGAACCGCCGCTGGTCGAGTCCGGTCAGCGGGTGGCCCGCGGCGATCAGCTCGGGCGGGTCGGCAGCACCGGGAACTCCGGCGCCCCGCACCTGCACTACGAGCAGCGCCGGGGATGGGAGAAGGTGGAGACCCACTTCGACGGCCTGCCGTCCGGCATCACGTCCGACGACCGTGCGTACACGGTGCGCCTGACCAGCGCCAACTGCGACCAGAGACGCCCGTAGCCGGCGCCACCGAAACCTAATTCGGTCGCGGCGGTCGCGACGGTCGGGCAAGGTGGGACTGCATCCGGCGGCGAACCCCCGCCACCAGGACCACGACGAGGAGTGACAATGCGAGCAGCTTCCACGCTCCGGACCCTTGACCGTCCTACCGTGGAGTCCTGCCTTGGCGTTGTTGAACCTCGGAATCGTCGCCCATGTTGATGCCGGAAAGACCAGTCTGACCGAGCGGCTGCTGTACGAGGCGGGCGCCGTGTCCGAGCCGGGCAGCGTCGACGCCGGCACGACACGGACCGACTCGATGGAGTTGGAGCGCCGGCGTGGCATCACCATCCGGGCGGCCGTCACGTCGATCACCATCGGTGATCTGAGCATCAACCTGCTGGACACCCCCGGCCACCCCGACTTCATCGCGGAGGTCGAGCGTTCGCTGGCCGTGCTGGATGCCGCCGTACTCGTGGTGTCGAGCGTGGAGGGGGTCCAGCCGCAGACCGTCGCCATCTGGCGGGCGCTGCGCCGGATCGGCGTACCGACGGTGTTCTTCCTCAACAAGGTCGACCGCCGCGGTGCCGACGTCGGTCGGGCGACGGCCGAGCTACGCCGGCGGCTCGGGGCGCGTCCGGTCCTGCTCACCACTGTCGCCGGCCAGGGCGGACGCGAGGCCCGGGTGCGAGCCGTGCGCCTCGACGCCGAACCGGTGGTGGCGGAGGTGGCGGAGGTCGACGACGCGGTGGCGGCGCGGTGGCTGACCGATCAGCCGGTACGCGCCCGCGACGTCCGGCGAGCGATCCGCGGCGCGGTACGCCGTGGCGACCTGATCCCGGTCGCGTGCGGCTCGGCGATCACCGGAGCCGGGGTGCGCCAGTTGTGCGACGTCCTGGCCGATCTGCTGCCGTACGGCGACACGCGGGACGGTCCGCTGGCGGGCACGGTCTTCGCCGTCGACCGGGACGGCCACGGCCGGCGGGTCTGGTTGCGGTTGTGGTCCGGGCGGCTGCGCGTACGGGACCGGGTGCTGCTCGCCGGAGCCCGACCTCAGACGGTGACCCAGATCGCCGTCATCGAGCCCGAGGGTGTGCTGGTGCGAACGGCGGTGTCCGCCGGTCAGATCGCCGCGGTGCGGGGGGTGTCGGCGCGGATCGGGCAGCACATCGGGCAGCCGCCGCGGCGACACGGCTACCGGTTCCCGCCGCCCACCCGGCAGGCGGTGGTCGAGCCGGTCGAACCGGAGCAGCGCCTGGCGATGTTCGCCGGCCTGGCCGAGCTGGCCGACGAGGACCCGCTGGTGGACCTGCGCCTCGACGAGCAGCAGGCGGAGGCGGTGATCCGCCTGCACGGCGAGGTCCAGAAGGAGGTGCTGGCCGCCCTCATGGAGGACCGGTACGGCGTCCGGGTGCGGTTCTCCGGCACGCTGACCGCCTGCATCGAACGGGTCGCCAGCACCGGCGCCGCCGAGGAGCGGGTGCGGGAGCGCGGCAACCCGTACCTGGCCGGGCTGGGGTTGCGCATCGAGGCCGCCCCGGTCGGGCACGGCATCGAGTTCCGCTCCGGTGTCGAGCGGGGTCGGCTGCCGCCGGCGTTCGTCGCCGCCACGGAGGAAGGCGTGCGGGCCGCGCTGCGGCAGGGCCGGCACGGCTGGCCGGTCACCGACTGCGTGGTCACCATGACGGCCTCGCAGTACCTCCCCCGGCAGAGCAGGCCGCACCAGAAGTTCGACAAGTCGATCTCGACAGTGGCGGCGGACTTCCGCCACCTCGCCCCGGTCGTGGTCGCCGCGGCGCTGCGCCGGGCCGGCACCCGGGTGTGCCACCCGGTCGAGCGGTTCGACGTCAACCTTCCCCAGCAGGCGGTGGAGACGGTGCTGGCGCTGCTCGCCCGGCTCGGAGCGGTCGTCCACGACACCGGCGTCGCCGGCGGATACCTGGAGGTGAGCGGCACCCTGCCGTCCGCGCGGGTCCCGCAGGTCGTCGCCGCCCTTCCTGACCTCACCGGCGGCGAGGCGGTCCTGACCACCACCTTCGATCACTACGCGCCGGTCACCGGTGAGGAGTCTCCGACGTTGCGCCGGCGCGGACCCGACCCGGCCGACCGCGAGGCATGGTTCAGGGCCGTGCCGAGGTAGGCCCGCCTGGGCGCCTGACCGGGCGGCGGCCGGAGCGGTTCCGGGGATAGGATCACCGGCACCCCGCCGCCGCCCGTACCCGCCGGAGCCCCGCTGTCCCAGCAGCCCGCCACCCGTCCCGCCCGGCGTGCCCGCCGGGTGCTGGCCCTGGTGTGCCTGCTCGTGGTGGCCGGGCTGCCGGCCGGCTCGGCGCCGCTCGGCGAGCCCGGGTCGGGGACGCTGCGGGTGCTCCAGATGAACCTGTGCAACAGCGGCCGGGCCGGCTGCTACACCGGCCGGGCCGTCCGCCGGGCCGCCGACGTGATCGCCGCCGAGCGGCCCGACCTGGTCACGCTCAACGAGGTCTGCCGCGACGACGTGGACACGCTGGAGCGCGCGCTGCGGGGCGCCCGTCCCGGCGGCACCGTGGTGTCCGCGTTCCAGGCCGCCGGTGACCGCCCCAACGCCGCCCCCACCTACTGCAACAACGGCCAGCCGTACGGGATCGGGTTGGTGACCCGCCTCGACGCGCGCGGCGCGCGGCCCTCCGTGCACCGCGGCACCTACCCGGCGCAGGATTTCGCCGACCCCGAGGAGCGGGTCTGGCTCTGCCTGCGGGCCGCCGGGCTGCTGCACGCGTGCACCACGCATCTGGCGAACACCAGTGGCGACGTCGCGCTGGCCCAGTGCGCGCAACTGGTCGGCGCGGTGGTGCCGGCGATCCGCCGCGACGGCGGGTACGCGCCGACAGTGCTCGCCGGTGACCTCAACCTCCGCGTCGGCGGCACACCGGACGTGCGCTCGTGCGTGCCGGCGGGCTACCGGCGGATCGACGACGGCGCCCGGCAGCAGATGGTGACGACAGGCGACGTCACCATCTGCTGCCACCGGCCGGTGGACATGCGCGGGACGACCGACCATCCGGCGCTGCTGGCCACGGTGTCGATCGACAGCGCGACCGGGACGGACCTACGGTTTGCGGGCGAGTAGCCCGACGAACGTGTGGTAGGTGTCGGTCTGCTGGGGCGCGGGCGCGTCCGGATCCGGACGCCACTCGGCCAGCGGCACCAGCCCCGGCTCCAGCACCGTCAGCCCGTCGGCGAAGGCGAGGATCTCCTCGTCGGTACGCCAGCGGCCGGTGCCCAGGGACTCGTTGAAGACCCGCTCGACCTCGCGCGCCTTGCGGGAGCCCTCCGGGTCGCGCTCGCCGGGATCGCGGAAGTGCGAGATCGCCACGTAGCTGCCGGACGGCATCGCGTCGATCAGTTCCGCCGCCACCGCGCGCGGATCCTCGTCGTCGCCGAGGTGGTGCAGGATCGCGAAGAGCAGCAACCCGATCGGCCGGTCGAAGTCGAGGAACCGGCGGACGTCCGGGTCGTTGAGGATCTCCTGCGGTGCCCGGACGTCGGCCTGGATCACCGTCGCGGTGCCCTCCGCGGCGAGCAGCGCCCGCCCGTGGGTCAGCACGATCGGGTCGTTGTCCACGTAGACCACCCGGGCCGCCGGGTTGTGCTCGGTGGCGACCTCGTGCACGTTGCCCTGCGTGGGCAGCCCTGAGCCGAGGTCGAGGAACTGGTCGATGCCCGCCTCGGTGACCAGGAACCGGATCACCCGGCGCAGGAACGCCCGGTTCGCCTGGCCGGCGGCCGGCCCGTCCGGCGTGATCCGCAGCGCGTGCTCGGCGACCTTCCGGTCGACCTCGAAGTTGTCCTTGCCGCCCAGGAAGTAGTCGTAGACCCGGGCGACGCTGGGAACGTTGAGGTCGATGCCGGGGGGTGCCGCCTTGTCGCGGGTCACAGGCGTCTCCATTCGATTCGGATCAGCGCCGCCCGTCCGTGGGGGGTTACGGGCGTTTTCGGGGAGTGTAGCGACCGGGCGGCCCGAATTGTGGCCCCGGCTGGTACCGCTCCCACGCCGTCGGGCCGTCACCAGCACGTTCGCCGCGCGACACGCGGAACGCGCCGGACCGGAGCCGGTTCGCCGATGTCCGATGTGGCGTCCCCGCTGCCATACTCGGCATCGGACAGGTGGGGGTCGTCGTAAGGGTGAAGGCGTGCGGTTCCGGGTGCTAGGTCCGCCCGGCATCGACCGGGACGGGCGAGGCGTGCCGCTCGGCGGGCCGAAGCAGCGGGCCCTGCTGGCCCTGTTCCTGCTGCGGCCGAACCGCTTCGTCGCCGCCGACTGGCTGGTCGAGGCGCTCTGGGACGGGCGGCCGCCGGCCAGCGCCCACACGACGCTGCGCACCTACGTCGCCGGACTGCGCCGGGCCGTGGAGCCCGAGCGGTCCCACCGCGAGCCGGCACGCGTCCTGCGCAGCCGCCCCCGAGGGTACGAGCTGCGGGTGGAGGCCGAGGCAGTCGACGCGATCCGATTCGGACACCTGGTGGACCGGGCTGCGGACACGCTCGCGGCCGGGAATCCGGCGGCCGCCGAGCGGACGTACGCCGAGGCGCTGGCGCTGTGGCGTGGCGAGCCGCTCGCCGGCGTCGGCGAGCTGAACGCGGTGCGTCCGGAGGTGGCGCGGCTGGCCGAGCTGCGGCTCACCGCCGAGGAGGGCCGGTTCACAGCTGCCGTCGCGGCGGGCCGGCACGCGCCGCTGCTGGCGGAACTGCGCCGCTTCGTGTCGGCGAATCCGCTGCGCGAGGGGGCCCGCGCGCAGTTGATGCTGGCGCTGTACCGGTCCGGCCGGCAGACCGAGGCGCTCGCGGCCTTCGACGAGGGACGCCGGGTCCTCGCCGCCGAGTACGGGCTCGACCCCGGTGAACAGATGCGGGCGGCGCACCGGCTGATCCTGGAACGGGCCGTACCGGCGCAGCCCGGAGCGCCGGCGGCGGCCGACCGGCAGGTCGTGCGGACGGCCGGGGCCCGGCCGGCCCGTGCCGAACCGGGCCCGGCCGCGGGCGGCGGGTCGCCGGACCGGCGCGCGGACCCGCTCGTGGGGCGTGGCGCCGAGCTGGCGCGGCTGCGGGAGACGCTCGACGCGGCCACCCGGCGCGGCGGGCGGGTCGTGGCCCTGGTGGGGGAGGCGGGCATCGGCAAGACCAGCCTCGCCGCCGCGCTCGGCGCCCAGGCCACGACGGACGGCGTGCCGGTCGTCTGGGGTCGCTGTCCGGACGTCGGGCAGGCGCCGCCGTTCTGGCTGTGGAACCAGGTGGTACGCGCGCTCGCGGCCATGCCGGACGTCGGCGCCACCGGTTCGGCGAGCCGCCTGGGCGGGTTCGCCGCCGGGTCGCTGCCCGGCCCGGCGGACGAGGGCGGCCTCGACCCCACGGCGCGGTTCCAGGTGTACGAGGCGGCGTCCGACCTGGTGCACGCGGCGGCCCTGCGGCGCGGTCTGCTGGTCGTGCTGGACGACCTGCACGCCGCCGACCCGGACTCGCTGCTGTTGCTGCGGTTCCTCTCCGCCGGCCTGTCCACGTCCCGGGCGCTCGTGGTCGCCACCCTCCGGCCGTACGACCACGACCCGGCCCTGGTGGCCACAGTCGCCGAGCTGGCCCGCGGGCGGGATTTCGGTCAGCTCCGGCTCGCCGGGCTGGACGCCTCATCGGTCGCCGACCTCGTCCGGCACCGGACCGGGACGGCGCCGCCGGAGCCGGTGCTGGCCCGGCTCGTCACCCGCACCGGCGGGAACCCGTTCTTCCTCACCGAGCTGCTGCGCTCCCGCACCGGCGCGGCGGCCGACGCGGAGCTGCCGCCGAGCATCCGCGACACGGTACGGCTGCGGCTCGGCGGGCTGCCCGAGCCCGCCCGCCGCTGCCTCGACCTGCTCAGCGTGGCCGGACACGACCTGGATCTGCAGGTGATGGCGGCGGCGCTGCACACCACCGCCCCGGCGCTCGCCGAAGCGCTCGCCCCGGCGTACACGGCCGCCCTGGTCACCGAGGCGGGCCCGGGCGCCGTCACCTTCCGCCACCCGCTCATCGCCGAGGTCACCTACGCCGAGCTGGTCCCGCCGCGTCGCGCCGCGCTGCACGCCCGGCTGGCGGGCGCGTACGAGCGGACCGCCGGCGTCGCGCCGGCCGAACTGGCCCGCCACTACGGTCAGGCGGTCGGCCTCGGCCACGGCGAGGACCACCTGCGGTGGTCGCTGCGCGCCGCCGACGACGCGACGCGGCGGGTCGCCTACGAGGACGCGCTCGGCCACCTCGAACGCGCCGCGCGCCGGCTGGCCCCGGCCGCCCAGGTCTCGCCCGACGCGGCGTCCACCGAACTGACCGTCCAGTTGCACCGCGCGTCGCTGTTGCAGATGACTGTCGGCGTCGGCAGCGACGCCGTCGACCAGGTCTGCGCCCGTGCCCGTGAGCTGCTGACGCTAGTCGGGCCGGACACCGACCTGCGGCACGCGCTCTGGGCGCTGGGTGAGCTGGCCGCCAACCGGGCCGAGTTCGCGATCTGCGCCGACCTCGCCGGGCGCCTGGTGCGATCCCCGGACGACGGCAGCGGCCTGATCGCCGTGGCCGGTGAGTACCTGCTCGGCGCGGTCGGCTACTTCACCGGCCACCAGGCCGAGGCCGAGCGGCGGCTCAGCGCCGGGATCGAACGGCTGCGTACCGTCGACCGGGCGCTGCTGCGCCGGGAGGTGGGCCGCCGCCCGGTGCTGGCCTGCCACAACTTCCGGGCGCTCGTGCGGTCGATGCGCGGCGACCCGGCCGGCGCCCGGGCGGACATCGCCGACGCCGAGGCCCTCGCCGAGGAACTGGACGACCCGTACGGCCGGGCGAACGCGGCGCTCTACGCGGCCTGGCTGGCGATGCAGGAACACGACGTCGACGCGGCCGACGGCGCGGGACGCCGGTGCCGGGACATCGGCCGGGCCACCGGCCTGCCGCACATGACGGCGACCGGCGCGTACTTCCTGGAGTGGGCCGCCGCGCGCGGCGGCGACCACGGCCGGCTCGACGCGATGCGCGCCGCCGCCGACGAGTTCTACCGTCCCGGGCTGCGGTCCACCCGGACCATCACGTGCGCCGCGATGGCCGATGCGTACCTGGCCGCCGGCCGTCCGGAGACCGCGGCGACGCTGGCCGCGGAAGGACTGGCAGTGGCGGACCGGTTCGGCGAGCGCGTCGTCGTCGCCGAGCTGCACCGGATCCGCGGGGCCGCGCGCCGCGACCGCGTGGAGTGGGACCTCGGCGCCCGGATCGCCGCCGACCAGGGCGCCGCGTTGCTGCTGCACCGGTTCGCGGCCTTCTGAGCGGTGTGGAGGCCCACCTCCACGCCTTCTCCACACCCTTTCCACACCGGGCTGGTGCCCTGGTCGGCGTCGGACGGCCGGAGCCGTCCGGGACCATGTTCCGAAGGGGCACCACAATGGGATCAGTTCAGTCGCCGGATCGTCAGGCGGTCCAGGAGGTCGACGTCGCCGTCATCGGCTGCGGGCCGGTGGGCGCGCTCACCGCCAACCTGCTCGGCGCCCGCGGCGTCACCACGCTCGTCGTGGAGCGCGGCGCGGCCCCGCACGGCCAGCCACGGGCCTTCTCCTGCGACGACGAGGCGATGCGTATCTACCAGCAGTCCGGCCTGCTGGACGAGATACGCGACGCCACGATCGCGCCGCCGCTCGTCGAGTACGTCAACGGCGCCGGCCGGGTCTTCGCCCGGATGGCGCTGTCCGAGACGGACTTCGGGTACGGGCACGCGCCGCTGCGCTTCTTCGACCAGCCGCGCCTGGAACACACGCTGCGCGCCGGGCTGGACCGTTTCCCGCACGTTCAGCTCTCACTCGGCACCGAGCTGGTCGGCCTCACCCAGGACGAGGACGGGGTCACCGTGCTGCTGTCCGACGTGGCCACCGGCCAGCGGCGGGCCGTCCGCGCCCGGTACGTGCTCGGTTGCGACGGCGCGCGCAGCGCCACCCGCGCCGCCGTCCGGATCCCGTTGTCCGGGGCGAGCTACGCCGAGCCGTGGCTGGCGGTCTCCGGCGACGTGCCGCCCGACGCGGTACGGGTCGGGGACACGCGGTTCGTCTGCGACTGGCGGCGTCCGGCGTTCGTGTCCCCGGGCGCGGGGGGCAGCTACCGGATGGAGTTCATGCTGCGGCCGGGGGAGACCGAGGAGGAGATGCGGAGGCCCGAGACCGTCGCCGCGCTCGTCTCGCCGTACGTCGATCCGGCCCGGTTCACCGTCACCCGCGCGGTGGTCTACACCTTCCACCACCTCATCGCGCAACGGTGGCGGGAGGGACGGGTGTTCCTGCTGGGCGACGCCGCCCACCAGATGCCGCCGTTCATGGGTCAGGGCCTGTGCAGCGGACTGCGCGACGCGGCCAACCTGTCGTGGAAGCTGTCGCTGGTGCTGTCCGGCGCGGCCGATCCCGTCGTGCTCGACACGTACGAGACCGAGCGGCGCCCGCACACGGTGGAGATGGCGCGGACGAGCGTCCGGCTGGGGCACGTCTTCCTGGCCCGCAACCGGGTCGCCGCCGCCATGCGCGACGCGGCCCTGCGGGCCGTCCAGACGATCCCCCGGGTACGGCGGTTCGTGGAGCGCTTCGAGTTCAAGCCGGTGCCCGCGTACCGGCGGGGCCTGATGGCCGGCGGGCGGCGCGACGGCGCGGTCGGGACCATGTTCCCCCAGCCGCGGGTGCTCGTCCCGGGCGCGCCCGGGGAGCGCCTGCTCGACGAGACGCTCGGCGACGGTTTCGCCGTGCTCGGTCGCGCCGGCGTGGACAACCCGCTCGGAGCGTGGCGGCCGGGGCTGCCGGTGCGGTTCGTCGCGGTCCATCCGTCCGGCACGCCGCTCGCCGACCTGCCGGGCTCATCCGGTGACCTGCCGGACGAGCCCGGCGACGGCGGGCCGGACCGGGTCGACGTGGTGGACGCCGACGGGGCGCTCAGCGGGTGGCTGCGACGGCACGGCGCCGACCTGGTGGTGCTGCGGCCGGACCGGTTCGTGTTCGCCCTGGTCACTGCCGATGGGATCGAGCGGGCCGGGCGGGACCTGTCGGCCGCCCTCGGCGCGCCGCCGCGCGGAGGCCGGACCCCGGCGGACACGGCGGGACTCGCGGCGGCACCGGGTTCGTGACCGTCCCGCTCACACCACGTCGGACACCCGCGTCAGGTTGGTGCGCTGCCAGTCGTGGGCGCCGAGCGAGCGGGACAGCAACTGGATGTTGCCGTTGGCCGCCGTGTAGGTGATCTGGAGGCGGCCGCCGCCCAGCCACACCGACAGCAGGGTCGAGCCGACCGGCGGCATGCCGTCGATCTGCACGCGCTCGGCCTGCCACGTGTCGCCGTCGCCGGTCAGCTCCCACAGCCCGCCGTCGAAGTCGGCGAAGACCAGCAGCCAGCCGTCGGGCGCGCCGTCCACGCCGGGCAGCCGCTGCACCGCCGACGCGCGGCACTCCGGCAGGCCCAGTTCGGCGGTCAGCGACCGCGTGTGCCAGGCGCCGTCGTCGCCCACGGCGTACATCCGGATGTCCTGCCGGTGGTCGAGGCCAAACACCCGGTGCCGCTCGCCGGCGCGGTGTTCGCCCCACACCGGCATCATGGTCAGCGGTAGCGGGTTCTCCGCCTGGGTGGCCCAGGTCAGCGACATCTGCCCCCAGCCGGTCGGACCCTCCCACAGCATCCGCAGGTGCTCCTCGGCGTCCCGGTAGACGATCACGTCGAGGCCGGTGACGCCGTCGACGTACCCGTAGGGGGTGCCGTCGGCCGCGACCGCGCCCTCCACCGACACGTCCTGCCAGACCCAGCCCTGCCCGGGCGCCTGGGACAGCCGGATCGTCCGGCCGTCCGTGGCGCTGTAGACGACCCGCTGGGTGTCGTCGTTGCGGTAGGCGTGCGGGCCGTACCGCACGGCGGGCGGGCCGCCGCTGTCCTGCGTCAGGTCACCCCACCACCACTGGCCCTGGTCGTACCAGATCTGGTAGACGTGGCCGCCGTCGCCGGCATAGACGTACGACGGTACGCCGTCGTGGGCGAAGAACGGCGACGGCGCGCTGCCCCTTGCCATCCGGGGCGCCCCCACCTCGTCCGTGAGCCGGGTCCACGTCCACCCGTCGCTGGTCGGATAGTGCACCACCAGATGCCGCTCGCAGTCGGAGTAGGCGACGTGGTCCACGTCCGGCAGCACCCGCAGGCCGACGCCGTCGGTGAACGGCAGCCGCCCGTACATGGCGAACAGGCCGTTGCGGTCGTCGGACTTGGGCACCCGGTACCAGCTCGCGTTGCGGTGCATCACGTTGCTGCTCTTGCCGTGGTTGAGCCCGAACGCGTGGCCGATCTCGTGCGTGGCGACGTGCCGGAAGTCCGGTCCGTAGAGGTCGACGTCGAAGTACCCGTGCGCGTCCCAGCCGATCTTGCGGTTGAAGATGACCGGCAGCTGGCCGCCCGCGTCCGGCCAGCCGGGAGCCGCCCCCCACTTGGTCACCGCGTAGACGGTCCGGAACCAGCCGGTGTCGTGGAAGACCGGGTCGTCGCCGACGGAGAAGACGATGTCCGCCTCGGCCGGGTCGAAGACCCGGGTGAACTCGAACGGCCCGTTCCAGTTCTCGCCCAGCACCTCGCGCCACACGTCGAACGACACCGTGATCAGCTCGTGCTTCAGCTCCTCGGTGAAGTCGTCCCGGGCGTGCGGCATCGTCATGTCGCCGAGGTGGTAGGTCAGGTTCGTGTGCCGGAAGTGGTGTCCCTCCAGGACGAAACTCGCCGATGTCGTCCGGTCCGGGTTGCCGCAGCCGGGCGCGGTCAGGTGGGCGGCGGTGACGGCGTCCGGCCGTCCGGTCACCGGCAGCTCGTGGAACGTCTGGTACGCCCGGATCGCCGCGCCGAGCCCGGCGGCCGGGGCGAAGCCCGCCTCGGTGAGCAGCGTGGCGACCGCGTCCAGGGGCAGGTCCGCGACGTCCGGGCGGATCAGCGACACGGTGCCGTCCACGACGTCGCCGATGTACGCGGTGCCGTTCGCGGTGACCGCCACCGCGTACGGGGCGTGGCCGGTGGTGATCGGATCGAGCGTGCGCGGCGCGTACGGGTTGGCGGTGTCGACGAGCTGGACACCCTTGTCGGTGGCCAGCCAGGCCCGGGACAGTCCCGGCACGGCCGCGAGATCGCGGACGCCTGCGGCGCTCCTTACCGCGCCGAGCCGCTGGCCGGTGTCCGGGTCGTGCACGCCGAACAGCGGGTGCACAGTGCCGCCGCCGAGCGAGCCGACGTAGATCATCCCGTCGTGCGCGATCGCCACGCCGCCCGGCTGAAGATGCGCGGGCTCGATCGGCGCCACGGTGAGCGTCCCGTCCGGGCGCAGCACGGCGAGCGCGTCGTCGGCCGGGACGAGGCCCTTGACGTACAGCGAGGCGTAGACGGTGCCGTCCGGGCCCACCGCGAGCCGGATCGGCGCCGACGGCAGCGGCACCGTGTGCCGCTGCGTGGTGTCGGCCAGTTCGATGACGTGCAGCCGCTTGTGCGCCCAGTCGGCGGTGTACAGCAGGTCGGCCGCCGGGTCCACGGCGATCGCGATCAGCCCGAAGCCGATCGGGATGTCGGTGACCGTCCCGGTGGCCAGGTCGCACCGGGAGACGCTGTAGCTCTGCACCCCCCGGTTCATCACGTACGCCTGCCCGCGTCCGGGGTGCCAGGCCACCGCGCGCGGCTCGTGGCCGACCGGCAGGGACGGGCGGACCGGCGCGAGGGTACGCGGGTCGAGCACGTGCAGCCGGCCGGCGCCGGATGCGGGGTAGTGGGTGACGAGCAGCGCTGTGCCGGTGTCCGTGATGGCGTGCACCGAGCCGGGGTCCCCGGCGGTGCCGAGGGCGACCTGGAGCTGAGGTGGGGGTGTGGGGGCGGGTGTGGTCATGACGTCCTCCAATGGACGTGAGTACTTCGTGACCCACCGTAGAGCTATGCCTCTGACCTGCTGATTCTTCGTCGTTGATCCGGCATTGCCGGCCCGCGGGCCCTTGCCGAGATTCCTTCACGAGCGTAGGAAGAACACCACCGTCCCATGTCGAAGGAGACGCGCGTGCCCACCCCCAGACGGCTCCGTCTCGCCGTGTCCGCGCTGGTGACCGCAGCAGCAGTGCTGCTCGGCTCCGGTGCCGCCGCGGCGCCGCCCGCGCCTCCCGCCCCGGCCGGGAACCGATCCTGCGACCCGATCGCCCCGGCGGCCTGCCTGCTGCCGTTCCCCAACGACTACTTCACAGTGCTGGACCGCAGCACGCCGACCGGCAAGCGGGTGCGGTTCGCGGCCTCCGCGATGCCGGCGAACGTGCTCGGCGTCCCGATCGACCCGGCGGAGTGGAACCGGCAGGACGGATTCAGCCCCGGCTCGCCGATCCTGGCGCGCGTACCCGGTCTCGACGCTACGAGGACCCGGATCGCGCCCGTCACCGACGTGGGCCGCTCGCTGGCGCCGGACGCGCCGATCGTGCTGCTCGACGCCCGCACCGGGCGGCGTACGCCGTACTGGGCCGAGCTGGACGCGCACGCCGCCGGCAGCCCGGACCGGCAGGTGCTGATCATCCGGCCGGCGGTGGCGCTGACCGAGGGCGCCCGGTACGTCGTCGGCCTGCGCGACATGCGCGACGGCGACGGCGCGCTGATCCCGGCCCCGAAGGCGTTCCGCGCGTACGTGACCGGCGCCGGCCTGGACCGGCGGGACCCCCGCGCGCCGCAGATGAAGCGGATCCTCGCCGACCTGGGCCGGGCCGGCGTCAAACGGCACAGCCTCTACCTGGCCTGGGACTTCACAGTGGCGAGCCGGCACGGCCTGACCGGGCGGATGCTCGCGGTCCGGGACAGCGCGTTCGCCGCGCTCGGCCGCCGCGCCCCCTCGTTCACAGTCACCCAGGTCACCGACTACACGCCCGAGCAGGACCCGCTGATCGCCCGGCAGGTGACCGGCACCGTCGCCGTACCGTCCTATCTGACCGGCGACGGGGGACCGGGTTCCCGGCTGCACTACGGGCCGCCCGGCGGCGACGGCACGCCGCCGACGCCGAACGCGCTGCCCACGCCGTCCGGCACGACGGTGTCCGCCGACTTCGTCTGCAACATCCCGCGCAGCGCGTCCGCCACGAGACCCGCGCACCTGTCGCTCTACGGCCACGGGCTGCTCGGCCGGCCGACCGAGATCAACGCCGGCAACGTCAAGACCATGTCGCAGACGTACGACTTCACCTTCTGCGCGACGAGTTGGATCGGCATGGCGGCAGCCGACGTCCCGTACGTGGCGGGCGCCTTCACCGACCTCAGCGCCTTCCCCGCGGTGGCCGACCGGTTGCAGCAGAGTTTCCTGAGCTTCCTCTTCCTCGGCCGGACGATGATCCACCGCAACGGGTTCGCCGCCCACCCGGCGTTCCGCGACGCCGCCGGGCGGTCGTTGATCGACGTGGCCGGCGGGCTGCACTACGACGGCAACAGCCAGGGCGGCATCAACGGCGGCGCGCTGACCGCCATCGCCCAGGACTGGACCCGCTCGGTGCTCGGCGTGCCCGCGATGAACTACTCCACGCTGCTGCAGCGCAGCGTCGACTTCGCCCCGTTCCAGACGGTCATGGACGGCTACTACCCGGACAAGATCGATCAGCAGCTCATCTTCGCGCTGCTGCAGATGCTGTGGGACCGGTCCGAGGCCAACGGGTACGCCCAGCACATGACCGACCGGCCGCTGCCGCGTACCCCGGCGCACCGGGTGCTGATGCACGTGGCCTTCGCCGACCAGCAGGTCTCGACGGCGGCGGCGGAGGTGCAGGCCCGCACCATCGGCGCCCGCCTGCACACCCCGGCGCTCGCCGACGGCTGGTCGCCGGACGTGCGGCCGTTCTGGGGCATCGCGCCGATCCGCAGGTACCCGTACGCCGGCTCGGCCATGGTGGTCTGGAACAGCGGCGCGGCGTACGCGCCACCGCCGACGAACCTCGCCCCGGCCGGACCGGAGTACGGCGAGGACTCGCACGAGTTCCCGCGCGCGCAGCCCGGCGCGCAGCGGCAGAAGGCGGTGTTCCTGCTCACCGGCAAGGTGATCGACGTCTGCCCGGGCCGGCCCTGCCCGTGACGCCTGCGCACGACGCGAACCCGGTGATCCCGACGATCGCCGGTGAACCCTTGCCCCCGACCGGAAGTGGTCTTACCTTACATCGATGATCCTCAGTGACGGGTCGTCCCGGGACGTCGGCCACGGCGCTCCGCCGCCCGAGGACCTCGGTGGCATCGCCTATCTGCGTGGACTGTCCAGACGCGGGCTCCTCACCGGCGCCGCGCTGGCCGCTTCCGGGGTGTCGTCCGCCTTCGCCCTGCTGCCCGGCTCCGCCAGCGCCGCCGGCGGCTACCAGAGGCCGTGCGGACGTGTCCGCATCTCCAGCTCCTGGCAGGACCACCGGAACCGGACGCCGCCCTCGGGCGAGCCGGGCACCGACTACGCGGTCGGCACCGGCACCCCCGTCATGGCGGCGGCGAACGGCACGATCCGGTTCGTGAAGGCCGACACCTCCACGGCGACCGGGCGCGTCGTGGGGATGGCGCACGACGACGGCAACTACACCCGGCACCTGCACCTGTCCGCGATCGCCGTCTCACCCGGTCAGCGTGTGTCGCGCGGCCAGACGATCGCGTACTCCGGCTCCTCGGCCAACGGCAGCGAGTACGGCGTCGGACCGCACGTGCACACCAGCCTCTGGCTGAACACCGCCAGCCCGACGGATTTCCGCGCGACAGTCGATTTCGAGAGCTGGGCCGGAGACGTCGCCAACCCGAACCCGCCCGACCAGGAGGCAGACGACGTGTTCATCGCGAACGTGAAGGGCAACTGGTATCTCGTGGTCCCCCAGGGCACCGGCAAGCCGCGGGCGGTGGTCCTCGGCGGTGACAGCAACGCCGCCGCCTCCGGCATCCCCGTCCTGAACTTCACCTGGGACCCGTCGATCAGCGCGCTCCGGGCCGCGGTCGACGGCATCGGCTGATCCGACCGCGGACCCGTTCGCGTGGGCGCGGAGGTCAGCGCCGGGCCGGCTCCGGTGCCACCCGGGCCACGACCGCGCCGTCCACCAGCGTGCCCGCCGCGCCGAGGTAGCCGGCCGGGTCACCGATCCGGGCCAGTTCCTCGGCGGTGTAGCGGCCGCGCAGCTCCGGCGTCTCCGCCAGGACGTCGGACAGGGCGCGATCGGTCGCGTCCGCCTCCGCGGCGGCCCGGGTCAGCACCTCCTTGATCCGGTCCCGGCCGACGACGGGGGTGAGCCGGGCGGCGATCCGTTCCGAGGTGAGCTGGCCCCGCGTCAGCGCCAGGTTGGCCGCCATCCGCTCCGGGCGCACCACGAGCCCCCGCGTCAGCGTCACGGCCGCCTCCGCGGCGCCGCCGGTGAGCCGCAGGCATTCGCGCAGCAGCAGCCACTCGGCGTGCCACACGCCGGCGGACCGCTCGTCCTCGCTGAGCAGCGCCTGGGTGAGCCCGGCCGCCAGCGGCGGCACCTGGAGCGCGGCGCTGCGGATGAGCGTGGCGAAGACCGGGTTCCGCTTGTGCGGCATCGCGGAGGAGGCGCCGCGCCCGCTGGCCGCCGGCTCCGCCACCTCGCCCACCTCGCTGCGCGCCAGCGAGAGCACGTCCACGGCGATCTTGCCGAGGGCGCCCGTCACGAACGCGAGCACCGCGGCGAGGTCCGCCAGCGGCGTACGCAGGGTGTGCCAGGGCAGCGTCGGCCGGCTCAGGCCGGTCTCCTCGGCGAACGCCGCCACGAGGCGGTCCACGTAGCCGGGGTCGGGCTCGGCCGCACCGTCCATTGCCGCGTACTCCAGATAGCCGGCCAGCGTGCCGGCCGCGCCGCCGAGCGACACCGGCAGGCCCTGGTCGCGTACCCGCCACAGCCGCACCCGGGCGTCGCAGAGCAGTTGGTGCCAGCCCGCCGCCTTCAGCCCGAACGTGGTGGGGGCGGCGTGCAGGGCCAGCGTACGTCCGGCCATCGGCACGTCCCGGTGGGCCAGCGCCAGTCCGGCGAGCGCGTCGACGGCGGCGGCGAGGTGGTCGTCGATGACGGTGAGCGCCCGGTGCGAGACGGTCATCGCCGCGGTGTCCAGGATGTCCTGACTGGTGGAGCCGCGGTGGACGTACTCGGCGGAGGCCGGGTCGAGTTCGGCGACGGCCCGGGTCAGCTGGGCGACGAGCGCCACCACCGGGTTCGCGGTGTCCCGGGACGCCAACGCGACGTCCCGCAGGTCGAACAGCTCGGCCCGGGCGGTCCGGGTGATCACCGCGGCGGCCTGGGCGGGCAGCGTGCCCAGCCGCGCCTGGGCCCGGGCCAGCGCCGCCTCGGCGTCCAGCATGGCCTGCAACCAGGCCCGGTCGCCGACCACCGGCTCGATGCTCGTGCCGGCGCGCACCGGTGAGAGCAGGCCGCTGTCCACGGCCACGTCCAGGGTGTCGATCACACGATCACCCCCGGGAAGCGGGCCGGCCCGGAGGCCGCGCGGTCGGCCACGGCACGTCCGGCCGGCGCGAGCGAGCGCACCTCGGCGGCGATCGCGTCGGCGTCGGCCAGGATCACCGAGTCGCTGCCCGGCCGGATGCCGGCCGCCGTGACCCAGTGCACCGACTCGGTGGGCACACCGAACGCGAACCGGCGGGGGTGCGGCTGATCCTGGGCGTCGACGACCCGGTAGGGACGTTCGGTCACGGCGAGTCCTCCTGTCTCGTACGTACCGCCGTCGTAGGGGATCCGGTACGGCCGGCACTGTTCGGTGTCGAGCATGTGGCGCAGCAACGGATCGGCGGTGCCGCGCAGGTCGGGCTCCGGCAGCCGCGCCTCGATGAGGACGCCCGCGCGGACCGGGGGACCGGGCACCGTCCGGGACGTCGCCTCGAACGCGGGTGTCTCGGTGTCGATGACGATCTGGGTGTCCGGCCCGGTCAGCTCCAGCACACCCGCCTCGATCAGTGCGATCGTCTCCTCGACGCGCCGGGCCGGCGGTCCGATCGAGAGGAAGGCGTTGAACGGGGTGAACCAGCCGGTCAGCTCGTCGCGGTACGAGTCGCCGTCGATCCCGCCGTGGTCGACCGCCAGGCGGATCTCGTTGCGCAGGTCGCGCAGGACGTCCAGCGCGGCCTTGAGCGGCCCGTCGACGTTGCCGGCCCGCGCGTGCGCCACGTCCCGGGCCAGGTGGTCCAGCAGCCAGTCCCGGAAGTCGTCCCGGTCGCGGAACTCGCGGCCGCGGTACGGGCGGGCCAGCCGGTCCCAGTCCCAGCGCCGCGCCGGCGGTATCCGGTACTCGTCGAGCAGCGCCGGCCGACGCTCGGCCGGCGTCGCGAGGTAGCGCACCGTGAAGGTCTCGGCCCGGTCGGCGTGCCCGGTGCGGCGCAGCAGCGTCGCGTAGTAGACGCTCTCCACCTCGGCGGCGATCAGCGGCCACACGTCGCGGCGGAACCGGATCGACTCGCCGCGGGCGCGGCGGGCGCGCAGCCGCGCCACGGCCTGCGCGGTCAGCAGCCGAGGCAGGTGCCGGCCGGTCACACCCTTCTGGTTGTCGCCCCGGGCATGCGCCGGGATGCCCCGGCGGGAGCTGGCGGACAACCTCGGTTCGGCGCCGCTCGGCCGGTACCGCAGCCGCCCGCCCTCCTCGGTGAAGCTGCCGCCCCGGCCGACGGTGAGCAGGATCAGGTGGTCGAAGAACGTGAGGCCCAGCCCGCGCAGCAGCACGGGGGCGCCCGGCGGGATGTGGCTGAGGTCGACGTCGGCGGGGTTGGCCTGGGGCAGGTAGGTGAGTCCGTGGACCCGGGACAGGCTCGCCGTGCGTGCCTGCCGCGGATCCAGCCGGGCGGCGGCGTGACCCAGGGCCAGCACCACCGCGTCCAGGTGGTGCAGACGGGTGCCGTCGGCAAGCCGTACGCCCTGCGGACCGCCCGGTACGCCCGACGTGTCGGCGCTGGCCACCGCGCGGGAGCGGTGACACCGGATCGAGACGTGCGGCGGCGCGCGGCGCACGATCCGGCGGAAGCTGGCCCGTAGATAGTGGCCGTAGAACGCCCGGGTCGGATAGTCGTCGGGGCCGAGCGCGCGCGCCTCGTCGAGCACGTCGCGGTCCAACGCGCCCAGCGGGCCCACCGACGCCACGCTCCTGGCCCACTCGTAGAGGCTGGGCCCGGGGTCGATCGGCCCGGCCAGCCGGCAGCTCGGGTCGGTGTAGACGGTGATCTGCGAGGCGACGGTGTTCGTCAGCAGCAGCCGGGACTGGTCGGTGCGCCACACCGCGCCGGCCCCGGGCGCGGCGGGATCCACCACGTGCACGGTCAGGCTGGCGCAGGTCCGCTCGTGCCGTTCCTGGGCGCAGAGCCGCTCCAGGACGGACAGCCCGCGCGGACCCGCGCCGACGATGCAGATCCGCAGATGTCGCGGGCCTGTCATCGCACGGCCTCGCTCGGGCGCTCGCCGCGCACCCGGGCGGCGTGCATCCAGGCCACCGCCGTGTGCAGCTCCTCCGGCGTCATGGCGGCCAGCGCCCGGTTGCGGGCCGTCGCCGCGTCCCCGGCGGCGTGCCAGAGCCGGATGCTGTCCCGGGAGACGGCCTGCACCGCGGCGGTCCGCTCCCGCCGTTGAGCGACGTAGCGGCGGAGCACCTCGGCCACCGGCTGCGCGCCGTCGCCGAGCAGGTCGCCGAGCACCACCGCGTCCTCCAGGGCCTGGCAGGCCCCCTGCGCGGCGTAGTGCAGCATGGGGTGCGCGGCGTCACCGAGCAGGGCGACCCGGCCGTCGGCCCAGTCGTCGACGGGCGCCCGGTCGACGAGCACCCAGGCCCGCCACTCGTCGGTGAGGCGCAACAGGTCGTCGACCGCGCCGAGGCGCGACATCGCGGCCCGGACCAGGGCGCCGTCGGTGGGCCGGCCGGCGAACAGTGTGGGCGCGCCGTCGGCGTGACTGGCGGCCATGTTCAGGTACGCCCCGCCGCTGATCGGGTAGTGCACGAAGTGGCAGTCCGGTCCGGCCCACCAGGTGACCGCGTCCCGGCGTACCCGGGCGGGCACCTGGGACATCGGGACGATGGCGCGGTACGCGGTGATGCCGGAGTTGCGCGGCTCGCCGTCGTCGACGAGCTGGCGGCGGATGCGGGAGTGGATGCCGTCGGCGCCGATCACCATGTCGGCGGGGATCCGTTCGCCGGAGTCCAGGTGCACGGCGGCTTCGGCGGCGCTCTGGTGGTATCCGGCCACCGAGGCGGCCGGGCGCAGCGTGATCCGGGGCAGCCGCCGGGCGGCGTCGAGCAGCCGGCGGTGCAACTCGGCGCGGTGCACCACCACGTACGGGCTGCCGAACCGGCGCTGGTACCGCTCGGTCAACGGCAGGCTGGTCACGTGCGTGCCGGTCACGCCGTCCATGAACCGCAGCTCCGCCATGGCGACCGCCGTCGCCCGGACCTCCGGTCCCACGCCGAGCGCGTCCAGCGCGTACAGGCCGTTGGGGGCCAGCTGGATGCCCGCGCCCAGCTCGGTGAACTCGGGCTGGCGTTCCAGGACCGTCACATGATGCCCGTGCGCCGCCACCGCCAGGGCCGTGGCGAGCCCGCCGATGCCGCCCCCGGCCACGACCACCCGTACGGGCGTCCGGGTGCTCATCCGGCCGTGCTGTCCCGGTCGAGCAGCTGCTTGGCCAGCTCCAACCGTTTGATCTTGGTGGTGGCGGTCTGCGGGAGATCCGCCAGGCGCCGCTGCACCGGGCGGGCCATCGGGGGCAGCGTGGCGACCGCGCCGGCCCAGCGGTCGGCGTCGATCGGCAGGTCCTCGCTGGTGCAGATCACCGGCACGGGCGGCCCGTCCGGCGCGGGCAGGATGATCACCTCGACGAGTTCGTCCAGCCGGGTGAAGAGGGTGTCCTCGACCGCCAGCGTGCTGCCGAACCCGTCGATCTCGTCGACCTCGCGGTCGAGCAGGTGCAGACAGCCCAGCCGGGTGCGGTAGCCCAGGTCGCCCATCCGCCACCACGATCCGTGGCGCTGGCCCTCGTACCGCTGTTGCTCGCCGAGGTAGGTGACGATGCGCCCGTCGGTGCGTACCTCGATGTAGCCGGGGTTGTCGCGGGTGGGTGGACGTCCGTTGCGGCTGACCACCCGGATGTCGGTCATGCCGGGGAACGGCATGCCGACGCAGCGCCCGTCGGCGTCCTCCGGCCGGCGGCGGGTGAACGCGCGGGCCGCGACCGGGCCGACCTCGCTCTGCCCGTAGAGCTGGCCGAACACCGGCTTGGGATGCGCGGAGGCCCCCAGCATGCGCCGGACCGTACGCGGGTGGATGGCGTCGAAGGTGCTGCTGAAGTAGCGCACTGTGGCCAGCGGCGCGCGCGGGTCGTCGGCCAGCCGCTCCCACCGCAGGAACGAGTTGGGGTGGGTCTCCAGCACGCCCGGACGGTGGGTCAGGAACAGGTCGGTGGCCTGGTCCGGGTCGTTGTCGGCGAGCACCAGCAGCGGGAAGCCCCGCAACATCGTGATCGCCAGCGCGGTGAACAGCCGCGAGTGCACGAACGAGACGTGGATGGCGACGGGGCAGCGGCGCCGCACCAGCGCGGCGACCGACGCCTGCGGGCGGTAGCGCGCCTGCAGCGTCCGTCCGGTGTGCACGGCCAGCTTCGGCAGCCCGGTGGTGCCGGAGGTGTGGGTGACCAGGGTGGGGTGGTCGGGCGACATGAGGATCGGCGGGACGTTCGGCACACCGGTCAGGGCGCGCAGCGACGTGGCCGACGGATGGTCACCGGAGGCGAGCAGCACCCCGGCGACCGTGGGGAACACGGTGTCGGACAGTCCGGCGTCGAGGGTGGCGCGGTCGGTCAGCAGGTACGGCCGGCCGACCCGGCGGATCAGGTGGACCACAGTGGTGGCGTCGAGGTGGGGGGAGAGCAGCACCGGCACGGCCCCGATCCGGGCCAGCGCGCACGCGCTCAGCGTGATGTCGAAGTTGTGCGACTTGTAGACCACCACGCGGTCGCCCGGCCGCACGCCGGCGGCGTGCAGGCGGGCGGCCAGGTCGGCGACCAGGCCGGCGACCGCGCCGACGGTGAGCCGCCGGCCGAGTTCCGGCGCCACGTCGAGGTCGTGGTCGAGGGTGATGCTGTTGTCCGGGTGCCGGGCCGTGGCCCGGTCGAAGAGTGTGCCCAGTCGGATGCCGCGATTGGCGATCGTCTGCAGCAACATGTCCGGCTCCTACCGTTCGGTCTCGATGATCGACTTGAGGCGGCGCAGCGTCTCGTGTAGATCGGCACCGACCTTTGCGCCCCATTCGGTGACGAAGCGCCGGCGCTCGTCGTCGTCCATGTCTTGGGTGATCTTGCGAATGCCCTCGGTGGGCTGGTCCATCCGGAAGTGGTGCGTCAGCCGGCAGCCGGCGCCCTCCGGGCTCATCCGGAAGGCCCAGACGCTGCTCTGGGCGTTTCCCCTGCTGTCCCGCATCGCCCAGCTGAACTCGACGCCGGGGATCGCGGTGTGCACCTGCGACTCCGTGGTCCAGACGCCGCGGACGACCGGCGCCCAGGCGACGACGTCCTCGCCACGCACGTTGTGGCCGCGGAACACCGCCCCGGCGGTGCCGGGACGGCCGCTGATCCACTCGCCTCCGGTGCACTCGGTGCTCCACTCCCGGCACCGTGGAAGGTCACTGACGAGCGCGTAGACCTCGTCCGGAGTGGCGTCGACGACGATTTCCGCCTGCGATTCGAACAGTGGCGTGGTGGTCTCGGTTTCGGCCATGCGGAGAATCGTCGTTATCGGCTTCCCGAAGGGTCAAAGTGTTCGACTCTGATTCATCAGGTTCGACGTCGTCGACCGCCGGGACGCCTATAATCCGGCGCAGATCTGCGACGCGACTACGGACACGGGAAGAGTCATGCGGGGGAGCAGGGAACAAGGCGCCGCCGTGCCCGGGGACGCGCCGTTACCGGCCGGCTCCGCCGACGACGCCGCGCCCGGAGCGGTCGCCGAGCCGGTGGACGACCCCGCGGTGCCGCACGACGAGAGCGGCCTGCTGCGGGACATCGCCCGTCAGGGCCGGCGGCTGCTCGACGCGCCGGCCGCCTTCGTCGCCGTCGTGTCCGAGGACGGACCCACGATCACGGTACGGGCGGTGGACGGCCCCGACGAGGGCGGCCCGCCGGCCCTGCCCGGTCACCATCCCTCCGGCGCGGCCCTGCTGGACGGGTCGCCGCTGTGGTGCGGGAACGCGGAAACCGGGCCGGCCGCCGCGCCGGTGTCCGGGCCGCCGCACGACGGCGGGCCGGTGTCCGGGCCGGGCGACGACCGGCCGCTGCACGCGGTGGTCGCGGTGCGTCTGGGCCACCTGCGCGGATACGCTCCCCGCCGAACCGTCGCCGCGCTGTATCTCGCCGACAGTCGCCCCCGGACGGTCACCGCTGCTGAGCGCGTCCAGTTGACCTCGTTCGCCCGGCTCGCCGGCGCGGCGATGGAGAAGACGCAACTGCTCGACGTCGCGATCGCCCGGCTCTACGGGCTGGAGCAGCAGTCCGCCCGTACCGCCGCCGACCTGGACCGGCTGCGGACGCTGCGCTCGGCGCACTACGGCTTCATCGACCTGGCCGTGGCCCGCGGCGACGCGCGGGCCTTCGTCGTGGAGGCCGACCGGCGCCTCGGCGCGTCGGTGCGGCTGTGCACCGACGACGGTCTCGTGGTCGCCGCGAGCCGGCCTGCCGCCGGCGCCGCCGGACCGGAGCCGGGCGCGCCGGACGGCCGCCGCCTGGTCGTCCCGGTGCTGGCCGGCGACCGGCGGATGGGAGACCTGCTGCTGGAGATGGACAGCCCGCTCGCCGATCCGGACGGGCAGCTCCTGCTCCTGATCGCCCAGGCAGCGGCGGTGATCCTGCGGCAGCTCGACGACAGCCGGGAGAGCCAGGCCCGCCGTGCCCTGCTCAACGAGCTGATCACCACGCCGCAGCCGCCGGCCACGCTGGTCGAGCGGGCCCGGCGCCTCGGCGTGCGCCTGGACCGGCCGTACGTCGTGGTGGTGCTGCGGCCGGACGGGGTCAGCCCGCACTGGGCGTCGATGTGGAGCGCGGCGTTCGCCGCCCGTGGTGACGGTCTCTCCGCGCTGCACGACGACGACATCGTGCTGCTGCTGCCGGGTGAGGCCGACCCGGCCGAGATCGCCCGGACGGCCGCGGAGGAGTCGGGTGCGCTGTTCGGCAGGCCGGTGACGGCCGCGGCGTCCGACAGCGGTTCCGGGCCGGAGCGGGTGGCCGTGCGTTACCGGCAGGCGCTGCGCTGCCTCGACGTGATGATCATGATGGAGCTGGCCGGTCGTGGCGTGTCGGTACGGGAGCTGGGTTTCCTGCCGATGCTGCTGGCCGGCCGGGAGGGCATCGACCAGTTCATCGACGCCACCCTCCAGCCGGTGCTCGACTACGACAGGCACCGCGACGGCGACCTCGCCCGCACGCTCGACGCGTACTTCGAGGCCGGCCGCAGCCCGACCAATGCGGCGGAGCTGCTGCACATGCACCCGAACACCGTCACCCGGCGGCTGGACCGGGTGAAGCGCCTGCTCGGCCCGACCTGGCAACTCCCGTCACGGGCGCTGGAGATCCAGCTCGCGCTCCACCTGCACCGCCTGCTCACCGAGCTGTGACGCCGCGCCGTCCGGGACGACAAGGGCCCGCCGCCCGCGCATCTCGCCGTCCTCCACCATCCGGTGCGCCTCCCGCATGGCGGACAGCGGCAGTCGCACCACCTCGCGCGGGCGCAGCCGGCCGGCCGCGAGCAGCCGGTTGATGAAGCCGGCCGCCTCCGCCAGCTCCGCGGTCGTGGCCAGCGAGATGACGAAACCGACTATCGACCTGTCGTTCGTGTACAGCTCGCCGGCGGGCAGCGCCGGCCGGGTCCGCGCCCCCGCGAGCAGCACGATCCGCCCTCGCACGGCGAGTTGCCCGACCGCCAGGTCCAGGTCGTTGGTCCCGGAGGTGTCCAGGTAGACGTGGACGCCCTCCGGGCACGACGCGGCGAGCCGGTCACCGAGGTCGGGCGCGGCGTAGTCGACCACCTCGACCGCGCCGGCGGCCCGGCAGAACGCCTCGTCCGGGGGCGCGGCGGTGGCGACCACGCGCCCGCCGAGCGCCGTCGCCGTCGTGATCAACGCGGAGCCGACGTTGCCGCCGCCACCGCCCACCACCACCGTCTCACCGGGTCGCAGGCGGCCGTGCACCGCCAGCGCCAGGTAGGCGGTGGCGGCCGGATGCAGGACGGTGACCGCCTCCGCCGAGGCCGCCGCGGGCAGCGGGTACAGCCGGTCCGCGGGAACCACCACCTGCTCGGCGGCCGCGCCCTGACGCCCGCCGTGGCCCAGGCTGTTGCACCAGACCCGGTCACCGGGGCGGAAGCCGGCGACGCCGTCACCGGCGTGCGCGACGACGCCGACCACGTCCCGGCCCACCACGAACGGCAGCGGGACCGGCGTACGGTACGTGCCGGCGCGCACGAACGTGTCCACGTGGTTGACGGTGGTGGCGAGCGTGTCGACGAGCACGTCGGTGGGGCCGGGCCGGGGCGCGGGCAACTCGCCGTACCGGATCCCGGCGGCCGGGCCCAGCCGGTCGACGTAGGCGGCCCGCACTGTCGTCATCGGCGGGCCGGCCCGCCGTCGTCGCTCTGGAAGAACGCCATGCGCGAGGACTGGTCCGCGTACGGGCTCGGTGTCGGCGGCTTGTCCAGGACGATCCCGAACCACCGCCGGTACGCCTCCAGCAGGGCGTCGTCGTCGGTCAGCGTCTCGACCCTCCGGCGGTCGCCGGCGATGACGGTGAGCACGTCGCCCTGCAGGGTGACCCGCCCGTCGGCGGTGGGCAGCGTGCAGAACATGTTCCGCAGGAACGGCGAGTCCGGGCAGGTGCGGTACCACCACAGGTTCTGCCGGAAGTCGGACAGGTCGGCCGGCCCGTCGTAGAACCGGTACTGCAACGCGCCGTTGCGGTACACGTCGACGGCCCCGGGCTCGACCCGCTCGGTGGTGAACCGGCCGTGCGGGTCCACGTACGGCTCGGCGGCGTCCAGCCGGAACGGGAAACGGCTGTTCTTGCCGAAGCCGACGTCGACCAGCCAGCGGGAGCCGGTCTCGGGAAGGTCCACCGTGAGCATCAGATGATTGTGCGGCCCGTTGAACCGCCCGGAGAGCCAGACGCGCCCCTGGTGCAGGGTCACCGCGAAACCCAGCGCCCGCAGCAGGAAGAACAGCGAGGTGTTGATCTCGAAGCAGCCGCCGCCGCGGCGCTGGCGGACCACCTTGTCCAGCACCCGCTCGTCCATGTAGATCTCGTGGCCCAGGTGGTAGTCCAGGTTCTCGAACGGCACCGTGAAGGTGTGGCGTTCCTGCAGGTCGCGCAGCGCCGCCAGGTCCGGTCGCTCGGGGCGCGCGGCGCCGATCCGGTCCAGGTAGCCCTGCACCTGCTCGTCGGTCAGCACGGCTCAGTCCCGCTCGTACGACATGCGCATCGACTTCTTGACGTGCGGACTCGGCTTCGGCGGCGCGTCCAGCTTGATGCCGAAGTACTTGTCGTACGCCGCCAGCAGGTCGTCGTCGTTGGTGAGCCGTTCGATGCGCCGCTCGTCGCCGTCGATGACGACGAGCTTGTTCTCCCGCAGGATGATGCGCCCGTTCTCGGTCGGCAGCGTGCAGGACAGGTTCTGCAGGAACGGCGAGTCCGGTGAGGTGCGGTACCACCACAGGACCTGCATGCCGTCGGCGGCCACGACCGGCTCGTCGTAGAAGCGGTACTGCAGCGCGTCGGCCCGGAAGACGTCGGTGGCGTTGTCGGCGACCCGCTTGGTGGAGAAGGTGCCGTGCGGGTCGTCCTGCGCCTGCGGCGACTCCAGCAGCAGCGGGTAGCGGCTGCTGCGGCCCAGGCCGACGTCGCTCAGCCACCGGTCCCCGTCGATGCGCACGGTGGTCACCGAGTGGTTGTACGGCGGCGTGAACGCATGCCCGAGCCAGACCCGGCCCTGGTGCAGCGTGACGTCGAAGCCCAGCGACTCCAGCAGGTAGTGGAACGCGTTGTTGATCTCACCGCAGCCACCGCCCCGGTTCTGGTACACGATCTTCTCGACCACCCGCTCGTCGATGAAGATCTCCTTGCCGAGGTGGTAGTCGATGGTCTCGAACGGCACCGTCAGCTCGTGCTGCGCGTGCAGCAGCCGCAGCGCCTCGGCGTCGAGCCGCTCCGGCCGGGCCACACCGATGCGGTTCAGGTACGCGTCGACAAGCGTGTCGTCGAGCATGTGGTCACTCTCCTGTCGAGGGGAAACGAGCGAACAGCTTCGCCGCGTTGGACCGGTTGACCGCGGCCCACCACGCCGGATCGAGGTCCGCGTGGCGCGCCACTCCCGCACCGATCGAGGCGCCTAAGGACTCGGGCATGAAGGGGTAGTCGGAGCCGACCAGGACCCGTTCCGGGTCGGCGAAGAGCCGCAGTGAGGCGAGCGCGTGCCGGCCGCACATCGCCACGTCGAAGTAGAGGCGGCGGAGCACGGCGAGGGGATCGTCCGGCAGGCGGTCGGCGAGGTCGCCGTTGATGACCGGGCCGTAGGTGAGCCGGTCGGCGTAGTAGCTGACCCCGCCGCCGCCGTGCGGCAGGATGATCCGCAGCTCGGGGAACCGCTCCAACGTCCCGTTGTAGAGCAGCTGCGCCACCAGCCGCACCGTCTCGAACGGGAACTCGTACAGCGACAGCGGCAGCCCGAAGCTGGGCTGGCCGGCGGCCGGCGGCACCGCCGGGTGCACGAAGATGGGCGTGCGCCGCCGCTCGGCCTCGGCCAGCAGCGGATCGAGCCGGCGGTCGCCGACGTAGAGCCCGTCGTAGTTGGTGAGCAGCCCGAGCCCGTCGAGACCGAGCACGTCGATCGCGTGGACGAACTCCGCCACGCAGTCGTCGAGGTGGGGGAAGGGCAGCACCGCGAACGCGCCGAAGCGGCCGTCGCCGGCCGCCACGAACTCGGCCAGGTACTCGTTCAGCCGCCGCGCGAGAGCGCGGCCCCGGGCGCGGTCCAGCGAGGGTACGCCCGGCCACAGGCTGACGATCGCGGCGCGTATTCCCTGCCGATCCATCATGGCGATGCTGCCCGACCGGCTCCAGGTGGGACGGTCGACTCCGGAAAGGACCGTGGAACCGCCCAATTCGCGAAGCTCGGCGGCATAGAAATCGGGAATAATGTGATGGTGCACGTCGATGGCATCCATCCACGGTGACCCGGCCGGACCGAATACGGGTTTGGCGTCCACATCCGCATCGTGGTGATCGGAGCGCGCCTGGCCAAGGCGGTCGGCGCTAATATGTCACGTCGGTTCCGGCGGTTGCCCTGCCCGGTTCGGTTGCCATACATTGACCGCAGGTCTGGTCTGGTGGACCGTCGACACTATTCGCCGCGAAGTCGGTGCCCGTCCTTATCGCAATTCCGCGATCGACGGCTGGTGAAGAAATGGACCTGGCGCATGCTTACTTATTCGCGTGGCGACCGGCCGATCGGTGTGCTCGGCACCGGCTCCTACCTGCCCGGCCGGGTGGTGACGAACGACGAGGCGGCCGAGCACGCCGGGGTGACCGGCGACTGGGTGTTCGAGAAGACCGCGATCCGGCAGCGGCGGTGGGCCAAGCCCGACGAGGCGACCTCCGACCTGGCGATCGGCGCGGCGCGCGTCGCGCTCGCGGACGCCGGCGTCGACGCGGCGGACCTGGCGCTCGTCGTGGTGGCCACCTCGACGCCGGACTCGCCGCAACCGCCCACGGCCAGCGTCGTCGCCCACGAGATCGGCGCCGGCCGGGGCACCGCCGCGTTCGACGTCAACGCGGTGTGCAGCGGCTTCAGCTACGGGCTCGCGGTGGCCGAGCGGCTGGTGACGGCAGCGGGGGACCGCCCGGCGCTGGTGATCGGCGCGGACGTCTACTCGCGCATCCTGTCGCCGCAGGACCGCCGTACCGTGGTGCTCTTCGGCGACGGCGCGGGCGCCGCGGTCATCGGGGTCGGTGGCGCGCACCGGGTCGTGGCCACCCGGCTGCTCAGCTTCGCCGAGGCGCGCGGGCTGATCGGAGTGGCGGCCGGTGGCAGCCGCCTGCCGGCCTCGGAGCAGACGCTCCGCGACGGCTCGCACCACTTCCGGATGGACGGCCGGGGAGTACGCGAATTCATCGACACGCACGTGGTCTCCGGCATCGCGGAGTTCCTGGCCGAGCACGGCGTAGCGCCGCACCGGCTCGGGCATCTGGTGCCGCACCAGGCCAACGGACGGATCCTCGCCTCGATGGCGGAGCGACTCGGGCTGCCTTTCGACCGCGTCGCCAGCACCTACGCCGCCTACGGCAACACCGGTGCCGCCGCGGTGCCGATCACGTACGACCAGCTGTGCCGCTCCGGCCGGGTCCGTCCCGGCGACCTCGTGCTGCTCACCGCCTTCGGTGGCGGGATGTCGATGGGGATGACACTGCTCCAGGCCGTCTGAGCCGGGGCGGGCGCCGGTGGCCCACGGTCACCGGCACCCGCCCGCGTCAGGAGGTGCGTCGCAGTGCCGGCTCCGGCCGGCTGTGCATCGCGAGCACTGTGTGCGCCGCCGACGCCAGCGTCACATGGCGGTGCCAGCCCCGATATGAGCGGCCGGTGAAGTCGCGCAGACCCACCTGGTCACCGGTGGCCTCCAGGTCGTCGGTGACCCGGCGGACGAGCGCCGTCCGGCGGACCATGTCGGCGAGGCCGATGTCGCCGCGGCTGGTCAGCCACAACTGGCCGGGCTCGCGGCGGCCCGGCGCGCTCAACTCCACCAGCAGCAGGGGATCGTGGCTGCGGGTGCTTGGCAGCCGCACCGCTACGGTGCCGGCCAGCACCGGCGGGCTCGCCGTGAGTCCGAAGACCGGCCGTCGCTGGTGCCGCGCGGTCGCCGCCAGGTCACCGGCCGGCTCGGCGGCCGTACCGGCGGCCGGGACCAGCCGCAGACCGGCGGGTACCCGGATCAGCACCGGCGCTCCGGCGGCCCGCAGCCGGCGGACCACCGCCTCGACGTCCATCTCCCGCGCGTCCACCACGACCAGCTCACCGGCCGGCGCCCCCAGTTCCAGGTACGTCTCGACCGTGCAGGCCCCGAGCGACTGGGTGACCGCGTCGTCCGGGATGGCCGCGCGGCGCCGGCGCTTCTCGTCGGACAACCAGTCCTCGTTGAGGTGCAGCCGCCAGTTGACCGGGGTGACGACGTTCGCCGAGGCCGCCCAGAGACCCACCGCGTGCTGCGCGTTCAGGGACTGTCCCAGGCCCGGCGAGTACCGGCGGCCGACACCTACCGAGTGCGTTCCGGCCTTGCGGATCAGAGTCGGGTGCAGCACCCAGGTCCGTGCCCCGCAGAGCCGGGTGACGTGCCGGGCGAGCGCCCGCCGGACCGGCATCCAGTCCCAGGTCGAGTCGCTGACGAAATGGTGCAGCGCCTGCTCCGCGGCGGGTTCCGTGGAGATCGCGGCGATGTTGCGGATCGACTTGCGTCCCCGGGCCAGCAGGAGCCCGCGGACGTACTCCCGGCCGCGCCGTCGCTGATCACTGCGGGGCAGCCCGGCCAGAATGTCGTCACACAGATCCGTCAGGTCCTCGTCCAGCAGCATCCTGCCTCCTCGCGGCGCGGCGGCGAATGCAAACGAGCTTGGAACCCGCGGCGAGGATGGTCGAGGTGCTGCCGGCACCGCCCTCGGGGCCACAGTGGTTGGCCGAGGCGCAGGTCGCCGGGCGGCCCGCGTGGCGGGCAGCCTTCACTTGCCGATGTGCAGCGCCTCCCGGATGAACATCTGCGCGAAGGTCGGCGCGCCGGTGGTGGTGACCACGTCGATGAACTGACCGAGGTGGAGGTCCTCGGTCGCTTCCCGGACGAGCAGGTCGGCCAGGTCGGTACGGGAGGTGAACCGGCCGGGGAGCCGGCGCGGCTCGGCCCGGTAGTCGGTGACGCCGTCACCGTCGAAGAGGCCGGCCGGGCGGACGACGGTCCAGTCCAGACCGCTGTCCGCCACCACCTTCTCCATCCGCGCCATGTCGTCGTAGACGGTGCGTCCCATCTTCAGCAGGATCGGCGCGATGATCTTCTTGAACGTGAACGTCTCGCCCTCGGCGTGCTCGCCGCTGGTGCCGGTCGACGTCACGCAGACCAGCCGGCGCAGGCCGTGGACCCGCATCGCGGCGATCATGTTGGCGGCGCCCTGCGAGTAGACCCGCACGGTCTCCTTCGTGTACGGCACACCCAGCGTGGAGATCACCGCGTCCTGACCGGCGACGGCGGCATCGACAGCCGCGGCGTCCAGCACGTCCGCCCCCACCACCCGCAGGCTCTCGCCCCGCAGCGGGAAGGACTCCGGACGCCGGGTCACGGCCGTGACGACGTGGCCCCGGGTCATTGCCATCTCCGTGGCCAGCCGGCCGGTGGGCCCGTTCGCGCCGAACACCACGAGTTTCATCTGGCTTCACCTCTTCGCCGGCGCGAGGGTCGAACGATGGTCCAGCACTCGAACAACGTTCCAGTGCCCGTCCAATGTACTACGCTCACGGGCGGAACAGGCAGATTTCGGGCAAGGCGGTGACGGGATGGCGGAGCGGAGCCGGAGTCTGTGGCTGCGGACCACGTCCGCCGGGCGGCCCGATCCGCCGCTGACCCTCGAACGCATCACCGCCGCCGCTGTCGAGCTGCTGGACGAGAACGACGTCGGGCAGCTCACCATGCGCCGCCTCGCCGACCGCCTGGGCGTCGGCACCACCACGCTGTACTGGCACGTGGACACCAAGGAGGACGTGATCGACCTCGCGGTCGACGCGGTGTTCGCCGCCACGCCGCCACCGCCGCCGGGCGACGACTGGCGGGCGGACGTCACGACGCTGCTGAGCGAGCGGCGTGCCGCGCTGCTGCGGCACCCGTGGTCGGCGGTGATGCGCCGGCGTCCCGCGGTCGGCCCCGGCTTCCTGTCCTGGATGGAGTTCCTCCAGGCCACCCTGACCCGCGCCGGGTTCGCCTCGCGGGACGTCACCGCGGCGAGCTGGGTGCTCTACAGCCACGTCCAGGGCTCCGCGGCCAGCCAGGCAACGCTGCGGTGGTCGGCGGAGGAACGCCGGGAGGGCCAGCGGATGCTCGAGCGGCACAGCTCCCGCTATCCCACCCTGGCCGCGCAGCGGCACCTGCTGGACGACGACTGGGACACGAACTTCACGCTCGGGCTGGCGTACGTGCTGGACGGTTTGACCGCCCGCGCCGGAGTCGGCGCCACCTGACCCCGGACACGCCGAACCGGCCCGCGCCGGGCGGGCCGGTTCGTGGCGGAGTCAGAGGCCGAACTTCTCCGCCAGCAGCCGGCGGTCCACGTACTTGATCGCCGACGTGGTCTGCTCGCGGCCGATCTTGTACGCGGTGGCCACCTCGACCAGCCGCAGCGCCTGGTACTCGAGGGCGGCGAGGTTGTCCTCGTGGACGTTGTTCGCCTCGTGCCGCGAGACGCTGCACGTGCCGTACGGCGCGCCGTTGTTCGGCAGGCCGAGCACCTCCACGCTGGAGCCGTTCGGGACGATCAGCGAACCCCAGTGGCAGATGCAGTTGTGCAGCGCCAGGATGGCCGCCTGCTGACCGGCGTGCGGCATCGAGCCGGACGCGAACACCGACACCACCTTGTTCGCCAGGTCGCCCGGGATCGCGACCGGTCCGGAGTGGTCGATGAAGTCGAGGATCTGCGGAGCGGGCAGCCCGTAGTGCACCGGAGTGCCGATCATGATGGCGTCCGCCGCGACCAGGTCCGCGAGCGTGGCCACCGGAACGTCGGCGGTCTCGGCGTTGAGCTCGGCGTACGCCTTGTGGTCGAGCACCATCGGACTGGGCAGGTCGGGCACCTTGTAGAGCTGCGCCTCCGCGCCGGCCTTCACCGCCGCCGCCGCCGCGGCAACGGCCATCTGGTAGGTATTCCCGCTGCGGGAGTGGAAGATGATTGCCACCTTGATCACAGGAACGCTCCTCACGAGTCGATGCGCCTGGGCATCGCATGGACCATCTACGGGCATCCTGTCGGCCGCGACCCGCACGGCAAACGGCGCGGATCTTAGTTAGTCACCTCGGCGTCCGCCGGGCCCGCGACCTGACAGAACCGGCTCGTCGCCGTTGACCGGTCCGTCCTGATCCGGGTGTGCTGCGCCCATGTCGAACGCTTCCGAGGAAACGCCCGCCGCACCCACCGACCCCGCCGCGCTCCTGCCCCTGTTCGAGCGCGCGTTCAACAACCGCGATCTCGACCAGCTCGAGCGGCTCTACGAGCCGGACGCCCTGCTGATCCTCGCCCCCGGCACGGTCCTGACCGGCGACGAGAGGCGTTCCCGCAGCCGGGAGGAGCAGCACTTCCTGCCGATCAAGGTCGCCGTCCGCCACCAGTACGTCACCGGCGACATCGCTCTGGTGATCAACGACTACGTCCACGAGGGAACCGGGCCGGACGGCACCCCGCTACGGATCGAGGGCACCGCCGTCGACGTGCTCCGGCGCGGCGCGGACGGCGCCTGGCGCTGCGTCATCAGCAACCCCGCCGGCCTGGGCACCGCCGGGCCCACCGCACCCTGACGACTGTCGACGCCGGGCCGCAGTGGCGCCGGTGACCGGCGGGCCGGCTCCCCTCGGCAGACCAGGTGGAGCCGGCCCGCCGAGGGGAGCGACCGCGCCAGGCTGGCCCGCCCGCGAGGGCATCCCGGCCGTCCGCGGGCCCGGTCCGGACGGTCAGCCCGTCAGCCGGGCCACGATGTCGGCGGCCGGCCCCGGCACGGCGGACGCGAAACCGGTCCCGGCCCACAGGTTCAGCGCCTCGGCGTCGCCCTGGCGCGCCGCCGCGGCCCGGATCGGCGCGGTCAGGTGGTGCACCGCCGGGTAGGCGACCGGCGCCGCCTCGGAGTAGGCGTCGGTGAAGCGGTTGCGCAGGGCCCGCGCCGGATGACCGGTGAACGCCCGGGTGACCACGGTCCGGCGGAAGTCGCCGGAGAGCATCGCGGCGCGTTGCGCCGGCCGGGTGCCGGCCTCGTCGGCGAGCAGGAACGCGGTGCCGCTCTGGACCGCCGCCGCGCCGGCCGCGCGCAGCCGCGCGACATCCTCGGCGGACGACGTTCCGCCGGCCACGACGACCGGCAGATCCGTGACCGCCCGTACGGCGGCGAGCAGCTCCTGCGCCTCGCCGCGCGGCCGGTAGCCGGCCGGATCGGTGGTCGACGCGTGCCCGCCCGCCGTGCCCGCCTGCGCGACGAGCGCGTCCGGGCCGGCGGCGACCGCCCGGCGGCCCTCGTCGGCCGAGGTGACGGTGATCAGCACGTGGCATCCGGCGTCGCGCAGCGCCCGCACCACACCCGTCGGCGGTACGCCGAACGCGAAGCTCACGAGCGGGACCGCGTACGCCACCGCCACGTCCACCTTCGCGGCGAAGTGGTCGTCGTCGTGCGGGCGCGGCGGCGGCAGGTCCACCCCGTATCGCTGCGCCTCCGGCAGCAGCAACCGGCGGTACGCCTCCACCGGCGCCGGGTCCGGCTCGGCCGGGGTCGGCACGAAGATGTTGAGCCCGTACGGCACGCCGGCCGCGCGCATGGCGCGTACCTCGTGTTCGACGGCCTCGGGGGACTGGTAGCCGGCGGCGAGGAAGCCGACCGAGCCGGCCCGGGCGGCGGCCGTGACCAGCGCCGGGTTCGACGGACCTCCGGCCATCGGGGCGACCAGGAGGGGAGGAAGCAGCTCGGGCATGGCGTGACCCTACGTCGGTTCCGGACGACAGCGAGTGCGGGGAACCCGTCCAGGGGTTCCCCGCACTCTTTGGGGGAAGGGGCTCAGATCCTGGCCGCTTCCTCGACTCCGGCCGGGGGAACCGGGGTCGTCTTCGCCCGCCGTCCGGGCATCCACCAGTTGGCGTTGCCGCACAGCTCCATCACCGCCGGGACGAGGATCATCCGGACGATGGTGGCGTCGACGAACACCGCCACGGCCATGCCCAGGCCGACCTGCTTGACCGAGACGTCGGGACCGAGCATGCCGGTGGTGAAGACGGCGATCATGATCGCGGCGGCCGCCGTGATCACCTTGGCGGTCCGGGCCAGACCACGGGTCACGGCCTGGCGGGTGTCGCCGGTGCGTTCGTACTCCTCGCGGATCCGCGAGATCAGGAAGACCTCGTAGTCCATGGAGAGGCCGAACAGCAGCGGGAACATCATCATCGGCACCCATGTCGTGATCGGCATCGAGGTGGGGAAGCCGAGGGCGGACCCGAGCCAGCCCCACTGCACGATCGCCACCAGCACACCGAAGGAGGCCCCGATGGACAGCAGGTTCATCACCGCCGCCTGCAGCGCGATCGTGACCGACCGCACCAGCACGACCAGCAGCAGCAGGGACAGCAGGATGACCACGGTGATCATCACGGGCAGCCGCGAGCTGGTCTCCTCCGCGAGGTCGATCGCGCCGGCGTTCGGGCCGCCGAGATAGACCTCGCGGCCCCCGGAGGCCGCGGGCAGCACGTCGTCGCGCAACTTGTGCACCAGGTCCGCGGTGGCCTCGTCCTGGGCGCCGGTACGGGGGAAGGCCATGAAGACGGCGGCCTGCCCGTCCTGGCTGATCCGGGGCGGCGTGGCGTACGCGACGCCCTCGGTGCCGCTCACCGCGGCGACGACCGGACCGAGGTCGCTGTTCCCGTCGCCGACCTCGGCGGCGAAGATCAGGGGAGCGCCGTAGCCGGGGCCGAATCCCTCGGACAGGATCTCGTACGAGGTGTAACTGCTCCGGTCACGGGGCTGGACGCTGGCGTCGGGCAGGCTCAGCCGCATCGACAGCAGCGGCGCGGTCAGCACCAGCAGGACCCCGGTGGCCAGGAGCGCGGCGGTGACCGGGCGGCGCTGGACGACGCCGGCCCAGCGCTCGGCGAGCGTGCGGCGCTCCTGCTTCGGCGAGTCGGCGTCGGCCTGGCGAAGGGGTCCCCGGCGCGGCACGCGCAGGCCCTGGATCTTGTAACCGGCGAAGCCCAGGAAGGCCGGCATCAGCGTGACCGCGGCGATCATCGTCACCAGCACTGTCGCCGACGCCCCGAGCGCGACGCCGTTCATCATCTTCTGGCCCATGGCGATCAGGCCCAGCAGCGCGATCATCACGGTCGTGCCTGCGAAGAGGACGGCATGACCGGCAGTGGTGATGGCCTTGACCGTGGCGCTCTCGGGATCGTCCCCCTCCAGCAGGCTGTCCTTGTAGCGGGTCAGGATGAACAACGCGTAGTCGATGCCCACACCGAGGCCGATCAGCACGGCGATGAGGACCGTGAAGTCCGGCGAGGGGACCAGGTGCCCGACGAGCTTCATCAGCGCGACCCCGCCGAGCACCGCCAGCAACGCGGTCACGATCGGCAGGCCCATCGCCACGAGCGAGCCGAAGGCGAGGAACAGGATCACCGCGGCGGTCACCACGCCGACCGCCTCGGCCGGGCCCTGCGGGGGCGTCTCCGCCTTCTCCGCCCGCTCTCCGCCCAGCCCCAGCGTCACGCCGTCGCCGGAGGCGTCCTTGACCGTGTCGACGAGCGGCTTGGCCTCGGCCTTCTCCACGTCCATCGAGGTCAGCGGGATCGTCGTCCGGGCGATGCGGCGGTCGGAGGTGACCAGGTTGCGGTCGTCGTAGGGCGACACGATCGGCCCGGTCACCGGTGAGGCGTCCAGATCGGAGATGACCTTCTCGATCTTCTGCCGGGCCGCCGGGTCGTCGATCCCCCGCTCGGCCTTGATGGCCAGGGTGAGGGTGTCCCCCCGCTGCTCGGGGAAGTGCTTCTCGATCAGGGCCTGGGCTCGTGCCGAATGGGAGTCTCCGCCGGAGTAGACGTTGTCCGGGGCGGCGCCGTAGCGGAAGCCCAGGAACGCCAGCGCGATGACGCCGACGATCCAGGTCAGGAGCACCAGTCGACGACGCCGGTAACAGAACCGCGCCAATCCCGCCAGAGCTCCGTCTGTGCGGGGAGTCTCGGTAGGCATCATCTTCTCCTCAAGTCAATAAGCGCTCTACCTAATGGTCGTGAACAGGCACTTCTGTGTCGCCGTACGGATGCAGGCACTTCCTGGTCGCTAGTACCACGGTTGCGGTACTCCATTTGCAGTACACCTGTCGGTATCCGGTCAGCGCCGTATCCTGCGCTTTTTCTGTCGGCAGAGCGGCGCGGTCGCCCGCCGCCCGCCGGCGCGCCTGCGGGGCCGGTCGGGCCCGGATCGCCCGCTGCGGCGTCGCGGCCCGGTCGCAGCATGTTTCACCTGTTCAGGGCGGCTTCCGGGCGCTCGGGCCGTCGGTCGGGGTGGTTGCCGGCGAGGGCTATTTCGGTCATGCGAGAGGGTTCTGCCAATCGTGGCATTGTTTAGTTAAGTCCGATATCAGCGGGATGCTGCCTGATATATGACGGCTGCGCCCGGGCCTGCCGGATAGCTATGATGAGCGACGACGGTGATCGATGGCAAATGTTGTTGCTGTGGGGTAGCGTCACCGCCGAGTCCAGGCTTTTCTTGAGCTGTGTGCGCATATTCCGGGGGGATTATGACAACGGGACGGCCGCGGGAGAACCGGGCGACAGACGCAGCACGAAATCCGGTGTGCGCCGCCGGGGGGCCGGCGTCCCAGCCATGGGGCGGAGGGAGCGACGAGCAGGTCCTGCGCGAGATCCTCGGGGTCGACGTGCACCGCGAACTGATTGACTTCGCGGGCGGCGCCGGCGGAAATCCGCACCTGGTCGCCGAACTCGCGCGCGGGCTCGCCGAAGAGGGATTGATTCGGGAGAGAAACGGTCGGGCGGAATTGGTGTCCCGGCGAATTCCCCGGCGCGTGCTGAGTTTCGTCATGCGGCTATTGAATGATGTCAGCGCCGACTGCCAGCAGTTCCTGAAGGTTGCCGCGGCATTGGGCAGATCCTTCATGCTGGAGGACGTTTCGAGAATGCTGGGCCGATCGTCGGCGGCCCTGCTCCCGCCGGTGGACGAGGCGATCGCCTCGGGCTTCGTCGTCGCCGCCGAGCATCAGCTCGCCTTTCAGAGCGACTTCCTGCTGCGCGGCATCATCGAGTCCATTCCCGGGCCCGCCCGCGACGCCTTGAGACGTGAGGCGATGAGCCTTTCCGGGCGACGGCGCCCGGCGGCCGACCAGAATCGCCGGTTGGACGCGGCGCCTACCGCGCCGGTGAGCGCGACCGGGGAGGACGCCACCGGATCCTGTTCCCGGGCGCACCGCCTGATAATGAACGGGAACGCGAAGGCCGGTATACGCGTCGCCGAGGCGGTTCTCGCCGGCCCGGCCGCGTCGCTCGCCGCCCGGCGTGACGCGGAGGCGTGTCTGGTGCTGGCCGATCTGCTGCTCGGCGGGGAGGGCGGCGACCCGATGACCGAGGCGATCCTGCGCGAACGCGACGCCGAGTCCGGTGACGCCGCGCTCGCGATGGCGCTGACCGCCCGGTCCACCGGGCTGTGGTCGGCGGGAAAGCTGGCGGAGGGCCTGAAGCTGGGACGGGCGGCGGTGCGGGCGGGCGCGGAGGTCGAGCCGGTGTGGCGTCTGCACGCCCAGCTCGCGCTCGCCGGGAAACTCGCGAACCTCCGCGAGTTCGACGAGGCCGAGGCGTTGATCAACGAGGCGGAAGCGGGTTTGCGCGGACTGCCCGCGCCGATCTGGACGGCCGCGACGGCGGTGATGCGGTCCCGGTTGCTGCTCCAGGCCGGGCGGATCGGGGAGGCGCGTCGGGAGGCGGCGCTGGCCACCACCGCCGTGGAGGGGGACGCGGTGCCGATGCTGCGGCCCCTCGCCTACGCGGTGCTCAGCACCGCCTCCTTCTACATGGGGGACCTGCCCGCCGCGATCGAGTACCTCAGGCGGGGGCAGCGGGACGCGGACCGCCACGTGGTCCTCGACTCGGTGCAGTACTCGTGGGCGGAAGTGCTGATCACGGTCAAGCAGGAAGGCCCGCGGGCCGCCGCCCAGATGCTCGCGGGCAAGCACCACCGCCTGCCGACGCAGCGCCGCCTCTACGTCGAGGTGCCGAGCGCCGCCGCCTTCCTGGTCCTGCTCGCCCGCGACGTGGATGACCGTGACCTCGAACGCCGCGTCCTCGACACGGTCAACGGGCTCGCCGCGGACAACCCCAGGATCCAGGTCGTCAGCCTCACCGCCATGCACGCCCACGCGCTGGCGAACAGCGCTCCGGCGGCCCTGGCGCTCATCATCGTGCAGTCACGGGACCCGATCTCGGTGGCGCTGGCCACCGAGGAACTCGCCAAGCTCTACGCCGCGCAGGCCCAGGCGGGGGGACGGCCGGCGACGCCGGCCCGCGCCGAGGAGGCCGCCACCCCGCCGGCGAGCTGCTGGTCGACCCTGTCCGACATGGAGCAGCGGATCGCCTACCTGGTGAGCGTGGGCCTGACGAACCGGCAGATCGCCAAGCAGGTCCACCTGTCCGCGCACACCGTCAACTACCACCTGCGGAAGATCTACCGGAAACTGGGTTTCAACACCCGGGCCGAGCTGGCGCACGCCGCGGCCACGTACTCCGGCCGGGCGGCGATCTACTCCATGAGCGGCGACCAGGACTGGGGCGCCGGATCGATGACCGGCAAGGCCAGCTGAACCCCATTCCCGGCGTCCGCCGGCTGAACCGCGCCCCGGCGTACGCCGGCCGGTTCAGCCGGCGGACGCCGGCTGGCGTGTGGTGGCCAGCGCCGGCCGGACCGCCTCGTGCGCGATGAAGCAGCGGGTCAGTTCCACCCGGCTGTTGATGTCGAGCTTGGAGAAGACGCGCCGCAGGTGACTGTCGACGGTGTGCGGGGACAGGAACAGCGAACTCGCTGCCTCGCGGTTGGTCATCCCGTCCACGATGGCCCGCACGACCCGCAGCTCCGCGCTGGTCAGGCTCTCCCACCCCGACCGGGGCCGGTCGGGGACCAGCGGGCGGACGTTGTGAGCCGGCAGGCCACGCAGCTCGGCCTCCACGCGCTCCAGGTCGCGTCGCGCGCCGCACTCCCGGTAGCCGTCCGTCGCGGCTTCGAGCAGACGGGTGGCCTCGGCCCGCTCCCGGGTGCTGCGGGCCGCGTCCTCCACCGCGCCGGCCGCCGCGAACGTACGGCCGGCGAGGCGGTGCAGATCCGCGGCCCGCAGCAGCGCCGCCGGATCGCCGCGCAGGAGACCCGCGGCGTGCTCCGCCGCCGCCGCCAGCGACTGGACGAACGGGTTGCCGCGGGCGACGCGCCGGGCGACCTCCACGGCCCGCTCGGCCTCCGCGTCGAGCCCCGCCCGGCGGGCCTGGCGTACGAGCGTCGCCGCGGCGGCCGGCGCCTCGGTGAACAGCAGCGGATCGGGTACGACCTGTCCGGCGACGTTGATCAGCGTCTGCACCATCATCGCCGGACGGCCGCTGGCCGCGTGGAACCGGGCCAGCGCCCAGTCCATCCGCACCGAGTCGTCGGCGGAGGCCAGCCGCTCGGCCGCCCGCAACTGGTCGCTGGCCGTGGCGAGGTCACCGTGGTGCACGCTCAGGTGGGCCAGGACCAGGCGCGCCGGTACGCAGTCGTCCTGCCGGGAGTGGTCGGCGGCTCGCAGCGCCGCCTCCGCCTCGGCGCGTGCCTCGTCCAGCCGTCCGGCCGCTGCCAGCAGCTCGGCCCGGTGGCCGCGCCAGAGCGACTCCGAGCCGGTGTGACTGGGCTCCTGCGCCAGCGGTCGTACGGTGTCCAACACCGCCTGCGCCTCGTCGAGCTGATCGGCCGCGCCCAGCGCCCGGACCAGCCAGGTCCACAGCGGCCGCCGGCCGGGCGCGCAGCCCGTCGACTGGTGCCGGGGCTCCGGCCCGGCGGAGGAGGCGCCGCCCAGGTGCTTCGTGGTGTCCGCGAGCGCCCGGTCCAGCTTGGCGCGGTCCAGCTCGCACACGTCGTGGCGGGCCTGCGTCCGGCGCAGGAAGCCGGCCGCCAGGCGGTGGCTGCCGGCGGCCCGCATCCCGTGTCCCAGTTCGAGCACGAGCTGCGCCTCGACGTCCGCCGGGAGGTCGCGGCGGAGCATCACCTCCGCGAGGCGGCCGGCCTCGGCGGCCCGCCCCGCCCCGGCCAGCAGGCGCAGCGCACGGGCCAGCGCTCGTGGCGCCTCGGCGGATCCGTTCTCCAGGTGGGACACGGCGGCTGCCACCACGTCGTCGCACCCGCACCGGCCCGAGCGCGGCCCCGCCGTCGCGGCGGGCGTGGCCGCGTCCGGCGCGGAGCGCGTGACGCGTACGCCGGCGGGGGAGTGGGGCGTCCCGGGCCGCGGATCGGGCCGCCCGCGCCGGACCGGGTCGCCCGCCGCCGGTGCGGGCGCGGATCCGGGCTCGGCACGCTCCGGTTCCGGGTACGCGGCGTGGCGAAGCGCCTCTCCGAGCACCGGGTGGGCGAAGGTCAGCTCCGCGCCGTCGCGTCGTATCAGCCCGACCCGCACCGCCTCGTCGATCGCCGCGGACACGTCGGCGGCCGACCCGTCCAGCAGGCCCGTCACCCGGTCGACGGGGAACGTGTGGCCGAGCCGGCCGCCGGCCGCGAGCAGGCGCCGCAGCGGGGGCGGCAGCTCCTCCAGCAGCCCGCGGACGGCGGCGAGGACACCGTCGGGCAGCTCGTCGGACACCACCGACGCCGCCCCGTCCACGATGATCATCTGGCCGGCCTTGATGAACGCGCTGAAGACGATCTCCATCACCTTCGGGTTGCCGCCGCAGCGGGCCGCCCAGCGCAGGACGGAGGCGTCCGGCCGGGCGCCGAGGATGCCGGCGCACAGATCGGCCACCGCCTCCTCGCCCGGCTCGCGCAGCCGTACCCGTACCGCGACGTGCTCGGCCAGCCAGTCGACGGCGTGCTGAGCGATCGACCCGGCGGCGACCGGCCGGCGGGCCAGCAGCCAGAGCACCGGCGAGGACGCCAGGCGCGGCACGAGTCCGCGCAGGGCCAGGGCGCTGACGTCGTCGATGCGCTGGGCGTCGTCCAGGGCGACCACGAGCGGGCGCCGGCGCGCCGCGACCTCGACCAGATCGCCGACCCGGTCGATCAGCCAGAACGGGTTGGCGCCCGGCAGGGCGAGCTGCTCGACCGCCGCTTCGCCGGGCATCGCGTGGCGCAGGAAGTTGACGAGCAGGTGTACGGGCACCGGCTGATCCGTGACGCTTGCCCGCCCGGCCACCACTGTCAGCCCGCGGGCCGCCGCCTCCAGGCCGGTGACCTTCAGCAGGTGGGTCTTGCCGATGCCGAACGGCCCGTCGACGACGACGCAGCCCCCGGATCCCCGCATGGTGGCGTCGAGCAGTTCCCCCAATGAGGACAATTCCTGCCCGCGCCCCGCCATGCGATTCATGATGACCATCCCGATTTCCTCTGCTGAATCGTCCGACGTGCGCCGCGAGCCGATGTCCCACCGCGTTCGACCGTCCGTTCTGGACAGTTGAACGCCGGACCGGGGCGGGCTACTCAGTTATACGGGATCTGCGGCCGTTCGTCGGCGACGTCGCTGGCAGCGCGCACTACTCGCGTGAGTAGTGGGCAGGGTGTCAGGCCGCGATTACTGTCAGGCCATGCCGGGCTCGGCGTGCCGGCGCGGACGAAATGGCGACGCCGATGGGGAGATCGGCGCCGTTTCCGCGCCGGCGCAAAACGTCCGGAACGGAATCGACTAATCGCCGCTCGACGCGACTGGTCTAGCGAATCCAGGGGAGTCCGAGATGCGTGAGTGTAATGGTGACCGCCGTCTTGATCGGGAGACGCGGGCATGACCGTCGGATATCTCGGGGCGGTCACCGACTCGGCACCCGTCGACGCCGCGCTGCGCGACTTCTTCGCCGAGCGCCGCGCCGAGGCACGCGAGCTCGGCGACGACTTCGCGGCCCTGGTCGCCGAGCTGGAGAGCTACGTCCTGCGGGGCGGCAAGCGCATCCGGCCCGCCTTCGCCTGGCTGGGCTGGATCGGCGCCGGCGGCGACCCGGAGGACCCGGTGGCCACCGCGGTGCTGAACGCCTGCGCCGGGTTCGAGCTGCTGCACGCGTCCGGCCTCATCCACGACGACATCATCGACGCGTCCCAGACCCGCCGCGGCCATCCCGCCGCGCACGTCGCGTACGCCGAACGGCATCGGGCGCGGCGCTTCTCCGGTGACCCGGGAACGTTCGGCACCGGCACCGCCATCCTGATCGGAGACCTCGTCCTGATCTGGGCCGACGTCCTGGTCCGCGCCTCCGGCCTGCCGGCCGACGCGCACGTGCGGGTCTCACCGGTGTGGTCGGCGGTGCGCTCCGAGGTCATGTACGGCCAGCTGCTCGATCTGATCAGCCAGGTGAGCCGGAGCGAGGACGTCGACGCGGCGCTGCGCATCAACCAGTACAAGACCGCGTCGTACACGGTGGAGCGGCCACTGCAGTTCGGCGCGGCGATCGCCGACGCGGACGACGCCCTCTTCGCGGCCTACCGCGCCTTCGGCGCCGACGTGGGCATCGCCTTCCAGCTGCGCGACGACCTGCTCGGCGTGTTCGGCGACCCGGTGGTGACGGGCAAGCCGTCCGGCGACGACCTGCGGGAGGGCAAGCGGACGGTCCTGCTCGCCACGGCGCTCAAGCGCGCCGACGAACGGGACCCGGACGCGGCGGCCTACCTGCGGGCGAAGGTCGGCACGGACCTCGCGGACGAGGAGATCGCCCGCATCCGCGGCATCTTCCGCGACGTCGGTGCGGTCGAGGAGATCGAGCGGCAGATCTCGCAGCGCACCGACCGGGCGCTGGCCGCGCTGGAGGCGAGCAGCGCCACCGCCCCCGCGAAGCATCAGCTCGCCGACATGGCGATCAAGGCCACCCAGCGGGCCCAGTGATGTCCACGGAACCGGTGACCGTCGTCGCCCGTGGCGTTCTCGACGGCCGGGGTGACGGGCCGGGCCGCCTCGGCACCGGCCGCGCCCACGGCAAGGCCATCCTGCTGGGCGAACACGCCGTCGTGTACGGCGCTCCGGCGCTCGCCGTCCCGGTGCCGCAACTGACCGCCGTGGCGAAGGCGCGGCGGGCCGGCGGCGACGGCGGCGACGAGATCTCCTTCGCCATCGCCGGGCTGGAGAGTCCGGAGGTGACGTCGCTTCCGACCGACGGCCTGCAACATCTGGTGACGGAGTTCCGGCAGCGGGCCGCCGTCACCGAGCCGATGCGCGTCGACGTGCTCGTGGACTGCGCCATCCCGCAGGGCCGGGGGCTCGGGTCGAGCGCCGCCTGCGCCCGCGCCGCGGTGCTGGCCCTCGCCGACGCGTTCGACCGCCGCCTCGACGCCGCCACGGTGTTCGATCTGGTGCAGACCTCGGAGAACGTGGCGCACGGCCGGGCCAGCGGCATCGACGCCCTGGCCACCGGTGCGACCGCGCCACTGATCTTCCGCAACGGCGTGGGCCGGGAACTGCCGGTCGCCATGGCGGGCGCCGCGCGTGCCGCGCGAGCGTCGGACCCGGCCGGCTTCCACGCGGTGCTCGTCATCGCCGACAGCGGCGTCAGCGGCAGCACCCGGGACGCGGTGGAGTTGCTGCGGGGCGCCTTCGAGCGCTCCCCGCGCACGCGCGACGAGTTCGTCAGCCGGGTGACCAGCCTGACCGAGGCGGCGGCGCACGACCTGCTCCAGGGCCGGGTCGCCGACTTCGGCGCGCGGCTGACCGAGAACCACCGGCTGTTGCGCGAGGTCGGCATCAGCACCGAACGGATCGACCGGATGGTCGACGCCGCGCTCGCGGCGGGCAGCCCGGGCGCCAAGATCAGTGGCGGTGGGCTGGGCGGCTGCATGATCGCGCTGGCCCGGGACCGCCGGGAATCCGCGGCGGTGGTGCGGAGCGTCCAGCAGGCCGGCGCCGTCCGCACCTGGGCCGTCCCGATGGGGAGGTTCGCCGGCCATGACGACTGACCACCGGGCGGAGCCGTCCGCGCCGGCGCTCGACCGGCCGGCGACCGCCGTGGCCCATCCGAACATCGCGCTGATCAAGTACTGGGGCAAGCGCGACGAGCAGCTGATGATCCCGTACGCCGACAGCCTGTCGATGACGCTCGACGTCTTCCCGACCACCACCACCGTCCGGATCGACAGCGGCGCGACGGCCGACGAGGTCGTCCTCGACGGCTCGCCCGCCGACGGCGAACGGCGACAGCGCGTCGTCACCTTCCTGGACCTGGTACGGAAGCTGGCCGGGCGCACGGAACGGGCCTGCGTCGACACCCGCAACTCCGTGCCCACCGGCGCCGGCCTGGCGTCCTCGGCGAGCGGATTCGCCGCCCTCGCCCTCGCCGGCGCCGCCGCGTACGGCCTCGACCTGGACACCACCGCGCTGTCCCGCCTGGCCCGGCGGGGATCCGTGTCGGCCTCCCGGTCGGTCTTCGGCGGCTTCGCGATGTGCCACGCGGGCCCCGGCGCCGGGACCGCCGCGGACCTTGGCTCCTACGCCGAGCCGGTGCCCGTCGCGCCCCTCGACGTCGCGCTGGTGATCGCGATCGTCGACGCCGGGCCGAAGGCGGTGTCGAGCCGCGAGGGGATGCGGCGAACCGTCCGGACCTCCCCGCTCTATCAGTCGTGGGTCGCCTCCGGCCGCGTCGACCTGGCCGAGATGCGGGCCGCGCTGCTCCAGGGAGACCTGGACGCCGTCGGCGAGATCGCCGAACGCAACGCCCTCGGCATGCACGCCACCATGCTGGCCGCCCGGCCGGCGGTGCGCTACCTGGCACCGGTCACTGTCGCCGTGCTCGACAGCGTGCTGCGCCTGCGCGCCGACGGCGTCTCCGCCTACGCCACAATGGACGCCGGACCGAACGTCAAGGTGCTCTGCCGCCGCGCGGACGCCGACCGGGTGGCCGACACCCTGCGCGACGCCGCGCCGGGCTGCGCCGTGGTCGTCGCCGGACCGGGGCCGGCGGCCCGGCCGGACCCGGGCAGCCGGCCGTGACCGGTCCGGGCGCCGTGCGCCGCCACGCGCCGGGCAAGCTGTTCATCGCCGGTGAGTACGCGGTGCTGGAGCCGGGCCACCCGGCGCTGCTGGTGGCGGTCGACAGGGGAGTGGACGTCACCGTCTCCGGCGCCGGCGCCCACCTCGTTGTCGACTCCGACCTCTGCCCGGAGCAGGCGTGCCTGCGGTGGCAGGACGGCCGGCTCGTCGGCGCGGGCGACGGGCAGCCGGCACCCGACGCCCTCGGCGCCGTGGTCTCGGCGATCGAGGTGGTCGGCGAACTCCTGGCCGGGCGAGGGCTGCGCCCACTGCCCATGCGGGTGGCGATCACCAGCCGGCTGCACCGCGACGGCACGAAGTTCGGCCTCGGGTCGAGCGGGGCGGTGACAGTCGCCACGGTGACCGCAGTGGCCGCGTACCACGGTGTGGAGCTGTCGCTCGAATCGCGGTTCCGGCTGGCGATGCTGGCGACGGTGCGTGACGGCGCCGACGCCTCCGGCGGTGATCTGGCCGCGAGCGTCTGGGGCGGCTGGATCGCCTACCAGGCGCCCGACCGCGCGGCCGTGCGCGAGATGACGCGGCGGCGCGGCGTCGAGGAGACGATCCGCGCGCCCTGGCCGGGCCTGCGGGTCCGGCGGCTGCCACCACCGCGTGGCCTCGCGCTGGAGGTGGGCTGGACCGGCGAGCCGGCCAGCAGCAGCTCGTTGACCGGGCGGCTGGCCGCCTCCCGGTGGCGGGGCAGCCCGGCGCGGTGGAGCTTCACCAGCCGTAGCCAGGAGTGTGTGCGTACCGCCATCGACGCGCTGGAACGGGGCGACGACCAGGAACTGCTGCACCAGGTCCGGCGGGCCCGGCACGTGCTTGCCGAGCTGGACGACGAGGTCCGGCTCGGCATCTTCACCCCCCGGCTGACGGCGCTGTGCGACGCCGCCGAGACCGTCGGCGGCGCGGCCAAACCGTCCGGCGCCGGCGGCGGGGACTGCGGCATCGCGTTGCTGGACGCCACCGCCGCGACGCAGACCGCGCGGCTGCGCGAGCAGTGGGCCGCCGCCGGGGTGCTCCCCATGCCGATCCAGGTCCATCAGACGAACGGGAGCGCGCGATGATCGCCAACCGCAAGGACGACCACGTCCGGCTCGCCGCCGAGCAGCAGGGCCGGCTCGGCGGTCACCACGAGTTCGACGACGTGTCCTTCGTGCACCACGCCCTGGCCGGCATCGACCGGTCCGACGTCTCGCTGGCCACGTCGTTCGGCGGCATCGACTGGCCGGTGCCGCTGTGCATCAACGCGATGACCGGCGGCAGCACCAAGACCGGCCTGATCAACCGGGACCTGGCGATCGCGGCCCGGGAGACCGGCGTACCCATCGCCACCGGGTCGATGAGCGCCTACTTCGCCGACGAGTCGGTGGCCGAGACGTTCAGCGTGATGCGCCGGGAGAACCCCGACGGGTTCATCATGGCCAACGTCAACGCCACCGCCTCCGTCGAACGGGCCCGGCGGGCCGTCGACCTGATGCGGGCCGACGCGCTGCAGATCCACCTGAACACCATCCAGGAGACGGTGATGCCGGAGGGGGACCGGTCGTTCGCCGCCTGGGGGCCGCGGATCGAACAGATCGTCGCCGGCGTCGGTGTGCCGGTGATCGTCAAGGAGGTCGGCTTCGGGCTCAGCCGCGAGACGCTGCTGCGGCTGCGGGACATGGGCGTCCGGGTGGCCGACGTCGCCGGCCGCGGCGGCACGAACTTCGCGCGCATCGAGAACGACCGGCGGGACGCAGCCGACTACTCCTTCCTGGACGGGTGGGGACAGTCGACACCCGCCTGCCTGCTGGACGCCCAGGGCGTGGACCTGCCCGTGCTGGCCTCCGGCGGCATCCGCAACCCGCTCGACGTGGTCCGCGGGCTGGCGCTCGGCGCCGGCGCGGCCGGGGTGTCCGGACTGTTCCTGCGCACGCTCCTGGACGGCGGCGTGCCGGCGCTTCTGTCGCTGCTCTCCACCTGGCTCGACCAGATCGAAGCCCTGATGACCGCCCTGGGCGCGCGGACCCCGGCCGACCTGACCCGCTGCGACCTGCTGATCCAGGGTCGGCTGAGCGCGTTCTGCGCGGCCCGGGGCATCGACACCCACCGCCTCGCCACCCGTTCCGGCGCCACCCACGAGATGATCGGAGGCATTCGATGAACGACGCGATCGCCGGTGTGCCCATGAAATGGGTAGGTCCCGTGCGGATCTCGGGAAACGTGGCGCAGATCGAGACGGAGGTGCCGCTCGCCACGTACGAGTCGCCGCTCTGGCCGTCCGTCGGCCGGGGCGCGAAGATCTCCCGGATGGTCGAGGCGGGCATCGTCGCCACGCTCGTCGACGAGCGCATGACCCGCTCGGTGTTCGTACGCGCCAAGGACGCGCAGACCGCCTACCTGGCCTCGCTGGAGGTCGACGCGCGGTTCGACGAACTGCGTGACATCGTGCGCACCTGCGGCAGGTTCGTCGAGCTGATCGGGTTCCACCACGAGATCACCGCGAACCTGCTGTTCCTGCGGTTCAGTTTCACCACCGGCGACGCGTCCGGGCACAACATGGCGACGCTGGCCGCCGACGCGCTGCTGAAGCACATCCTGGACACCATTCCGGGAATCTCGTACGGCTCGATCTCGGGCAACTACTGCACCGACAAGAAGGCCACCGCGATAAACGGCATTCTCGGCCGGGGCAAGAACGTGGTCACTGAGCTGGTCGTGCCGCGGGAGATCGTCCACGACAGCCTGCACACGACGGCGGCGGCGATCGCCCAGCTGAACGTGCACAAGAACATGATCGGCACGTTGCTCGCCGGCGGTATCCGCTCGGCCAACGCCCACTACGCGAACATGCTGCTCGGGTTCTACCTGGCCACAGGTCAGGACGCCGCGAACATCGTCGAGGGCTCCCAGGGCGTGACGGTAGCCGAGGACCGCGACGGCGACCTCTACTTCTCCTGCACGCTGCCCAACCTGATCGTGGGCACCGTCGGCAACGGCAAGGGGCTCGGCTTCGTCGAGGAGAACCTGGAGCGGCTCGGCTGCCGCGCCTCGCGTGATCCGGGCGAGAACGCCCGGCGGCTCGCGGTCATCGCGGCCGCGACGGTGCTCTGCGGCGAGCTGTCGCTGCTCGCCGCGCAGACCAACCCGGGCGAGCTGATGCGGGCGCACGTCCGGCTCGAACGCCCGACCGAGACCACGAAGATCGGAGCCTGACGATGGCCGAGAGACCCGCCGTCGGCATCCACGACCTGTCCGCCGCGACGGCGCATCACGTGCTGACACACGAGACCCTGGCCGCGAGCAACGGCACCGACGTGGCCAAGTACCACCGTGGCATCGGGCTGCGGGCAATGAGCGTGCCCGCCCCGGACGAGGACATCGTGACCATGGCTGCCGCCGCCGCCGCGCCGGTGGTCGCCCGCCACGGCACCGACCGGATCCGGACCATCGTGTTCGCCACGGAGTCGTCGGTCGACCAGGCGAAGGCGGCCGGGATACACGTCCACTCCCTGCTCGGCCTCCCCTCGGCCACCCGGGTGGTCGAGCTGAAGCAGGCCTGCTACGGCGGTACGGCGGGACTGCAGTTCGCCATCGGCCTGGTGCACCGTGACCCGTCGCAGCAGGTCCTGGTGATCGCCAGCGACGTGTCGAAGTACGCGCTGGGTGAGCCCGGCGAGGCGACCCAGGGCGCCGCGGCGGTCGCCATGCTCGTCGGCGCGGACCCGGCGCTGGTACGCGTCGAGGACCCGTCGGGCATGTTCACCGCCGACGTCATGGACTTCTGGCGGCCGAACTACCGCACCACCGCCCTGGTCGACGGGCACGAGTCCATCTCCGCCTACCTGCAGGCGCTGGAGGGCTCGTGGAAGGACTACACCGAGCGCGGCGGGCGCGCCCTGGACGAGTTCGGCGCGTTCTGCTACCACCAGCCGTTCCCGAGGATGGCCGACAAGGCGCACCGGCACCTGCTCAACTACTGCGGGCGCGACGTCGACGACGCGCTGGTGGCCGGGGCCATCGGGCACACCACCGCGTACAACGCCGAGATCGGCAACAGCTACACCGCGTCGATGTATCTCGGGCTCGCGGCACTGCTCGACGCCGCCGACGACCTGACCGGCCGGACCGTCGGCTTCCTCAGCTACGGGTCCGGCAGCGTCGCCGAGTTCTTCGCCGGCACTGTCGTGCCCGGATACCGCGCGCACACGCGACCCGACCAGCACCGCGCGGCGATCGAGCGGCGGCAGGAGATCGACTACGCGACGTACCGGGAGCTGCACGAGCACGCCTTCCCGGTCGACGGCGGCGACTATCCGGCGCCGGCGGTGACCACCGGGCCGTACCGGCTGGCCGGGCTCTCCGGCCACAAGCGCGTCTACGAGCCGCGATAGGACCGGCCACGCCGGCCGCCCTGACCGAACGAACCATGCTTGGAGGATCGATGTCCGGAACTCCCGAGGTGGCCGAGCTCTACTCGACCATCGAGGAATCGGCCCGGCAGCTGGACGTGCCCTGTTCGCGCGACCGGGTCTGGCCCATCCTGTCCGCGTACGGCGACGCGTTCGCCCATCCCGAGGCGGTGGTCGCCTTCCGGGTGGCGACCGCGCTGCGTCACGCGGGGGAGCTGGACTGCCGGTTCCGGACGCATCCGGACGACCGGGACCCGTACGCCTCGGCGCTCGCCCGGGGCCTCACCCCGCGCACGGACCACCCCGTCGGCGCGCTGCTCTCCGAGGTCCACCGGCGCTGCCCGGTGGAGAGCCACGGCATCGACTTCGGTGTGGTCGGCGGCTTCAAGAAGATCTACGCGGCCTTCGCCCCGGACGAGCTGCAGGTGGCCACGTCGCTCGCCGGCATTCCGGCGATGCCCCGCAGCCTCGCCGCGAACGCCGACTTCTTCACCCGGCACGGCCTCGACGACCGGGTCGGCGTGCTGGGATTCGACTACCCGGCCCGGACCGTGAACGTCTACTTCAACGACGTGCCGCGTGAGTGCTTCGAGCCGGAGACCATCCGGTCGACGCTGCGCCGGACCGGGATGGCCGAGCCGAGCGAGCAGATGCTCCGGCTCGGCGCCGGGGCGTTCGGGCTCTACGTCACGCTGGGCTGGGACTCCCCGGAGATCGAGCGGATCTGCTACGCCGCGGCGACCACGGACCTGACCACGCTTCCGGTACCCGTGGAACCGGAGATCGAGAAGTTCGTGAAAAGCGTTCCGTACGGCGGCGGGGACCGGAAGTTCGTCTACGGCGTGGCGCTGACCCCCAAGGGGGAGTACTACAAACTCGAGTCGCACTACAAATGGAAGCCGGGCGCGGTGAACTTCATTTGAACAGCGGCCGGTTCCGCCGCCGGGCCGGTGTGACACGCGGGCGGAGAACGCGCCGGGCGGCGGAACCGGGATCAATGCCTGTTCGCTCGGGTTCAACACTGGCGCGCTCCGCTAAAGTGCGAACATGACGACTGGACTGTCCAGTGTGTGGGCCCGGGTGAAGAACTGGGTCGTCGCGTTGGCTGTGGCGGCGGTGCTGATGATCAGCGCGCTGGCCGGTGACCATCCCGCCCCCGAGGGCCTCGGTCTGCTCGGCTTCGCGCTGGTGGCGGCGAGCGGCCTGGCGCTGGCCGCCAGTCGTCGGGCCCCGATCGCCGTGCTGGTCGCCACCGGGCTGTGCGTGGTGGGCTACAACGCGATCGGCTTCGGGGTGCCCGCCATCGCGTACCTGTTCGCGGTCTACGCGGCGGTCCGGGCCGGGCACCGGCTCGTCACGCTCGGGGCGAGCGCCGCCCTGCTCGTCGTGCTGCCGCTGGCGATCATGGTCTCGCCCGCGGACGGCGCCCTCAAGGAGGCGCTCGCGCAGTCGCGGGGCGTGCTGGAACTGGCCTGGCTGATCGCCGCGGCGGCGGCCGGTGAGGCGCTGCGGCAGGCCGAGCGGCGGGCGGACGAGGCGGAACGGACCCGCGAGGAGACCGCCCGGCTGCGCGCCACCCAGGAGCGGCTGCACATCGCACGGGAGCTGCACGACTCGCTCACCCACCAGATCTCGATCATCAAGGTGCAGGCGGAGGTGGCGGTCCACCTGGCCCGCAAGCGGGGCGAGCAGGTGCCGGAGTCGCTGCTGGCGATCCAGGAGGCCGGCCGGGCGGCGACCCGCGAGCTGCGCGCGACCCTGGAGACGCTGCGTGACCTGACCAAGTCCCCGTCGCACGGGCTCGACCACCTCCCGGAGCTGCTGGCCGGGGCCGAGAAGATCGGCCTGGCCACCACGCTGACCATCGAGGGCGACCAGCGGGACGTGCCGGAGGCGGTGGGCCGCACCGCGTACCGGATCGTGCAGGAGTCGCTCACCAACACCGCCCGGCACGCCTCCGCCGCGGCCGCCGCGGTCCGGATCGACTACCGCCCGGACGCGCTGAGCATCCGGATCGACGACGACGGGACGGCCCGGCCGGGCGCCGCCCCGGTGCCCGGCGTCGGGCTGCTGGGGATGCACGAGCGCGTCCTCGCGCTGGGCGGCCGGCTGCGGGCGGAACCCCGCACCGGCGGAGGCTTCACCGTCCAGGCCGAACTCCCGGTGGTGCGCGTCCCATGATCAGGATCATGCTGCTCGACGACCAGCCGCTGCTGCGCAGCGGGTTCCGCGCGCTCCTCGACGCCGAGGACGACATCGAGGTGGTGGCCGAGGGCGGGAACGGCCGGGAGGGCCTGGCGCTGGCCCGGCAGCACCTGCCCGATCTCGCCCTGATCGACATCCAGATGCCGGTCATGGACGGCGTCGAGACGACCCGGCAGATCGTCGCGGATCCGGCGCTGGCCGGGGTACGCGTCGTCATCCTCACCAACTACGGCCTCGACGAGTACGTCTTCCACGCGCTGCGGGCCGGCGCCACCGGCTTCCTGGTCAAGGACATCGAGCCGGACGACCTGCTGCACGCCGTGCGGGTCGCCGCGCGCGGTGACGCGCTGCTCGCGCCGTCGATCACCCGGATGCTGATCAACAGGTACGTGTCGGAGCCGCTCTGCGCGGACGTCACGCCCGGCATGGAGGAGCTGACCAACCGGGAACGCGAGGCGGTCGCCCTGGCTGCCCGGGGCCTGTCCAACGACGAGATCGCCGATCGTATGGTGATCAGCCCGCTGACCGCGAAGACCCACGTCAACCGCGCCATGACCAAGCTGCAGGCCCGCGACCGCGCCCAGCTGGTGGTGTTCGCCTACGAGTCCGGCCTGGTGTCACCCGGCAATCGCTGACCGGGCAGCCCGCCCGGTCTGTCGCCTCGGCAGTGCTGCGGCTGCGGTATGCGGCTGCTCCCGGCGCAGACGCCGGAGCCCATGGATACCGTCACCGCAGTAGATCGATTGTCTCCTTCGGCATGACGACCCGTAGCGGGGTCGTTACCTACGCTGGCGCAGATGCCTGTTCCCGCAGCCGAAGGGGCTTCCATGTTCATCCGTCGTTTGCTCACCGCCGCCGCAGCCGGCGTCCTCGGTGGGCTCGCACTCGTCGCACCGGCGGCCGCGCAGGTGACGGCCGCCGACGGTGACGGTGGTTCCGGCCGCGCCGGATCCGTGCTGGCGCTCGCGCTCGCGTTGCTCGGCCTCGTCCTGGGCGGGTGGGCGTTGCGCTCCGCGGGGCGCGGCGGCGGTCGTGGCAACGCGATCGCCGCGCTGGTGCTCGCGGTGGCCGGCCTGATCGCCGGCGTGGTCGCCCTGGCCGGCTCCGACGGTGGTGTCGGCAGCGGCAACGGCCGTGGCGGCGCCATCGTGGCCGTCGTGCTGGCGCTGATCGGGATCGCCGTCGGCGGCCTGGCATTCACCCGCTCCCGGCGCGCCGCCTGACCGGCGCTGCCGACCGAACACCCCGGTGACCCAACCGAACCCGAAGGGGAGTCCCATGCGCAAAGTGTTCGCCGGACTGGCAGCGTTCCTGCTGCTCGTGCTCGTGGTGCAGTTCTTCCTGGCCGCCAGCGGCGCGTTCAGCAACGAGGCCAACGAGGAGGCGTTCCGCCCTCACCGGATCCTGGGCCTGGGGAGCATCCTCGTCGCCGTGGTGCTGACGGTGGCCGCCGCGGTGATGCGGATGCCCGGCCGGATCATCGGCCTGTCCGGCCTGGTCGCCGGGCTGGGCATCCTGCAGGCGCTGATCGCGGTCATCGCCAAGGCGTTCGGCGACTCGGCCGGTGACTCGGCCGTCGGCCGGTACGTGTTCGGCCTGCACGCGGTCAACGGACTGGTGATGGTGGCCGTCGCCCGCGTCATCCTGCGCAGCGTCCGGGCGGCGCCGGACACGACCACCACGTCCGGCGTGGACACGACTGTGACCGGCCCGGCGGCCGACTCGGCGCGAACGGCGTCATGAGCACGCTCCAATGGATCCTCGTGGACCACGTCGTGGCGCTGCTCGGTGTCGCGACGTGGTTCGCAACGGGTGTCACGGCGGCTCTCGGCCGCCACCGGATCGCGTTGGCGCTCCTCGGCGCCGCGGTGCTGGTGACCGTCGCCCGCCTGGGCACCGTGGCGCTGCTGGCCGACCGCGGCTGGTGGTTCGTCCAGGAAAAGGTTCTGCTGGGGCTGCCGATGCTCGTCGCCGCGGGGCTCGTCGCGGTGCTCCTGGCCGGCCCGCGCCTGCTCGCGGCCCGGCAGTCACCGGCGGCGGACCTGCCGGCCGGCGCGCTGGTCGCGGTGCTGACCGCCGGCTTCGCCGCGCTGGCCGGCCTGGTGGTGACGTTCACCGCCGGGTACCCGCTGACGTGGAGCACCGCGCTGATCGCCGTCGCCCTCGTCTGCGCCGCCGCGCTGCTCACCGCGCGGGTGGTCGGACGACCCGCCGCCCCGGCCGCGGAGGCCGGCTCCCCGGAGCACACGCCGGCGGCGGCCGGGCCCACGGCGCTGTCCCGCCGCCGGTTCCTCGGCGTGGCCGGGGGAGTGGTCGCGGCGGGCGCCGGCGCCACCGGCGTCGGCCTGCTCTTCCGAGACCCGGAGGCGATGGTCACCGGAGGCGGCCCCGGACACGCGGGTGGTGCCCGCCCCAAGGTCTCCGTGGCGGACCTGCGCGGCCCCGGCGCTCCGGCGGCGGGCGGCACGGCGCGACGCCACGTGCTCACCGCCCGGACGGGCACCGTCACGATTCCGTCCGGACGTCCGGTCGACGCCTGGAGCTACGAGGGCCGCCTGCCCGGGCCGGCCATCACCGCGACCGAGGGCGACCTGATCGAGGTGACGCTCCGCAACGCCGACATCGAGGACGGCGTCACCGTGCACTGGCACGGGTACGACGTGCCGTGCGGCGAGGACGGCGCGCCGGGTGCCACGCAGCACGCGGTGCAGCCCGGCGGCGAGTTCGTCTACCGGTTCCAGGCGGACCAGGTGGGGACGTACTGGTACCACACCCACCAGGCGTCGCACCCCGCCGTGCGCAAGGGGCTGTACGGGACGCTCGTCGTGACGCCGCGCGAGGACCGGCCGGAAGCGGAGCGCGGGCTGGACCTGACGCTGCCGGTGCACACGTTCGACGACGTCACGATCCTCGGTGACCAGGAGGGACGCGCCGTCCACGACGTCCGCCCCGGTCAGCCGGTGCGACTGCGTCTGATCAACACCGACTCCAACCCGCACTGGTTCGCCGTCGTCGGCTCGCCCTTCCGGGTGGTGGCCGTCGACGGCCGCGACCTCAACCAGCCGGGCGAGGTACGCGAGGTCGGGCTCCGCCTGCCCGCCGGAGGCCGGTACGACCTGACCCTGGCCATGCCGGACGCCAAGGTCACGCTGCTGCTCGACAACGACTCCGACCAGGGCATCCTGCTGCGCCCGCCGGGCGTCGGCGGCGGTGACCGCCCGCTGCCGGACACCGCCGACTGGCCCGAGTTCGACCTGCTGGACTACGGCGAGCCGGCGCCCGTGCCGTTCGACGCCGACGACGCCGACCGCCACTTCACCATCGTCCTCGACCGGGCCCTGGCCATGGTCGACGGCAAGCCCGCGTACGCCCAGACCGTCGACGGTCGCGCACATCCCTCCGTCCCCGACCAGCTCGTCCGGGAGGGGGACGTCGTGCGCTTCACGGTGGTCAACCGGAGCCTCGAAACCCACCCGTGGCACCTGCACGGCCATCCGGTGCTGATCCTGTCCCGCGACGGCCGGCGCTACTCCGGCAGCCCGCTGTGGATGGACACCTTCGACGTGCGGCCGGGAGAGGTGTGGGAGGTGGCGTTCCGGGCGGACAATCCGGGTGTCTGGATGAACCACTGCCACAACCTGCCGCACCAGGAGCAGGGCATGATGCTGCGGCTCGTCTACGACGGTGTCACCACGCCCTTCGCCAGCACGAGCCACGCACACTGAGGGGACTCGCATGACCGCAGACCTGCACGGCCTGGCCAGCGTCCGCTACATCGTCGACGACGTGTCGGCGGCGATCGAGTTCTACACCACCCACCTGGGTTTCACGGTGTCGACCGCGTTCCCGCCGGCCTTCGCGGACGTGGTGCGCGGGCCGCTGCGGCTCCTGCTGTCCGGGCCGACCAGCTCGGGCGCCCGGGTCACCCCGGCGGACGCGGCCGGGTCCGGGCGCAACCGCATCCACCTGATCGTCGACGATCTCGACGCCGAACGGGAGCGGCTGGAGCGCGCCGGGGTGACGTTGCGCAGCGACATCATTTCCGGGCCCGGCGGTCGTCAGTTCCTGATCGCCGACCCGGCCGGCAACCTGGTCGAGATCTTCGAGCCGACGGCCCGCGGCTGAGCCGCCGCCGGACCCGACCGCCTCCCGGCTACCCCTGACCGTCCGCGCCGATCTTGCACTTACTGCCCTTCCATTGCCGGGAATGTCTCTTCTGTCCGGGCCGGAAGTGCAAGATCGCGGGGCCGGGAGGGGTGGCGGCGGGATCAGTACCGGTCCGTGGTGGGTGCGGAGAGCCGCGCGGCCAGGATGGAGATGATCACGGCGCCGGCGATCACGTGGGTGCCGGCGAGGACGAGCTGCGTCGACACCGCGGTGTCCCGGGCGAAGGCGGGCGCGGCGAGGGACAGCACGGTGAACGCGACGGTGCCGGCCACGAAGGCACGCACGGGCCGCCGGGCCCGCCGCGCGACGACCACCGCCAGGACGATTCCGCCGATCGACCAGAGCACGACGCTGCGGGCGATGGCCCCCACCGGGATCGCCTGCGCCTGCTCCTCCCAGACGCCGGCCGCCTCCATCGGTACGCCGAAGCCCCGGGCGGCGAGCGTGAACGCCTCCGCGGCCACGGCCCCGGCGAGGGTGGCCAGCACGCCGACCAGCCACACCGGAGCGGTGGCCGGCGACCAGGTGGGCCGTGCCGCGACGGGAGTTCGGGGAGTGGCCTCATCCACGGCGTCGCCTCCGGTCGGGTGCCTCGATGTGTTCTCGGGAGAATGCGGGGACGCCACGACGGCAGTCAACATGGACAGTTGAACGCCCTGGCGTCACGGGCGGGTCCCGCGCCGACCCGCCGCCTCGGCCCCGGCGGCGGCCGTGCCGTCGGCGAGCAGGGAGACCAGCAGGTCGCCCAGGATCCGTGGGCCGTGCTGGGTGAGGACGGACTCCAGGTGGAACTGGACGGACCGGAATCCCGGGCCGCGCAGCGCGTGCACGTCCCCGCTGTCCGGGCTGCGGCTGATCTCGATCGGGCCCCGCCGGCCACCGGCCACCACGTCGTGCGCGGAGCGAGCGGTGTAGGTGTTGTAGAACCCCACGAGTTCCGGCCGGCCGAACAGGTCGATCCGCTTCTGCACACCCTGGTTGGGCACCGCGCGCCGGGCGAGGGGGAACCCCAGTTCGGCGGCGAGCACCTGGTGGCCCAGGCAGATGGACAGGAACGGCACCGTCCCGGCGAGCAGGTCGCGGGTGAGCCCGCGCAGGATCCGCATACGCGGGTCGGTCAGGTCGCCCGGGTCGCCGGGGCCGGGACCGACGACGACGAGGTCGTGTCCCTCCGGCCGAAGCCGGCTGTCGAACCGGGCGATGCTCGACCGCAGCCCGAGGGCCCGCAACTGGTGGTCCAGCATGGCCATGAACGTGTCCTCGTTGTCGACGACGAGCACGCGGCGTCCGGTCAGCGCCGGGTTCGGGGTTCGCCGCTCCGCGCCGTCGAGCCAGAACCTCGACAGTGTGGTGTTGCGCTCGCGCAACGCCCGCCGTACCCGGGGGTCGGTGGCCAGGGACGAACGCGCCCGCACGGCCGTCGTCCGCCCGCCGTCCGGGTCGATGCCGAGGCCGAGCGCCGCGCGCATGGCGCCCGCCTTGGCCCGCGTCTCGGCCACCTCCGACTCCGGCTTGGAGTCCCGCACGAGGGTGGCGCCCACGCCCAGGCGCAGCGTGCCCGCGTCGTCGATCTCGGCGGTGCGGATCATGATGGCCGAGTCGAGCGTACGGCTGCCGGCCGAGTCGCGGCCCATCAACGCGAGCACGCCGCCGTAGTAGCCGCGGCCGGTCGTCTCGTGGCGGGTGATGACCCGGAACGCGTTCTCGATCGGGCTGCCGGTGACCGTCGGCGCGAGCAGCGTCTCCCGCAGCACGTCGCGCACGTCCAGGTCGCTGCGGCCGGTCAGGATGTACTCGGAGTGCGTCACCCGCGCCATTTCCTTGAGGAACGGGCCGTGCACCTGGCCGCCGGAGGCGCACATCCGCGCCATCATTTTCAGTTCCTCGTCGACGACCATGTAGAGTTCGTTAGCCTCTTTCGGGTCGTTCAGGAATTCCAGCAGACCGGAAACGGCCGGGCCGTTCGGGGGGTGCCGGTAGGTCCCGCTGATGGGATTCATCGAGACGGTTCCGTCGATCATGCTGACGTGTCGTTCCGGTGACGCGCCGATGAACGTGCCGGCGCCGGAGTGGAACAGAAACGTCCAGTAGGAACCCAGTTCGCCCGTCAGCAACCGGCGGAAGAGCGCCAGTTCCGTGGCGATCGAGTAGTCGGCCAGCCGCGCGGTGAAGGTGCGCCGGATGACGAAGTTGGATCCGGCGCCCAGCCCGATCTCGTCACCCACCACCCGCTTGACGATCGCCGCGTAGTCCTCGTCGCTGAGGTCGAAGTCGGCGTCGGTCACCGGCACGCCGCGTTCGGGCAGGCCCGCCAGCGCCTGTCCGCGGTCGAGCCCGAACTGCTCGTCGACGCGCATCGCGAGCAGCGGCGCGCCGTCGTCGTGGCAGTCGAACCCCCGTTCGGTGACCTGCCGGTACGGCACCGCCACGAGCAGGTCGTGCCGCGCGCCGGTCGCCGGCTCGGTGGGCAGGGGCAGCTCGCCGAGGGTGTCCACGTCGCACACCTCGCCGGTCAGAACCTCCACGTACGCGCACCCGGCCGCGCCGGGCCGGTGCAGCAGGGCGAAGGCGCGCCCGTCGCCGCCGAGACCGGACAGCAGATCGGGGAATCCGGTCACGTTCGATTCCGTCCCGTCCATGTCGCTCCCTTTGCCTGAGAGATCGCCTGTCGATACTGCGTCCGGCAAAAGGCGTCGCACATGACGTGTTGTCGCCGACGGCATCACGTGTTTCCGGTAACGCGCCGACGTTATGGCGTGAACGACTGAATCGGCGGGCTACTACTCGGGCGAGTAGTGCCCACGCAGATCGACCGCGATTACTGTCGACCGCAATGCCGATACGACGAGGGCGGTGAAGACGACTGTGGACGTGCTGGTCCAGAAATACGGGGGCACCTCGCTGCAGACCCTCGACCGCGTTCGGCACGCCGCGCTGCGGATCGCTGAGGCGCGGCGGCACGGCTCCGCCGTGACAGTGGTCGTGTCGGCGCGCGGCAGCCGGACCGACGACCTGCTGCGGCTGGCGGCCGACGTCGGCGCCGCGGGTCCGTCCCGGGAACTCGACCAGTTGCTCGCAGTCGGCGAGTCCGAGTCGGCGGCGCTGATGGCGCTGGCGTTGACCGGGCTGGGAGTGCCGGCCGTCTCGCTGACCGGGCACCAGGCGGAGATCCACACCACCGACCGGCACGGCGACGCGCTGATCTCCCGGATCGGGGCGGCGCGGGTGGAGGCGGCGCTGGGCCGTGGCGAGGTCGCCGTGGTCACCGGATTCCAGGGCATCGACCGGGCTGGTGACGTCGCCACGCTGGGGCGCGGCGGCTCCGACACGACAGCGGTGGCGCTCGCGGCCCGGCTCCGCGCGTCGGCATGCGAGATCTACACCGACGTGGACGGCGTCTTCAGCGCCGACCCCCGCATCCTTCCGGCGGCGCGTTGCCTGCCGTGGGTGGAGCCCGGCGTCATGGCGGAGATGGCGTTCGCCGGCGCGCGGGTCCTGCACACCCGATGCATCGAGCTGGCCGCCATGGAAGGGGTCGAAGTGCGCGTGCGCAACGCGTCGTCGCAGGCGCCCGGAACGATAGTCGTGGACCGGCCCGACGACCGGCCGCTGGAGACCCGGCGGGCCGTGGTGGCGGTCACCCACGACACCGATGTCGTCCGCGTGCTGGTGCACTGCCGCGACGGCCGCCGGGACATGGCGCCCGACGTGTTCGAGGTGCTGGCCGCCCAGGGGGCGGTGGCGGACCTGGTGGCCCGGTCCGGACCCTACGAGAGCGAGTTCCGGATGGGGTTCACCATCCGCCGCAGCCAGGCCGAAGCGGTGCGGACCGCGCTGCACGACCTCACCGCGTCCTTCGACGGCGGGGTCCACTTCGACGAGAACGTCGGCAAGGTGTCGGTGGTCGGCATGGGCCTGCTCAGCCGCCCCGAGCACACGGCCCGGCTGATGGCGGCGCTGGCCGCGGCGGGGATCTCGACGAGCTGGATCTCCACCTCCCAGATGCGGCTGTCGGTGATCGTGTCGCGGGACCGCACCGTCGACGCCGTCGAAGCCCTGCACCGCGCGTTCCGCCTGGACCGGTCCGAGCCGGCGGACGCCACGTCTCTGACCTCCCGCCGTTCCGCCACCGCCTGAGAGAGGTAGGAAACCGTGGCCGTACTCAACGCTTCGTTCGCTCGTGGCCTGCGTCTGCGCCGACTGTTCCGGCGCGGCGACGGACGCCTGCTCGTCGTCCCGCTCGACCACTCCGTCACCGACGGGCCGCTGCGCCGCGGCGACCTGAACTCGCTGCTCGGTGAGCTCGCCGGCACCGGCGTGGACGCCGTGGTGCTGCACAAGGGCAGCCTGCGGCACGTCGACCACGGCTGGTTCGGCGACATGTCGCTGATCGTGCATCTGAGCGTGAGCACCCGGCACGCCCCGGACCCGGACGCGAAGTACCTGGTCGCGCACGTGGAGGAGGCGCTGCGGCTGGGCGCCGACGCGGTCAGCGTGCACGTCAACCTCGGCTCACCGCAGGAGGCGCGGCAGATCGCCGACCTGGCGGCGGTGGCGGGGGAGTGCGACCGCTGGAACGTCCCGCTGCTGGCCATGGTGTACGCCCGCGGGCCGCAGATCACCGACTCCCGGGCTCCGGAGCTGGTGGCGCACGCCGCGACGCTCGCCGCCGACCTCGGCGCCGACATCGTCAAGACCGACTACGTGGGCACGCCCGAGCAGATGGCCGAGGTGGTGCGCGGCTGCCCGATCCCGCTGATCGTGGCCGGCGGCCCGCGCTCGGCCGACACTCCGACGGTGCTCGCCTACGTCTCGGACGCGCTGCGCGGCGGCGTGGCCGGGATGGCCATGGGCCGCAACGTGTTCCAGGCCGAGCAGCCCGGCCTGATGGCCGCCGCCGTGGCACGGCTGGTGCACGAGCCACGCCACGTGCCGGACCGGTACGACGTCGACGACCGGCTCGCCCTTACGTCCTGAGACTCCCTGACCGTCCACCGAGGAGAAACCCGTGAAGCTGTGCTGGCTGGACATCCGTAACGTCAACGGCGCCAAGGAGGCAATCGTCGAGGAGGCGGTCCACCAGCGGGTGGACGCCGTCGTGGCGGCCGATCCGGCCGACCTGGAGACGCTTCCCCCGACGGTGAAGAAGGTGCTGTTCCCCCAGGGCGGGCCGCTGCCGGAGAAGCTGGAACCGGCCGACCTGGTGATCGTCGAGCCGGCCCGGCACGGCGAGCCCGCCGAGCTGGCGGCCCGGTACCCGGAGGTGGAGTTCGGCCGGTTCGTCGAGATCGTCGACGCGGACAGCCTGGAGGACGCCTGCCGGTCCGCGCGCCACGACCGGTGGAGCCTGCTGTACTTCCGCGACCCCACCAAGATCCCGCTGGAGATCGTGCTGGCCGCCGCGGCGGGCGCGGAGGGCAGCATCATCACGCAGGTCGCCGACGTCGAGGAGGCGGAGATCGTCTTCGGCGTCCTGGAGCACGGCTCGGACGGCGTGATGCTGGCGCCCCGCGCCGTGGGGGAGGCCACCGAGCTGCGGACCGCCGCGGTGAGCACGGCGGCGGACCTGTCGCTCGTGGAGCTGGAGGTCACCGGCATCCGGCGGGTGGGCATGGGCGAGCGCGCCTGCGTCGACACGTGCACGAACTTCCGTCTGGACGAGGGCATCCTGGTCGGCTCGCACTCCACCGGCATGATCCTGTGCTGCAGCGAGACGCACCCGCTGCCGTACATGCCGACCCGGCCGTTCCGGGTCAACGCCGGCGCGCTGCACTCGTACACGCTGTCCGCCGGCGGGCGGACCAACTACCTCAGCGAGCTGGTCTCCGGCGGCCGGGTGCTCGCCGTGGACTCGCAGGGGAAGTCCCGCGTCGTCACAGTGGGACGGGTCAAGATCGAGACGCGTCCGCTGCTGGCGATCGACGCGGTCTCCCCCTCCGGGACACGCGTCAACCTCATCGTCCAGGACGACTGGCACGTGCGCGTGCTCGGGCCGGGCGGCACCGTGCTCAACGTGACCGAGCTGACCGCCGGCACGAAGGTGCTCGGTTACCTGCCGGTGGAGAAGCGGCACGTCGGCTACCCGATCGACGAGTTCTGCATCGAGAAGTGACAGGCGGCGGGAAGGGGAGCGGGCGATGACCGCGCAGCCGGTGCTGGACTTCCACGTACGCCTGGCGCCCCGGCCCGGGGCGCGGGAGCGGCTGCTCGCCGCGCTGCGCGAGTGCGGGCTGGCGCGGGCGGTGGTGTGCGCGGGCGGCACCATCGACCTGGACCGGCTGTCCCGCCAGCTCGTCACCGGCGGCCACGTCGAGACCGACGCCGACAACGACGCGGTGGCGGCGGCCTGCGCCGGCACCGACGGCCGGCTGGTGCCGTTCTTCTTCGCCAACCCGCACCGGCCGGCCGAGGCGTACCGGGCCCGCGCCGCCGAGTTCCGCGGCCTGGAGGTCTCACCCGCCGTTCACGGCGTCGCCCTGACCGACCCGCGGGTCGCCGACCTCGTGGCCGTGGCGGCGGAGTTCGACCATCCGGTGTACGTGGTCTGCCTGGACCGACCCGGCGCGGGCGTGGCCGACCTGGTCGGCCTGAGCCGCCGGTTCCCGCAGGTGAGCTTCGTGCTCGGGCACAGCGGCGTCGGCAACATCGACCTCTACGCCCTGACCCTGATCCAGGACGAGCCGAACATCTCGCTGGAGACCTCCGGCGGCTACACCTGCGTTGCCGAGGCGGCGCTGCGCCGCCTCGGCGACGACCGGGTGGTGTTCGGCTCCGAGTACCCGCTGCAGCACCCGGCCGTGGAACTGGCCAAGTTCCAGGCGTTGCGGCTGCCGCCGGAGCAGTGGCGGCGGGTCGCCTGGGACAACGCGCATCGACTGCTAGGAGAGGAGAAGCGGTGAGCGAGCCAAGTTCGAGCCTGCCCCGGCTCGGCCAGTGGCACGGCCTCGAGGACCTGCGGCGCCTCCAGGAGAAGCAACTGGCGGAGACGTTCACCTGGGCGGCCCGGTCGCCGTTCTACCGGGCGCGGCTGGCGTCCGGCGCGCCGCCGGTGACGCCCGCCGACCTGGCCGACCTGCCGCTGACCACCAAGCAGGACCTGCGGGACAACTACCCCTTCGGCATGCTCGCCGTGCCCCGCGAGCGGCTGGCGACCTACCACGAGTCGAGCGGGACCGCCGGGAAGCCCACCCCCTCCTACTACACCGCGGAGGACTGGACCGACCTGGCGGAGCGCTTCGCCCGCAAGTGGATCGGCATGTCCGCCGACGACGTCTTCCTGGTCCGCACGCCGTACGCGCTGCTGCTGACCGGGCATCTCGCCCACGCCGCCGCCCGGCTGCGCGGGGCCACCGTGGTGCCCGGCGACAACCGGTCGCTGGCGATGCCGTACGCCCGGGTGGTCCGGGTGATGCACGACCTGGACGTCACGCTCACCTGGTCGGTGCCGACGGAGTGCCTGATCTGGGCCGCCGCGGCGATCGCGGCCGGGCACCGGCCCGACATCGACTTCCCGGCGCTGCGCGCGCTGTTCGTCGGCGGCGAGCCGATGACCGACGCCCGCCGGCGGCGGATCAGCCGCCTGTGGGGGGTGCCGGTCATCGAGGAGTACGGCTCGACGGAGACCGGCAGCCTGGCCGGGGAGTGCCCCGAGGGCCGCCTGCATCTGTGGGCCGACCGGGCGCTGTTCGAGGTGTACGACCCGGACACCGGCGCCGTCCGCGCGGACGGCGATGGCCAGCTCGTGGTCACGCCGCTGTTCCGGGAGGCGATGCCGCTGCTGCGGTACAACCTGGAGGACAACGTGTCGGTCTCCTACGACGACTGCGGATGCGGCTGGAAGCTGCCCACCGTGCGGGTGCTCGGCCGGTCGGCGTTCGGCTACCGGGTCGGCGGCACCACCATCACCCAGCACCAGCTGGAGGAACTGGTCTTCTCCCTGCCGGAGGCGCACCGGGTGATGTTCTGGCGGGCCAAGGCGGAGCCGGCGCTGCTGCGGGTCGAGATCGAGGTGGCCGCCGCGCACCGGGTCGCCGCCGAGGCGGAGCTGACGGCCTCGATCCGGGCCGCCTTCGGCGTGGACAGCGAGGTCACCGGCCTGGCGCCGGGAACCCTGATCCCGCTCGACGCGCTGACCAGCATGCCGGACGTGGTGAAGCCACGCAGCCTGTTCGGTCCGGACGAGGACTGGAGCAAAGCGCTCCTCTACTACTGAGGGAACCGACATGCCGCAGATGAGGGTCGCCGTGGCCGGCGCCGGCATCGCCGGGCTCGCCTTCGCCGCCGCCCTGCGCCGGACCGGGATCGACTGCCACGTGTACGAGCAGGCCGACCAGCTCATGGAGGTGGGCGCGGGCGTGCAGGTCGCGCCGAACGCCACCCGGCTGCTGCACCGGCTGGGCCTGCGTGACCGCCTGCGTACGGTGGCTGTCGCGCCGCAGGCGATCGAGATGCGCCGCTGGGACGACGGCACGCTGCTGCAACGCACCCCGCTGGGCAGCGTGTGCGGACGCCGCTTCGGCGCGCCGTACTACGTGGTGCACCGCGCGGACCTGCACAGCAGCCTGCTGTCGCTGGTGCCGCCGGACCGGGTGCACCTGGGCGCCCGCCTCACCGCCGTGACGCAGACCGCCGACGAGGCGTACCTGCACCTGTCCAACGGCACCACGGTCGCGGCGGATCTCGTCGTGGGCGCCGACGGCATCCACTCGGTCGCGCGGGAGCAGATCGTGGCGGACCGGCCGCGCTTCTCCGGACAGTCCATCTACCGCGGGCTGGTGCCGGCCGAGCGGGTGCCGTTCCTGCTCACCGAACCCCGGGTGCAGTTGTGGTTCGGGCCGGACCAGCACTGCGTCTGCTACCCGGTGTCCGCCGGCCGGCAGGTGAGCTTCGGCGCGACGGTGCCCGCCACCGACTGGCGGCAGGAGTCGTGGTCGGGCCGGGGCGACGTGACGCAACTCGCGGCCGCGTACGCGGGCTGGCACCCGGACGTCACCCGGCTGATCGCCGCGGCCGACCGGGTCGGCAGGTGGGCGCTGCACGACCGGGACAGCATCGACCGGCTCAGCGCGGGACGGGTGACCCTGATCGGCGACGCTGCGCACCCGATGCTGCCGTTCCAGGCGCAGGGCGCGAACCAGGCCGTCGAGGACGCGGTGGTGCTCGCGGTCTGCCTGGCCGGCGTGGAACCGGCGGGCCTGGGCGCCGCGCTGCGCCGCTACGAACGGATCCGCCTGCCCCGGACCACCCGGATCCAGCGGCAGTCCCGGGCCAACGCCGAGATGTTCCACCTGGCCGACGGCGCCGACCAGCGCCGCCGGGACGTCGCCGCACAATCCTCGTCCGGCCTGGACCGCCACGAATGGCTCTTCGGGTACGACGCCGAGAAAGCCACCACGACCAGCGGGAGCGCCTGATGGAACTGACCGGAATCGAGTCGAAGGTCGCCCTCGTCACGGGCGCGGGGCAGGGCATCGGCGCCGCCGTGGCCGGTGTCCTGGCGAGGGCGGGCGCGCAGGTGGCGGCGGTGGACCGCAACGCCGAGGCGCTGACCACCGTCGTGACGAAGCTCGCCGCCGAGGGCGACTCGGCGCGCGCCTACTGCGTCGACGTGTGCGACAGCGAGGCGGTGGACGCGCTGGTGCGCCGGGTCGAGGAGGAGATGGGGCCGGTCGCCATCCTGGTCAACGCCGCCGGCGTGCTGCACACCGGACGGGTCGTCGAGCTGTCGGACCGGCAGTGGCGCCGGACCTTCTCGGTGAACGCCGACGGCGTGTTCCACGTGTCCCGGGCGGTGGCGCGGCGGATGGTGGGCCGCCGTCGTGGCGCGATCGTCACCGTGGCGTCGAACGCCGCCGGGGTGCCGCGTACCGAGATGGCCGCGTACGCCGCCTCCAAGGCCGCGTCCGCGCAGTTCACCCGCTGCCTGGGGCTGGAGCTGTCCGGCTACGGCATCCGGTGCAACGTGGTCTCGCCCGGCTCCACCGACACCCCCATGCTGCGGGCCATGCTCGGCGAGGGCGCCGACCCGAGCGCGGTGATCGAGGGCACGCCGGGCGCGTACCGCGTCGGCATCCCGCTGCGCAAGCTGGCCCAGCCGCGCGACGTGGCCGAGGCGGTCGCCTATCTGGTGTCCGACCAGGCGGGTCACGTGACCATGCACGACCTGTACGTCGACGGCGGCGCGGCCCTGCACGTGTGACGCCCTCGCACGGAAACCGGAGGCGAGAACCGATGGCCATGACCCCGATCGCGCCGTACCGCATGCCCGGCGACGGCGACCTGCCCGGCACCGCGCTGCCCTGGCGTCCGCACCCGGACCGGGCCGCCGTGCTGGTGCACGACCTGCAACGCTACTTCCTGCGCCCGTTCGTGGCCGGGGAGTCCCCGCTGGCCGAACTGCTCCCCAATGTCGCGAAGCTGCTCGCCACGGCGCGGGCGGCCGGCGTGCCGGTGCTGTACACCGCGCAGCCCGGTGGCATGAGCCGGGAGGACCGCGGGTTGCTGCACGACCTGTGGGGCCCCGGCATGAGCAGCGCCGAGGACGACCGGGGCATCGTCGACGACGTCGCCCCGCAGCCGGGCGACACGGTGCTGACCAAGTGGCGGTACAGCGCGTTCTTCCGCAGCGACCTGGAGGAGCGACTGTGCGGTGCGGGACGGGACCAGCTCGTGGTCTGCGGCGTGTACGCGCACATGGGGTGCCTGATCACCGCCTGCGACGCGTTCAGCCGCGACATCGAGGCGTTCCTGGTGGCGGACGCGCTGGCCGACCTGTCGCGCGAGGACCACCTGATGGCGCTGCGCTACGCCGCGGACCGCTGCGCGGTGCCGTTGTGGACGGCGGATGTGCTGGACGGGCTGGCGGGCGCCGCCGGGCGTCCGGATCAGAGCAGCACCCAACGATGAGGAGAACAGCGATGTCGGATCGGACCCGGGTCGTGGTCGTCGGCGGAACCTCGGGGATCGGGCGGCACTTCGCCCGGTTCTGTGCCGAACGCGGAGACGACGTGGTGATCACCGGCCGTTCGGCGGCCCGGACCAAGACCGTCGCGGACGAGATCGGCGGGCGGACCCGTGGGCTCGCTCTCGACCTGGCCGAGCCGGAGGCGATCGCGGACGCGCTCGCCGACGTGCCGCACGTCGACCGGCTCGTGGTCGCGGCGCTGGACCGCGACTACAACACCGTCCGCGCGTACCGGCCGGGCGACGCGGCGCGGCTGCTGACCGTCAAGCTGGTCGGCTACACGGCGGTCCTGCACGCCCTCGCCCCGCGGATGACCGACGAGAGCGCTGTCGTGCTGCTCGGCGGTCTGGCCAGCCACCGGCCGTATCCCGGCTCCACCTCCGTCACCACCGCCAACGGCGGGATCAGCGCGCTGGTGCGGACCCTGGCTGTGGAACTCTCGCCGGTCCGGGTCAACGCCCTGCACCCGAGCATCGTCTCCGACACGCCGTTCTGGAGCGACAAGCCCGCCGCGCGGGAGGCCGCCGCGACCCGTGCGCTCAGCCGGCGGCCGGTCACCATGCAGGACTGCGCCGAGGCGATCGACTTCCTGCTGACGAACCGCTCGATAAACGGGGTCAACCTGAACATCGACGGCGGGGACGTGCTCATCTGACGCCTGCGGCGATCCGCCACGGCCCCCACCACCCGGTCGCGCCCTGCCCGTGCTCCCGCTGCTCGCGGGAGTACCGGGCCAGGTCGCGGGCGGAGAAGAGCGCCATGCCGGCGTGGAATCCGGTCACCGGCACCGGGACCCGCGCCCAGTAGGCGAGCCGGCCGTCGACGTGGAACTCCACCTCCGACGTCGGCGCCCGGTAGGTGATGGCGTATCCGTGCGCCCGGCCCGGCTCGGTCGGCACGTCCAGGACCACCCGGTGGATGTAGTGCTCGTGCGGCTGGGTGACGCCGGGCAGCACCAGGCGCTCGACAGTCGCGTACACGGTGTCGTTCGTGGCGGCGGCGTTGAACACGACGCCGGTCTCCAGGTCGAACAGGTTCACCGTGCCGAACGCGTCCAGCAGGTCGTGCGGGATCTGCCGGTACGTCCGCACGCCCATCTCCACCTCGACGGTCAGCGAGCCCTCCGCCGGCACGGCGAAGCGCCGCACCGACCGGTACATCTGCTTGGCGTTGTTCTGCCGGGGATCGGTGTCGTGGAAGCGGGTGAACGGGTCGACGGTCAGCTCCAGCCGCCCGTCGCCGGTGCGGACGCGGGCGTTGCGGTCCTGGTACCTGTGGGTCTGCCCGTCCGCGCCGGCGATCGACATGATCGCCCAGCGGGCGGGGTCCAGCTCGGGGCTGGTGAAGTCGTCGTACGTCCACGCGCTGGTTCTCAGTGCCGACGTCATGCAGTCACCATCGGACGCCGGCCGGGCGCGGGCATCACCCGTTCACGCGGTTCGGCCGGACCCGGCACGCCAATGCGCCGGCCACGCCCCGGAAATCCCGTGATTAAGCCATGCCGGAGCGTGAACGGTCGCCGAGACTGACGCCGCACCCATCTCCGCATCGTCTGCGACGTTCTCACCAGGGGGAGAGAGCAATGGACACGGCAGCTCCGGCAACGGACGGCGGTCGCTACCTCGCCGTCCATCACAGCGCAGAGTTCAGGGAACTACGGCGACGATCGAGCACGTTCACGCTCTGGGCCAGCATCGCCTTCTTCGGCTGGTGGTTCCTCGGCAGCCTGCTCGCCACCTACGCGCCGGACTTCTTCCGGGAGAAGGTGGCCGGCCCGGTCAACGTGGGCCTGCTCTTCGTCTTCCTGTCGTTCGCCTTCGTGGTGACGCTCGCCGCCTTCTACCTGCGTTACGCCCGCACGCATCTCGATCCGCTCAGCGAGAAGATCCGTGCCGACCTGGAAGGAGCGGCCCGATGAGCGTCATCCTCGCCGACCCGCCGCCCCCGGTCGACAACACATGGGCGACGCCCGCGATCGCCGTGCCGGTCACCATCGTCCTCGCGCTCGCGGTGCTCTACCTGGTCCGGTCGGCGCGCGCCAGCACCACCACCGCGGACGGCTTCCTGCTGGCCGACCGGCGGATCGGGCCGGTGCAGAACGCGCTGGCGGTGGCCTCCGCGCCGCTGATGTACTCGACGATGTACATCATCACCGGCCACATCGCGCTCAGCGGCTACGACGCCATCCTGCTGATGACCGCCTTCACCATGGGCACCATGCTCGCGCTGTTCCTCTTCGCCGGGCCGGTGCGCAACGTGGGCGGCTACACGCTCGGTGACCTGCTCGCGGTCCGTACCCGGGAGCGGCCGGCGCGGATCGCGTCGGCGGTGCTCACGCTGCTGACGTACGTCATGCTGACGGTGATCATGATGGCCGCCATCGCGTTCATCTTCAACCGCTGGTTCGGCGTCGACGCCCTCGTCGGCCTGGTCCTCCCGGTGTTCGTCGTCGGCCTGATCACGGTCGGGTACGTGTACCTCGGCGGGATGCTCGGGGTCACCCGCATCCTGGTGTTCAAGCTGGTGCTGTCGGTGGTCGTGGTGGGCGTGCTGACCGCCTGGGTGCTGGCACGCTTCGACCTGAACCTCTTCAGCCTGCTGGAGCGGGCCGAGGCGAACGCGGCGCCGGTGCCCAGCGGCAGCGACCTGCTGGGCCCGGGCCGGCTGTTCGGCGAGGGCGCGACCACGCTCGTGCACCTGTCGAAGCTGTTCGCCATCGCCGTCGGAGTGGCGGCCATTCCGTTCCTGTTCATGCGCAACTTCGCGGTGACCAGCGGGCGGGATGCGCGCCGGTCGACCGGGTGGGCGTCGATGATCATCGTCGGGTTCTACCTGTGCCTGTCCGTCGTCGGGCTGGGCGCCGTCGCGATCCTCGGCCGGGACAACATCGGCGTCATCAAGGCCCACCGCGACATCAGCTTCCCCAAGCTCGCCGACGAGCTCGGCGGTCCGGTGATGGTCGGCTCCCTGGCCGGCGTCGCGGTCCTGACGATCGTCGGCGTCTTCGCGCCGCTGCTGCACAGCGCCGTGACGACGGTGACCAAGGACCTGAACGTGATCCGCGGCCGGCGGCTGGATCCGGCCGCCGAGCTGAAGGACATCAAGCGCAACACCCTGATCATCGGCGTCGGCTCCGTCCTGCTGGCGGTCGCCATGCTGCCGGTACGGACCCACATCTTCATCCCGACTTCGATCGACGTGGCCGGCGCGGTGGTCCTGCCGATCGTCGTCTACGCGTTGTTCTGGCGGCGTTTCAACACCCGCGGACTGCAGTGGACGGTCTACGGCGGCCTCGCGCTCACCGCGTTCCTGGTGCTGTTCTCCAACGGTGTCTCGGGCGAGCCGGACGCCATTTTCCCGGACCGCAACTTCAAGTTCGTGGACGTCGAGCCCGCGCTGATCACCGTGCCGGTCGGCTTCCTGCTCGGCTACCTCGGCTCGATCACCAGCCGGGAGCGCGACGACGCCGCGTTCGCCGAGATGCAGGTCCGGTCCCTCACCGGAGCTGTCGTCACGGGACCGCCGCGGCCGGCCGCCGTGGACGACGAGGACCGCGACGGCCGCCAGGACCGGGCGCCCAGCCCGGTGAGCTGAACATCCGCAACGGTGTGGGGCGGCCCCCTCCGCCGCCCCACACCCCTCGGGAGGCAACTGTGGATCCGGTACCGGTTCTGGTCGTGGGCGCGGGCCCGGTCGGCATGGTCACCGCGCTGGCGCTCGCCCGTCACGGCGTCGCCTGCGTCCTCGTCGACCAGGGCTTCGAGACGTCGGTCCATCCCAAGCTGGACTACGTCAACGCCCGCAGCATGGAGTTCCTCCGCCAGTTCGGCCTCGCCGACGACGTCCGTGCCGCCGGCGTCGCGCCCGAGCACCGGGCCGACGTCATCTGGTCGACCGGCCTGGCCGGTGAGCCGATCACCAGGTGGGGCCTGCCCTCGGTGACGCAGGAGTGGCGCCGCATCGCCGAGCACAACGACGGCACCGAGCCGGCCGAGCCCGGCCAGCGGATCTCCCAGATCGACCTGGAACCGGTCCTGCGGGCCCGCTGCCGGCGGGAGCCCCTTGTCGACCTGCGCCTCGGCGTGCGGTTCGACTCGCTGACCCAGGACGACGCGGGGGTCACCAGCGTCCTCGCCGACGACACCGGCGGCGAGGTCCGGGTGCGGTCGGAGTACGTGGTCGGGTGCGACGGCGCGTCGAGCCAGGTCCGCCGGTCCGTGGGCATCGGCGAGGAGGGCTTCGACGTGCCCGGCCTGCCGGGCGCCTTCATGGTGCACTTCACCAGCCGGGACCTGGACAGCCTGCACCGGCACGGCCGGTTCTGGCACTACTTCGCGTTCCGGTACGTGATCATCGCGCAGGACGAGGTGGACACCTGGACCGCGCACGTCAACGGCGTCGACCCGAACGAGTTCGACGAGCCGCCGGCCGACCCGGAGGCGTTCCTGCTCGACACGATCCGCACCGAACTGCGGATCGACAAGGTGCTGCTCACCTCGCGCTGGCGTCCCGGCTTCATGCTCGCCGACAGGTACCGCGCCGGCCGGGTGCTCCTCGCCGGTGACTCGGCGCACCGGATGTTCCCCACCGGCGCGTACGGCATGAACACCGGCATCGGTGACGCCGTCGACGTCGCCTGGAAGCTCGCCGCGGTGCTCCGGGGCTTCGGCGGCCCCGCGCTGCTCGACAGCTACGACGCCGAACGCCGCCCGGTGGGGCGGCGCAACATGCACACCTCGCACCGGCACCTGGGCGTGCACCTGCGGGCGGGCGAGCTGCTGCGCGGCGGCGCCCCGCTGCCGTCCGTCGCGGCCTTCCTCGACGCGGAGCGGGGCGAGAACGAGTACCGGGGGATCGAGCTCGGCTACCGCTACTCCGGCTCGCCGGTGCTCTGGCCGGAGGGCCCGGGGGGACCCCCGGACGACCCGCGGGCGTACACCCCGACGACCTGGCCCGGCGCCCGCCCGCCCAGCCTCCTGCTGAGCGACGGGCAGCAGATCTTCGACCGGTTCGACCCGGCCTCGTTCACCCTCGTGGACTTCACCGGTGACGGCGCCGCCGGCCCGCTGCTGGCGGCGGCTGCCGCGCGGGGGCTCCCGGTCACCCACACCGTGGTGACCGACCCCCGGGCTCGTGAGCTGTGGGAACGCGACCTCGTCCTGCTGCGGCCGGACCACCACGTCGCCTGGCGGGGAAACACCGCGCCGCCGGACCCCGACGCCGTGGTCCAGCGCGTGCGGGGTGGCGGATAGGCGCGACGTGCCGTCACCGGCGGCCGGGTCACGCGCACACGCGACGGGCCGGTCCGGCTGACTCTCGACTGGAGGACAGATGCAGCAATCCGGTTCAACGGCGGAACGCAGCCCACTCGGGCCGTGGGAGGGCATGCCGGCGGTCCAGCAACCGGACTGGCAGGACCACCCGGCGTACGCGGAGACCTGTCAGGCGTTGGCGTCGGCCCCGCCGCTGGTCCCACCCGGGGAGGTACGGGGGTTCCGGCAGCTGTTGTCGGAGCTGGCGTCGACCGACGGGCTCCTGCTGCAGTTGGGCGACTGCGCCGAGAGCCTCTACGAGTGCACCCCCCGGCACACCTCGGACAAGATCGAGGTCATCGACCGGCTGGGGGACCGGCTCAGCGAGCTCACCGGGCGCAACGTGCTGCGGGTGGGCCGGATGGCCGGGCAGTTCGCCAAGCCCCGGTCGCAGGCGACGGAGTGGCACGACGCGCTGAGGATCCCCTCCTTCCGCGGCCACATGATCAATTCCGAGCTGGCCGCGCCCGGTACGCGCAAGGCCGACCCGCGCCGCATGTGGTGGGCGTACGAGGCGAGCGACCGGGTGCAGCGGGTCCTGCGCGCCCACCGGGAGGGCAACCGGCGTGCCGCGCGGACCGAGGGGCCGTGGTCGAGCCACGAGGCCCTGGTCGTCGACTACGAGTCCCGCCTGATCCGCCGGGACCCGGACACGGGCGAGCACTACCTGGCGTCGACCCACCTGCCGTGGGTGGGGGAGCGGACCCGCCGGTCCGCCGAGGCGCACGTGGCCATGCTGTCCACAGTGGCGAACCCGGTCGGCTGCAAGATCGGGCCGGACGCCGACCCGGACGACGTCCTGCGGGTGTGCGAGGCGCTCGACCCGCGGCGCGATCCGGGCCGTCTCGTCCTGATCCCGCGGATGGGCCGGGACCGGATCCGGGAGTCCCTGCCGCCGATCGTCCGCGCGGTGGTGAACGCGGGGCACCCCGTGCTCTGGCTGAGCGATCCCATGCACGGCAACACCGTCAAGGCCTCGGTCGGCCTGAAGACGCGCCACCTCTCCGACGTGGTCAGCGAGGCACTGTGGTTCCGCGACATCCTCGACCAGCAGCGGCAGCACGCCGCCGGGCTGCACATCGAGGTCGCCGCCACCGACGTGACCGAGTGCGTCGGCGGTTCGGTGGCCGGCGAGGAGGACCTGGCGCGGCACTACACCTCGCTGTGCGACCCGCGGCTCAACCCAGGTCAGGCCACCGAGCTGATCGAAGCGTGGGCCAAGGACACCGCGACGGTCGGCCCGGGGCCGCGGCGCTGCGGCCCTTCGGCGCGGCCAGAGGTCGCCGCCTGACGTCGCCGGTCTTTGCGCCGGCCGTTTCCGAACTGCGGGAAAATTGACAGAAGGAGACCTGCCGGAGCAAATTCGGCCAGGCTAGCCGCGCCGTAGTTCGTCGTCCACTACTTGCGTGGGTAGTGTCAACTACCCGTGCCGGGACCGTCGGTGGTGTTGCTCAGCAGGAATCCCATCGCAATGATGTGTGAGAAGGCGTAATCCTTCGATCGGTGACGCGCGTACCTCATCCTATCCGCACTGAATCCTGTCTCAGCTGAAGCGAGTGTTTCCAATGTGGGGCAGCTCAAACACGCTGGAAGTGAAGGGCAACGACGAGAGATTCCCCCTGCCCGATGCAGCTACGGAGGATCGGTCTGTGCTTGGCGAGACGGTTCCGGTTTCCGCGCTGCTGCCCGGTGACTCCCCGCGGCTGGCGGGCGAGAACGTCGAGCACATCCGGCTGCTGGCCGCGATGCACGACCTCCCGCCGATCCTGGTGCAACGCGGCACGATGCGGGTGATCGACGGCATGCACCGGCTGCGGGCCGCCAAGCTGCGCGGCGACGAGACCGTGCGGGTGACGTTCTTCGACGGCGACGACGCCGCGGCGTTCCTGCTCTCGGTCGACGCCAACATCAAACACGGGCTGCCGTTGTCCCGCGCCGACCGGGAGGCCGCCGCCACCCGCATCCTGCGGTTGTATCCGCAGTGGTCGGACCGCGCCGTCGCCGCGGCGGCCGGGCTGTCACCGACCACGGCGAGCGGCATCCGGCGCCGCCTGCTGCAACCGGCGGCGCGGGAGGGCAGCCGGGTGGGACGGGACGGGCGGGTGCGCCCGCTGGACGGCTCGGCGGGCCGGCGGCGGGCCAGCGCGGTCATCGCGCTCCGGCCGGACGCGCCCCTGCGTGCCATCGCGCAGGAGGCCGGGGTGTCGGTGGGCACGGCGCGGGACGTGCGCGCCCGGTTGCAGGCGGGCCGGGACCCCGTCCTGACCCCGCAGCGACCGGCGGCCGAGCCCGAGCCAGCCGCCGACGACGGGCCGGAGGCGCGCAGACGCCGGCTCGGCCAGCCCTCCGCGCCGCCTGTCGACTGGCCGGCGGTACGGGGCAACCTGATCCGGGACCCCGCGGTGAAGTACGCCGAGGTGGGCCGGGCCTTCGTCCGCTGGGCCGACGGGCACGTGGTGGACCCGGCGGCCTGGCGCGAGTTCGTCGACGCCGTGCCGCCGTACTGGCGCAAATCGGTGGCCGAGCTGGCCCGTTCGTGCGCCAGTGCCTGGCTGGCGTTCGCCCAGGAACTGGAGGACCGGGCGTGAAAATGCGGCCGGCATATTTACGGCGGTTGCCGACAGTGCGTCGCATTCCACTGTCGCGGCCACTACCCGATCGAGTAGTGGACCGGCTTGAATAACGCGCGTTAATGTTCCTTCGATCCGCTGCCCTCATTTTTCGGTGAGCACATTTTTGCGGCGGTCCAATGGAGAGGAGAATTCCCGGTGAACATTCTGAGGCGGCCGCGGAAACGGCATCTCGGGGGTGTCGCGGCCGTCGCCGCGGCGATCGCCCTGGTGGCGTCGCTGACAAACGGTGTGGCGGCTGCCCCGCAGGCGCCGACCTTCGACCTCGACAACGGGAACGCCCTGACCGACGTCATCTACCCGGCCCTCAACACCGAGCCGCGGGTCGAGTACAGCGGCCGGCCCGGGTCCTGGGCCGCGGACCGCGCCATGCTCATCGAACTGCCGTGGTTCGACGCCCTGGCGGCGTACCACCCCACCGCGGTCGGCATCTTCTCCACCATCGGCCGCCGTCCCGCCGAGGAGCACACGACGCGCAACAAGAACATCGCCGTCATCTACTCGGCCTACACCTCGCTCAGCAACCTCTACCCCCAGCACGAGGCGACCTGGCAGCGGATGATGGCCACCGCGGGCCTGGACCCGGCCGTCACCGCGGAGGACCGGACCACCGCCAGCGGCATCGGCATCCTCGCCGCGAAGAACGCGATGGCGGCGCGCCGGAACGACGGCACGAACCGCGACGGCGACGCGGGCGGCCGTCGCTACAACCGTGAGCCGTACGCCGACCACACCGGCTACCGGCCGGTCAACAGCCCGTACGAGCTGCGCTTCCCGTCGCGCTGGCAGCCGAACACCATCTCCAAGCGCGAGGTCGTCCTGACGCAGGAGTTCGCGACGCCCCAGTTCGGCCGGGTCAAGCCGATCACCTTCGAGCGGCCCGAGCAGTTCCGGCTCACCCCGCCGCCGAACCACCACCTGTTGAACCCGAAGGGCTACCGGAAGCAGGCCGACGAGGTGCTGCGCGCCTCGGCGGGCCTGGACGACCGCAAGAAGATGAGCGCGGAGATCTTCAGCGACAACATCACGCCGTACGGCGCCATCGCGCACACGCTCCTGCGAGGCCGGTACAACACCGAGGACTCCGTCCGGTTCATCGTGATGACTGACGTCGCCGGGTTCGACGTGGCGATCGCGTCCTGGTACTACATGCGCAAGTACGACTCGGTGCAGCCGTTCAGCGCGATCCGCCACCTGTACCCGAACAAGAAGCTGACCGCGTGGGGCGGCCCGGGCCGGGGCACCGTCAACGACATCACCGGCACCCAGTGGCGCAGCTACCTCAGCTCGGTCGCCATCGCGGCTCCGGATTACCCGTCGGTCAACGCGGCGGTCTGCGTCGCCTACGCCCAGGTCGCGCGCCGGTTCACCGGCACGGACAAGCTGACCGTCGTGATCCCGGTCCGCAAGGGCTCCTCGATCGTGGAACCGGGCGTGACCCCGGCCGCCGACATGATGCTCACCTGGAACAGCTACTCGGAGTGGGCCGCCGAGTGCGGGCAGAGCCGGGTCTGGGCCGGCGAGAACTTCCCCGCCTCGGTCGCGGCCGCCGACCAGTACGCGCCGCAGATCGGCGACCGTGCCTTCGACTTCGTCCAGAGCAAGCTGAACGGGCGCTGACGCCCGCGTACCGGTCCACGCTGCCGGCCGCGCCCACGGGCGCGGCCGGCAGTACGCGTTCCGACCCCCTCGCAAGATGGCTTGTATAGCAAGGTATCTTGCGATGCATGGACGGGGCACGTGAGCGGATCACCACGAACATCCGCAAGGGCGTGCTGGAGTGCTGCGTGCTCGCCCTGCTCTCGCGGCGCGACATGTACGGCCTGGAACTGGCCGACTGGCTTGCCGTCCGCGGTCTGACCGCGAGCGAGGGCAGCCTGTATCCGCTGCTCGCCCGCATGCGGCAGGCCGGCTCCGTGCAGACCCGGTGGGTGGCCCCCGAGCAGGGGCACGCCCGGCGGTACTACGCGATCACCGACCAGGGGCGGGCGCACCTGCGGGTGTTCGCGGCGGTGTGGCAGGAGATCCAGCCGCACGTGGACGAGCTGATGGGGGAGGAAGCATGAGCGACGACGGCCTCCCGGAGGCGGCGTGGACCTATCTGCGCGCGCTCGACGCGGAGTTGTCCGACGTCCCGTCCGGCACGGCGGAGGAGATCGTCGCGGATGTCCGCGCGCACATCGCCGACGCCCTCGACAGCGGACGGAGCGCCGACGAGATCCTCGCCGGCCTCGGCGCCGCGCGGGACGTGGCCCGGCAGGCGCGGGAGGAACTGGGGCTGCCGGCCCAGGACCGCCCGGCCCGGGCCGGACGGACCCTGTCCCTGGTCGCGGTGGCGGTCGGCGTGCTGATCGCCGTGTGCGTGAGCTTCCTGCTGCCGTCCGCAGTGCCGGTGGAGCCGATCCAGGCCGACCCCGGCGAGCAGGGCGTCCTCCGCCGGCTCGGCCCGGGAATCGCGCTGCTCACGCTGCTGCCGGCGCTCGTCGCGGCCGCGCCGCTCGTGGCGCCCGCCCGGGTGCGTGCCGGGGTACGGTTCGCCGGCGCGACGGTCCTGACGATGTTCGCCTGCGCGGCCGGTGAGACGGGCCTGTACTACTTTCCGCTCGCGCTGATGGCCTGGGCGGCGGCGATCGTGCCGTGGGCCCTGCGGCGCGGAGCCGGTGGACGGTGGTGGCGCTATCTGACCGGTGGGTTCGTGGCGATGCCCGGCGTGCTGGTGGCGGTCGCGTCGGCCGGTGGCTCGGTCGGCATCGGCTGGGTCGGCGCGGCGCTGTGGATCGCCGGGCCGCTCGCGGCCGGCGCGCTGTGCGCCTACGGGATCCGGGCCGGCTACGCCGTGACCGCGCTGGCCGGCGCGCTGGTCATGGCGCTCTCGATGGCCGAGCGTGGCTTCCTGTTCGCCGCCTTCTGGCTCTTCGGCGGGCTGTACCTGGCGCTCGGCGCCGCCGGGTACGCGGTGGCGCGGCCGCCCGAGGGCGACCCCGCCACCTCGCGGGCGGCCGACGGCGACCCCACCTCATCGCCCGCCGACGGCGACCCCGCCGGGACGCCCGGCCCGCCGGCCCGACCCGCGCCGGCCGCGGAGGTGGACCCGCCCGCCGCGGCGCCGGCCGGCTAGGCCGCGACGGCCTGCGGGTCGCCGGCGGCGTCGTGCGCGGCCATCGCCTCCTGGCGTCCGGGCTCCTCGCGCAGGATCGCGGCGTGCAGCCAGGCGTCCGGGATGGCGAAGCCGTCCACGAGCGTGCGCATGTACGGGCGCAGCTCCTTGAGCAGCCCGTTCACCACGCTGGTGATCGTCTTCGAGCGGGCCGGCGTGAGCCGGCCGTGCTCCAGCAGCCAGCCCTTGTTCGCCTCGATCACGCTGAGCGCGTACAGGTCGCAGACCCGGGAGAGCAGCTCCTTGACCGCCGGGTCGGTGGTGGCGTCGATCCCGGCGACGAACGCCTCCAGCGTCACCCGGTCGATGTGCGCCGCGGCGACGGCGAGGACGTGGTCCTGGACGTCGTTGAAGATGTCGAAGGGACGGTCCTTCTTGGTCGACGCGCCACCGCGCAGGCGGCGCACCGCGCTGTCGAGCAGGTGCTCCTCGCGGTCCTCGAAGAGCTTGAGCTGCCAGCCCCGGTCGGTGACGGCGACCTCGTCGTCGCGGCCCGGCACCGCGCTGACCAGACGTGCGATCAGCGCCCGCGCGGCGGTGCGTTCCAGCACCATCTCGCGTACCTGCTCGGCCACGAAGGAGGCGCGTCCCCAGCCGTCGAGCGAACCGAACTCGTCCCGGTAGCCGGTCAGCAGCCCCTTGGCGACCAGTTGCAGCAGCACCGTGTTGTCGCCCTCGAAGGTGGTGAAGACATCGGTGTCGGCCTTGAGGCTGGGCAGGCGGTTCTCGGACAGGTAGCCGGCGCCGCCACACGCCTCCCGGCAGATCTGGATGGTGCGGGTGGCGTGCCAGGTCTGCGCCGCCTTGAGGCCGGCGGCCCGGGACTCCAGCTCCCGCTGCCGGTGCTCGTCGACCGGCCCGTCGCCGCCCTGGATGTCGTCGAGCGCCGCGACCAGCTCCGCCTGGGCGAAGGTCAGCGCGTACGTGGTGGCCAGCGCGGGCAGCAGCTTGCGCTGGTGCGCCAGGTAGTCGTTGAGCAGCACCTCGCGGTCGCCGTCGGCGTCGCTGAACTGCCGGCGGATGTCGCCGTAGCGCACCGCGATGGCCAGCGCCGACTTGGTGGCCGCCGCCGCCGCGCCGCCCACGCTCACCCGGCCCCGCACCAGTGTGCCCAGCATGGTGAAGAAGCGCCGGGAGTCGTTCTCGATCGGGCTGGAGTACGTGCCGTCCTCGGCGACCTGCGCGTACCGGTCCAGCAGCATGTCCCGCGGCACCCGCACGTGGTCGAAGCTGAGCCGCCCGTTGTCCACGCCGAGCAGGCCGGCCTTGGGTCCGGCGTCGCCGATGGTCACGCCGGGCATCGGCTTGCCGTGCTCGTCGCGGATCGGCACCAGCCAGGCGTGCACCCCGTGGCGTCGCCCGCCGGTGACGAGCTGGGCGAAGACGACAGCCATCCGCCCGTCCCGGGCCGCGTTGCCGATGTAGTCCTTGCGTGCCGCCTCGTGCGGGGTGTGCAGGTCGAAGGTCTGCGTCTGCGGGTCGTAGACGCAGGTGGTGCGCAGTTGCTGCACGTCCGAGCCGTGGCCGGTCTCGGTCATCGCGAAGCAGCCGAAGAGCCGGCCCGCGACGATGTCCCGCAGGTAGGCGTCGTGGTGCCGCTTCGTGCCGAGGGCGGCGACCGCGCCGCCGAACAGGCCCCACTGCACGCCGGCCTTCACCATCAGTGACAGGTCCACCTGGGCCAGCATCTCGGTGGCGACGATCGACGCGCCCACGTCGCCGCGGCCGCCGTACTCGGCGGGGAAACCGGAGGCGATGCCCAGCTCGACGGGGAGTTCGGACAGCAGCCGGGTGATGCGCTCGCGGGCCTGGTCACCGGTCTCGCCGTACACCGGGAGGAAGCGTTCGTCGAGGTGTTCGCGGTGCGCCCGGCGGACCTCGGCCCACCGGCCGTCGAGCGCTTCCCGCAGGCGTGTGATGTCGATGCGGCCGGATGCGTGATCGAGCATTGTCACTCCTCGGGGCAGCGGACATTTGCGTATACTCTCGGCCTGATCAACATTACCGGCGGTGATCGCGTCCCGCTGGCGGAGCGCGTGGTGAGCCCGGCCACCCCCGGCGGTTCGGCCACCCGTGAAGCTGAGGTTAGGCTGTCCTCACTTCACAGCACTGGAGGCATCCCCTCGTGTCCCCGCTTCCCCCCGGCAGCGCCGTCACCGCCCGGCACGTGCTCCGCCAGGCGCTGCGCCGCCAGCGCCGCCCGGTGCTGATCGGCGTGACCCTGCTCGGGCTGCACCAGGTCACCGAGGCGCTCGTGCCGGTGGCGATCGGCGTCATCATCGACCGGGCCGTGGTGACCGGCGACCCGTGGGCGCTCGCGTACTCCGTCGCCGGCCTCGCCGCCCTGTTCACCGTGCTGGCGTTCGCCTACCGCAACGGCGCCCGCCAGGCGTTCGCGGCGGTGGAGCGGGAGGCGCACCTGCTGCGTGTCGAGCTGGCCGAGCGCGCGCTCGACCCGCGCGGGCACCGCTCCGGCCTGCGCGACGGCGAGCTGCTCTCGGTCGCCGCCTCCGACGCCGAACTCTCCGCGTACGTGGTCCGGGTGGCCGGCTTCGGCGTCGCCGCGGTGAGCGCGCTGACCGTCGCGGCGGTCGCGCTGCTGGTCATCGACGTCCCGCTCGGACTCGGCGTGCTCATCGGCGTACCGGTGCTGGTCCTGGCGCTGCAACGGATGGCGCCGCTGCTGTCCCGGCGCAGCGCCTCCCAGCAGGAGGCCCTCGCGGAGACCACGGCGCTCGCCGTGGACCTCGTCTCCGGCCTGCGCGTGCTGCGCGGCATCGGCGCCCAGCACCACGCCGCCGGCCGGTACGCCGAGGCCAGCCGGCGCGCCCTCGCCGTGACGCTGCGTGCCGCCAACACCAAGGGCCTGCACCTCGGGCTCACCACCGCCGTGAACGGCCTCTTCCTCGCCGCCGTCGCCGGGGTCGCCGGCTGGCTCGCGCTGCGCGGCCGGCTCACCATCGGCGAGCTGGTCACCGTGGTCGGTCTCGCGCAGTTCGTCGCCGAGCCGGTGCAGACGCTGGGCTACTGCGTACAGCTGTTCGCGATGGCCCGCGCCTCCGCCGCCCGGGTCGGGCGCGTGCTCGGCGCCGAGCCGCTGACCCGGCCGGGCAGCGCGCCCCGGCCGGACCGCACGGACGGGCCGCGGCTCGTCCTCGACCACGTCGGCCACGCCGCGCTGGACGGGGTGTGCCTGCGCGTCGACCCGGGAGAGATCGTCGGCGTCCTGGCGTACGACCCGGCCGACGCGGACGCGCTGGTGGCGCTGCTGTCCGGGCGGGTGCCCGCCGACCGGCGCCGGGGCACGGTACGCGTCGACGGCGTACCCGCCGACGACCTGGACGTCGACGCGCTGCGCGGCGCCGTCCTGGTCGAGCCCCACGACGTGACGCTGTTCGAGGGAACCGTGGCCGCCAACCTCGCCGCCGGGAGCAGGACCGAGGAGGGGCGCCTGCGCGCCGCGGTCCGGGCGGCCGCGGCGGACGACGTGGTGGACGCGCACCCCGGCGGCCTCGGCCACCGGCTCGTCGAGCGGGGCGCCAACCTCTCCGGCGGGCAGCGCCAGCGGCTCGGGCTGGCGCGGGCGCTGCACGCCGACCCGCCGGTGCTGGTGCTGCACGACCCCACCACCGCCGTGGACGCGGCCACCGAGGCCCAACTCGCCGACGGACTGGCCGGCGCGCGCCGCGAAGCGCCCCGGGGCACGCTGCTGGTCACCAGCAGCCCCGCCCTGCTGCGGATCACCGACCGGGTGGTGGTGATCGCCGACGGCCGGGTGGCCGCCGAGGGGACGCACGAGCACCTGCTGGCCACCGACGCCCGCTACCGCGAGGAGACACTGCGGTGACCGCTGACCCGCGTACCGCCGAACCCACGCGGGTGTTGCTGCCCACCGCGACCGCCCGGCGGACCTGGACGACGCTCGGCGCGGAGTTCCGCCGGCGACCCGGCCTCAGCGCCGCCGCGACCGCCGTGCTCGTCGCCGCCGCCACCGGCGGGCTGGTCGCGCCCTGGGTGCTCGGCCGCCTCGTCGACGACGTCATCGCCGACGCCCCGGTCTCCCGGATCGCCGGCCGGGTGGCGGTGATCGCCGGCGCGGCAGTGCTCACCGGGCTGCTCACCGCCGCCGGGGCCGCGCTCGCGTCCCGCCTGGGGGAGACGGTGCTGGCCCGGCTGCGCGAGCGGGTCCTCGACCGGGCGCTGCACCTGCCCTCGGCGACGCTGGAACGGGCCGGCACCGGCGACCTGCTGGCCCGGGTCGGTGACGACGTGGCGGTGGTGACGAACGTGATCGCGGTCAGCGGCCCGGCGTTCGTCGGCGCGCTGCTGTCCGTGGTGCTGACCGTGTTCGGGCTGGTCGCGCTCGACTGGCGGCTCGGCCTCGCCGGGCTGGTCGCCGCGCCCGCCTACGCGCTGGCGCTGCGCTGGTACCTGCGCCGGTCGGCGCCGTACTACGCCCGCGAGCGCGTCGCCACCGGCGAGCGGACGCAGGCGATGGCCGGCGCGCTGCGTGGCGCGGCCACCGTGCGCGCGTACCGGACCGAGGACGCGCACGTCGCGGCGATCGCCGAGCGCTCCGGCGTGGCGCGCGACCTGTCGCTGGAGATCTTCAACCTGCACACCCGGTTCGGGCTGCGGATCAACAGGTCGGAGTTCCTCGGCCTGGCCGCGGTGCTCGTCGCCGGGTTCTTCCTGGTCCGCGCCGACCTGGTCACAGTGGGCGCGGCGACCACCGCCGCGCTCTACTTCCACCGGCTGTTCAACCCGATCGGCCTGCTGCTGATGGAGTCCGACTCGGTGCTGCAGGCCGGCGCGAGCCTCGCCCGGCTGGTCGGCGTGGCCACGCTGCCCGACACCGCCCCGTCCGGGCCCGCGCCCTCGTCGGCCGGGCGGCGCGGCCCGGCGGCGCTCGACGTCACGGTCCGCCGGCACCGCTACGACGACGACGGCCCCCTGGTCCTGGCCGACGTCGACCTGCGCCTGGCCCCGGGGGAGCGGGTCGCGCTCGTGGGCGCCAGCGGCGCGGGCAAGAGCACGCTCGCCGGCATCGCCGCCGGGATCATCGCGCCCACCGACGGGTCGGTGCGCCTGGGCGGCGTGCCGCTGACCGAGCGGGGCGAGCACGCCGTGCGGCGCGACGTCGCGCTGGTCAGCCAGGAGGTGCACGTCTTCGCCGGGCCGCTCGCCGAGGACCTGCGCCTGGCCGCCCCGGACGCCACCGACGCCGAACTGCTCGACGCGCTGGACCGGGTCGGCGCCACCACCTGGCTGCGCGCGCTGCCGGACGGGCTGGCCACAGCGGTCGGCGAGGGCGGCCACCGGCTCACCGCCGCGCAGGCCCAGCAGGTCGCCCTGGCCCGGCTGGTGCTGGCCGCGCCCGCCGTCGCCGTGCTGGACGAGGCCACCGCCGAGGCCGGCAGCGCCGGAGCGCGTGACCTGGACCGGGCGGCGCTGGCCGCCACCGAGGGACGGACCACGCTGATCGTGGCGCACCGGCTCAGCCAGGCGGTCGCCGCCGACCGGATCGTCCTGCTCGACCACGGGCGGATCGTGGAGCAGGGCACGCACTCGGAACTGCTCGCCGCCGACGGCCGGTACGGGCATCTGTGGCGCTCCTGGAGCGTCCCGGTATGATCGCGCACCGCCCATCGGCCCAGGTGAGGGGAACATGACCGACGCGCCGGCCCGCTTCGTGCTCTTCCCGGGGCGGCACCACCTGCTGACCCGGTTCCAGGCCGGCTACCTGCGGCGGCTGGCCGGGGACGACGCCACAGTGGTCTGGGCGGTGACGTCGGCCAACCACGAGAACACCAGGCGCAACCCGGTGCCGTACCACCGGCGCGAAGCCGCGATCGAACGGTTCAGCGTGCTGAGCGGGCTGCGCTCGGTGGTGGTGCCGGTCTTCGACACCGCGTACACCGACGCGTTCGCCGAGGTGACGCTGAAGTCCATCGCGGTGGCCACCGGGCTCGAACTCACCCCCGCCGACACCGTGCTGGCCTGCTCCACGCCGGAGGTCGCGAAGCTGTACGAACGTCTCGGCTTCCCGATCGCGCAGGTCGAGGCGGACCCGGACCTGCCCGAGCCGCCCGAACGGCCGTGGGACGTGCTGCTGCGCCTGGCCGCCGGGGACGAGACCTGGCGCGCGCTCACCCACCCGGCCACCATCGACGTGTTCGAGCGCTACCGCCTGGTCGAGTCGATCCGGTCGGTGGTGAACGACCCGCTCGTCGGCGACGAGGGCGGTCTCACAGTGACCCGCGACTACCGCACCTACGTCGAGGCGTTCGCCACGGCCGCGCAGCGCAAGTGGGACTCGGTACGCCGGTACGTGCAGCCCGGACGCATCGTGGACATCGGCTGCGGCGCGGGCGCGGTCCTGGAACTCGCCGACCGGGAGGCCGCGCTGCGCGAGAGCGACCTGATCGGCGTGGAGGTCGCCCGCCACCTCTACCAGGAGTGCCTGCACAAGAAGGCGCAGGGCGTGTTCCGCAACGCCAACGTCTACTTCTTCCACCGCAACGTCCTCGGCGGCGCGGTGTTCAAGGACCGCTCGGTCGACACCACGCTCACCTTCGCGCTGACCCACGAGATCTGGTCGTACGGGCGGCGGCGGGAGTCGCTGCTGCAGTTCGCCCGCCGCATCCACGACCACACGGTGCCCGGCGGCGTCTGGATCAACAGCGACGTCTGCGGTCCGGACGACCCCCGGCGGCAGGTGCTCCTGCGGCTGTCCACCGACGACGGCGACAACCCGGCCGCGCCCCGCACCGACCTCGCCGAGCTGACCTCGGCGGAGGTCCGGCGTTACGTCGGCGGGCTGTCGACGCGGGCGCGGCTGGACCAGTTCGCCGTCGACTTCGCGTTCGGCTTCGACCACGAGCCGCTCCCCGACGGCGCGGTACGCCTGGCGCTGGGCGCCGCGATGGACTACCTGACCCGCAAGGACTACACGGACAACTGGCTGTCGGAGACGCAGGAGCAGTTCTGCGGCCTGAGCTTCGCCGACTGGACGGACCTGCTCACCGAGGCGGGGTTCGAGATCGGCCCGGCCTCGGCGCCGGTGCGCAACCAGTGGGTGATCGACAACCGGATCGCACCAGTGGCGTCCCTCACCGACCTCGACGGCGGGCCGCTGGACTGGCCGACCACCCACGTCCTCACCGTCGCCCACCGCCCCCGCAACCAGTGAGACCGACGGCGCCCGCCGCGTTCGGCGGGCGCCGTCGTCGCTCACCGGCTCAGCGCGATCCGGATCGCCAGGACGATCAGGATGAGCCCGGTCAGCCGTTCGATCACCAGCAGCACCGACGGCCGGGTCAGCCAGGGCTGCAACCTGTCGATGAGCATGATGTAGCAGGCCCACCAGAGCACCGCGAGGCCGATGAACGTGGCGGCGAGCACCGCCGTACGGGCCGCCGCACCGTCGCCGGGCTTGACGAACTGCGGCACGAAGGAGACGTAGAAGACGACCACCTTGACGTTCAGCAGCTGGCTGGTGACGCCCATGACGAACGAGCGGCGGGCCACGTGCGGCTCGTCGGCGGCCGGGGTGTCCGGCACCGGCGCGGGGCCGGTGTCCGTGTCCGGCCCGGCTCCGCCCGCGCCGACCGTGACCGGCTGCGCCGCCGGGACCGTCCGGCGCGGCCGGGTCGCCCAGAGGATGGTGCCGCCCAGGTAGAGCAGGTACAGCGCGCCGGCGACGCGCAGCACCGTGTAGAGCGTCGGCGAGGAGACCAGCAGGGCGGACAGGCCGGCGGTCGCGAACGACGCGTGCACCAGCGCGGCGACGAACAGCCCGGCCAGCACCACGAACCCGGCCCGCCGGCCGTACCTGACGGTCTGCCGGGTGACGAGCGCGAAGTCGACGCCCGGCACGATGATGATGAGCAGGCTGGCGGCGACGAAACTGATGATCTGGATGTCAGACACGACGCCGGCTCTCCTGTCCTCCGGCGAGCGCCGGCACTGCCTCCTCGATGACGGAGACGCCGCTGTCCTGGCGTGGTCCGTGCCGGCGCCACTGTTCCCGCAGCCGGATCCGGCCGTCCGGCAGCCGTTCGGGCCGGGACTCGCACTCGCCGACCACTATGGTGCCGTCGGTGAGCACCTCCAGGTAGGCGAAGCGCACCACGCCCTGCGCGTCGCAGGTGCCGGCCAGCCGGCCGTGCCGGACCGGGCCGCCGGTGATCTCCGCCCAGACCAGGTCGCCACGCTGGTGGTAGTGCCCCCGCAGCGGCTCGGCGCCGTCACCGGCGTCGTGGTCCACCGAGACGAAGACGCGGCCGTCGTAGTCGAATGTCGTCATCGCGCTCACGCCCACCGGGTGCTCACGTAGTCGTCACGGAACCGGCAGACCGTGCGGCCGGCGATCGAGTTCAGGATCATCGCGCTGCGGATCGGCAGGATGCTCAGGTTGGAGTCGACGAGCCCCTGCACGTACCGCCCCCGGTTCAGCACGAAGATCTTGTGGTCGTCGGCGTGCTTCCACCGGATCGAGTAGTCCGACTCGATGACCGGTTCGCCGCGCTCGTCCACGTCGATGAGCGCGGACAGCTCCGGATCGAAGGGCAGCGGGGCCAGCCGCCGTCCCGCCGCGACGATCACGTTCACCGCCCGGTGCCGTTCCTCGCCGCTGCCGGCGGTGAGGCACTCCAGCTCGACCTCCCCGTCGAGCTGCCGGGCGCCGGTCACGGTACGGCTCGGCATGATCGTGACCGGGAACCGTCCGGTCCGCAGCCGCTCCTCGTAGTTGTGCTGGTAGACGCCGCGCAGCGTGCCGGGGGAGATGCCGTCGCTGGTCAGGATCTGCCCGGAGACCAGCCGTTCCCGCACGTCGCGGGACAGGTTGAGGAACGCCTCCTGGTAGGCGGGCCGGTACAGGTCGTTCGCCGAGGGGGAGTCCTCCAGCGGCGCGAACCAGGACCGCCGCCCGATCCACTTGATGTCGCGGCAGCCGCGGGCGAGCAGGGCCGCGACGCACTCCGCGCTGGTCTGGCCGCTGCCGATCACGATCCACGGCAGGTCCGGCTCGTCGGGCACGCCGGCCAGGCGCCGGTTCAGCTCGTCGGCGACGAACAGGTGCCGGGGATCCAGGGCGTCCAGGAAGTCCGGTACGAAAGCGACGGTCCCGCTGCCGAGCACCAGGTGCTGGGAGCGGGCGACCTCCGTGCCGCCGCTGCGGGTGACGATCGCGCCGTCGAACTCGACCCGGTCGACGCGGGTGCCGTAGGTGATGCGCGGCAACTGTTCCGCCGCCCACACCAGGTACTGCTGGTACTCGATCCGGGGGATGGTGTCGAACCCGGCGCCCAGCAGGGCGTAGACCCGGCCGGTGGTGACCAGGTAGTTGAGGAACGACAGCGGGTGCGTCGGGTCGTAGAGCGAGACCAGGTCCTTGACCCAGCCGGTCTGCATGCGTACGCCGCTGTGCAGCATCCCGTCGTGCCAGCCCGGCTGGTCCCGCGCCTCGAACAGCGCGATGTCGTGCGGCGCGAGCGCATCGTACATCGCGGCGAGGCTCAGGTTCGCCGGCCCCGCGCCGATTCCCACTGTGTGATAGGTCTGCGTCATCAGTCTGCCTCTGTGTCTAGCCGTGCGGGACACGGATCGCGGATCGGGAGTTCAGCAGGGCGGTGGCGGCGAGCCGGCTGGCGGCCAGGACGGTCTTGGCGGCGCCGCCGCTGCCGCCGGTGAAGGTGTGCACGGTGCCGGCCACGGCGCGCAGGGCCAGGCCGGGCGGGTCGCTGTAGCAGTCGGCGGCGCTGACCGGCGGGCCGTCCGGGCGCGGGTCCAGGCCGGGCAGCCGCCGTGCGGCGACCGCGAGGACCCGCGCCGCCAGCCCGGTGTCCGGCGCGGGCGCCGGCGGGTCGACGTCCCAGCGGTCGCTGGGCAGTCCGAGAAGGACGCGCCCCGGACCGGCGGGCCGCCCGTACAGGCCGCTCGTCTCGTCGACGAAACACGGCAGGTCGGCCCGGCCGGTGCGGAGGTGGGCGTACTGGATGTGCTTGGTGCGCAGCGTGGTCGGCAGCCCGGCGGCGCGGAGCAGGCCCGGCGTCCAGGCCCCGGCCGCCACGACGACGAGGTCGCCGGTGAGCCGGCGGCCGTCGCGCAGCTCGACCGCGCCGTCGCCGAGGCGGGCCACCGGCGTGGTCTCGGTCCGGTCCAGGCCCCGCAGGACGCTGCGCCGCAACCGGTCCGGGTCGAGGTAGCCGGCCCCGGGCTCCCAGACCGCCACCGTGCCGTCCGGCAGCCGGTCGAAGCCGAACCGCCGGGCGACCTCGTCGCGGGTCAGCACCTCGGCCCCGGCCACGCCGGCCGCCGTCCCGGCGTCGAGCAGGTAGAGCGATCCGGTGGCCCGCCACCCGGCGGCCGTGGCGAGGGCCGGGTCGTCCAGCAGTTCGGCGAGGCTCGCGGTGGCCAGGGACCGGGCGGCCGGATCGGGCTCGAAGGCGCGTACCAGCCCGCCGGAGGCGGCGGTGGCGTCGGCGTGCCGGCCGCCCGGGCCGCCGCCGTGCGGGCCGATCAGCACCGCCTCGGCGCCCGCGTCCCGCAGCCGCCGGGCGAGCAGGGCGCCGGCGAGGCCGGCGCCGACGACGAGCACCCTGGGTTCACCCATCGGAGGCCGCCGGTTCCGCGCCGCCGACGACGCCGAGCAGGCGGGCCGCCCGGCCCGGGTCACCGGGGTACGCGGCCAGCGCCGCCCGGACGACAGTGGCCGGGTCGAAGTGCGCCAGGCGCAGCGCCTGCTCGCCCCGGGTCAGCTCGACGTCGGCGAGCACACCGTCCAGGCCGGGTACGGCGCCGGCGAGCGTGGCGGTGTAGCGAGCCTTGAACGCCTCGTACACCTCCGGCCGGAAGTCCGACTCGTAGCTGTCCGGCCGGTCCCAGCTCAGGAACGCCCGCACCACTGCGGGGTCCTCGCCGGACAGGAACTCGTGCGCCCAGATCGCGTGTCCCCGGCTGGTGGAGAACTTCGCGCCGGTGAGCCGGTAGAACTCGTTGACGACCAGGCCGGTCGGCCGGTCGGGCAGCCCGGCGGCCAGGTGCAGGGCCGGGATGAGCAGCGCGTAGTAGAAGGCGTTGTCCACCCCGAGGAAGATCCACTGCTCGTCCACGTCCCGCCACGCGTCGAGGTACCCGGCCAGCGTGTCCGCGTCCGGCCGCAGGTGGCGGGCGGGCAGCAGCAGGTTCGCAAGCGCCATCTCGGCCCAGACGTCGATGCGCAGGCCGTCGTCCCACTCGATGCCCCAGTCCGTCGGGTACGCCAATGGCACCTCCGGCAGCCCGCCGTCCAGGTACGACGCGACGAGCCGGCGCAGCCGGGGCGGCAGCACCGCCCCTGACCAGAACTCGGCGAGCCGTTCCCGGTGCTCGTCCAGCCGCAGCACCGGCACCGTGTGGGTGACCGGCTCCGGTGGCGCGTCGCAGCAGGTCGACAGCGCGTCGACCAGGTTCGCGGCGGTGCAGAAGCCGCCGCACCCCTCGCAGGTGCCGCCGTTCGCGCCGGCCCCGCAGGCCGGGCAGCGCCCGGCTACCCGGACGTGGTGCAGGGTCCGCCGGCAGGCCGCGCAGGCGCGCAGCGACACCGGGGCGACCTCGACCACCTTCGCCGCGACCAGTTCGGTGAGCAGGCCGGCCACCGCCCGGCGGTACGCCTCGTCGGCCAGCGGGTCGGCCATCACGTCGTAGCGGATGCGCGCGGCGCGCAGCGCGGCGTGGATCAGCGACCCGTAGCGGGCGACGGTGTCGGCGGGCGTCTCGCCGTGCGCCTCCGCCCGGGCGAGCACGTAGTTCTGGTGGGCGTCCAGCCCGCACTGGGTCACCACCCGGCGGCCGGCGGCGCGCAACGCGCGGGCCGCGACGTCCCCGGCGACGTACGGGCCGCTGAGGTGCCCCAGGTGCAGCGGACCGTTGGGGGTCGGCGGCGGGGTGACCAGGAGCACCGCGCCCCGCCCGGCCGGACCGTCAACCACGGTCGGTCCCGTCACCCGCGTCCGGCTGCCCGGTCTCGGGGCGCGGCATCCAGTAGACGCTCAGGATGGTGAGCGGCTGTTCGGGGGAGGGGTTGTGGATGACATGGCGCTGCTCGGGTTCGAGCAGGATCACCCCGCCGGTCGGCACCTCGACCTTCTCGCCGCCCGCCTCGTAGATGGCGGTGCCGCGGGTCACCACGGCGAACTCCACCTCGGGGTGGACGTCCTCGGTGCTGCTGCCGCCGGGCGGGATCACGCACCACATGGCGTCGAACGGCAACGGGCCGAGATCGCGGTACTGGGTCCAGCGGCCGATCTGGATGCCGTACTCGTCGGTGAGTTCGGCGGTGTCGCTGACGTACCTTCGCATGTTCGTCCTCCTGGACGGCGCGACGCCCGTCGGGCGCGCCGGACGGATCAGGGTTTGCGGAGAGTGACCGGAAGTTGTGCTTCTGCGACGCCGAGCCAGCCGCCTGCCGGAGTAGCAATTCGACTTCGGTCGATAGCGTCGGTCCCACTGTGGACCTAACCTCGTCTGGCCAACAGGCGCTTCACCGGCAGATCACCGGCAATGGCGCCGCTGACTGCCCGCTCAGTGGCCGCGGCGTGGTGGTCCTCCTGCACGAATCCACCAGAACCGGTACGGAGACGACGCTGTGATCGGCTACATGGATACGTTGGGTGACGAAATTGCTACCGCCCGGCGACGGGCCAACCTGACTCAGGAGGAACTGGCCGCCCGCACCGGACTGAGCGTCCGGAGCATCCGGAACCTGGAGTCGTCGCGGGTGACGCGCCCGCGCCCGGCGACCGTCCGGCTGCTGCGCGACGTGCTCGGCCTGCCGGCCCATCCGGCGCCGGCCCGGATCCGCCCCATGCAGTTGCCGCTGGAGATTCCCGGCTTCACCGGCCGGTCGGCACAACTGCGGCAACTCGACCGGCTGCTCGACGGCGGACCGCGGCGGATGTCCAGCGTCGTGGTGTGCGTCGTGATCGGACGTTCCGGGATCGGCAAGACGGCGCTGGCGCTGCGCTGGGCCCACCGGTCCGCCGCCCGGTTCGTCGACGGTGTGCTGCACGTCCAGCTCGGCGGCAGCGACCCGCGCCGGCCGGCGGTGACCCCCGCGGAGGCGCTCGGCAGCCTCATCGAGGCGCTCGACGTGCCCGGCGGCATTCCCTGCGGTCCGGCCGCGCGCGCCGGGCTGTACCGCAGCGTGCTCGCCGGGCGCCGGATGCTGATCGTGCTCGACGACGCGCGCGACGCCGACCAGGTGCGGCCGCTGCTACCCGGCGTCCCCGGCTGCATGGTGGTGGTGACCAGCCGGGACCGCCTCACCGGGCTGGTCGTCGGCGAGGCCGCGCGTCCGATCGTGGTGGACGAGCTGGCCGCCGGCGAGTCGTGGGAGCTGCTGGCGGCCCGTCTCGGCGAGCGTCGCCTCACCGCCGAACGCGAGGCGGTACGGCAGATCATCGCCCACTGCGCGGGCGTGCCCCGGGCGCTGGCGGTGGTCGCCGCCCGCGCCGCCGTCCAGCCCCGCCTGCCGCTCGCGGAGGTCGCCCGTCAACTGCGGTAGGACGCCACCGGTGGACCGGGGCGGTCGCGTGGCGGCGCGGCCGCCCCGGTCAGCGCCGGTCGGCGCGAGTGCCCGCGCGGGCGGCCACGTGGGCCGGCACCGGCGCGGTCGGCGGGAGCGCCGGATCGGTCACCGGCTGCTCCCAGCGGGCCACGAGCGGAAGCTCGCCGGCCCAGAGCCCGAGCGCGGCGTCCGGGCTGTCACCGTCGTCCGGCGGGCCGCTGCGCGTCTTCACCGACGCCTCGGCCAGCGGCAGCGCCAGCAGCGCGGTGGCCGCCAGTTCCCGCCGATTCGGGCGGCGGGCGTGGTCCCACTGGCCGGGGGCGGCGTGCTCGGTGAGCAGCCGCAGTCCGTGCAGCTTCTCCTCGGCGTCGGTCACCCACCGGGGCCGGCCGTAGACCATCGCGCTGCGGTAGTTGACGCCGTGCTCGAACACCGAGCGCGCCAGCACCAGGCCGTCGACCACGGTGACAGTGACGCAGACGTCGGTGTCGGTGGTGAGGCTCCGGCTGGCCACCGAGCCGTGCAGGTAGAGGTGCCGGTCGTCGAAGCCGTAGACGGTCGGCACCACCATCGGAGCGCCGTCGACGAGCACGCCGAGGTGGCAGACGAAGGCGGCCCGGAGCACGTCGAACAGGGCGGCGCGGTCGCGGTGCCCCTTCTCCTTCATCCGGCGCAGGGTGGTACGCGGTGTCGCGGACAACCGCTCGTCGGCATCGGTCACGGCTGATCTCCCGTCGGTCCCGCCGTTTCTACCGGGTCCGGCCGCGCTCCTCAAGAGCGGGCGGACGATCCGGGACGCGACGCGGTCGGGTCAGCGGGTGCGCGGGCGGTCCTGCGGCCGGCTGCTCAGCGGACCTTCTTCGTCGGTCGTTTGCGCGGCGGGGTCAACAACTCGGCGATCGCCGAGATCGCGGACGGCACCAGGCGGTAGTACGCCCACACACCTCGCTTCTCCCGCTCGATCAGACCGGCCTCGGTGAGGATCCGAAGGTGATGGCTGACGGTCGGCTGGGACAGCCCGAGCGGCGCGGTGAGGTCGCTGACGGACGCCTCGCCCTCCGGAGCGGACTGGATCAGGCTGAGCAGGCGTAGCCGGGCCGGGTCGGCGAACGCCTTCAGCACTCCCGCGAGCCGTTCGGCATCGGCGCGCTTGATCGGCTCGCCGGCAAGCGGCGAGATGGCAGGGGTGACAGTTTTCGCAGTTCCCACGCCTGCATCGTTGCACCAACGGCGGCCACCTGCCCGTGCAACCAGGACCGGATCATCGTCAGATGCACGCCGGGAGCCTGCTGACCTCCGTCCGGCCGCGGAACAACTCGCTGCGCGGGTCATGTCCGATGGCCCCGAAGCGCCGACGGGCGACGAGGGCGGGTGTCAGGCGGTGGGGTGCAGTTCGGCGAGCAGCCGTTCCACCCGGGTGCGGATCTCGTCCCGGATGGGGCGTACCGCGTCGACGCCCTTGCCGGCGGGGTCTTCGAGCTTCCAGTCCTCGTACCGCTTGCCCGGGAAGACGGGGCAGGCGTCACCGCAGCCCATGGTGACGATGACGTCGGAGGATTCCGCCGTCTCGTACCGGAGGAGCTTGGGGGTCTGGTCGGTGATGTCGATGCCGACCTCCCGCATGGCCTCGACGGCGGCGGGGTTGACCTGGCCGGCGGGCGCGCTGCCGGCGGAGCGGACCTCGACGGTGTCGCCGGCGAGGTGGCGCAGCCAGCCGGCGGCCATCTGGGAACGGCCGGCGTTGTGCACGCAGACGAACAGGACGCTGGGCTTGTCGCTCATCGGGTCTCCATGAATCTGGTGGTTGCCGCGCGGCGTGCCGCAGCGCAGTGGACGATGCCGGTGACGGCTTCGGAGACGCAGCCACGGCATCTCATGGCCGGGTTACCGGGGTGGGAACAGGCGGGCGCGGGCCCACAGCGACACGTAGACCAGTCCGACGAGAACCGGGACCTCGATCAGGGGGCCGACGACGCCGGCGAGGGCCTGGCCGGAGGCGATGCCGAACGTGCCGATCGCGACCGCGATGGCCAGCTCGAAGTTGTTGCCCGCCGCGGTGAAGGCCAGGGTGGTGGTGCGTTCGTAGTTCAGGCCGATGGCCCGGCCGAGCAGGTAGGACCCGGCCCACATGAGGGCGAAGTAGGCCAGCAGCGGCAGGGCGATGCGGGCGACGTCGACCGGCCGGTCGGTGATGGCCTCGCCCTGAAGGGCGAAGAGGATGACGATGGTGAACAGCAGTCCGTACAGGGCGACGGGTCCGACCTTGGGCAGGAACCGCTGCTCGTACCAGTCGCGGCCCTTGGTCCGTTCGCCGAGGCGGCGGGAGAGGAAGCCGGCGAGCAGCGGGATGCCGAGGAAGACGAGCACGTTGCCGGCGATCTCCCAGCCCGAGACATGCAGCACGGCGCCGTCCAGACCCAGCCAGCCGGGCAGCACCGACAGGTAGAACCAGCCGAGCAGGCCGAACGCGAGGACCTGGAACACGGAGTTGAGGGCGACGAGGACGGCGGCGGCCTCCCGGTCGCCGCAGGCGAGGTCGTTCCAGATGATGACCATGGCGATGCAGCGGGCCAGGCCGACGATGATCAGGCCGGTGCGGTACTCCGGCTGGTCGGCCAGGAACACCCACGCCAGGGCGAACATGAGGGCGGGGCCGACGAGCCAGTTGAGGACCAGCGATGAGACCAGCAGGCGCCGGTCGCCGGTGACGGTGTCGAGGCGGTCGTAGCGGACCTTGGCCAGCACCGGATACATCATGATCAGCAGGCCGAGGGCGATGGGCAGGGAGATGCCACCGACCTTGACGGCGTCGAGAGCGTCGTCCAGGCCGGGAACGATCCGGCCGAGCAGCAGGCCGGCGACCATGGCCAGGCCGATCCAGACCGGCAGGAGCCGGTCGAGGCGCGACAGGCGTGCCACCACCGGTGCGGCATGGTCGGCTCGGGTGGCGGTGCTCATGGACACTCCCGGGGGTTGTCGGTGCTGGCGCGTGCGCGTCGAGCGAGGTCACCCAGGTGGTGGGCTGCTTCCTCGAGCTGCTGGTCGAGGGTGATCTCCTGGCGTGGGTGGACGGTGGTGTGGGTCATCGGGGACCTCCGGGCAGGGTGGCGGGGGCGAGCCGGTCGACGCGGTCGGCCAGGTCGGCGTAGGCGGCTTCGAATGCCTCGTCGGTGTCCACCCGCACCGGGTCCGGGACCGACCAGTGCAGGCGAGGGCGGAGCGGGCCGGTCAGTTCCTCATGGGCGTTGTCACAGACGGCGATCACCAGGTCGTCGCGACGGACGACATCGGCGACGTGGGCGGTGCCGGTCGGGTCGAGGTCGAGGTGGTGGCGGTGGGCCACGGCCACGGCGCGGGGGTGTACTCGGGTGGCGGGCCTCGTTCCGGCGGAGGCGACATCGCCGTACGCGCGCTGCTTCCACAGCGCGGCTGCCAGTTGCGAGCGGGCCGAGTTGTGGGTGCACACGAACACCACCCGGCCCACGCCGGTCAGCCGCGGGGTGGCGAGAGCGGCCAAGGCCTCAGGGCGTAGCCGAAGGTAGGTGCGGCGCCGGTCGCCCTCGGAGCGGCCCTTGACGACCAGGCCGGCGTCGTCGAGGACCTTGACGTGGTGGGCCACCAGATTCGTCGGCATGTCGAGCCAGTGTGCGATCTCCCCGGGAGAGGCGTCACCGAAGGCGAGCGCGTCCACGATCGCCAGGCGCACCGGGTCACCGAGGGCGGCGTGGGTGCGAGCTCGCCCCTGGAGAGAAGAATACTCAACATTCATTGAGTCAACTATCACTGAGTTACTTTGCCGAGTCAAGCCGACCTCGTGAATGCCTGGATCTCACCGCGGCCGGTGTTGGTGCCGGCTGATCAGCAGCAGGTCGCCAGGTAGGACTGAAGATCCGTCAGGGCGGCGATGGCGCCGTCGCGGTCGGCTCGGTAGAACACCGTCCTGCCGTCTCGCCGCGAGGTGACCACACCGCCGCGTCGCAGCAAGGTCAGCTGCTGCGACGCCGTGGCCTGGCTGATGCCGACCCGCTCGCGCCGCGCACGTCATGGCCGCCCTCGCCGCACGCGTGGACCGGCGTCCGCGTCTGTCCCGTCGGGTACGTCCCGGGGCCTGAGTGCCGAGCGTTCGACGTCGTCCGTGCACGTGGATCGAGCCACGGACGGTGCGGGCGGATGACGGCGATGGGGCAGTGAGGTCAGGCTTTGGCCGCGGCCGCCGGCTCGATCGACAGTAGTGCGGCGAGCTGGCGCAGGATCTGCGGCCGAGCCCGGTAGTAGACCCACGTGCCTCGCCGCTCGGCGTCGACCAGGCCCGCCTCGCGCAGCGTCTTGAGGTGGTGCGAGATCGTCGGCCCGGTCAGGTCGAACGCCGGCGTCAGGTCGCACACGCACGCCTCGCCATCCTCGGCGGAGGCGATCATCGACATCAGCTGTAGCCGCACCGGGTCACCGAGGGCCTTGAACGCGGGCGCGAGGACCGCGGCCGTCTCCGCCGGGACCCGACGCTGCGCCAGCGGGGGGCAGCACGGCGCGTCGGCGTTGAGATCGACGACCGGAAGAGGCGCCTGTTGCTTAGACATGCCTCTAGGTTGACATCTATCTAATCACCGTGCAAGTCTCTGATTCGACGGACGTCAAGACAGGCGTTCCGAGAAAGTGAGGACGAGCATGTTCGGCCCCACCCGCCGCTCGCGCAGATCCCTGCCCGGTGTCCGCTTCTGCGACTCCTGCGCCCAGGTGTCCACCCCCGCGCAGCGCGCCGAGCACCGCTACGACACCACCCGCGCCGCCGTCTACACGCTGATCAGCCCTCGTTGAGGAGATGACCGACATGAGCGAGAACACCTTGACCGCCGGCGGGTTCACCGGCGACCCCGCCGCAGCCCTGCAGGTCACCGGCTCCGGCGCCTGCTGCGGCAGCCCCGCCCAGGCCGTCGGCGGCATCCTCCCGCCGGCCGGCGAAACCACAAGCGGTGACCCGTGCTGCGGAACCCGGCAGGCAGCCCAGGCGGCTGACTCGTGCTGCGGCACCGAGGCCAGGGCCGACGCCGTCGCCACGGGACAGGGCTGCTGCTCATGACCGCCTCAAGCAACCTCGCAGACCTGCTCGAGCAGGTCAGCGTCGACCGGATGGCCGTCACCGTCGCCGCCCTCGCCTCCGACCCGCTGGCCGGACGGCGGGTCGGCTCGACGGGCGGGGCGGCAGCCCGCGACTGGCTTGTCAACCGGTTCACCGCCCCCGGCGCCGACGTCCGCACCGAGGAGTTCCCGGTCCGCGCCGTGCCGCAGGTGTACGAGGCGCCGACGGTCACCTGGGGCGAGGGGGGCCGCACCGACGAGTTGGTGTTCGGACGGCAGGTCGCGATCCACCCGGCCTCCGCCGACACGCCGAACATTCGCCGGGGCGCCCTCGCCGTCGCCGGCAAGGACGACCCGACGGGGCGGTGGCTGGTCGTGCCGGCCGACATGAGCCTGTTCGACGCCTACCGCGACACCAACCGCGCCGCCGGGTTGCTGGTCCGCCGCCCGGTCGATGCCGAGGGGTGGCAGTTCACCATGCTCGCCGGCCCGGATCCGGGTCCGCTGCCGGTGCTGACCCTCGACCCGGACACCCACCACGCCGTGCTCACCGCCGCGACTGCGGGGGACGGTTGGCTGGCCGGCGCGACGCCGCTGCGCCGCGACGACGTCACCGGTGCCAACATTCACGCCTGCCTCCGGCAGCCCGCCCCGGCTGGCGCCGACCTGCTGCTGACCGCGCACTACGACGGCGTCGGCGACCACCCGGGGCTTCGCCTGCCCGGCGCCTCGGACAACGCGACCGGCGTCGCCGTGGTCCTCGAAGCCGCCCGCGTTCTCGCTACCGCGCTGCCGGCTGGTGCGGGACTGTCCGTCGCGCTGCTCGACGGGGAGGAAGTCGGCGCTCTCGGCTCCGCCCACCACGCCAGTCAGCTCCACGCCGCAGGTGCCGCGCCGATGGTCCTCAACGTCGACGGCGTCGGCCGCTTGGAGAGGGCGGCCGCGGTGGAGGCCGGCGGCCCTGCCCACCGCCTCCTCGCCCTGCTCGACCAGGCCGGGCGCCACACCGGTATCCCTCTGGTGGCGGGTCCGGTGGCATCGGACAACCGCCGCTACGGGGGTGCCGGTTTCGCCGCAGTGGGGATCGGTGCCGGCATGGGCGGCTACCACAGCCCCGCCGACACCCCCGACAAGGTCGACCCCGCCACCCTGGCTGCGATCGCCCGTCTCGTCGTCGCGACCGCTCACCTCGCCGCGACCGCACCCGCTACACTTTCATCGTCAATCGGCGATAAACGATAGAGGGAGTGGCGGTGGGCGACCTTCTCGACCGGGACACCGCGCAGACCTACGCCTCGTGGTTCCGGGCCCTCGCCGACCCGACCCGGGTGCAGATCGTCGAGTACCTCGCCCGGCACGCCCGGCCGATGAGCGTGGGGGAGATCGTCGCCGCCGTCGGTCTGGCCCAGTCCACCGTCTCCCAGCACTTGAAGATCCTGACCGAGGTGCGGTTCGTGCTCGTCGAGCCGGTCGGCACCGCACGCCACTACCGCATCAACGGCGCCTGTGTCGGCTGCTTCCCGTCCGCCGCCGATGTCGTCATGGGCCGTCCCGCCCCCAACCCGATCGGAGGCTGCTGATGACCGACATCACCGTCCGACCGATGACCGCGGACGACGCCGACCGGGTCCGCGCCATCTACCAGGCCGGCCTCGACGGCGGCGACGCCAGCTTCGAAACCACCGCCCCGACATGGACCGCATTCGACGAGGCCAAGCTGCCTGATCACCGCATCGTGGCCGTCGACGCGGACGACACCGTCATCGGGTGGGCGGCGGTGTCACCGACCTCGAGCCGGGCGGTCTACGCCGGGGTGGTCGAGCACTCCGTCTACATCGACCCCGCCGCCCGCGGGCGTGGCGTGGCCCGGCTGCTGCTGGACGCGCTGATCACCTCCACCGAGGCCGCCGGCATCTGGACCATCCAGTGCGGCGTCTTCCCGGAGAACACCGCCAGTCTCGCCCTGCACGAGCGGGTCGGTTTCCGCGTCATCGGCACCCGCGAGCGGGTGGGACGGCACTACGGGCGGTGGCGCGACGTCGTCCTGCTCGAGCGGCGCAGCCCTGTCATCTGAACCCCCTCGGCCTCCGCCAGCCCCAGCACCACTGCACCTTCTTGATTCGACACTTTTCAACACAGAGGAGTTTTTCGATGAGCATCCCGAACGAGCTGCCCGTCGCGGTGATCGGCGCGGGCCCGGTGGGTCTGGCCGCCGCCGCCCACCTGCACGAGCGTGGCCTGCCCTTCCTCGTCCTGGAGGCCGGTAACACCGCCGGCGCGGCCGTGCGGCAGTGGGGGCACGTGCGGGTGTTCTCCCCGTGGCGCTACAACGTCGACCCGGCCGCCCGCCGGCTCCTCGACGACGCCGGCTGGGCCGCCCCGGTCGAGGACGCCCTGCCCACCGGCGCCGAGCTGGTCACCGACTACCTCCAGCCCCTCGCGGACCTGCCGCAGCTCAAGCCCCACCTGCGCTACGGTGCGCGGGTAGAGGCGATCAGTCGGCTCGGCCTGGACCGGCTGCGCACCGCCGGCCGCGAACAGACGCCGTTCCTGATCCGCCTCGCCGACGGCGACGAGCTGCTCGCCCGCGCCGTCATCGACGCCTCCGGCACCTGGGGCACCCCCAACGTCCTCGGCGCCTCCGGCCTGCCCGCCCGCGGCGAGACGGACGCCGCGGCGTTCCTCGAGCACGCCCTGCCCGACGTGCTCGGCAGCGACCGGCACCGCTTCGCCGGCCGGCACACCCTCGTCGTCGGCGCCGGCCACTCCGCTGCGAACACCCTGCTGTCACTGGCCGAGCTGGCCACCGCCGAAGCCGGCACCGAGGTGACCTGGGCGATCCGCTCGGCCAGCCCGGCCCGCACCTACGGCGGCGGAGACGCCGACGCCCTGCCCGCCCGCGGCGCACTCGGCGCCCGGCTGCGCGACCACGTCGACGCCGGCCGGATTCGGCTGCTCACCGGATTCTCCGTACACGCCCTCACCCCGACCGAGGGCCGGGTCACCGTGGTCGTCCGGCACGCCGACGGCACCGACGAGTCCATCACCGTGGACCGCGTCGTCGCCGCCACCGGCTTCCGCCCCGACCACTCGATCGCGGCTGAGCTGCGCCTGGACCTCGACCCGGTCATGGGAGCCACCCGCGCCCTCGCCCCGCTGATCGACCCGAACGAGCACTCCTGTGGCACCGTTCCGCCGCACGGCGCCGCCGAACTCGCGCACCCCGAGGCCGGCTACTACGCCGTCGGCATGAAGAGCTACGGTCGCGCGCCGACGTTCCTGATGGCTACCGGCTACGAGCAGGTCCGCTCGGTCGCCGCCGCCCTCGCCGGCGACTGGGACGCGGCCCGCGACGTCCAGCTCGACCTGCCCGAAACCGGCGTCTGCAACAGCAACCCCGCCGACTCCACCGGCGCCGACAGCTGCTGCGGCCCCGACCCTGCGGCCGCGCCGGCCGCACAAGGGCTGGCGACCGGAATCTCCGGGGGCCTGCTCTCCGCACCGCTCAGCCTGGTCAGCCTCGACACCCCGACCGGAGGCCAGACCGGCGGCTGCTGCACCAGCTGATGAGCACCACGACGGCGTCCGCCGGCCCCACGGTCGGCGGGCGTCACGGGTGGCGCGTCGTCGCCGCCCTCGCCGTCACCAGCACCATCGGGTACGGCACCCTCTACTACGCCTACGCGGTCCTCCTCGGCCCCATGGCCGCCGGGCTCGGCGCCTCCACCACTGCCGTCACCGGCGCGCTCACCGCCAGCGTCCTCGCCGGCGCGCTGATGGCCATCCCCGTGGGCAGGTGGCTCGACCGGCACGGCGGACGAACCCTCATGACCTCCGGCTCGATCGCCGCCACCGCCCTCCTGATCGCCTGGTCCCAGGTCCGAACCGTCGGACAGCTCTACGTCGTCATGGCCGGCATCGGCATCACCGGCGCGATGGTCCTCTACGAACCCGCCTTCGCCGTCGTCATCTCCTGGGTCACCCCCGACAGGCGCCCCACCGCGCTGCTCGCGATCACCGTCGTGGCGGGATTCGCCAGCACCATCTTCATGCCGCTCACCGGCGTACTGGCCGCCCACCTCGGCTGGCGCGACGCGCTCCTCGTTCTTGCCGCCATCCACGGCACGGTGACCATCCCTCTGCACGCCCTCGCCATCCGCACACCGCCGCACCTCGCCCGCGCCACCCCTGCGGCGTCACCTGTCGTCCCGCGACAAACGGCGGCCCGCGCCGCGATACGCGACCGGCGGTTCTGGATCCTCGCCGCATCCCTCATCGCCCACGGCGCCGCGACCGGCGCCATCGGCGTCCACCTCGTCGGCTACCTGACCAGCCGCGGCCACCCCGCGACCTTCGCCGCCGCCGTCGCCGGTCTCCTCGGCGTCCTGTCGGTCGCCGGACGACTCGTCCTCACCGGCGCCCGACGCCGCCTCCCGATCACCACCGTCGTCGCCACGGTCTTCGCCGTCCAATCCGCCGCGGTCCTCGCCATGCCGTTCACTGCGGGAATCCGGGTGGGCGCCGTCCTCACCGTCACCGGATTCGGCCTCGGCTTCGGCATCGCCAGCCTCGCCACCCCCGCGATCCTCGCCGACCGCTACGGCACCGCCGCCTACGCCACCATCGCCGGACGCCTCACCGCCCCCGTCACCACCGCCAAAGCCGGCGCACCCCTGCTTGCCGCCGTGCTCCTGGCGTACGGGGGCTACCACCTCCTGCTCGCCGCGGTCACCACCGCCTGCCTTCTCGCCGCCGCCGCGATGCGCTCCGTAGGAAGCGGAAGGCCCTAGGCGAGCAGCCTCCGCAGCGCCCCGGCCAGGCCGGCACCGACGGTGACCGGGTGGAGGAAGGACAGCCGGATGTCGGCGTGACCGTCCGGCCGCTCCGCGCGCAGCACGATGCCTTCGGCGTCGAGCGCGACCGGGACGATCCGCGTCGAACCGGCGCTGACGGCGGGGTCGACGCGCGCACCGAGCCGGTCGAGGATGTCGCCGTGGCACCGCGTCAGGTGGGCGAGGTGGGCCGCCTCGTCGACGGCGATCGGATCCGGGTGGACGGCACGGTACGTGCCGAGGTCCACCACGACGGGTTCGGCGGCCCGGTCGAGGACGATCTCGTCCGGTTCGATCGCCCACAGCGCCACCGGCGGCAGGTCGAGCAGCGACATCACGGTGGCCGGGTCGCAGGCGTCGAGCGCGGCCGGGTCGAAGCGGCGGGCGGTGCCCAGGATCCGCAGCCGGTCCCGCACCCGCGAGCGTACGGCGACCGGAGCGAGGTGGGTCACGTCCACGCGTACCGCACCGCGCTGGCCGCGCGCGGCCACCAGCAGGCCGCCGGTGCGGCTCATCGCGTCGACCGCGAGGACGATCGTGCCGTCGGGGAGGACGGCGTGGGCGGAGAGGAGGTCGGCGGTGGTGTCGCCGAGTGTCAGCCGCAGCGAGGAGGCAGCGCTCAGCACGCACCGGGCGGCGACAGCGTCGCGGGGCGTAGGGGTGACCGCCGACGGCCCGGCGGCGACCGGGGCGACACCGGCCGACGGGGCCGGGCGCCCGGCGGGGTGCAACGCCATGTCTGTCTCCTCGGCCGGGAAGGGTGAAGTCGGCCCAGGTCAGACGGTAATAGGTAAGGCTTACCTGTGCAACGGCGGGTCGGGTGCCGCAGACGCCGGACGGGTCACGACGGTGACCGTCGTAACCCGTCCGGGCGCGGTGTCCGGTTTGTCAGGCGGGCTGGTAGGTCAGGCAGTCGCTGACCGTGGCGCCGGGGCCGACCGTGATCGACTCGGCGGTGCAGGCGAGGTTGGTGTTGAACACGCACTCGGCGCGCGCGCACGCGCCCACCGCGCCGGTGACCTCCGCGATCCCGCCGCTCAGGGACGACTCGACGAACGTCGCGCAGGACGCCGCGTCGGCGCTCGCCGCCACGGTGATCGCGGGAGCGTGACAACCGTTGTCGTTGAAACTGCACGCGGTGGCGGCGCATTCACGTACCGGCGGAGACTGCAACAGGGTCTTCATGGTGCCTCCAAGTCATGCGGGCCGGCGGAAGTAAAGGGCCGGCCTCGTGGTGCTCGAATGCCATTCGGTATTAGCCGTGCGGGCCGGGCTTCAAACCTGTCCGCCCGAAGCGAGGATCATGCTCACCATAGCAGCGGAATGCGGCGTCGGCGGCGGTTGGCAGCCGTTCCCGCACGAAATTCCGGACCGACCAAGATGAGGCTTACCTTCGTTAGGAAAGGCTTTGTTTGCCGGCGCATGATGGGCGTGCGGCGCCCCGTTCGCGCTGCTCCAGGCGCCGTTACGGTACGCGAATTGGTGCGCGGAAATCGACGGGCCGGAACCGGTAGTCGGCTTCGCCGCCGGTGGCAATCGCATTACCGTGCGCGGTGTCGGAACGGTAGCCAACGCATCCCGGCGGCGCGCAACTCCTGGCCGCTGGCCCAGGGGGTCGGGTTCAGCTGAGGGCGACGGTGAGCGAGCACGCTGCCAAAACCACGCATGCCGGCGTCATCACCAGGCGTTCGGCGCGGCTTCGCGAGATTGCGTTGAGTGCGATCCCGATTGCGAAGTACCCGAAGAGCACCCAGGTCGCGATGCCGACGAACGGCCTGAAAGGCCCGAAGATTTCGGCGCGCGCGAGCAACACCCAGGCTATGGCGGCGTAGACGACGACCGACACTGCGCTGCCGATGCGGAGTCGCCGCGGCAGTGTCTCGTGCTGCCCACCCCATACCAGCCGCCCGTACGGCCGGCCGGCCGCGACGAGCACCTGGAGCGCAGCGAGTGCGGTGAGCACGAGAGTGGCCACGACGGCGGCGACGCTCATGCCGTCACCTCCTGGCCGGCGAGATGGCGTGTGGCGTTGGCGACAAGCGTGTCCAGCGCGCTCTGCAGCGCTTCGAGATCGACACCGTCCTCGATGCCGTCGTCGATCTCGGCGAGCCCTTTCCATGCCGCGTCGAGGAGGTCCCGACCCTTTCTCGTGACGGCGACGCGATTCGCGCGCTGGTCGGTGGCGTCCGGAGCGACCTCGACGAGCCCGCGCGCGACGAGCTCGACCAGGCGCTGCGTCACAGCCGCTCTGGACACGTCGAGGGCTTGGGCGATCTTGCTCTGCCGCGCGGGGCCGATTGCGTGGATCGTCACCAGCGCGGCGAACATCGAAAGGGTCACGTCGTGCGTGTTCCGCAGGTGCGTGTCAGCGACGCGGTCGACGAGCGTGGTGGCGCGGTGAAGCGTGAGTACGAGGCGTCGTGCCGAGAGCGTGGCGAGATCCATAATGTTAAGGTCTTACCAAAAGCGAGGTGGGGCGTCAACCGTGGCCGACGGCGGGACCGCCGGGGGCAGGATGGCACCCTGAGCGAGCCGGGGGAGCCGGCCCGCGCCGGCCGGGAGCGGATCCTCGGCCGTACAGAAAGTGGGGCGGCGTGATCAAGGGGTGGCACGGCTGGCTCGGCACGATCAACGGGGTCGTGCTCATCACGGTGGCCGCGCTGCCGTTTGCCGCGCTTGTGGTGTGGCTCCTGGCGCGCCGGCGCGGCGGCGGGCCGGCCTGGCACCGGTCGCTGGCCGAGGTCGGCATGGTCTACGGGACCGTGCCGTGGGTCTGGATGATCATGTTGCCGGGGGACGGCGCCGGTGTGGTTCCCGGCCGGGTGAGCCTGGTGCCGCTGCGGGACCTGCTCACCGTCCTGGCGAGCGGGCCGCTGACGGTCACCGTCCAGATCGTCGGCAACCTGCTGGTGTTCGCGGCGCTCGGATTCTTCGGCCCGCTGCGGTTCGCGGCCCTGGCGTCGGTGCCGCGGATCCTGGCCCTCGCGGCGGCCTGCTCGATCCTGGTCGAGGTCGCGCAGTACGTCCTGCGGCTCGACCGCGTCTCCTCTGTGGACGACGTCCTGCTCAACACCGTCGGCGCCGGGCTGGCCGCGCTGGCCTCGCGACGCTGGTGGCGGGCCCCGGCCGCGGCGTCGCCGGGCCGGCCCCGGCCGGTCCCGGCGGCGGAACGCTGAGCGGCCCGGAGACGGCCGCCTGCTGAGCCCTGCCCGGAGACGGCACGATGGGCCGGACCTCACGGCCCGGCCCATCGCGTCAGCGCGTCAGGTCGACGCGTTCACCGTCCGTCAGGAGAGCTTCTTCCCGAGAGCGGTGGTGGCGCCGCCGCTCTCGTACGAGACGAGCAGCGAGGTGCCGGCCGGGAGCGACCCGCTCAGCGGCAGGACGACGGTGCCGTCCTTTCGCAGGCTGGCCTGGGCCTGCGCCACGACCTGGTTGCCGTCCCAGACGAAGACCCGGGCGGTGCCGGCCTTCTTCACCTGGAGGTCCACCGAGACCTTGCCGGCCTTGCGGGTGACCTTCTTGATCTTCACGGTGTTGTCCGCCAGCTTGGCGTACCCACCCGGCGCCACCCCGTCCGAGACCGACTGCAGCAGGGTCTGCGGCGAGTCGACGCTCAGCGCGGCGGTGTCGGGCATGATCGGAGCCTTCGGCGCCGACGGCCTCGCCGGCAGGTCCGGCAGGAGCGCGTTGCCCCAGCGCCACGGGTCGGCCCGTACGCCGCTCCAGGTCGACCAGCCGACCCGGGTCTGCGAGCTGAGGTCCTGCGTGTCCGAGTCGTTGACCAGGATGTTCAGGCCCATCCGGCTCGGGTCGATGGTGTCCGGCAGCACGCTGAACGGAATCTTGACCTCGATCCGGTACCCGGTGTACGGGTTGCTGGTCACCACGGAGGCGATCTCCACACCCGGCGCGGTCTCCGGACCGCCCTGGTGGTTGTCCCGCTCCCGGGCGAAGCACGGCGGGTTGCCGTTGGCCGGGTCCCGCGTGGCCGGGAAGAGCGCCATGTTGAACACCGTGGAGGTGTTCGCCGAGTTGCCGCGCGGGTCGATGCCGAACTCGATGTTGTCGTTACGCCGCGGACGCTTGCAGTCCTCCGGCGGCAGGACGGTGCCGAGCACGTCATCGGTGATGTTGAAGATGGCGTACAGGGCGTCGTCGGTGTGGGTCAGCTGGGCGGTGCCGGAGATGTCCGACGCCGGGGCGGCGGTGCCCTCCCAGCGGGTGGAGATGTCGATGACCTCGCCGGTGTACTCGTGGTCGTGACCGTGACCGTCCACCGTCGGCGCGGTGGCCGCCTTCGGGATCGTGGTGGTCGGGACCAGGTTGAACACGCCCGGCTCGGTGGCGCTGCCACCGACGTAGCTGGTCTCGATCTGCACCCGGTAGGCGCCGTTGTCCGGCGCCCGGTTGGCAGTCGGCAGCGACGTGTCGGTGTTCGTGACGGTGAACGTCACCGAGGTGGTGGCGCCCGGCTGGAGCCCGCTGTACGGCAGCTGCTGCTCGGCCACGGAGAAGCCCGCGGGAACGTTCAGCTTCGCCGTGCCGGACTGGACCCGGGTGCCGTGGTTGGTCAGGTTGACCTTGACACTGCGGGTGCCGCCGCTGGGGATGTTCAGCAGCGACTCGATGAGCGCGTCGAGCTGCTGCGTCTTGTTCCGCACCGTCCAGGCGCGGAAGTCGGCGATCTCCTCCAGCGGCTCCAGGGTGCCGCGCACCGGAGCGGTGCCCTGCACTCGGGCGCTGCTGGTGCCGCTGCCGTCCTTCTTGCTGGTCAGCGTGGCGTCGAGCTTGAAGCGGGTGCCCACCTCGACCTGCGCCGGCGGGGTGACCGTGAAGGTCTTCACGACCTCCTTGCGCGGGCTGAGCGTGCCGACGTTGCCGTTACCGGTCACCGTCCAGCCGGCCGGGACGTCCAGGGTGACCTTGGCGCCCGGGATGGCCTTCTCGGCGTAGAGGACGGTGTCCACCGTGATGGGCTGGCCGCCGACGGCCTCCCAGGTGCGCGGACGCACGTGGACCTCGGTGCCGAGCGGCAGGCCGCCCGGGGCACGCAGGGTGGCGCCCTGCAGCGCGCCGGTGCCGGCGCCCACGTTCGGGTCCGGGTACGGGGTGCGGGTGTCGATCAGCGTCAGCCGGTTGCAGCCGATGTTGTCGGGGTTGGTCGTCGGGAAGGAGCTGTTGCCCCAGCCCTGCGACACGTACTCCCGGCGGGCCCAGGTCTGGACCGTGTTCCACCGGTTGCCGTCGTGCCGCGCCGACTCGTAGCCCTGCCAGGTGCCGAAGATGACGTTGCTGGCCTCGGCCGGCGTGAACGTGGTCTCGCAGGCGGGGCCGTTGGTGCCGGTGGTGCCGCTGCCGCCGGTCTGGAAGATGCGGGAGACCCGCCAGGGCTGGAGCCCTTCCTGCTTGATCTGCTCCGGGAACGCCTTCGGGTCGGCCGCCGCGTAGAAGGCCTCCACGGCCAGCATGGCCGCCTTCTGGTGGTTGCCGTGGTTGCCCTGCGTCGCCGAGGGGTTCATCGTGAGGATGACCTCGGGCTTGGTGGTGCGCAGGACCCGCACGATCCGGGACAGCGTCTCCTGGTGGCCCCAGACCTCTTCGGTCAGCGGGGCGCTCGCGGTGTACCAGAAGTCGAGCGCGTCCAGGTTGTAGATGTGCTCGACGCCGGCCCAGCCGACGGCCTTGCGCTCCTCGGCCTCCCGCAGGATACCGAGCTCCGGGCCCTCCTCGAGACCGGTGGCGTTGCCACCGCCCTCGCCGCGGGTGGTGGTGATGACGCCCGCCTTCATGCCGTGATACTCGTTCCAGTATCCGAGCATGCCGAGCTGGCCCGCCTCGTCGTCCGGGTGCGCGCCGATGAACATGATGTCCAGGTCGACGGGCTTGTCGGACTTCTTGGCCTGTGGCTTCGGTGCTGCGTTCTGGGGGTTGGCCTGGGCCGGAGTGGCCAGGCCCAACGACAGCAGACCGCACATGGCGATCGCTGCCGTGGTGCGCCATCTCATGGGCATACCTCTTCGTCTCGAAGCGAGAGTGCTGCGGCTGGGGGACGGTCACGGGCCCGGCGCGGGCCGGCTGACACGTGGCTCGCGCCGGGTCGTGACGCGGACAGCTGTCCACTGAGGACCGTGAGGTCCTCGCTGGTCGTGGTGCTCGACAACGGGATGGTGGTGTACACGCACCGTCACGGTGTGAGCGGTGCAGACGGTGGGAACGGGTCGATCCACCGGAAGGCCTTCGGGCCGTAACCTAGGGATCTTGCGGAGGCGTCGTCAATAGGCCCGGACGACTTTCTTCCTTATTCGAAGAAACAATCTGCGCAGCTCAGCGACTCGGCTTCCGGGTCGGCGTCGGCCTGAGAGGACTCTTTGCCCAGCTTTGGGTACCCGATGTGGACGCGACGGCCCAGTTTTGTGCGCCATGTCGGGGTGGCCCGGCGCGCCCGGCTTGCGGCTTCCCAAAATTTCCCTGGTCGGAGCTTCGAGATCATCTCGTTACTTGACGCCGCACTTTTTTCTCACTAGGAAGAAAGCGTGTCTGACAAAGCCCCGACCAGCCCGGTCAGCCGTGAGCGGTCCCGTGAGATCAAGCGTCTCTCGGTGATTCTGGCCGCCCGGCAGGCCCGGCGGCTGTCCCGAGTGGACCTGGCCGAGATGACCGGCCTCTCGGCGGCCACGGTGACCGCGCTCGTGCGGGAGCTCGTCGCCGAGGGCTACCTCATCGAACGCGGGCCCGGCGCGCCCACCACCGGCCGCCCCCGGGAGATGCTCGAGTTCAACCCCCGCGCCGAACTCGTCGCGGCGGTGTCGCTGGAGCCGCCCCGGATCAGCTGCGAGATCGCCGACAGCGAGGGCGCGGTCATCGCGCACCGCGTCGCGCGGCTCGGCGCGAACGTGGTGGAGACCGTCTGCGAGTTCGTCCTCGACCTGGTCGGCGACAACCTGCCCTCGCTGCGCGGCGTCGCGATCGCGGTGCCCGGCGTGTCCAGCAACGGCGCGGTACGCCTCGCGCCGTCGGTCGGACTGGTCGAGGCGTGGCCGATCGGCGAATCCGTGCAACGGCGGCTCGGCGTACCCGTGGTCGTCGACAACGACGTCAACCTCATGGCCGCCGGCGAGTGCGTCGCCGGCGCCGGCGCGGACGTGGCGAACCTGCTGCTGATCCACGTCGCCGACGGCATCGGCGCGGGCCTCGTGCTCGACGGCAAGGTCCGCCGCGGCGCCAGCGGAGCCGCGGGCGAGGTCGGCTTCCTGCCGCTGGGCGGCACGACCGAGCGCCGCTACAGCGGCGTCGGCGACTTCGAGGCCCGGTGGTCGGTGAACGCCATCGCGGAGCGGGTCGTCGCGCTCAACCCGGGCCGGCGGCCCGAGTCGCCGGTACGGGAGCTGAGCCGGCTTGCCGCGACGTCGTCGCCCGCCCGCGAGTACCTGGACGAGGTCCTCGGCGCCTGGGCCGGGCTCATCCTCTCCTGCGCCTGCGTTGTCGATCCGGGACTGGTGCTGCTCAGCGGCGCCGCCGCGGAACTCGACGACGCGGCCCTCGACCAGCTTCAGACCCTCGTCTCCGCCCGGACCCCGGCCCCCACCGAGGTACGCCGGGCCACCCTCGGCGACCAGGCAGTGCTGCACGGAGCGATCAGCTACGCGCTCTCGGCCGCGGTGCCCCGCTCCTCGCTTCCCTGACCACCACCCGACCCCGGCCCCCGACGACCCCGACTCCCTCCGACCCGACACCCCACTCCACAGTCACCGTCGCGGCGACCGCGTCCGTATCCCGGACGACCGGTCGCGGCGCGATGCGGCGCGCCCCGCCCCGGGCGCGACCCGCGGACCTTCGACCCCCTCCCCGGGGAGCCGGCGCACGCCGCCGGCGCCCCCGGCACACACCGTCTTTCTCCGCTTCCGATAGTTCCCCCGCAAAATGGAGGTACCAATGAAACGTCGTTTGGCCCTGGCCGTCGCGTTCAGCGCGCTGCTGGCCGTGACCGCGTGCGGCAGCAGCGACGACGACAAGGACACCGGCTCCTCCGGCGCCGCGCCGGCCGAGAAGGTCGTCATCTACAGCGCCCGCGACAAGTCGGTCACCGACTACGTCGTGGAGCAGTTCACGACCAAGAACCCCGAGTACAAGGGCAAGGTCGAGGTGCTCAACATGGGCGCCCAGGAGGTGCTCGAGCGGGTCCGCGCCGAGAAGGCCAACCCGCAGGCGTCGGTCTGGTGGGGCGGCACCCAGCAGGGTCTCGCCGCGGGCGCGTCCGAGGGGCTGCTGGAGTCCTGGCAGCCGTCGTTCGCCTCGAAGATCGACGCGCGGTACAAGGACGCCGAGGGCCGCTGGTTCGGCGAGATCCTGCTGCCCGAGGTCATCATGTACAACAACAAGGCGCTGACCCCGGAGACCGCGCCGAAGGACTGGGACGACCTGGTCGACCCGAAGTGGAAAGACAAGATCATCATCCGGGACGTGGCCGCCTCCGGCACCATGCGCTCGATCTACGCCTCGATGATCCAGCGCTACACCCCCGACGGGTCGAACCCGCAGCCCGGCTACGACTGGCTGCGCAAGCTCGACGCCAACACCGTCGAGTACGCCGCCAACCCCAGCGACCTCTACCTGAAGATGTCGCGTGAGCAGGGCGTGGTCAGCGCCTGGAACCTCCAGGACATCCTGCTGCAGGCCAACGAGAAGATGCCGTTCGGCTACGTCATGCCGGCCTCGGGCGCGCCGGTGCTCGTCGACGGCGTGGCCGCCGTCAAGGGCGGCAACACCGAGGGCGCGAAGAAGTTCCTCGAGTTCCTCTTCGACGACTCGCTGCGGGCCAGCCTGGCCAAGGACTACTTCCAGATCCCCGCGGTCGAGATCGCCGAGAAGCCCGAGTGGCTGACCAAACTCGACCTCAAGCCGATGGACGTCAACTGGGACGTGATCGGCAAGAACGAGACCGCCTGGATCACCCACTGGAACGCCCAGATCAAGGGCAAGGGCTAAGACGCTCAGGACCGGGCCGTGCTCCGGCACGGCCCGGCTCCGTCCTGGAAGGACCACGAAATGATCGATGTCCGACTGACGGCGGTCAGTAAGCGCTTCGCCAAGTCGAGCGACTCCGCGGCGGTCGATGACGTCACCGTCACCATCGGAGCCGGCGAGTTCTTCACGCTGCTCGGGCCGAGCGGTTGTGGCAAGACGACGACGCTGCGCATGGTGGCCGGCTTCTACTTCCCGACCTCCGGTCACATCCACTTCGGCGACGACGACGTCACCCACTGGACGCCGAACAAGCGGGACACCGGCATGGTGTTCCAGAACTACGCGCTGTTCCCGCACATGACCGTGGCGCAGAACGTCGCGTACGGGCTCAAGGTCCGCCGGGTCTCCCGCGCCGACCAGGCCCGGCGGATCGAGGAGGCGCTCGCCCAGGTGCACCTCTCCGGGTACGGCGACCGGCGCATCGACGCGCTCTCCGGCGGCCAGCAGCAGCGGGTCGCGCTGGCGCGGGCCCTGGTCATCCGCCCGCGCACCATGCTGCTCGACGAGCCGCTGTCCAACCTCGACGCGAAGCTGCGCGAGGAGACCCGCGCCGAGATCCGGCGCATCCAGCGCGAGAGCGGCACCACCTCGATCTACGTCACGCACGACCAGGCCGAGGCGATGGCGATGTCGGACCGGATCGCGGTCATGGAATCCGGCCGGGTCCAGCAGGTCGGCACCCCGCACGAGATCTACTACAAGCCGGCGAACGCGTTCGTGGCCCGGTTCATCGGGCGCAGCAACGTGCTGAGCCTGCCGGTGACCGGCGCGACGGACTCAAGCGTCGCGGTACGCCTGCCCGGCGGCGCCACCATCGACGTCGGCGCCCCCGCCGGGCACGGGCTCGGCGCGGGCGACACCGCGCTCGTCTCCGCGCGTCCCGAGCACGTCGCGCTCGGCGGCGACGACGACACGGCGGCCATGCGCGGCCGGATCAGCCACGTCGAGTTCACCGGCATGGCCACCAACATCAGCGTCGACGTCGACGGCAACGAGGTGATGGCGGCCCTGATCGACGCGCCGGCCGGCCTCCAGCTCGGCGACGTCGTGGGTCTGCGGCTCGTACCGGAGCGCCTCTGGGTGGTCAAGCCGTGACCGCTGCGACCCGAACCGCCCCCGGCTGGGCGGTGGCCCTCGGCCGGCGCCTGGCCGGCGGGACCAACGCCCGGTGGTTCCCGTACGTGCTGGTGCTGCCGCTGGTCCTGGTGCTCTGGGGCTTCGTCGTCCAGCCGATGTTCGCCACCTTCCGCGAGAGCGTGAGCGCCAACGGCACGGACAACTACCTCCAGTTCCTCTCCTCCTCCGGGGTGGCCCGCGAGTCGCTGTTCACCTCGCTGTTCATCTCGGCCGCGAGCGTGCTGCTCTGCGGCATCGTCGGCGTGACGATGGCGTTCCTGCTCAAGCGGTTCCACTTCCGCGGCCGGCGGCTCATCGAGGCGATCATCCTGGTGCCGGCGGCCCTGCCGCCGCTGATCGGCGCGGTCTCCTTCCAGTTGCTCTACAGCAACATCGGCATCGTGCCGCGCGGCCTGCAGGCGCTGCTCGGCACCGAGAAGCCGGTCCTTGCCTTCGACGGCATCGCCGGGGTGCTCGTGGTGCACACGTTCACCATGTACCCGTTCTTCTTCCTGGCCGCGTCCGCGGCGCTGGCCGGGATGGACCCGTCGGTCGAGGAGGCGGCGTACAACCTCGGCGCGGGCCGGTTCCGCGTGTGGCGCACGGTCCTGCTGCCGATGCTCACCCCCGCGCTGATCTCGGCGTCGCTGCTGGTCTTCATGACGTCACTGGCGTCCTACACGGCGCCGCTGCTGTTCAACGTCAGCCAGACCATGACGATGCAGATCTACATCAACCGCACCAACGGCGACCTGCCGATGGCCTCGGCGTACGCCTCGGTGCTCGGCATCGTCTCGATCATCTTCCTGCTGGCGATGCGCTGGTACGAGGGACGGCGCAACTACCAGTCGCAGTCCAAGGGCATCTCGGCGGTCCGGCGGGAGATCACCAACCCGATCGGCCGCTGGCTCGCCCCGCTCGCCTCGGTGCTCGCCACGCTGGTCCTGCTCGCCCCGGTCGCCGCGATCGCGCTCGTCGCCTTCTCCGCGGACCGGTCCTGGACCACCGAGGTGCTGCCGCCGACGTACACGTTCGAGAACTTCGTCACCATCTTCACCGACCCCAAGGCGTTCGAGCCGATCCTCAACTCGGTGCAGATGAGCCTGCTCGCGGTCGTCGGCTGCGTGGTGATCGGCGTGCTCGTCGCGTACGCGGTGCGGCGGCTGAAGTTCGTCGGGCGCGGCCTGCTCGACGTGGCCGTGATGATCGCCTGGGCGCTGCCCGGCACGGTCGTGGCGATCAACCTGATCTCGGCGTTCAGCACCGGCAACGCGTTCAGCTTCGGGCAGGTGCTGGTGGGTACGTTCTGGATCCTGCCGCTGGCCTACTTCGTGCGGTTCCTGCCGATCGTGTTCCGGTCCAGCTCCGCCACGCTGGCGCTGATCGACCCGTCGCTTGAGGACGCCGCCCGCAACCTCGGCGCCTCCTGGCTGCGCGCGTTCTACACGATCACCGTGCGGCTGATGCTGCCGGGCGTGCTCGCCGGCGCGCTGCTGGCGTTCGTGCACGGCGTCGGCGAGTTCGTCGCCTCGGTGCTCATCTACACCTCGTCGACGGTGCCGATCTCGGTCGCCATCAACAACCGGATGTACAGCTTCGAGCTGGGCACTGCGGCCGCCTACGGCATGCTCCAGGTGCTGCTCATCTTCGTGGTGATGTGGTTCTCCGGGCGGCTGGAGACCAGCCGGACCGCGACCCGGAGGGCCGAGCAGTGGACGAACTGATCGAGCGGTGGCGGACCGGGGGAGGGCTGCTCCCGGTCACCCGGGTACCCGGGCACGCGTTCGCCGCCGTGACCGGGGCTGCCGACCTGGCGGTGCTGCCGGTCGGCGCGGTCGAGTGGCACGGTCCGCACCTGCCGATCGGTACCGACCTGATCCTGGCCGAGGGCTTCGCCGGGGAACTGGCCACCGGGTCGGCCCGGGCGGTGCTGTTCCCGGCCACGCCGTACGCCGCCTGCCCGGGCCAGACCCGGCAGTGGCCGGGCACCGTGGCGCTGCGGCCGGAGATCGCCGTCGGCTACCTCGCCGACGTGCTCGCCGGCATCGTCGAGGCGGGCTTCCCCCGGGTGCTCGTGGTCAACGGGCACGACGCCAACATGTCCACCGTCCGCGCCGCGATGGAGTGGGTGTCCGGCCGGCAGCGGGCCAGCATGATGCTGGTGAACTGGTTCCAGCTCGTCGGCCCGGACGAGACGGCCGAGATGTTCGGTGAGCTGCCGGCCCGGGGACACGGCGGCGCGTACGAGAGCTCAGCGGTGCTGGGCTTCGACCCGGACGCGGTGCGCCTGGACGCCGCGCCGGACCTGCCGCCGAAGCCGAAACTGCCCACCCCGTACCCGTACGTGCTCGTGGAGTCGCGGCCCGACCCGTGGCAGGGCTGGTCGGGGCATGTCTCGCTGGCCCGCGAGGAGGCCGGCGAGCGGATCCGCGTCACCGCGGGCGCCCGGCTGCGCGAACTGGTCGAGGCGTGGCTGGCCGCGCCGCTGCCCGGACCGCCCGGCGCCGACCGGCCGGGCCAGACGACCGGATGACCACGCGCGGTACGCCGCACGACAACGCACCACCTCGGGAGGCCACCATGAGCCCGTCACTGACCGTCTATCAACAGCACCACCTCCGCGTGGTGTTCGAGCACCACGTCGCAAACCTCTACCCGGCGATGGTCACGGCCAGCAAGGCCCACGTCGTCATGCTCGCCGAGCAGGGACTGATCTCCGACGAGGCCGCCGCGACGATGCTGCGCGGCCTGGTCGCCCTCGCCGGTGACCGGCCCGGGGAACTGGAGTACGACGGCAGCGTCGAGGACGTGTACTACACGCTGGAGAAGCGCCTCGCCGCCGCGGCCGGCATCGAGGTGTCGCAGCTCAGCGTGCAGCTCGCGCGCAGCCGCAACGACCTCGACGCCGGCGTCTTCCGGATGGTGCTGCGCGAGCAGCTGCTCCAGGTGCTCGACGCGCTGCTGGCCACCGGCCGTACCGTGCTGGACCGCGCGGACCGGCACGCCGACGTGGTGGTCACCGGCTACACGCACCGCCGCCCGGCCCAGCCGACGAGCATCGGGCACGTCTTCGCCGGCTACGCCGAGGCGCTGGCGGGCGAGGCGGCCGCGTACGCCGACCTGCTGGACGAGATGAACCGGTCGCCGCTGGGCTCCTGCGCCTTCGCCGGCACCGATCTGGACATCTCGCCTCGCCGGCTCGCGGACCTGCTCGGCTTCGACCAGCTGATCGTCAACTCGTACGAGGCCGTGGCCGGCGCGGACCACCTGGTCCGGGTCGCCACGCTCAACGCGCAGTCGCTCGCCACCGGCGCCCGGCTGGCCCGCACGCTGATGGACTGGCTGAGCTGGGGCTGGGTGGTCACGCCCGGCGAGTTCACCCAGGGCAGCAGCATCATGCCGCAGAAGCGCAACCCGGTGGTGCTGGAGCACCTCGTCTCGATGGCCGGCGCCGCGGCGGCCGACGCGGCGAGCGTGCTGAACAACGTCGGCGCCGCCTGGTGGGAGGACTCCAACAACGCCACCACCGACGTGCAGGCGCGGCTCTGGGACGGCGACGACCGGGCGTACCGGTTCTTCTCGCTGCTCGGCGGCCTGATCGCGAAGCTGGACCCGCTGCGCCCGCCGTCGGGCGAGGAGATCGTCGCCTCGGGCGCCACCACCACCGCCGCGGCCGACGCGCTGGCCCGCCACGGCGTGCCGTTCCGGGGCGCCCACTCGCTGCTCGGCCGCCTGGTACGCGGCGGCGCGCCCGCCACCTGGACCCGGGAGCTGGTCCGGTCCACCGCCACCGAGCTCGGTCTGACGCTCGACGACGCCGCGGTGCGGGATCTGCTGGCCGCCGCGGTCCGCCCCGAACTCGTGCTGCGCCGCGCCCAGGCCGACGGCCCCGGCGAGGCGGCCGTCCGGGACCAGGTCGGGCGACTGTCTACAATGCTCGACGCGGTGCAGGAGCGGGCGCAGGAGTTGCGCGAGCGGCTGACCCGTGCCGACACGGCTCTCGCCGAGGCGGTCGCGGCGAGGGTAGGCCCGTGACGGGGCGACAGACGCAGCTGGCCGTGGTCGCGGACGTCGTGTCGCGGCGACCACGTGATCTGGACCGACGGCCCGAAGGGCGATCTGACATCACCATGGAACGACCGGCAAATCCGCGCCTGCTCGGCATCGACTTCGGCGGCACCAAGATGGCCATCGGCGTGGGCGACGTCGACGGCCGGCTGCTCGTCTCCGAGCGCCTGCCCACCAATGCCGAGCAGGGCGCGCAGCAGGCCCTCACCCGGGCGCTGGACCGGGCCCGCGAACTCGCCGAGCAGACCGGCGGCACGATCGTCGCGGCCGGCATCGCCTCGCCCGGCGTGGTCCACGACGACGGCATCGAACTGGCGCCGAACGTGCCCGGCTGGGAGCAGCTGCGCCTGGCCGACGCGGTCCGCGCCCACCTGAGCCTGGCGCACGTGCGGGTCACCAACGACCTGAAGGCCGCCGCCTACGCCGAGCTGCGGCTCGGGGCGCTGCGCGACGCCGATCCGGGACTCGTCGTCGGGCTCGGGACCGGGGTGGCGGCGGCGGTCACCGTCAACGGCGAGGTGCTGCCGGGCCGCCACGGCGCGTCCGGCGAGATCGCGTACGGGCTGACCGACAACAGCTGGCCGCCCCGGTTGGAACCGATGCTGGAGGCGACGTTCTCCGGCCGGGCCCTGGACGAGCTGGCGCAGCGGCTGGGCGTGGACGGCCGCGCGGCCGGCCTGTGCGCGGCCGCGGAGCAGCCCGGCCCGGTCCGTGACCAGCTCCGCCTGCGCGTCGACGAGTTGGCCCGCCAACTGGTGACGTGCTGCCTGCTGCTCGATCCGCAGCGGATCGTGCTGGTCGGCAGCGTCGCGGGCAACGATCTGGTGCGGGCGCTGCTGACCGAACGGCTCACCCGGACGCTGCCGTACCCGCCGGAGATCGTGCTGTCGGACTTCGCGCAGGACGCCGCGCTGCTCGGCTCGCTCGCCATGGCCACCGAGGTCCAGCCCGCCGTGGTCTGAACGGGCCGGGCGCGCAGAACGGACCGGGCGGGGCGCGGTGGGGCGCCCCGCCCGGTCCGTTCTCGACGCAGGGGGAGAACCGGCGGCGTACCCGCGCTGGACGTGCGCCGGGCCGGGGACCGGCGGCGTCGCACCCGCAGACGGTCCCCGGCCCGGACGTGGTTCAGCCGGCGGACGCCTCGGCGCGGCGCACCACCTCGGCGGCGGCGCGTACCACCGCCCGGTCCAGCAGCCGCCCGTCGGCGTCGGTGGCCACCCCGGAGCCGCCACGTTCGGCCCGCTCCAGCGCCTCCAGCACGGCCCGCGCCGAGGCCACCTCGGCCTCGGTGGGGGTGAACACCTCGTTGATCGTCGCGATCTGCCCGGGGTGGATGGCGCTGCGGGCCCGGAAGCCCTGCCGTAGCAGCGCCCGGGTGGTCCGCTCCAGCCGTTCCGGGTCGCGCAGCGTCGTCTCGACCGGCCCCACCGGCGGGGCGATCCCGGCCGCGGCCGACGCGACGACGATCTGGGAGCGGACCGGCGCGAACTCCGCCCGGTCCGGCCCCGGCTGCAACCCCAGCTCACCGGCGAGGTCCGCCTCGCCGAGGCCGAGCCGCAGCACCCGCGGCGCGGCGGCCACCCGCGGCGCGGTGAGCACGCCCCGGGCGGTCTCGATCAGCGCCACCACCCGGAACGCCGGGGCGTCCGGGCCGAGCCGCCGCTGCACCCGGGTCAGCGCGGCGTCGACCTCAGCGAGCAGCTCCGGCTCGGCCTTCGGCACCCAGACCCCGGCCGCCGCGTTCGAGAGCACCTCGACGTCCGCCTCGACCTGGTCGCTGTTGATCCGCACCCACAGCTCAGGTCCGGACGGGGCGGCGGCGCCCAGGAACCCGGCGACCGTCTCCCGGGCCTGCGCCTTGCGGGCCGGCGTGACCGCGTCCTCCAGGTCGAGCACGAGCGCGTCCGCGCCCCGCCCGGCCGCCTTGTCCAGCAGGTCCGCCCGGTCGCCCGGCACGTACAGGTAGCTGCGCGCCACCGCCGCCATCAGTCGTTCCCCTACCGCTGCGGGCGGGCGAGGTAGCGGCCGGCCGGCTCGCCCGCGACCTTGCCGTCGACGAGCACGTGCTGCCCGCGGACGAAGGTGTCGGTGACCCGGGCGGTCAGCTCGAAGCCCTCGAACGGCGTGTACTCCTGCGTCGACTCGGAGTCCTCCGCGCGCACCGTCCAGGTCGAGTTCGGGTCGACCAGGCAGATGTCGGCGTCGTAGCCCTGCACCAGCGCGCCCTTGTTGCGCAGGCCGAAGCGCTGCGCCGGGTTCCACGAGGTCAGCTCCGCCACCCGCTGGTACGACAGGCCGCGCCGGTTGCCCTCGGTGACCAGGCCGGGCAGCAGGTACTCGGCGCCGCCGAAACCGGACTTGGCGACGAAGATGTCGTCGCGCGGCTCACCGAACTTGACCTCGTCCTTGCAGCAGGCGTGGTCGCTGACCACCCAGTCGATCTTGCCGTCCAGGAGGTACCCCCAGAGCGCCTCGACGTCGGCGCGCGGGCGCAGCGGCGGGTTGACCTTGCCGCCCAGGCCGTGCGCGGTGTCGATGTCGGCGACCAGGTGACCGATGGTCACCTCGCGGCGGAAGTCGATGTGCGGGAACGCCCGCGCCATCCGCAGCGCCGCGTCGACCGCCTTCTCCGAGGTCAGGTGCAGCAGGTTGATCTTCGGCAGCCCGGTCTCGTGCGCCAGGTACGACGCGATCGACACGGCCAGTCCTTCGGAGTGCGGCGGCCGCGACGCGTGGTACGCCTCCAGCCCGCGCAGCGTGCCGTCCTGCTCGACCTGCTTGGTGTACGCGCTCATGATCTCGGCGGTCTCGCAGTGCAGCGACAGCGAGATCTCGTCGGCCAGCTCGGGGAAACGCTCCCGGGCCGCCTGGACGCCCCGCATCACGAACTCGAAGTGGGCGTAGTCGTACCGCTCGCCCTCCGGGATCATCAGGAACGAGTTCTGGTCGGTGGACCGGCCGTGCAGGCCGTGGCTGCCGTAGAACATGAAGATCTTGAACGAGGTGACCCCGTGCTCCTCCACCAGCGACGGCACCTCGCCGATGTGCTCGCGCGACATCGGCGCCAGGTGGAAGCCGTAGTCGATGTAGGAGCGGCCCTCGGTCGCGGCCAGGACCTCGGGGAAGAAGTCCGCGTACCGGCCGCCGCGGTTGAGGTAGTACTGCCCGGTGCGCATGTAGTTCAGCGCCGTGGTGACGCCGCCCTGCACCGAGGCGCGGCTCTCCGAGACGGCGTCCTCGCTCAGCGGGTTGTAGATGCCCCAGTGCTGGTGGGCGTCGACCACGCCGGGGAAGGCGAGCCGGCCGCCGCCGTCGACGACCTGGGCGGCCCCGGCGGCGTCGATGCGCGGAGCGATCCGGCTGATCCGCCCGTCGGTGACGCCGATGTCCATCAGCTCGGGTTCGGGCCGGTCGTGCCGGACGACGCGGACGTTTGTCAACAGCAGGTCGTAGGTGCTCATGGTGTTGCTCCTCGTGCTCGGTTCAGCGGCGGTTGATCAGGCCCATCAGGCCGTGGACGTCGGGGGCCTGGTCGAGCCGGTGGACCTCGTCGGCGATGCGGGCGGCGGTGGCCTCGGGCAGGGCAGCGGCGTTGGTGCGGAACTTGACCGCCAGCTCGGCGTCGCTCAGCGGACGCTGCGGGCCGCCCCGGTTGGCCAGGACCTCCTGCACCCACTCACGTCCGTCCCGGGTGACGATGCGCAGGACCGCCGGGAACTGGTGCGGGAAGATCTTGTCGCACCGCTCGTCGGCCACCACGTCGACCCGCGCCATCAGCGCCCGCCGCTGCGGGTCGTGCGCCAGGGCGTCGGTGAAGTCGGCCAGCTCCACGCCGAGACCGCCGCCGCCGACCAGGCCGGCGGCGACCGCGTACGGGCCGCTGAACTGCGCCTCGTAGCCGGTCTGCGGAGCGCGCTTGCGCTCGATCGGCTGGCCGATGGTGCGCACCGTCGGCGTGGGCACGCCGAGCGTGATCGACTCGATCTCGTCCAGCGGCAGCCCGCGTTCGCGCAGCGCGATCGCCGCGTCGATGGCGGCGTGGGTGAAGTGGTTCGCCGGGTACGGCTTGAAGAAGATGCCGGGAACCGCCCACTCGGAGCCGAGCCCGCGGACGATCTCGTCGCCGTCGAACTCGCCGCGCAGGAACGCCTGGAAGAAGCCGAAGCGCCCCTCCAGCACGGTCGGCGGTCCGGTCACGCCGTGCCGGGCCAGCTGTGCGGCGCTGACCGCCGCGTGCGCGGCCCAGCCGCAGTGGATCCGCTTGACGGTGCCGCCGTTGCGGTTGGACTCGATCAGCCCGGCCGCCATCGAGGCGGACACCCCGAGCGCGTCGAGCGTGCCGCCCGCGTCCAGCTTCAGCAGCCGGGCCGCGGCCACCGCCCCGCCCAGCGTGCCGCAGATCGAGGTGGCGTGCTGGCCGTGCTCGAAGAAGACCGAGTTGCCGGCCGCCGGGTCGTAGCCGGCCATGCCGAGGCGTACGCACGCCTCCAGGCCCACCGCGATGGCGGCCACCGTCTCCTGCCCGGAGGCGCCGGACATCTCGGCGGCGGCGAGCGCGGCCGGCACCACTGTGGCGCTGGGGTGCAGCACCGACGGCAGGTGAGTGTCGTCGTAGTCGAGCGAGTGCGCCAGCACGCCGTTGGCGAACGCGGCCAGCGCGGCCGGGACCTTCTCGTCCACGCCGACGGCGGTGGCCTGGCCACGGCCGCCCTGCTCGGCGACGTAGGCCAGCGCGGCCTGGCTGGTCGGCAGCGGCTGCGCCGCCACGCAGAGCCCGAGCACGTCCAGCACGCGGGCCCGGACGCTGGCGACCACCTCGTCGGGCAGCGTCGCGGCGGAGGTGTCGGCGGCGAAGGCGGCCAGGTGCTGGCCCAGGGTCGGCTCAGCCATGGCTGACCACCGCCAGCGGACGCACCGGGGAGCCGGTGGCGCCGTACAGCGGCAGCGGGGCCAGGACGAAGGTGAACTCGTGCACCCCGTCGCGGGCCAGCTCCTCCAGCGCCATCGTCTCGATCAGGTAGATGCCGTGCTCCACCAGCAGGATCCGGTGCGCCGGCAGCGTGCTGTGGCCCTTGCCCGGCGGCAGGCACTCGAAGGCGATGGTGTCCGCGCCGGCCGCGTGCACGCCCCGCTGCGCCAGCCAGGTGGCGCCGTCCGCGCCGATCCCCGGTACGCCGGAGTCCTTGCCGATGTACTGGTTGCGGTCCTCGTGGTCGAACAGCCGGCCCCAGCCGCTGCGGATGAGCACCACGTCGCCCGCGCCCACCGGCGTGCCCTGCCGGGACACGGTGGCGTCCAGGTCGGCCGGGGTGATCTCGTAGCCGGCCTCGCAGCTGTCCAGGCCCAGCGTGGCGGGCACGTCCAGCAGCACGCCGCGGCGGACCATCGGCGCGACGGTGTGCACGCCCAGCTCGTCGAACCGGCCGCCGACCTGCGCCGCGGCGGCGTCGGCGCCGCCGTGCAGCCGGCCGTCCTGGGACACGTGCGCGAGGGCGTCGACGTGCGTGCCGACGTGCGTGCCCATGACCAGCAGGTCGTTGGCGGCGGAGCCGCCGTCGGCACGCACCATGTCACCGTGCCGGCGCGGCAGGGTGAGCCCGAACGCCGGGTGGTTCGGTGACTGCGGCATGCCGACGGTCAGGCGCCGGCCCAGGTCGTAGATCGTGACGCCGGCCTGCACGGCGTCGAGCAGGCGGTCGGCGGTTCTGGCAGTGGTGCCCACGGGGTTCCTCGCGTTTCGGCTGTCGGCGTCGTCAGGCGACGACGCCACGGGCTTTCAGGTCGGCGATCTCGGCCGGGTCGCAGCCGAGTTCCTCGACGAGCAGGGCGTCGGTGTCGGCGCCGGGGGAGCGGCCGGTGAAGCGGATCCGGCCCGGCGTCTCCGACATCCGCCACATGACGTTGTGCATCCGCATCGTGCCCAGATCCGGGTCGTCGACCTTCGTGATCATCTCGGTGGCCTGCACGTGCGGGTCCTCGACGATGTCCTTGGCGCTGTAGACCGGGGCCACAGCGGCGCCGGCCTCGGCGAAGGCCGCGGCCACCTCGTCGCGGGTCCGCTCACCGATCCAGGACCCGACGTACTCGTCGAGCAGGTCCGCGTGCGCCACCCGGCCGACGCCGGTGCGGAACCACGGCTCGTCGATCACCTCCGGGTGGCCCACCAGCCGCATGACCCGCTCGGCGATCGCCTGGGCGCTGGTGGAGATGGCTACCCACGAGTCGTCCTTGGTCCGGTACGTATTGCGGGGCGCGTTGTTCGTCGACCGGTTGCCCTGCCGCTGCTCCACCACGCCGAGCTGGTCGTAGACGGTGGGACCCGGGCCGACCGCGGTCATGATCGGCTCCAGCAGGCTCATGTCGATGACCTGGCCCCGGCCGCCGGAACGCTCCCGGTGCCACAGCGCCATCATCACCGCGGACGAGGTGGCGATGCCGCAGATGCTGTCGGCCAGACCGAACGCGGGCAGCGTGGGCGGGCCGTCCGCCGTGCCGGTCAGGTGGGCGAAGCCGCTCATCGCCTCGGCCAGCGTGCCGAACCCGGCGCGGGAGGCGTACGGGCCGGTCTGCCCGAAACCGGTGATCCGGGCGATCACCAGGCCGGGGTTGACCCGGTGCAGCTCCTCCGGGCCGATGCCCCAGCGCTCCAGCGTGCCCGGGCGGAAGTTCTCCACCAGCACGTCGGCCCGCTCGGCCAGCCGCAGCAGCAGCGCCGCGCCGTCCGGCGCGGACAGGTTCAGCCCGACCAGCCGCTTGTTGCGGGAGATCTCCTTCCACCACAGGGGATGGCCGTCCTTGGTCTTGCCGTGGCCACGCATGCTGTCACCCATGGTCGGGTGCTCGATCTTCACCACGTCGGCGCCGTAGTCGCCGAGGATCTGACAGCACAGCGGTCCGGCGAGAATCGTCGAGACGTCCAGCACGCGCAGGCCCGTCAGCGGTCCGTCACTCACCTGTTCCACCTCCCCAGTTCTGTTTCTGACCCGTTCGGCCGGCGGCACGCTGCGCCGGCGGCCGGAAACCCAGTTCGGCGGATATCTCCGCCGCCGCCGCGGCGACGAGCGCCCCGTGCGCGGCGCACACCTCCGGGGTGAACCGGTTCTGCGGCCCGCACAGCGAGATCGAGCCGAACACCTGCCCGGTCGCGTAGCGCACCGGCGCGGCCACGCTGCCCGCGCCGTTCTGCCGCTCGCCCATGCTCACCGCGTACCCCAGGCGGCGGACCCGGCCCAGCTCGGACCGCAACTTCGCGGTGGAGGTGATGGTGGCCGACGTGACCGCGTCCAGCGGGTGATGGTCGAGGTAGTCCTCGACCTCCGCGTCCGGCAGCGCCGCGAGGATCGCCTTCGACGACGACCCGGAGTGCAGGGCGTGGCTGGTGCCCAGGGACACCGACATGCGTACCTCGTGCGGCGAGAGCACCTGGTCGATGTAGACGCGGGTCCAGCCCTGCCGCACCGACAGCGTCGCGGTCTCGCCGGTGTCGCGCACCAGCCGGACCAGGTACCGGCGTGCGATGTCCGGCACGTCCAGCGCGCGCAGCGCGGCCAGGCCCACCGCCAGCGCGCCGCTGCCCAGCCGGTACCGCTTGGTCTCCTCGTTGAAGGTGAGGAAGCTGTCGGCCACCAGTTCCTTGAGGATCCGGTGCGCAACCGCCTTCGGCAGTCCCAGCTCCCGCGCGATCGTCGACACGCCGAGGGTCTCCGGCGCCCGTTCGGCGATGATGTTGACGATGTCGAGGGCGCGTCCGAGGCCGGAGCGGGTCCGGCCGGCGGTGGCGCTCTCGACAACCGCTGTGGTGATCATCTTCTCTCCTCCACTGTCGACGTTGGGCGGGACGGCCGGGCGTCAGGCGGGCGCGACGGGCGTCTTCCCGGGTGGCAGGCCGTCCGCCTGCCGGGGTCGCTCCCGCGCGATGACCAGCGCCACCGAGGCGAGCACCACGGCGCCGGCGAGCACCTGGCGTCCGGACAACGATTCATCCAGCACCATCATGCCGAGCAGAACCGCCACCACCGGGTTGACGTACGCGTAGGTGGACGCGAGCTGGATCGGCGCGTTGCGCAGCAGCCACGTGTAGACGCTGAAGCCGACCACCGTGGACACGAGCATCAGGTAGGTCCACGCCAGCCAGGACCGGCCCGTCACCTCGGACAGGCGGAACCCTCCCAGCTCACCGCTGGCCACGCTGGCCACCGCCACCGCGAGGCCGCCCACGAGCATCTGCCAGCCGGTGCCGACCAGGTGGTCGGCCGGCATGCGCAGCCGCTGCGACAGCGTCGAGCCCAGCGCCCACACCATCGTGGAGAGCACCACCAGCAGCATCCCGCCGAGGTGCCACCCCTGCGTCGGTACCGCGAACAGCAGCGCCAGTCCGACCACACCGCCGAGTACGCCCACGGCCGCCAGCGGGGACGGCCGCGGACCGACCACCAGCCGCAGCACCAGCACCCACAGCGGCATCCCGGCCACCAGCAGCGAGGTCAGACCCGTCGGCACGTACTGCTGGCCCAGCGCCAGCAGCGCGCTGCCGGCGCCGACCATCAGCAGCCCGCTGGCACCCACCCCGGTCCACTGCCGCCGGGGCAGCAGCAGCCCCGCCGGTCCCCGCCACAGCGCCGCCACCGCGAACAGCAGCAGCGCCGCGGCCAGGAACCGGGCCGAGGTGGCCACCAGCGGCGGAATGCTGTCCAGGGCCATCCGGTTGCCCAGGTAGGTCGAGCCCCAGATCAGGTAGACCGCGCCGAGCCCGACGGCCAGGGCCATCGGGCCGGCGGGCCGCGGCGGATCCGCCGGGTGGCGGGCCGCCGCGGGCCGGGTCAGATCAGCGGTGTCCATTTGCCCGGATCGCCACCGCGGTGTTACCCCGAAGGGCGTTCGAGTACGGACACATCCGGTCGGCCAGCTCCACCGCGCGCTCCAGGTCGGCCTGCGGGCACTGCGGCGCGGACACGTCCAGCACCACGGCGATCGCGTACCGGCCGTCGTCGGTCTGCCCCAGGGAGACCGAGGCGGTGACAGTCGTCGGACCGGGCCGCACGCCGGCCTGGCGGGCGGCGACGGCGAGCGCGCTGTCGAAGCAGGCCGCGTAGCCGGCGGCGAACAGCTCCTCCGGATCGGTGCCGGGCGCGTCCGGGCCCCGCTGGGCGGGACGGGTCAGGTCGACCCGCAGCGACCCGGTCAGCGACCGGGCGCTGCCGCCCCGGCCGCCGGACACCTCCACAGTCGCGGTGTAGACGGTGTTCGCCGGTACGACCTTCGCCTCGGACGCCGGGGTGCCGACGCTCATGCCGGCACCTCCCGTCCCAGGTCGGCGTGCACCTGCGCGGCGACCGCGTCGGCGAACGCCTCCGGCTGCTCGTCGGCCACGAAGTCGGTGCCGCCGGGAATGGTGACGAGTTCGGCACCGGGCAGCGCGGCCCGCACCTGCGGCGTCATCCGGTCCAGCAGGTCGTCGCCGCCGTGCAGCAGCACGATGGGCAGCGCGTCCAGGGCGGCCGTGTCGACGTGGTGGTCGAACACCGCCCGGTACGCGGTGGCGTAGTCCGGACCGGTCAGCAGGTACTCGGTGACCTGGCGGTTCGCCTCCTCCGGGGTCAGCGCCGGGTACAGGCCGTACACCCGGTCCCAGATCACCTTCAGGTGCCCGCCGTCGCGGTCCGGCACGTAGCCGGGCGCGTACGACCGCTTCTTCTCCGCCCGCTCCTGCTCGTCGTAGAGCGGGATGCCCTGCAGGATCAGCCGGTGCACCCGCTCCGGCGCCGACATCAGCGCCTCCGCGCCGACGATCGCGCCGGTGTGCTGCCCGAGCAGGTGCACCCGGGACAGCCCGAGGGCGTCGGCGAACTGCCACACCCCGGCCGCGTACTCCGGGATGGACCATGGGCGCGGCGGCGCGTCGGACATGCCGAAGCCCGGTGTGTCCGGGGCGATCACCCGCAGGCCGCGGCGGGCCAGCGGCTCGATCACCGCGTCGTAGGTGGCCGAGGAGAGCGGCGACTGGTGCAGGATCAGCAGCACCGGGGCGTCGGCGTCGCCGCCGTGCCGGTAGTGCACCTGACCCCACGGCACGTCGACGTAGGCGCGGCGGGCCACGCCGCGGGCCCGGGTCACTCGGCCACCGCCAGCGCCGCCATGACCTCGATGACGTGCTTGATGCCGGCCTTGTAGTCGTCCAGCCGGATGTTCTCGTTCGGGCCGTCCACGCCGGAGTCGGCGCGGGAGACGCCGACGCCGACGATGGGCCGGTCGGCGATCACGCCCTGGTTGCCGATCCACTGCGTGTACGGCTCGATGACCGGCTCGGTCCCGTACACCCGGCGGGCCGCGTCCGCGACGAGCGCGACGAACGGGTCCCGGTGGTCGGTGAGGTTGGGCCGGCTGGTCGCCATCACCTCGATGCGCAGGTCACCGAAGCCGGTCGCCGCCAGGTGGTCGCGCACGCAGCCGAGGACGCGCTCCGGGTCCTGGCCCGGCACCAGCCGGATCTCCAGCTTCGCCGAGGCGGTCGACGGGATGCCCAGCGTCACGTCGTCACGCATGTCGCCACCGGCGATACCGGCCACCGTCAGCGTCGGCACGGTCCGGATGGCCACGGCCGCGGCCTGGTCGTCGAGGTCGCCGGTGAACCGCTCGACCTGGGCCCGCTCGCGCAGGAAGTCCCCGGCGAACTCCACCTTCTCCAGCAGCGCCCGCTCCTCGTCCGTCGGCGGCCGGGCGTCGTCGGCGAAGCCGGGGATCGTCACGGTGCCGTCGGGCCGCTGCAGCTGCGCCAGGGCGGCGGCCAGGCGCGCCGTGGCGGCCGGCAGCAGCGCGGTGTTCTGGCTGGTCAGGTCGCGCGGCAGGGTCTGCGCGGTGAGCCGCAGGTAGAGCACGCCCTTCTCGGCGAGCTTGAGCAGCAGCCGGTCCTCGCCGTCGAGCCAGGAGTTCTCCCACAGCGCCGCGTCGCTGGCGAGGCGGTCGGCGTGCGCCTGCACGAAGGAGCCCAGGCCCGGGCTGTGCAGCCACTTCTTGCCCTCGAAGATGATCCGGTTGGTCACCGGCGGGGTGAGCCCCGCCAGCTTCCAGGCCGCCGCCGCGTGGATGCGGGACATGATGACCCCCTTGTCGTCGGCCACGCCCCGGGCGTAGAGCCGGCCGTCGTGGATCTCCGCCGCGTACGGCGGGCTGATCCATTCGGCGTCGTCACCGGCCGGCTCGACCTCCACGTCGTAGTGCGTGAAGTGCAGCAGCGCCTTGTCGCCCTCGCCGGCCACCTCGGCCAGCACGTACGGGTACGACTGCTCCCACGGGATGATCTCGGCCTCGCCGCCCCAGCGGCGGACCGACCCGGCGATGAACTCGGCGGTGGCCTCCATCTGCTCCGGCTCCTGGCGGCGGCTGCGGATGCGGCACAGCTGCTGGAGCTCCTCGACGAACTCGTCGAAGTGCGCGTCGACGGCCGCAAGAGCGGCCGCGGTATCCGGTTTGGGCATGGTGGTCCTCACAGAAGGGGTCGGATGGGGGAAAGTCAGTGGATGGTGACGCCGCCGTCGACGAAGATCGTCTGCCCGGTGGTCATGGCGGCGGCGTCGCTCAGCAGATAGGCGACCGCGTTGGCGACGTCCTGCGGCTGCGCCATCCGGCCCAGCGGGATGCTCGCCATCTTGTCCGCGAGGTACGCCTCGTCGCCGCGGACGTCGGAGGTCATGTCGGTGGGCACGATGGTCGGTCCGACGGCGTTGACCCGGATCCGGTCGGGCGCCCACTCCAGGGCCAGCACGCGCGCCATGTGCATCACGCCGGCCTTGCTCACGCAGTAGCCGAGCGTGTTCAGCACCGCGATGTGCCCGTTCGTGGAGCCGAGGTTCACCACCGCGCCGCCTGTCTGCCGCAGCGCCGGGTACGCGGCCTGGCACATCCGGAACGTGCCGGTGAGGTTGACGTCCAGGACGTCGGTGAAGTCCTGCTCGGACATGGTGGCCGCGGGCCCGCGCCGGACGATCCCGGCGTTGTTGACCAGCAGGTCCAGGCGGCCGTGCCGGTCCAGGACCTCGTCGACCAGAGCGGCGCAGGAGCCGGCCGACCGGATGTCCACCCGGTGCCGGGTGTGCGCGCCGCCGGACAGTTCGGCCTCGGCCCAGTCGTCGAGCAGGTCGGCCTGGGCCACTGTGGCTCCGCGCTGGGCGAGCGTCGCGGCGACGCGGGCGCCGATGCCGCGGGCCGCCCCGGTCACCACTGCCACCCGGCCGTCGAACCGGTTCGGGTCGGTGTTCATGTCTCGTGTCCTGCCTTTCCGGTCCGGCCACCGGCCGGGCGGGCGTTTCGCACGCCCGACCGGTGCCCCCAACACGTGACGGCGGTCCCGTCAACTTCCGTCACGCGCCGATCACCTTCGTGTCCTCGGCCCAGAAGGCCAGCCGCTTCTGCAGCAGCCGGATCACGAAGTGCGCCACCAGACCCATCACCGACAGCACCACGAGCACGGCGAACATGCCGGCGATGTCGAAGTTGTAGTTGGTCTGCAGCAGCAGGTAGCCCAGACCCTCCTTGGCGCCGATGAACTCGCCGACCACCGCGCCGAGGATGGCGAAGACGATGCCGATGTCCAGGCCGGCGAAGATGAACGGCAGCGCGCTGGGCAGCCGCACCATCCGGAAGATCTGCGCCTTGCTCGCGCCGAACACCGTCAGCATCTGGATCTTGTCGGCGTCGGCCGCGCGCAGACCCTCGATGACGTTCACCAGCATCGGGAAGAACGAGATCACCGCGGCCATGACCACCTTGCTGGTCAGGCCGAAACCGAACCAGACCACGAACAGCGGGGCCAGGGCGACCTTCGGCACGGTCTGGAAGGCCACGATGTACGGCATCAGGGTGGCTTCGACGATCTTGATCTGGGAGATGAACGTGCCGAGCACCAGGGCGGCGCCGACGCCGATCACGAACCCGAGCAGCGCCTCCTGCGTGGTCACCCAGAAGTGACCCCAGAACTGGTCGTCGCCGAGCTGCTGCCACAGCGACTCGACCACGCTCGACGGCAGCGGCAGGACGTACTCGTCCACGCCGAGGAGCTGGACGCCGTACTCCCAGGCCAGCACGACCACGACGAAGACCGTCGGGACCAGCCAGAGCTGGGGCTTCTCCCGCAGGTCGAACTTGCGCCGGGCGGGCCGGGCGGACGGTGCCGGTGGCTGGGCCGGCTTGCGGACCAGGTTGCTTGTTGCCATGGCTGTCCCTCGTCAGTCGATTACGCCGGCGGCGTTGAAGTGTCGGCGGATCCGTTCCACGTAGACCCCGGCCCGGTCGGACGACATGATGCCGAGGTCACGCGGCCGCTCCAGGTCGATGTCCATGACCTCCGCGATGCGGCCCGGACGGGGGCTGAGCACGACCACCCGGTCGGAGAGGAAGACCGCCTCCGGGATGGAGTGCGTGACCAGCACGATCGTCTGGTTGCTCTCCTGCCAGATGCGCAGCAGCTCCACGTTCATGTACTCGCGGGTCATCGCGTCGAGCGCGCCGAACGGCTCGTCCATCAGCAGCACCGCCGGGTCGTGCACGAGCGCGCGGCAGATGCCGGCCCGCTGCTGCATGCCGCCGCTGAGCTCGTGCGGGTACTTCTGCTCGAAGCCGTTGAGACCGACCATCTCGAGCAGTTGCTGCGCGCGTTCCCGGTGCCGGCGGGGATCCAGTCGCTGGATCTCCGCCGGCACCATCACGTTGTCGAAGATGGTGCGCCAGGGCAGCAGCGTCGGTGCCTGGAACACCATCCCGACCTCGGGAAGGGGCTTCGTCACGTCCCGCCCGGCGATCCTTACCGCGCCGCCGGTCTTCGGGCTGAGCCCGGCGAGGATCTTCAGCAAAGTGGTCTTGCCGCACCCGGACGGTCCCACGACCGAGATGAACTCGCCGCGACGTACCGTCAGGTTGATGTCGCTCAGCGCCAGGGTCGGTGCCGACTTTCGGGGCCGGTACTCCTTGTCCAGCCCGTCGATCTCGATCCAGGAGTCTTCCGACACCGATGCCGGAGCCTGCGTCTGCGCCCGGCGGGCCGTCGCCTTGATGGCCATCGAAATCCCTTCCGCTGTCCGCTGCCTAGGCGGTGTAGTTCGCGGCCTTGCTCAGCACCGCGGCCTTGTCGAAGTTGTTCGCGCCGGAGAGCAGGCTCGGGTCCCAGAGCTTCTTCAGGTCGACGTCACCGGAGATCTGGCCGGCCTCCTTGGTGTACGCCTGGGTCTTCGCCCACTCGTCGTCGCTGATCGCGCCCCAGTCACCGAACTGCTCCGGCTCGCCGCTGGCCGGCGTGGCCGTCTTCAGCCACGCGGCGAGGCTCTCGGTGTCCGCCTTGAGCCGCTCGTCGGCGGACTTGCCGGCGAGGATCTGCGGGAAGACCTTGTAGCCGATCTTCATGGCGGCCTCGGGGTTCTTGGCCGAGAAGAGCATCGCCTTGTACGCCGCGCGCAGGAACCGCTCGTACGAGTCCTTCTTGGCGTCGAAGTCACGGGCGCCGACGCTGAAGGTGAGCGACCGGATGCCGGAGAACACGTCCGGGTTGGTCAGGTACTTCAGCTGGGTGCCGGCGTTCTCGATGACCGCGTACGCCTGGGTGTAGAGCGCCAGCATGTCGACCTTGCCGTCGTTGAGCGCGGAGGCGGCCTGGGCGCCGACGCCGACCGGCAGCAGCTCGACGTCCTTGGCCGGGTCCAGCCCGGCCGCCTTGACGTAGGCGCGGGCGTACGGGGCCGAACCGGAGGCCAGGCTGATCACGCCGATCTTCTTGCCGCGCAGGTCCGCGCCGCCGGTGATCGGGGAATCCGGCTTCACCGCCATCACCCACGGCCAGTTCTGCACCAGGCCGCCGATGGCCTTGATCGGCACGTTCTTCTCCACCGCGCCGAGCGCCGAGCCGGCGTCGGCGGGGGTGATGTCGCCGCTGCCGGACGCGACCGCCTGGAGGGCGGCGACCGAGCCGTCGGCGTTGATCGTCTCGACGGTCAGCTTCTCCTCGGCGAAGTAGCCGAGTTCCTTGGCGACCGCGTAGACGGCCACCTCCTCCTTCGGGCCGATCACGGCGGAGGCGATGGCCATGGTCAGCTTCGCCTCCTTGCCCTCGCCGCCGGCCTCGTCGTCGGAGCCGCCGCCGCAGGCGGAGAGAACCAGCGTGGCGGCCAGGGCCGCCGGGAGCAGTGCCCACTTTCGTTTCATATGTACACACCTCGTCGTGAGTCGGGGGAGACCACCTCCGCCGCCGTGGCGGCGGAGGTGGGGTATCAGGCGTCGCGAAGCGACGTGTCCGTTGCGCATCACGCGTCGCGCGGCGACGCGACCGTTGCCGTCAGGCGTCGCGCAGCGACGCGACCAGTGCCAGGTCGTTGTAGACGTGCTGCTCGACGATCTGTGCGCCGTCGAGCACGAACACGTCCGCGTAGCGGATGTCGTCGAACGGCGTGCCGTCGAGCCACTCCCCGTACAGCCGCCCGAGCGAGGTCACAGTGACCCGCCCGTTGTCGTCACCCACCAGGTAGCGGTCCCGGTGCTTGCGCACCCACCGGTAGGTCCCGGTCGACGCGGCCGCCATCTCCCGCAGCGAGGAGTACTCCCGGCCGCCCGGGAAGACCAGCCGGGCCTGCGGCGCGAGGAACGCGCCGGCCTCGTCGAGCCGGCGGTCCTCACACAGCTGCAGGTAGCTGTCGATCAGTCCGGGCGCGTCCGGTGCGCTCATCAGCCGGTCTTCTCGCTCAGCGCCGCCTCCCACTGGTCCCGCAGCGGGTGCTCCGCGGGGCCGTGCTCGGTGAGGATGCGCATCAGGCGGGCCAGCAGCGCGTCCCGCTCCCGGTCGAGGACCCGCTGCTCCTCCTCGGTGGAGACGAACCCGTCGACGGCGCCCTCGGTCAGCACGCCGGAACGGGTCAGCAGTGTCTCGACCACACGTACCCGCTGCCGGGTCACGTGCAGCTCGGTGGAGAGCTGCAGCACCAGGTCGAGCAGCTTGCCGACCTTGGGGTCTCCGAAGTAGTCGAACTCGGTGCTCATCACGCCTCCGGCTTGGTCGCGGCCAGTACGGCCCAGGGGAAGTGCCACTCGGGACGGTCGCCCCAGCCCTGCGGCTGGACGCCGTTGCGGCGCTCGTCGAACGGGGTCCACGACACGTCGGTCAGGCCCGCCTCGGCGCAGACCTCGATCAGGTCGGAGCCGAACAGGTCGTGGAAGAACGGCTCGTTGTTGCGCTCGGCGTGCTCGTAGACGGTGGCGTCGCGCAGCGGGTCGCCGGTGAGCATGAACTCCAGGAAGCGCAGCGAGCCGCCCGGCTTGAGCAGGCGGGCCGCCTCCACGATCGTTTCCCGGATCGCGGCGGCCGGCATCTCGTGCAGCACCATCGTGCCGGTGACCACGTCGCAGCTGCCCGACTCGATGCCGGTGGCCCGGCCGTCGGCCTGCCGGTAGTCGATCGCCAGGCCGGTCGCCTCGGCCTCGGCGTGGGCCAGCCGCAGACCCGGTGCGGCCAGGTCCACGCCGATCACCTGCGCGGTCGGGTACTTGGCGGGCAGCGGCCGGGTGCTCTTGCCGAAGCCGCATCCGATGTCGACGATCCGGGTCGCCGCGGGCAGCTCGGGCAGGGCGGTCTTGGCGAACAGCGTGTGGAACTTGTAGCCGTCGTTGTCGCGCAGCATGACGATGCGCGCCCCGAACTCGTACACGTAGGCCGACATGTCGTCGGAGAAGAAGCTGCCGGGCTGGATGTGGATGTCGTAGTCGGTGTACCAGTCGGGCAGTTCCAGGTCGGGGTTCAGCTCCAGCGAGCCCTTCGGCTGCTCGGGCACCGACGTCAGCTGGTCGGTCAGCTCCTCGCGGCGGCTGAGCACCGCGTCGCCGGCGACCTTCCACAGCATCTTCTGCTGCACCCGCTCCAGGTGGCTGAACCAGGGGTAGAGCGGAAGGCCGCGCAGCACCTGGCTCGCGTCGCCGACCGTGGTGGCCGCCGCGCCGGTGGCGCCGTACTCCTCGCGCAGCGCCGGGTAGACGGTGTCCGCCCAGCGCTTGCGCAGGCCGAGGACGAAGTCCACGGCGGAACGCTCATCCAGGGTGAGGCGCTCCTCGATGTCCAGCATGCTTGTCTCCTCTTCAGGTGGGGGAGGACCGGTCCACGGCGGGCCGCGACCGGGATGGACGGGTCAGTGGGCGTACCGCACGCGATCCGCGGACGCGGTGTCGTAGCTGCCGAGGAACGCACCCGCCATGCGTCCCTCGTAGACGGCTTCGAAGGCCGTGCGGGGGGCGTTCGCGTCGCCGACGACGTGGATCCGGGGGCCGTCGGGCAGCGCGTCGAGCTGCCGGTACAACTCGTCGGCGGCCTGCGCCGAGCCGGCGTCGACGACCGTGGTGACGTCCTCGACGAGGGTGTCGGTGCCGGCGAGCGGGCCGCCCAAGGCGACCGCGTCGGCCCCCGCCGGGTGCGCCGTGCGCATCGGGTGCACAGCGATCCCCAGGTCCGCGAAACGCTTGAGCAGCGCCAGCCGCGAGTACGTGGTGATCTTGGCGCTCACCGAGGCGGTGGGGGAGACGAGGTGGACGCGGGCGCCGCGGCGGGCCAGCCCTTCGGCCACCGAGGCGGCGGCCCAGGTGCCCTCGTCGTCGAGCACGACGACGGCGCCGGTCGGCCGGAAGTCGGGATCGGTCAGCGCGTCGACGGCCTGCCAGATGTCGATCACCGGCGGGCCGCCGGGCAGCTCCCGCCGGGTGGGCCGGGAGCCGGTGGCCAGGACGACGTCCTGGTAGCCGCCGGCCAGCACGTCCTCGACGCCGATCCGGTGGCCGAGGCGTACCGGGATGCCGGCGGCCTCGACGTCGCGGGCCAGGTCGCGGGTGAGCAGGCCGAGCCGTTCCCGTCCGGGTACGCGCGCGGCCAGTTCCACCTGCCCGCCGAGGTGCCCGTGCGCCTCGACCACCGACACCTGGTGCCCGGCCCGGTGGGCGGAGAGGGCGGCCTCCAGGCCGGCCGGGCCGCCACCGACGACGAGGACCTTCCGCCCGCCGGACGGGCCGGGCAGCTCCGGCCAGGCCTGCGCCCACTCCCGCTCGGCGCCGACCTCCGGGTTGACCACGCAGGAGATCGGCAGGCTGGTCTCCAGCCGGCCGATGCAGCCCTGGTTGCAGGCGAGGCAGGCGCGTACCTCGTGCTGGCGGCCCTGCTCGGCCTTGCGGACCAGGTGCGGGTCGGCGATGTGCGGGCGGGTCAGGCCGACCAGGTCGGCCTCGCCGGCGGCGACGAGCTCGGCGGCCTCCGGCAGGCTGTCCAGCCGGCACACCGCGAGCACCGGCAGGTCCGGGAACTCCTGCTTGAACAGCGCCGCGTGGTGCCGGAACGGGGCGTGGCCGAAGCTCATGTCCGCCATCTGCGTCGCGAGCGACCAGCTGCCGTGGTAGGCGGAGTGGCTGACGTGCACGTAGGCGAGCGGGAAGTCGGCGCGCAGCTTGCCGACGATCTCCAGCACCGCGGCCGGGTCGAGACCGCCGGGCAGGAACTCGTCGGCGCTGACCCGCAGTCCGACGGGCAGGTCCGGCGCGGCGGCCAGCACCGCGGTGAGCACCTCGCGGGTCAGCCGCATCCGGTTGTCGAGGCTGCCGCCGTAGGAGTCGTCGCGGGTGTTGGTGTGCGGCGAGAGGAACTGCTGCAGCAGGTGGCCGTGGCCGGCGTGCACCTCCAGGCCGTCGAAGCCGGCCTCGCGCATCCGCCGTGCGGCGGCGGCGAACGCCTGGACGACGACGGCGATGTCCCGGCGTCCCATCGCGTGCGGCACGTGCGAGCCGGCCGCCCACGGCACCGGCGAGGAGGACCAGGCGGCGGTACGGGTCGCGTCCCCGTTCGCCTGCCGGCCGGCGTGCATGATCTGGGCGAACATGCGCGCGCCGTGCTCGTGCACGGCTTCGGTCACCGCCGCGTAGGCCGGGATCGACGAGTCGTCGAAGCTGCCGAGGCTGATGCTGCGGCCCGCGCTCGTGGGGTGCACGCGGATCGCCTCGGTGATGATCAGGCCGACGCCGCCACGGGCCCGTTCCGCGTGGTAGGCGACGTGGCGCCCGGTGGGCACGTTGTTCAGTCCGAAGTTGGTGGTGTGGCCGGGGACGAAGACCCGGTTCCGCAGTGTGAGACGACCGAGCCGGGTGGGGGAGAGAAGAGCGAGAAGCTTGTCGTCAGGCATGCCTCGGACTTCCTGTTTCGGGCCGCACTCGGCGAGGCCGAGAGCGTTCGGTTGAACCGTACGCCGTTCGATTGAGTGGAACGGTAGGGGTGACGCCGGTCTCCGTCAACGGGCTACCGATCGGTAACTTAGTCCGCCGCACTGCCCCTGACCTGCTGTTCCACTAGGCGGAACGCAAGCGGGCAAGGTTCGTCGATTCGTGGCTCGATCGTTCGGGTGGCCGCAGGAGATGACAGTGCCGCCGACCGGCGACCGGCCGGCGGTCCGCGCCGATCATTCGGTCGGCTGGGGCGGCACTGTCCGGTTCGGAGGGACGCTCGCCGCGAGGCGGCCGGGTGGGACGTGCCGGCGGTGCGGAGGTCAGGCAGCGGCCGGGCGCACGTACGGGGTGAGCAGTTCGCGGGCGAGGCCGGTGGCCGCCGGAAGGTCGAGGCCGTTCTCGATCATGCGGCTGAGGGCGTAGACGATCGACTGGATGACCTCCGCCATCCGGTTCGGGTCGCTCGCCCCGTGGTCGGTGAGAGCGGCGCGCAGCGGCGCCTCGAGGCTGTCGTGCAGGAGGCGGCTGGAGGTCGCGAGCACCTCGCTGTTGCCGGCTGTCGCCATCGCCCGGGCCAGCGCGTGGTCGCCCCGGGCAACCAGTTGCAGGTTTGCCTCGACGTACGCCAGGATTCTCGACCCCGGCGTGCGGGCCTCGGCCATCTGGTTCTCGACGAAGGCCGACCACCGGGGAAAGGTGTCGGCGACGAGCACGTCGAACATGTCGGTGCGCGACTTGAAGTAGGAGTACGCGCTGGACCGGGCCAGGCCGGCGTGCCGCGCCACGTCGGCGAGGCTGGGGATCTGGTCCGGGTTCTGCGAGAGCAGGGCGCGGGCGGCGTCGAGCAGCGCCGCCCGCTGGGCGGCCCGGTGCTCGGCGACGGTTGAGGCCTGGATCTTCGGCACGCCAACCTCCAAGTCTCCGGTGTGCGCACCGGGTCCGCGTCGCGCCCTGCCGTCGCGGTCAGCTGCTCGTGGCGAGCTTGCCGTCGATCATCTCGTAGACGGTGTCACAGTACTTCAGCACGTCGTGATCGTGAGTAACCATGACCACCGCCACCGACCGCTCCCGTGCCTCCTGTGCGAGGAGCTGGACGATGTCGTGGCTGCGGGCCCGGTCCAGCGCCGCTGTGGGTTCGTCCACCAGCAGCACGGACGGCTGCGTCATCAGCGCCCGGGCGATGCCGACGCGCTGGCGCTCGCCGCCGGAGAGCTGGTGCGGCCGGCGGTCGGCCTTACCGGCCAGGCCGACGTGCGCGAGCATCTCCAACGGGTCGCGTCCGGCGCGGTCCCGCCGCCCGCCCAGCCGCAGCGGCAGGCGCAGCTGGTCGGCGGCGGTCAACGCGGGCAGCAGGTTGCCCGACTGGAACACGAACCCCACGTGCCGGCGGCGAAGCTCGGTGCGCGCCCGGCGGCTGGACACGGTCATGTCGTGGCCGGCCACTGTGACGGCGCCCTGGTCGGGGCGGGCCAGCCCGCCGGCGACGGCGAGCAGGCTGGACTTGCCCGCGCCGGACGGCCCGACGATCGCGGCCAGTTCGCCCGGCGCGACGGTCAGGTCCACGTCGTCGAGCGCGTGCACGGTCTCCGCGCCGTCGCCGTGCCGCAGGTGGACGCCGCGCATGACCAGGCCGAGTTCGGCCGGGGCGGTGTCCGATGTCGTGGGGGACGCTGTGGGCCGGCTGCTCATCGGTTGCCTCCCAGGGCGGTCGCCGGGTCGATGGAGGTGAGGCGGACGACGGCGGCTGCCGCGCCGACCAGGCCGAGCACGAGCAGTCCGGCCGCGGCGGCGGCGATGCTCTGCGGGTGCAGCGCGAACGGCACGTTGCCGCCGGAGATCAGCGCGCCGAGGCCGAGGCCGATCCCCATGCCGACGGCGATGGCGAGGGCCAGCAGGATCAGCGCCTGGGTGAGGGCGTCGCGCAGCACCCAGCCGGTCGAGGCGCCCAGCGCCCGCAGCACGGCGACCTCCTGCTTGCGCTGGATCGCCCAGACCGCGAAGAACGCGCCTGCCACGAGCGCCGAGATCGCGTAGAGGAAGCCCTGGATCAGCTGGAGCGTCGTCGTCTCGGCGGTGTAGCCCGGCGAGGCGCCGTAGGACTCCTCCAGCGTCAGGCTCTCCGTGCCGGCGGCCTTGTCGCCCGCGGCCAGGTCCACCGAGTCGCCGTCGGCCGCGCGGACCGCGACGGCGGTGATCTCCTGGGCGGCCTGCGCCGGCACCTGCGTGCCGGCCGGGGTGCCGGACTTGACCGCCTGCCACGTCGCCAGCGGCACGTACGCCACGTCGACGTGGCCGAAGGTGTCCTGCTGCTCGGTGACGCCGACGACGCGCAGTTTCGTGCCCAGCCGGTCCACAGTCACGGTGTCGCCGACGCGCAGGCCCGCGTCGATCGCGGTGGGGCTCACCACGATCCCGTCGGCCGGGCCGAGCCGGTCGCCCTCGCTGACCGCGGGCGACAGGAACGAGTCGGTCTCGACGCCGAACAGCGCCAGGTCGACCTCGGTGCCCCGGTCGGTACGCCCGTTGGTGAGCGTGTTGCCGAACGGGGTCGCCTCCGCCACGCCGGGCTGGTCGCGCCAGGTGTCCACCGCCGAGGCGTCCACCACGCTGCGCGAGAACGCCGAGTCGTGCTGCACGCCGTGGGCGAACGCGAACGAGGTGACCGGCAGGTTCTGCAGGCCGGAGACGCCGTCGCGGACCAGCCCGACGGACAGGCCGGACAGCATCACCATCAGCACCGAGATCAGCACGATCACGGCTCCCATCAGGGCGAACCGCAGCCGCGCGAACCCCAGCTCGCGAATGGCCAGGAACATCAGCCGCCACCTCTCATGTTTGTCGACACCATGTCGCGATGTTATCAACACGGTGTCGGCAAAAAGCGGGATCGGCGCTGTCTACCCGACCACAATCCGTGACGGCGCGGCCCGGTCAGCCGGGCGAGGGCAGCGTCCCGCGCTCCCGCGCCAGGTACGCCTCGATGCGGGCGAACGCCCCCGTCCACACCTCGGTGGCGAAGAAGTCGCGCAGCTCCGGGGCCGGGAAGCCGCTCTGCGTCACGGTCATCAGCGTGCCGCCGTCCTTCTCCTCGAAGGTGACCTCGACGCGGGTGGTCATCGTCTCGCCGTCCGGGCTGCTGCCGGACGACTCGGTGACCAGGCGGTGCGGGCGGTCGATCTCCAGGAACGTCTGCGTCTCGCGGAACAGCATGTCGGGGGAGGGGCCCCAGACCGCTGTCTGCTTGCCGCCGACCCGCAGGTCGACGTCGATCTCCACGATGCCCGGCTCCTCGTCCAGGATGCCGAACCAGACCTTCTGTTTACCGGCGTCGGTGTAGGCGTCGAATGCCTCCTCAGGCGTGCCCGGAAGGAGTCGGGTCAGGTGGATCTGGAGCGTCATGGCCGTGGTCCTCCGTGGTGAGAGTGAGATAGGCGTCGAGGCCGTCCAGGCGGCGTGCCCAGACGCGCTGGTAGAAGCTGATCCAGGCCATCGCCGCGTCCAGCGGGGCCGGGTTGAGCCGGCACTGCCGGGACCGGCCGACCTTCTGCGTGACCACGAGACCGGCGTCCTCCAGCGCGCGTACGTGCTTGCGCATGCCGGTGAGGCTCATCCCGGTGGGCTCGGTGAGCTCGCTGATGGTGGCCGGACCCGTGCCGAGCCGGATCAGGATGTCGCGTCGGGTGGGGTCGGCCAGGCCGGCGAAGACCCGGTCGAGCGTCTCTTGCTGAACCACACGGTTCACTGTATAACACTGAACCCTTTGGTTCATCGTTGGTCACGCATTAGGAGCTCGTTCCGTCGCCTAGTGGTCTGACCACTGGTTGTGATCGAGGCGGCGACGGGTCGGTCCGCCGTTCGGCGTGATCGCCTCGGGCATTTGGCCCACCCCCGGCTCCACTGCTCGGGCCGCCCGTCGAAACCTGTCTCGACCTGCGGGAATGTTGCTCGATTCGGATAACGGAAAGGTCACGAGGTATTCCTGCGCGCTGGTCGCGCTCGGTACGTTCCACGAGGCATGAGGTCAGACCTCACTCCTCATGCCTCTAGCTGACGAGGTGAATAGACCAGTGCAGGAACCCGCCCCCCGCTACGCCGGATACCGGTCCTTCGACTACCTGGTGCCGCATGTGGACTACAAGGTCTTCGAGCTCGCGCCGCAGATCGGCCGGGTGCCGGAACACGACCTCGGCCTGAGCGACGACCAGCGTGCCCGGGTCTCCCGGCTGCTGCGCGAGCACATGGCCATCTCGCTGCACGAGCACCCGAAGATCCTGCCGGCCGACGTGACCCAGTTGCGCGACTACAACCGCACCGGCCGCAACTCCTTCGGATTCGAGGGCCTGGCCCGGTCCGGCATGACCGCGGTCTTCGACAACTTCATGAACGGCACCGGCTGCGTGACCAGCGAGCACGCCTGGAAGTGGGACGACGTCATCTACGACATCGGCCTGCGCTTCGCCGACGTCGCCAAGCAGGACCACGTGGTGGTGGCGACCACGCTCGAACAGATCTTCGAGGCCAAGCGCAACGGGCAGATCGCCCTGGTGGCCGGCCTGGAAGCAGCCACGATGATCGAGAACGAGCTGGACCGGATCGACATCCTCTACGGCTTCGGCGTACGCCAGATGGGCATCGCCTACAGCCAGGCGAACATGCTCGGTTCCGGCCTCTCCGAGGACCGCGACGGCGGGTTGACCCACTTCGGCCGGCGCGCCGTGGACCGGATGAACAAGCTCGGGATCGCCATCGACATCTCGCACTCCGGCGACCAGACGTCGCTGGACGTGATCGAGGCCAGCCGGGTGCCGGTGTTCATCACCCACGCCGGCGCCCGCTCGGTCTGGAACACCCCCCGGATGAAGCCGGACGAGGTGATCCGGGCCTGCGCCGAACGGGGTGGCGTGATCGGCATCGAGGCCGCTCCGCACACCACCCTCTCGGGCGACCACCCGCACCACTCGATCGAGTCGGTGATGGACCACTTCACCTACTGCGTGGACCTGGTCGGCATCGACCACGTCGCGTTCGGCCCGGACACCAACTTCGGTGACCACGTCGGACTGCACGACAGCTTTACCCAGCACCTGGCGATCGGAAAGGCCCACGGCGTGGTGGACCACCCTCGGGTTCCGTACGTGAGTGGCATGGAGAACCCGGCGGAGTGCTTCAGCAACATCGTCGGGTGGTTGGTCACGCACGGTTACTCCGACGACGAGATCGCCAAGGTCATCGGCGGCAACATCATCCGGGTTCTTCAGGAGGTTTGGTGAAAAAGACAGTCAAGGGTCGGTGGCGGCTCGCTGTCGCGCTCGGCGTGGCGGCCACGCTCGGTGTCTCCGGCTGCAGTCTGAACGAGGAGACCTCCTCCTCCAGCGGCTCGTCGTCGGACTCGGTCCTGCGGATCGGCACCACCACCGACGTGAGCAATTTCAATCCGCTCCAGTCGTTGAGCAAGACCGACTCGTGGATCCTCAACGCGATGTACCCGCACCTGCTGCGGATCGACGAGAACGCGAAGAAGTCGCCCGAGCTGGCCAAGGAGTACCGCTACGAGGACGACGGCAAGACCGCCGTCTTCGTGCTGCGCGACGACTTCAAGTGGACCGACGGCAAGCCGGTGGTCGCCGAGGACGTGAAGTTCTCCGCCGAGTCGATCATGAAGTACAAGCTCGGCAACGTCGCGGCGAAGCTGACCTGGGTCGAGTCGGTCGAGGCGCCGGACGCGACCACTGTGAAGTTCAAGCTCTCGCAGCCGTACGCGCCGTTCGCCGAGGGCGTCGGCTTCTGGATGTCGGTCGTTCCGAAGCACATCTTCGAACCGGCCGGCGACCTGTCCAAGTTCGCCAACGACTCCAACTGGGTCGGTGCCGGGCCGTTCGTCCTGGACAGCATCACCAAGGGCCAGCGCTACGTCATGAAGCGCAACGAGCACTACCCGCTCGCGCCGGGTGGCAAGGCCGCGGTGAGCCAGGTCGAGTACCGGGTCTACCCGGACGTGAACACCATGATGCTGGCGCTGCGCAACGGTGACATCGACATGATGGGCACCCCGGTGCCGGTCTCGGCGGCGAAGACCTTCGAGAACGACGAGAAGATCAAGCTGAAGAAGGTCGGCGCCCTCGGCTTCGCGCACCTGACCTACAACATGAAGAACAAGTACCTCGCCGACCAGGACGTCCGGCAGGCGCTGTCGATGGCGATCGACACCAAGGCGATCATCTCGGCCGTGCTGCAGGGCGACGGCCAGCAGATGGCCGGCCCGATCTCGCCGATCTTCTCCGAGTACGACAACACCGAGCTGCAGCCGTACCCGTTCGACCCGGAGGGCGCGAAGGCCAAGCTGAGCGCGGCCGGCTACAAGGACGCCAACAACGACGGCTTCTTCGACGAGCTGAAGTTCGGCGTGGCGTGCGATCAGTCCAACGCCAACATCACCCGGGTCGTGCAGCTGTTCCGGGAGAGCGCGGCCAAGGCCGGCGTGAAGCTGGAGAACGAGTGCGTGGAGCGGAACACCTTCCTCACCCGCACCAAGAACGGCGAGTACGACATCGACGCCTCGCAGTGGGGTGTCTTCGACAACCCGATGGACCAGCTGCGCAGCACCTACCTGTCCAGCAACCCGGGTGGCATCAACTACAACCTGCTCGAGTCGGCGGAGATGGACGCGCTGATCAACGACGCGGCCGGCACCACCGACGTGGAGGCGTTCAAGACCAAGATCAAGAACATCGACAAGGTCGTGCACGAGCAGGCGTACCTGACCCCGCTGTACGTGGAGAACTTCCAGTTCGCCTACAACGCCAGCAAGTTCACCGGCTTCGTCCCGTCGCCGTCGGACCTGCTCGGCATTGTCACCGCGTACTCGCTGGCCCAGGTCACCCCGGTCAAGTAACCCACCCAACCTAGAGGGAGAGGAGGGGTCCCCCGTGGCGCGTTTCGTGCTCAGCCGGGCACTGAAGGCCGTCCTGACCGTGTGGATTGCGATCACTTCGACGTTCTTTCTGCTCCGGCTCCTGCCGGGGGACCCCACGACCCTCATGGTCGAGGGCGACATGACACCGGAAATGCAGGCGGCACTGCTCAAGACGTACGGCCTGGACCGTCCGCTGTGGGAGCAGTACGTGTCGTACCTGCGCGAGCTGGTCCAGGGCAACCTGGGCATCTCGTTCCGCCAGATCCAGCCGGTCACCGACATCATCCTCGACCGGCTGCCCTGGACGCTGCTGCTGGCCGGCAGCGCGTTCGTCCTGACCGTCGCCGTCGGTATCCCGATCGGCGTGGCAGCCGCGGTCAACCGCGGCAAGTGGCTCGACCGCGCGTTGCAGGGCTTCGGGATCAGCGCGAACGCGCTGTTCGTGCCGAGCGTCGCGATCCTGCTGCTGGTCTTCTTCGGCGCCCAGCTCGGCTGGTTCCCGATCGGTGGGGCGATCGACCCGGACACCCGGGGCGCGGCGGCCTACCTGAGCCTGGCCCACCACCTGGTGCTGCCGGTGCTCTCCCTGGTCCTGGTGCAGCTCGGCCCGTACGCGCTGACCCTTCGTACCAACATGATCGAAGTCCTCGGTGAGGACTACATCCGCGCCGCGCAGGCGCGTGGTCTCTCGGCCCGGCGCCGGGTGTGGAAGCACGGCCTGCGTAACGCGATCCTGCCGGCGCTGACCCTGATGGGCCTGCAACTGGGCACCCTGGTCGGCGGCGCGGTGCTGACCGAGACGGTCTTCGCCTACCCCGGGGTCGGCCGGCTGATCTACGAAGCGGTCGGGCAGCAGGACTACCCGGTGATCCAGGGGGCGTTCATCATGCTCGCCGTCACCGTGGTGATCGCCAACGCCCTGACCGACATGCTCTACGCGGTCCTCAACCCCCGGATCCGGCTGTGAGCGCGCGCAGCGCCCCGGCGCGTCGCCCGGGTCCGTTCGCCGCCACCACCGAAGGGAGGGTGCAGTGAGTGCCCCCGTGCTGACCGAGCAGGCGCTCCCGCCGGTCCCGGCCGCGCCCAAGCGGTCCTTCCTCTCCGGCTACCTGCGCCAGCCAGTCGTGGCGCTGTCGGTGCTGGTGCTGCTCGTGATGGCGTTGCTGGCGGTCTTCGCGCCGCTGATCGCCGACGAGCCCGCCGGCGCCGGAGCGGACGTGCTGCAACCCCCCTCCGGGGCACACTGGTTCGGCACCGACGACCTCGGGCAGGACATCTTCGCCCAGGTGGTCTGGGGCACCCGGACCAGCATGGTGATCGGCCTGGCCGCCTCGCTGCTCGCCATCGTGCTGGGCACCGCGATCGGGCTGGCCGCGGCGTACTTCCGGCCGTTCGACGCGGTCGCCACGGTGATCACCGACGTGATGCTGGCGCTGCCCACCCTGCCGCTGATGATCATGCTGGCGGCGGTGGTGAGCCCGAGCGTCACGACGCTGACCCTGATCATCGGGTTCTTCGCCTGGCCCGAGGTCGCCCGGCTGATCCGGTCGCAGGGCCTGGTGATCAGCGCGATGCCCTACATCGACGGCGCGCGGGTGCTGGGGGCCACCGGCTGGCGGATCGTCACCCGGGAGATCCTGCCCGCCGTCGTCTCGCTGATGGTGGTCAGCGTGCTGCTCACCGCCTCCCGGGCGGTGATCTCCGAGGCCGGCCTGAGCTTCCTCGGGCTCGGCGACCCGGACGCCTGGTCCTGGGGACGGATCCTCTTGAACGCCCAGCGCAGCGGCACGATCGCGATCGCCTGGTGGCAGACGCTCTTCCCGTCCCTGGCGATCCTGTTCCTGGTGCTGGCGGCGACCCTCGCCGGAACCCGGTTCAACGACACCCGCGACCCCCGTCGCAACGGAGGCTGACCATGCGACTGTCCGAGAGCTTCTACCACAGCGTCCGTGGCCGGCTCGCCGAGGCGCTCGAACAACGCGGCCTGGACGGGTTCCTGGCCACCTCGCCGGCGGAGGTCGCCTTCCTCAGCGGCTTCTTCTACATCGCCACCGAACGTCCGGTGTATCTCTGGCTGCCGCGGACGGGGGACCCGCTGCTGGTGATCCCGCGCCTCGACGAGGAGTACGCGGCCCAGCAGGGCGTGACAGTTCAGACCGTCACGTACTTCGAGTACCCGGGCGTGGTCACCGCCGAGGAGACGCTCGCCTCGGCGTTGTCCCGTCCGGGCGGTCCGGTCCGCCGCATCGGCGTGGGCACGGGCGTTTCGGTCGGCGCGTTCCGGGCGCTGTCCCGGGCCATCGGCGGGGCCACGCTGGAGACCACGGACGCGGTCGCCGCGCTGCGGCTGCGCAAGTTTCCCGAGGAGATTCCGTTCCACGAGGCGGCCGCGCGGATCTGCGACGAGATGCTGGCCGCCGGACGGGCCCTGATCGAGGAGGCGCTCGCCGCCGGGCGGCCGCTGCCGCGCGAGGACGAGATCGCCCGGCACGTGATCGGCTTCGGCACCGACCGGATGTACGCCGAGTACGACCTGGTCGTCTACACCACCAAGCTGGCCGGCGGGCTGGTCTACGCCGGCCCGAACTCCGCCCTGCCGCACGGTCTGCCGACCCGTCGGCGGCTCCAGCCGGGCGACACTCTGATCCTCTCCCTCGGCGCGGCGGTGGCCAGCCGGTTCGTGGAGAGCGAACGGACGTTCGTCATCGGCGAGCCCAGCGCCGAGCAGGTGCGCTACTACGAAGCCGACCGGGAGGCGCAGGAGGTGGGCACCCAGGCGATGATCGCCGGCCGTACCTGCGCCGAGGTCAACCGGATCTGCCTGGACGTCCTGCGGGACCGGGGCCTGGGCGACTACATCCGGCACCGGCAGGGCCACGGCATCGGGATGCAGAACCACGAGGCGCCCTGGGTCGAGGACGGCGACCACACCGTGCTCGCCCCCGGGATGCTGCTGTCCAGCGAGCCCGGCGTCTACGTGCCCGGCCACGCCGGCTACCGCATCTCCGACACGGTTTTGGTAGAGGACGACGGCCCGCGCCGGCTCACCCGGTACCCGCGTGACCTGGCATCCAACATCATCGAGGGGATCCGATGAGAATCAACGGAGCGGAACTGGTCGTCGAGGCGTTCGGCCCGGTCGACGGCCCGGCGATGATCGTGCACCACGGTGCGCCGGGCCTCGGTTCCCGCCAGGAGCCGAAGCGCTCGTTCGGCCCGTTCGCCGATCGGATGCGGGTCATCGTCTTCGACGCCCGTGGCTCCGGCGAGTCCAGCGACGACGGACCGTTCACCCACGAGCAGTGGGTGGCCGACGTGGACGCCATCCGCGCGCACTTCGGCTACGAGACGATCGTCATGGCCGGCGGCTCGTACGGCGGGTTCATCGCCATGGAGTACGCCATCGCCCACCCGGAGCGGGTCTCCGCGCTGGTGCTGCGGGACACCGCCGCGGACACCGCGCACGATCACCTCGCGGTGGAGCGGGCCCGCAACACCGACCGTTCGGTGATCCCGGAGTGGGTCATCGACCGGATCGGCACCGGCCGGTTCGAGAGCAACGAGCAGTTGCGCGAGTACTGGCGAGCGATCCTGCCGCTCTACGACCACCAGCACGACCCGGCCAAGGACGAGGCCCGACTCGCCGCCACCCGGTTCCACTACCGCACCCACAACGCCGCCTTCGGGCAGAACATGCCCCGCTACGACCTGAAGTCGAAGCTGCCGTCGATCACGTGCCCGACCCTGGTGACAGTGGGCCGGCACGACTGGCGTACCCCGGTGGCCGCCTCGCAGGTCATCGCGGACCTGGTGCCCCGCGGCGAGCTGGTGGTCTTCGAGTCCTCCGGCCACTCGCCGCAGCTGGAGGAGCCGGAGCGGTTCCAGCAGGTGGTGCGCGACTTCCTCAGCCGCGCCGGAGTGCTCCGATGAGCCTGTTGGAGATCGCCGACCTGAAGGTCGCGTTCCCCGGCCCGACCGGGCCGGTCAACGCGGTGAACGGGGTGTCGCTGCGGATCGAGTCGGGGCAGACCCTTGCCATCCTCGGTGAGTCCGGCTCGGGCAAGAGCGTCACCGCGCAGGCGGTGACGGGCATCCTCGACGTGCCGCCGGCGACGGTCACCGGCTCGGTCCAGCTGCGCGGCCGGGAACTGCTGACCCTGCCCCGCAAGCAGCGGGAGCGGATCAGTGGCGAAGAGATCGGGATGGTCTTCCAGGACGCGATGGCCGCGCTCAACCCGGTCTTCACCGTCGGACACCAGATCGTGGAGGTGCTGCGGGTCCGGCGGGGCATGTCCCGGGCCGACGCCCGCCGCCGCGCCGTCGAACTGGTCGACCGGGTGCGGATCCCGGCGGCCAAGGACCGGATCCGGGACTATCCGCACCAGTTCTCCGGGGGCATGCGCCAGCGCATCATGATCGCGCTGGCCATCGCCCTGGAACCGGACCTGCTGATCGCGGACGAGCCCACCACCGCGCTGGACGTGACGGTGCAGGCCCAGGTGATGGAGTTGCTCGCGGAGATCCAGCGGGACAGCGGAATGGGCCTGCTGCTGATCACCCATGACCTGGGGGTGGTCGCCGAGGTCGCCGACGACGTGGCGGTGATGTACGCCGGCCGGATCGTCGAACGGGGCACCGTCGAGCAGATCTTCGCCGGTCCGGCGCACCCCTACACCGAGGGGCTGCTCAACTCGATGCCCCGGGTGGACCGGCGCGACGAGCAGCTGTACGCGATTCCCGGCGCTCCGCCCAACCCGGCTCGGCTCCCCGCCGGCTGCCCGTTCCACATGCGTTGTCCCCGGGCCACCGACGAGTGCCGGGTGGTCCTGCCGCCGCTGCTGGCGCTGCCGGCCGACCGCGCCAGCGCCTGTCACCACCACGAGGAGGTGCTCGATGCCACCCGGCGATGAGGTCGTGCTGCGGGTCGAGAACCTGGTCAAGCACTTCCCGGTCAAGGGACGGGTCCCGTTCACCTCCGGCGGCGTGGTCAAGGCCGTCGACGGTGTCTCCTTCGAACTGCGCCGGGGCGAGACGCTCGGCGTGGTGGGCGAGTCCGGCTGCGGCAAGAGCACGCTGGCCCGCATGCTCGTCGGGCTGGAGCAGCCCACCTCCGGCGCGGTGCGCTTCGGCACGTCAGTGGTGCACCAGGCCAGGGGACGGGAGCTGCGGGCCCTGCGCCGGCGGATCCAGATCGTGCTCCAGGACCCGTACACGTCGCTGAACCCCCGCCGCACGATCCGGGAGATCCTGCTCCAGCCGTTCGAGATCCATCCGGACGTGCTGGACCGCCGGCGCCGGATCGAGCGGATCAAGGAGTTGCTCGACCTGGTCGGTCTCGACCCCGGCCTGCACCTGGACCGCTACCCGCACCAGTTCTCCGGTGGGCAGCGCCAGCGCATCGGCATCGCCCGGGCGCTCGCGCTCAGCCCTGACGTCATCGTCTGCGACGAGCCCGTCTCCGCGCTGGACGTGTCGGTGCAGGCGCAGGTGGTCAACCTCCTGGAGCGGCTCCAGGAGGAACTCGGCGTGGCGTACGTCTTCATCGCCCACGACCTGTCCGTGGTGCGCCACATCTCCGACCGGGTGGCCGTGATGTACCTGGGCAAGCTCGTGGAGACCGGTCCCGAGGTCAGCCTCTACGAGTCGCCCCGGCACCCGTACACCCGGGCACTGCTGTCGGCCGTGCCGGTGCCGGACCCCGCCGGTCGGCGGCAGCGGCAGCGGATCCTGCTGGCCGGCGACCCGCCCAGCCCGGTCGACCCGCCCTCCGGCTGCCGTTTCCGGACCCGCTGCTGGCAGGCGACCGACACCTGTGCCGGCACCGAACCGCCGCTGGCCGCCGGGGTGCATCCGGTTGCCTGCCACTTCCCGCTGGCCGCTTGACGGCCGGCGATCGCCAAAGGAGAAGCGTCTTGCTGCAAGAACCCGCCCCCCGGTACAAGGGCCACAGGTCGTACTCGTACCTGGAGCCGCACTCGGACTACCGGGTGTTCACGTTGGCCGAGGAGATCGGCCGGGTGCCGGAGCACGACCTCGGCCTGACCGACGTCCAGCGTGCGCGGGTGACGCGGCTGCTCACCGAGCACGCCGCCATCTCGCTGCACGAGCATCCGGTGGTGCTGCCCGCCGACGTCAGTGAGTTGCGGGCCTACAACCGCACCGCCCGCCAGCGCACCGGATACGAAGGGCTGGCGCGCTCCGGCCTGACCGCCGTCTTCGACAACTTCATGGCCGGCGCCTCCTGTGTGACGAGCGAGAACGGCTGGAAGTGGAACGACCTCGTCTACGCCCTCGGGATGCGGATGAGTGACCTCTACAAGCAGGACCACGTCTTCCTGGCCACGTCCCTGGACGACATCCACGCCGCGAAGCGGGACGGCCGGCTGGCCCTGGTCGCGGGCCTGGAGTGCAGCAGCCCGATCGAGAACGAGCTGGACCGGATCGACATCCTCTACGGCTTCGGCGTACGCCAGCTCGGCATCGCGTACAGCCAGGCGAACATGCTCGGCGGGGGCCTGTCGGAGAAGCACGACGGCGGGCTGACGCACTTCGGCCGCCGGGCGGTGGACCGGATGAACAAGCTCGGCATCGCCATCGACATCTCGCACTCCGGCGACCAGACCTGCCTGGACGTGATCGAGGCCAGCCGGGTCCCGGTGTTCATCACACACGCCGGCGCCCGCTCGGTCTGGAACACCTCCCGGATGAAGCCGGACGAGGTGATCCGGGCCTGCGCCGAGCGGGGTGGCGTGATCGGCATCGAGGCCGCCCCGCACACCACGCTCTCGCAGGCGCACCAGCACCACTCGATCGAGTCGGTGATGGACCACTTCACCTACTGCGTGGACCTGGTCGGCATCGACCACGTCACGTTCGGCCCGGACACGATGTTCGGCGACCACGTGGGCGTGCACGACACTTACGCCGGCAACTACGCCCACGACGCCGGCAACCGTCCGCAGCACCCGCGGGTGGAGTACGTGTCCGGACTGGAGAATCCGGGTGAGGCGTTCGGGAACATCGTGGGCTGGCTGGTGGCGCACGACTACTCCGACGACGAGATCGCCAAGGTGATCGGCGGCAACACCATCCGGGTGCTGGAGCAGGTGTGGTGAGGCGGTGCCGGTGATCGTCCGAGCGGACCTGGACGAACTACACTCCGTACGCCGACGCGGCGGCGGGCAGTGATGAGGTGAGGGCGGATGGCTCGGCGGGAAACCGCGCTACAGGCGGCGCACGGCCGGCTGCGGCAGCTGATCGGCAGCGAGTTCCGGTCGGGTGAGAAGCTGCCCAACGAGCGGGACCTGGCCGATCGTCTGGAGGTCAGCCGCGCGACAGTGCGCGAGGTGCTGGGGCAGCTCGCCGCCGAGGGGGTGGTGACCCGGACCTGGGGGATCGGCACCTTCGTGCACGACGACGCCGAGCGGGTGCCGGTGTCCATCGGTGACGTCACCGCGCTGCGGGACCGGATCACCGCCACGGGGCACCGTCCGACGCTTCAGGACGCGTCGGTCAGCCGGGCGAAGTGCCCGGCCGACTGCGCGCGCGTCCTCGGGCTGGAGCCGGACTCGCCGGTGTGGCGGGTCGACCGGCTCTTCGCCGTGGACGGCGTCCCGGCCGCCTGGATCCGTGATCACCTGCCGCTGCGGTTCGACGGCCGCGACCTCGACCCGTCCGGGTTGCTCAGCATCGACCTGGACATGTTCGAGTTTTTGGCCAGCGCGACCGGCATGCCGGTGCGGCGGGCGGAGATCGAACTCACCGCGGTGCTCGCCGACGACGAGGCGACCGGGCGGCTCGGCGTGGCGATCGGACATCCGCTGGTCACCGCGACCCAGGTCGGTTACGGGACGGGCGGCGCGGCGCTGTTCCACGGCCACATCACGGTTCGCACCGACGTGTTGACCCTGCGGATCAGCCGCGGCGGGGCGCCGGAACCGGCCCCACCGGCCGGGTAGCCGACGGCCCCGCGACGCGGGGTCGCGGGGCCGCCGTCCGGACGTCACCGGGGTCGGGGTTCGCCGGTCAGGTCAGCGTGCAGGACTGGCCGTTGAGGGTGAACGAGCTGGGCCGCGCGGTGTTGCCGGTGTGCGTGGCCTGGAAGCCGATGGTGGTCGAGCCGCCGGCCGGGATGGCCGCGTTGTAGGAGACGTTGCGTGCCGTCACCTGGCCCGAGGAGGGGGAGTACGAGGCGTTCCAGCCGGAGGTGATGGTCTGGCCGCCGGGCAGCGTGAACGCCAGCGACCAGCCGTTCACCGCGGTCGAGCCGGTGTTGCTGATGGTGATGTTCTCGGTCAGGCCGTTGTTCCAGGCGTTCAGCTCGATGCGCACCGAGCAGGCGCCGGTGCCGGGCGGGGGCGTGGTCGGTCCCGGCGGCGGCGTGGTGGGGCCGGGCGGGGGCGTGGTCGGTCCCGGCGGCGGAGTGGTCGGTCCCGGTGGGGGCGTGGTCGGCCCGGGCGTGCTGGTCAGGCCGAAAAAGGCGATCGCCGCCGCGGCCATGCCGGACGACGGCAGGCTGTGCCCGGCGCCCTGGATGCTGTACGCCTCGACCTGGACGGTGCCGGTGGAGTCGGCGTAGCGCCGCCGGTTCCAGCCGGACTGCGGCGTGTCGGTGGAGGTGGGGTTCTGGCTGAGCCCGAACACGTTCGTCCACTGCTCGATCGTCTCCTGCAGCAGCGAGTACGGCACGAGCGTGTCGTTGGTGCCGTGCCAGAGCTGCACCCGGGGACGGGGCCCGGTGTAGCCGGGGTACGCCTGGCGGACCGCGTCACCCCACTGCTGCGGGGTGCGGTTCATGTTCCCGCCGGTGCACTGGCTGGACCCGGGCGGGTAGTCGGCGGCGCCGGCGAAACAGTTGAACGGCACCCCCATGAACGCCGCGCCGGCCTTGAAGACGTCCGGGTAGAGCGCCAGCATGTGGTTGGTCATCATGCCGCCGGACGAGCTGCCGGTGGCGTAGACCCGGTCCGGGTCGGCGCCGTACTGCTGCTGCACGTAGCGGACCATCGAGATGAGCGACACCGGGTCGCTGCCGCCGCCGCGGCGCTTGGCCGCGTCGGACCAGGTGTCGAAGCAGTTGCCGAAGCCGGCCTGCTGGGTGGCGCTGGGATAGATCACGATGAAGCCGTACCGGTCGGCCAGCCCGGCGAACTCGCTGCCGGAGTAGAAGCCGGGGCCGGAACCGCCGCAGCCGTGCATGGCCACCACGGTGGCCGGCCGGGACGGACGGTTGTCCGGCACGTAGACGTGCATGCGCATCCGCCCCGGGTTGTCGCCGAAGCTGGTCACCTCGGCCAGCGACGCCGCGTACGCGGGTTGCACTGTGGGGATCACCAGGCCGGCCGCTACCAGCGACGCGGCCAGGGCCACCACCATCTTGGCTCTGATTCTCACGGAGACTCCTTCGATCGCCTGTGTGCAGGCGGGAATGAGCGGTCACGCGCCGCGCCGGCCGCCCGGACGGCAGCGGTGTCGCGCCTCGCTCACGGAATGTGGCTCGCCCGGCCCGGCTCCGCGCTCATATGGCACATAGTGTTCCCGTCGGGCGGTGAACTGTCAATCGAAGCGCGCCGATATGCTGCGGCGGCGTTCGTCTAGAGTCGGTGCTCCGTCCCTGAGCCGAGCCCGGAGCGCGTGTGCCAAGCCCGTTCGACATCGAGGAGATCTACCCGGACGAGGCGCCCACGCCGCGGCTGCCCCGGCGGCAGGCCGGCACCTCGCCGCAGAGCGTGGCGGTGACCCTCCTGGCCGACTACACGCTGCGTACCCGGGCCCCGCTGCCGTCCGCCGCGATCGTCGAGCTGCTCGCCGAGACCGGGGTGACGAGCGCCGGCGCCCGTACCGCGATCAGCCGGCTGGCCCGCCGCGGTGTGCTGGAGGGCAGCCGGCAGGGCCGCAACAGCTTCTACCGGCTCAGCCGTGGCGCCGCCGCCGACCTCTCCGCCGGCGGGAGCTGGATCGTCGCCTCCACAGTCGACCCGCAGGCGTGGGACGGATGCTGGACGGTGGTCGCGTTCTCGCTGCCGCAGGACCGCGGCACACAGCGCCGCGCCCTGCGCGGGCAACTGCGCTGGCTCGGCTTCGCGCCGCTGTACGACGGGCTGTGGATCTCCCCGTACGAGCTGGGGGAACCGGCCCGGTCGCGCCTGGCGCAGCTCGCGCCCGGCGCGGTCACCGTGTTCCGGGGACGGCAGGACGCGCTCGACGTCACCGGCCAGCGCGCCCCCGTCGACGCCTGGGACATCGCCGCGATCAGCGCGCAGTACGAGGAGTTCCTGCGCCGGTGGACCCCGCTGGCGTCCCGGCTCGAGTCGGTCGACGGCCCGGCGGCGGTGCGGGCCCGCACCGAGGTGATGGACACCTACCGGCGGTTCCCCACGCTCGACCCGCGGCTGCCGCTGGAGCTGCTTCCGCCCGGATGGCTGCGCCGGCCCGCCCGGGACCTGTTCACCGCTGTCTACGACGGACTGGCCGAACCCGCGCAGCGGCACGTCCGGGCGGTCGTCGCGCGGTTCGCCGATCCGGTGCCGCCCGGCATCCAGGCGCACACGACAGCCGACATGCTCGCCGGCGTACGCGAGGACGCCTGCGGGGCGGGCCTGGAGTGACCGCCGGCCGTCCGTGGACACATCGGCGCCGGTGAGTCTATGGTCACGGGACTGCGGTGACCGCGAGGAGTGGCCATGGGCGTCCCCGTCTCCCTCGACGAGCTGCTCGGCGACGAGGTGCGGCGCGATCCGTACCCGTTCTACGCCCGGCTGCACGAGGCGGGGGAGGCCGCCCGGCTGCGGCCCACCGACCCGCACGCGCTCGTCGTGCACGGCTACGACGCGGTCAACCGGGTACTGCGCGACCCGGTGTTCCGGGTGCTCGGCGCCGACTACCTGGACCGGGCCGGCGTCCGCTGGCGCCAGCACCAGGTGACCCGGATCCTCCAGTCGTCAATGCTCAACGCCGCCGAGCGCGACCACCTCCGGGCCCGGCACCTGTTCTCCCAGGCGCTCACCCCGCGCCGGGTCGCCGCGCTGGAGCCGGCCATCGGGCGCATCGCCGACGACCTGCTCGACCGGCTCGCCGAGGCGGGCGCGGACGGGCGGCCCGTCGACTTCATGGCGCGCTTCGCGCTGCGCCTGCCCAGCGACGTCATCGGCGAGCTGCTGGGCGTGCCGGAGGAGGACCGGGAGTGGTTCCCGCCCCGGGTCCGCGCGTTCGACGCGGTGCTGGAGATCGGCCGCCGGTCCATGCGCGAGATCCGGGCCGCCAACGTCGCGGCGGCGGAGCTGACCGCGTACTTCACCGGCCTGGTCGCCGCGCGTCGGGCGACGCCGCGTGACGACTTCGTCTCGGCGCTGCTGCGCGGCGTCGAGGCCGAACCCGGCCGGCTGACCGCCGACGAGCTGCTGGCCAACCTGATCATCATGTACAACGCCGGGTTCCGGACCACCGCGAACCTGCTCGGCAACGGGCTGGTGCTGCTCGCCGAGCGGCCGGGCGCCCGGGCCGAGCTGCGCGCCGATCCGTCGCTCGCCGCGTCCTACGTGGAGGAGATCCTGCGGTACGAGCCGCCGGTGCACTTCGCCGTCCGGTACGCCGCCGTGGACACCGAGGTCGCCGGCCTGCCGGTGCCTGCCGGGCGGACGGTGGTGGTGCTGACCGGCGCGGCGAACCGGGACCCGCGCCGCTTCCCCGACCCGGACCGGTTCGACCCGTCCCGCTCCGACAACCGGCACCTGGCCTTCAGCGCCGGGCCGCACTACTGCTTCGGGGCGACGCTGGCCCGCGCCGAGGGGCGGCTGGTGCTGCCCCGCCTGCTGGACCGCTTCCCGGCGCTGACCGCCGAACCCGGGCCGCGTCGCGCGCTGATGCTGCGCGGGTACGACCGGCTGCCGGTACGGCTGACCGGCGCCCACCCATCGGCCGACCGGGTACCTTGCCAAACCAACCTGATCGAGTAAGGTCGATGCTACGCGGAGTGTCGGTTCCGTGTCTCACCGAGGTTCCGTCGAGCAGGTCGAGCGCGCCGCCAGGGCATCGTGGAAGGGAAACACCGGACATGACCGATGAGATCCGCGCGTTCCTCCTCGCCGCACTGACCGAGATGAAGTACGACGTCGGCGACGTCGACGACGACACCGTCTTCGGCCCGGCCGGGCTCGACGTGGACTCCCTCGGCCTGGCCGAGCTCGCGGTGCGGGTGGAGGACCGGTTCGGGGTCGCATTCGACGACGACGAGGCGGAGGATCTCGCGATGATGACAGTCGGCGAGTTCTGCCGCGCGGTGGCGGCGCGTATCGCCCCGGCCTCGGCGCACTGACCGATGCCAGGGCACGGCACCCGGCCGCGTCACGCCCCGGCGCACCGGGTCCGGTGAGCGTGCGCGAACGGGTCACGGTCACCGGCATCGGGCTCGTCAGCCCGGTCGGCGCCACCGTCGCCGAGGTGTTCGACGCGGTCTGCGACGGCCGCTCCGGGCTCACCCGGCCACCAGCCGACCATCCGCTGCACGGCGTGGTCGACGTGGCCGCGTTCGCCCCGGCGATCGATCCGGCCACCGTGCTGCCCGGCCCCGAGTCCCGCGTCGTGGACCGGTCGATAGTGATGGTGCTGCGCGCGGCCGAGGACGCGCTCGCCGACGCCGGGCTGCGGATCGGCCACGACGTCGACAGCTACCGGGTGGCCGCCGTCGTCTCCGGCGTCGGCGGGCTGTCCACGCTGGAGGAGCAGGTGCTCGCCCGCGCCGGGCGCGGACGGTTCGGGGTCAGCCCGTACATGCTGCCCGGCACGCTGCCCAACATGGGCGCGGCCCGGATCGCGATCAAGTTCGGCATCCACGGCTACACCTCGTCGATCGGCACGGCGTGCGCGGCCGGCGCGCAGTCGATCGGCGAGGCCCTGCGCATCCTGCGCGCCGGCGACGCGGACGTGGTGCTCGCCGGATGCGCCGAGGCGCCGCTGTTCCCGACGTTCGCCGACGCGTTCGGCAACGCCCGGGCGCTCGCCCGCGGCTGGGCCGACCCGACCGCCGCGAGCCGCCCCTTCGACCGCCGCCGCAACGGGCTCGTCCTCGGCGAGGGCGCCGGCGTGTTCGTCCTGGAACGCGCCGCGCACGCCGCCGCGCGCGGCGCCCGCCGGCACGCCGACGTGCTCGGCTGGGGCGCCACGAACGACGCCCACCATCCGACCACGCCGCGCCCCGACGGCGCCGGCGCGGCCCGGTGCATGCGCCTGGCCGTCCGCGACGCCGGCCTGGCGCCCGCCGACATCGGGTACGTCAACGCGCACGGCACCAGCACCCGGGCCGGGGACGCCGCCGAACTGGCCGCGCTCGCCGACGTCTACGGCGCGTACCCGCCCCCGCTGAGCTCGACGAAGGGCGTCACCGGGCACATGCTCGGCGTCTCCGGCGTGATCGAGGCGGCCATCGGCGTCGAGGCGCTGCGCCGCGGCCTGCTGCCGCCCACCCACAACCTGGACGAGCCGGAGCGCGACGGCGAGGTCGACCACATCCGTGAGCGGGCACGCGCAACGGCCGTGGACGCGGTGCTGTCGAACTCGTTCGGCTTCGGCGGCCACAACGTCAGCCTCGTCCTGGCGCGCCCCGCCTGAGCGGCGGGTCAGCGGAGCGTGATCACCGTGGCGGCGTCGTAAGCGGCGACGGCGACGCTGAAGTGCGGGCGCAGCATGTCGGCCACGTAGTCCAGGTCGGCGACGAGCGGTACCGGTAGCAGGGCGCGCTGATCGAGGCCGGTACGGGAGGCGACCAGCTCGATCCGGTCGGCCTTGAGCAGCCCGCGGGTGAGGAACGCCGGCAGGTCCTCGGGGAGCAGGCAGCGCCACATGTCCACGTTGACGATCACGTCCAGCGCGCCCGCCTTGAACTGCTGGAGCACGGTGCCGAGCAGGTGGGAGTTCGTCTCGCCGACCGGCGCGTCGTGGTCGAACGTGTGCGACCCGGCGCCCAGGTCGAGCGCGGACACGCCGTTGCCGACGACAAGCGCGGCGCTCGTGGCAAGCTCGTCGCGCAGCGACTCGGGCAGCGCGGCCGGCCGGCCCAGGCCACCGGCGCGGTACGCCTCGATCGCGGCGCCGTAGAGCCGGATCCGGCCCAGGTGCCGGCCGAACGTGTTGATCCCGTACAGCACCTCGACGTCGTAGCGCAGGTGCTTGCGCAGCAGGTACTTCATGTTGTCCATCGAGGCGATCCCGTTGGACGTCTTGCGGAAGTGCGGGAGGTGGTAGGAGAGCGCGTCGACGTCCAGCCGGAACAGCTCCGGCGGGGCGCCGTGCAGGTGGAACACCCGGTAGAAGAACTCCAGGTCCTCGAAGCCCCACTTGACCATCGCCTCGTCGAAGCCACCGACCCGCCGGAACGACTCGTGGTCCACCGACGCGTTGTGGGTCAGGCCGAGCACCCACGGCGCACTCGGGAAGTCGCCCATCCGCTGCGGAAGGGCGATGTCCTCCAGCCGCGGGTCGCCACGCTCGGCGTCGAGCATCGCCGGCACGACCGGCTCGCCGCGGCGCAGCGCGTCCGCGCCGGCCCAGTCGAGGTCGTACCGCTGCCCGAGCAGCACACCGGGCCGCCCGGCCCGCCCGGCGTGGAAGTCGCGGTGCCGCTTGAGCAGCGTGGGATGCGCCACCGTGTCGGCGTCCAGGAACATCAGCGTGGCCGCGCGGGCCCGGGCCGCCGCCGCGTTGCGGTTGGCGCTGCGGCCCCGGTTGCGGTCGCTGCGCACGTACTCGATCCGCAGCCGGCCCCGGTACGCGTCCACCACCGGGCCCAGCGCGACAGCCGACCCGTCGTCGCCGACGACGACCTCGAAGTCACCGGACGGCAGCGTCTGCCGGGTCAGCGAGCGCAGTGTGGTGTCGAGCGCGGACGGGTTCTCGTGCGCCGGCACCACCACGCTCAGGCTCGGCCGGTCCACCGTGGGCATGCTCAGCGCGCGGTGGAGTTGGCGGTGATGTAGTCGGCCAGGTCCGCGAGCGTCGCCATCCGGTCCTCGTCCAGCTCCTCGACGTCGATCTGGATCTCCAGCTCGTCCTCCAGCGCCAGCAGCAGCTCCAGGCCGAGCGAGGAGCTGAGGCCGAGCTCGTCCATCAGCTGGGTCTGCTCGGTGACCGGCGCGTCCGGCCGCAGCATGCGGGTCAGCAGCACGGTCAGGCGTTCCACGACCTGCTCCCGCGGCGGCGCGTCGTGTTCTAGCACCGGGGCTCCTGCGGGTCGATCACGCGCTCCAGCATGGAGTCATCAGAGCAGGGGGCATCGGTGAGTGTCAACGGGTGCGGTGGTGGTCACCGGAAGTCACCGAGGTCGGTGCGGCACTCGACCGCGTACGGCTCGTCGCCGGCCAGCGCCACCGCCACCGCGCAACCCTGCGGCGCGACCACGTCGGCGAGCCGGTGCCGCCCGGCCGGGTCGGCGCACTCGACCACGTCGGCCCGGTCCACCGGCATCCCGAGGTTGGGCCACAACCGGCCCCCGGCCGCCTTGACGGCCGCCTCCTTGCGGGCCCACAGCCGGACGAACCGCCGTGCCCGGACGGCCTGGTCGCACCCGGCGGCGACGTGCCGCGCCTCCCGCGGGTGGAAGAAGCGCGCGGACGCCGACACCGGGTCCCCGCCCGGCGCGACGTGCTGGATGTCCACTCCGACGGGGCGGCGGTCGCTGAGCGCCACCGCGACCAGATCGCCGGAGTAGGACAGGCTGGTGTGCAGGCCGCGCCACGGCCCGGTCAGCGCCGGTTTGCCGTACCGGCCGCGACGCCAGGTCAGCGCCGCCGGTGACGCGCCCGTGGCCCGCCCGGCCAGCACGCGCAGCGCGCCGTGCGCCACTGTGAACCGGTCCCGCAGCCCGCCGGCGGCGAGCCGCGCGGCCCGGGCCCGCTCGGCCGGGTCGAGCACCGCCCGGTACCGGGCCAGCTCGTCCGGGCCCGCCTCGGCCGGAAGCACCCAGACCCGTACGGCGTCGCGCATGGACGGCAGCGTAACGGTGCGCCGTCGCGTTGACACACACCGATACCCGTTGCTCTCATTGACCGGTGTTCGCGCAGACGGTCCAGGCCCACGTTCCCGTCGCGTTCGCCGGGCCGGGCGCCGGCGTCGCGCCCCTGACCTGGGGGCAGAAGGCGATCATGCAGGACATGCGGGAGACCGGCTGGACGCACAACGTCAGCGGCGCCCACCCGGTGCCGCCGGGCGTCACTGTCGAGCAGGTGGCGGCCGAGTTCGCCGCGCTGATGGCCCGCCACCCGGCGTTGCGGATGCGGCTGGGCGACGGCGACGGGGGCGGCCCGTGCCAGGTCGTGTCCGCCAGCGGCGAGACGGTCCTGGACGTGGTGGACGTACCCGACGACGCCGACCCGGCCGACGTCGCCACGTTCGCCTACGACCTGGGCCACGCCCGCCTGCTGAGCCACTACGACCTCTACCGCGACTGGTCGGTGAAGATGGCGGTGATCCGGCACCGGGGCGCCCTGGTGCACCGGGTGCTGACGATCGACCACCTCGTGGTCGACGGCACCGCCACGTCGCTGCTCCTGGCCGACCTGGGCCTGGCCGGGCGCCCCGTCCGCCGGGTCGCCGACCCGCGTACCGTGCAGATCCTCGACCTGGGCCGGCGAGAGGAGACGCCGCCGCTGCGCCGGGTCAGCGACCGGGCCGTCCGGCACTGGGCGGAGCACCTGCGGGACATCCCGCCGCTGACGTTCGGCGAGCCGGCCGCCGGTGGGCGCCAGGGGCACCGGTACTGGCACGGCCGGTTCAGCTCACCGGCGGCGTACCTGGCGGTGCGGGCCATCGCGGCGCGGACCCGCACCGACACCTCGCGCGTGCTGCTGGCGGTCATCGCGGTCGCGATCGGCCGGGCCACCGGCGTCAGCCCGCTCACCGCCAAGCTCATCGTCGGCAACCGGTTCCGGCCGGGCTTCGCCGAGGCCATCGCCCCGCTGAGCCAGAACGGCGTGCTGCGCGTCGACACCGCCGACACCACAGTGGACGAGGTGGTGGCGCGTGCCCGCCGGGCCGCGGTCTCGGCCGGGAAGTACGCCTACTACGACCCGGCCCAGCTCGCGGAGGTCTCGGACCGGCTGGACGCCGAACGCGGATATCCGGCGCGGATCAGCTGCCGGATCAACGACCGGCGGGTGGCCACGCGGCAGGCGGCCGACGGCGGCCTGGGCGACGACCCGGTGACCGCCGAGCGGATCCGCCGCCGCGCCGACGAGACGTTCCTGGTCTGGGACGGCCCGCTGGACCACCTGCCCGAGCAGATGTTCATCACCGTCGAGGACCAGCCGGAGACGGTCTACCTCCAGGTCATCTTCGACTTCGGCTGCTTCACCGAGGAGCAGGCGGAACGGCTGCTGCGCGGCGTGGAGGAGGTGGCGGTGGAGGCGGCCCTGGACCCCGCCGCGCCGACCCGGGTGACAGCGGGATCGGCGGGCGGCTGACCGGTCACCGGTCCCAGGTCACCGGCAGCGTCTCCAGGCTGCGCACCACCAGCCCCGGCCGGAACCGCAGCTGCGACTCGTCGACCGCGAGCCGCAGCCCGGGCAGCCGCCGCAGCAGGCCGCCGAGCGCCTCCTGCAGCTCCATCCGGGCCAGCGCCGCGCCGAGGCAGTGGTGCGGGCCGGCGCCGAAGGCCAGGTGCGGGTTGTGCGCGCGGGTCAGGTCGAGCGTGTCCGCGCCCGGGAACACAGTGGCGTCGCGGTTCGCCGACGCGATCGCCGGCAGCACCGCGGCGCCGGCCGGCAGGCGTACGCCGCCCAGCTCCACCTCCTCGGTCGTGACGCGGGGGAGCAGCACTCCGTTGTCGCCGAGCTGGATGAAGCGGGACAGCTCCTCGACCGCCCGGGCCACCGCGGCCGGGTCGTCGCCGCGCAGCGCGGCGAGCTGCTCGGGGTGGCGGGCCAGCACGAGCAGGAACAGGTTGAGCTGGTTGGTGGTGGTCTCGTGTCCACCGACGAAGATGCCGGCGGTGACCGAGACCAGTTCCCGTTCGGTGAGGTCGTCGTGCTCGTCCCAGACCGCGATGAGCGCGCTCATCAGGTCGTCGCCGGGCTCGCGCCGGCGCTGCTCGATCAGCTCGCGGAACGCCTCCAGCGCGGCCCGGGGCGCCTCCGGGTCGGCGTCCCAGTCGCCGACGAGCGCGTCCGACCACTGGCGTACCCGCTCCCGGTCCCGCTCGGGGATGCCGAACAGCGTGCTGATCACGGAGATCGGCAGTGGACCGGAGACGTGGGTGATCACGTCGGCGGGCGGACCCGCGGCCACCAGGTCGTCGATCATGACGTCGACGAGCGCCGCCACCCTCGGACGCAGCTCCTCCACCCGGCGGACGGTGAACGCGTGCGACACGGCCCGGCGCATCGTGGTGTGCCGGGGCGGGTCCATGCCGATCAGCGAGTCCTCGGCGAGCGAGCCCAGCTCCCGGGTCGGGCGGTTCGGGCCGGCCGCGGCGGCCCGGCTGAACCGCTGGTCGGTGAAGACGCGCCGTACGTCGGCGTGCCGGGTGGCCAGGTACGCGCACGCCCCGTCGGGCAGCTCGACCCGGGCCACCGGGCACGTCTCGCGCATCCGGGTGTAGTCCGGCGACGGGTGGTAGATCGTGGGAGCCGGCGCGAGCGGGTAGGGGATGGCCGGCGGGTCTTGCGTCATCTGCGACTCCTCAGATCGGGCCGCCCCGGGCCAGGGCGGCGAGCGTCGGCACCAGGTCGGCGGGGGCGGGCATGGCGTGGACCCGGTCGCGCATCAGCGCCGCCGCGCGCCGCCACGGGCCGTCGGCGACCAGCTCGCCGACGAGGTCCCGCACCGCGGCGCCGGTGGCCTGCTCGCGGGTCAGCCAGGCGCCCGCGCCGGTGGCCGCCAGCCGTCCGCCGTTGAAGTGCTGGTCGCTGACCTGCGGCAGGACGAGCTGCGGCACGCCGTACGCGAGCGCGGTCATGGTGGTGCCCGCCCCGCCCTGCTGCACCAGCGCGGCGCAGGTCGGCAGCACCAGCCGCATCGCCAGCGGCCCGTCGGCCAGGCGGACCCCGGCCGGAACCGGTCCCAGCGCCTCGCGCTGGCGCGGCTCGACCACGACGACGACCTCCACGTCCAGGCCGGCGACCGCGCGGATCACCCCGGCCAGGTCGAGCCGGTCGTCCAGGCCCGCGCCGGCCATCATGGTGCCCGCCGTGACGCACACCCGGGGCCGGTCCGCCGGGCGGCGCAGCCAGGGCGGCAGCACGGCCGGGCCGTTGTACGGCACGAACCGCACCGGGCAGCCGGGGCGCCGCATCGGCACCTGCATCGGCGGTGGCACCGGGTCGAGCGTCAGCACGCCGTCCAACGCCACCTCGGCGGCGGCGAGCCCGAACCGGGCGGCGAGCGGCCCGACCACCGCGTCCGGATCCAGGCGCACCGTGGTCGAGGAGTCCGGCCCCCACAGGTTCAGCACGCCGGGTACGCCGAGCGCGGCGGCGGCCACCGGCGCGGCCAGGTTGAACGGCTCCCAGAGGATCAGGTCCGGCCGCCAGGACCGGCCGAAGGAGACCAGCTCGTCGAGGACGGCGTCGGCGAACCGGACCACCCCGCCGTCGGCGGTGATCGCCGGCTCCACGGCGCCCGTCGTGGCGGGCCCGCCGAGTGGGGCCACCGCGCCGATCCGGCCGGCGAACGCGGTGGCGAAGTCGACGTCGGCGCCCAGCGGCACGGCGGCGAGCCCGGCCGAGCTGATCGCGGTGACCATCGAGGGGTGGCTGGCCACCCGCACCTCGTGGCCGGCGGCCTGGAGCGCCCAGCCGAGCGGGACCAGGCTGTAGAAATGCGACCGCCAGCCCCACGTCGACATCAGAATTCGCAGAGCCGCAGTCAAATCCCACCAATCCGCGCGCGAAACGGCAGTCCTGGCCAACCGATGCTAGGTGATGGACGCGGTACGCGGAAGGTCGCGCACGATCGCAATGGATATTGACGCCGGGCTAACCGATGCTGGAGTCTTAGCCGATGCCCGAGGTGGACCGCGATCAGCAGGCGGGTGGTGCCGTGAGCGTCAATTCCGGGTTGCGTTCCTATCCGTTCGAACCATTCACCGGCGATCTTCCCGCCGAGCTGCTGGAGATGGTCGTGGCCGAGCCGGTCAGCCGGGTGCGGCTGCCCGACGGGCGGGCCGCCTGGCTGGTGCTCGGCTACGAGCACTGCTGCACCGTCCTGGCCGACCCCCGCTTCTCCCGGCTTCCGCTCGGCGCCACCGTGACGCCCGACGGCGGCGGTCCCCGGGAGTTGAACATGGACGGTCCGCCGCACGCGGCGGTGCGCCGGGTGGCCGCGCGCGCGTTCACCGCCCGCCGCATCGAGACGTTCCGTCCCCGGGTGCAGCGGCTGGTGGACGAGCTGGTCGACGCGATGCTCGCCGGTCCGCGCCCGGCCGACGTGGTGGCCGGGCTGGTCGCGCCGCTGCCGGTGTTCGTGGTGTGCGACGTGCTCGGGGTGCCGGCCGCCGACCGTCCCCGCTTCTACGCCTGGATCGAGGGGCTGAACTCGGTCACCGCGTACGGCTCGGCCGACGCCGCGACCGCGCAGGCGCAGCTGCGGGACTACCTGGCCGGTCAGCTCGCGCGCAAGCGGGCCGAGCCCGGTGACGACCTGCTCTCGGCCTGGGTCCGCGGCACGCACGAGCTGGCCGACGCCGAGCTGGTCGAGCTGGCCATGGGCGTGCTGCTCGGCGGGCTGGAGATCAACTCGACGAGCGCGGGCCTGCTCGCGCTGTTCCAGCACCCGGAGCAGCTGGCCAAGCTGCGCGCGGCGCCGGAGAAGCTCTCCGCGGCCACCGACGAGATCCTGCGCTACACGTCGGTGAGCGCCATGTTCCGGGTGCAGGTGGTCCGGGAGGACCTGGTCCTCGGCGGCGTCGCAATGCACGCCGGGGACTGCGTGATGGCGGTCCCGTGGGCCGGCAACCGCGACCCCCGGTTCTTCCCCGAGCCTAACGTCTTCGACATCGACCGCCGGCCCGACGTCCCGCACCTGACCTTCGGCTTCGGGCCGCACTTCTGTCTCGGCACGGCGCTGGGCCGGATGCAGGTGGAGCTGTCGCTGGGCGCGCTGCTGACCCGGATGCCGGCGCTCGCGCCGGCGGTGCCGCCGGCGGAGATCCCGTGGCGGCACGACCGGATGAACGGCGGCATCGCCTCATTCCCGGTGACCTGGTGAACGGCGGTCAGTAGCTCTCCACCGCGTTGACCCGGTCCGGCCAGTAACGCTGGCCGGGCGCGGGCACGTAGTGCTCCCAGCGCGGCGGGTTCCCGGTCGGGTGGTCGCCGAGCACGGTGATCCGCTGCCCGCGGCGCAGCCCCTCGTAGTCGTTGACCGCGTAGTGCTGGGTCACCCGGTTGTCCCACACCGCGACGTCCCCGGCCCGCCACCGGTAGCGGCAGGTGAACTGGGGACTCTCGGAGAAGGCGAACAGGTGCTCCAGCAGCGCGTCGCTCTCGTTGCGGGTCAGCTGCGGGATGTGCGAGGTGAACAGCCGGTTGACGTACAGCGAGCGGCGCCCGGTCTCCGGGTGCACCCGGACCACCGGGTGCTCGGCGCGGCTGGTGAACTCGGTGCCGATCCGGATGACGTGGATGGCGGTCAGCCCGTCGAGCAGGTCCCGCATCGGCGCGGAGAGCGCCTCGTAGACCCGGTACTGGTTGGTCCACATGGTGTCGCCGCCGACCTCGGGCAGCTGGACCAGGTGCAGGATCGAGGCGATCGGCGGGCTCTGGTGGAACGTCATGTCGGTGTGCCAGACGTCGACCTTGCCGCCGTCGGCGGAGTCGATGACGACGATCTCCGGGTGCCCGTCCAGCCGGGGCAGGTAGGGATGCAGCTCGACCTCGCCGAAGCGGCGGCCGAACGCCACGTGCGCCCGCGGCGTCAGCCCGGTCTGACCGGCGAGGAAGACGACCTGGTGCTTGAGCAGCAGGTCGTGGATCAGCGCGAAGCCCTCGTCGGTGAGCGTGTTGAGGTCGACGCCGTGGACCTCGGCGCCCAGCGCGCCGGAGACGAGCCGGACCTCGGCCGCGATGGATGTGGTCATCGATGATCCCTCCGGTCTGCGCGCCACGGCTGGTCCGCGAATTGTTCCACGTCCGTGAATGTCCTCACCAGCCGTCGTCGTTGACTCACCCGCCGTACGCCTGGAACCATTCGGTGCCGGCGGGGCGGCGAGGCCGGCCCGCGACGTGGGAGGAGGCGCGGGTGGCGATCGATGCTCCGATCGAGGGTGACGCGGCGGAGCGGCTCGACCGGCTCACCGACCTGGCCACCCCGTTCGCGGTCCGCACGGTGGTGACGCTGCGCGTGCCGGATTTGATCGCCGACGGCGTCACCGGTCTGGCCGAGCTGGCCGCCGCCGCCGGGGCGGACGCCGACGCGCTGGGCCGCCTGCTGCGCTACCTCGCACACCGGGGCGTGTTCGTCGAGGTGTCGCCGGACGTCTTCGGCCTGACCGACGTCGGCGATCTGCTCTGCGACCGCGAGGGCGGTGGCCTCGGCGCCTACCTGGATCTCGGCGGCCTCGGCGCGCGGATGGACCTGGCCTGGGCCGGTCTGCCGCACGCGATCCGCACCGGCGGGCCTGGCTACCGCGAGGTGCACGGGCGGGACTTCTGGGCCGACCTGGACGCCCACCCGGACCACCGGGCCTACTTCGACGCCCTGATGCTCAGCCAGCAGCGGTTCACCGCGCCCGAGGTCGCGGCGCTCTATCCCTGGCACGAGGCGCGCCACGTGGTGGACGTGGCCGGGGGCGCGGGCGGGCTGCTGCGGGAGGTGCTGGGCGCCCATCCGCACCTGCGGGGCACGCTGGTCGACCGGGCCGAGCCGGTGGCCACCGCCGCCGCCGCGTTCGCCGAGTGCGGCCTCGCCGACCGGGCCGAGGCCGTGACCGGCGACTTCTTCGCCCCGCTGCCGCCCGGCGCCGACGTGTACGTGGTCTCGCGCGCGCTCACCGACTGGAGTGACGCCCACGCGACGGCGATCCTGCGGCGCTGCGCCGAGGCGGCCGGAGCGGCCGGCCGGGTGCTCGTCATCGAGGTGCTGCCGACAGTGCCGCACGTGCCGCACCTGTCCCCGTACGACCTGCGGATGCTGGTGCTCGTCGGTGGCCGCGAGCGCGGGGTGCCCGAGTACGCCGAGCTGGCCGCCGCCGCGGGCCTGTCGCCCCGGCGCACCTACCACGGCACGGACGGGCTCACGCTCATGGAGTTCGCCGCCGACGCCTGAGCCCGGCAGCGTGCGTCGCTCCTGTCCGGTGCCGTCCCGTGCGCCCGATCATTGACGCATATGCATCGACATGGCGGCCCTGGGTGGAACGGCGGATTTCTCTGGTCATCGGTCAATGTGCTGAGAAATGCGGTCACGACATTTGCGACCACCCATATCCCTGCGCATTTATCAATGGTTGTTCGCGGACCGGGCGGCCGGTAACGTCTCGCGTGGCGACTAGCCGATCCCTCGCGAAAGGGTCGACGCGTCATGACGGTTGCTGGCTCCACGCGATATCCGCCCTTCATCGACGATCTCGCCCGCAGCGAATCGGGGCGGCTGCTGCGCGCCGAACTCGGACGGCGATGGCCCGAGACACCCGACCAGCTCGACGCGATAGTGCGCTACGCGCTGCTGCCGGCGGGCAAGATGCTGCGCCCGATGATGACGCTGCACGCGGCCGAGGCGGTGGGCGGATCGCCCCGCGACGTCCTCGCCGCGGCGCTCGCGACCGAGTACCTGCACGTCGCGACGCTCGTGCACGACGACATCATCGACGCCGACACGCTGCGCCGCGGCCGCCCGGCGGTGCCGGTGCAGTACGGCATCCCCGGCGCCATCGTGGCCGGCGACCACCTGATCTTCCACGCCTTCCGGGCCGTCGTGGAGGGCGGCCGGGGCGTGCCCCCGGGCGCGGTCGTCGCGGCCGTGGCCGCGCTGGCCGAGGCGGGACAGGACCTGTGCCGAGGGCAGGCGCTGGAGGCGCGGCTCGTCGGAGACCTGGACGCGGGCGCCCGCTGGTATCCGGAGATGATCCGGCTCAAGACCGGCGCGCTGTTCCGCGCGGTGTGCGAGATCGGCGCGCTGCTCGGCGGCGCGGACCAGCTGGTGGCCTCGGCGCTGGCCCGGTACGGCGAGCACCTCGGCATGGCCTTCCAGATCCGCGACGACCTGCTGTCCTATCTGGCCACCCCGGAACAGACCGGCAAGCCCGCGACGAGCGACCTCAACAACGGCCGCCCGACCCTGCCGTTGCTGCTGGCGTACGACGCGGTCACCGACGCGACCCGGGTGGAGCTGCTGGCGGTGCTGCACCGGCGCGGCGCCGGTCCCGGCGACGTCGAGTGGATCGCCGCGCTGCTCCGCGACGTCGGCGCGGTCGACGGCGCCCGCCTGCGGATGGTGGGGCACGCCGAGTTGGCCCGCGCCGAGCTGGCCGTGCTCACCCCGTCCGCCGGAACGGACGTGCTCACCGGCATCGCGGCCTGGATGACGAGCGGGACGGCGTGAGCACAGCCGCCGCCCTGCGGGCGCTGCGGGCCCACGTCGAGACCTGGCGGCCCTACACCCTCTGGTACGTCGGGCTCGTCGGCCTGGCCGGCGCCGCCGTGGCCGGCGGCCCGCACCATCCGTGGGTGCTGCTGTCGGCGTGGGCCGCGCCGACCGCCGGCTGGCTCGGCGGCCACTACCTCGGCGACTACTTCGACAGGCACCTGGACGCCGGCAGCAAACCGCACCGGCCGATCCCCTCCAGCCGCCTGGGCGCGGGCACCGCGCTGTGGTGCGGCTGCGCCTGGTTCGCGCTGCTCGGTGTCCTGGCCGTGCTGGGCGGGTGGGGCACCACGCTGGCCGCGCTGCTGGCCGGCTGCGGCATCGTCGCGTACAGCAGGTGGTTCAAGGCCCGCGGCATCGCCGGCAACCTGGTCCGCGGCGCGCTCGGCGCGGTCGCGCTCGTCTACGGCGCGCTCGCCGCCGGCCTCGCGCCGGACCGCGCCTCGGCGGCGCCGGTGCTGCTCGCGCTCGTCGTCGCGTTCTGGTCGCACGACGCGATGTCCAACCTGGTGGGCGCGCTGCGCGACATCGACGGCGACCGCGCCGGCGGCTACCGGACGCTGCCGGTGGGGCGGGGCGTGCCGTTCGCGGTGCGGACCGTGCTGGTGCTCTACGCCGTGGCGATCGCAGCCGCCGTCGCCGCCGGACTGCTCGCCGGCCGGGGCGCGCGGACCGCGTACCTGGTCACCGTGCTCGTGGTCCTGCTGACCGGTGTCGTCGCGCTGGCGCCGCTGGTGCGGCGGCGCGGCGGAATGCCGGTCGTGGTGGCGCTGCGCGCGCACTCGGTCCTGGTGGTCGAGCGGGTCGCGCTGGCCTCGGCGGCGGTCGGGCTGGGCCTCGGCTTCGCGGTGCAGCTCGCGCTCGCGCTGCCGATGGTCGTGCTGACCTGGGTCGCGCAGCGCGCCATGCGCGCCCGGCACGAACTCGGCCCGCCGGTCGCGGGCCTGACCCTCGCCACCCACAGTCGAGTACCGGTGGAGGACGCGCGATGACCACTGTGACCGCCGAAGCCGTCGGGAAGGCCGTCACCGCCGGCGCCGAGGCGCTCTTCCGCCGGCGTCGCCCCGACGGGGCCTTCGGCGACGACCCGCCCGCCTCGGTGCTGGGCACCGCGGGCGCGGTGGCGGCGCTGCACGCCGCCGACCCGGCCGGCAGCGCGGACCTGGTCGGCGCCGGAACCGCCTGGCTACGCCGGCAGCAGCACGACGACGGCGGCTGGGGCGGTGTGGTGGGCGCCGGAACCGCTGTCGTGCCCACCGCCGTCGCGATCGCGGCGCTGGCCCTGACCACGCCGGCCGACAGCGCCGAGGCGATCGCGGCGGGCCGGGCCCGGCTGGCCGCGCTGGGCGGCGTCGACACCGTCACCGACCCGGCCATCTCCCTGCTCTGCCGCCAGTTGCTCACCATGGCCGGGATGACCGCCGAGGCCGGCCCGCTGCGCCGGCTGCCACTGGAGATCGTCCTGTTCGACCGGGTACGCCGGCAGCGCCTGTCGTTCCGTACCGCGCCGTTCATCGGGCTCGCCCTGATGCAGGCGGACCTGCTGCCGGCCGGCCGCCTGCGCCGGGCCACGCTGCGCGGGGCCCGGCCGGCGGCGCTGCGGCTGCTGCGGTCCATCCACGACCACGAGGGCGGCACCGGCGCGCTCAGCGAGGACCCGTGGCCGGCCGCGCTGGTGCTGCTCGGCCTGGCCCGCAGCGGTGAGGCGCCGGACATCGCCCGCGCCGTCGTCGGCTGGCTGCGTGAGGCGGTACGCCCCGACGGCGCCTGGGACGCGGTCACCAACCTGGACCTGACCCGGACCGGGTACGCGGCGACCGGGCTGATCGCGGCCGGGTACGCCGACGACCCCCGGCTGCGCGCCACCCGGGAGTTCCTCCACGCCGGGCGCAAACCGGAGGCGTTCGAGGTGCTGGACGTGCCGCCGGGCGGGTGGAGCTACTCGAACGCGCGCGGCTGGCCGGTGACGCTGGAGTCCGCCGAGATCCTCTCCGCGCTCGCCGGCTTCCCCGGCGCCGACGCCGACCCGGTCCTGCGCGACGGACTGGCGTGGCTCGTCGGCCGCCAGGACAGCCGCGGCTCGTGGAGCCTGTGGGTACGTGACACCCGGCTCGCCAACGACGGTCCCTGCCCGGCCATCACCAGCCAGGCGATCCTCGCGCTGCACGACGCCGGGCACCCGGACGACCACCCGGCGATCGCCCGGGCGGCGGCCTGGCTGCTGACCCGGGCCGCGCCCGACGGCACGTTCGAGAACCTCTGGTACCGCGACCACACCTCCGGCACCGCTGTGGTGGTCGGCGCGCTGTCCCGGGTCGGGCACGCCCGGCACGAGGTGGTGCGCCGGGCGGCCCGGTGGCTGCGCGACACCCAGCTGCCCGACGGCTCGTGGGGGCCGGGCGACGGCACGGCGGGCTCGGTCGAGGAGACGTCCTGGGCCGTCCAGGGTCTGCTCGCCACCGGCGACCCGGACGCCACCGGCGCGGTGGACCGGGGCGTGGCCTGGCTGGTCGCCGCCGCCGGGCCGGACGGGACCTGGCCGGCGGCCCGGGTGTGCAACTACATCCGCCACCACATGCGCTACCCGAACGCCGTGATCACCCAGGCGCTGGCGCTGCGGGCACTCGGCGAGTACCGCCGGGCCGCCGCCGCGCGGCCGGACGTCGCGCCGGGCGCGGTGGCCCGATGACCCCCGACGTGGTGGTGGCCGGCGCGGGCGCGGGCGGCCTGGCCTGCGCCCGGGCGCTCGTCGCGCTCGGCCTGCGGGTGCTGGTGCTGGACCGGCAGCGCACCCCCGCGTCGATCGCCAAGGGCGAGATCCTGCAGCCCGAGACGGTACGCATCCTCGACTCCTGGGGGCTGCTGGACGCCCTGCGGGCCACCGGCGCGCGCCCGGTCGGGCGGCTGGCCATCCGCGACCCGGCGGGCGAGCCGTTGCTCTGCCTGGACTACGCCGGGCTGCCCGGGGCGTACCGGCAGATCCTCTGCGCCGACTACGGCGACCTGCGCCGCGTGCTCACCGACCGGCTGCCGCCCGGAGCGCGCATCCGGTGGGGAGCGCGTGTCACAGACGTCCTGCGCGACGGCGACGGACGGGTCGGCGGCGTCCGGGTCGTCGCGGACGGCGCCGAGCAGGAGATCCGCGCGCCGCTGGTGGTCGCCGCCGACGGCATGTCGTCGCCGCTGCGCCGCGGCGCCGGGATCGGGGTACGGCGCCAGGAGTACCCGCACGGCCTGGTCGCCTTCGACGTGGCCGGCGTCGACGTGGCCGAGGAGGTGTCCGCCTACCGCACCGGCCGGGGACTCTGCCTGGTCTACCCGCTGCCGGGCGGGCGGTGCCGCCTGTACGCGCAGGTGGCGCCGGACGAGTTCCGGGGACGCGTCGACCTGGGCGCGTGGTGCGACCGGCTGCTCGCCGACGTGCCGGCGATCCGCCCGCTGGGCGCGGCCCTGCGCGCGACCCTGGACCGGCGCCAGCTGCTCGCTGTCTACCGGCTGCGCAGCGCGCGCCTGGCCGTGCCAGGGCTCGCGCTCGCCGGCGAGGCGGCCCACGCGGTGCACCCGATGGCGGCGCAGGGCGTCAACAGCTCCCTCGGCGACGCCGAGACGCTCGCCGCCTGCCTGGCGGCCGAGGGCGGCACGCCGGAACCGGCAGCGGTGGACCGGGCGCTGCTCACCTTCGAGGCGGCGCGGCGGCCCCGGCTGGACCACGTCGCGACAGTCAGCCACAACGCCTCCCGCATGATCACCGCGGTGTCCGGGCTGCCGAAGCTGCTCGGCGCGCGGATGATGCGCCGCACCGCAGCCAACCCCCGCCTGCTCGGGCTCACCGCCGGAAACCTCTCCGGCACCGACGTCCGGCCGCTGTCCGCGGTCGACCGGCTGTACCAGCTCGGGCTCCTGGCCGACCGGCACGCGCACACCCCGCCGGTCTCCTCGGAAAGTGAGCGACAATGACGCCTGGCACCGCCGTCGGGACGCACCCGCCGGCCGACCTGTCCATGAACGAGACCCCCTACCCGCCCCTGCCGGGCGTCCGGCGGGTGGTCACCGACGCCGCCGCGGCGCTGCAGCGCTACCCGGACCGCACGTCGGCGGCGCTCGTGGCCGCGCTGGCGCAACGCCTCGGCGTGGGACCGGAGGCGATCCTCGTCGGCCCCGGCTCGGCCGGGCTGTGCCAGCACCTCGTGCAGTCCCTCGGGCCTCGGCCGGACGTCGTCCACCCGGCCCTGTCGTTCGAGGGCTACCCGCTGATCATCGGCAACGCCGGGGCCCGCGCCGTGCCGGTGCCGATGGACGGGTACGCCCACGACCTGCCCGCGATGGCGGACGCGGTGACCGAGCGGACCCGCTGCGTGCTGCTGTGCAACCCGAACAACCCGACCGGGGCTGCGCTGCGCCGCGACGACGTCGAGGCGTTCCTGGACCGCATCCCGGCCGACGTGCCGGTCATCGTGGACGAGGCGTACCGCGAGTTCGTCACCGACCCGCGCTCGCCGGACGGGATGGACCTGTACCGGGCGTACGACAACGTCTGCGTGCTGCGCACGTTCTCCAAGGCGTACGGGCTGGCCGCGCTGCGCGTCGGGTACGCCGTGGTGCCGCCCCGGCTCACCCGGGCCGCCGCGCTCACCGGGGCGGTGTTCTTCCCCTCCGCGCTCGCCCAGGCGGCGGCGGTGGCGAGCCTGACGCCGGAGGTGGGCGCCGAGCTGACCCGGCGGTGCACCGAGCTGGTGGCGGAGCGTACCCGCCTGATCGGCGCGTTGCGCGGCCTCGGGCTCACCGTGGCGCCCAGCGAGGCCAACTTCGTGTGGCTACCGCTGGGGGAGCGGGCCGTGCCGTTCGCCGACCGGGCCCGGGAGGCCGGCATCCTGGTCATGGCGCTGCCCGGCGCCGGGGTCCGGATCACCGTCGGTTCCCCGGAGGCGAACGAGCGGCTGGGCGCGTTCGTCCGCGCCGCGCTCGCCGACGGGCTCTGACCGGCCGGCCGGCTCCAGCGCGACCACGCTCAGGTAGCCCAGTGCGGGCTCGTAGTCGGCGGCCAGGACGGTCCGGGGCCGCGCCGCGTCCCCGGCGAGCCGGTCCAGCAGCGCCCACCAGACACCGGTGGACGGCTGCCTCCCCGGACCGGTCGTCACCGCGTGGCCGCCGGGACCCGGCCACGCCGCCGCGAGGTCCGCGCCGAGCACGACGGCGACATCACCGCGTCCGGCCGTCAGCCCGGCCACCTCGGCCGCCGCGAGCGCGGCGACGTCGTCCACGCGGACGTCCGCGTGCTGGCGCAGCGCCGCCACGCGCGCGCCGCCGCCGAGCCCGATCCGCTCCGGACCGTCGCCGCCGGCCCCTCCCGCGCCGTCGCGGGCCTCGCCGTCGCCGGCCGGGGCGCCGTACAGCATGGCCACGGCCCGGTGGCGGGCCGGTACGGCCACCGCCGCGTCGTACGGCAGGACCGCCTGCTCGACGGTGACCAGCAGGGCGCGGCGGCACCCGTACCCGCTGGCGATCCGCAGCCCGGTGAACGCCGCCGCGGAACCCTGGTCGCAGAGCGCGAACGACATCGGGGTGCCCGGGCAGACGTGGCTGAGATACGCCGCGGTGGCCCGGCCGGGCAGCATGTCGTGCACGGCGAACGCCAGCACGAGCAGGTCCACCGGCTCGTGCGGCGGTACGACGGCGGGGATCAGTTCGGCGGCCATCTCCCCGTACGACTGGCCGAGCGCCGCCGAGGGCGCGTCGAACAGGCCGTCGGGCACCCGCAGCCCGTACGGCCGGGTCAGGTCGGTCAGGTAGCCGGCGGCGCGCTCGCGCAGCACGGGGTCGCCGAGCAGCGCGGCCGGGCCGGTGAACGTGCGTCGCGCGGCCCGCAGCAGGCGGAGCCCGGTCTCCATGGTGGCCTCCGCCGCTCAGTGCTCGAAGACCATGGCGGCGAACGTCGCGCCGTCCCCGGCGCCCACGGCCGCGACCAGGTACCGGTCGCCCGGCCGGAGCAGGCCGCGCTGCCGGGCGGTGCGGTAGTTGACGAACGCGTCGGCGCAGAACACGTGGCCGGTCTCGGTGACGTTGTCCAGCAGCACCCGGTCCAGCGGCAGTCCGATCAGCCGGCACAGCCGTTTCCAGGTCATCAGGTTGACGTTGTGCGGCAGCACCAGCCGCAGCTCGGACAGCGCCGTGCCGGCCCGGTCCAGCGCCCGGCCGATCACCTCGGCCAGCGCCGGCCGGTACGCCCGCTGGAACCGCGCCGGGGACTCGCCGCCCGCTACGTCGAACTCGCCCCGCTGGTGGCAGGCGTACGCGAGCAGCCGGTCCCGGCCGCCACCGGCGCTGAGCAGGCAGGCCGAGGCGCCCTCGCTGAACACCGACGTCTCCGGGATGAACTGGGCGTCGCGGGTGAACGCCTTCTCCCCGGTCAGCACGAGCGCCAGCGGCGGCCCGTCCGGCGTGTCCGGTTCGGACGCGAGCAGCCGCCCGGCCACGTCGATAGCGGCCAGCGCGCTCGCGCAGGACTGCTGGGTGAGCGTGAACGCGAGCGCGTGGCCCAGCCCGAGCGTGCGGCACACCTCGTACAGCGGGTTGACCGGATAGGGGGTGACCACCGGGAAGGCCCGCCCGTACACCACGAACCGCACCCGCCGCCGCAGCGTGTGCAGCGCGGTGAGGCCGCCCGCGGCGCGCAGCAGCAGGTCGGTCAGGGACAGCCCGGGGTCGCGGCGGACCTCGGTCAGGCCGTGGAAGCGGCGGAACAGGCGGACCTGCATGTCGGTCAGGCCCAGCGGCGCGGCCAGGCTCTCGACCGGCACCCGGCGCTGCGGCAGGAACACCGAGACGGCGTCGATAGCCGTCATGCGCGTACCGTCACGCCACGGATCAGATCAGTGACGCCGATGGATGTCAACGCGCGTGCGATCATATCGACGTGGCTCGCTTCCTCTTCGTCGTCCTGCCGGTGGAGTCCCATCTGAACGCCCCGGTCGCCATCGCCCAGGAGCTGGAGGCGGCCGGGCACGAGGTGGCCTGGGTCGGGCCGCGCAGCGACCTGCGCCCGCTGGTCGGCCCGGACGCCACGCTGTTCCCGACCGGCAAGCGCTACTACCGCTCCGACGGCGCGTCCGGGATGGCGGCGGTGCGCACCCTCTGGGAGGGGCACGTGCTGCCCGCGAACCGGTTCATCCGCGACGCCGCCGACGCCGCCGTCGAGCGATACCGGCCGGACGTGGTGGTGGCCGACCAGTACGCGCTGGCCGGCGCGCTCGCCGCGCACCGCCGCGGGCTGCCGTGGGCGACGTTCTGCGTCGGCGTGCTGGAGCTGACGCCACCGACGGAGGACCTGCCCGAGTTCACCGACTGGGTGGGCGCCCAGGTCCGCCGGGTGTGGGCGATGACCGACCTGCCGGTGGACGAGACGATCGACCTGCGCTTCTCGCCGTACCTCGTGATCGGCCTGACCACGACGGCGCTCACCGGCCCGGCACCGCTGCCGCCCGGCTGCGTGCTCACCGGCCCGGCGCTGGGACGGCGGCGCAACGCGCCCGCGTTCGCCTGGCCGGAGTGGGATCCGGGCCGCCGGCATGTGCTGGTCACCGTCGGCACGATGGCCGAGCACCTCGCCGCCGACTTCTACCGGCGGATCACGGCGGCCACCGCGCCGCTGGCCGACCGGGTCCAGGTGATCCTCGTCGCCGGCGCCGGGCTGGTGCCCGACCCGCCGCCGCACGTGCTCGTCGCGCCCCGGGTGCCGGTGCTGGAGCTGATGCCCCGGCTGGACGCCCTCGTGTCGCACGGCGGGCTGGGCACGGTGTCCGAGGCGCTCGCCCACGGCGTGCCGGTGGTGGTCGCGCCGATCCGGCACGACCACCCGGTGGTGGCGCGGCAGGTGCGCCGGGCCGGCGCCGGGGTGGAGGTCTCCTTCGGCTCCGCGACACCGGCGGAGCTGACCGCCGCGCTGAGCGCGGTGCTGGACGATCCGGCGTACCGGGCGGGAGCGCGCCGGGTGGGGGAGTCGTTCGCGGCGGCCGGAGGCGCCCGCGCGGCCGCGGCGCGTCTCGCCGCGTTGGCACGGACGGCTCCCGACACCTGACGCATCGACCGTTGTCCAACCGTCGGGGCCGAACTAGCCTGACCTGACGCACCCGCGCCGGCGTCGCGCCGCACGAGGAGGCTCGATGATCGAGGCCACCGGCCTACGCAAGTCGTTCCGGGTCGGACGCGGCCGTGGCGCCACCACAGTCGAGGCGGTACGCGGCGTCGACTTCGCGGTACGGCGCGGCGAGATCGTCGGTTTCCTCGGCCCGAACGGCGCGGGCAAGTCCACCACGCTGCGGATGCTCGCCACGCTCATCCGCCCCAGCGGGGGAGTGGCCACCATCGCCGGGGTCGACCTGCTGCGCGCGCCCGCGCAGGTGCGGCGGCGGATCGGCTTCGTGGCGCAGGCCAGCGGCACCTACGACGACTCCACCGCCCGGCGGGACCTGGTGCTCCAGGCCCGGATGCACGGGCTGTCGAAATCGGTGGCGCAGGAGCTGGCCGTCGCGGCGATCCGCGCGTTCCAGCTCGACGACTTCGCCGACCGCAAGATCAAGACGTACTCGGGTGGGCAGCGCCGCCGCCTCGACGTCGCGCTCGGCGTCATCCACTCGCCGCAGGTGATGTTCCTGGACGAGCCGACAGCGGGGCTCGACCCGCCCAGCCGGGTGCGGATGTGGCAGGAGGTGCGGCGGCTGCGCGAGGAGGGCATGACCATCTTCCTCACCACGCACTACCTGGACGAGGCCGACAGCCTCTGCGACCGGGTCTCGATCATCGACGCCGGGCGGATCGTTGCCGAGGGCACCCCGTCGGCGCTCAAGCGCGAGATCTCCGGCGACGTGGTCGCCGTCGACTTCGCGTCCGCCGACGTCGCGGACGAAACCGGCGGCGATCTGCCGGCCGCGACGAAGCTGCTGGCCGAGGCGCCGTACGTGCACGCGGCCGAGCCGGTCGACGGCACGCTGCGGCTCTACGTCGACAGCGCCGCCACGGCCATCCCGCAGGTCATGCGGGCGCTCTACGACCGGGGCATCGAGCCCGGCGCGATCGAGGCCCGCCGGCCCAGCCTCGACGACGTGTTCCTGGCCAAGACCGGCCGGTCGCTCGCGGAGTGACCGGACGCCGAGAGGAGTACGGCGTGAAACTCGTCCGCGACACCTGGCTGATCTTCCAGCAGGAGGCCGGCCTGATGGTGCGCAACCCGGTGATGGTGGCGTTCAGCCTGGCCCAGCCGATCACCTACCTGATCCTCTTCGCGCCGTTCCTCAAGGTGGTGATGGTCGACCGGGGCGCCTCGACCTACGCCGACGCGTACCGCATCTACGTACCAGGCCTGTTCGTGGCGATGGGCCTGTTCGGCGGCCTGTTCGCCGGTTACGGGCTGCTCAGCGCGCTGCGCGCGGGCATCATCGACAGGTGCCGGGTGACGCCGGTGAGCCGCACCGGCCTGCTGCTGGGCCGCGCGCTGATGCACGTGTGCCTCAACGTGGTGCAGGCCATGGTGGTCACGCTCGTGGCGCTGCCGTTCGGCCTGCGGGTGCACCTGGCGAACCTGCTGGTGTCGTACGCGCTGCTGTCGGTCATGGTGCTGCTGAGCACCTCGATCTCGTACGACATCGCGTTGCTGGTCCGCAACGAGAACAGCCTCGGCGTGCTGGTGAACACGGTCGGGCAGCCGGTGTCGCTGCTCGCCGGCGTGCTCATCCCGCTCGTGCTGGCGCCGATGTGGATCCAGCGGGTCGCGGTGTGGAACCCGTTCGCCTGGGCCACCGACGGCATGCGGGCGCTGTTCGCCGGCCAGATCACCCAGGCCGTGGTCTGGCAGGGCGCGCTCATCATGTCCGGGCTGGCCGCGGCGAGCCTGTTCTGGTCGTCGCACCTGTTCAACCGCGACGTGTCCTGACCGAGCGTACATCGAGCATTGTCTCAGCGTGGCGGGCGCTCTAGCCTGATCGTGTCCCCGCTCGGCGGCCGGTACGCCGGCGGCGCGGCCGTGACGTGTGTCAGCTGAGGAGGCGACTCGTTTGGGTGCCGACAACTTCCGCGCGACGCTGGCGGCCGACATGGAGCTGGGCGCGGGCAACGTGCTGCTCCGGCTGGCCGAGCACGGCGCCGACATGGACATGCCCCGGGTGACGTTCGACGTCGACGTCGACGGCATCCCGGCCTGGACGCCGCTGTCACTCGCCACCCTGACCGAGCGGGTCGCGGCGCGGGCGGCGTGGTTCCGGGCGCGCGGCGTCCGCCGGGCCGACCCGATCGCGGTGTACGTGACCTCCGCGCCCGACGTGTTCCTCAACTTCCTGGCGCTGACCTGGCTCGGCGCGATCCCGGCGCTGATGAACGGCAACATGCCGATCGAGCTGGCGGCCGAGTTCGTGCGGCGGCTGCGCGGCGCCGGGGTGGTGATCGACGCCGACCACGCCGCCCTGGCCGAGCACGACCTCGGCGCGCCGGTCCTCGGCGACGCGGCGCACACCGGCGCCGGCGACCCGGCGCAGGCCCCGCCGCACCACCGGCACCATCCGCAGGACCCGGTGGTCATCACCCACTCCTCGGGCACCACCCGGGTGCCGGCGGCGATCGTCCATTCGCACCACGGCCTGTTCGCCGCGATCCGCGCGGTCCGGCTCACCGAGTCCCGGCCGTACGGCGAGGTACGGGAGATGTCCGCGCTGCCGGCCGCGCACGCCGCCGGCATCATCACCCTCAACCAGGCGCTCTGCAACGGCTACCAGTTGCTCTGCCTGTCCGCGCAGGGCGGCCCGTTCGCGCGCAGCGCCGAGACGATCCTGGACGCGATCGAACGGTGGCGCCCCACCGGCGTGTTCGGTTTCGCGGTGACCTGGTCCGAGCTGGCCCGCGTCGACCTCACCACCCGCGACCTCAGCTCGGTGCGCAACTGGTTCAACACCGGCGACTGCGCGCACGAGTCGCACGTACGCCGGCTGGTCGCGGTCGGCAGCCACCCCGCGTACACCCGCGACGGCATGGTCGACGTCCCCGGATCGAAGTTCGTCGACATGCTCGGCTCCACCGAGATGGGGCACGGCGCGTTCCGGATCACCCACCGGCTGGGCAGCGACCGCTACGACCGCTGCGTCGGCAAGCCGTACCCGTTCGCCGAGATCGCGCTGCTCGACGTGGACACCGGCGAGGAGGTCGCGCCGGGGCAGGTGGGGCACGTCGGCCTGAGGTCGCCGACGCTGGCGCTCGGGTACTGGAACGACTCGGTCACCACGTACCGCACCCGGCTGGGCGGCTACTACCTCACCGGCGACCTGATGTACCGCGACGCCGACGGGAACTACCACCACGTCGACCGGGCCAGCGACGCGGTCGACCTGGGCGGGGGGACCTGGCTGTACACAGCGCTGTCCGAGGAGCGCGTCCTGCGGCACTGCCCGGACGTCCGTGACTGCACAGTGGTCGCGGCGGCGGGGGAGGACGGCACGACAGTGACCGACGTGCTGCTCCTGCTCGCCGAGGACGCGGATCCGGCGCGCGACCGTACCGACCGGGTGCGGGCCGCGCTCGGCCCGGCGGTGGCCGCGACGCTGCGCCGGGTGGTGACCGTCCCCGACGCCGACGTGGTGATGGGGCCGACCGGCAAGGTCCGCAAGTTCCTGATGCGACAGCGCCTGCTCGCCGGCGCCGCGGCGCCCGGCGCGGGCTGACCCGGGGGAGATCGACACCTGGCGCGGCCGTGCCAGAATCTGGCCGTGTCCTACCTCCCCTCGCAGCCGTACCCGCCGATGCACGGTGTCGTCCCGCTGATCGCCTACCCGCATCCGATCGCCCCGCCGCCGGGCTGCGGAGTGCTGGTGGTATCGGTGAACCGGGGGCCGTACATGATTCCCGCGCCGGTCACCAGCCGCTTCAAGATCGACCGCCAGTTGGTCGCGATCCCGGGCGAGGGTACGTGGCACGTCGCCGTCCCGGCCGGCGGGCACGACGTCCGCTACACCGACTTCATGGGCGTGCCGCTGATGACCACGTCGCTCATGGTCCAGCCGGGAGCCGCCCACCACCTCGTGTTCCGCTTCGGCGGGTGGCGCAACCGGGTCCACGACGGGTACGGAGCCGACGTGACGCGGTTCGGCCTGTGGTCGAACTACACGGTCGCCCTCGTCACGCTCGTCGTCGGCGGGGTGATCTGCTGCGGCGTGTTCGGGTTGCTGCTGGGCTCGACCGGATAGCGGTGCCCGGCGCGGGCCGGCCTTGATCCGGAAAGCCACCGAAACTTCCGGCCGCCATCACTCCATCAGCTCGCTCGCGAGGCCCTCGGCGTGGTCGCGCCAGGCTTGCGCGGCAGCGCTACGACCGATTTGTGATAGTTCGGGTTTCCACAACATTTCCGGAACTTGTTGACACGGTGAATCGATCCTCCAATACTGTGGCCATCGGCGTATCTCGATTGACGTCGATGTCCGTCCACCGCCTGGCGCGGCGTCGCCCGTCCCGCCGTCCATCAGGGACGAGCGCTCACAGCTCGCGCCACCCGGCTGGCCGCGCCAGCCGTCAGAGGGAGGAAACCCGTCCATGAACGACGCCCCCGTCCGCACGGGCATCCGCAGGCGCGGACGCCTCCGGATGCTCTTCGGCGGCGCCTGTGCCGTGGCGCTGATCGCCGCCGGGACGACGGCGGTCACGTCCGGCCCGGCCTACGCCGACACCACCGTCACGTCGAACTCGACCGGCACCAACAACGGCTACTTCTATTCCTTCTGGAAAGACAGTGGCAACGTCTCCATGACCATGGGCAACGGTGGTCAGTACAGCACCCAGTGGAGCAACATCAACAACTTCGTCGCCGGCAAGGGCTGGAACCCGGGCGGCCGCCGCACGGTCAGCTACTCCGGCAGCTTCAACCCGTCCGGCAACGCGTACCTGACGCTCTACGGGTGGACGCGCAACCCGCTCGTCGAGTACTACATCGTCGACAGCTGGGGCAGCTGGCGCCCGCCGGGCAGCGGCTACATGGGCTCGGTGTCCTCCGACGGCGGCACGTACGACGTCTACCGCACCCAGCGGGTCAACGCTCCCTCGATCGAGGGCACGCGGACGTTCTACCAGTACTGGAGCGTCCGTCAGCAGAAGCGCGTGGGTGGCACCATCACCTCGGGCAACCACTTCGACGCCTGGTCCCGCTACGGCATGAACCTCGGTTCGCACGACTACCAGATCCTGGCCACCGAGGGCTACCAGAGCAGCGGCAACTCCAACATCACGATCGGCGGGACCGGCGGGGGCAACCCGACCACCCCGCCGCCGAACAACGGTGGCTGCACGGTCAGCGTCAGCCGGGCCGAGGAGTGGGGCGACCGGTTCAACGTGACCTTCTCGGTCAGCGGCACCAGCAACTGGGTCGTCAACATCCAGACCCAGGGCGGCCAGAGCCTGCAGAACAGCTGGAACGCGTCGGTCAGCGGCACCAGCGGCACGCTCACCGCACGTCCCAACGGCAACGGCAACAACTTCGGCATCACGCTCTACAAGAACGGCAACAGCAACACGCCCACCGCGAGTTGCTCAGCCGCCTGAACCCTCTTCCGGGGAGGGGGTGCCGCGCCTGGCGCGGCACCCCCGTTTTCGTGTGTGCGGACGGTCGCGGTGGCGGCCGACACACCTGGGCAAAAACTTGATTCATTCCAAAAGACCGGGCTAAGGTCGTCGCATGACGGCCGACTTCGAGACGCAGCTCCGGGCGGTCTCGTTGCGGGTGACCCGGCCCCGGCTGGCGGTGCTCGCGGCGTTGCGCGACCACCCGCACGTCGACACGGACACCGTGATCGCGCTGGTCCGCGCAGAGCAGCCCACCGTGTCCCACCAGGCGGTCTACGATGTGCTGCGGGCACTCACCGACGCCGGCCTGATCCGGCGCATCCAGCCGGCCGGCGCCACGGCCCGCTACGAGTCTCGGGTGGGGGACAACCACCACCACGTCGTGTGCCGTTCCTGTGGCGCCATCGCCGACGTCGAGTGTGCCGTCGGCGGCGCCCCCTGTCTCACCGCCTCCGACGACCACGGTTTCGTGGTGGACGAGGCGGAGGTCGTCTACTGGGGCACCTGCCCCGGCTGCGCGGCCGACCGCACCGCCCAGTGATCCGCCAGTTCGGAAGGAAACAGATGAGCGACACCCAGGACAACCGGCCCGTCAGCCCGCAGGGCGTGGACGCCAAGGAGGCGGCCGGCTGCCCGGTCGCGCACGACTCCGTGACCGCGCACGGCAGCGAGAGCGAGAACCCGGCGATCGACTCGCCGACCCCGAAGACCGGCGGTCGTCCGCGTACCAACCGCGACTGGTGGCCCAACCAGCTCGACCTGTCGGTGCTGCACGCCCACTCGCACAAGGGCAACCCGCTCGGGCCGGACTTCAGCTACGCCAAGGAGTTCGCCAAGCTCGACGTCGAGGCGCTCAAGCGGGACATCGCCGAGGTCCTCACCACCTCGCAGGACTGGTGGCCGGCCGACTTCGGCCACTACGGCGGCCTGATGATCCGGATGAGCTGGCACGCCGCGGGCACTTACCGCATCGAGGACGGCCGCGGTGGCGCCGGCGACGGCGGCCAGCGGTTCGCCCCGCTGAACAGCTGGCCGGACAACGCCAACCTGGACAAGGCCCGCCGGCTGCTCTGGCCGGTCAAGCAGAAGTACGGCCAGAAGATCTCCTGGGCCGACCTGCTGGTGCTCGCCGGCAACGTCTCGCTGGAGTCGATGGGCTTCAAGACCTTCGGCTTCGGCTTCGGCCGTGAGGACGTCTGGGAGCCGGAGGAGATCTTCTGGGGTCCCGAGGACGCCTGGCTCGGCGACGAGCGGTACGCCTCCGAGAAGGACATGGTGGCCGGCGTCGGCGCGACCGAGATGGGTCTGATCTACGTCAACCCGGAGGGCCCGCGCGGCAACGCCGACCCGCTCGCGGCGGCGCACTTCATCCGCGAGACGTTCCGCCGGATGGCGATGAACGACGAGGAGACCGTCGCGCTGATCGCCGGCGGCCACACGTTCGGCAAGACCCACGGCGCTGGCCCCGCCGACCAGCACGTCGGCCCCGAGCCGGAGGCCGCGCCGCTGGAGGCGCAGGGCCTGGGCTGGCTCAGCACGTACGGCAAGGGCAAGGGCGGGGACACGATCACCAGCGGTCTCGAGGTGACGTGGACCGACAAGCCGACGCAGTGGTCCAACCGGTTCTTCGAGATCCTCTTCGGCTACGAGTGGGAGCTGACCACCAGCCCGGGTGGCGCCAAGCAGTGGGTCGCCAAGGACGCCGAGGCGATCATCCCGGACGCCCACGACCCGTCGAAGAAGCACAAGCCGACGATGCTGACGACCGACCTGTCGCTGCGCGTCGACCCGGCGTACGAGAAGATCTCCCGCCGCTTCCTGGAGAACCCGGACGAGTTCGCGCTCGCGTTCGCCAAGGCCTGGTACAAGCTGCTGCACCGTGACATGGGCCCGGTCAGCCGCTTCCTCGGCCCGTGGGTGCCCGAGGCCCAGCTGTGGCAGGACCCGGTGCCGGCCGTCGCGCACGAGCTGGTGAGCGACGCCGACGTCGCGGCGCTCAAGGCGAAGGTGCTGGAGTCCGGCCTCACCATCGCCCAGCTGGTCTCCACCGCCTGGGCCTCGGCCGCGAGCTACCGCTCCACCGACAAGCGCGGTGGCGCCAACGGCGCGCGGATCCGGCTGGAGCCGCAGCGCAACTGGGAGGTCAACCAGCCGGAGCAGCTCGCCACCGTGCTGGCCACCCTGGAGGGCATCCAGCAGGAGTTCAACGCCGCGGGCGGCGCCCAGATCTCGCTGGCGGACCTGATCGTGCTGGCCGGCTCGGCCGCTGTCGAGCAGGCGGCGCGGGACGCCGGCGTCGAGCTGACCGTGCCGTTCCACCCGGGGCGTACCGACGCCACCCAGGAGCAGACCGACGTCGAGTCGTTCCGGGTGATGGAGCCGCGCGCCGACGGGTTCCGCAACTACCTGCGGCCGGGCGAGAAGACCCAGCCGGAGGTGCTGCTCATCGACCGGGCGTACATGCTGAACCTGACCGCGCCGGAGATGACCGTGCTGGTCGGCGGCCTGCGCGCGCTCGGCAACAACGTCGGCGGCGCGTCGCACGGCGTGCTCACCGACCGGCCCGGCGTGCTCACCAACGACTTCTTCGTCAACCTGCTCTCCCCGGGCACCCGGTGGAAGGCGTCGGAGTCCGAGGAGCACGTGTACGAGATCCGGGACCTGGCGACCGACCAGGTGAAGTGGACCGCGACCGCGGTCGACCTGATCTTCGGCTCCAACTCGCAGCTGCGGGCGCTCGCCGAGGTCTACGCCAGCGACGACGCGCGGGAGAAGTTCGTCCGCGACTTCGCCGCCGCCTGGACGAAGGTCATGGAGCTGGACCGCTTCGACCTGGCCTGATCCGCCGGATACCAGCGAGCCCCGGTCCGTCGCGCCGCGACGGGCCGGGGCTCGTCCGGTCAGCCGTGCAGCGTACGGCTCGGTGGGATGCCGAACACGGACCGGTAGTGGGCGGTGAACCTGCTGTGGCTCAGGAAACCCAGCGGGTGGCGATCCGGCTGACGGTCTCGCGCCGCGGATCGCGTCTGCGTGCCGGAGCCGCTGTCCCGGATCAGGTTGCCGCGTACGGTGACCGAGTCGCAGGCGGCGTTCAGCGCGACACCTGCGCGGTGCTCCGGGCACGCCGGCAGTTCGTACCGCGTGCCGGGCGCCGGGATGGTCGGCGCTCCGGGCCCGGCCGTCGCCCGCGTACGCGGCGCTCCGGGGACGGCGTGCGGGCGGACCCCGAAACCGGCCACGGCACCTCCCCCCGGTCGGGCGGCGCGCACGGGCACGGCGCGTGCGCCGTCCGTCGCGTGAGCGGGATCTACGCCCACGGTACGTGGCCCACGGCCTCGGGCCGGCCGATTCGGCGAGTGTGCACGCGGCCGGGCCGCAAACGTTGGAAAAAATGCTCGGAAGTTGCGGCCGTCTCGCGAGACGGCCCTGTCGTCCCGAGCCGCGGGACTCGTGCCGGAGGGTGGATCACGCCGTCCTACATGGATAGACCCCAGGTAGAAGGCCATCCAAGCGCATCAGTGTTGCCTGCGGGTTTCGAAAACTTTGCCGCAAGCTCTTGCAAAGACTTTCATGGATGACGCATGGTGTTCGCTACCCGGGACGGCCGCCCCACCCCCGCTCACCCTTTCGAACCCACGGAAGAGGTCCCCCAACCATGCAATCCGTCAGGCCACACCCCCGTGGCCGTGCCGGTCGCCTGCTGCTCGCCGCCGCGCTCGTCGCGGCGGGCGGTACGGTTGCCGTCGCGGCTGCCACCACCGCCGCACCCGCCCGCGCCGCCGTCGTACTAAACGACAGCGAGGTGACCGCCAACCTCTGGGAATGGAACTGGACCTCGGTCGCCGCCGCCTGCACCGACCACCTCGGACCCGCCGGCTACGGCGCGGTGCAGGTGGCACCGCCGCAGGAGTCGGTGAAGCTGCCCGCCAGCGCCGACGGCGCCTACCCCTGGTACGAGGTGTACCAGCCGGTGTCGTACAAGCTGGACAGCCGGTTCGGCAACCGCCAGCAGTTCGCGGCCATGGTCAACGCCTGCCACGCCGCCGGTGTGCGCGTCTACGTCGACGCGGTGGTCAACCACATGGCCGGCACCAACAACCCGGCCGGTACGCGCGGCTACGCCGGCACCGAGTTCTCCGGCTACAGCTACCCGGCCGTGCCGTACGGCGACGGCGACTTCCACCGCCCCGGCGACAACTGCCCGACCGGCGGCGCCATCAACGACTGGAACAACGAGGCCCAGGTGACCAGCTGCGAGCTGCTGTCGCTGTCCGACCTCTACACCGAGAAGGAAGCGGTCCGGAACAAGATCGCGGCGTACCTCAACGACCTGATCGGGCTCGGCGTCGACGGCTTCCGGGTCGACGCGGTCAAGCACATCCGCAAGGACGACTTCGCGGCCATCCTCGGCAAGCTGAACAACACCGTCGTCGAGGGCCGGCGGCCGTACGTCGCGCAGGAGATCTTCGACGGGGCGAGCAACCCCGCGTTGCAGGCCCGCGCGTACATCGGCAACGGCGACGTGCTCGACTTCGCGTACGCCAAGGGCATCCGTTCGGCCTTCCAGGGCTCCATCTCGGCGCTGGCGAACGTGCCGAACTGGAACCTCGACGCGCCCGGCGCCAACGTCTTCTCCATGGTCACCAACCACGACCTGGAGCGCGACGGCGTGGTGCTGTCGTACAAGAACGGCACCGACTACGTGCTGGCCAACTACTTCGCGCTGGCCTACCCGCACGGCAAGCCGTCGGTCTACGACAGCTTCACCTGGTCCAACCGCAACCAGTCCCCGCCGCACGACGGCACCGGACGGGTCACCGACACGGTCTGCGGCACCGCCTGGACCTGCCTGAGCCGCACCACCGGCGTCAAGGGCATGGTCGGCTGGGCCAACGCCGCCCGGCCGGTGAAGACCGTCTCGGACTTCACCACGGTCAACAGCAACGTGATCGGCTTCCACCGCGGCGACCGGGCCTGGATCGGCATCAACGACTCCGGCTCCGCCACCACCGCCACCTTCGCCACCGGCCTGGCCGACGGCCGGTACTGCGACGTCATCTCCGGCGTCGCCACCGCGAGCGGCTGCACCGGCGGCACGGTGACCGTGTCCGGCGGCCGGGCCACCGTGACCCTCCCGGCCAACGACGCGGTCGCGATCCACGTGAACGCACGTGCCGGCGCGAGCCCGTCCCCGACGGCCTCCCCGACCGCGTCCCCGTCAGCCTCGCCCACTGTCAGCCCGGGTGACCGGATCGCCACCACGTTCACCGTCACCGCGAATCTGGCCGCCGGGCAGGACGTCCGGGTCGTCGGCAGCGTCCCCGCGCTCGGGTCGTGGACGCCCGCGGGCGGCGTCAAGCTGGCCGCGCAGGGCGGCGGCGTCTACCGCGCCACTGTCGACCTGCCCCGGTCCACAGCTGTGGAGTACAAGTTCGTCAAGCTGACCGCCTCCGGCGCGGTCACCTGGGAGTCCGGCGCGAACCGGACGCTCACCACCCCGCCCTCCGGCACGTACGCGGTGACCGAGACATTCCGCGGTGACACCGTCTCCACGACTGTGGCCACCACGTTCTCCGTCACCGCTACCACCGCCTACGGGCAGAACGTGTTCGTGGTCGGCAACACGCCGGCGCTCGGCAGCTGGAACCCGGCGGCGGCCGTGGCGCTCTCGTCGGCCGCGTACCCGGTCTGGCGGGCCACAGTCGACCTGCCCGCGAACACCGCTGTCGAGTACAAGTACGTCAAGAAGAACCCGGACGGGACGGTGACCTGGGAGTCCGGCGCGAACCGGACGCTCACCACGCCGGCCGGCGGCACCCGCGACGTCACCGACACCTGGCGCTGACGATCGTGCGGCCCGTCCCCCTCACCCCCGGGGACGGGCCGCATCCGCGCCGGTCAGACGGCCGCGAACGACCAGACCTGGGCCGGATTGCCGAACCCGGTGCAGCGGTAGATCTGGACGGTCGCGCCGTCGGCGTCCGATCCGCCCCGCACGTCCATGCACCGGCCACCGATCTGCGACTTGATCTGGTGCACCCCCGCGAACGAGTTCGGGTCGACCGTCCACTTCATGCTCGACGTGCCGGTGCAGGCCCACTGCTGCAACGGTGTGCCGTCGGCGTTGACCCCGTTGCGGACGTCCACGCACATGCCGCTGAACTGGTTGACGAACGTGTAGGCGTCCCTGCCCACCGGCGACCAGCGCTGCACGGCCTGGCCGTCGCAGGTGCGCTGCGCGACCCGGCCGCCGAGCGACGACGGGGCGTCGGACCGGTCCACCTCCAGGCACTTGCCGCTGCCGTAGTTGACGATGGCGTAGTGGCCGCTCGCGGCCTGCGCCGGCGGGCCGGACGCCACCCCGAACCCGGTGGCGAGCAGTCCCGCCGCCAGCACCCCGGCCGCTCTCTTCCCGATCATGGTGTCTCCCCTCGGAGTCGTGTCGCCGTCCCGGATCCGCCGATGGACACCGGCCGGACGACTGGGGAAGACGCTAGGGATCCGCGACGGCCTCCGGATCCGGGTTCCTCCTAGTCGACGAGGGCGCGCGGGCACCCTGTCGGGTTCGCGTCGCGCCCGCCCGTCCGGACCACACCGGCGGCTAGCGTGCGGTCATGGGCAGCGGACCGGCGACGGCCGGTGCCGTCGGCACGGCCACGGACACCGGTGAGGACGCCCTTCTCGGACGCGCCGACGAGTGCCGGCGGCTCGGCGCGCTGCTGGCCGACGCGGTCGACGGTCACGGCGGCGCCCTGGTGCTGCGCGGTGCGGCGGGCGTGGGCAAGACGGCGCTGCTGGAACACTGTGCCGCGCGGTCCGCCGGGATGCGGGTGCTGCGCGCCACCGGCGTGCCGTTCGAGGCGGAGCTGCCGTTCTCCGCGCTGCACGAGCTGGCGCGCCCGCTGCTGCACCGGCTCGGCGATCTGCCCGCGCAGCAGGCCGACGCGCTGCGTACCGTCTTCGCCATCGACGGCGGTTCCCGCCCGGTCAACCGGCTCGCCGCGTACGTGGCGACGCTGAGCCTGCTCACGACGGCGGCCGAGGACACGCCGGTGCTCTGCCTGGTCGACGACGCGCACTGGATCGACCCGGCCTCCGCCGAGGCGTTGCTGTTCACCGCCCGGCGGCTGCTCGCGGACCGGGTCGCCGTCGTCTTCGCGGCCCGCGACGCTCCCGCGTTCCCCGCGCCCGGCCTGCCGGAGCTGCCGCTGACCGGTCTGGCGCGGGACGACGCGATCCGGCTCGCCATGCGCGCCGGCCTGGACCGCCGGGTCGCCGCCGACCTGGCGGCGGCCACCGCCGGCAACCCGCTCGCGCTGACCGAACTGCCGGCGACGCTGTCCGAGGAGCACCGCAACGGGTGGCTGCCGCTGCGGGAGCCTCTCGTGCTCGTCGAACGCATCGAGATGACCGTCCTGGCGCACGCCCGCGGACTGCCCGACGACACGTGGCGTGCGCTCGTCGCCTGCGCGGTCACCGAGGCCACCACCCCGGCGCTGCTGGAGCGGATCCTGGCGGCGGACGGGCTGCGCCTGGGCGCGCTGGACCCGGCGGTCGACGCCGGGCTGATCCGGGTGACCGACCGCGAGGTGACGTTCCGCCACCCGCTGACCCGCGCCGCGGTTCACTCGGTCGCCGGCCCCGGCCGGCGGCGGGCCGCCCACCTGGCGGTGGCCGCCGCGCTCACCGGCGACGACACCGCCGACCGCCGGGCCTGGCATCTCGCGGCCGCCACCACCGTGCCCGACGAGGGCGTCGCCGCGTTGCTGGCCGGATCCGCCGAGCGGGCGCAACGCCGGGGCGGGGTGGTGGCCGAGGCACGGGCGTACGAGCGGTCCGCCCGTCTCACCCCGGACCCGGACGTACGGGCGTCGCGGCTCGCCGCCGCGTCCCGCGCCTGGGCGAACGCCGGCGCGAGCCGGCACGCGATGACGCTGGGGGAGGAGGCGATCGGGCTGACCGGCCGCGCCGACCTGCGTTGCCGGGTCAAGCCGTTGCTCGCCCATCTGGCGCAGCAGCACGGTGACACGGCGGGCGCCGAGGCGTACCTGGCCGACGCGCAGGCGTACGCGCAAGCGGATCCGCTCGGCGCGGCCCGGCTGATGAGCGCCCGCGTCAACCAGTTCTGGGCGCGGCTGGACGTCACCGGCATGGTGCCGCTGTGCGCGCGGGTGGCCGAGCTGGCCGCCGCGGACGCCGGCGCGACCTGGCCGAAAGGGCCGATCCGGCTGGCCGCGGCACAGGTGCTGGCCGGGCTGCCCGAAGGGGTCGCGTCGGCCCGTGCCCTGGTCGCCGCCTGCGCCGGCCACGCCGACGGCTCGGCGGCGGAGCTGGCCGAGGTGTTCTGCTGGATCGGGGAGCACGACACCGCGCGGGCGCTGCTGGAGCCGGAGGTCGAGCGGGCGCGCGCCACCGACGACGTGTTCCTGCTGGCGTACGCGCTACCCCGGCTCGCCGGGCTGGAGTGGCGCACCGGCCGGCTGCACGCGGCGTACCAGGCCGCCGCCGAGGCGGTCCGGATCGCCGAGCAGGTGGCGCTTCCGGTGCTGCGGGCGGAGGCGCTGGCCGCGCTGGCTCTGGTGGAGGCGCTGCTCGGCGATGAGCCGGAGGCGCTCGCGCACGTCGACGACGCCCGTCGGCTCCTGCCCGGCGAGTTCCGGGAGATCGAGGTCCGGCTGCGGTACGCCGCCGGGATCGCGGCGGTGGTGGGTGCGCGCTGGCACGACGCTGTGACCGAGCTGGAACGGGTCCGCCGGGCCCAGCGCGACGGCGGCATCGCCGAACCGGGGTGGCTGCCCGTCGCGGCCGAGCTGGCCGAGGCGTACGCGCACCTGTCCGACCCGCAGCGGTCGGCGCGGCGGCTGCGCGACCTGGCCGGGGCCGGCGGTGCCGCCGCCCGCGCCGCCGCGGCGCGCGTCGGGGGCCTGCTCGCCGGCGAACCAAACCTGGACGAGGTCTTCGCGGCGGCGCTGGCCCGGTGCGATCCCGCCGTCGTCCCGCTGGAACGAGCCCGGACGCTGCTCAGCTACGGGCAGCGGCTGCGCCGGGCACGGCGCCGCCGGGACGCGCGGGTCCAGTTGCACGCCGCGCTGCGGTTGTTCGAGGCGCTCGGCGCGCAGGGCTGGGCTGGGCGGTGCCGCACCGAGATCGACGCCACCGGCCGGCGGCCGCCGGACCCCGGCGACCGGACCGGCGACCGGCTGACCGGCCAGGAACGCCTGATCGCCCTGCACGCGGCGGAGGGCCTGACCAACCGGGAGATCGCGGCCCGGGTCTTCCTGTCACCGAAGACCGTCGAGTACCACCTCGGCAACGTCTACCGGAAGCTGCGGCTGCGCTCCCGGCCGGAGCTGATCCGCCACCTGTCCGGCCCACCGGCCGCAGGCTGACGAACCGGCCGGACGGCCACCGCCAGCGCCGCGGCCAGGCACGCCACGGCGGCTGCCACCATCGGCGGCCGGCCGCCGACGGCGACCGCCACCGACCCGAGCGGGATGGCCAGCGTGATCGGGCCGAACATGACCGTGTTCGCCGTCCCGGCGACCCGCCCGAGCATCGCCTGCGGCGTGTACGTCTGCACGGCGGTGACCGCCGCGACGAGCGTCCACGGCAGGCCGACGCCGATCACCACCGAGGCGGCGAGCGTGCCCGGCCACCACGGCAGGCAGCGTCCCAGGCAGCCGGCGGCGAACAGGACGGCGCCGGTGACCCCGACCGCGATCTCGCCGTGGCGGCGGACGAGCCGCCCGACTACCAGCCCGGCGAGCAACGAGCCGCCGCCCTGCGCGCTGGCCAGCACGCCGAGGAAGGTCGACGGCAGCGCCAGGCCCGTCACCACCACGTCGTACAGCGCCGCGGTGGTGAAGCCGGACATCGCGATGGACACCGCCGCGAGCGCCACCGGTACGCGTACCGCCCGTCGGGCCAGCAGCGCGGCGAGTCCGTCGCGCACCCCCGCCGCGGGCGCGGTCGGGAGAGCGGGTTCCGCCCGGGTCAGACGCAGCGCGCCGTACAGAGCGGCCACGAGCACCGGTACGACGGCGGCGAGCACCGCGACGACGTGCCCGCCCCGCCACGCGTACAGGCCCGCCCCGGCCAGCGGCGCCACCAGTTTCATGCCCTCCTGCGCGCTCGACCGCCAGCCGTTGACGTCGGCCAGCCGGGCCGGGGGGAGCGCGGCGGGCAGCAGCGCGGTCTCGCCGGCGTCGACGAGCACGTAGCCGATCCCGTACGCGAGTGAGACGGCGTAGATCAGCCACGCGTCGCCGGGCCCTCGAACCGCAAGCAGGCTCAGCAGCGCGGCGGCGAGCGTGAGGTCCACGCCGATCACCAGGGGCCGCCGGGGCACCCGGTCGAGCAGGCCGCCGAGCCACGGGCCGGCCAGGGTCGGTGCGTAGACGCAGAGGCCGGCCAGCGCGGCGAGCCCGGTGGAACCGGTCAGGTCCAGGATCCAGATGCCGGAGACCAGGGCCATGGCGCTTCCGCCCAGGCCGGACAGCAGTGAGATGGCCACGAACAGGCAGGCGTTGCGGCGCATGGGATCCCCCGAGAGTTGAGCCTGGAGGACTCATCCTCGGGACCTGAGTCGCCGTGGGGCAATACTTCGCGCCTACGTCAATGTCCTGTTGACAGGGCCGCCGTGATGCGCCCGGCGGCGTCGCGTGCCGGAGCCGGCAGCCGGGACCCGGCCCCGGCCAGGTCGTCGGCGAGGTGCGCGGCCAGCGCGTACAGCGGCCCGGCGGTGGCGTCGAGCGCGAGCGCGCAGGTGCGGCGCGTCAACGCCGCGCGGGGGAAGCGGGCGTCCCACGAGCGGTCCGCCTCGATCCAGCGGTGCAGGTCGGTGACGGCGGCCCGGAGCGCCGGCACGTCGGGGGAGCAGGCCGGGTCGAGCCGGGTCACGCGGGCCCGCCGGGCCGCCGCGAGACGCTGCCGGCGCTGCTCGGCGGCCTGCCGGCTGCCCAGGCCCAGCGCCCGCGCGATGTCGGCCCAGGTGGCGCCGTCGTGCCGGGCCCGGTCGATCAGGTCCAGCTCGCGGTCGTCCAGCCGGACACGGGTCGCGGCGATCTCGGACAGGCCGGCCAGGCTCACTCGTCAACGCTACATTGACATGGGCCCGAGAAGGTCAGTCCTCCGGGACGCCCGGTCCCACCTCGCCGCGCGCCAGGCGCTCGGCGTTGCGGTCGGCCTCGCTCTCCGCGTTCTCCGCCCCGGCGCCCGGGTCCCGGGTCCGCCGCCCCTCGGCGTCCTGGAACACCTGCCCGCGCTCGAGCGCGCCCTCCTGTTGCCGCTGGAACTGCTCCGGATCAGTCATGACCGTCAGGTGCCCCGGCGGCCGCGCGGCAAACCGGCACGTCAGCGCGGCGGCGCCAGGTACAGGGCGGTCCGGCAGCCGGTCTCGCCCGGCTCCAGCCAGATCCGGTCGTACCCGGGAGCCTCGATCTTCCCGGCCGGGGTGCGGACCAGCAGGAGGCAGTCCCGTTCGGCCGGTACGCCGACGGCGGCGACGAGCGCACCGTCGCGCGCTGTCGTGTCGACGGTGATCCAGTCCTGCGGGAACGCCGCCCGCACCGCGCCCGCCAGCGTCTCCGGGGTGGCGGTACGCAGCACGGCGGTGAGCCGTTTCTGCCCGTCCTCGGGCACCCTCGGCACCGGCGCGGCGGTGGGTGGCGAGGGAGCGGGGCCGCTCGGACAGTCGATCTCGTGGTACGTCGTGTAGCGGTAGAGCTCGAACTCGTAGCGGTAGCAGCGCGTGGCCTCACCGGCGCTGTTGCTCGCGCCACCGATCGACAGCGGCGGCTGCTCCGGCACCGTCACCACGAACCGCACGTCGACGGTGGCCCGCTCGTTCCCGGCGGTGCGGCCGGACCACGCCAGCGCCTCCCGCCGGACTGTCGCACCGCCGCCCGACGCGGCGTCCTTCGGCTCCTGGACGATCTCGGCCGCCGCGATCGACCCGGCGTCCCGCGCCCGGTTGCGGTGGCCCAGCTCCGTGTTGAGCTGCTTCGCCTCCGCCGCCGCGGTGTCGCGCGCCAGCGCGTCGCCGCTCTCCTCCCCGATTCCCCTGCCGCATCCGGCCGACGCGAGCAGGAGCACCGCGAGCGCCCAGCGGACCGGCCGGTGACGGGGTTTCGGCCCGACGGCGCTGCGTGTCCGGTTCACCGCGCGGACGTTACCGGCGAGCCGCGCGCCGCGCTGCCCCGTTCCGCGGTGGGGGCCGTTGGTCCCGGGTCCGGCAGGCCCTCGGCCCTGCGAGCCGCGCCCCCGCACCCGGCATGCTGGGATTGCCCGGCGCGGGCGGCGACGACATGGAGGGCAATGTGGTGAGCAACGGCGGGCAGGGCACAGTGACGCCCACCGAGATCTCTCCGGCCCCCGCGAGCGGCCTCGGCTCGGCCGAGGCGGCCGCGCGGCTGCGCGCCGACGGGCCGAACACGGTGGCCGCGCCGCGCAAGCGCGGGCTGGCCGGGCGGATCTTCCGCCAGCTCACCGACCCCCTGGTGGCGCTGCTGCTGGCCGCCGCCGTGGTGACCACGCTGCTGCGCGACTACCCCGACACCGCGGTGATCGTGCTGGTCGTCCTGATCAACACCGCGATCGGCGTGGTGCAGGAGGTACGCGCCGACCGCGCGGTGGCGGCGCTGGACCGGCTCGCCGCGCCGACGGCCCGGGTGGTCCGTGACGGCCGTGACCTCGTGCTGCCCGCCGCCGACCTGGTCCGGGGCGACCTGGTCCGGCTGGAGGCCGGCGACGTGGTGCCCGCCGACCTGGACCTCACCGACGCCGTGCGGCTCAGCCTGGACGAGTCGGCGCTGACCGGTGAGTCGGTGGCGGTGACCCGGGTCGCGGGGGAGGAGGCGAGCGCCGGCACTGTGGTCACCACCGGCCGCGCCACCGGAACCGTGGTACGCACCGGCGCGGCGAGCGCGCTCGGCCGCATCAGCGCCCTGGTCGCCGCGACCCGCCCGGCGCCCACTCCGCTGCAACGCCGCCTGTCCTCGCTCGGCCGGGTGCTCGGCCTGACCGCCGTGGTGCTCTCCGGGCTGGTCTTCGCGATCGGCGTGTTCGACGGACGCCCGGTCACGCAGATGGCGGTCACCGCGGTGAGCCTGGTGGTGGCGGCCGTACCGGAGTCGCTGCCCGCCGTCGTCACGCTCGCGCTCGCCCTGGGCGCGCGCCGGATGGCCGGCAGCCGGGCCATTCCCCGGCGGCTGCACGCGGTGGAGACCCTCGGTTCGGTCACCGTGATCGCCTCCGACAAGACCGGCACGCTCACCGAGGGCCGGATGGCGGTGCAGCACGCCGTCGTGCCCGGCCGCGACCGCTACGCCGTGACCGGCACCGGCTACGCGCCCGACGGCGAGGTGCACCACCGGGGCGAGCCGGTGAGCGCCCCTGACGAGCTGCGCGGCCTGGCCCGCGCCGGACTGCTCTGCAACGACGCCACGCTGACCCCGCCGACCGACGAGCGGCCGGAGTGGACAGCGATCGGCGACCCGCTGGAGGCGGCGCTCGTCACGTTCGCGGCCCGCTGCGGCCTGGACCCGGAGACCACCCGCGAGGCCTGGCCCCGGGTGGCGGAGGCGCCGTTCGACCAGGACCTGCGCCGCATGACGACGGTGCACCGCCGCTGCGACGGGCGCTACCTCGTGGTCTGCAAGGGCGCGCCGGAGAACCTGCTGGCCCCGCCGCTGATGGACGCCGGCGCCGGGGAGCTGGCCGAGCTGACCGACGCCGCGCACCGGCTCGCCGCCGAAGGACTGCGGGTGCTGGCGGTCGCCTCCGCCGTGGTCGACACCGCGCCGGACCCGGCCCGGCCGACCGGCCTGCGCCCGCTGGGACTGGTAGCGGTCGGCGACCCGCTGCGCGCGGCGGCCCCCGGCATCGCCGCGGGCTTCGAGGAGGCCGGCATTCGGCTGGTCCTGATCACCGGCGACCACCCGGCGACCGCCGCCGCGATCGGCGGCCGGCTCGGCCTCTGGCGCGACGGCGACCCGCTCGCCAACGGCGACGACGGCGACCCGGGCGGCGCCCACCCCGACACCCGGGTGTACGCGCGGACCCAGCCGGAGCAGAAGCTCGACATCATCGCCGGCCTCCAAGACCGGGGACACGTGGTCGCGATGACCGGCGACGGCGTCAACGACGCCCCGGCGCTGCGCCGCGCCGACATCGGCGTGGCCATGGGCGGCGGCACCGAGGTCGCCCGGCAGGCCGCCGACCTGGTGCTCGTCGACGACGACCTCACCACAGTGGCGACCGCCATCGGCGAGGGCCGCCGGATCTACGACAACATCCGCCGGTTCCTGCGCTACGCGCTCGCCGGCGGGGTCGCCGAGATCGCGGTGATGCTGCTCGGCCCGCTGTTCGGGCTGCCCGTACCGCTGCTGCCGGCACAGATCCTCTGGATCAACCTGCTCACCCACGGCGTACCCGGGGTCGCGCTGGGCGCGGAGCCGGCCGAGCCGGGCACGCTGAGCCGCCGGCCCCGCTCGCCGCAGGAGTCGGTACTCGGCGGCGGCCTCGGCCGGGACGTGCTGGTCACCGGCGCGCTCATCGCCGCCGCGACGCTCGGCGCCGGCGTGTGGGCCGCGGCGGCGGACCGGCCGTGGCAGTCGGTGGTCTTCGTGGTGCTCGGCCTGGCGCAGCTCGGCGTTGCGCTGGCCGTCCGCGCGATCCGTACCCCGGGCTCCCGTGAGCGCAACCTCGCGCTGCCGGTGGCGGTCGCCATCTCCGCGGTTCTCCAGGTGGCGGGCGTGCTGCTGCCGCCGCTGCGCGAGCTGCTCGGCACGTCCCCGCTCAGCGCGCTCGACCTGCTCGCCTGCGCCGCGATCGGCGTACTGCCCGGGCTGGTGCTGCGGCTGACCCGCCGCTTCCACGGGACCAACGGCCCGCGGGTCGAGACCCCGGACCCTGTCCGGCCGGCCGCCTGACGGGCAGGCTGAGACCAGTGAAGGAGGACGACATGACAATCCACTCGCAGGCCCCCGTCGTGGTGGGCGTGGACGGCTCCGCCGCCTCGCTGGACGCGGTCCGGGTGGCCGCCCGCGAGGCCGCCGACCGGAATCGGCCGCTGCAGGTGGTGCACGCGTTCATCTGGCCGCTGACCCGCGCGCCGCTCACCCCGGCCCCGGGCGCGCCCGCCGGCGCCGGCCTGCGCAACCAGGCCGAACGTTGCGTCGCCGAGGCGGTCGCCGAAGCCGCCAAGGTCGCGCCGGACGTACCCGTCACCGGTGTGGTCGTCGACGGCGCGCCGGCGGCGGTGCTGGTCGCGGAGTCCCGCGACGCCGCGCTGGTCGTGCTCGGCCACCGTGGCCTGGGCGGCTTCGCCGGCCTGCTGATCGGTTCGGTCACGCTCCAGGTGTCCGCCCGCGCCCACTGCCCGGTGCTGGTGACGCGCGGCGAGGCGCGCGCCGACGGCCCCGTCGTGGTCGGTGTGGACGGCTCCGAGCTGTCCACCGCGGCGGTCGGCTTCGCGTACGAGGAGGCCGCCCGCCGGGACGCGCCGCTGGTCGTGGTGCACGCCTGGCTCTATCCCACCCCGCTCGGGCCCGGCGACATCCTGCCCCTGGTGTACGACCCGGCGGAGCTCGCCGAGGAGTCCCGGCGGGTGGTCGCCGAGTCGATCGCCGGCTGGGCCGAGCGCTACCCGGACGTGCCGGTACGGCAGCGGTCGGTCCGCGGCGCCCCGGCCCGGGTGCTGGTGGAGGAGTCGAAGTCCGCCCGGCTCGTCGTGGTCGGCGCGCACGGGCGGGGCGCGCTGGGCGGGCTGCTGCTCGGCTCGGTCAGCCACGCGGTGCTGCACCACGCCCAGTCCCCGCTGGTGATCGTGCGCAACGCCTCCTGACCGCGCGGCGACGTCAGGCGCGGCGGACGGTGGTGAGGTCGGCCAGCCCGGAGATGGCCAGCAGCGGCTCCAGCATCGGACCGGCGATCAGCGCGATCCGGTCGGCGTGCGGGAACAGCGCGGCCAGCCCGGCGCTGTCCAGGTACTCGACCTTCGTGAGGTCCACGACCAGGGGTTCGCCCTCGGGCCGTACCGCCTCCGCCAGCGCCTCGGCGAACGAGGACGCGTTGCTCATGTCGATCTCGCCGACGGCGGTCAGCACGCGCACGCCGTCGGGGCGGTCGCTCGTGGTCAGAGTCAGGGACGCGCTCATGCGGTGATCCTCGCCTGCATGTCGACTGTGGTGCCGGTGGCCCCCGGGGTGACGCTGATGTTGTCCATCAGCGCGCGCATGAGCACGAGCCCTCGGCCGCGGTGCGGGTCGGGAGCCTGCTCCCGTTCCCGCCAGTGACCGCTGTCGGTGACGCTCAGGCGCAGGTTGTCGGCGGTGGCGGCGGCGCGCAGCCGGATCCGCCCGCCCGGGTTGTCGCGGTGCCCGTGCTCGATGGCGTTGGCGCACGCCTCCCCGGCCGCCACCAGGACGTTGTAGGCGTGGGCCGGGGCCAGCCCGCAGCGGTCCAGCCAGCCCCGCAGCGCGCTGCGCACCTCGGCCAGCCGCGTCGACTCGGCCGGGAAGTCCAGCTCCAGCGGCCCGGGGTGGCGGTAGAGCAGCAGCGCCACGTCGTCGTGGTAGCCGCCGTCGGGGGTGAGCCGCTCCATGATCTCGGTGGCGAGCACCTCCACCGGCGCGTGGTGTCCCTGCTGGATGGCGTCGGTGGCGCGGGCGATGCCGACGGTGATCGGCTGGCGGCGGCGTTCCACCAGGCCGTCGGTGTAGAGCATCAGGGTGGCGCGCGGCGGCACCGTCGCCTCCGCCTCCGGGCGTTCCTCACCCGCACGCACGGCCAGCGGCCGGGACCGGCCGTGCTGCAGGAGCTGCGGCGTGCCGTCGGCGCCGACCACGATGGCCGGTGGGTGACCGGCGCTGGAGTAGCGCATCAGGCCGGTGGCCGGGTCGAGGACGCCGCAGAAGACGGTGGCGCAGGACGCGCCGGGAAGCAACGCGGCGAACCGGTCCAGCGCCGCCAGCGTCCGGGCCGGGCCGGGGTCCTGCAACAGCAGGGCGCGGCAGGCGCTGCGCAGCTGCCCCATCACGGTGGCGGCCCCCAGGCCGTGTCCCACGCAGTCGCCGACCACGATGCCGATGCGCCCGTCCGGCAGCTCCACCGTGTCGTACCAGTCGCCGCCGACCTTCAACGGCACCGCGGCGGGGGAGTACCGCACGGCGAAGCCGGCGGGCAGTTGCGCCGGGCCGAGGATCGCCCGCTGCAGGGCCAGCGCCGTCTCCCGCTGCTGGTCGATCTGGTGCACCCGGTGCAGTCCCTGACCGATGTGGCCGGCCAGCAGCGCCAGCAGGGTCTGGTCCTGCTCGGTGAAGGGCCGCTTCTCGCCCAGGTCGATCCAGAGCGCCATGGTGCCGTGCGGGTGCTCGACGGCGATGCCGGCGCCGTGCGTACGTGTCGCCACCGGCGTCAGCAGCGGGGTGTCCCGCAGCGCGAGCAGAGCCTGCCGGCGTTTGCCGGGCAGCGTCTCCCACCGGGTCGCCGGGTCGGTGGCGGTCACCAGGGGGGCGGGCTCGTCACCGAAGACGGCGGTGAGCACGCCCGCGGCCCGCCACAGCTTGCGCAGCTCGTCCAGTACGCCGAGCAGCGCGTCGGTGAGGTCGTCGGCCTGGGACAGCCGCATGCTGAGCCCGGCCAGGGCGGTCTCCCGCTGGACGGCGTAGTGCTCGGCGGTCACGTCGCGGAACGTGCCCACGATCATCCGCCGGCCGCTGTCCGGGTCGTCGACCTGGTTGAACGCGGCCGAGATCCAGATGCGGTGCCCGTCGCGGTGGGTCACCGGCACGGTGTAGGTGCCCCGGGACTGGCCGACCAGCAGGGAGAACGCGGCGGCCACCTGGCGGTGCGCCTCGGGTTCGGCCTCCTGATCCGGCCACCACGGCTGCACCGCCGGATAGGGCAGGCCCTCGGTCCCGTAGCCGAGGATGTCGGTGAACGCCGCGTTGATCTCGACCACGGCGCCGTCCTCGTCGCAGACGAAGAACGCCTCCTGCAACGAGTCGACGAGCGCGGTGCGCCAGCGGGCGTGGTGGTTGCGCAGCCTCGCCAGCTCCACGTTCGCGCGCACGCGGGCCAGCAGCTCGGCGGCCGGGAACGGCTTGACCAGGTAGTCGTCGGCGCCGGCCTCCAGCCCTTCGATCGAGGCCTCCTGACCGGCGCGGGCGGACAGCAGCAGCACCGGGGTGCCGGCCGTACGGGGGTCGGCGCGCAGCGCGGCCACCAGTTGCAGGCCGTCGAGCCGGGGCATCATCACGTCGCTGACCACGAGGTCGTGCCGCCGCGCGCGGGCGGCGTCCAGCGCGGCCCGCCCGTCGGCGACCGTGTGCACCTCGTGCCCGGCCGAGCGGAGCAGCCGGGCGAGGTACTCCCGCATGTCGGCGTTGTCGTCGGCCACCAGGACGCGGGCCGGCGCCCCACCGGGCAGCGGCTGGACCGGCCCGTCCGCCGCGGCCGGGTCGTCCCCGCCGGCCGAGGCGCCCGGGTCGGCGGGCAGCCAGCGCAGCGCCTCCTGCACGAACGGCTCGGCGGACACGGGCGTGCGGCCGGCGGCGGCCGGGGCGAGCGCGTCGGCGGGCAGGTGGGCGGTGCCGAACGGCACCCGGACGGTGAAGGTGGTGCCGCCGCCCACTGTGCTGTGGGCGTCGATGTCGCCGCCGTGCAGCGAGATCAGCTCCTTGACCAGGGCGAGGCCGATCCCGCTGCCCTCGTCGGAGCGGGAGCGGGCGTTCTCGATGCGGTGGAACCGTTCGAACAGGCGCGGCATCTCCTCGGCGGGGACGCCGATGCCGGTGTCGGCGATGCGCAGCACGGCCATCCCGTCCTCGGTGCGCATCAGCACCCGCACGGTCCCGTCGAAGGTGAACTTCAGCGCGTTGCTGAGCAGGTTGAGCACCACCTTCTCCCACATCCCCCGGTCCACGTGCACCGGTTCGGGCAGGGGCGGGCAGTCGACCTCGAAGGAGAGTCCGGCGCGCTCGATCGCCGACCGGAAGATGCTGGCCAGGTCGGCGGTCACCGCGGCCAGGTCCACCGGCTCGTAGCGGGCCTGCATCCGGCCCGCCTCGATCCGGGAGAAGTCGAGCAGGCTGTTGACGAGCTTGCCCAGGCGAAGCCCGTTGCGGCGGATGACGTCCAGCTCCGCGCGGACCCGCTCGTCGGCGTCGCGCAGCCGGCCGCGCAGCTCGTCCACCGGTCCCATGATCAACGTCAGCGGGGTGCGGAACTCGTGACTGATGTTGGAGAAGAAGGCGGTCTTGGCGCGGTCCAGCTCGGCGAGCTCCTCGGCCCGCCGCTGCTGCGCCTGGTAGCTGCGGGCGCTGGCGATGCCGGTCGCCAGGTGCCCGGCGGTCAGCTCCACGAAGCCGCGGTAGCCGTCGTCCAGCGCCCGGTAGCGGTTCAGCCCCGCCACCAGGAACCCGTACGGCGCGCCGCCCTGCTGCCGCAGCGGCACCACCAGCGCCTCGGCCGGCGGGGCGGGCCAGACACCCGCGGGGAGGTCGGCGAAGGCCGGGCCGTCGAGCGCCACCCGTACCGACTCGCCCTCGGTGAGGGCGCCGGCGGGCCACGGGGCGGCGGGGTCGGTGAGGGACAGCATGGCCGGGGCCGCCGGGTGGCCGGCCGCCAGCCCGGTCGCCTCCACCAGCCGGGCGTCGCCGCCGTCGTACAGGTAGGTGAGCGTGAACGGCAGGTCCTGCTGGTTGCGGGCCAGCTGGCGGCTGACGAACGTGAGCGTCTCCTGCTCGGTGCGGATGACGCTCGGGTCCGAGCCGAGGTCGCGCAGCGTCGCCATCCGCCGCTCGCCGATGACCCGTTCGGTGTCCTCGCTGACCACGCAGAGCATCCCGACCAGGCTGCCGTCGTCGTCGCGCAGCGGGCTGTAGGAGAACGTGTGGTACGTCTCCTCCCGGTAGCCGGCACGCTCCAGGAACAGCAGCAGGCCCTCGTCCCAGGTCGCCTCGCCGGTGCGCAGCACGGTGTCGATGCGGGGGCCGATGTCGTCCCAGATCTCGGTCCACACCTCGTTCGCCGGGCGGCCCAGCGCCCACGGGTACTTGCGGCCGAGCGTGTCCCGCCGGTAGGCGGCGTTGCAGAAGAACGTCAGCTGCGGACCCCAGGCCATCCACATCGGGAACCGGGAGGACAGCAGGATCCGCACCGAGGTCCGCAGGCTCTGCGGCCAGGTGTCCGGCGGCCCGAGCGGGTGCGCGGACCAGTCGACCCGCGCCAGGTCCGGCCCGATCTCACCGTCGACGGCGAAGACGTCGGCGCGCGTATGCGGGTCGGTGTCAGCGCCGCTCATCGCCCGAGTCTCCCCCACCCCGTCCGATCCCGCTCGTCCGGGCCGCGTCGCGGCCTCGTGATCGCTTCTTGCCCCGTCGCGCCCCCGGCACTCCACCCGGGGCGGGGAGATCTGACTCACGTGACGGCGGCGGGTCAGGGCAGGGGTTCGTGGTGCGGCAAAACGAAAGGCAAGGAGACAGATCTCCTCGCCACCATCAATGTATATCGCACCCCGGGTCTTGCCGCAAGGCCCCGGTGATGCCGCAGAATCATCGGCCGGTGCGGGTTGAGCTGCGAAAACGGGGGCACGGCATGACCGGACGGTACGTGTGGCAACTGCACGAGGTGGACGAGGCGCGGATCGTCGGCGGCAAGGGCGCGCACCTGGGGGCGCTGACGCGGATCGACGGGGTGCGCGTACCCCCGGGTTTCTGCGTGACGACGGACGCCTTCCGGCTGGTGGCGCGGACGCCGGCGCTGGCCGGCCCGCTGGACCGGCTGGCCCGCGCGGACGCGGACGACCCGGCGGCGCTGCGCGCGGCCGCCGCCGACGTCCGGCGCGCGGTCGAGCGGGCCGAGCTGCCGGGCGACGTCGCGGCGGCGGTCACCGCCGCGCTGGCCGGGCTCGGCGCGGAGGCCGCGTACGCGGTGCGGTCGAGTGCGACAGCCGAGGACCTGCCGGACGCCTCGTTCGCCGGCCAGCAGGACACCTACCTCAACGTGATCGGCACGGCCGAGGTGCTGCGGCACGTCAGCCGCTGCTGGGCCTCGCTGTTCACCGACCGCGCGGTGACCTACCGGCGGCGCCACGGCATCGACGACCGCGCCGTGGACATGGCGGTGGTGGTGCAGCGGATGGTCTTCCCGGACGCCGCCGGGGTCCTCTTCACCGCCGATCCGGTCACCGGCGACCGGCGGGTGGTCTCGGTGGAGGCGGGCTTCGGCCTGGGCGAGGCCCTGGTCTCCGGCCTGGTGAACCCGGACGTGTTCACGGTGCGCGACGGCGCTGTGGTCGGCCGGACGCTCGGCACGAAGTCACGGGCGGTGCATGCGGCGCCCGGCGGCGGCACCCGGCAGGAACCCGTCGACCCGGCGCGGCAGGCGCAGCCGGCGCTGACCGACGCGCAGGCGGTACGCCTCGCCGCGCTGGGCCGGCGGATCGAGGCGTACTTCGGCTGCCCGCAGGACGTCGAGTGGGCGCTGACCGGCGACGACATCCACATCCTGCAGAGCCGGCCGATCACGACGCTGTTCCCGGTGCCGGCTGCCGCCGCCGACGGGACGTTCCACGTCTACCTGTCGGTCGGCCACCAGCAGATGATGACCGACGCGATGAAGCCGCTGGGTCTGTCGATGTGGCGGCTGACCGCCATGGCGCCGATGCACGAGGCGGGCGGCCGGCTGTTCGTCGACGCCACGCCGCACCTGTCCACCCCGGCCGGCCGTACCGCGTTCCTGGGCATGATCGGCCGGGCCGACCCGCTCACCCGGGACGCGCTGGAGACGGTCCTGGCGCGGGACGTCCTGCCGACGACGCCGGACCCGGAGCCGGCTCCGGCCGGGCCGCCGCCGATCGAGACCGATCCGGCGATCGTCGCCGGCCTCGTCGCGCGCAGCCAGGCGTCCGTCGCCGCCCTGCGCCGCGACATCGAGGGCCGCAGCGGACCGGAGCTGTTCGACTTCCTGATCGAGGCGTTCGCCGAGCACAAGCGGGTGCTCACCGATCCGGTGAGCGCCCAGGTGATCATGGCGGGGATGCAGGCCGCCTGGTGGCTCAACGACAAGCTGGGGGAGTGGCTCGGCGAACGCGACGCCGCCGACACGCTCACGCTGTCCGCGCCCGGCAACGTCACCGCCGAGATGGGGCTGGCGCTGCTCGACGTGGCCGACGTGATCCGGCCGTACCCCGAGGTGGTGGCGTTCCTGCGCGACGCCGGCGACGGGTTCCTGGACGAGCTGCCGAAACTGCCGGGCGGCGCGCAGGTGCGCGAGGCCGTCGAGGGCTATCTCGACCGGTACGGCATGCGCTGCGTCGGCGAGATCGACATCACCCGGCCACGGTGGAGCGAGCGCCCGGCCACGCTCGTCCCGCTGATCCTGGACAACGTCCGCACCTTCACCCCGGGCGCGGCCGCCCGGCGCTTCGCGCACGGCCGGGAGCGGGCCGAGGCGAAGGCCCGGGAGGTGCTGGACCGCCTGCGCGCGCTGCCCGACGGTGACCGCAAGGCCGCCGAGACGCAGCGCATGATCGACCGGGTACGCACGTTCGCCGGCTACCGCGAGTACCCGAAGTACGACATCGTCAGCCGCTACGCCGTCTACAAGCAGGCGCTGCTGGCCGAGGCCGGCCGGCTGGCCCGGGCCGGTGCGCTGGCCGATCCGGAGGACGTCTCTTACCTCACCTTCGACGAGTTCCGCGAGGTCGCGGCCACCGGGCGGGCCGACGCCGGGCTGATCCGGCGGCGCCGCGAGGAGTTCCGGGCGCACCAGGCGCTCACTCCGCCCCGGGTGCTCACCTCCGACGGGGAGGCGCTCAACGGCTCGTACCGGCGCGACGACGTGCCCCCGGGGGCCCTGGCCGGGCTGGCGGTCTCGGCCGGCGTGGTCGAGGGGCGGGCGCGGGTCGTGACGGACCTGACCCGGGCCGACGTGGAGCCGGGCGACATCCTCGTCACCGCGTACACCGACCCGAGCTGGACGCCGCTGTTCGTGGCCGTCGCGGGACTGGTGACGGAGATCGGCGGCCTGATGACGCACGGCGCGGTGATCGCCCGCGAGTACGGCCTGCCCGCGGTGGTGGCGGTGCCGGACGCGACCCGGCTGATTCCCGACGGCGGGCGGATCCGCGTGCACGGCACCGACGGGTACGTCGAGCTGCTGTCCTGACGGCCGGTCCGGGTCCCGGTTTGCCCCGCCGGGACCCGGAGCGCCGGTCAGGCGGGGCTGCCGGTCACCGTGTCTCCGGACCTGACTATCCGGTACGTGACCTGGGTGCCGCTCCAGAAGTGGAAGGTGAGCGTGACCGGGCCGTCGTCGACCTCGGCGAAGAACTCCGGCTTCAGGATGATCGTGTTCGCGGCGTAGTCGGGCTGGAAGTGCGTCCAGAACTCCTTGTACGGGGTCCAGTTCGCCGGCCCGGCGGGGCTGCCGTCGGTGTACTTCGCCTCCATCGTGGCCAGCTCATCGCCGTTGAACCGGGTGGGTACGGCGAAGGCGCCGGTCGTGCCGGTCGCCGCTGACTGCGTCGGCGGATCGTACGAGACGACGCTGATCTGCCACGGCACGCCGGCGGAGAAGCGGGCCTCGACGGTGGCGTTGACGCCCGGGGCGCGGTTGCCGGCCAGCCGGGCCATGGCCGCCGCGGTCAGCGTGAGCGTGGTGCCGGACACTGTGTAGTCGGCGCCCTCGGTCAGCCTGCTGCCGTTCTGCCACAGCCCCTGGAACGACGTGCCGTGCAGATCGAGTGTGAGCGTTTCGGCGGTGACGGCGCCGGTGCGGGGCACGTAGATCCGGTCCGAGGACGCGGTCGCGGAGCGGGTGGTCCAGCTCGCCTTCATCAGGGCGAACAGGCCGGGGTCGCGCCACTGGAGGTCGTTGCGGTTGAGGAACGATCCGGCGTCCCAGAGGACAGTGGTGAGACCCCGGCTGCGGGCGTGGTAGCCGACGGCCTCGAAGAACTTGAGCAGTTCCCCTCGTTCGATGATGCCGGGCCGGGTGTAGTCGTAGCTGAGCAGCGCCCACTCGCCGACGACCACCGGGATGCCCCGGGCGACGAACGTGTCGCGCACCCGGTTGAAGCCGTCGACCAGGTCCTGTTCGACGTTGGCGTCGTACCGGGTGCCGCCGGCGATGTTGACGCTGAACGGCCACCATCCGTAGAAGTGGACGGTCGCGGCGATGTGGTCGTCCTGGAGGCGGGAGATCGTGGCCGACAGCGCGTCGAGCCGGGCCTGCTCGGAGCTGGTGTGCAGGGTGGGCAGCACCAGTACGCGGTCGGTGTTGTTCCCGCCGGTGGGGCGTACCAGGCGAACGAACGCGGTGTTCAGCTCGTCCAGCACCTGGTCGCTCTGCGCGTCACTCGCGGTGCCGGTGAACTGAGGCTCGTTGATGCTCTCGAAGAGCAGCCTGGACGAGTGGTCGCGGAAGGTGGTGGCGATCTGGGTCCACAACGCGGTGTACCGGTTCAGCACGGTGGTGCGGTCACCGGGATAGGCGTTGAGCCACTGCCACGAGTCGTGATGCAGGTTGATCAGCACGTACAGGTCCTCGGCCAGCGCCCAGTCGACCACCTGGCGGATCCGGCTCAACCAGGCCGCGTCGATGGTGTAGTCGGGGGCGGGACCGTGGTGGTTGCTCCAGGTCACCGGCATGCGGATGCTGCGGTAGCCCTGGGAACGCACCTGGTGCAGCAACGCCTGTGTCACCGGCGGGTTGCCCCACGACGTCTCGTCGGGGATGGCGTCGAACGTGTTCCCCAGTCCCCACCCGGGCTGCATGGCGGCGACGGTGGCCATCGCGTCGTCCGACGGCGACGGCGACGTGGACGGCGACGGCGAGGGCGACCGGGAGACCGACGGCGAGGGCGATGGCGGCGGGGTGGAGGTCGGCCCGCCTCCGCTGCCGCCGCAGGTGACGCCGTTGAGGGCGAACGAGGTGGGCGCCGTGTTGGCGCCGGTCCAGGCCCCGTTGAACCCGAAGGACACGCTCGCGTCGGTGCTGATCGTGGCGTTGTAGCTCATGTTCTTCGCGGTCTGCCGGGCGCCGGCCGCGGTGACGGTCGCGTTCCATGCCTGCGTCACCCGCTGCCCCGACGGGAACGTCCAGGTCAGCTCCCAGCCGTTGACCGGGCTGCCCAGGTTGGCGACCGTGACGTCGGCGGTGAAACCGCCCGGCCATTGCGACGGCACGGTGTAGGTGACCCGGCAGCCAGCGGCGGCCTGGGCGTTGCCGGTGACGGTCAGGCCGCCGGTGACGGTGAGGGCCGCGACGGCGGCCACCAGGCCGATCCGCCGGCGGACTTGTCGGACGTTGTGCTCACTCATGAAAGGGCTCCTCGCCGTGCAGGCGATGTGGTGGGTGCCGGATGCGCGGCAGGCCGCCTGCGTGCAGCGGCCGGCGACGTTCCGGTGCGCGGCGCCTGCCCGGGGCGCGCGCGATGAGTGGCGGGGCTCCCGCGGCTGCCGACAGCATCGATGTGACCGATAACATCGGCGGTAGTCGATTACCATACCGGAGGCACCCGCTTGCGGGAACGACGCGCGGCCCGGTCGCCGGTATCGTCGTGAGCACCCACTGACGGCCCGGCCGCCGCTGCCCGGCGGGCGAGCGGGGACGCACGGACACGGGGGCGCGATGCGGATCGGGGAGCTGTCGGCGCGTACCGGGGTCAGCGCCCGGTCCATCCGGTACTACGAGCAGCAGGGCCTGCTCGCCGCCCTGCGCACACCGAGCGGCCAGCGGGTCTTCGCCGAGTCGGCGGTGGACCGGGTCCGGCTCATCCAGCGGCTGTTCGACGCCGGGCTGAGCAGCCGCCGGATGGTCGAGCTGCTGCCCTGCGTGACCGACCCGGAGATCCGCACCTCGTGGCTGACCGACCGGCTGCGCGAGGAACGGGCCCGGATGACCGCCGAGATGGCACGCCTCGCGCACGCCGTCGCGGTGCTCGACGACGTGGTGGCCGACATGACAGTGACCGAGGACACCCGGGATCCGGCCGCCTGAGCGCTTGCCCTTGACACCGGTGTCAACTCCTAGCGTCGGGTCATGAACGCGACTCTGGACACCGGATCGCCGGTGACGCCGCTGCTGGAACCGGTCACCGTCGCCGGGCTGTCGTTGCCGTCCCGCTTCGTGATGGCGCCGATGACCCGTAACCGCGCGCCGGGCGGCGTGCCGACGCCGGAGATGGCCGAGTACTACCGGCGCCGCGCCGCGGCGGGCGTCGGCCTGATCGTCACCGAGGGCGTGCTGGTGGACCATCCCAGCGCCGGCCACGAGGACACCGTGCCGCGGATGACCGCCGGCGCGGCCGAGGTCGGCTGGCGCGGCGTGGTCGACGCGGTGCACGCCGCCGGCGGCCGGATCGCCGCGCAACTGTGGCACCTGGGCAGCCTGCGCGAGCCGGTGGACGGCGCTCCGGCGTGGACCCCCTCGGGGGTACGCGAGCCGGGCCGCCCCGCGCCGCACGCGATGACCGCCGCCGACGCGGACGAGCTGCTGGCGGCGTACGCGGACGCGGCCCGGGTGGCGGTCCGGGCCGGGTTCGACGCGATCGAGATCCACGCCGCGCACGGTTACCTGCTGGACGAGTTCCTGTGGCCGTACACGAACCGCCGGACCGACGCGTTCGGTGGCTCGCCGGCGCGGCGGGCGGCGTTCCCGGCGGCCGTGGTCCGCGCGGTCCGCGCGCAGGTCCCGGCGCACCGGCCGGTGATCGTGCGGTTCTCCCAGTTCAAGGAGCGCGCGTTCGACGCGCGGATCGCGGAGACTCCGGCCGAGCTGGCGCAGATCCTCACCGCGTTCGCCGAGGCCGGCGCGGACGTCCTGCACGCCTCGCAGCGCCGCTTCTGGGAGCCGGCGTTCCCCGGCTCGGCGCTGAACCTGGCCGGCTGGGCGAAGCGTCTCACCGGCCTGCCGTCGATCACCGTCGGCTCGGTCGGGCTGCGCCGGGACTTCCTGCGCGCGGGCGGCGCGGAGTCGGTGGCGGGCCTGGCCGCGCGGCTGGTGGACGGGGAGTTCGACCTGGTCGCGCTCGGCCGCGCGCTGCTCGGCAACCCGGCCTGGGTGACGCACGCCGCAGCCGGGCGGCTGGGCGAGATCGCCGACTACCGCAAGGCGCACGAGGACGTCTATCCCTAGGCGCCAGGGGTTGACGCCGGGGGATGTTATCGCTCACAGTCGATGCCAGGGCATGAGCGCCGCAAGGCTCACCGGGCGAGCCGCGCTGGTCGTACCTCGACACCGTCACCGGACGCGGAGTCGGGGACTCGCACCACCACCATCGCGTAACCCCCGGAAGAGGAATCCGCATGAGACGAAAGAGAGCCTTGCTGACTACCGGCATCCTGGCCGGCGCGCTAGCCGCCGGCATGGCGGTGGCCCTGGCGCCGGCCGCGAGCGCCGGCACCACGCTTCGCGCGGCGGCGGCCGAGAAGGGCCGTTACTTCGGCGCCGCGGTCGCCACCGGCAAGCTGTCCGACAACACGTACGCCACGGTGCTGAACCGCGAGTTCAACTCCGTGGTGGCCGAGAACGAGATGAAGTGGGACGCCACCGAGCCGCAGCAGGGGCGGTTCAGCTACAGCGGCGGCGACCGGCTGGTCAGCCACGCTCGCACGAACGGGATGTCGGTGCGCGGGCACGCGTTGCTCTGGCACGCCCAGCAGCCGTCGTGGGCGCAGGGTCTGTCCGGCAGCGCGCTGCGCAACGCCGCGATCAATCACGTCACCCAGGTCGCCACCCACTTCCGGGGGCAGATCTACGCCTGGGACGTGGTGAACGAGGCGTTCGCCGACGGCGGCAGCGGCGGGCGCCGCGACTCGAACCTGCAGCGCACCGGCAACGACTGGATCGAGGCCGCGTTCCGGGCCGCCCGCGCCGCCGACCCGGGCGCGAAGCTCTGCTACAACGACTACAACACCGACGGCATCAACGCGAAGTCGACCGGCATCTACAACATGGTGCGCGACTTCAAGTCGCGTGGCGTGCCGATCGACTGCGTCGGCTTCCAGTCGCACCTGGGCACCACGATCCCCGGTGACTACCAGGCCAACCTCCAGCGCTTCGCGGACCTGGGCGTGGAGGTGCAGATCACCGAGCTGGACGTGATGACCGGCGGCAACCAGGCGAACATCTACGCCGCTGTCGCCCGGGCCTGCCTGGCGGTGTCGCGCTGCACCGGCATCACGGTGTGGGGCGTGCGGGACTGCGACTCGTGGCGCGGCTCGGACAACGCGCTGCTGTTCGACTGCTCGGGCAACAAGAAGGCGGCGTACAACGCCGTGCTCGACGCGCTCAACGCGGGCGGGAACAACCCGCCGCCGACCACGACCCCGCCGCCGAACAACCCGACCACGCCACCGCCGGGTCAGGGCGGGTGTACGGCCTCGGTGACGCTGAACTCCTGGACCGGTGGCTTCGTCGCCAACGTGAAGGTGACAGCGGGCTCGTCGGGCACCCGGGGATGGACCGTCACCATGACGCTGCCGGGCGGCGCGAGCGTCACCAACACCTGGAGCGCCACCGCGAGCGGTAACAGCGGCACGGTGCGGTTCACGAACGTCGACTACAACGGCCAGCTCGGCGCCGGCCAGAGTGCCGAGTTCGGGTTCCAGGGCAACGGAAGCGGATCGGGCATGACGCCCACCTGTTCCGCCTCCTGAGCCGGGTCCGCGGGGGCGGCGCGACGTGCCGCCCCCGCGTGTCCCGGACGCGTCCTACCTGGACCGCCGTCTCTGTTACAAGAAAGAGACGTGCACATTTCGCGCGATTGGTTGACGGGGCAACTTGTGAGCGTTAACACTCGCCGTGACGGTTACCTGTGTCACAGGGGCCCACGGAGGGGAGAGGACGCTCGTGCGCAGACGAATCCTGGCCGCAGTCAGCGGCGCCGCGCTCGCGATCAGCCTGGCCGCGTGCAGCGGCGAGGGCGCCGGAGGCGGCTCGGACACCAGCTCCGCCAAGCCCGGCGACCTGACGATCGGCGTCTCGATGCCGACCCAGACCTCGGAACGGTGGATCGCCGACGGCAACTCGGTGAAGGAGAAGTTGCAGGCCAAGGGCTACAAGGTCGACCTGCAGTACGCCGGGGACGACATCCCCACCCAGTCGCAGCAGATCGACCAGATGATCACCCAGGGCGCGGACGTGCTGGTCATCGCCCCGATCGACGGCACCGCGCTCAGCGGCCAGCTCCAGGCCGCCGCGGCGGCGAAGATCCCGGTCATCTCCTACGACCGGCTCATCCGCAACAGCCCCAACGTCAGCTTCTACGTCAGCTTCGACAACTACAAGGTGGGCGTGGCGCAGGCCAACGCGCTCCTGGTCGGCCTCGGCCTGCTGAACAAGGACGGGTCCAAGGGGACCGCGACCGGCCCGTTCAACGTGGAGTTGTTCGCCGGCTCGCTCGACGACAACAACGCCGGCTTCTTCTTCAACGGCGCGATGGACACGCTCAAGCCGTACCTCGACGCGGGGACGCTGAAGGTCAAGTCGGGGCAGACCAAGATCGAGCAGGCCGCCATCCTGCGCTGGCAGCAGGAGACCGCGCAGAAGCGGATGGAGGACCTGCTCACCTCCAGCTACAACGACGGCAGCAAGGTCGACGGCGTGCTGTCGCCCTTCGACGGCCTGTCCCGGGGCATCATCACCGCCCTGCAGAACGCCGGCTACCGCGGCGGCGCCAAGAAGATGCCGGTGGTGACCGGTCAGGACGCCGAGGTCGCGTCGGTCAAGCTCATCAACGACGGCGTGCAGGGCTCGACCGTGTTCAAGGACACCCGGCTGCTGGCCGAGCAGGCGGTGATCGCCGCCGAGGCGTTCCTGCGCAAGGAGGAGCCGAAGGCCAACGAGACCAAGGCGTACAACAACGGCGTCAAGGTGGTGCCCGCGTTCCTGCTGCCGGTCCAGACGGTCTACAAGGAGGACATCAAGTCCGTCCTGATCGACTCCGGTTACCTGACCGAGCAGGAGGTCGCCGCCGGCCGAGCCGGCTGATCCGACCGCCGGGCCCGGTGGCGTGCCGTGCCACCGGGCCCGCCCCGCTCCGGACACCACGACCACGAGCAGGACGGATACCCATGAGCGACCACATCCTCGAGATGCGTGGCATCACGAAGACCTTCCCGGGGGTCACCGCGCTGCAGGACGTCTCGCTCGCCGTACGGCGCGGCGAGATCCACGCGATCTGCGGCGAGAACGGCGCCGGCAAGTCCACGCTGATGAAGGTGCTGTCCGGGGTCTACCCGGCCGGCAGCTACGACGGCCAGATCGTCTTCGACGGCGAGCCGGTCGGCTTCCGGGGCATCCAGGACAGCGAAGCGCGCGGCATCGTCATCATCCACCAGGAGCTCGCGCTGGTGCCGTACCTGTCGATCGCCGAGAACATCTTCCTCGGCAACGAGCGCCGGGGCCGCGGCGGGCTCATCGACTGGCACCGCACCAACGCGGAGGCCGCGGCGCTGCTGCGGTCGGTCGGGCTGCACGAGAACCCGGTCACCCCGGTCATCCAGCTGGGCGTCGGCAAGCAGCAACTGGTGGAGATCGCCAAGGCGCTGTCCAAGAAGGTGCGGCTGCTGATCCTCGACGAGCCGACCGCGGCGCTCAACGACGTCGACTCGGCGCACCTGCTGGACCTGATGCGCAGCCTCCGCGACCAGGGCATCACCTGCATCATGATCTCGCACAAGCTCGGTGAGATCACGGCGATCGCCGACTCGACCACAGTGATCCGCGACGGCCGTACCGTCGAGACGCTGGACATGGCCGACGGCGGCGCGACCCAGGACCGGATCATCCGCGGCATGGTCGGACGCGACCTGGCCACCTTCTACCCGACCCGCGACGTGACCCCCGGCGAGGAGGTGCTGCGGATCGAGGACTGGACCGTGCGGCACCCGACCCAGGACCGCCTGGTGGTCGACCGGGCCTCGCTGCACGTGCGCGCCGGTGAGGTCGTCGGCATCGCCGGCCTGATGGGCGCCGGGCGCACCGAGCTGGCGATGAGCGTGTTCGGCCGCGCCTACGGCCGGGACATCAGCGGCCGGCTCTTCCTCAAGGGCCGCGAGGTGCGGGCGCGCACGGTGGCCGAGGCGATCGCCAACGGCATCGCGTACGCGACCGAGGACCGCAAGCACTACGGCCTCAACCTCATCGACGACGTCCGGGGCAACATCTCGGCCGCCGCGCTCGACAAGCTCGCCCGCAACGGCTGGATCGACGGCAACCGCGAGATCCAGGTCGCCGAGCGGGGCCGGCGCGACATGAACATCAAAGCGCCGACCGTCATGTCGGTGGTGGGCAAGCTCTCCGGCGGCAACCAGCAGAAGGTCGTGCTGGCGAAGTGGCTCTTCACCGACCCGGACGTGCTGATCCTCGACGAGCCGACCCGGGGCATCGACGTCGGCGCGAAGTTCGAGATCTACACGATCGTCAACCGGCTGGTGGCCGAGGGCAAGGCGGTCGTGCTCATCTCCTCCGAGCTGCCCGAGCTGCTCGGCATGTGCGACCGCGTCTACACCCTGGCGGCCGGCCGGATCACCGGGGAGATGCCGGTGAGCGAGGCCACCCAGGAGAACCTGATGGAACTCATGACCAAGGACAGGGATCTCGTCCGATGACCAGCACGAAGCCCACGCCCCAGAAGGTCGCCGCGCCCGACACCGGCGCGGCCGCCAGCCTGCACACCGGCACCAGCGATCCGCGCACGCTGATCCTCGGCAACCTGCGGCAGAGCGGCATCTACATCGCCCTGGTGGTGATCGTCGCGCTGTTCGCGGTCCTCACCGACGGCGTCTCGCTGAGCCCCGGCAACCTCACCAACATCGTGCTCCAGTACTCCTACATCCTGGTGCTCGCGATCGGCATGGTCATCGTGATCATCGGTGGCCACATCGACCTGTCCGTGGGATCGGTGGTGGCGCTCACCGGAGCGGTCTCCGCGGTGCTCGTCATCCGGGAAGGCATGCCCTGGTGGTCCGGTGTGCTGGCCGCGCTCGCGGTGGGCGTCGCGGTCGGCGCGTGGCACGGGCTCTGGGTCGCGTACGCCGGGATCCCGGCCTTCATCGTCACCCTGGCCGGCATGCTCCTGTTCCGCGGCCTCACCCTGCGGGTGCTGGACAACATCTCGCTGTCGCCGTTCCCCGAGGAATACCAGCGGGTCGCCGCCGGCTTCCTCAACGGACTGCTGGGCGGCGAGGGCTACGACGCCTTCACGCTGTTCATCGGCGCGTTCGCCGTCGTCGGGTACGCGGTGGCCGTGTTCCGGACCCGGGTCGCCCGGGTGCGCCACGAGCAGCCGGTGGAGTCGTTCCCGCTGTTCGTCCTGCGGATCGTGGTGGTCGGCGCCGTGGTCATGTGGTTCGCCTGGCAGCTCGCCAACGCCCGCGGCCTGCCGATCGTGCTCATCGTGCTGGCCGTGCTGGTGCTGATCTACGGCCTGCTCACCCGCCGCACCGTGTTCGGCCGGCAGGTGTACGCGATCGGCGGCAACCTGCCCGCGGCGATGCTGTCCGGCGTCCGGGTGAAGCGGGTCAACTTCTGGATCTTCGTCAACATGGGCTTCCTGTCCGCCGTGGCGGGCGTGATCTACTCGTCCCGGTCCAACGGCGCCCAGCCGGCCGCCGGCAACATGTTCGAGCTGGACGCGATCGCGGCGGCCTTCATCGGCGGCGCGGCGGTCACCGGCGGGGTCGGCACCGTGGTCGGCGCCATGGTGGGTGGCCTGATCATGGCGGTGATGAGCAACGGCATGCAGCTCATGGGCGTCGACCAGTCCGTCCAGTCGGTGGTGAAGGGCCTCGTCCTGCTCGTGGCTGTGGCGTTCGACATCTGGAACAAGCGCCGGGCCGCCGGCGCCCGGTGACGGCCGGCCGGACGCTCGCCCCTTCGTCCGGCCGACCGCCGTTCACCGGCCGCAGCCGCTCACGCGCGGCTCCACCGCTGGTTGGTGTTGCCGTGGCAGGTCCAGACGATCACCCGGGTGCCGTTGGCGGTGCCCGCGTTGTCGACGTCCAGGCACAGCGACGGGAAGCGCACGTTGCTCACCGTGCCGTTGCCGTTGATCGTCCACTGCTGGTTGGTGCCGCCGTTGCAGTCCCAGATCTGCACCCGGGTGCCGGCGGTCGCGCTCGTCGGCACGTCCAGGCACTTGCCGAGCACCTGCAACGCCTGCCCGTTGGCCGTGAACTGCTGATTGGCGTTGTTGTGACAGTCCCAGATCAGCGTGCCGGTGCCGTTGGCGGTGCCGGCATTGTCCACGTCCAGGCACCGGCCGGACGACTCGCTGCGCAGCCGGAACGTGGTCGGGACCGGTGGCGGGGTGGTGGTCCCGCCGCCGCTGACCCGGTAGACCACGGTGCCGTGCGCGGGCACGCTGGCGGAGATCGTGCCGGTGCTGGTGGAGGTGCCGTCGGTCCACGCGTCGCGCAGCGTGAACGAGCTGCCGCTCTTGCCCACCGCCGCCGCCGTGGTGGAGACGGTGGTGGTCGAGCTGCCCTGGTTGAACAGGGCGACCGCCACGTCGCCGTTCGCCAGCGGCTTGGCCAGCACCCGCCGGGTGCCGTCGAAGGAGACCTGGACCGCCTGGCGGCCGAGCGTGTCCTGGTTGATCGCGACCAGGTTGGCGTTACGCAGGATCGCCAGCGTGGCCGAGCTGGCGGAGCGTACGTCGTTGCCCATCATCAGCGGCGCCGCCAGCATCGTCCAGAGCGCGAAGTGGCTGCGCATCTCCGTGTCGTTCATGCCGCCGTTGCCGACCTCCAGCATGTCCGGGTCGTTGAACCCGCCGGGGGCGGCGTACCCGGCCAGCGGCACCGTGACGTCGACGATGTTCTGGATGCCCATCGGGTAGCCGTTGGTCTGGCCGGTGTTCCACGCGTTGGTGATGTCCTCGGTGGTCCGCCAGAGGTTCGCCACGTCGCTCCAGTTGCGCTGCGGCCCGGTCTTGGCGTGGTAGCTGTTGGGGTTGATGCTGTAGACGATCGGCCGGCCGGTGGAGGCCAGCGCGTCGCGCATGATGCCGAACCGCGCCACCTGGTCGTTGATGGTGCCGGTGCCCGAGCACCAGTCGTACTTGAGGTAGTCCACGCCCCACGCGGCGAACTGCCGCGCGTCCTGGTACTCGTGGTTGAGGCTGCCGGTGGCGCCGGGGAACGCGCCGCCGACCTGGGCGCAGGTCTTGTCCAGGGGCACCTGGTAGATGCCGAACAGCAGGCCCCGGGCGTGCAGGTAGTCACCGAGCGACTTCATCCCGCTGGGGAACCGCTGCGGGTGCGCCTGGAGGTTGCCCTGCGCGTCCCGGTTCGGGTTGAACCAGCAGTCGTCCACGACGACGTACTTGTACCCGAGGTCGCGCAGTCCGTTGGCGACGATCGCGTCGGCGGTCTGCCGGATGAGGGTCTCGTTGATGTTGCAGCCGAAGGTGTTCCAGGTGTTCCACCCCATCGGCGGCGTACGGGCGACGCCGTTGTCCAGCGCCCGGGCCGGGCGTGGGGCCACTGCCCCGTCGGTGACTGTGGCTGCGAGCGCCACCGCCGCGACACCCAGGACGGCGAGCGTCCATCGGGTCCATCTGCGCACTGGTCCTCCTCGGTGGCCGGGCGCGGTCGGTGCCGGTGCCCGGAAGGAGCAGCCCGCCGGTTGCACGGCGTCGCCCGTGGTCCACGGGGACGGACGCGGCACGGCACTTCCAGAGGGCCGGACGGTGTCGGCGGGCGCTCGTGGGTGGTGGGGGGTCCGGCGGTCGACGGGGTCGCCGTCCGTCGCCGCCCGGCTGCGGCGCCGGGGTTTCCCGGACGGCGGCGCCACAGCGCTTGGGATGGCGAAAATGTTATCGCTGACATCAAGAGCTGTAAATAGGAGTGTGGGTCCCGGGTCGCCCGCGACGGCCGGCTGCCGGCGGTGTCGCGGCGAGAGAAAAGGCCGCTGAAAGGCCCTCTGAGCGGCCCTGCGGCGGGGCCTGGACGCTTGGGACCGGGGTGCCGGAACCGCCGAGAGAATTTCCGGAAGTTCCATTTATTGTTGTCGTTAACAGAGGGGCAGCCCGGGGTTCGCCGGTGCTCCCGGCGTGGATCTCCCCGGCCGGCGGTCGGGCCGGTACACGGGGGCCCGCGGGCGTCGGTCCCGGACGGCGGTCCTCGTTACGTAGCTGTTGCCCGGACGTGTCTTGACGGATGTGTATGTGAGCGCTAACACTAACTCCGTGACACGGCGGAGGTGCAAATGAGCGAAGTGGACGCGTCCGACCGGTACGTGATCGGGGTCGACTTCGGCACGTTGTCCGGCCGGGCGCTGGTGGTCCGGGTCCGCGACGGCGCCGAACTCGGCACAGCGGTGCACGAGTACCGGCACGGGGTCATCGAGACCGCGCTGCCCGACGACGGCCCGGCGTTGCCGCCGGACTGGGCGCTGCAGGATCCCGACGACTACCGCGACGTGCTGCGCCACGCCGTACCGGCAGCGCTCTCCGCGGCCGGTGTGGACCCGGCGCGGGTGGTCGGGATCGGCATCGACTTCACCGCCTGCACCGTCCTGCCGACGCTCGCCGACGGCACGCCGCTGTGCGAGATCCCGGAGCTGCGCCACCGGCCGCACGCCTGGGTCAAGCTCTGGAAGCACCACGCCGCGCAGCCGCACGCCGACCGGATCAACGCGCTGGCGCACGAACGCGGCGAGCCGTGGATCGGCCGCTACGGCGGCAAGATCTCGGCGGAGTGGCAGTTCGCCAAGGGGCTGCAGATCCTGGACGAGGACCCGGAGGTCTACCGGCGCGCCGAGCGCTTCATCGAGGCGGCCGACTGGATCGTCTGGCAGCTGTGCGGGGTCGAGACGCGCAACGTCTGCACCGCCGGCTACAAGGGCATCCGGCAGGACGGCCGGTACCCGTCACCGGACTACCTGGCCGCGCTCGACCCGGGTTTCACCGACTTCGTGACCAAGCTGGACGGTCCGCTGCTGCCGCTGGGCGCGCGGGCCGGCGGGCTCGACGCCCGCGCCGCCGCCTGGACCGGCCTGCCCGAGGGCATCGCGGTAGCTGTCGGCAACGTCGACGCGCACGTCACCGCCGCCGCCGCTCAGGCGCTGCGGCCCGGCCGGCTGGTGGCCATCATGGGCACCTCCACCTGCCACGTGCTCAACGGCACCCACCCGGCCGAGGTGCCGGGCATGTGCGGCGTGGTCGACGGCGGCATCAGCCCCGGCGCCTGGGGCTTCGAGGCCGGGCAGAGCGGCGTGGGGGACATCTTCGGCTGGTTCGTGCGCCACGGCGCCCCGGCCGGATTCGACTCGCACGAGCGGCTCACCGAGGCCGCCGCCGCCCAGCCGGTCGGCGCGCACGGCCTGGTGGCGCTGGACTGGTGGAACGGCAACCGGTCCCTGCTGGTCAACCACGACCTGAGCGGGCTGATCGTCGGGCTGACGCTGGCCACCCGGCCGCCGGACGTCTACCGGGCGCTGCTGGAGGCCACCGCGTACGGCACCCGGATGATCGTCGAGGCGTTCGCGCAGGCCGGAGTGCCGGTCGACGACCTGGTAGTGGCCGGCGGGCTCACCTCCAACCGGCTGCTGATGCAGATCTACGCCGACGTCACGAACCGGCCGCTGAGCATCATCGGCTCCGCCCAGGGGCCGGCGCTCGGCTCGGCCATCCACGCGGCGGTCGCCGCAGGCGAGTATCCGACGATCCACGAGGCGTCCGCTGCCATGGGCCGGATCGAGGAGGCGGTCTACCGGCCCGTACCGGAGAACGTCCGGGCGTACGACGCCCTCTACGCCGAGTACCGCGCGCTGCACGACCACTTCGGCCGCGGCGCGAACGACGTCATGCTGCGCCTGCGGGCGATCCGCAACGCGGCGGCCGACGCCGCCCCGGCGCGTACCCCCGCGAGCCTGGAGGTGGTGGGATGAGCGCCGGCGTCGTCGGCCAGGTCGCCGCGCTGCGCGAGACGGTGGCCCGCCTGCACCGCGAGCTGACCCGCTACGGACTGGTGGCCTGGACCGCCGGCAACGTCTCGGCCCGCGTACCCGGTCAGGACCTGATGGTCATCAAGCCCAGCGGCGTCGACTACGACGACCTGACCGCCGAGTCCATGGTGGTCTGCGACCTGGGCGGCGCTGTCGTCGACGGCGGCGGCTCGCCGTCCAGCGACACCGCCGCGCACGCCTACGTCTACCGCGCGATGCCCGAGGTCGGCGGCGTGGTGCACACCCACAGCGGCTACGCGACCGCCTGGGCGGCCCGGGGTGAGGCGATCCCGTGCTGGCTGACCGCGCAGGCCGACGAGTTCGGCGGGGAGATCCCGGTCGGGCCGTTCGCGCTGATCGGCGGCGACGACATCGGCAAGGGGATCGTCAGCACGCTGTCCGGGCACCGCTCGCCCGCGGTGCTCATGCGCAACCACGGCGTCTTCACCATCGGCCGGGACGCCCGGGCGGCGGTCAAGGCCGCCGTGATGTGCGAGGACGTCGCCCGTACCGCGCACCTGGCCCGAGCGCTCGGGCAGCCGCTGCCGATCGCGCCGGCCGACATCGACTCGCTCTACGACCGTTACCAGAACGTCTACGGCCAACGCCCGTCGGCGCCCTGACCCCGGACCGGGCGCCGCGCATCCACCCCACCACCACACCCGGCCGCACCGGCTCCCCGCCGCGCGTCCGGAACATCCAACCCCGGAGGAGAACCGATGAGAACCAGGAGCACGGCCCGCAGGGTCATCGCCGCGTTCGCCGGCGTGCTGCTCGCCGGCAGCATGGCGGCCTGCGGCAACAGCGACACCGGCGGCGATTCCGGTGACGGCAACGACAAGATCGTCCTGGGGTTCTCCCAGGTTGGCGCCGAGAGCGGCTGGCGCACCGCGAACACCACCTCGATCAAGGAAGCCGCCGCCGAGGCCGGCATCGAGCTGAAGTTCGACGACGCGCAGCAGAAGCAGGAAAACCAGATCAAGGCGATCCGCAACTTCATCCAGCAGAAGGTCGACGTGATCGCCTTCTCGCCGGTGGTGGAGTCGGGCTGGGACACCGTGCTCAAGGAGGCCAAGGACGCGAAGATCCCGGTCATCCTGACCGACCGCGCGGTCGACTCGGCCGACAAGTCGCTCTACAAGACGTTCCTCGGCTCGGACTTCGTCAAGGAGGGCCGCCTCGCCGGCGAGTGGCTGGTGGAGCAGAAGAAGGCGGCGCCCGGCCCGGTCAACATCGTCGAGCTGCAGGGCACGACCGGTTCGGCCCCGGCCAACGACCGGAAGAAGGGCTTCGCCGAGGCGATCGCCGCCAACCCCAACCTGAAGATCGTCGCCTCGCAGTCGGGTGACTTCACCCGCGCCGGCGGCAAGCAGGTGATGGAGCAGTTCCTCAAGGCCAACCCGAAGATCGACGTGCTCTTCGCGCACAACGACGACATGGGTCTGGGCGCGCTCGAGGCGATCAGCGCGGCGGGCAAGACGCCCGGCAAGGACATCACCATCATCACCGTCGACGCGGTGAAGGACGGCATGCAGGCCCTCGCGGACGGCAAGTTCAACTTCATCGCCGAGTGCAGCCCGCTGCTCGGCCCGCAGCTGATGGAACTGGCCAAGAAGGTCAAGGCCGGCGAGGAGGTCCCCGCCCGGATCGAGACCGAGGAGACCACCTTCACCCAGGAGCAGGCCAAGGAGGCACTGCCCAACCGCAAGTACTGACCCACCCCGGGGGTCGCCGTCGCGAGACGGCGGCCCCCGTGCCACCACCGTCTAGAAGAGGTCCGATGGGATGACGGGTAACCGTCCGGTCCTGACCATGACCGGCATCAGCAAGACCTTCCCCGGGGTCCGCGCGCTGCACGACGTCGACTTCCGGCTGTTCCCGGGCGAGGTCCACGCCCTGATGGGTGAGAACGGCGCCGGCAAGTCCACCCTGATCAAGGTGCTGACCGGCGTCTACGGGACCGATGCGGGCGTCATCACCCTCGACGGCGAACAGGTCTCGTTCAGCGGCCCGATGCAGGCCGCGGCGGCGGGCGTCAGCACCGTCTACCAGGAGGTCAACCTCTGCACCAACCTGTCGGTGGCGGAGAACGTGTTCATCGGCCGCGAGCCGCGCCGGCTCGGCGCGGTCCGCTGGGGCGAGATGCGCCGGCGGGCGCGAGACCTGCTGGCCCGGCTCGACCTCGACCTCGACGTCACCGCGCCGCTCGGCACGTACTCGCTCGCGGTGCAGCAGATGGTCGCCATCGCCCGGGCGATCGACGTGCAGGCGCGGGTGCTGATCCTGGACGAGCCGACGTCCAGCCTGGACGCCGGCGAGGTGGCGCAGCTGTTCCGGATCATGCGCCAGCTCCGCGACGAGGGCATCGCGATCCTGTTCGTCACGCACTTCCTCGACCAGGTCTACGGCATCGCCGACCGGATCACGGTGCTGCGCAACGGCACGCTGGTGGGGGAGTACCGCACCGAGGAGCTGCCGCAGTTCAGCCTGGTCGAGAAGATGATCGGGCAGGAGCTGGACGTGCTGGAGCGGCTCGACGAGCAGCAGAAGCGCGCCACTGTCGACGCCGACGACGAGGCCCCGCTCGTGGATGCCGCCGGGCTGGGCCGGCGCGGCGCGGTCGCGCCGTTCAGCCTGCGCATCCACGCCGGTGAGGTGGTCGGCCTGGCCGGCCTGCTCGGCTCCGGCCGCACCGAGGTGGCGCGGCTGATCTTCGGCGCGGACCGGGCCGACCACGGCCAGGTCCGGCTCGACGGCGGCCGGGCGCCGGTGCGCAACCCGATCCAGGCCATCGGTCAGGGTGTCGGTTTCTGTTCGGAGAACCGCCGGGCCGAGGGCATCGTCCCGGAGCTGACGGTCCGGGAGAACATGATGCTGGCGTTGCAGGCCGCGCGCGGCTGGCTGCGCCCGATCCCGCGCCGCCGCCAGGACGAGCTGGTCCGCAGGTACGTGGAGGCGCTGAGCATTCGCCCGGCGAACCCGGAACTGCCGGTGCGCAACCTCTCCGGCGGCAACCAGCAGAAGGTGCTGCTGGCCCGCTGGCTCATCACCGAGCCGCGCCTGCTCATCCTGGACGAGCCGACCCGCGGCATCGACGTCGGCGCGAAGGCCGAGATCCAGAAGCTGGTGGTGCAGCTCTCCGACGGCGGCATGGCGGTGCTGTTCATCTCCGCCGAGCTGGAGGAGGTGCTGCGCCTGAGCCACCGGGTCGCGGTCATGCGCGACCGCGAGATGGTCGCCCAGCTCGACAACGACGACACGCTCGACGCCGACCGCGTCATGCGCACCATCGCCAGCGGAACCCCCCGGGAGGAGGTGACCCGATGACCGCCGTCGCCGACCGCCTCCGCCCGTTTACCAGCCACCGCCTGTTCTGGCCGGCGCTGGTGCTCGTGGTGATGCTCGCCGCGAACACCGTCTACCGTCCCGGCTTTCTCGCCGTCGAGGTCAAGAACGGCCACCTGTACGGCACGCCCATCGACATCCTGCGGCTGAGCGCGCCGCTGATCCTCGTCGCGCTCGGGATGACGCTCGTCATCGCCACCGGCGGCATCGACCTGTCCGTCGGCTCGCTCTGCGCCATCAGCGGCGCGATCGCCTGCCTGCACATCAGCGGGGCGGCCGACCAGAACAGCCCGGCCACGGTGGCCACCGCGCTGGCCCTGGCCTTCGGCGCCGCGCTCGTGCTCGGCGCGTGGAACGGGATACTCGTGGCGGTCATCGGCATCCAGCCGATCATCGCGACGCTGATCCTCATGGTGGCCGGACGGGGCATCGCCCAGCTGGTCACCGAGGGGCAGATCATTACGATCAACTCCGGTCCGTACCGGGCGATCGGGCTCGGGCACTTCCTGACGCTGCCGCTGGCCATCCTGATCGCGCTCGCCGCCGCGCTGCTGGTGGCCGCGTTCACCCGGCGCACCGCGCTCGGCCTGATCGTCGAGTCGGTCGGCGGCAACGCCGAGGCCAGCCGGCTGGCCGGCATCCGGTCGCGCCGCATCGTCTTCCTCGTCTACGTGATCAGCGCCGTCTGCGCCGCGCTCGCCGGCTTCATGGTTACCGCGAACGTGTCGAGCGCCGACGGCAACGCCGCCGGCCTCTGGATCGAGCTCGACGCGATCCTGGCGGTCGTGATCGGCGGTACGTCGCTCGCCGGTGGCCGGTTCTCCCTCGGCGGCACCGTCCTCGGCGCGCTGATCATCCAGACCCTGACCACCACTGTGTACGCCATGAACATCTCGCCGCAGACGTCGCTGCTGTTCAAGGCGGTCGTCGTCATCGCCGTCTGCCTCGTGCAGGCCCCGGCGTTCCGCGCGCGGCTGCGCCGGCGGCGCGGGGCCGAGCCCGGGCCGGCGGCGCCGCAGCGGGAGAAGGAGCAGGTGCCCGCATGAGCAGCACGTCGTTGAGCACCGGCCGCTCCTGGCGGCCCAGCCTGCCGCGGCGGCACGTCCCGGTGCTGGCCACGCTCGCCCTGCTGCTCGTCATGTACGGCATCGGCGTGTCCCAGTACCGCGCGTTCTCCAACATCCAGGTCGTCTTCAACGTCTTCATCGACAACGGCTTCGTGCTCGTCGTCGCGGTCGGCATGACGTTCGTGATCCTCACCGGCGGCATCGACCTGTCCGTCGGCTCGGTGGTCGCGATGACCGCGATGGTGTCGGCGTCGCTGCTGCGCGACGGCCTGCCCGCGGCCCTGGTGCTGGTGATCGCGCTGCTGATCGGCCCGACGCTGGGCTTCCTGATGGGCTGCGCGATCCATTTCTTCGAGATCCAGCCGTTCATCGTCACGCTCGCCGGGATGTTCTTCGCCCGCGGCATGTGCACGTTCATCAGCGACTCCTCGATCTCCATCACCGACGGCTTCTGGACGTCGATGTCGCAGCAGCGCATCGGCGATCCGGCCGGCAACTTCGTGTCGATAAGCGTGCTGATCGCGTTCGCGGTGGTGCTGATCGCGGCGTACGTGCTGGCGTACACCCGGTTCGGCCGCAACGTGTACGCGGTCGGCGGCAACGCGCAGTCGGCGCTGCTGATGGGCCTGCCGGTGGCGCGGACCCGGATCGCCGTCTACACGATCAGCGGGCTCTGCTCGGCGATCGGCGGCATCCTGCTGTCGTTCTACACGCTCTCCGGCGCGCCGCTGATCGCCGTCGGGATGGAGCTGGACGTGATCGCCGCCGTCGTGATCGGCGGCACCGTGCTCACCGGCGGTTCCGGGTACGTCTTCGGCACCGTGCTCGGCGTGCTGGTGCTCGGCGTGATCCAGACCCTGATCACGTTCGACGGCAGCCTCAACTCCTGGTGGACCAAGATCGTGATCGGCGGGCTGCTCTTCGCGTTCATCCTCCTCCAGCGGCTCATCGGCATCCGGTTCAAGTGACGGTTCCTAGCGCGGAAGGCAACAACATGGCAACTCACCCCCAGCCCGAGGTCTGGTTCCTCACCGGCAGCCAGGGCCTCTACGGCGAGGACACCCTGCGGCAGGTCGCCGAGCAGTCCCGGCAGATCGCCGCGCGCCTGGACGAGTCGCCGGACATCCCCGTACGCGTGGTCTGGAAGCCGGTCCTCACCTCCAGCGCGGACATCCTGGCGGTGTGCCGGGACGCGGCAGTGCAGGGCGCGGTCGGGGTGATCGCCTGGATGCACACGTTCTCCCCGGCCAAGATGTGGATCTCCGGGCTGGACGCGCTGCGGACGCCGCTGCTGCACCTGCACACGCAGGCGAACGTGGCGCTGCCGTGGGACGAGATCGACATGGACTTCATGAACCTCAACCAGGCCGCCCACGGCGACCGGGAGTTCGGGTTCGTCCAGACTCGGCTCGGTGTGGCCCGCAAGACCGTCGCCGGCCACGTCACCGACCCGCGCGTCACCGGCCGGGTCGCGGCCTGGGCCCGGGCCGCCGTCGGCTGGTCGGCGCTGCGGACGCTGCGGCTGGCGCGCTTCGGCGACAACATGCGCGACGTCGCGGTCACCGAGGGGGACAAGGTCGAGGCGGAGCTGCGCTTCGGCGTCTCGGTGAACACCTACGGCGTCAACGACCTCGTCGCGGCCGTCGACCAGGTGGGGGACGCGCAGGTGGACGACCTGGTCAAGGAGTACGACGACACCTTCCGGGTGGCGCCGGAGCTGCGGCCCGGCGGGGACCGGCACGACTCGCTGCGGTACGCGGCGCGTCAGGAGCTGGGCCTGCGCGCGTTCCTGGAAGCCGGCGGGTTCCGGGCGTTCACCACGAACTTCGAGGACCTCGGCGGGCTGCGCCAGCTTCCCGGCATCGCGGTGCAGCGCCTGATGGCAGACGGCTACGGCTTCGGCGGCGAGGGCGACTGGAAGACCTCGGTGCTGGTGCACACGCTCAAGGCGATGGCCGTCGGCGTGCCCGGCGGCACCTCGTTCATGGAGGACTACACCTACGACCTGACGTTCGGCCAGGAGCTGATCCTCGGCGCGCACATGCTGGAGGTGTGCCCGAGCATCGCCGCCGACGTGCCGAGCGCGGAGGTGCACCCGCTGAGCATCGGCGGGCGGGAGGACCCGGTGCGCCTGGTCTTCGACGCCGCGCCCGGCCCGGCCGTGGTGCTGGGCATGGCGGACATGGGGGAGCGGTTCCGGCTGGTCGCCAACACGGTGGACGTGGTGCCGCCGCCGCACCCGCTGCGCCGGCTGCCGGTGGCCCGCGCGGTCTGGCGTCCACAGCCCGACCTGGCCGGCTCGGCGGAGGCATGGATCACCGCTGGCGCCCCGCACCACACCGTGCTCTCCCAGGCCGTCGGCGTGGAGGAGCTGCGCGACCTGGCCGCGATGGCCCGGACCGAGCTGGTGGTCATCGACGCCGACACGCGCCCGCACCGCTTCGCCGACGAGCTGCGCTGGAACCAGGCGTACTACCGGCTCGCCCGGGGCTTCTGAGCACTCGCCGCCCGCCACGCCGGCCCGCCCGCCCGCCGCGCCGCCCGCGCGGCGGGCGGCTCGTGTTACGCCTTGACGAACGGCATGTTATCGCTCACAGTCGATGGATAGGGTCACCGGCACCGCTCGCGGGCCGTTCCGGGCGCGATCTGCGCCGCAGTTGCCAGGGATCCGACTCCCGCCTGGGTGGGCATCGCTGTTAGCGATAACGCCGACATCGTCGGCGCGCGTCGCCGTGCCCGGGCTCCGGTCGACGAAGGAGGATCATGGTGACGGCTCGACTGTCCCGTGGACGTGGACGCCTGTCCCGGCTGCTGGCCGGGGTGGTGGCGCTGCTGGTCGGTGGCGTGGTGGTGGGCGCCGTGCCCGCCCCCGTCTCCGCGGCCACTGTGGACACCGGCGCGTACTACGTGCTGGTGAACCGCAACAGCGGCAAGGCGCTGGACCTGTACAACCAGGCGACGAACGACGGTGCGCGGATCACCCAGTGGACGCGCAACGACGGCGCCTGGCAGCAGTGGCAGTTCGTGGACTCCGGCGGTGGCTACTACCGGCTGCGCTCCCGGCACTCCGGCAAGGTGCTGGACGTGACCGGCGCGTCCACCGCCAACGGCGCCGCGGTGGTCCAGTGGACCGACCACGGCGGCACCAACCAGCAGTTCCGGCTGGCCGACTCCGACAGCGGGTACGTCCGTCTGATCAACCGGAACTCGAACAAGGTGATGGAGGTGCAGAACGCCTCCACCGCCGACGGCGGCAACATCGTCCAGTACGACGACTGGAACGGCGCGAACCAGCAGTGGCAGCTGGTGCGGGTCGGCGACAACCCGGGTGACCCGGGCACGCCGAGCGGCAACTTCACCAACCCGGCGGTCTGGCAGGACTTCGCCGACGTCGACATCATCCGGGTCGGCGACGTCTACTACATGTCCGCCTCGACCATGCACTACTCGCCGGGCGCGCCGGTGCTGCGCTCCTGGGACCTGGTGAACTGGGAGTTCGCCGGGCACTCGGTGCCGCGGCTGGAGTTCGGCACCAAGTACGACCTGAGCGGCAGCGAGCAGGCGTACGTGGACGGCATCTGGGCGTCGACGCTCAACTACCGGCCGAGCAACCGCACGTTCTACTGGGCCGGGTGCATCGACTTCGCGCAGACCCACATCTACACCGCCGCCGCCGTGGACGGCGCGTGGAGCCGCCTCGCCACCATCCCCAACTGCTACTACGACGCCGGCATGCTGATCGACGACAACGACACCATGTACGTCGCGTACGGCAACGGCACGATCAGCGTGGCCCAGCTCTCCGCCGACGGGCGCAGCCAGGTGCGGGCCCAGCAGGTCTACCAGACGCCGTCGAGCATCGGCACGCTGGAGGGCGCGCGCTTCTACAAGCGCAACGGCGCGTACTACATCTGGCTGACCCGCCCGGCCAACGGCCAGTACGTGCTGAAGTCCACGAACGGTCCGTTCGGCCCGTACGAGCAGCGGCAGGTGCTGCTGAACCTGCCCGGCCCGATCTCCGGTGGCGGTGTGCCGCACCAGGGCGGGCTGGTGCAGACGCAGACCGGCGCCTGGTACTACATGGCCTTCACCGACGCGTACCCCGGTGGCCGGATGCCGACCCTGGCGCCGATCACCTGGACCTCCGACGGCTGGCCGCAGGTGCAGACCGTCAACGGGGCCTGGGGCGCCAGCTACCCGAACCCGTTGCCGACCCGTCCGGTCAAGCCGCTCACCGGCACCGACACGTTCTCCGGCACCACGCTCGGCGTGCAGTACGAGTGGAACCACAACCCGGACAACAGCAGGTGGTCGGTGAACAACGGCCTGCGGTTGCAGACCGCCACCGTCACGAACGACCTGTACCGGGCCCGCAACACGCTCACCCACCGCATCCAGGGTCCGACCTCGACCGGCACCATCGAGCTGGACTACTCGACCATGCGCGACGGTGACCGGGCCGGCCTGGCGATGCTGCGGGACAGCTCGGCCTGGATCGGCGTACGGCGGGACAACGGCGCGACCCGGGTGGTGATGACCAACGGCCTGACCATGGGCTCGAACTGGAACACCACGAGCACCGGGACGGAGATCGCCAGCGCGGCGGTGTCCGGCGGGCGGATCTGGCTGCGCGCGAACGCCGACATCCGGCCCGGCTCCGGGCGGCAGGCGCGGTTCTCCTACAGCACCGACGGGGTGAACTTCGTGTCGCTGGGCAACGCGCTGACGCTCAACAACGCGTGGCAGTTCTTCATGGGCTACCGGTTCGGCTTCTTCAACTACGCCACCCAATCCCTGGGCGGCGCGGTGACGGTGCGGCAGTTCTCGCTGACGACACCGTGACAACGGTCACTATTCGCGGCCGTTGACACATCTTCAATAGCCCGGGGTGCGGCTCCGGCAATCGCCGGAAATGCCGCACCCCGGGCCCAATTCCACCCGCTCCGAGCTGCCTGTTCGTGCCACTGCGTAACGGAAGGGAATGAGCCGCCTGTCGATTCCGCGATATCGGCGCGCCACGGTGGGAACGGTCGATCGGCGGTGCGGATACCGAGGGGACCGCTGGCGTAGACTGTCGCCACCCGGGACGGTCCGGTCGAGATCGACCGGGTGCGGCCGCCGCGGGCAGTGGCGAAAGTGAGGTGGCCGTGCGCGGTCCTGCGATGACGGACGTGGCTCGCCTCGCCGGGGTTTCGCACCAGACGGTCTCCCGGGTCCTCAACGGGCATCCCAACGTGCGTGAACAGACCCGGCTGCGGGTCCAGGCCGCCATCACCGAGCTCGGCTACCGGCCCAACCGCGCGGCCCGCGCGCTGGTGACCGGTCGATCCCAGGTGATCGGCGTGGTCGCCCAGAACACCACGCTGTACGGCCCGGCGTCGCTGCTGGCCGCGCTGGAACAGACCGCCGCCGAGGCCGGTTTCGCGGTGAGCATCGGCAGTGTCCGCGACCTCGACCACCGCTCCATCTCTGCGGCGGTGGAGCGGCACCTGGCCCACCGGGTCGCCGGCATAGTGGTGATCGCGCCGGTCGAGTCCGCCGGGGAGGCGCTCGAACGGCTGCCCCAGGACGTGCCGCTGGTGACCGTCGACGGCGATCCCCGGCGGCCCATCCCGCTGGTCACCGTCGACCAGGTCGCCGGCGCCAAGGCCGCCACCGAGCACCTCCTCGCCGCCGGGCACCGCACCGTCTGGCACGTGTCCGGCCCGTCGGACTGGTTCGACAGCGCCGGCCGGATAGAGGGGTGGCGCGAGGCGCTGCGGCAGGCGGGCGCCGAGATCCCCCCGCTGGTCCCGGCGGACTGGTCCGCTGCCGCGGGCTACCGGTGCGGGCAGATGCTGGCCCGGATGCCGGAGGTCACCGCGGTCTTCACGGCGAACGACCACCTGGCGCTCGGCGTGCTGCGCGCGCTGCACGAGCACGGCCGCCGCGTACCGGACGACATCAGCGTCGTCGGGTTCGACGACGTGCCCGAGGCGGCGTACTTCATCCCGCCGCTGACCACGGTGCGGCCCGACTTCACGGCGGTGGCCGCGGCCAGCCTCGACCTGCTGCTGGCCCAGATCGAGTCGGAGTCGGCCGGCCCGCTGCGCCAGACCATCGCCCCGACGCTGGTCCGGCGCCGCAGCGTAGGCCCACCCCCCACCCGCTGACCCCACCCGCGCACGCCGCGCCCAACCCCCTCGCCGATCTTGCACTTCGGGCCCCCAGGGTGTCCGGTTGGCGAACTTCGCAGGGTCCGATAGTGCAAGATCGGCGAGCTGGGGCGGGGTGCGTCAGAGGAAGCGCCAGCGCTGGTGGGCTGCGCCGGTGTCGTCGGCGAGGACCGCCTGCGCGCCCTGGGCCGCGGAGCCGCCGCTGAGGCCGAGGACACGGCCCCCGTTCGCGCACTGGATCCGGAACCATCCGCCGCCGCCGTGACGCAGCCGCCACCTGTGGTCGGCGGTGCCGTTGTCGGCCCACTGGACGATCCGGGCGCTGGCCGCTGTCGAGCCGCCCTCGACGCCCAGCACCTTGCCGCTGTTGCCGTTGCGCAGCCGCAGGTAGCCGCCGGTGTCCACGAGCGCGGTCCAGAGGTGGTCGGCGGTGCCGGTGTCACCCCACTGGATGACCAGCCCACCGTCGGCGGTGGACATGTTCTGCACGCCGAGCACCAGCCCGCTGCCGAGGTTCTGGATCCGCCGCGCCCCGTTGGGCAGGAACCGCCACTGGTTGTCCAGACTGCCGTTGTCCGGGTCCTGCACGGCGAACGCGCCCTGGGCGGTCGAGCCGCCGGAGATGCCGAGCAGCTTGCCGGTGTGCACGTTGCGCAGCTTGTGGCTGCCGTCGCCGACGTCGACAACGGTCCAGAGATGGTCGGCGGTGCCGTTGTCCGCCCATTGCAGGATCCGCGCGCCGTCGGCGGTGGACATGTTCTCCACGCCCAGCACCTTGCCGCTGTTGACGTTGCGCAACCGCAGCGCCGACCCGTCGACGACGAGCTGCCAGTCGTGGTCGGCGGTGCCGGTGTCGCCCCACTGCAGAGCGAGGCCGCCGTCGGCGGTGGACATGTTCTGGATGCCGAGCACCAGGCCGCTCGCCGCGTTCGCCAGCCGGAAACTCGCCTCGCCACCGCCGCCGCCCGCGCCGACGCGCCAGTAGACCGTGTAGTTGTGGCCGTGGGCGTCGTAGAACGGGCCGAGGTTGACGGTGGCGCCGTCGGCACGGGCGGTGAAGGCGAGACTGCCCGTGCCGGTCCGGGTGACCGAGGCGGGGTCCAGCGTCGGCAGGGCGCTCAGCGTGGTGTTGCCGTAGTTGCCGGAGAGCACCACCGGCCCGTACGTGACGGCGGCGACCGCGGCGTCGTCGTTGGCCGCCACCGTCGCCACGCGCATCGGCAGCCGGACCGTGACCGTGTCGCCGGAGGTCCAGTCGCGGGTCAGGACGGCGTAGCTGCCGGGCGTGGTGGCGATGCCCGCGGCGACGCCGTTGACGCTGACGCTCGCCCCGCTGGTCCACGCCGGGATCCGGATCCGCATCGTCCACGACCCGCTCACCGAGCCGGTCACGGTCAGCGTCGTGGTGTCGCCGACCGGGTACGAGGTGGCCTGGGTGACGGTGATACCGCGCTGGCTCCAGGTCAGCACCGAGGGCATGAACAGGTTGACGGTCAGCGTGGTGCCGTTGTGGAAGTAGATCCCGTCGGCGAGCGTGGTGTTGGTCTCCAGCCCGGTGCCCTGGCAGCACCAGAAGGAGTTGTAGTCGGTGCTCCACGTGCCGCCGCCCCACGCCGGGCCGACACCGCGCCGCCCGCCCGGGTTGAGCGGGGTGAAGTAGGTGACGTGGCCGTGCGCGTCGGCCGGGTTCTGCTGGCCGATCATGTGGTTGAGCAGCGCGCGCTCGTAGAAGTCGGCGTACGCGACCCGGTCCGGGTCGAGCTGCCACAGTTCCCGCGTGAGCTTGAGCATGTTGTACGTGTTGCACGCCTCGCAGGTGTCGTTGCGCAGGTAGCCGGCGATCGCGTTCGGGGCGCGGAAGTGCTCGGCCTGGCTGTTGCCGCCGATGGCGTACGTGTGCGCGCCGACGGTGATGGCCCACGCGTTGGTGGCGATGTCGCGGTAGCGGGTGGCGCCGGTGGCCTTGTACTCCCGGGCCGCGCCGATCCACTTGGGCACCTGCGTGTTGGCGTGCAGCCCGTTGAGCTGGTCGGAATTGGCGGCGAGCGGGTTGAACACCGCGGCGTGGTCGAACCGCTGCGCGACGGTGAGCCACCGCCCGTCGCCGGTCTGCTGGTAGAGGTCGGTCAGCACCGCGTTCATGCCGCCGAACTCGGTGCCGAGCATGGCCTGCATCTGGGCCGAGGTGAGCCGGCCGGTGCGCTGGTCGACCCAGCCGGCCAGCGCCAGCAGCACGTCCCGGGCCTGGGTGCTGCCGATCAGCCGCCACACGTCCAGCAGTCCGGCCAGCGTCTTGTGGATGCAGTAGTAGGGGACGTTGCCGTTGCTGAGCGTCCGGGCCTCCAGCGCGGTGAAGTCGGACTCCGGGAAGCCGGACAGGTAGCCGGTGCTGAACCCGGCCGCGCCGTTGTTGGCCTGGCAGCGGGCCAGCTCGGCGACCATGGTGAGCGCCTTGTCCCGGCAGGTGGTGTCGCCGAGCACCGCCCACGCCTGCGCCCAGGCGGTCAGGAAGTGACCCTGCATGTGGGTGCGGAACGGGAAGTTCGGCGCGTCCCAGCCGCCGTTGGCGGCGGCGCCGCCGGTGGACAGGCGATGGTTGGCCCGGAAGTTGTAGAGCAGCCGGTTGACGTCCACGAAGCGCAGGTAGGCCACCGTGCGGTTCTGGTTGTCCTGCCACCGGCTCGCGGTCAGCCGGACCTGGCCCGGGTCGAAGGCGTACGCGGACACGCCGATGTCGGGGCGGGCCGGTGGCAGCGCGGCGTGCGCCGTACCGCCTGCGGTGACGGACCCGGCGGCGGCGCCGGCGGTGGCCGCGACGGCGGTGGCGCCGGTGGCGCGGAGCAGGAATCGGCGGTTCACCAGGGGAGCGGGCATGGACGGCCTCCGTGGCGGGGACGGTGGTGGTGGGGGACGGTTACGCGGTGACCCGGAAGGTGGCGTCCTGCCGGTCGAGCGCGGGGGATCCGGCGCCGAGCGGGTCGATGCGCAGCCGGTAGTCGTAGTGCCGCAGGTAGCGGGTGGGGTAGTTGTACGAGCGGAACGACGACCAGGTGGCGTCGGCCAGGCCTGCGGTGCGGTGGAAGGTGGCGTCGGCGCGGAACGTGGCGGTGCCGTCGTTCGGGTCGAGCCGGACCGCGTAGTCGTAGTGCCGCAGGTAGTTGCCGGGGTAGTTGACCGACTCGAACGAGACGCCGGTAGCGTCGGCCAGGCCGGGGACCATCCGCCACATCTGGTCCTGGTACGGGTCGAACGGGTACGCGTCGACGCGGGCGACCCGGTCGGCGTGCCGGACGTAGCGGTCGGGCAGGTTCGACGACTTGAGCCGGACCCAGTTCGGCGTGCCCCAGCGGTTGACCATCGCGGCGTACTCGCCGTCGGTGATGCCGATCATCGAGCCGTGTTTGGAGTTCAGCGGCGGGGTGTAGTCCCGCTGGTTCAGTGGCGTCCACGAGTTGCCGGAGATGGTCGTCGTGGACCAGGCGTAGTAGTCGTTGTTGACCGGGCTGAACGAGTCGCCCCACAGCCGCCAGCCGCCCTCGTTGGTGCGCAGCAGCAGCGGCGCCTCGATCGCGTTGCCCTGCCGCAGTCCGCTGGTGTACGTGGTGAAGCTGTTCGGCGCGGCAGTGGTGGAGCGGGCGCCGTAGAGGTATCCGTCGTCGAGGTTCTTGTAGTAGAGGTACGTGGTGCCGCCGTCGACCACCACGTCGCCGTCGAGCACGCCGAAGGCGGGGCTGAAGTAGACCTGCGGTGCGCTGACGGTGCGGAAGTCGCTGGTGTAGTTGACCAGGAACACGTCCCGGCCGTTGTTGGCGGAGTAGACGATGGCGTACTGGCCGCGGGCGGCGTCCCAGAACGCGGTCGGCGCCCAGGTGTGGGTGTCGAGCGTGTGCATCCGGATGCGCCGGTAGCCGGTGAACGCGGTCAGGTCGGCCGAGTCCCACACGTGCAGGTACTGGCTGGTCAGCCCCCAGTTGGTGCCCTTGAGGTCGGTGGCCAGCACCACGAAGGTGCCGTCGGTCCTGCGCAGCACGAACGGGTCGCGCAGGCCGAGCTGCCCGGCGGTCGGGGTGACCACCGGGTTGTTCTGGTTCAGCGGCGTCCAGTTCAGCCCGTCCCGGCTGACCGCCAGGTGCAGGCCGTAGTCGGCGCCGAGGCCGTTCGGCGTCTCGGTGAAGTAGGCCATCGCGTAGGCGGTGTTCGCCGCCGCGAGCGCGCCGCGGGGCAGGCTGAGCGCGCCGGAGGCGGCGGCAGCCGCGGACAGGGCGCCGACTGTGAACGCGCGTCGGGTCAGGGGCACGACGGGGGCCTTTCTCTGCGGTGGAGATGACGGCCGCGTTAACGCTAACAACGTCCCCTAGCCTGGCGTTCATATAGCTGGCTGTCAATCGATTCGCAGCGTTAACGCACCCGCCGCACGCTCACCTGCGGCGCGAACGCCGCAGGGCGGGCCGTCGTCGTCACGGCCCGCCCTGCCCGGCTGTCCGGCGCCGGCGCGCGGCCGGCGACTGGGTCAGCGGTTGCGGTAGTGGTTGACGGCGAGGGTCCCCCCGCTCAGCAGCGCAAGCGCGCCGAAGGCGGAGCCGGCCCACGGGTTGCCGACGACGCTCGACAGCACCACGTTCGCGGCCACGCTCACGATGAGCACCAGCCAGAGCAGCGGGCGCATCCGGGTGACGGACGTCGGGGCGGCGGCGGTCTCGGCGGTACGGTCCAGGTCGTTCACGGCTGCCTCCTCGGTGATTTCTTCTACGACCGACACTAGGGAGCCGGCCGGTCGGGAACGATCCCGCCAGCACGACAGTCCTGGTACAGCAGGCTGTACTTTCCGCGCCCTGGGCTGCCGGACCGTGACCGCGGTGACCTATCGTGTCGCCCGGGGGTGGGGCCGCGATGGAACACGTGCGTAGGCGGGTCCGTGCCTCGGTGGACGCGCTGGAGCACCTCGTCGGCGGGCTGGGCACCGCGGTGCTGGCCCTGGGCACGCTGCTCGGGGCGGTCGTCGTCGCGGCGGCCTGCGTCGGCGGAGTCGGACTGCTGCTCGTACCCGGACTGCTCCAGGCCGTGCGGTCGGCGGCCGACCGCGAGCGCGCCCGGCTGTCCCGGTGGGGGCCGCCGATCCCGGAGCCCGGGCCGGTGCCGGCCGGGCTGCGCACGGCGCTGCGTGACCCGGTCGTGCGGCGGGAGCTGAGATGGGTGGCCACCCACGGCACCGTGGGCTTCGGCGCCGGGCTGCTCGCGCTCACGCTGCCGATCTACGCCGTGCAGGACATCACGTTCCCGCTCTGGTACCGGCTGGTGACGCCGGGGCCCGGCGCGCCCGGGATCTGGTGGTGGCACATCGACGGGCTCGGCGACGCGCTCGCTGTCGCCCTGCTCGGGGTGGGATGGCTGGTCATCGCGGTCGCGAGCGGCCCGGCGCTGGCGCGGCTCCAAGCCCGGCCGGGCCGCCGGCTGCTGCCCCCGCCACCCGGGTTCGACCTGTCGCTGCGGGTCGCCGAACTCACCGCCACCCGGGCCGCGGCGCTCGACGCGCACGCGGTGGAACTGCGCCGCATCGAGCGCTCGCTGCACGACGGCACCCAGAACCGGCTGGTCGCGGTGAACGTGCTGCTCGGCGCCGCACGGCGGGCGGTGCGCCGCGACCCGGACCGCGCCGACGAGATCCTGGAACGCGCGCAGAACGCGGCCGAGCAGGCGCTCGGCGAGCTGCGTACGGTGGTGCGCGGCATCCTGCCGCCGGTGCTCGGCGACCGAGGGCTGGCCGGGGCGCTCGCCGGGCTCGCGGCGGAGTGCGCGGTGCCGTGCCGCCTGTCGGTGGACGTCGACGTGCGCTGCGCGGCGTCGGTGGAGGCCACCGCGTACTTCGTGGTGGCCGAGGCGCTGACCAACGTGGTCCGGCACAGCGGCGCGAACGGCGTCGAGGTCGTCGTGCGCCGGGAACGGGACCGGCTGCTGGTGACGATCACCGACGACGGGCGCGGGGACGCCGACGAGACGCGCGGCTCGGGGCTGACCGGCATCCGCCGCCGGGTCGAGGCGTACGACGGGCGGATGACGCTGACGAGCCCACCGGGAGGGCCGACGAGGATGCACGTGGAGCTGCCATGCGGATTGTGATCGCCGAGGACGACGCGCTGCTGCGCGAAGGGCTGGCGCTGCTGCTGCGCGCCGAGGACCTGGACGTGGTGGCCACCGCCGGCACGCCGGGGGAGTTCCTGGCCGCTGTGGACGAACACCGGCCGGACGTGGCGATCGTCGACGTGCGGATGCCGCCCACCCACACCGACGAGGGCATCGTCGCCGCGGTCGAGGCCCGCCGCCGCCGGCCGGGCCTCGCGGTGCTGGTCCTGTCGGCGTACGTCGAGCAGGCGTTCGCCACCGAGCTGTTCGCGGTCGGCGCGTCCGGGCTCGGCTATCTGCTCAAGGAGCGGGTCGGACGGGTCGAGGAGTTCCTCGCGGCGCTGCACCGGGTCGCGGGCGGTGGCAGCGTGATCGATCCGGAGGTGGTCGGGCAGCTGCTGGCCCGCAACCGGCGGCCGGACACGGCGCTGGCCGAGCTGTCGCCGCGCGAGCACGAGGTGCTGGCGCTGATGGCCGAAGGGCTGGGCAACGGCGCGATCGCCGAGCGGTTGTTCGTCACCGACGGCGCGGTGCACAAGCACATCCGCAGCATCTTCGCGAAGCTCGGCCTGCCGCCGGACGACCGCGCCGACCGCCGGGTCACCGCCGTGCTGCGCTACCTCGACGGCCGGCGGTAGACCACGCAACGCAGGCGCGCCGCCTCACCGGGGAGGCGGCGCGCAGGCGGCTGTGGTCCGGATCAGCGGCCGGTGCCGCACAGGGCCGCGTCGACGGTGCTGGTGACCGCCTCCAACATCTCCAGGCTGGTCGGCAGCGCGGTCACCGCGACCACGGCGCTGCGCCCGTCCGTGGTGGCCAGGTTGCGGGTCTGGAAGCCCTGGATGTCGCCGCCGTGTCCCCAGGCGTGGCCGCCGCAGGGCAGCTCGTGCCGGGCGATGCCCAGGCCGTACTCCCACACCCCGGTGGGCTCGAAGTCGGGTGCCGGCACCGTGCGCGTCAGGGCCGCCTGCTGAGCGGGCTTGAGCAGCTTGCCCGCCAGCAGCGCCTCGAAGAACGCCCGCAGGTCCGACGGCGTCGAGACGAGCTGACCGGCGGCCCAGCCCAGCGACGGGTCCATCCGGGTCACGTCGACCCACGGCGCGCCCGGCTCCACCGCCACGTATCCGCGCGGCAGACGCCCCGGCAGGTCCTGCTCGCCGGTCTGCGGCCAGTACGTGTCACGCAGCCGCAGCGGCTCGATGATCCGCCGGGTGATCTCCTCACCCACCGGACGCTTGGTGACCCGCTCGATGATCAGCCCGGCCAGCACGAAGTTGGTGTTGCTGTACTCCCACTTCTGACCCGGCGGGAAGCGCCGCGACTGGGTGAGCGCCTCGTCCAGCAGCCGGCGCGGGTCGAAGTAGTCGCTGCGGCGGTCCACCAGATCCTGCGCCTCGCTGAACACGACCTCGTCGTAGTCAGGCAGGCCGCTGGTCTGCTGCAGCAGCTGGCGTACGGTGATCCGCCGCCCGTCGTTGCCGTTCGCGCGCACCATGCCGGGCAGGTAGCGCTCGACGGTGGCGTCCAGCTCGATCCGGCCCTCGCCGACGAGCTGGAGGACGACCACGGCGGTGAACGTCTTGGTGTTGCTGCCGATCCGCACCCGGGCGTCGCGGGGGATCCCGGCGCCGGTGCGCAGGTCGCCGACCCCCGCGGTGTAGTCGCGCACCCGGCCGTCGCGGCGTACGGAGGCCAGTGCCCCGGGGAAGCCGTGCTCGGCGACCAGGCCGTCCAGTCGCGTCTGGACGGCGTCGCCGGCGGGACGCCGGGCATCGGTGGTCGCGGCGGACGCGGCGGGCACACCCAGCGCGGCGACGGTCAGCAGGGCCGTGGCGCCGACTGCGACCGGGAAGGTACGGCGGGTCATGGGAACTCCTCGACGGAGGTGAACGGGTACGGCCTCAAGCCTCGGAGAATCGGGCTGCACGTTCCATACCGCCTGCTGCCCGAACCGGGGTAGCGCTGGCACTACTTGATGGGGCCGGTGCCGCCGGTTAGGCTCCGCGCAGCGTCGCGTGCCGGTGGCAGACCGTGTCAGGCATGGAGGCGCCGGACCGGAGGGAGCACGACGATGACACTCGTCGTCCCTTCGCCCTCTCCTCATGGCTGAGGGCGAACAGACCAGGCTGGTGGCCTGGAGCCGAGAGATGCGCGCCGTCCACGAGCGGCTGCGCGAGGCGTTGGAGGTGACCCGGCAGGCGCTCGCCGCCGGTGAGCCGGCGCGGCCCGCGACGCGGGACCTGCTGCTGTTCTGCCACGGGTTCTGCGCGGCCCTCACCGCGCATCACGAGGGCGAGGACCACAGCCTCTTCCCGGCGATCGCGACGCGGCATCCCGAGTTGCGCGAGACGCTGGACCGGTTGCGGCAGGACCACTCGATGATCGGGTACCTGCTGTCCGGGCTGAGCGCGGCGGTGGCCCGCGACGCCCCGCCCGACGAGCTGACCCGGCACCTGGAGGGCGTGGCGGCGATCATGGAGTCGCACTTCCGGTACGAGGAGCGGCAGCTTCTGACAGTGCTGGAGACGCTGGCGCTGGACGCCGACCCGGCCGACGTCCTCGGACCGCTGTGAACCCTGGTCGCGGCCCGGCGGGATGCGCGCCGCCGGGCCGCGACCGGGCGTTCAGTTCAGGCCGCAGGTGGCCAGCGCGTCCAGGTTCGGGCGCTGCGCGCCGACCCGGTTGAACGCGATCTCGATGCGGTCGAGCGCCGCGACGCGCTTGCTGCGCAGCGGCCCGAGGATCGCGTTGTCGATGAACGCCGGTCCGCCTTCGGGGCGTACCGCGAGCTGGGCGAGGCGGGCGTTGGCCTCGGCGATCTGCTTGTCCAGCGTGGCCAGTTCGGCCTGCACCTGGCCGGCGGCCGTCGCCGGGACGGCGGGCAGCGCGACGCGCGGGCAGTTGACCGTCCGGGCCTGTCCGCCCGCGTTCCCGTTCTGGCCCCCGGCGTTCCCGTTCTGGCCCCCGTTGTTGCCGTTCTGACCGCCCGCGTTGCCGTTCTGGCCGCCGGCGTTCTGGCCGGCGCCGCCGTTGACGGCGCTCGGCACGCCCGGCGCGTTCAGCGAGCAGGCCGCCAGCGCGTCCAGGTTCGGCCGCTGCGCGCCGATCCGGTTGAACGCGATCTCGATGCGGTCGAGCACGGCGACGCGCTTGCTGCGCAGCGGGCCGAGGATGGCGTTGTCGATGAACGCCGGTCCGCCCTCGGGGCGTACCGCCTGCCGGGCCAGCCGCTCGTTCTGCCGGGCGATCTCCTGGTCCAGGTTGGCCAGTTCCCGCTCCACCTGCGCCGATGCCGCCGCCGGTACGGCGGGCAGCTTGTCGCGTACCGTCGGGCAGTTCACGGTCTGCGCGGCGGCAGTGGTGGCCGGGCGGTTGTTCTCGCCCGCCGACGCCAGTTGCAGCCCACCGGCGAACAACAGCGCCGCGAGAGCGCCCACCCCGCCGAGCTTCAGGATCGCGGTCTTGCGCGTACCCCTGGCCATGCACCTCTCCTCTGGTTGACCGGGAGGGGTGCGGCCGCTGCCGCGCCGCCTCCGCGGTGCGAAGTGACGACTGGAGGAATCGTGCTCGTGTCCGCTCCGGCATCGCGGTTCGGGCCGATGTTCCCGTCGGCAGTGGATACGGACCGAGGCGCGAGATCGTTCAGTGCGCCGGATGTTTGACCGCATCGACGTCTGTCGTTAGGCTGCGCTGAAAGCGCTTACTGTGCGGGAGACGTGAGCGTTCGTCCGTGATGACGCGGACGTCCGGGCGACAAGGCCCGCCCCTGACACCGACCGGGCATCGGTGCCGGTTGCGGCGCGGGCACTGCACCACCACCCGGAGGAGAGCAGCATGATCAACCGACACCGCCGTACGGTGTTGTGGACCTCGGCCGCGGCGACGGCGGCGCTCGCCGCGTCCGGCCTGGCCGTCGGCGCGACCGCCGCCCAGGCCGCCGCCGGCTGCCGCGTCGACTACGCCGTCACGGCGCAGTGGGGCGGCGGCTTCACCGCCAACGTCAACCTGACCAACCTCGGCGACCCGCTCAACGGCTGGGCCGTCACCTGGACCTTCGCCGCCGGGCAGACGGTCAGTCAGGCCTGGGGCGCCGAGATCACCGCCAGCGGCGCGTCCGTGCGGGCCGCCAACGTCAGCTACAACGGCAGCCTCGGCACCAACGCGACCACGTCGTTCGGCTTCAACGGCGCCTGGAACAACAGCAGCAACCCGGTACCGTCCGCGTTCGCGGTCAACGGCGTCACCTGCACCGGCGGCGTCACCCCCACCACCGGCACGCCGCCGACCAGCGCACCGCCGCCGAGCAGCCCGCCGCCCAGCACGCCCCCGCCCAGCACCCCGCCCCCGAGCACACCGCCGCCCAGCACGCCGCCGCCGGCGGGCGGGGCGATCTACGCCGCGCCGAACGGAACCGCCGGAGCGGCCGGCACCCAGGCCAGCCCCACCACGATCGCCGCGGCGATCACCCGCGTCGGCGCGGGCGGCACGATCTACCTGCGCGGCGGCACCTACAACCTGTCCCAGACGGTCACCGTCGCCGCCGGCAACGACGGCACGTCGAGCGCCCGCAAGAACCTGTACGCCTACCCGGGCGAGACGCCGATCCTGAGCTTCTCGGCGATGAGCGAGGACCCGGCCAACCGGGGACTGGCGCTCAACGCCTCGTACTGGCACGTGCGCGGGCTCGTGGTCGAGCGCGCGGGTGACAACGGCATCTTCGTCGGCGGCAGCAACAACGTCATCGAGCGGACGGTGACCCGCTTCAACCGCGACACCGGGCTGCAACTGTCCCGGATCGCCTCCAGCACGCCCCGCGACCAGTGGCCCGCCAACAACCTGATGGTCAGCGTGGAGTCGCACGACAACGCCGACTCCGACGGCGAGGACGCCGACGGCTTCGCCGCCAAGCTCACAGTGGGCAGTGGCAACGTCTTCCGGTACGCGGTGTCGCACCACAACATCGACGACGGGTGGGACCTCTACACCAAGTCCGACACCGGCGCGATCGGCACGGTGACCATCGAGGACTCCGTCGCGTACAGCAACGGCACGCTCAGCAACGGCACCCAGAACGGCAACGGCGACCGCAACGGCTTCAAGCTCGGCGGCGAGGACATCGCTGTCAACCACACCGTTCGGCGCACCATCGCGTACCGCAACGGCAAGCACGGCTTCACGTACAACCGGAACCCGGGCACCATGACGATCTCGAACAACCTGAGCATCGACAACACCGAACGCAACTTCTCGTTCGACGCCGGCACCTCGGTCTACCGGAACAACACCTCCTGCCGCTTCGCCGGCAGCGGGTCGAACGACAAGACGGTCGGCAACGTGGACGGCTCGAACCAGTTCTGGTCCGGCTCCAACGGCTCCCGGTGCGCCACGTACTCCGGCGCTCTGGCCTGGTCCTTCGCCTCCGACGGCCGCCTCACGGTGACCCTCGGCGGCCGCGCCGTCTCCCTCTGACAGTCCGCGCCCTCTCTGCGTCGATCATGAGGTTGGCGGCGGGATCGGAGATCGACAAGGCCGTCAACTTCATGATCGACCGGGTGGGGCGGGGTGGGTGGGGGAGCGCGGGGCCGGAGATCCGACCGAAGGACCGGCTTGACAGGATGATCGAGTCTTAGGTTAGCCTAACCTGCGTGACGAGCGAAGCGGTGCGGGCCGACGGCCTGACGGGCAGTGAGCTGCGGCTGGGCTACCACGGCAAGACGGTGGTGCACGACGCCGCCATCACGCTGCGGCCCGCGGCGGTGACCGCGCTGGTCGGCCCGAACGGCAGCGGCAAGTCGACGCTGCTGCGCGGGCTGGCCCGCCTGCACCCGCTGGAACACGGCGAGGTCGTGCTCGCCGACGGCACCCCGGCCCGGGCGCTGTCCGCCCGGGACTTCGCCCGCCGGGTCACGCTGCTGGCGCAGAGCCGCCCCACCCCGAGTGGGGTCACGGTGCGCGACGTGGTCGGCTACGGCCGGCACCCGTACCGGCAGCGGTGGCGCGCCAACGACACCGACGGGCCCGCGGCGATCGACCGGGCCATGAGCGTGACAGGTGTCGACGGCATGGCCGGCCGCCCGGTCGACGAGCTGTCCGGCGGCGAGCTGCAACGTGTCTGGCTGGCCACCTGCCTGGCCCAGGACACCGCGATCCTGCTGCTCGACGAGCCCACCACCTTCCTGGACCTGCGCTACCAGGTGGAGATCCTCGACCTGATGCGCGAGCTCGCGGACACCGCCGGCGTCGCCGTCGGTGTGGTGCTGCACGACCTCAACCAGGCCGCCGCCGTCGCCGACCAGGTCGTGCTCCTGCACGAAGGCCGGGTCCGCGGCACCGGCACGCCGCACGAGGTGTTCACCGAGGCGGCGCTCACCGAGGCGTACGGCATCCGCGTCGAGGTGATCGTCGACCCGGTCACCAACCTGCTCTCCACACGTCCCGTCGGCCGGCACACGACCCGCATCCCCGCCTGACCGATCCCTGCACACAGAAGAGAAACCGATGTTGCGTACCCGCCTGACCCTGCTCGCCGCCGCCGCGGCGAGCGCGCTGCTGATCGCCGGCTGCGGCACCACCGAGGAGCCCGCCGCCGCACCGTCCCCCTCCGACGCCGCGCCCACCGGCCCGGTCACCGTCACCGACAGCCGGGGCAAGACCATCACCCTCAAGAGCCCCGCCACCAAGGTCGTCGGCCTGGAGTGGGGCGAGGTCGAGATGCTCGTCGGCCTCGGCGTGATGCCGGTCGGCGTGGCCGACCCCAAGGGGTACGCCACCTGGGTGACCGCCGCCCCGCTCGACCCGAGCGTCAAGGACGTCGGCACCCGGGGTGAGCCGAGCGTCGACTCCATCGTCGCCCTCCAGCCGGACCTCGTGGTGATGGAGGCCGAGCGCGGCTCCGCCGTCGTCACCCAGCTGGAGAAGTACGTCCCGGTGCTGGTCACCAAGGGCAGCGACGCCTCCGACAACATCGGCCGGATGCGCTCGGACCTGAAGATGATCGCCACCGCCACCGGGCGCACCGCGCAGGCGGACAAGCTGCTCGCCGACTTCGACGCCGCGCTCGCCGACGGCAAGAAGAAGATCGCCGACGCCGGTGCGGCCGGTAAGCAGTTCGCCATCGCCGACGGCTGGAAGGAAGGCAGCACCGTCTCGATCCGGATGTTCGGCCAGGGCGCGCTCGTCTCCCAGCTCGGCATCCAGCTCGGCCTCAAGAACGCCTGGACCGGCAAGACCGACGAGATGTGGGGCCTGGGCCAGACCGACGTCGAGGGCATGAACGTCCTGAAGAGCCAGGACCTGCACTTCTTCTACAACGCCTCGGACGGCACCGACGTGTTCGCCGACGGCCTCGCCGGCAACGCGATCTGGCGCTCCCTGCCGTTCGTCCAGCAGAACAAGCTGCACAAGATGCCCAACGGCATCTGGACCTTCGGCGGCACGCTCTCCGCCAAGCAGTACATCGACGAGCTGGTCAAGGTCTACACGGCTTGAGCGCGATGACCGCCCCCGCCCCGCCGGGGCCGGCCACCCGGCCGGCCCCGGTCGGGCCGCCGCCCGCCCGGCGCCGCCGGGTCGCCGGCGCGTTCGCCCTCGCCGCGGCGCTGCTCGTCGCGATCACCGCGGTGCACGTCACCCAGGGCACGTCGTCGGTGGGGGCGCTGGACCTGCTCCGGCTGCTCACCGGTGGTGACGACGAGGCCGCCCGGATCCTTGTCGCCTCCCGCCTGCCCCGGCTGCTCACCGGCCTCGCCGTCGGCGTCGCGCTCGGTTTCGCCGGCGCCGCGCTGCAGTCGACCACCCGCAACCCGCTCGCCTCGCCGGACACGCTCGCGGTGAACGCGGGCGCGCACCTGGCGATCGTCTCCACCGCCGCGTTCGGGATCGCGCTGCCGGCGCTGCCCTCGGGCGGCCTGGCGTTCTGCGGCGGCCTCGCCGCCGCCTCCCTGGTCATGCTGCTCTCGGCCGGCGGCCAGGCCGCCACCACCCGGCTCATCCTCGCCGGCTCGGCCACCGCGATGGCGCTGGCCTCGGTGACCATGCTGCTCCTGCTGCTGTTCGAGCAGTCCACCATCGGCCTGTTCGCCTGGGGCAACGGCTCGCTCGTGCAGGGCGACCTGGTCGCGTTCACCCAGCTCGCCCCCGTGATCGGGATCGGCGCGCTGCTGCTCGTGGCGCTCGGGCACCGGCTGGACCTGCTCGCCCTCGGCGACGACACCGCCACGGTGCTCGGGCTCAACGTACGCCGCACCCGGCTGACAGTGGTGCTGCTCGCCGTGCTGCTCTCCGCCGCGGCGGTCACCATGGCCGGGCCGATCGGCTTCGTCGGCCTCGGCGCGCCGGTGATCGTCCGGCTGCTCGGCAAGTGGGTGCCCGAGGTGCACCGGCACCGGGTCCTGATGCCGCTGGCCGGCATCGTCGGCGTGGTCATCGTGCTCGGCTCCGACGTGCTGCTGCGGGCCGTGCTCGGCGGGCAGGCCGGCGTCGACGTGCCGACCGGCGTGGTGACGACGCTCTTCGGCGCGGTGCTGCTGATCTGGCTGGCCCGCCGCCACCGCGACGCCGGGCCGACCCGGCAGGCGCCGGGCGGTCACGCCGCCGTACGCTCCCGCGGCTTCGTCGCCACAGTCATCGCGGTCTGCGCGGTCGTCGTCACCGCCGCGCTGGTGCTCGGCATGCTCGCCGGTGACACCTGGGTGCTGCTCGGCGACATCGTCAACTGGGTGCAGGGCCGCACCGGACCGGCGTACACCTTCGTGCTGGACGCCCGCTGGCCGCGGGTCGCCGCGGCGCTGCTGGCCGGCGCCGCGCTGGCCCTGGCCGGCACCACAGTGCAGGCGGTCTGCCGCAACCCGCTCGCCGAGCCGGGCATCCTCGGCATCACCGGCGGCGCCGGCATCGGCGCGGTCTCGCTGCTGACGTTCGCGCCGATGGCCGGCGTGCTCGCGCTGTCCGGCGCCGCCGGTCTCGGCGCGGTCGCCGCGTTCGCGCTGGTCTACGGCCTGGCCCGGCGGCGGGGACTCAACTCCGACCGGCTCGTGCTGATCGGGTTCGCGGTCTGGCAGGGCGGTACGGCGATCATCACGTTCATCGTGGTGTCCTCCGACCCGTGGAACACCGGCAAGGCGCTGACCTGGCTGTCCGGCTCCACCTACGGGCGTACCGCCCCGCAGGTCCTGCCGGTGCTGATCGCGCTGCTGCTGGCGCTGCCGCTGGTGGCCGCCGTGCGCCGCGAGCTGGACCTGCTGGCGCTCGACGACGACACCCCCCGGGTGCTCGGCGTGCGCCTGGAACCGGCCCGGCTGGTCGCGCTCGGCCTGGCGGCGCTGCTCACCGCCACCGCCGTGTCGGCGGTCGGCGTGATCGGCTTCGTCGGCCTGGTCGCGCCGCACGCGGCCCGCGCGCTCGTCGGCGGGCGGCACACCCGCGTCCTGCCGGTCGCGGTGCTGCTCGGCGCCACCCTGGTCAGCCTCGCCGACACGCTCGGCCGCACCGTGATCGCGCCCGCCCAGATCCCCGCCGGACTGGTCACCGCGCTGATCGGCACTCCGTACTTCGTCTGGCTGCTGTGGCGTTCGCGCGCCGCCGCAGCCGCCCGTTAGCCCGTTCACCGACGCGCCGCCCGCCGGCCGTGAGAGGAATAACGCATGACCAGCACCCTGGCCGTCGCGCCCTGGCGCGTCTTCGCCGTCGAGGTCCGCGCGCTGCGCCGCCTCGGCCCGTCGTTCCTGCGCGTGACGCTCACCGGCCCGGACCTGGACCGGTTCGCCGACAACGGGTACGACCAGCGGATCAAGCTGGCCCTGCCGCCGGTCGACGGCGCGTCCGGGGAGCTGCCCGACGGGCCGGACTGGTTCCAGCGGTGGCGTGAGCTGCCGGACGGGCTGCGCAGCCCGATCCGCACCTACACGGTCCGCGCGGTCCGCCCCGAGGCGTACGAGGTGGACGTGGACATGGCGCTGCACGGCGACGGCGGCCCGGCCACCCGCTGGGCGCGGCGTGCACGCCTCGGCGACCGGATCGCTGTGGTCGGCCCCGATGCCGGGTGGGACGGCCCGCACGGCGGGGTCGAGTTCCAGCCGCCGGCCGGCGCGACGCTGCTGCTGGCCGGCGACGAGACCGCCGCGCCGGCGATCTGCGCGATCCTGGAGCGGCTGCCCGCCGACGTGCGCGGGCACGCGCTCGTGGAGGTGCCGGAGGCCGGCGACGAACTGCCCTGCCGGGCCCCGGCCGGCGTCACCGTGACCTGGCTGCCCCGGGCCGGCGCCCCGCACGGCAGCCGGCTCACCCAGGCCGTGACGAGCCTCGCCGGCCGGCTGGTGCCCGTACCGGTCGCGGCGGGCGCCGCGCCGCTGGCCGAGGTGGACGTGGACCGGGACATCCTCTGGGAGGTGCCGGAACGGCCCGACGGCGCGGCGGTCTACGCCTGGCTCGCCGGGGAGGCGGCGGTGATCCGCGGGCTGCGCCGGCACCTGGTCACCGAGCGGGGCATGGACCGGCGCGCGGTGGCGTTCATGGGCTACTGGCGGGCCGGTCGCGCGGAGAACTGATCGTCCCCACCGCCGTTGGAGCGGGCCGGCGCACGGCGCGCCGGCCCGCTTCGTCATCCGCGCGGCCCGTACGGGGCGAGCGGGTTGACCAGCGTGCCGGCGAACTGCAACGCGGCCGACGGGTCGGACAGGTCCACCATCTGCTGGTTGTTGCGCAACTGGAGCCGGTTGAGGCAGGACAGCGTGAACTCCGGCGCGAACAGGTCGTGCCGGCGCATCCGGTCGGCCAGGTGCGGCACGGTCTCGGCGTAGCCGGTGGCGCACGCGGCGACCGTACGCCAGAACTCGTCCTGGTCGAGCACGCCCTGGGTGTGCAGGGCGGCGCTGAGGTGCCGCAGGAAGCAGTCGAAAACGTCGGTGAAGATGGACAGGATCTTCTCGTCCTCCGGGATCGCGGCCTGGATCCGCCGTGCCCGCTCCGGCAGGTCCGCGTCCGGGTCCATCACCACGATCTCCTCGGCGATGTCCTTGAAGACGACCCGTTCGACCACGCCGTCGCGCAACACCAGGATGACGTTCTCGCCGTGCGGCATGAACGCCAGGTCGTAGGCGTACAGGCTGTGCAGCAGCGGCACCAGGTAGGCGTCCAGGTAGCGGCGCAGCCAGTCGGCCGGGGTCAGCCCGGACTCGTCGATCAGCGCGGCCGCGAGGGACCGCCCGTCGCGGTCCAGGTGCAGCAACGACGCCATGGTGGCCAGCCGCCGCCCCGGCTCCAGGGCCGGGACCGGGCTCTCCCGCCAGAGCGCCGCCAGCATCTTCCGGTACGGGGAGTACCTGTCGGTCGCCGCCTCGTACTGCCGGTGCCGGTAACCGATCGCGGCCCGCTCCCGGATGATCGACAGGCCGGTGCGCTTGAGCACCGGGTCGTTCTCGATCAGCCCGGCCAGCCAGTCGTTGATCGCGGGCGTCGCCTCCATGTACGCGGCGGACAGGCCGCGCATGAAGCCCATGTTCAGCACCGACAGCGCGGTCTTCACGTAGTGCTTGGCCGGGTCGCTGACGTTGAAGAAGGTGCGGATGGACTGCTGCGCGAGGTATTCGTCCGGGCCTTCGCCGAGGCAGACCAGCCGGCGCGCGGCCACCTCACCGGCGAACGTGACGGCGAGCTTGTTCCACCACTGCCACGGGTGCACCGGCACGAGCAGGTAGTCGGCCGGGTCCAGGCCCAGCCCGGTGAGCGTGGCGGTGAACCCGGCCAGCGTCTCCTCGCCCAGCTCGGCCCGCACCAGCGTGTCGTAGTCGAGGTCGTCGGCGCAGGTGAACGTGGTGTGGTCGCGGTGCGCGGCGAGCCAGAGCAGCCGTACCGGCGCGGCGGCCTCCGGGGCGTACGCGTGGTATTCGTGCACGCCGAAGCCGATGCGGCCGTTGTTCGCCACGAAGCAGGGATGACCCTCGGTCATGCCGGTCTCGATCGCCTGGAACCCGGCGGCGGCCAGCTCGGCGGCGCTCACCGCGGGCTTGGCCAGCTTGTACGCGGTCCCGGCCAGCGTGGAGGTGATCTCCTCCAGGTAGACCGGCAGGATCGCGTCGGTGAGGCCGAGCGCGGCGCGCAGCTCCACGCAGAGATCCACGGCGTCCGGCGGCAGGTCCGCGCCGTCGCGGCGGCGCACGATGCTGTCCGGGTCGATCTGCCAGTGGTCCAGCGCCAGCCGCCGCGCGGCGAACCGGTACTCGACGGCGCCGTCGTCGCTGCGGACGAGCCACTGGCCGGGGCCGCTGGGCTCGGGGGTGATCAGGCGTTCGTGGGCGAACTCGGCGAGCGCCTTGCGCACCAGCAGCCGGTTGGCCGTCGCCCACGCCTCGGGGGTCAGGTGGTCCACTGATGCGCTGGCGTTCACGCCGGTGCCCCTTCCTGGGTGGCGGGCGCGCCGGTGGCGGCCCGGAACTGGTCCCGGGTGCAGACGCTGAGCAGCGCCTCCTTCTCGGGCTTGCGGATCGGACCGACGACCGTGAAGCCGACGGCGGCGTTGAGCGCGTGCACTGCGGTGTTGCGCACGTCCGGCTCGACCACCACGCGGCGGGTGGCGGGGTCGGCGAACAGCCAGGCCATCACCGTGGTGATGACGGCGCGGGTGAAGCCGTGCACCGGCGTGTCGGCTGGTGCGCAGAGGAAGTGCATGCCGACGTCGCCGGGCTCCGGGTCGTACAGGCCGGCCAGCTCGACGTGGGCCGGGTCGTACCGTTCGGCCAGGAACGCCGGGGTGCCGCGCCACGACCCGAGGTACGCGTCGTGGTGCGGGTGGTCGGCGATGCGCCGGTACTCGGCGGCGACGGCGTCCACGTCGGCGTCCTGCATCAGCCAGAACGCGGACTTGGGATGGGTGACCCAGCGGTGCAGCAGCGCCGCGTCGGCGTCCGGGTCCAGCGGGCGCAGCGTGAACTCGCCCAGCGCGTCGTCGACGCGGGTGAAGGTGGTCGTGCGCTCGCTCATGCCGGCGCTCCGGCGGGCGCGCCGAACTCCTGGAACGCGATGGTCTTCTCCACCGGGTAGTGCTCCCGGCCGGTCATCTCCCGGATCAGCCACGAGTTGCGGTACGGGCCCATGCCCAGGTCGGGCGAGGTGATGCTGTGCGTGTGCGTGCCCCCGTTCTGCAGGAACACCCGGCGGCCGGTGTGGTCGACGCTGTAGTTGCGGGCCACGTCGAAGCGGCCGTGCGTGTCGAAGCGCAGCCGGTCGCGTACCGGCGCGAGGAACTCCGGCACCCGGTAGTGGTAGCCGGTGGCCAGCACCAGCCCTTCGGTCTCCAGCGTGAACGCGCGGTCCTGCTCGGTGTGGCGCAGTCCGAGCCGGTAGCGGCCGTCGGCGTACGCCGCCTCGACCAGCTCGGTGTTCGTCAGCAGGCGGGTCGGCGCCGGTCCGTGCAGGCTCTTGGCGTACAGCAGGTCGTAGATGTCGTTGATCAGGTCGGCGTTGATGCCCTTGAACAGCGGCTTCTGTGCGGCCTCCAGCGCGTAGCGGGTCGGCTCGGGCAGCGCGTGGAAGTAGTCCACGTAGTCCGGCGAGGTCATCTCCAGCGTCAGCTTGGTGTACTCCAGCGGGAAGAACCGCGGCGAGCGGGTAACCCAGGTGAGCTGGTAGCCGTACGTGTCGATGTCGCCGAGCAGGTCGTGGTAGATCTCGGCGGCGCTCTGGCCGCTGCCGACGATCGTGATGCTGTCCTTGGCCCGCAGCGCTTCCCGGTGCTCCAGGTAGCGCGAGTTGTGGATCAGGTCACCGCCGAGTCCGGCGCAGGCCGGCGGCAGGTACGGCGGCGTGCCGGTGCCGAGCACGAGGTGCCGGGCCCGGTGGGTGACCGGCCCGTCCGGCGTGTCGGCGCGCACCACGTACCGGTCGTCGGTCTCGTCGTACTCGACGGCGGTGACGGCGTGCCGGAAGCGCAGGTTCGGCAGCTTGGCGGCGGCCCAGCGGCAGTAGTCGTTGTACTCGGCGCGCAGCGGGAAGAAGCTCTCCCGGATGTAGAACGGGTAGAGCCGGCCGGTCTCCTTCAGGTAGCTGAGGAACGAGTACGGCGAGGTGGGGTCCGCGAGCGTCACCAGGTCGGCGATGAACGGCGTCTGGAGCCGGGTGGATTCCAGCAGCATGCCGGGATGCCAGTCGAAGCTGTCGCGGGCCTCCAGGAACAGCCCGTCGAGGTCGTTGATCGGTGCGGTGAGGCAGGCCAGGCCGAGGTTGTAGGGGCCCAGCCCGACGGCGATGAAGTCGTGGGTCGACATGGGGTTCTCGTTCTCCTCGACGGGGGTCAGCCGACCGGGCAGGACAGCTCGGCGGCGGTCGCGGTCCGGGCGTACCAGGCGGCGTGGTCGGCGATGAGGTCCAGCACGTGGGCGATGTCGTCCACAGTGGTCTCGGGGTTGAGCAGCGTGAGTTTCAGGTGGTGCGCGCCGTCGACCTTGGTGCCGGCGACCAGGGCGGCGCCGGAGGCGGCCAGCGCCTCGCGGGCGTGCAGGTTGGCCTCGTCGGCCAGGTCGGGGGCGAGCCCGGGTGGCCGGTAGCGGAAGACCACTGTGCTCAGCTGCGACGGCGCGGCCACCTCGAACCGGGGATCGGCGTCGAGGCGCCGCCACGCCTGCCCGGCGAGGTCGACGACCTGGTCGAACAGCGTGCCGACCGCGTCCGGCCCCATGATCCGCAGGGTCAGCCAGAGCTTGCAGGCGTCGAACCGGCGGGTCGTTTGGATGCTCTTGTCGACCTGGTTCGGGATGCCCTGCTCGACCGCGCGGGCCGGGTTGAGGTAGTCGGCGTGCCAGGTGGCGTGGCGCAGTGCCCGGCCGTCGCGTACCAGCAGCGCGCTGGAGCTGACCGGCTGGAAGAACGACTTGTGGTAGTCGACTGTCACCGAGGTGGCCCGCTCGATGCCGTCGAGCAGGTGCCGGCGGGTGGGGGAGACGAGCAGCCCGCAGCCGTACGCGGCGTCGACGTGCATCCAGACGCCCGCGTCGGCGCAGATGTCGGCGATCTCCGGCAGCGGGTCGATGCTGCCGAAGTCGGTGGTGCCGGCGGTGGCGACGACGGCCATCACCACCTCACCGTCGCGGTGGCAGCGGTCGATCGTGCGGGCCAGCTCGTCGGCGCGCATCCGGCGGGTGGCGTCGGTGGGCACGGTGAGCACCGCGTCGGCGGCCAGGCCGAGCAGCTTGGCGGCCTTCTGCACGCTGAAGTGCCCGGCCGCGGAGGTGATGACGCGCAGCCGGGACAGCACCTGCGGCCGGTCGGGCCGGGTGGCCGCGCCGCCCACCGCCCGGCGGTACGCCTCCTCCCGGGCGAGCAGCATGGCCTGGAGGTTCGACTGGGTGCCGCCGCTGGTGAACACGCCGTCGGCGGTCGGACCCAGCCCGATCCGCCCGGCCGTCCACTCGATCAGCCGCCGCTCCATCAGCGTGGCCCCCGCGCTCTGGTCCCAGGTGTCCAGTGAGGAGTTCACCGCGCTGAGCACCGCCTCGCCGAGCAGTGCCGGGATGACCACCGGGCAGTTGAGGTGGGCGAGGTAGCGCGGGTGGTGGAACCAGACCGCGTCGCGCAGCCACACGTCGTGCAGCTCGTCCAGAGCGGCGTCGGTGTCGCCCAGCGGCCGGTCGAGGTCGATGCCGCCGATGAGCGGCGCCAGCTCGTCGGGCGTGACGCCGGTGAACGGCGTGTCCACCTCACCGACCCGCCGGGCGATCCGGTCGACGCCGCGCGCCAGCACGTCCCGGTACCGCCCGAGCGAGCCGGCGTTGAACAGGTGGCCGCGGGCCGTGGCGGCGGCGCGGCCGGTGTCGGTGGGCGCGGCGCCGGTCGGGCTCCCGATCGAACTCATGCGACTTCCCAGCGGTCGTACGGACAGGGCGTGCGGCCAGAGCCGCGGCGATCAGGTTAGGTTAGGCTGACCTAACTAGCAAGCGCGACTCGGGATGCTTTGTCCCGGATGTACCGCCGGTTGGCGCTTCCCGCCTGTCGCGGTAAGGTCGCCGTCGGTTAGGGGAGGTTATCCTAAGTTGACTGTGGAACGGAATCGCCGCCCGGCGCGCCAGGGCGGGGCAAGACGGTGACGCGCGTGGATCGCGACAGGTGGGGCGTGCCCCAGCTGTGGGCCGGCGACGCCGACGCGCTGGCCCGCCTGCAGGGCCGGGTCGCCGCGACGGACCGGGCGTGGCAGATCAGCGTCGAACGATGGCGCGCCGAGGGCCGCCTGGCCGCCCACGTCGGCCCGTCCGAGCTGGCATGGGACCGGTTCGCCCGCCGCGTACGGCTGGACGACACCGCCCGGCGCTGCTACGAGCGGCTGGACCCGGACACCCGGCGATGGGCCGAGGCGTACGTCGACGGGGTCAACTCCGGACTCGCCGAGGGCGCCGCCGCCGCGCCCGAGTTCGCCGCCACCGGCAGCGCGCCCGAACCCTGGCGCCCCTGGTCGCCGCTCGGCGTGTTCCTCGTCCAGCACGTGCTCTTCTCCACCTTCCCGAACAAGCTCTGGCGCACGCACGTGGCCCGCACGCTCGGCCCCGAAGCGGCCGGACTGTTCGCCGTGGAGGGACCGGCGTCGGCGGGCAGCAACGCCTGGGCGCTGCCCGCCGACCCGGCCAGCGGGCGCGGCCCGCTGATCGCCGGGGACCCGCACCGGCTGCTCGAACTGCCCGGCGTCTACCAGCAGGTCCGGCTGGCCTGCCCGGAGTTCGACGTGGTCGGCCTCGCCTTCCCCGGTGTACCGGGCCTGCCGCACTTCGGCCACACCGGGCATGTGGCCTGGGCAGTCACCAACGCGATGGCCGACTACCAGGACCTCTACCGCGAGCGGCTGCGCCGCGACGGCGACCGGGTGCTGGCGCGCGACGTCGACGGCTGGACCCCGGTCTCGTACCACGTCGAGGAGATCGAGGTCCGCGGCGGCGACCCGGAGACGGTCGAGGTGATCGAGACGCCGCGCGGCCCGGTGATCGACCACGACCGGGTCACCGGCGAGGCGATCGCGCTTCGCGCCCCGAGCCGGGTGGAGGCCCGGCTCGGCTTCGAGGCGCTGCTGCCGCTGCTGCGCGCCCGGCGCGCCGGGGACGTCGCCGACGCGCTGCGCCACTGGGTCGAGCCGGTCAACAGCGTGCTCGTCGCCGACACCGAGGGCGGCGTCCGCCGGCTGGTCGCCGGGCTGGTCCCGGTACGCGACGAGCGGTGCCGCCGGGAGCCGGTGCCGGCCTGGGAGCCGGCCTACCGGTGGCGGGGCGACTACCTGCCGCCGGTGGACGAGCCGGTCGACGGCGTGACGGTGTGCGCCAACGACCGCCGCGACGACGTGGCCGCGCACGGCGACGACTTCGCCCCGCCGCACCGGGCGCGCCGGATCCGCGCGCTGCTCGCCGAGGGCGCCGAGGCGTCCGCAGTGCACACCGACGACCGGCTCCCGGCCGGACCGCTGTACCGGCTGCTCGACCGGCTCGACCCGGGCCGGCTCGACGAACCCGCCCGCGCGCTGCTGCGGCGGCTGCGCCGATGGGACCGCGCGATGGCGGCCGGATCGGCCGAGGCCGGCGCGTACGCGGCCTGGCGGGCGGCTCTGGCCCGGCGGCTGCGCGTACACCCGCTGTTGCGTGCCCTGGACGAGCCGTGCGGATTCGACGAGCTGTTCGCCCCCTGGACCGACCCGGCGGCCCGGATCGGCCTGGCGCTGGACCACCTCGCGGCCGGGTTCGACCTCGCGGAACCGGCGGCCGAGGCGCTGGCCGAGGTGGCCGCCGGTCCGGCGCCCGGCGCGTGGGGCAGCCGGCACCTGCTGCACCCGGTGCACCTGGGTGTCGCCCCGGCGGTCACCGACGCGGTGACCGCGATGCGGGAGGGGGTGGCGCTGTCCGGCGACACCGACTGCGTGCTGGCGACCTCCAGCGTGCCGGGCGTCTCCGACGCCTGCTGGCGCGGCCCGGTGGCCCGCTACGTGTGGGACCTGACCGACCGGGCGGCCAGCCGCTGGGTCGTCCCGTTCGGCGCGTCCGGGCGCCCCGGGGACCCGCACTTCGCCGACCAACTGACCCACTGGGCCGCCGGGACGTTGATCCCGGTGCCCGCCGGCCCACTGACGGGAGACGAGACGACGTGATCCACCTGGAGCGGATCCCCGGCCTCGGCGAGCTGGCGCTGGAGCCGGTCCGCCCCGACCGGGACGCCGAACTGCTGCACGGCTGGGTGATCCGGCCCCGCAACCGGTTCTGGGGCATGGGCTCGCACACAGTCGACCAGGTACGCGAGATCTACGCGTTCGTCGACGGGCTGGACACCCACCACGCGTACCTGATCCGGCTCGACGGCGAGCCGATCGGGCTGTTCCAGACCTACCAGCCGGAGGCGGACCCGGTCGGCGAGCGGTACCCGGCGCTTCCCGGCGACGTGGGCACGCACCTGCTGCTCGATCCGCCCCGGCGGTATCCGCGCGGCGTGACCAGCGCCGTCTTCCCGGCCCTGATGCGGTTCCTGCTGCGCGACCCGGCCGCGCGACGGATCGTGCTCGAACCGGACGTGCGAAACGACGCGATGCTGCGCCGGCTGCGGATCGAGGGCTTCACGCTCGGCGACGAGATCGACATGCCGGGCAAGCGGGCCCGGCTGGCGTTCCTGACCCGGGAACGGTTCGAGGCGGACCATCCGGCGCCGTGACCGGCGCGTCGGTCACGGCGCGGCGGCGCGCAGGCGGGCGGCCAGATCCCGCACCGCGGCGCCGTACGCCTGGTCGGACTCGGCCGGCCAGTGCCCCTTGATCGGCGGCGGGACGCTGTCCCCGGGCGGGGCGACCAGGCCGTCCGGATCCCGCAGCCGGCGGTCCACCGTGGCCGCCGGGCCGGTGACGCCCGCCGGTTCGTCGGCGCGGTGCGGGGAGAAGATCCATCCGCCCACCGCGTCGGTGTCCCGCCACAGGTTGAGCCAGCGCCAGCCGACCCGGCCGCCGATGCCGCACAGCATCTCGTCGCCGACGTAGGCGGGGAACAGCCGGGCGTAGAGCCGGCGCAACGGGGAGCTGTAGGTGAGCAGCGCGACCCGCGCGCTGATCTCGGCGGGCAGTTGCAGGACGGTGGCGGCGACCAGCACCGAGCCGTGGCTGTACCCGGCGAGCAGCACGCCGTTGCCGCTCTGCACCAGGAACGTGATGCGCCGGGCCAGCTCCGGCACGGCCCGCTCGGCGTAGCAGGGCGGCGCGAACGGGTGCGCGGACCGGGGCCAGAACGTCGCGAGGTCGAAGAGCACGCCGACGTGGCGCCGGAACCCGGGGCTGCGGTAGGCGAAGACAGCGGCGACCACCACGGCGAGCACCGCCGCCGAGAGCGCCACACCGCCCACCTCGATGCCGAACATGACCAGTTCGGCCGGTACGTGCGTCCGGCGTTGCAGCGCCTCACCCGGGTCGGGGCGAAGCAACGCCATCGCGGTGGTCGCCGCGCCCGCCCCGGCCATGATCGCGAACAGGACCGCCAACGGCACCAGCAGGTCGGTGAACCGGGCCCGGACGATCGCCGCCCGGACCTGCCGCAGCCGGGGCGCCGCCTCGGCCGGTGGCGCCGGGAAGTCGCGCTCCACCACCGCCTGGGCGGCCCGGAGCCGGCCGCGCCGGGACACCAGCGCCACCACGGCGGCGGCCACCAGCGTGACCAGTAACGCCCGGAAGAAGCCGTAGATCGCCCAGTCGTACGCGCGCGCCGGACCCGGCAGGGCGTCCGCCGGGGACCTGCCCCGGTCCAGCAGGTCGGCGACGCGCTGGACCAGTTCGGCGGAGTACGCGACAGCGAGCCCACCCGCCGCCGCCGCGACCACGAGCGCGCCGAGTCCGTTGGGCGGCTGGTGACCGCGTGCCCGCAGGCGGTGCCAGAGCAGCACGGCGCCCAGCGCGCCCAGCAGCACGGCGTGCGTCACCAGCAGCCAGGTCAGGATCGAGCCGTAACCGGGCAGGCCACCGTCGGCACGCCAGCGGGCAGGGGCGAACAGCAGGTGGCCGGCCACCGCGACGGTGAGGACGATCGCGGTGGCGCGCAGCGTCCGGGCGATCCGGTCGCGTCGCGGGTCGCCGGGCGCCCGGTCGACGAGCGGCGGCACGCAGACCAGGACCACGCAGGCGAGCAGGACCGCGCCGGTCACCGCCAGCAGCGCCGCCACGGCGGGCGGGACGCCCTGCGCGGCCCGGGCGGCGAGGAGGCTGCCGTCGAGGGTGGCGAAGGCCGCCGCGATGTGGATCGAACGCAGCCGGCCCATCAGCGGCTCGGTGTCCCACTGCCCGATCGTGCTCAACGGTGGCCCGGCGGACGCCCGCTCCGGCGCCCGGAACGCGGTGAACGAGCGGCCCGGCCGCCGGGCGCCCCACCAGAGCAGGCTCACCGCGGCGGACGGGACCAGCGCCAGCACCACGAGCCGCAGGCCCACCGGCCGGCCGCCCAGCCAGGACAGCCATTCGCGGTCGGACAGGCAGGCCGGGGAGGACAGGCACTGCCAGGCCACCAGGTCCAGCGCGACCCCGGCGCCGGCGAGCACGTACAGCGAGGTCAGGCTCAGCCCCAGCACCCGGCACAGCGCCCGTACCACCGCGCCGCCGAGCGCGTCCCCCGGCCGCATCCACACGGCCACGTTGATCAGCATGAACGGAAACAGGAACAGCAGCGACAGGGTCCGCAGCGCGGTGCCGGAGGGCAGGTCGCTCCACCGGTACGCCTCCAGCGTCACGCCGCCCGTGCCGCGCTCGTCGGACAGGCCGGGACGGGGACGGTAGAAGCCGGCGCTGCGGTCGCCCGCCACCTGCCGTACCAGCGGCCGGTCCAGCACCTCGGCGGCGCCGGCCGAGGAGACGCCGTGCACCCGCAGCTCCACCACCTCGCCCGACGGGGCCTGCGCTCGCCCTGGTCCAGCCGTCATCGACCCTCCGCGCCGCCCTCGCCGCCTGCACGGCCCGCCCTCGGGCGGCGCAGCGTCCTACCCGGCCGGGCCGTCGGCAAACGCCGCGCGGGTCCGGCGGGCGGCCGTTCGAAGCCGTGCCGTCCGGGTAACCGCCGACGGACCGCCGAGGAAGGGAGCCGCGCATGACCGGCGCATCGCGTGACGGCCCTGCCGTGGCGACCCGGCTGCCGCCGATCGACGTCCACCGGTGGGTGAACTCCGCGCCGTTGACACCGGAGGAGCTGCGCGGACGCGTGGTCCTGGTCGATGTCTGGGAGTACACCTGCGTGAACTGGATCCGCGCCGCCCCCTACGTGCGGGCGTGGCATCGTGACTACCGGGACGCGGGGCTCACGGTGATCGGCGCCCACGCGCCGGAGTTCGCGTTCGGCAGGCTTCCGGAGAATATCGACCGGGCGGTCCGCGACCACGGGCTCACCTACCCGGTCGCCATCGACGACGACTACACGTTCTGGCGCGCCCTGCGCAACGACGCCTGGCCGGTCAGGTACCTCTTCGACGCCGACGGGCGGCTGGCCGACCGCTGGGTCGGCGAGGGCGAGTACGACCGGACGGAGGCGGAGATCCGGCGGCTGATCGAGGCCGCCGCGCCCGGCGCCGCGCTGCCGCCGGTCACCCCGGAGGTGACCGCGTTCGTGACGAGCCCGCAGCCCACGTACGCGGGGATCACCCCGGAGACCTATCTGGGCGCCGACCGGGGTGTGCCCGGCACGTACGCGCTCACCGGCGACTGGCGGGTCGAGGGCGAGTACGTCGAGGTAGCGGGCGCCGACGCCGAACTGGTCCTGCCGTTCACCGCCGGTGAGGTGAACCTGGTGGCCGACCCCGGACCGGCGGGACCGGCCGGGGTTCGGGTGCTGCTGGACGGGAAACCGGCCGCTGACGCGCGCGGCGCCGACGTGGACCCGGACGGCCGGGTCGTCGCCGACCGGGCGGCCATGATCCGGCTGGTCGACGGCGCGCCGCCGGGGGAGCACCGGCTCACCCTGCGCGCCGAGCGGCCCGGTCTCCGCGCGTACGTCTTCACGTTCGGTCCCTGACCCGACCCGAGGAGGACAGCCCGTGGCCGTCAAGACCCTGACGCCGACGCGTACCGGCGCCGACATCCGCGAGTTCCGCGTCGACGTGCCGGAGGCGGACCTGCAGGACCTGCGGACCCGGCTCGCGGCCACCCGGTGGCCGGAGCGGCAGACAGTGGACGACCAGTCCCAGGGCGTGCCGCTGGAGACCAGCCAGGCGCTGGCCCGGTACTGGGCGACCGAGTACGACTGGCGCAAGGTCGAGACGCGGCTCAACGACCTGCCGAACTTCGTCACCGAGATCGACGGCCTGGACATCCACTTCATCCACGTCCGGTCCCGGCACGACGACGCGCTGCCGCTGATCGTCACCCACGGGTGGCCGGGGTCGGTGATCGAGCAGCTGAAGATCATCGGTCCGCTCACCGACCCGACCGCGCACGGCGGCCGCGCCTCGGACGCTTTCCACCTGGTCATCCCGTCGATGCCCGGCTACGGCTTCTCCGGCAAGCCGGACGGGCCCGGCTGGGACCCGCAGCACATCGCCCGCGCCTGGACCGAGCTGATGCGGCGGCTGGGCTACACCCGGTTCGTGGCCCAGGGCGGCGACTGGGGCGCGCTGATCACCGACATGCTCGGCGTGCAGGCGCCGCCGGAACTGGCCGGCATCCATACCAACATGCCCTGCGTGGTGCCGCCGGACATCGACGCGTTGCTGCAGCGCGGCATCACCGGCGTGAACAACCCCCTCGCGGAGCTGCCGGCCGGGCTCTCGGACGAGGAGCGGGCCGCCTGCGAGCGGATCGACTTCTTCTGGAAGCACTCCGCGTACGCGCTGATCATGACGACCCGTCCGGAGACGCTGACGGCGCTCGCCGACTCGCCGGCCGGGCTGGCGACGTTCATGCTCGACCACGACGCGGCCAGCCTGGACCTGATCTGCGCCGCCTTCGCCGGTCGCCCCGGCGGCCTGAGCCGCGACGACATCCTGGACAACGTCACGCTCTACTGGCTGACCAACACCGGCGTGTCCTCGGCCCGGCTGTACGCGCAGAACGCGCTGTCGTTCTTCGCCGCGAAGGGCGTGCAGGTGCCGGCCGCGGTGAGCCAGTTCCCGGAGGAGATCCTGCTCGCGCCGCGAAGCTGGGCGGAGCGGGCGTACCCGAACCTGATCCACTACAACCAGCTGGACCGGGGTGGGCACTTCGCCGCCTGGGAGCAGCCGGAGTTGTTCGCGCAGGAGATGCGGGCGGCCTTCCGGTCACTGCGCTGACCGACGACCGGACGCGGCCGGGTGGACGCCACCGGGCCGCGTCCGTACGCCCGGGTCAGACCTCGGTCAACCGGACCGCGTCGGCGATGACCAGGCCGGCGGCGGAGCTCCACCGGCTGACCGCCACCCGGTTGGCGTCCCCGGCCGGCAGCGTGAACGTGCCGAGCGAGCGCCACTGCCCGCCGGTCGCCCGCTGGTCGACGGTGACCGTCTTGTTGCCGGTGGTGGTGGCGACGATGTACGGCGTGGCCGCGTTGTAGCCCGCGTTCGCCGGCCACCACGCCTCGACCCGGTAGTTGCCGGTGCGGGGGACGTTGAACTTGTACCAGGCCGCGTCGCTCGCCGCGACCGGGTCCGCGTAGCGGTAGTCGGCGCCATAGCGCTGCCCGGAGTACGTCGAGGTGCCCCAGTTGGCGCTGGCGGTGAACCGGCCCGCCGTGGCGTTGTCCACTATCGACGTCCAGCCGGTGCCACCGCCGGCCATCTTGGCGGCCACGTCGGCGCGCATCGTGTTCAGGTCGATGAAGGACGGGTCGATCTTGCCGGTGGTGCTGGTCTCCCGGTGCCCGCGCGCGTAGCTGGAGTCCCGGCCGAGCCGCTTGAGCACGGCGGCGGTGGCCGCGATGCTCGCGTTGTACTGGGCGGTGGTCATCCGCTGGTCGACGCCGTTGTAGTCGATCTCCCACCCGATCATCAGGGTGTTGCCGTCGCCGGCCGGGATCGGGCCGCTGCCGCCGCTGGTGCCGGCGTGGTTGCACCGGCCGGCCGAGATCACGTGGAACACGCCGTGGTAGTCCACGAGCGCCTGGCAGAGCGGGCCGGGCAGGTCGGACCGGCCGTTGATGCAGATGTTGAGCGCCGGGTGCGGGTTGGTGGCGCTGGACGTGGCCGCGGTGTGGTGCCACAGCACGCCGATCGGGTCGAACGAGCCGGAGCGCATCCGGTTGAGCCAGTCGCCCTCGACCACCACCTGCACGCCGGCGGCCCGCAGCACGTCCACCAGCCAGGGAATGGTGGCCATCACTGCTCCCGGAGCAGGTCGGCGAGGCACTCGGCCTTCGGCGCCGCGTGCGCCGCGCCGGGACGGACGGCCACGGTGACCGCGGCGGCCACCAGGGCGGGTACGCCGAGCAGACCTCGGCGTCGCAGACGGGGGGATCGTGACGTGGGCATGGCGCTCCTCGGGTGACGGCGCTTCACTGATCGACGCATGTGAGTGTGGGCACGCTATCCCGGCGCCGGATGCTTGTCGATACCCTTCAATGATCGTTTCCATTGTGAAAACTTTCGCCACGACCATCTGTCGTCGTCCGTCGATGCGTGGTAGAAATCCTGCCCAGGTCTCGCCGTCCGGCGAGGAATCCTTCACAGGAGGGGCGCCGATGAGAGCGATCACCACGGCCCTGACGCTGCTCGCCGTGGTCGCGGCCGCGGCCGTCCCGGCTCCGGCCGTCCCGGCCCGCGCCGGGACGACAGCCACCGCCGAGCCGGCCGTCGCGGCAGCGGTCGGCCCGCAGCCCGGCACGTTCACCGGCAAGGGCTTCGACACCTGCACCGCGCCGTCCCAGACCGCGATGGACGCCTGGCTTGCCGCGTCGCCGTACCGCGCGGTCGGCGTCTACATCAGCGGTGGCAGCCGCACGTGCGCCCAGCCCAACCTGACCGCGACCTGGGTGGCCGAGCAGACCCGCAAGGGCTGGCGGCTCATCCCCATCGAGCTGGGCTACCAGGCGCCGTGCGGCACCCGTACGCCGAAGATGTCCGCCGACCCGGCCACCGCCCGCGGGCAGGGCAGGACCGCGGCGGACAGCGCGGTCGCCGCGGCGGCGGCGCTCGGTATCGGCGCCGGCAGCACGCTCTACAACGACATCGAGCAGTACCCGACGAACGCCTCCTGCCGGGCCGCGGTGCTCTCCTTCCTCTCCGGCTGGGTCGAGCGCCTGCACACGCGCGGCTACCTCGCCGGCATGTACTCCAGCGGCTCGTCCGGCATCAAGGACGTCTGCGACGCCTACGACGACACCCGCTACCTGCGCCTGGACCAGATCTGGATCGCCTGGTGGAACGGCGTCGCGGACACCGACGGGGGCACGTACTGCGCCGACGACCGCTACGCCGACCAGCAGCGCCTGCACCAGTACGCCGGGGACGTCACCGAGACGTGGGGCGGCGTGACCATGAAGATCGACCGCAACTACCTCGACGTCCGGGCCGGCACGGCGACGCCCGCGCCGTGGAGCGTGACAGTGGACAACGGCACGGCGGGCGGGTTCACCGCCGGCGCGGCGTGGGGCACCTCGGCGTACTCCGGGCAGCGGTACGGCACCGACTACCGCTTCGCCACGCCGACGGCGGCGAGCGACGTCGCCTGGTACCGGGCGACCCTGCCGGTGACCGGCAGCTACGAGGTCTCGGTGTGGTACCCGGCCGACAGCGGCTACAACGACCGCACCCCGTACCTGGTGGCCACCACGACCGGCAACCGGACGGTGGCTGTCGACCAGCGCGCCGGCGGCGGACGCTGGGTCTCGCTCGGCGTGTTCACGCTCGCCGCCGGGACCGGCGACAAGGTCGGGGTCAGCCGCTGGAGCGCCGGGACCGGGTACGTGGTCGCCGACGCGGTCCGCATCACCCGGGTCTGAGCCGCGGGACATGAGCCGGTCCCGCCGTGGCGGGACCGGCTCACCCGGGCCGGGTCAGTTCAGGTGCGCCAGCAGGGCGGTGGCCATGCCCTGCTCGCCCCGGGCGTTCGGGTGGAACGGCGCGGCGGAGTTCTGCGGCACCAGCCCCTCCACCCAGCGGGTGCCGCTGCTCTTGCACGCGTCCCGGCCGATCGACGGGGTGTAGACGTCGGCGTAGCTCGCCCCGCCCGCCGCCGCGGTGTCGGCGAGCATCGTGTTGAGCGCCTTCTGGACGCCACGCAGGTACGGCACGTCCTGGTAGGCGATCGGCACCACCGGCCAGCAGCCGTACCCGCTGTCGGGCAGGATCGCCGGGTAGCCGAGCACCACCACGCGCGCGTTCGGCGCGGCCTGGCGGACCGCCCGCAGGACCGCTGTCACCTTCGGCGCGGTGGCGGCGACCCGGGCCCGCAACTGGTCGGTGCCGCCCGCGGTGAACCGGTCCTTGCAGGGCGAGCCGAGGGGACTGCTCACGCTCGCCTCGGCGCAGTCGCCGATGATGCCGGAGAAGCCGATGTCGTTGCCGCCGATCTGGACCGTGACCAGCGCCGCGCCGGCGGTGACCGCGTTGACCTGCGGCGGCAGCGCGATCCCCAGCGCGCCGTCGCCGCCGTACAGGATGTCCTCGGTGGTGGCCCCGGAGCAGCTCACGTCGGCGAACGACGACGAGCCGGCGGACGCCGCGACCAGGGACGGGTAGTTGCGGTTGGAGCGCAGGCAGTTCAGGTCGATCTGGGTGGGCACGAGCGGGGCGGAGGTGTAGGAGTCGCCGAGCGCCACGTACCGCCCGGTGGGCGCGGCGGCGACGGCGGGTGCGGTGACCGCGAGCAGCACGCCGGCGGTGGCCGCGGCGACCGCGGCGAGTCGGGTGGCGGTCCGTATCAGCGGCAGACGGGGACGGTTCATGGGGCCCTCCCGGAGGGGTCCTGGTGGTGGTGCTGGGATTCTGTCCACGCCTGTGACGTACGTCAATATAGACAGGGCTCATTAAAAGGTGTCCCGGGATGTGGTCCGGCGCCGCCCGGCGAGGGGTCGGGCACGCGGCTGCCGATGTTGCGTACGTCACACTTTTCGGCGGGTTCGGAGCCGGGTGGGAAGAGCGTGCCCATGGGTCGATTCGTTGCGGCGCAACGCTCCCCGGCGCCGTCACCCCTGGTGGGCGGGCCGGGGCCGGATTCGCGAAGGCACGCACCGGAGCCACCCCGGCACGGCTGGTGAACGACCGATCGAATGTCGGCGATCCTGGATTTGCAGCCGTCATTACGCTGCGAAGTGGTTGATCGCCGGAACCACGGACGACAGGTGGAAGAACCTCAGATGAGTGACAATCACCCTCCCTACGGAGGCTATCCGGACCCGAACGCCGGAGCGTGGGGCAACCAGCCCGACCCGAACGCCCCGTACGGCGCCCAGCCGGCCTCCGGCGCGCCCTACGGTTCGCCACCGGCGTCAGGTGCGCCCTACGGCTCGCCACCGGCGTCAGGTGCGCCCTACGGATCACAGCCGGCCTCCGGCGCGCCGTACGGCGCCCAGCCCGCTTCCGGCGCACCCTACGGATCACAGCCCGCCTCCGGTGCGCCGTACGGGGCGCCGCAGCCCGCGGTGTCGTACCCGGGGCAGGCCGGCTTCCCGCCGCCGGCCGCGCCCTACGCGCCCGGCACGCCGCAGGGCGGCGGCGGCAAGAGCAAAGGGCTGATCGTCGGCCTCGCCGCCGGCGCGGTCACGCTGACCCTGCTCTGCTGCGGCGGCGGCCTCGCCTACGTCGCCTTCAACGGCGACGAGGAGGACCCGAAGCCGGTGGCCTCGGGCAGTGCCACCCCCGGCCCGGACGGCAGTCCGTCCGCGACCCCCAGCGCGGACGGGCCGGAGTCGCCCGGGCCGGACGGACCCACCAACAACGACGCGATCACCGCGCGGTACGCCAGCGAGATGTCGGCGGTCTGCGACGGGGGACCGATCCTCAACGCCGCCCCGTACACCGCGCCGGCGGGCTCGAAGGCGTACGTCTTCTCCAACTCCCCGGACCGGCCGACGTTCTGGTCGCAGAAGACGGTCAGCTCGGCCAAGCCGTACTACGCCAAGTCGGCGGACTTCGCCACCGTGTCCGTCATCGGCTGCCTGAAAATGGTCGAGGGCAGCGAGGGCACGCCGAAGAAGTGCCAGTACAAGAACAGCGAGGACAAGGTCGTCACCGTCGACTACATCTCCTCGCGGTACACGCTGACGTTCCACGCCGCCAAGACCGCCGAGAAGGTCGGTGACGGCGGCACGGTGAACGCTCCGGCCGCCCGCTGCCCGAGCTTCATCTCCTACAACAAGGTGACGATGAAGTCGTACGCGTCGCCGGACAGCGGCACCATCGAGGCCGCGCTGGACCGCTTCCTCAAGTGAGGAGACCCGGATCGGGGTGTGCGCGTCGGCTGACCCGCACACCCCGATCCGGCTTCCGGCGGGTCAGGTGGCCGGCAGCGGGCGGCCGTGCGCGTCCACACACTCGCGGGCGAAGAGCCGCAGCAGCTCCGGCAGGTGGAAGTGCTGGCCCGGATCGTCCGAGTCGACGGGCAGCAGCAGATTGTGCTGGACCAGGTGCTCCACCATCCGGTTGGCCTGCTGCCGGGGCAGGCGCAGGATCTCCACCGCGCTGGCCGGGGTGATGAACGAGCCGGCGCGGGCAAGCGCGCGCAGCGCCCGGCGGGCGTCGACGTCCAGCGCCTGGTAGCTGACCGAGAGGCTGCCGCGCACCGAGATGTCCCCGACGGCCAGCTCGGACAGCCGGTTCTCCTCGTCCTCCAGGTGCGCGGCGAAGCCGGGCAGGGCGACGTCGGGCTGGGTGACGAGCCGGCTGCCGACGATCCGCAGCGCCAGTGGCAGCCGGTCGCAGGCCGCGGCGATCCGGCCGAACACCTCCGGTTGCTCACGTACCCGGCGCTCACCGGCGATCGTGGCCAGCAGCTCCACCGCGTCGGCGCGGTCGAGCGCGCCGAGCGTCAACCGCCAGCCGACGTCCAGGTCCAGCAGGCGCTGCCGGCTGTTGATCAGCACCAGGCTGCGGCCCGCCCCGGGCAGCAGCGGGCGCACCTGCTGCGCGCAGTCGACGTCGTCGATGATGAGCAGCAGCCGCCGGCCGGCGAGCGCGCACCGCAGCGCGGCGGAGCGCTCCCGGATGTCCTCGGACACGCCGGCCAGCGGTACACCCAGCTCGACGAGCAGCTCCCTGATCAGTTCCCCGCTGCCGCGGGGTGGCTCGTCGCCGCTGTCGAAGCTGACGAAGAGCTGACCGTCGGGAAAGAGGTCGGCCAGGTCGTACCCGCTGGACACCGAGAACGACGACTTGCCGACGCCCGGCGCGCCGGACACGAGCACGACCCCGGCGTGCTCGTCGGCGCCGGCCGGGTCGGCGATCCCCTCGGCGATGGTGCGGAGCTGGCTGGCCGTGGTGTCCCGGCCGACCAGGGACGGCGGCTTCATCGGCAGGGCCTGCGGGCTCGGCGGCGGGCCGGGCGGCGCCGCGGCCCCGGCGCCCAGGGCCGCCGGCCAGCCGGACGGTGGTCGGACCTCGGCGGAGTCTCCGTCCAGCGCGGCCTGGAGGGCGCCCTGGAGGGTGGGACCGGGGTCGACGCCGAGCTCGTCGACGATGCCGCGCCGGGCCTGCTGGTACACGGCCAGCGCCTCGGCCACACGCCCCTCCAGCGTCAGCGCGGTCACCAGCTGCGCCTGCCAGCGTTCGTCGAGCGGCTCCTCGGCCACCATCCGGCGCAGCGACGGGATGACCCGGGCCGGCTGCCCCAGTCGCAGGCGCAGGTCGAACAGCTCGGTCGTGATCTCCCGGTGCTGCTCCCGCAGTGCCGTGACGTTCGCGCCCAGGTCGGTGCCGGGATCCGCCAGGTCCTCCAGGGGGTGCCCGCCCCACAGCTCGACCGCCCGGTCGAACAGCTCGGCGGCGGCCTCCGGCCGGTCGCCCCGCGCGGCCCGGCGGGCCTCCTCGGTGAGACGCCGGAACCGCAGCAGGTCCAGCTCGTCCTCGTCGACCCGCAGGTGGTAGCCGGTGCCGTCGTGGACCAGCCGGTCGGCCGAGTCGCCGCCGCGGTCCAGCGCCTGCCGCAGCCGGTGTACGTACGTCCGCAGGTTGCGTACCGCCGACGCGGGCGGCGAGTCCGGCCACAGGCCGTCGACCAGCCGGGAGGTGGCGACCGTGCGCCCCGGGCTCAGCAGCAGCACGGCGAGCAGGAGGCGGGGCTTGGTGCCGGTGAGCGTGACCGGGCGATCGTCCACGTGAAGGGCCAGCGGACCGAGGACGCTGAATCGCATCGATGTATTCCCCCGCTCCGCAGTACCGTCCACAGTGTGGTGTACGGCTGGATTTCCCACCTTCGGCTGGGGAATACCTCGATCCCAGATGGTGCAAGTAGTCACCGAACGGGGTGTAACTCGTGACCCCGGGTGAGTTGCGCGGTCGCCCGGTGCGCCGCGTCGAGCACCGCCACCGCGTCCGCCACCCCGGCGCCCGCCGACCGCCCCGCGCGGACCAGCTCGGCGAAGTCCTCCGCCTGGCGAGCCAGGGCCGCGTACATGGTGGCGTCCCCGTCGGCCGGGTCGAGGAAGGTCAGCCGCTCGTGGTCCCGGGTGCCGAACACCTCCACCGTCGCCATGTCGCCGCCCCGGTGGTGCCGGCCGAGCGAGACCAGCGCGGTACCGCCGCCGGACAGGCCGAGCAACGCCTGCGCGCTGTCCACGTCCCGGCCGCGTACCGCCGGGTCGGTGACCGGACCGGCCGGCTGCGCGGCGACCCGGTCGATCTCCTGCCCGGTCAGCCACCGGATCTGGTCGAACTCGTGCACGCCCATGTCCACGAAGATCCCGCCGCTGCCGGTGCGGAACGCCGCCGCCGGCGGCTCGCCGTCCCACTGCGACGCGGCCACGAACAGGACCTCGCCGAGCGCGCCGCTGGCGATCCGCTCGCGCAGCCGGCGCAGCTGCGGGACGAACCGCCGCCAGTAGGCGACCTGGAACGGGATCCCGGCGGCGGCGGCCACCCGCCCCGCCTGCGCCGCCTCGGCCGGGTCGAGCCCGGCCGGCTTCTCGCACAGCACCGGCAGCCCGGCCTCGGCAGCGGCCGCGACCAGCTCGCCGTGCCGGCCGGTGGGCGCGGTCACCAGGAGACCGTCCGGCACGGCGTCCGCGAGCAGGTCCGCCACGCTCGGGTACGCGGGCAGCCCGGCCGCGGCGACCTCCGCCCGTGCCGCCGGAACCGGGTCGACGACGTGCCGGATCCGGACCGTCCGGTGGTCCGCCAGGGCGCGCAGGTGGTGGCGGCCCATCCGGCCCGCTCCCACAAGTGCCAGCCGGAACTCATCGCTGCCTGTCATCGTCGGTTCCCTTCTTCTCGTCGGCGCCGTCCGTACGGTCCGGGCTCAGCCAGCCGGCCAGCGCGTCCACGACGGCCGGCGCGCCGGTGGCCAGGACCGCCAGTCCGTCGTGGCGCCACCGCCGGCTCACCCCGCCGGCGGCCTCGACCAGCGCGGTGCCGGCCGCGACGTCCCACGGCGCGGGGTCGAAGCTGACGAACGCGTCCAGTTCCCCCCGGGCCACCGCCGCCAGGTCGCAGACCGTGGAGCCGGAGTTGCGCAGGTCGGCGACGAGCGGCGCGACGCCGACGAGCGACTGGTACGCCCGCCGCCGCGGCCCGGGCGCGTTCGGCACCGCGAACGCCACCAGGGCGTGCCCCGGCGCGGCCTCCCGGTCGACGGTGACCGGGACGTCGCCGTCGAGCGCGCCGTCGCCGTCGAGCACCAGGCAGGCGCCGGTGGCCGGTTGCAGGATGGTGGCGGCGACCACCTGACCGTCGCCGTCGTCGCAGCCGGTCGCCACCGCGACGCTCACCGCGTAGCGGCTCGCCCCGTGGCTGAAGTTCAGCGTGCCGTCGAGCGGGTCGACGATCCAGCGCAGGCCGGAGCAGCCGGCGCTGAGTCCGGACTCCTCGGCCAGGACGGCGTCCTGCGGCCGGTCGCGGGCGAGCAGGTCGAGGATGGCCCGTTCGCTGGCGTGGTCGGCGGTGGTCACCGGGTCCTGTGCCGCCCCGCCCTTGTGCATGGTCCGGAAGCCCTGGCTCCGCGCCTCGCGGATCGCGTCCGCCCCGGCCCGCGCGGCGCGCAGGCTCAGGTAGCGCAGGTCGCCGGGAGCGGCGCCGATGCTCATCGCGCCACCTGCGCTTCCGCCGGTGCGGCGACCCGCGCGTAGTGGCCGTCCACGAACAGCAGCGGCGGGGTCGGCCGGAGCAGGCCGGCGGAGCGGACCGCGCCGATCAGCACGGCGTGGTCACCGGCCGGGTCGGCGGAGACGGCCTCGCAGCCGAAGTACGCCACCCCGTCGGTCAGGCGTGGGCAGCCGGTCGCCCGCTCCGCGTCGTAGGTGACGCCGGTGAAGCCGTCGGCGCCGCTGGGCCGTCCCCGGCTGGCGAACCAGGCCGCCTCCGCGCGCTGGTCGTCGGCGAGCACTGTCACCGCGAAGCGCCCGGTACGCCGGACCGCGCCGAGCAGCCGGCAGTCCCGCCGCAGGCAGACCAGCAGCATCCGGGGCGACAGCGACACGGTGGTGAAGGAGTTCACAGTCATGCCCACCGGGCCGTCGGGTCCGACGGCCGTCGCCACCGCCACTCCGGTGGCGAACCGCCCGGCCACCGAACGGAACGCCCCTTCCTGCTCGTGTCCGTTTCCTGTCCCGGTCATCGTCGTTCTCCTCTCGTCGCGCTGCCGACCAGGTCGGCGGTCCGGCGTCGGTCGGTCTTGCCGTTGGCGTTCGTGGGAAGCGCGGCCACGTGGTGGATCCGGGCCGGCACCATGTAGCCGGGCAGCCGGTCCGCGCACCGGCGGGTCAACTCGGCGGTGATTCCGGCGGCGCCGGTGTAGACGGCTCGCAGGGCGACGTCGTCGCCCGCGCCGAACGCCAGCACCACCGCGTCCTGCACCTCCGGGTGGCCGCGCAGGACCATTTCGATCTCGCCGAGCTCGATCCGGTAGCCGCGCAGCTTCACCTGGTCGTCCAGGCGGCCGTGGTGCACGAACGTGCCGTGCTCGCGGCGGACCCGGTCCCCGGTGCGGTAGTACCGGCGGCCGGCGTACGGGACGAACCGGTCCTCGTCGTCGGCCGGGTCGAGGTAGCCGTCGAACCGCTGCGGCCCGTGCACGCACAGCTCGCCGTCGTCACCGCCGATGGTGCCGTCCTCGCCGCGCAGGATCGCGTCCAGCCCGGGGTGCGCGTCACCGATCGGCACGGTGCCGTTCGAGGTGGCCGGCCAGGCCGCCGGATCCGCCGGCAGCCGGTGACCGGTGCACGTCACGGTCAGCTCGGTGGGCCCGTAGAGGTTCTCCACCCCGCTGCCCGGCGCCGCCGCCGCCCACGCCCGCGCCTGCTCCAGCGTCAGCGCCTCGCCGGCGAAGAGGCTGTGCCGCAGACCCGGCATGGCGCCGGGGGAGAGCATCCGCATCCGGCGGGCCAGCGAGACCACCGAGGGCACCGAGAACCAGTGCGTGATCCGTCGTTCGTTGACGAACCGCACCGGCGTCAGCACCTCGTCGGGCTGCGGCACCACGAGCGTGGCGCCGCCGCCCCAGGCGACGAACATGTCGAAGACGGACGGGTCGAAGGTCAGGTCGAAGGTCTGCGACAGCCGGTCGCCCGGGCCGACGGGGTAGCGGTCCCGGCAGTACGTGAGGAACGCGTCGACGTTGCGGTGCCGGATCGGCACGCCCTTGGGCCGCCCGGTCGACCCGGAGGTGAACAGCAGGTACGCCACGTCGTCCGCCGCCACCGGGGCGGTCGGCGGCGGGACGCCCGGCGCGCCGTCGAGGCGTACCGTCACGGCGCCGCCCGCGACCTGCGCCGCCGTCGCGGCGCCGGCGTCGTCGACCACCAGCGCGTCCACCCCCGCGTCCCGGCACAGCCGGGCGGTGCGGGCCGGCGGGAAGGCCGGGTTGAGCGGCACCACCACCGCTCCGGCGCGCAGCGCGGCCAGATAACCGGCGTACGCGGGCAGGCTGCGGGCGGCCAGCAGGCCGACCGCGCGGGGGCGTCGGCCCACCTCGGCGTGGATCCGGCCGGCGAGGCCGTCGGCGAGCTCGCGCAGCCGGCGGTAGGTCACCGACTCCCCGCCGACCTCCAGCGCGACCGCCTCCGGCACTCGCGCCACGGTTCGCTCGAACCACTGGTAGAGACTCACGGCGTTGCTCCCTTCGCTGTGCTGTCGTCGATCGGCGTCCCGCCGCCACCGGGCGCGGGACGCCCGTCAGGTCACCGCGCCGGTCAGCTCGTCGGCGTGGTCGGCGATGCCGGCGAGCATCGCTCCGGTGGCTCCACCGGCGATGCCGAACATGGCCGCCTCGGTGCGTAGCTGAGCCTCCCCGCCGTCGCGGAACGCGTCCGCGCCGCGTAGGCGCACCGCCTCGGCGGCGACCCGGTCCACGGTCTCGGCGGCGCTGACCTTCAGCAGCATCCCGGCGACCGCGGACGGGACGGCCGCCGGCGCGTCCAGCAGCGGCGCGCACAGCGCGTCGAGCTGGTGCACGGCGACCAGGCACCGGGCGTACCGCTCGCGGACCGCGGGGCGGTCCCACAGCGTGCCCGCCCCGGCCGGCCGCCGTCGCAGCCAGTCGCGCAGGCCCGCCAGCATCCGGTGGCACATCGCCCGGGCCCACAGCGCCCCGGCGACCCGTTCGACGCCGACCTGCCGGGCGAACCCGGCCAGCGCCCGGCCGGGGCGGCCCAGCACGGCGTCCGGGCCCAGCGCCACGCCGGCGAAGCGCAGGTGGCCCACGCCGGACCCGGCGAACGCCCGGCCGGCGGATCCGACTGTCACGCCGGGCGCCTCGGCCGGCACCAGCACCCAGCAGAAGCTGGTGAAGTGCCGCGCCTCGCGGTGCCGGGCCAGCACCAGCGCCGCGTCACAGCTCGTCGCGTTGGTGATCCAGTCCTTGCCGCCGTCCAGCACGGCGCCGTCGTCGCCCAGCTTCACCCGGGTCGCGGCGTCGAGCAGGTCCGATCCCGACCCGGCGGCGTCGGTGACGGCCAGCGCCACCACGGTCTCGCCGCGCAGCATCCCGCGCCGCACGCGCTCCGCCGGCCCGGTCGCGCCGGCCAGCAGCGGCAGCACCGTGGCGACCTGGACGCAGACCGACAGCGTCACGCCCAGCGGGCACCGGGTGTCCAGCTCGGTGAGCAGGGCCGACAGCCGCCGGGGGTCGGGCTGGGCGCCGTCGCGGTAGAGCGCCTCGACGATCCCGGCGGCGCCCAGCGCGCGCCAGACGGCGCCGGGATCGGCGAGGTCCACTCCGGACAGCGCGGCGCCCACCGGGGCGGCGTGGTCCCCGGCCGGCGTCGGTGTCGGTGTCGGCTCAGGCAAGACGCACCCCCGGGTCGCGCAGTGACAGCGCCCCGTTCGCCAGGCGCAGCCGGTCGTTCGCGTAGTTCAGCGAGGCCGAGCGCAGATCCCGGAACGTGCGCTCCAGCGCCAGCGGCGAGTCGGTCAGGTAGCCGTGGCGCAGGCCCGCCAGCTCGACCAGTTCGTGCGCGGCGGCGAAGGACTCCTCGGCCGCGCGGATCTTCAGCGTGTTGAGCAGCATCTGCACCGGCGCCGCCGACATGTCCGGCGCGTCGGTGACCACCGAGACGGTGTGCCGCAGCAGCGCGTGCGCCGCGTCCAGCCGGGCCCGGATCCCGGCCAGCCGCAGCAGCACCAGCTCGGAGGAGGGGGCGAACTGCCGCCGTCCCGCCTCGCTGCGGGCGTGCCGCAGCACCCGGGCGTACGCGCCGGCCGCCGCCCCGATCCAGGCCGCCGCCCAGCCGACGTGCGCCAGCGGTGCGAAGACAGTGGTGGCGATCTCCCGGAACCCGCCGTGTTCGCCGATCACCTGCCACTGCGGCACCGCGCCGCGCAGCCGCATCGGGACGCTGTGCGTGGCCCGCATGCCCAGCGGACGCCACCCGCCGGTCACCTCGACCTCCACCTGGTCCCGGTCGGCGTAGACCAGGTCCACCTGGGCCGCCGAGTCGGCACCCGGGGCGCGGGTGGTGATCAGGAAGGCGTCCGCGTACGGGCCGCCGGTGACGATCGGGGCCTGCCGGTCGACGCGCAGCATCTCGCCGTCGTGCTCCAGCGCCGACTCGGCGGTCAGCAGGTGACCGCCCTTGCCGGCCTCGGTGGTGACCGAGCCGAGATACCGCTCGCCCCGGGCCACCGACGGCAGCACCTCGGCGCGCAGCTTCTCCCCGCCGTACGCGGTGATCGCGGCGACCTGCTGGCAGTGCATGGCGAAGACCATCGCCACCGACATGTCCACCCGGCCCAGCGCCAGCGTGACGTCGACCAGGTCCGGCAGCGTCCCGCCGGCGCCGCCCTCGGCGACCGGGACCAGCAGCCCCAGCAGCCCGCTACGACGCATGGCGGCCAGCGCCTCGGTGGGGAAGGCCGCGGTCTCGTCGGCCTCCCGGGCGTGCTCCGCCGCGATCTCGGCGACGGTCTCGACGGCCGGGGCGTACCCGGCGACTGCCGTCATCGGGAACCACCGCCGACCGGCGTGCGCAGCTCCTCGACCACGCCCCACAGCCCGCCGGCGGTGGCGAACGTGGAGTCGACCAGCTTGTCGTCGGGCACGGCGACCCCGAACGTCTCCTCGATGGCGAACAGCAGCTCGATCTCGCGCATGGAGTCCAGGCCGAGGTCGCGCAGCCGGGCGTCCTCGGTGATCTCGTCCGGGCCGGCGAACTTGAGGAACGGCCGGAGCAGTTCGGTGAATTCGGCGTTCATGGCGTCACCTTTCTTCTCGTGGTTCGTCAGTGGCTCCCGGCGTGTCGACCGGGTGCCGTGTCAGGGTCAGCCGGGACGTCTCGACGACGCGGTCGCCGTCGCAGACGACCTCGGCCGGCGCCGGGTGGCCGAGGAAGGCCAGCAGGCTCGCCGAGAGCCCGTACGCCCCGACGTTCGGCACGGCGAGCACGTCGCCGGGCCGTACGTCGGGCAGGCTCGCGGCGCGGGCCCAGGTGTCCAGCGGGGTGCACAGCGGTCCGGCGACGATCGCGGCCTCGAGCGGCGCGCCGTCGCGGTCGTCGGCGGCGTGCAGGGTGGGCACGAGCGGCGGTAGCCGGCGCAGGCCGGACATCCCGCCGAGGTGGTTGATGCCGGACTCCAGCACCACCACCGGCGTGCCCTGCGACCGCTTGACGTCCAGCACCCGGGTCAGCAGCGTGCCGGCGGTGGCGGTGAGGAACCGTCCCGACTCGAAGGCGACTTCCGGCGCGCCGTCGCGCCAGCCGGGGAAGAGCCCGTCCAGGGCCGGGCCGACCCGGTCGGCGAGACCGGTCAGGTCCGCGTTGTGGCCGGGCCGGGCGAACGGCGCGCCGAAGCCGCCGCCGAGGTCGAGCAGGGTCAGGTCGATGTCGAGCAGGTCCCGCAGCCGCCGGGCGGTACGCGCCGCGGCGGTGAACTGGGCGACCAGCGCGTCCACCGAGTCGACGTTGCTGCCGGTGTAGAGGTGGAACCCGCGGACCGGGGCCGACGGGCGGGAGCGGAACCGCTGCGGTTCCTGCTCGATCCAGTCGACGTCGGCGCCGAATTGGGACGCGACGCCGGTCATGGTGAGCCCCTGACCCGGGTTGGGCACCCGGTCGTTGACCCGCAGCAGGCACCGCAGTTCCACGCCGTGCGCGACGGCGATCCGGTCGGCCTGGTCCAGGCCCTCGGGGGAGTCGACGGAGAACCAGCGGACACCGGCGCGTACCGCCTCGGCCACCTCGGCGTCGCGCTTGCCGGGTCCGGTGTAGAGCATGCGGTCGCCCGGCACGCCGGCCCGCAGCGCCGCCGCCAGTTCGCCCGGGGAGCAGATCTCCGCGTCGCAGCCGGCGGTGTGCAGCGCCGCCACCAGTGCCGGGTGCGGGTTGGCCTTGAGCGAGTAGAACAGCCGGCTCGGCGCGGGCAGCGCGGCGACCAGGGTGGCGTGGTTGGCGCGTACCCGGGCCAGGTCGTAGCGGTAGGCCGGGGTGTCGAAGGGCAGGTCAGCCATTGTGCTCACCCGCCAGCCGGGCCAGCGCCCGCCGGTCCACCTTGCCGTTGCCGGTGAGCGGCAGGTCGGGCAGCACGACGCAGCGCGCCGGCACTTTCATCTCCTCCAACTGCTCCCGCAGCCGGCGCAGCACGTCGGCGGGGGTGAGCGCGGCCACCACGAACAGCGTCGCGCCGTCGTGGCCGTCGGCCGGCGGCAGCACCCCGGCCGCGGCCACGCCGTCGACCCGGTACGCGGCGGCCTCCACCTCGGTGGCGCTGACCCGGGTGCCCTTCTCCTTGTAGACGTCGTCGCGCCGGCCGGCGAAGTGGACGTACCCGTCGTCGTCCACGTGGCCGTGATCGCCGGTGTGCAGCTGCGGGAAGAGCCCTTGTGCGCGCCGGAACCGCTGTGCGGTCAGCTCCGGCCGCCGCCAGTAGCCGGCCATCACGTGCGGGCCGCGTACCACCAGCTCGCCGGGGACGCCCGGTGGTTGACGCCGCCCCTCGGCGTCCACTGTGAAGATCTCGGTGCCGGGTAGCGCCCGCCCGCAGGCGCCGGGCCGGCGCAGGTCGGCGTCCGGCGGCATGATCGCCGCGCGTTTGCACTCGGTTAGACCGAACATCAGTTGGACGGCCAGGCCGGGCAGCAGCCGGCGCAGGCCGGCCAGCACCTCCGGCGGCATGGCGGCGCCGGTGTTCGTGAGCAGGCGCAGCGGCGGGCGCGGCGCGCCCGCCCGGCCGAGCAGCCGCAGCAGGTTGATCGCCAGCGACGGCACGCAGGGCAGCACCGTGGCGCCGGACTCGACAAGGCTCACCAGCAGGCGGCCACCGGTCTCCGCGCTGTCGCCCAGGCGCAGCCGGGCGCCGGCCACGGTGCTCAGGAAGATCTGGTAGAGGCCGTAGTCGAACGAGGGCGGCAGCAGGACGTGCACCACGTCGTCGGGCCGGTAGCGCAGCTCCGACTGGATCGCCCGGACCGCGAACGTGACCTGGGCGTGCGTGGAGACCACGGCCTTCGGCATTCCGGTGCTGCCGGAGGTGTAGATCAGGCAGACCGGGTCGACGGCCAGCGGGCCCGGCCCGGCCGGCGCGTCGCCGCCGGCCACGGCGGATGCCGCGCGCCGCAGCGCGGCGGCGTCGCGCACCGGGACGCCACGGGCGTGGCACAGGTCGGTGAGCACCCGGTCGTCGGTGAGGACCAGGACCGGTTCCGCGTCGTCCAGCACGTGGGCGAGGGCGACCTCGGGGGCCGGCGTCCGGAGGACGACGAAGACCGCGCCGGTACGGGCGACCGCGTACAGCAGCGCCGGCAGTGTCGCGTCGGCGGGCAGCGCCACCAGCACCCGGTCCCCGCGCCGGACGCCCTGCCCACGCAGCCAGCCGGCCAGGCGCAGGCTGTCGGCCCGCACCTGGCGGTACGTGCGCCCGACGGTCCCGTCCCCGACGGCGGGCGCGTCGGGGCGCGCGCCGGCGGTGCGGTCCAGCAGGTCGTGCAGGAGTTCGGTACTCATCGGGCACCTCCGGTGGCGGCGCCGAACATGGCGCACAGGGAGCCGACGTCGCGCAGGTCGGCCGCGGAGAGCGCGGTGGCCGGAACCTCGACGCCGAGCCGCCGCTCGACCCGGTCGATGACGTCGACCAGCCGGAACGAGTCGAAGCCGGGAAGCTCCCGGAGCACGTCGGTGGTGCGCAGCGTCGAGCCGTCCAGGTCCAGGGTGTCGCCCAGCGCGCCGAACACCGCCGCGCGTACGCCGTCCCCACCTGCCGGGTCCGGCGCGGGCGGCACGGCGTCGTGGCCGGGCGTGGCGGCCGGTCCGGCGATCGACTCCAGCGCGGCGAGGTGGTCGGAGATCAGCGCGCCGAGCGCGTCCACCAGCTCCGGCGCGGCCGGCCGGCCCGCCTGGGCCCGCCGCAGCGCCACGTAGCTGCGCGTGGCGAGCTGCTGCCAGCGGGCTGCCTGCCCGGCCAGCGCGGCGACGGCCTCGGGCCGGACCGCTGCCAGCCAGCGCTCGTGCAGGTCGCGTGCGCGCGCCAGCAGCCAGACGTCGAGCACGAAGCGGTGCAGCCCGGCCACGGTGTCCAGGGCGGCGCCGGTGCGGTCCAGGTAGCGGGCGATCTCCGGGCGGGCCCGGCGGGCCCGGGCGGCGTTGCCGGCGAGCATGGCGGGTACGTCGATCGCCGGCGCCGGGTGTGCCGTCACCGCCAGCGTGTGCGCGCCTCCGCCCAGCGCCGCGTCGAACGTGGCGGTGGGCAGCCGCCACACGCCGGGACGCGCGGGGCCCCAGGCGGTGTCGTTGTGGTAGGCGTCGACCACTGTGACCTGATCCGGTCCGGCGTCGGTGACGAGGAAGCTGTGCCGCATGTGCTCGTGCCCGTGGTAGGGACACCACGGCAGGTCGTACGCGTCGGCGGTGACGTAGAGCGGCTGGCCCGGGGCGCACAGCCGGCGGACCTGCGGGCCGTCGAGCTGCATCCACCGGCCCTCGACCCGCAGGCCCAGCAGGTCGACCGCTTCGGCGGCCCGGTCGTCCGAGGTCGCCTCGACGGAGATCAGAGCGTCCTGATCCCGGGTGCGGAACCCGTACCGGGCGCCGAGGGCGAGGTGGCTGCCGGACCCGTTGGCGTAGTCGGCGAGCAGAGCGAAGCTCGTCTGGAGACAGTCCAGCGCGGTCGCGTGCAGACCGGTCAGGATCGGCGTCCACACCGGATCCGTGCTCGGCCGGTCCGGCGCGTTCGGGACGTGTGGGGACATGGGAGGCTCCTCGATGCGGATACGTGGGGCGGGGCCGCCGGCGCGGGAGTCGCCGCGCCGGCGGCCGGTGAAGAAGGTCAGCTGTCGCCGCGGCCGTCCAGCCCGTTGGCCCAGGCGGCGAGCGCGTGCGCCTGCTCGGCCAGCGCGTGCTCGTCGGTGCCGATCGGGTCCTTGAAGAAGAACCCCAGCTCCTCGATCGGGCCGACGTGCCCGGCGCGGTGCGCCGCGGCGGTCAGCCGGGCCAGGTCGAGCACGAGCGGGGCGGCCAGCGTGGAGTCCACCCCGCTCCAGGTGAGCTGCATGGACATCCGGACGCCGAGGAAGCCCTCGAACGAGACGTGGTCCCAGGCGGTCTTGTGGTCGCCGAGGTCCGGCACGTTGTCGATGTGCAGCGGGGCGGTGACGTCCTCACCGAGCAGCGCGGGCAGCACACCCGACTTCGAGCTGAGCTTGCTGCGGGCGTTGCGCGGGTCCTCCAGCGTCGCGCCGTCACCGCCGCCGAGCAGGTTCACCCCGGCCCAGGAGAGCACATGCAGGGCGCGGCTGGTGAACATCGGCGCCAGGGCGGTGCGCAGCAGCGTCTCCCCGGTCTTGCCGTCGGAGCCGGCGAACGGCACCCGCTCCCGCTGTGCCAGCATCTCCAGCGCGGGCAGCCGGGCCCCGGTGGACGGGGTGAAGTCGACGAAGCCGCAGCCGGCCCGGAACGCCGCGTACGCGACCACCGAGCTGGCCGGCAGCGCCTTGTCGTCCGGGTCGGCCAGGGCGCGGGTCAGCGCGTCCAGGTCGTCGTGCTCGGGCCGGTGGTCGGCCGGCGGCTCGGTCGAGGACACGTTGATGACGACGACCCGGGACAGCCCGTTGCGGGTGCGGAACTCCTCGATGTCGCCGGCCAGCCGCTCGACCACCTCGGCCAGCGGCCCGGTCTCGGTACGCGCGTCGTAGCCGGTGCGCAGGTTCTGCTCGACCTCGGGCAGGCTGCCTCGCACGGCGGCCAGCACCGGTGCCGGGATGACGCCGGAGTCGACGAGCGACTCGGCCTTCTTCTCCAGCGGCGTGTCGACGATGTCGTGCCCGCCGACCACCAGGTCGGTCCAGCTCGCCAGCGGCGCGTCGCGCAGCATGCCGGTGTCGGTGACGCAGCCGGTCGAGTCGGCCATGCCGGCGCGCAGCGCCAGCAGACCGGTGATCGCCGTGGTGGCGACCGAACCGCGGGCGCCGTTGAGCCACACGCCGACGGGTGCGTCCGTGTCGGGGGACGGGGTCGAGGCGTGCGAGGTCTCGTGATGGGTGACGGTCACGGGAAGTTCCCTTCTCTGGTGCGCCGGCGATGGCGCGGATCAGCGGGCGAGCACCTTGGCGACGGCGGCGGCGACGTCGTGCATGTCCTGCTCGGTGCCGAGGAAGGTGCTGTGGTGCGTCTGGACGGTGTGTGCGGCGAGCCATTCGGTGTTCGGGTACGTCCGGTCCCGGTGGATCGCCGCGAAGCGTTCGGCCAGCGGCGCGAGCAGCGGCTTGGTCCACGGCTGCAGCAGCCGGCTGCGGTGCAGCGGCTCGTCGGTGCAGTAGAACCGCCGGCCCAGCTCGGCGGTGAGCGCGGCGGCCACCGCGGCGTTGTCCAGGCCGGCCGGCAGCTCGTCGACGACGATCGTGCCCTCGTAGATCGAGATGCGGGTCTGCTCCGGCGCGGGTTGCAGCAGCCGTACGCCGTCGACTCCGTCGAGCAGGTCGGCGAGCAGCCGGTAGTTGTGGTTGCGCACGTCGTGCTGGTCGTCCAGGACGGCCAGTTGCGCGCAGGCCACGGCGGCGGAGAACTCGTCCAGGCAGAAGTTGGCCCCCTGCACGCCGGCGCTCTCCTCCAGGTCCAGTTCGCCCGGGGGCGTCCGGTCGCCGCGGTAGCGGCGCGAATCGGCCCGCAGCTCCTCGAGCACCGGCGCGAGCGTGTCGTCGTCGGTGACGACGGCCCCGCCCTCACCGCAGGTGAGGACCTTGCCGTGCTGGAAGCTGAAGCAGCCGAGCCGGCCGAGTGAGCCGGCCTGGCGGCCCTGCCAGGTGGCGCCGTGGGCCTGTGCGCAGTCCTCCACGACGGAGATGCCGCGCGGCCGGGTGACCGCGTCGAGTGCCGGCACGTCGGCCATGTTGGAGGCCCAGTGCACGGCGACCACGGCCCGCGGGTCCACGGACAGGTCGAGGTCGTCCGGCCCGACGCAGCCGGTGTCGCGGTCGACGTCGACGAGCACCGGAACCAGGCCGGCGCGCAGCGCGGCGGTGGCGGAGGCGGTCCAGGTCAGCGCCGGTACGAGCACCGTGTCGCCGTAGCCGAGGCCGAGTGATTCCAGGGCCACCACCAGGGCGCTGGACCCGTGGTCGACGGGTACGCAGTGGCGGGTGCCGACGTAGCGGGCGAAGTCGGCGGCGAAGCGGCGCTCGAACAGGACGCCGTCGCCGACGGACGGGCTGCTGATCGCCCACCGGCCGCCGGTCAGCACCGCGGACAGGTTGGCGGCGGCGTCCGGCGCGGGGGTCGGCCAGCGTGGCCATGGGCGGTCCGGCGGGCGGACCGGCCGGCCGCCGTCCACGGCGAGCCGCCGGTCGATGGGGATGGAGGTCGTCATGCCTTCGACCTTGATGCTCATCGATACATCAGCGGTACACACGCGATGTCCGGGGCGGGCGGCGCCGTGTATCGGCGTTGTATCCCGGTGGTCGACTCTCGGTGCATGAGCCGATCCGCATCGCCCGTGGGCGAACCGACCGAACCCCGCGCCGTCACGCGCGGCGTCTCCGTGGTCATCCCGGTCAAGGACCGGGTGGCGGAGATGCGCCGCCAGCTGCGCAGCCTGCGCGACGCCGCCCCGAACTGCCCGGAGCCGGTGGAGGTGGTGGTCGTCGACGACTCGGCACCCGCCGCGGCCGCCGCCCACCGCGCGGCCTGCGCCGAGTACGGCGCCCGCTACGTGCGCGGACCCCGGCACGTCGGGGCCAAACGCAACCTGGGCGTCCGGCACGCCCGCCACGACCTGGTGCTGTTCACCGACTCCGACTGCCGGGTGCCCGCCGACCTGATCACCCGGTACGCGGCCCGGCTGCGCGCCTCGGGCGCCGAGGTCGCCGGCGTCACCGGTCCGGTGCTCGTGGAGCCTGGCGACAGCGCGTTCTTCCGCGTGATGCGCCGCTCCTACCTGCTGCTCGGCGACCTGACCCGGCCGCTGCACTACGAGCGCGTGTCCTGGGGCGCCGGGGCGAACATGGCCGTGAAGCGCGCTGTCTTCGAGGCGGTCGGCGGATTCCCGGAGGATTCCCCGATGCCGCTGGGCGGGGAGGACCTGCACCTCGGGCTGCTCCTCACCGACGCCGGCTACGTGCTGCTCACCGACCCGGACGGCGTGGTCACCCACGACACCGGCGTCGCGGACACGTTCCGCGCGGTCGCCTACCGGTTCACCACGTACGGGCGCTCCGAGCAGTGGCTCTGCCTGGCCCACCCGCACCGGCGCCGGTTCGTGCTCAACACCGCCAGCACGCTCGCCGTGACCGCGCTGGCCGGGCTGCTGACCGCCCGGCGCAGCGGTGGGCGCAGCCTGCTCGCGGTGCCGGCCGTCGCGGCCGCCGTGATCGCCGCGAAGACGCCCGGCCGGCTCGGCGGTGACCGGGGACCGCGCGCGGTGGCCGAGTCGGCGGCCTGCGCGGCCATCGAGACGCTCTTCGACGGGGCCGCGTTCGTCACCTCGCTGCGGCTCGGTCGCCCGGACCTGCTCTTCACCGGCTTCCGCGCACCGGACGAGGCGGACTACCAGCCGATCCAGCCGGTGGCGGCGCCGCCGGTGGCGGCCTGAGGGGGCGGCCGTGGCGACGACGCTGCCGCTGGCCCCCGGCCAGCAGATGATGTGGGAGTTCATGACCGCGCTCGACCCGGCCCACCCCGGCGCCGCCCGGCTCGTGGTGGTGGAGTTCCGCCGGTTGCGGGGCACGCTTCGGGTCGACGTGCTGCGGCAGGCGATGCAGGACGTGGTGGACCGGCACGACGCGCTGCGGATGCGGTTCGACCGCATCGGCGTGGAGCCGGCGGTGCGGATCCTGCCGCACGTGGAGTCCCCGCTGGAGTACGTCGACCTGTCCGGCCTGCCGCCGGCCGAGCAGCAGGCCCGCGTGGAGCGGATCGCGTACGCGCACCGCAACGACGCGTTCGACCCCGGCCGGGCGCCGCTGTGGCGGGCCGCGCTGGTCCGGCTCTCCGCGACCGAGCACGTGCTCGCGCTCTGCTTCTTCCACATGGTCTCCGACGGCTGGTCGTGCCGGGTCGTGGTGGAGGACCTGTGCCACGCGTACACGGCCCGGCTCGGTGAGGCCGACCCGCAGCCGCCGCTCGGCGTGGACTTCACCGCGCTCGCCGCGCTCCAGGAGACGGAGCAGGCCGGGAACGGCGTCGACGCCGCCGCCCGGGCCGCGTACTGGCGGGACCGGCTGCGGCCGGTGGAGCCGTACCAGCTCTTCCCGGCCTCGCCACCGGCGCCGGACGTCGCGCTCAGCGCCGAGGTGGCCACCCGCTTCGCGTTCCCGGCCGAGGTCACCGCGCGGCTGCGACCGGCCGCCCGGCGGGCCCGCACCAGCCCGTACGTGCTGCTGCTCGCCGCGTACCTGGTGCTGCTGGCGCGGCGGGCCGGACGGTCCCGGGTGGTGCTGGGCACCACGACGCTGGGCCGGGAGAGCCCGCTGTCCCGCCGGCTCGTCGGTCAGTTCACGAACAACGTCTACCTGCCGGTCACCGTCGAGCCGGACGCGCCGATGCGCGCGGTGGTCCAGGCCGCGCACGCCTCGCTGGCCGAGGCCGTCGCGCACGCCACCGCGTTCCACCGGGTGGCCCGGTCGGTCCGCCCCGACTTCCCGGCGATCCGCCCCTGGCCGGACAACCACCTGTTCGACGCCTGGTTCCAGTCCGCCGCGTCGGCGTCGCCGGTGCTGCACTGCCCGGACCTGCGGGTGGAGCCGGTCGACATCACCGCCCGGCCCGCGCCCGGCACCCCGCCGCCGGTGGTCGCCGCCGACGTGCCGTCCGAGTGCCTGCCCGTCTGGGTGAAGCGGGGCTCACCGATCGTCGTGGTGGACGACGACCGGGCCGGGGGCGTGGTGATCCGCAACCGGGGCGTCTTCGGCGACGACCTCGTCCGCGGGCTGATCGACGACTACGTCGCTGTGGTGTCGGCACTCGTCACCACTCCCGACCTTCCCCCGGGGCAGGTGCGCCTGCCTGACGGTGCGTGCTTCCTCGACCACGCGATCGGGTAGGAGAGGGACCGGACCGCTCCCAGAGAGGTACGACGATATGACGGACACCTCGACGAACCAGCACACGACGGAGCCGCCCGCGCCGCCCGTGCCACGCGCGGCCGTACGGGCCCGCTGGTCGGTGGTGCTGCTCTTCGTCATCATGGGTCTGGCCATCGGCGGCTGGTCGGCCCGCGTGCCGGACGTCCGCGACGCGGTAGGGGTCGGCAACACCGGCTGGGGCCTGGCGAACATCGCCACGAACGCCGGGGAACTGGTCTCCCTGGTCGTGGTGGCGGTGCTGATCAGCCGGATCAACACCCGCCGGCTGGCGCTGGCCGGGGCGGCGCTGATCCTTGTCAACGCGCCGGTGCTGGCCGCGTCCAGCACAGTGGTGGCGCTGGTCGGCGGCCTCGCGGTCTGGGGCTTCGCGGCCAACCTGCTGGCCACGCCGATGAACGCCCAGTCGGTGGAGGTGCAGAAGCGGTACGGGCGGCCCATCCTGTCCACGTTCCACGCGGGCTTCAGCATCGGCATGCTGGTCGGCGGCCTCTGCGGCACCGGCGCCGCGGCGATCGGGATGTCTCCGTCGGCGCAGATGGCCGTCACCAGCGTCCTGCTGGGCGCGCTGCTGGTCGGCACGCACCGCTGGCTGCCCGACACGCCCCGCCAGGAGACGAAGGACGGCGAGGCGCGGCGCCGGCTGCGTGACCGGTTCACCCCGCAACTGCTGCTGCTAGCGGTGATCGCCTTCCTCGCCTCGTTCATCGAGATGGCCGGCGCCCAGTGGAGCGCGCTGTACGCGACCGAGGTGGCCGGCGCCACGGCGGTGCTCGCCGCGGCCACGTACACCTGTCTCTCGCTGGCTGCGACCGTCGCCCGGCTGTTCGGCGACCGGCTGGCCGGCCGGGTCGGGCGGATCCGCTTCGTCCGGCTGTCCGCGCTCGTCGCGACCGTCGGCGTGGCGCTGCCGGTGGCGTACCCCCATCCGGCGGCGGTGATGGCCGGTTTCGGACTGCTCGGGTTCGGCCTGGCGTGCGTGACCCCGACGGTGCTCGGCTTCGCCGGTGAGCAGCCGGGCCTCACGTCCGGCGAGGGCGTCTCCGTGGTGGCGATGGGCCAGTGGCCGGGCGCGCTGCTCGCGGCGCCGGTGATCGGTCTGCTCGCCGGCGCGCTGGACCTGCGTACCGCGTTCGTGGTGGTGGCCGTGCTGGCGCTCGCCGTCGTGGCGTTGATCGGGCGGGTCCGGGCGGCGGCGCTGCCCGGCGAGAGCCCGGCCCCGCCCCGGCCGTGACGGCCGGGGCGGGGGCGACGGTCAGAAGTCGTCGTCGAACGTGACGCTGCCGGTCACCCCGACCTGGTACGCCGACACCCGCCGCTCGAAGAAGTTCGACAGCTCCTGCACGTCCTGCAACTCCATGAACGCGAACGGGTTGCCGCTGCCGTACATCGGGGCGATGCCGAGCACGGCGAGGCGGCGGTCGGCCACGTGCTGGAGATACTCGCGCATGTCCGCCAGCGACATCCCCGGCACGCCCTGGCCCAGCAGGTCCTCGGCGAAGCTCACCTCGCACTCCACCGCCTCGGCCAGCATCTCCTTCACCTGCCGCTCCATCTCGGCGTCGAACAGGTCCGGCTCCTCGGCCCGTACGGTCTCCACCACGTCGAACGCGAACGCCATGTGCATCGACTCGTCCCGGAACACCCAGTTGGTGCCGGAGGCCAGCCCGTTGAGCAGGCCCCGGGAGCGCAGGAAGTAGACGTAGGCGAACGCGCCGTAGAAGAACAGGCCCTCGATGCAGGCGGCGAAGCAGATCAGGTTGAGCAGGAACGCCCGCCGGTCGTCGCGGGTCCGGAGTTCCCGCAGCTCGAAGATCGAGTCGATCCACCGGAAGCAGAACTCCGCCTTGCGGGCGATCGACGGGATGTTCTCCACCGCCGCGAACGCGGCGAACCGCTCCTTCTCGTCCGGCACGTACGTGTCCAGCAGGTTCAGGTAGAACTGGACGTGCACCGCCTCCTCGAACAGCTGCCGGGACAGGTAGAGCCGGCCCTCCGGGGAGTTGACGTGCTGGTAGAGGTTGAGCACCAGGTTGTTGGCCACGATCGTGTCGCCGGTGGCGAAGAACGCCACGAGCCGCGACACCAGATGCCGTTCGGCCGCCGACAGCTTCGCCAGGTCGGCCAGGTCCGAGTGCAGGTCCACCTCCTCCACCGTCCAGGTGTTCTTGATCGCGTCCTTGAACCGGTCGAAGAAGCGCGGGTAGCGCATCGGCCGCAGGGTCAGGTCCATGCCGGGGTCGAGCAGCATGTGCCGGGTCGGCGCGGTGGTGGTCACTGGCATGCCTCGCAGCTCTCGGGGTTCTCCAGGGAACAGGCCAGCGCCTCGTCGTCACTCACGGCGGAAACCACGCCGGAGACCGGGGCGAGCACCGGCGCGACGGTGGCCTGCTGGATGCGGGTGGCGGGACGGGATCGCAGGTAGTACGTGGTCTTCAGCCCGGCCTTCCAGGCGTACAGGTACATCGAGGAGAGCTTGCCGATGGTCGGCGCGCTCAGGAACAGGTTCAGCGACTGGGACTGGTCGACGAACGGCGCCCGCGCGGCGGCCAGGTCGATCAGCGCCCGCTGCGGCAGCTCCCAGGCGGTGCGGAACAGCTCCCGCACCGGCGCGGGCAGCTCGGTGATGTCCTGCACCGAGCCCTCGGCCCGCTTGATCCGGTCGCGGACCTGCGGCGTCCACAGCCCGCGGGCCTTCAGCTCCCGCACCAGGTACGTGTTGACCTGGAGGAACTCCCCGGACATGGTCTCGCGCTTGAACAGGTTGGACACCTGCGGCTCGACACACTCGTAGCAGCCGGCGATGGAGGCGATGGTGGCGGTCGGCGCGATCGCCACCAGCAGCGAGTTGCGCAGCCCGTGCGCGGCGATCCGCTCCCGCAGCGCCGCCCACCGCCCGGCCTGCGCCGGCTCCGCGCCCCACAGGTCCGGGTGCAGGTCACCCTTGGCGGCCCGGGTTTGCGGGTACGCCGGATGCGGCCCGAACCGCTCGGCCAGCCCGGCGGAGGTCTCCAGCGCGGTCAGCAGGATCTCCTCCTGCACCCGGGTGGACAGCTCCTTCGCCTCGGCGGAGTCGAACGGCAGGCGCAGCGTGAAGAACGCGTCCTGCAGGCCCATCAGGCCGAGCCCGACCGGCCGCCAGCGCGGGTTGGACGCCGCCGCCTGCTCGGCCGGGTAGTAGTTGATGTCGATCACCCGATCGAGGAAGACCACTGCCGTGCGTACCGTGGCGCGCAGCCGCTCCCAGTCCACGCCGTCGGCGGTGACGTGCGCGCCGAGATTCACCGAGCCGAGGTTGCACACGGCGGTCTCGGCGTCGTCGTTGACCTCCAGGATCTCCGTGCACAGGTTGGACAGGTGGATGACGTTGCCCGGCTCACCGGTCTGGTTGGACAGCCGGTTCGCGGCGTCCTTGAACGTCATCCAGCCGTTGCCGGTCTGCGCCAGCGTGCGCATCATCCGCCCGTACAGGTCCCGGGCCCGTACCGTGCGCACCGCGTTCTTCTCGGCCGCCCGGTACGCGGCGTCGAACGCCTCCCCGTACAGGTCGGGCAGCTCCGGGGCGTCCGACGGGTCGACCAGCGACCACTCGCCGTCGGCCTCGACCCGGCGCATGAACTCGTCCGGGATCCAGTTGGCCAGGTTGAGGTTGTGCGTACGCCGCGACTCCTCGCCGGTGTTGTCCCGCAGCTCCAGGAACTCCTCCACGTCCGGGTGCCACGGCTCCAGGTAGACGCAGGCCGCGCCCTTGCGCCGGCCGCCCTGGTTGACCGCCGCCACCCCGGCGTCGAGCGTCTTGAGGAACGGCACGATGCCGTTGGAGCGCCCGTTGGTGCCCCGGATCAGCGCGCCCCGGCCGCGCACCCGCGACCAGGAGATGCCGATGCCGCCGGAGAACTTCGACAGCTTCGCCACCTGGTGGTAACGCTCGTAGATCGAGTCCAGCTCGTCGCGCGGCGAGTCGACCAGGAAGCACGACGACATCTGGGTGTGCCGGGTGCCGGAGTTGAACAGCGTGGGGGAGCTGGGCAGATAGGCCAGGCTGGACATCAGCCGGTAGAAGCCGACCGCCTCGCCCGGGGTGCGGGACAGCCCGCAGGCCACCCGCAGCAGCCAGTACTGCGGCGTCTCCACCACCAGCCGGGACTGCGGGTGCCGCAGCAGGTAGCGGTCCGCCACCGTCCGCAGCCCGAAGTACTCGAACCGGAGGTCACCGGCCGGGTCCACGGCGTCGTCGAGCTTGCGGGCGTGGCGCGAGACGAACGCGGCGGTCTCGTCGCCGATCAGGCCCAGCCCGTGCGCGTACGCGATCGACTGGCTGAAGCTCGCCACCTGCTGCCCGCGTACCTCCTTGTCCACGTACGCGGCCAGCAGCCGCGCCGCGAGCTTCGAGTACTGCGGCTCCTCGCCGATCAGCTCCGCCGCCGTCTGGATCGACAACCGGTCCAGCTCCGCGGTGCTCGCCCCGTCGTAGAGGCCGCTGATCGTCTTCGTGGCCACCCGCAGCGGGTCCACCTCGTCCAGGTCCGCGACCCAGCGCTCGACCGCCCGGACGATCTTGTTGACGTCCACCGGCTCGGTGTCGCCGTCCCGCTTGCGTACCCGCATCGCCAGCCGGCGGGGCTCGGACCCGCCGGCGGTGGACGGGGGATGTTCCTGCACGACAGTCATGACCTCTCCTCGCTGTCACCGTCTGGAGACGGCGGGAGACGCCAACGGGCGCGGCGCACGGCCGGCCCGGCTGCTGGCGTCGGTCGTCCCGCGCGACCTCCGACCGCCGTACGCGGAGGCGCACGGCGCGCTGGCAGGTCTTCGGACTCGCGGGCACGACACGAGGTCGCCTACTGGCCGTCGCTTCCCAGGCCGGTGGCCCAGTGCTGTTGACGGCGGTCGTTCCCACTCACCGCTGCGGGGCAGTCCCGGATTCCCACCGGGTTCCCTCTTGCCTCGGCCCTGCCCGGGAGGGCTCGGCCGAACCAGCTGCGGCACCACCATATATGGCGGTGGGCGATGTCTGGCAACACCAGATGTCGTGTCGGCGTGTCGGATGAATCTCACCGTCCACAGTGCCTACCCCCGATGCCGTCGCTCCCCGCCGGGCGCGATACTGGGCGCTATGGGGAATACCGGACGCCGCTGGGCGTGGGTGGCGGTCCTGCTCGTCGGCGTCGGGCTTCACCTGCTGGTGCTGGAGACGCTGGCCGGCACCGGGACCGTCACGTTCGTGCCGACGCTCATCGTGCTCGGCGCGTCAGTCGCCCCGGCCACGTTCCTGGCCTTCACCCAGGGGCGGCCCGGCCACCGCCGGGTGCCGGGCCCGGTCGTCGGCGTCGCCGCGTTCCTCGGTGGAGTGATCGGCGTCGTCGCCGCCGGCTGGCTGGAGTACGGCACGCTGCACCGGCTCGGAGTCCTGCCGATGGCGTTCGTCGGCCTGGCCGAGGAGGCCGCGAAGCTGATCGTGCCGGCCGGCATCCTGCTGCTCTGGCGGCGGCACCGGTCACCGGCGCAGGGCCTGGTGATCGGGGTGGCCTCCGGCGCCGGGTTCGCCGCGCTGGAGACCATGGGGTACGCGTTCGCCGCGTTCGTCGGGTCGCAGGGCAGCCTCGGCGCGGTCGAGCGGACGCTGCTGGTACGCGGTCTCACCGCGCCCGCCGCGCACCTGGCCTGGACCGGGCTGACCGCCGCCGCGTTGTTCACCTTCGCCGCCGCGCCCGGCGGCCGGAAGCTGGCGGCGTTCCTGCTCACCTTTGCCGCCGCCGTCACGCTGCACACCTGCTGGGACACGTTCGGCACGCAGCCCGCGTACCTGTTCATCGGCGGCGTGTCGCTGGGCTGGGTGCTGCTGCGCCTGCACCTGGACCGCGAGCGGCCGGCCGCCCCGCCCCGGGCGCCGGAGCATGATCCTCACCAGCTCGCCGAGGTGGCGGGGTCGGAGCCCTCCTGATGCCGCCACCCCAGCGTGCTGAAGTCGATCAAGCGGCCTGACCCGTCCCGCCGAGCAGCAACAATTGTGCCGCGACCGGGCCCGCGTCGGGCCGGACGAACTGCGGCAGGAACGCCACGCTGAACAGGATCATCTTCGGGCTGAGCAGGTTCGTGAGCAGCCCGCGCCGGAACGCCCGCCCGGCGCCGCCGTCCGGCCCACCGCCCGCCGGACCGGTACGGCCCCTGCCGCGCAGCGCCCGCACCCCGAGCACGATCAGGTACGCCGCCCCGGCCCACCGGATCGCGGTGAACAGCACCGGGGACGCGGCGATCACCGTGGCGAGCCCGGCCACCACGGCGGCGACGTGCACCGCCTCCCCGGCGGCGACCCCGAGCGCCGCCACCGCCCCGGCCCGCGCGCCGTACCTGGTGGCGTTGGCGAGCACGAACATCATGTCCGGCCCGGGGGTGAGCATGAGCACCACGATCGCGGCCAGGTAACCCGCGAGCGTGGTGGCCGACAGTCCGAGCACGCCTCAGCCCTCCTCGACGCCGTCGAGCAGCGCCCGGCGCAGCGCCAGCCGGTGTTCGCGCCGGATCTGCGCCTCCCGGTAGCGCCGCCGGTCGCCGTCGGTGCCGGGCAGCAGCGGCGGCACCGGCCGGGGCTGGCCCTCGTCGTCCACCGCCACCATCACCAGGTGCGCTGTCGCCACGTCCACCGGTGGCACCGCACGGTCCCAGCGGTCCGCGCTGACCTTCACGGCCACCTCCATCGAGCTGCGGCCGGCCCAGGTGATCCGGGCGTCCACGTGGACCACGTCGCCGACGCGTACCGCGCGCAGGAAGGCCGTCTCGTCGATCGCGGCGGTGACGGCCGGTCCGTCGGAGTGGCGGGCGGCGACCACCCCGGCGACCGAGTCGATCAGGTTGAGGATCCGGCCGCCGTGCACCGTACCCATGAGGTTGGTGTGGTGCTGGTCCATGATCTGCGACAGGGTCAGGTGCGAGGCCGACGGTGGTCGGCCGGTGAGGGTGATGGCATCGGTCATCGTGCGGTTCCGTCCTACGCAGAAGCGGACCGCCGACCGGACGGGGTGTGCACGTCGAGGCACGCCGACGGCTCCCGCCCGGCGTGTCACCCGCCCGACCCACCCGCGAGGTCGACGGCAGCGCGCACCGGTGGTACGCGCGACGCGGGCAGGTCTTCGGACTCGCGGGCCTGACACGAGGTCGCCTACTGGCCGTCGCTTCCCAGGCCGGTGGCCCAGTGCTGTTGACGGCGGTCGTTCCCACTCACCGCTGCGGGGCAGTCCCGGACTTCCACCGGGTTCCCTCTTACGACACCCGGCCGTCGCCGACCGGGTGAACCAGCGCTGCCGGCAGCCTAACCCAGCCCCGACCCGCCCTCGCCGGGACCCGCGTTCCGCCCTGCCCCGCAGTGCCCCCGCCCGTCCCACTCCGGCGCACCCGTTGCCGGCCCGCAGGCGCAGTCCGCATAGCAGGACGGCTCTCTCGCCTGTCAGGAAGGCCCGAGATCTTGGAAGGAATGCGCCCCTATGGGGGCCGTTTCGTACCAAGATCTCCGGGCGGACCAGCGTAAGCGGGTGACGGGTCAGCCCGCGTCGGCGGGTGATGCGTCAGGAAGGGCGGCGACGGCGCAGCAACAGTGCGACCACGGCGGCTGCTGCCACCGCGGCGGCCGCTCCGCCGACCAGGAGTCCCACCGGCAGACCGCCGTCGTCGGCGCCCGTCGAGGCGTCGGCGCTCGCCGGAGAGGCGTCCGCACCTGCCGAAGCGCCTGCCGGAGCGCCCGCCGAAGCGCCTGCCGACGTGCCAGCCGGAGCGGATGTGCCCGCCGAAGCGTCTGCGGTCGGTGACGGGACGGCCGCCGGGGGAGCGGCCGGGTCGGCGACAGTGAAGCGGTACGAGCCCTGGACCGGGTGGCCGTCGCGGGAGACCACCCGGTAGGCGACCGTGTAGGTGCCGTTGCCCAGCGGCTCCTCGATCGTCACCGTGCCGGTGGCGCCGTCCACGGCGGGCGCGCTGGCGGGCACCGGACGCTCGGCGGCGTCGCGCAGCGTGATGGTGGTGAAGGCCGGGTTCAGCCGTTGCATGAACCGCAGCGTCACCTGCGTGGGCGCGGTGGTGAGCCGGGCGTCGCGCGCCGGTGTGGCCTCCTGCAGCGAGTTGTGCGCCGCGGCGGGCGTGGCCGGGACCAGCAGCAGCGCCGCGGTGAACAGCGCGGCGAGGAGTGCGGGGACGGTACGGGTACGCATGGCGCGCCTTCCTGGTCGTGGTCAGCGTCGTGGTCAGCCGAGCAACTGCTGGCCGATCCAGCCGCCCTCGGGGCAGCCGGGCGGTACGGCGAACGCGGCGGAGCCGATCGGGGTGGTCCACTCGTTGAGCAGGTCCTGTTCGGCCAGCCGCCGCTGGATGGGCAGGAACTGCCGGGCGATGTCGGCCTGGTACGCGGCGAAGACGAGCCCGCTGTCCGCGTGTCCCTCGGCGGTCGGCGCGCCGTCGTAGTTGTAGGGCCGGCGCAGGATCTTCTGCCGGTCGTCGGTGACGCGTGCCCGGGTCAGGTGCGAGAAGTCGGGGATCACGGTGAGCCCGTCCGGCCCGAGCGCGGCGAAGTCCGGCTCGTCGTGCTCCGCCTGGCCGGTGAGAGGCGCGCCGGTGTCGAGGCGCCGCCCCACCGCGAGTTCCCGGTCGGCGCGGCCGAGCAGGTCCCAGGTCTCCAGGTTCATGCTGATCCGGCGTACCACCAGGGCGGTGGAGTCGCGCAGCCAGTCCGGTCCGTCGCTCACCCAGACGGCGGTGTCGGCCGGTGCGCCGGGCTTCGGGTTGGCGGTGCCGTCGAGCTGGCCGAACAGGTTGCGCTGGGTGCGCCCCGGTTCGGCGCCGGCGGCCCGGCGGAAGCCCTGCTGCACCCAGCGGACGGTGGCGAACGGGCGGCTGTCCTTGGTCAGGACCCGCTGGGCGTGGGCGACGGTGAGCGGGTCGTCGGCGCAGATCTGCAGCAGCAGGTCCCCGCCGGACCAGCGCGGCTGCAACCGGTCGATGCGGAACGCCGGCAGGTCCGCCACCGACGCGGGCCGCCGGTCGTCGAGCCCGGCGGCGGTGTAGAGCCCGGGACCGAAGCCGAACGTGACCGTCAGCCGGGCCGGGAGCAGGCCCAGTTCCGGTTCGGTGTCGGCGAGCGCCGGGCGGCCCTGGGTGAGGCGGGCGGCGTCGTCGGAGAGCAGCCGCAGCATCCGGCCGAGCGCGGCCCGGTCGGTGCCCGGGCGCAGCGTGAACGCGACGAACGCGGCGTGTGCCTGCGGCTCGGTGGTGACACCCGACTGGCGCGCGCCGTGGAACGGCTCGACAGCGCTGCCGACGTGGGCCACCGGAGCGGGTTCGGCTGCGCGTACCCCGGGATCGCCGGAACGGGCGGCGGCGAGCGCGCCGGCGCCGGCCAGTGCGCCCCCGGCGGCGACCGCGCCGCCGGTGAGCAGGCCACGCCGGCTCATCCGGCGGGCGGGTGCGGTGGTCTCGGTCATGACGCTTCAGTGGCGCCGTGTCCGGGCGCGTACGACTCCTGGGCGCCGGTGAACGGCTTCGCCACGGCGGTGAACGTCTGGGTGCGGCCGTCGGCGAAGGTGAGCGTGATGTCGAGCTGGTCACCGGGGCGCACGGGCCGGGTCAGGTCCATCAGCATGAGGTGGTCGCCGCCGGGCTCCAGAGCGGCCTGGGAGCGGGCCTTGACCACGACGCCGCCCTGCTTGGCCTGCATGACCATCTTCCCGTTCTTCATCGCCATCTCGTGCAGCTCGGCCCGGGAGACGTCGGTGCTCACGCCGGTGATAGTGACGTCGGTGTCGCTGTCGTTGACGAGCGTGCCGAAGGCGGCGGTCATGCCCTTGTCGGCGGCCTTCACCCACGGGTCGCGGATCGTGAGCACGCCCGCCGCCGCGCTCGCCGGGGCAGGCGCCGACGCCGACGGCGTGGCAGTGGGCGTGGCCGTGGGCGTGGCGTCGGCGGAGCCGCAGGCGGCGACGGACGCGGCCAGCACGGCGGCGCCGATCAGGGCCGCCGGGCGCAGGAACCGGCGGCTGGTGGTGCTGGGCATGACGTCGTCCCCTCGAAGATCCGGTGTTCGTACCGTTGGTCGGGGCGGTACGGCGGATAGTTCCGGCCGGGGGAGTCGGTCGTGTCACACGCCGTCCGGGATCACGGCGGCCGGGGACCGGGGTGCGCGCGGAAGGCATAATGGTTCCGGGTGTCACGTGGCGCGCCGGGCGCGGCCGTGGCCGGAGAGGGCGCCCGGACGAGGGAGGGCGGACGGTGACCCAGGCGACGACCGGGGCGACCCGCAACACCCGCCAGCGCGCCGAGGTGCTGGCGCTGCTACGGGAGCTGGACGGCTTCCACAGCGCGCAGCAGCTGCACCAGATGCTCGTGCAGCGGCAGGCGAAGGTGGGCCTGACAACCGTCTACCGGACGTTGCAGCTGCTTGTCGACAACGGCGAGATCGACTCGGCGCGGCTGCCCGGCGGCGAGCACCTGTACCGGCGGTGCAGCCAGAGCCGCCATCACCACCACCTGGTCTGCCGCCGCTGCGGCCGGGCGGTGGAGGTGGCCGGCCCGGCCGTGGAGCGGTGGGCAGACCAGGTCGCCGCGCAGCACGGCTTCACCGACGTCGGGCACACCCTGGAGATCTTCGGCACCTGCGACCGCTGCGCCGCCTGACCCGCATCGGGCGAACACGGTTTCCATTATCAAACAGGCGTCCCGCCCCACCGGGGGACGCGAAACGGCGGACGGACCCGAAGGCCCGCCCGCCGTCCATGTGTGGAACGTGTCAGCGCAGGTGCGCCTCGATCGCCTCGATGACCCGGGGTCGCAGCTCGGCGGCGCGGATCACCGCGTCGACCGAGCCGACCTCGACCGCCCGCTGGATGCTGTGCACCCGGTCGAACTCGGCGGCCACCTCGCCCAGCTTCTCCGCCCGCACCGATGCGCGCAGCTCGTCCAGCTCCGCGCTGAGCGTGGCCCGCCCGGTGCCGGTGGCGGACGCGACCCGGCCCTCCAGCTCGCGTACCCGGGGATCGGCAGCGGTACGGGCGGCGACCTCACCGGCGAAGACCACGGCGGCGGCCGGCGCGCCGCCCAGCACCGAGGCGTACGACCCCTCGATCGCCAGCACTGTCATGTCCGGGTTGAGCGCCTTGGAGAAGACCACGAACGCGCCGCCGTGATAGCGCGAGATCACGCAGAACACGATCGGGCCGCGGAAGTTGACGATCGCCCGGCCGATCTCCGCGCCGTACTCCAGTTGCAGCTTGCGCATCGACTCCGGTGAGCCGTCGAAGCCGGAGAGGTTCGCGAGCACGACGAGCGGCCGGTTGCCGCTGGCCGCGTTGATCGCCCGCGCGGCCTTCTTCGACGAGCGCGGGAACAGCGTGCCCGCGGTGTAGGTGTCCGGGCCGTCGGTGGGCGGGAAGCCGTGCCGGGGCACCGAGCGGGACTCGATGCCGAGCAGGCACACCGGGATGCCGCCGAGGTGCACGTCCTGCACCACAGCCGTCTCCGCGTCGGCCATGCCGGCCCACCGCTCCAGCACCGGGTGGTCCTGGTCCGCGAGGGCCCGCATCACGGTACGGATGTCGAACGGCTTCTTGCGGTCCGGGTTCGCGGTGGCGGAGAAGACCTCGCCCACCGTGGCGAAGTCGCTGCCGGCCACCGCGTGCGGGTAGCCGCAGATGTCCCGGTCCACCGGGTCCATGGTGACCGTCCGGCGCGGCGCGTGCTCGCCCGGCACGACGTACGTGTGGTCGTAGTGCGCCATCAGCACGTCCCGCGCGCCCGGCAGGTCCGGCGCCCAGTACTGCGCCTGCCCGTTCGGGCCCATCACCCGGTCGTAGCCGCCGATGCCGAAGTTGTCCTCGGCGGACACGCCGCCGGAGAAGTCGAGCGACTGCTTGCCGGTGAGCACCATCGCCGAGTCGGGCGTCATGACCAGCACGCCCTTGGTGTGCATGAGCATCGTCGCCTCGGCGTTCCAGTACGGCTGGGCGCCGACGTTGATGCCCGCGACCACGATGTTGATCTCGCCGCCGTCCTGGGTGAACTCGACGATGCGCTTGAGTGCCGCGGCCACCCAGTCCATGTTCTCGGTGCCGGAGGTCATCGAGATGCGGGCGCCGGCGCTCAGCGCGTACCACTCCAGCGGCACGCCCATCCGCTGCGCCAGGTCCAGCGCGGCGATCACCCGCCGGCACTCCGGCTCGGACAGCGCGCCCAGCGACTTGGTCGGGTCCCCGAGCAGCACCACCCGGGTCACGCCCTGCGGGTGCCGGGGCGTCGGGGTGGTGACCACGCCGGCCACGATCGCCGCGCTGTTGCGGCCCTTGGGCCGGTCCACCGGCACCAACCGGTGGTCGGCGTCCAGGTCGTGCTCGACGAAGTCGCCCAGCAGCCCGGTCAGCTCGTACGGGTAGACGGTGTTGCGGCTGGCCGCCCGCAGAACCTTCAGCCGGTACTCGTCCAGCGGCTCGACCGGCTCGCTCGGCGGCTCACCCATGTCGAGCCGGGCGCGCCCGGTGACGTCGAAGGTGATCCGCACGCCGACCTTGGTCAGCTCGCCGGTACGGCGGTCGCGCTGGCGCGCGATGAACAGGATCTCCTCCAGCTCCGCGCCGACAGTGGTGGGGCGTACCCGCCCGGCGATCAGCTCCATCTCCTCGCGGGTCAGCTCGCTCGGCGGCCACACGTAGATGACGATCCGGTTGGTCGGGAACCGTGCCTTCGACGGCCGCCGCGACTGCGCCCGGCGGATCGAGTCGATGCAGGCCGCCACCGTGTCCTCGGTGGTCGGCAGCGAGACCAGGCGGCCGTCCTGCTCGCGCAGCCCGGTCAGGTCGCGTACCTGCGCGAGCGCGACCAGCCGCTGGTCGGCCGGGTTCTGCCGGGCCACCGCCTGGAACAGGTAGACCTCCTCGTCCAGCGACGGCAGGCGGGTCAGGTCGAACTCGCGCAGCCGTTCCAGCTGCATCCGCTGCGCGATGTACGGGTGCAGGCCGCGGATCAGGCGCTCCTCGGCCATCCCGTCCTCGCCGGGACGGAACGTGAAGTGGTGGTGCATCACCGCGCCGCCGCGCCCGGCGACGGTGGTGGTGATCCGGCGTACGCCCGCCGGCAGCGGGTGCGCGTTCAGCACGTCGAGCAGCGCGGCGGCGGTGGCGTCGAAGTCCTCGGGCTGGTTCTCCCAGGACAGGTAGACGTCGGCGTCGACGGCGTCGCGGTCTCCGGCCACCTCGGCCAGCCCGCGCAGCGCGTCGCCGAGCGCGTCGAACCGCACCGCCGCGGACACGACGCTCGACCCGTCCCGCCCGGCCACCACGAACGTGCAGCCACCGGCGGTACGGGTGCTGACCTCGTGGAGCGCCTTGTTGCCGTAGTACCGGCGGGTCAGCACCTCCAGCATCGTCGCGTTGTCCAGGTCGTCGCGGACCAGGCGCTGCCCGAGCAGCCGGACCAGCGGCTCGGTGCTGCGTACCATCTCGGCGACCCGCTCGGCGCGGTCCGGCGCGTCCGGGTGCGCGTCGAGGTGCCGCAGGTTCGCGCGGACCCGCGCGTAGACCCGGGCCCGGTTGCGGCGCAGCAGCGGCTGGGCGAACCAGGCGAACACCACGCCCCGGGCCAGGTCGGCGACGACCGGGAAGCGCACCTGGGTGGCCGCGACGAGGCGCTCCAGGGTGAGGCCGGCGGGCTCGCGCAGCGCCTCGTCCGGCGGCGGCTCGCGCAGCCACGAGCGCAGCAGCGCGGCGATCACCGTGGCGTCCACGGCGGCCCGCTGCTGGGCCAGGAAGATCCGGAAGACCGCGGCCTCCAGCTCGGGGGAGCGGTCCAGTTCGGTGACGCCGTAGTGGGCGAGCGCCTTCGACAGCCGGGCCCGGAACGACTCCGGGGAACCGGCCCGCTCGACGTCGAGACTCTGCAGGTAGGTGTGAAAGTACTCGCGTGCGCTGTGCACGTGCCCGGCCGGCCCGTCGTCGCCGGGGCGGTTGCGGCTCAGCTCGGCCAGGTCGGCGAAGACGCCGACCAGCTCCAGCTCCTCGGCCAGCGGCCGGTGTCCCGCCTCGGTGGCGGCGCGCCGCGCGTCCAGGTAGTCGTCGAGCACCCGGCGCTCGTCGTGCGGGTCGACGTCGTACCCGAGCAGCAGCGCGCACAGGTCCTCCTGGCCGCGCTCGGCCCGGGACCGCGCCGGCACGTCCGCCGGGGCCACCGGCAGGTCCAGCTCGACAGCGGGACCGGCCGGGCCGTCGGCCGCCTCGGCGCCGGACTCCGCGAGCGGCTCCAGGCGCAGCAGCGGCGCGCCCGCCTCCACCTGGGTGCCGACCTGAACCGACGACTCCTTGAGGCGGGCCCGGAACGGCGCGCGCAGCACCGTCTCCATCTTCATCGCCTCCAGCACCAGCACCGGCGCGCCGGCCTCGACCTCCGCGCCGACCGCAAGTGGCGTGGCGACCACCAGCGCCGGCATGGGGGAGCGCACCACGCCGCCCTCGTCGCGGCTGATCCGGTGCGTCACGCCGTCGACCTCGACCAGGTGCACCGGGCCGTGGGTGTCGGTGAGCAGGCGGAACCGGGCGCCGTTGACGGCGATCTGGCCGGTGTGCCGGTCGAAGCGGTCCAGCTCGACGTCGGCGGTGCGCACGTCGCCTGCGGCCTCGACGCCGACCCGGAACCGGTGCGCGCCGACCCGGGCCACCCGCATCCGGTAGGTCACGCCGCGCAGCTTCAGGTCCAGCGGCCGGCCGCTGCGGTGCTGCACCTGCGGGCGTCCACCGGCGGCGGTGGACAGCAGCCGCTGCCGTTCGGCGGTCTCGTCCTCCTCGTACGCCTCGATCGCGGCGGCGGCGAGCGCGACGGCGGAGTGCCGGTGCGCGATCAGCCGGCCCTCGCCGCGTACCCGGTCGATCCAGCCGGTGTCCGCGCTGGCGTCGATGACCTCGGGCTGGTCGAGCAGGTCGAGCACGAAGCTCTTGTTCGTGGCGCCACCGGCGATGACCACAGTGGTGTTCGCCATCGCCCGGCGCAGGCGCCCCAGCGCCTCGTCCCGGTCCCGGCCGTACGCGATGATCTTGGCGATCATGGAGTCGAAGTCGGCCGGGATGGTGTCGCCCTCGCTGACCCCGGTGTCCACCCGGATACCCGGCCCGGCGGGCAGGTCCAGCCGGGTGATCCGGCCGGGGGAGGGCGCGAAGTCGCGGTCCGGGTCCTCGGCGTTGAGCCGCGCCTCGATCGCGTGCCCGCGCTCGACCGGCGGCTCACCGGTGAGCCGGCCGCCGCCGGCCACGTGCAACTGCGCCTTGACCAGGTCGAACCCGGTGGTCGCCTCGGTGATCGGGTGCTCGACCTGGAGGCGCGTGTTCACTTCCAGGAAGGCGAACAGCCGGTCGCCCGGGTGGTAGAGGAACTCGACAGTCGCCGCGCCCCGGTAGGCGACCGCCACCGCCAGGCGCTCCGCCGACGTCTTCAGCTCCGCCGCCTGCTCCGGGGCGAGCACCGGTGACGCGGACTCCTCGATCACCTTCTGGTTGCGCCGCTGGACCGAGCAGTCCCGTACCCCGAGCGCCCAGGCGGTGCCCTGACCGTCGGCGATCACCTGCACCTCGACGTGCCGGGCGCCGGTCACCAGGCGCTCCAGGAACACCACGCCGCTGCCGAACGCCCGCGCCGCCTCCTGGCTGGTGCGCTCGTAGGCGTCGGCCAGCTCGGCGTCGCTGCGGATCACCCGGATGCCGCGCCCGCCGCCACCCGCCGTGGCCTTGAGCATCAGCGGGTAGCCGATCGAGGCCGCCGCGCGCAGCGCGTCCTCCAGGCTCTCCACCGCGCCGCGGCTCCACGGCGCGACCGGCACGCCGACCTCCTCGGCGATCAGCTTCGCGCCGATCTTGTCGCCGAGCTTGCGCATGGCGTCCGGGCTGGGCCCGACGAACGTCACGCCGATCTTCTCGCACAGCTCGGCGAACGCCGGGTCCTCGGCCACGAAGCCCCAGCCCACCCAGGCGGCGTCCGCGCCGGTCTCCACCAGCGCGCGCTCCAGCGCCTTGAGATCGAGGTACGGGCGGGCGGACGCGGGGCCCAGGTCGTAGGCGACGTCCGCCTCGCGGACGAAGGTGGCGGTGCGGTCGACGTCGGTGTAGAGCGCGACGGTCTCGATCCAGGTGCCGGTCTCCGCGGCCAGTTCCCGGACCGCGTGGATGAGCCGCATCGCGGCCTCACCACGGTTGACGATGGCGACACGGCTGAACACGTGACCGTCCCCTTCGGTAGACCCACTGTGGCGCGCCGGGCGCGACGATGCCCCCGGCTTGCCTCACCCTTCCGCCTGTGCGCGAGTGGCGCCATGTCGTAAAGGCCGAAGCCTGAGCGGGAGCCGTTGTAGGAACCGAACAAAACTTTTTAGCCAGCCACTCACTACCCGCCGGTACGCGCTACGGCGCCGGACCCGTGCGGGTCCGGCGCCGTGACGTGCCTGCGGTGCGGGCTCAGCCCGGGATGTCCCGGGGGTCGCGCTCGCGGGGGTACGTGTTCTTCTCGCCGATGGTGCCGTCCTGCTTCTTGATGACGTGCTCGGTGCCGCGCTCGACCGCCATCTCCCGGCCGGCCGCCTCCGCCTCCGCCTTGGTGTCGTGGCGGCTGCTCGCGCGCTCGTTGCCCTCCGGGCGGTTCTTCCACTGCCCGTCCTGCTGGTAGGTGTCGATGTCGCCCTTCGCCATGCCGTCAGCTCCCTGGGTCGCGTGACTGATGACAAATGTCTGCCCACGGGCGGGGTGCGCTAATCCTGCGATCGTTCATTGGTTTGCCGGAACGGCAAGGTTCCTTGCTGCCCGGCGGGGTGCGGCGCACGATGGTGGGGCCCGGGCGGGGAGACGCCCGGCAGCGAGGAGGCGGACATGACGGGGCACCACCACGAACACCCGGCGGCGGACACCGACCCGGCCCGGTTCTGGGACGAGCGGTACGGCCAGCGGGACCGGATCTGGAGCGGCCGGGTGAACCCGGTCCTGGCCGAGGTGGCCGCCGCGCTGCCCCCGGGCACCGTGCTCGACCTGGGCAGCGGCGAGGGCGGCGACGCGGTCTGGCTGGCGTCGCAGGGATGGCGGGTCACCGCCGTGGACATCTCGTCCGTCGCGCTGGACCGCCTCGCCGTCGAGGCCGAGCGGGCCGGGGTGGCCGACCGGATCACCACCGTCCGGCACGACCTCACCCAGGGCTTCCCGCCCGGCCGGTACGACCTGGTGTCCGCGCAGTTCTTCCAGTCGCCGCTCGTCCTGCCCCGGGAGAAGGTGCTGCCCCCGGCCGCCGAAGCGGTCGCGCCCGGCGGCCGGCTGCTCGTCGTCGAGCACGGCGCGCCGCCGCCCTGGGCCGGACCCGACACCGGCCACCACCGGTTCGCCGAACCGGAGGAGATCCTGGCCGCGATGAGCCTCGACCCGGACGGCTGGGACACCGAGCGGCTGGGCGCGGCGCGCCGTACCGCCACCGGCCCGGACGGCCGGACCGGCGAGCTGATCGACCACGTGGTGCTGGTGCGGCGGCGCTGACCGCCGCGCCGGTCAGGCCCGCGCGGACGGCCGGGTCAGCAGCAGCACCAGCAGCCCGGTCGCGCACAGCGCGGTGCTCATGCCGTACGCCCACCGGTAGCCGACCTGCGCGGAGAGCCCGAGCAGCGGCCCGGCGAGCATGGCGCCGATCGGGAACGTGTTGGTGAACAGCGTGGTGGCCCGGCCCGGCTCGCCCGGCAGCAGATCCTGCACGTAGGCGATGCCGACGCCGGACACCGCGGCGATGAACAGCGCGTTCACCGGCTGCGCGAACAGCAGGAACGGCACGCTCGGCGCCAGCGCGGCGCTCGCGTAGTAGGCGACCCCGCAGGCGCCGCCGACCAGGATCAGCGGCCGCAGCCGGACCCGCGCGGTCAGCACGCCCAGCCCGAGGATCAGCGGGATCTCCAACGCCGCGCACAGGCCCAGCACCAGCCCGGCGCGGGAGGGGTCGTCGTTCAGTTCGGTGTCGATGAACAGCGGCATCGCCTGCACGCCGACCGTCAGCGGGCACTGGAGCAGCACGAACGTGAGCGCCGTCAGCGCCAGCCGCAGCCGGGACGCGCCGCGCGGGCCGGGCGCGGCGCCGCCCGGATCGGCCGCGACCGGCCGCGCCGGCAGCGGCAGCTCCTCCAGCCGGAACGCGGCCACCAGCGCGGCCAGCGCGTACATGACGGCGGCCATGCCGTAGACCAGGCGGAAGCCGCCGACGTCGAGCAGCACCGCGGCCAGCGCCGGCCCGGCCACCCAGGCGAACGAGAACACGGTACGCATGAGGCTGACGCCGAACGCGGCCCGCGCCGGATCGTCCCTGTCGAACAGCGCCCGGGTGTACGCGAACGACTGCGGGAACAGCGAGTTCGCCAGTGCCGTGGCGGTCGCGGTCAGCCCCAGCAGGATCCAGTAGTCGCGGACGTACGCGGTCAGGCCCGCGCCCACCACGCCGGCCAGCGCGGCGCCGACCAGCAGCGCGCGCCGGATCGGCCGGCGGTCCGACAGCCGGCCGATCAGCGCGGAGGCGATCACCCCGGACAGCGGGGCGACGACCAGGAACACGGTCACCCGTATCGGACTGGCGTGGACCTCGCGGTCGAGGAACAGCGACAGGAACGGCAGCACCACGGCGGTGGACAGACCGACGGTCAGGAACACCACACCCAGCGGGAGCAGCCGGAATCGGCCGGCACGCACCGCCGGCCTGGTGTCCACAGCCATGCGGCGGACTGTACGCCGCGGCGGTGCGACGGCCGACCGAGTTTCCGCCGCCGGGACGGTCCCCGGCGCTCAGCCCGCCGGCCGGGGCGGTACGCCCGCCCGCTCACACGCCTCCCGGTACATGCGCACCACCTCCCGGCGGATCTGCGCCCGTTCGGTGAGCCGGTGGGCGAACGGGACGCGCACCGGGACGTCGGTGCCGCCGACGGTGACGGTGAAGTCGATGCCGTCGGCGTCCAGGCCGGTGGTACGGGCCGCTGTGGCGTCCGGCCGGCCGCCGAGCGTACGGCAGATCAGCAGCGAGTCCCCGGCGTGGTCGTCGTTCATGTGCCGGGCGACGGCGGCGACCACCTCCGGCGGGAAACCGGCGCTCACGCGGCGCCCTCCCGGCCGCTCGCCGCCAGCAGGCGGCCCAGGTCGGTGAAGACCGCGATGTTGTGCTCGTACGCCACCAGCACCTCGTCGCGCAGCGCGGTGCGGCCGGCCTCGTCCAGCGCGAGCGCGTCCAGTCTCGCCCGGTAGGCGTCCTTGTACGCCTTCGGCTCGGTGATGCGCGGGAAGCGGTAGAACGACGCCCCGGCGTCCGCTGTCACCCCGTAGTACCGGGTCACGCAGCGCCCGATGTGCCGCCCGCCGGACAGGTCGCCGAGGTAGCGGATGTAGTGGTGCGCGATGAACCGCTCGGGCGAACCGGCGCAGGCCGAGGCGATCCGCGCGGCGTACGCGGACGCGGCCGGAACCGGCTCCACCGCCTCCGGCCACCGCGGGCCGAGCAGGAACCGCAGGTCGGCGTCGAGCGCGGGCAGCCGGGTCAGCGCGTCGTCGACGAACGGGCCGGCCAGCGGGTCGTGGCGCATCGTCTCCGCGACGCCCTCCAGCGCCGCGTAGATGGCGTGGTGCGCGACGACGAGCGCGGTGTAGCCGGCCACGTCGAGTTGACCCGAGGTGAGCGCGGAGACGTACCGCTGGGACTCGGCGCTCTGGTGCGCGTCGCGGGTCTCGGCACGCAGCCGGGCCGCGAACGTCTGTGTATGCATCTGCTATCTCTCCTCGTCGACTGACGATCTGTCGGGCCGGCCGCGTCGGGGAACGATCAGCGGCAACGCGTCACGGGGGTGGGGGACGACCTCGATGTCGTACCGGTAGACCTCGCTGAGCAGCGGGGCGGTGAGCACCTCGCGCGGTGCCCCGGCGGCGCGGACGCGTCCGTCGCCGAGCAGGGTCACGGTGTCCGCGTACGCACCGGTCAGCGTCAGGTCGTGCAGCACCACGACCACGGCGTCCCCGGCGCGGGCCCGCTCCCGCGCGATGCGCATGACCAGTTCCTGGTGGCGCAGGTCGAGCGCGGCGGTCGGCTCGTCGAGCAGCAGCGTGGTGGCGCGCTGCGCCAGGACCCGGGCCAGCGCGGCGCGGGCCTGCTCGCCGCCGGAGAGCGCGGGATACGGCCGGGCCGCGAAGCGGGCGATGTCGCAGCGGTCGAGCACGTCGGCGACGACGGCGTCGTCCTGGTCCCGCTCGGGCCGCCCGGCCCACGGCGCCCGGCCCATCCGCACCACCTCCCCGACCGTGAACGGGAAACTCAGCGTGTTGCGCTGGGTGAGGACGGCCCGGCGCCAGGCCAGTTCCACCGGGCTCCACGACTCGCGGGGCAGCCCGTCGACCTCGATCCGGCCGGCGGCGGCCGGCACGTCCCCGCTGATCGCGCCGAGCAGCGTCGACTTCCCGGCGCCGTTCGGCCCGACCAGGGCGTGCACCTCACCGGCGCGTACCCGGAGGTCGATCCCGTCCAGCACGGTCCGGCCGGCGCGCTCGACGCGCAGCCCGGTTACCCGGATCCTCAGGTGCCCGGCGGGCGTCGTCTCCGGTGGGCGGGCCGCGGCGAACCGGCGCGGCGGACGCAGGCGGCTCATCCCCAGCCTCCGGCCCGGTCGCGGGTGCGGCGCAGCAGCCAGAAGAACGCCGGACCGCCGATGACCGCGGTGAGCACGCCGAGGGGCAGCTCCTGGTGCTCGACGAGGGTACGTGCCGCGAGGTCGGCGCCGACCACCACGACGGCCCCGCCGAGCGCGCTGGCGATCAGCAGCACCCGGTGGCCCGGACCGGCGACCATCCGGATCAGGTGGGGCACGACCAGTCCGACGAAGCTGATGATGCCGGTGAACGCCACAGCGGCGGCGCCGAGCAGCGCGGTGACCACGATCAGCCGCAGCCGCAGGCGTTCGACGTTGACGCCCAGGTGCCGGGCGGCGGGTTCGCCGAGGGCGAGCAGGTCGAGCCGGCGCGCGTCGGCGCAGGCGACGGCGAGGCCGACGAGCAGGCACGGCGCGGCGAGACCGACGGCCGTCCAACTGGCCTGGGCGAGGCTGCCGAGGTTCCAGAAGGCGATGGCCTGTACGCCGGACTGGTCGGTGACGAACATGAGCAGCCCGATCACCGATCCGGCGACCGCGTTGACCGCGACGCCGGTCAGCACCAGCGTCACCACCTCGGTCCGGCCGCCGGAGCGGGCCAGCGCGTACACCAGGTAGGTGGTGGCGAGGCCGCCGGCGAAGGCGGCGAGCGGCACTGTCCATCCGCCCAGGACGGTGACGCCGGTGACGATGGCCAGCGCGGCGCCGACGGCCGCGCCGGCCGACACCCCGATGACGCCGGGCTCGGCGAGCGGGTTGCCGAAGACGCCCTGCATCACCGCGCCCGCGCAGCCGAGGGCGGCGCCGACGACGGCCGCCAGCAGCACCCGCGGGAAGCGGACGATCCAGAGCGCGTTCTCGCCCTGCGCCGCCGACGGCAGCGGACCGAGGTCCAGGCCGAGGCGGTGCAGCACGGAGCCGAGCACCTCGGCGGGGGAGATCGCCACCTGGCCGCGCCCGGCCGCCAGCAGGGCGACGAGCACCAGGGCGACGCCGAGTCCGGCCAGCAGTACGGTGCCCCGCCGGCCGGGGGACCGGGGCGTGCCGGGCACGGGCGTCGGGTCGGCGGCGGGCGCGGGCCGCTTCCGTAGCGTGGTCACGACGGGTCCTCGCACGAGTAGACGGCGCGGGCCAGGGCCTGGACGACCCGGCCGGAGCGGACGCCGAAGGTGAGCAGCGTGCCGTCGGCCATGTCGACGACGCGCCGGTTCGCCCCGGCCGGCGTCTGCGCCACGCCGGGCAGCTTCACCAGCCCGTCCACGCCGCCGACGGAGGCGAGCCCGGCGCTCATCACCAGGATCACGTCGGGCGCGGCGTTGATGAGGCCCTCGCTGGTCAGCGGACGGAACTTGGACAGCCCGGCGGCGCTGCCGGCGTCGACGCCGCCGATCGCCTCGATCATCGCGTCGGACCCGGCGCCCCGGCCGCCGATCAGGTACACCCCGGCGGTGCCGCGCAGGTAGAGGAACGCGATCCGTGGCGCCCGGCCCGCCGGGGCCGCGCGCCGGGCGTCGGCGGTCTCGCTCTGCACGCGGGTCACCAGCCGCTCCCCGGCCTCGGGTACGCCGAGCGCCGCGGCGATCGCGCGGATGTGCGCCGGTACGCCGTCGAGGGTCGGCTCGGCCCGTACCCGCACGACCGGGATGCCCGCGGCGCCCAGCTGGCGCAGCACCTCGGGCGGCCCGACGCCGTCGTCGACGAGCACGACGCTCGGGTCGAGGTCGAGCACCGCCTCGGCGGAGAGGTCGTGCCCGCCCGGGGTGACCACCGGCAGGTGCGCGGCGGCGGGGAACGTGGTCGAGGTGTCCCGTCCGATGACGTTGCCGCCCAGGCCCAGGCCGAAGACGATCTCGGCGATCGAGCCGTGCAGGTTCACCGGGAGGATGCGGCTGACGTCGTCGACGGTGACCGTCGCGCCGTCGCCGGAGCGTACGGTGGCCGGCAGCGCGGGCGCGGGCGCCGGGCGGATCGGGTCGACGTCGGCGTCGTCCACTGTGGCGGTGACCGGCCCGCAGCCGGCGGCGGACGGCGTACCCGATCCGCCCGGCGCGGCGCATCCGGTCGCCGCCATGGTGGCCGCGAGCAGAGCGATCAGCGGTCCCCGGCGTGGCCGCCGGGGCCGGTGCGGGCGGCTCACCGGCCGGCACCGCGACGGCGCCGCCACCGGCCGAGGCCGATCAGGGCGACCAGGGCCAGCCCGACGGCGACGACCCCGACGGTCCATCCGCGTCCGGCCCCGGCGGTGTCGCTGACCCGGGTGACGTGGAGGTCGCCGGCCGCGGCCTGCGACGGCGCGGCGGCACCGGTCGCGGCGGGCGCCGCACCCGGTGCGGCGGGCGTGCTGCCGGAGGCGACCGGTGCCGGCGCGCCCTGGCGGGTGGTGGCCCGGGGCGCGGCTGCGGCGGGCGTGGTCGCCCTCGGCGCCGGGTCGGCCTTCGCCGGGGCGCTCGTGGCGCCGGCGGCGAAGGTGACCGGCACCCGCACGTCCTGGGACCGGTCGGAGGCCCGGGTGTGGTCGGCGCGGGTGACGACAGCGCAGCGCCGGACGGTGCAGTCGACATCGCCGATGGTGGGGGTCACCTTGACCGTCACCGAGAACGAGCCGCCGGGCCCGTACGGCTTGGGCAGGCCCTCGGCGTAGCTGGGCGGGTTCGACGAGATCCACTGCGAGGCGCCGAGGCTGCCGCTGGTGTCGGCGCCGCCGCCGCACGAGGTGGCCGGCACGCCCGGTCCGTTGTCGACGCAGTACGCGACGTAGATGCCCTTGTCGACGTCGTAGCCGCGCCCGGAGACGGACACGGTGGCGCCGGAGCGGCTCAGGCCGGTGCTCGGGGTGACTGTGAGCTTCTGACCGCCGCTGCCGGTGGCGGTGCCGGCGTGGGCCGGCGCGGGCGTGGCGGCGACGACGGCAACGGTGAGCAGAACGGTGGTCGGGATGGTGCGGCGCCGTGCTCGCATCGGGCTCCTCACACGACAGGTACGGCCGGGTCCCGGCCGGATGGCTACTTAGGTTTGGCTAACCTAAGCGGCAAATCAGCAGGTCGCAAGGGGTCCGTTTGGTTGAAGATCTTGGGACGGTTCGCGGATCACACGATCATCTTAGGTTTGCCTAACCTAATGCCTTCGCTTCCCCTCCCGAGAGGAACAGCATGTTCAGATCCAGAGCCGGAGCCCTCCGGTCGATGCGCTGGGCGGCGGTGCTCGCCCTCGGCGTGTCGAGCGCGCTCGTGGGCGCCGGACCCGCCTCGGCGGCCGAGGCCGAGATCACCAGCGGCAGTCTGACCTGGGGTTTCAAGGCCAGCTTCCGCAACTACGTCAAGGCCGGCAACGGGAACCCGCCGATCGCGGTCAGCAACGGCGCCGCTGTCAACGCCGACGGCACGTTCACGTTCCCGTCGACCGGCGGCACGCACGACGCCGCCGCCGGTACGACGAACGCCACCTACGGCGGCACGGTGCTCTTCTCCTACCCGGCGCACCTGCTGACCATCACGCTGGCCAACCCGACTGTCGCCGTCTCCGGCGGCACCGCCTCGCTGAAGGCGGACGTCGACCTGGCCACCACGATGACCGAGCCGGTCTCGGTCAAGCAGGCCACCATCGCCACCCTCACCGGCAGTCCCGCCACCAGCGGGAACACGGTGACGGGCAGCAACCTCGCCGCGGCGCTCACCAGCGCGGGAGCCGGCGCGTTCAACGGCTTCTACGTCGCCGGCGAGGCGCTGGACCCGGTGTCGTTCACGTTCGCCACCGGCGGCGGCACCGCGCCCGCCACCCCGGCGGTGACGGTCGACCCGGCCCAGGGCCTCGACCCGGCCGGCGCCACGGTCACCGTCCGCGGCACCGGCTTCGACCCGGACTTCAACAACGGCGCGGGCATCTACGTCTCGTTCGGACCGAAGGTCGACGAGCACTGGGCCAACGCCGGCGTGCTCCAGGTCACCAAGTGGGTGAACAAGACCAACGAGCCGACCGACGCCCGGGACCGGATGGCCGCCGACGGCAGCTTCACCACGACGCTGCCGATCAGCGCCGTCTACACCGACCGCAACGGCGACGAGGTGGACTGCACCGAGGTGCAGTGCTACGTCGTCACCTTCGCCGCCCGCGGTTCGGCCGACCGCCGCCAGGACACGTTCACCCCGATCACCTTCACCCGTACCGGCGCGGGTGGGAACTCGGCCCAGCAGCGGATCACCAGCACCGTGACCGACGGCCCGCTCAGCCTGAGCGTGGCCGGCGCGAACGTCGCCCTGCCGCCGGCCGGCAAGGGCGAGTACGCCCGGGCGCCGCTGAACACGGCCACGGTGGCCGACCTGCGCGGCGCCGGCACCGGCTGGAGCCTGGTCGGACAGGTCTCCGACTTCACCTCCGCCGCCGGTGGCGTCATCGCCGGGAACTACCTCGGCTGGGCGCCGACGGCGAACGTGGTGGACGACCCGCTGGGCGGCACCACCGGCGCCGTCACCCCGGGCGCGGTGGCCGCTCCCGGCGCCGGTCTCGGTGCGGCCCGTGCCCTGTGCACGGCCGGAGCCGGGACCAGCAACGGCGTCTTCGCCTGCGGCGCCGAACTCAACCTCGGTGTCCCGGCGTCCGCCGCGGCGGGCGACTACGTCGCCACGCTCACCCTGACCCTCTCCTGATTCACCGACCGGGTCGGACCTGGTGGGGCGCGGGCACGTCGCCCGCGCCCCACCAGCGGCGTCCGCCCGGCGACCACCTCGCAGCGGAGCACGGTATGCCCCTCCTCACGCCCTCCACCCGCATCCCGGCCGCCCGGATCGGCGCCGCGCTCGCCGCCGTGCTGCTCGCGGTGCTGCTCGGGCCACCGTCGCGCGGCGAGGCCGCCCCCCGGCCCGCGCCGTCCGCCGACCCCGGCGTCGTCCGCTGGGCGGTCCAGCCGTCCGGGTCCGGCGGGCCGACCGGGCGCAACTACTTCACGTACGACCTGGCGCCCGGCGACAGCGTCACCGACCACGTCGGCGTCACGAATCTCGGTGACCGGCCGCTCACCTTCGCGGTGTACGGCACCGACGCGTACACCACCACCGACGGCGCCTTCGCGCTGCTGCCCTCGGACCGGGCCGCCACCGACGTCGGCGCCTGGATCGGCGTCGACCGGCGAAGCTGGACCGTCCAGCCCGGGAAGCGCGCGGACATCCCGTTCCGCCTCACCGTGCCGCGCAACGCCACGCCCGGCGACCACACCGGCGGCGTGATCGCCGCGGTCGCCCAGGACGGCGTCACCGCCGACGGGCAGCGGGTCCGGCTCGACCAGCGGATCGCCGCCCGGGTCTACCTCCGTGTGGCCGGCGAGGTCCGCCCCGCCGTGACAGTCGAATCGGTACGCGTCGACTACGACACCCCGCTCAACCCGATCGGCCGCGCCGACCTCACAGTCACCTACCGGATCCGCAACAGCGGCAACGTCCGCGTCGGCGGCACCGGCGCGGTGGTCGTCGACGGCCCGGCCGGCTGGACGCTGTCCCGGACCAGTCCGGTCGACCTGCCCGAGCTGCTGCCGGGCGCCGAGTTCACGGTGACCGAGCGGGTCACCGGGGTACCGCCCGCGTTGCGGCTGACCGCGACCGTCGACCTCGCACCCACCACCGTCGACACCGCGCTGCCCCCGGTGCAGCGCACCGCGAGCGTGTGGGCGCTGCCCTGGCTGCTCCTCGCCGCGCTGGCGGTGACCGGAGCCTGGCTCTATCTGCGCCGACGTCGCCGCTCCACCGCGGCCGCGCCGCCGGCCGGGCCCTCGGCCGCGTCCGCCGGGCCGGGGGAGACGTCCGGAACGTCCGGCGCCGAGACGGCCGGGCCCTCGGCGGCCGGTGAGGTGGCGGGCGGCGCCGCGCCCCGCGTCCGGTGACGCCGTTCCTGCCCGCCGCCGCCGCCATCCTCGCGCTGGCCGTGCCGGCGCCGGTCCCGGCGCCGTCGTCCGCGTGGACCAATGTCGCGATGCTCGCGCAGGCCGCGCCGTCGCCGTCGCCGTCGTCCGCGGCCACGCGGCCTGCGATCGTCGTGCCGTCCGGGCCGCTGACGGTCGGACAGCGGGTCACCGTCACGCTGCGCGGCTGGCCGGCCGGGCCGGTCCACCTGACCGTCTGCGGCAACGACGCCCGCCGGGGCGCGCTCGACTGCGCCCACGAACAGGCCACCACCGTCCAGGTGCAGGCGGACACGGCGGCGGCGCCGATCCTGCTGGCGGCGCCGCCGGTCGCCTGTCCCTGCGTGCTGCGGGCCCATGCCCTGACCGGCGCCACGCAAACCACCGCCGCGCTGCCGCTGAGCGGCGTGACCGCCGTCCCGGCACCCGTGCCGGCCGCCGCGCCGCGCCTGCACCTCGACGAGCTGCGCGTCGCCGGCCGCGGCCCGCTACGGGCATGGTTCGGGCTGCCCGAGACGCTCACCGTACGCGTCGCGCTGCGCAACCCCGGCCCGGCCGACGTGGTCGATCCGCCGTTCACGCTGCTGTTCGGCCGGCCCGGACGGGCGCACACCATCGTCGCCGCCCCGCCTCTGGGCACCATCGGCGCCGGACAGGTCCGGACGTACGAGATCCCGGTGCCGGTGGACGTCGCGGTGCTCGGGAAGCACGAACTGCACGGCCGCGTCGACGTACCGGAACAGCCGGTGGCCTTCGTGGTCGAGACCCGCCGTCACCCCTGGGGACTGCTCGGCGCGGCGGCCGTCCTGGTGGTCGCGCCGATCGTGCTCCGCCCGCCGCGCCGCCGGGGGCGGCACCGCACCGCCGAGGGGACCGGCTAGCCGACGGCGGTGGGGGAGGGCGGCGCGCTGCCGCCCTGCGGGGCCTCGGCCGTCATCAGCCGGACGATCTCCGCCCGGTCCGCTGCCGACGGCATCCCCCACTCCGGCCGGTAGCCGAACGCCCGGTCCAGCGGGATCGACGAGGTCCGGCCGTCGAGGATCTCGACCGAGTCGGTGCCGATCAGCCCGGGATGCTCGACGCCGCACGCCTCGGCCACCTTGACCAGGTCGCGGCGCAGCGTACGGATGTAGTTCGCGGCCCGCACCGACTTGCGGGCCGGGTCCAGACCCCGGGCCAGCCAGGCGTTCTGCGTGGCGACGCCGGTCGGGCAGGTGTCGGTGTGGCACTTCTGCGCCTGGATGCAGCCGATCGCCAGCATCGCCTCCCGCCCGACGTTGACCATATCGGCGCCGAGCGCGAACGCCACCACCGCGTTGTCCGGCAGCCCCAGCTTGCCGGCGCCGACGAACACCACCTGTTCGTGCAGGTCCCGTTCGGCGAACGTCCGGTAGACCCGGGAGAAGCCCTGCTGGAACGGCAGCGAGACCGAGTCGCTGAAGATCAGCGGCGCGGCGCCGGTGCCGCCCTCGCCGCCGTCGATCGTCACGAAGTCCACGCCGCGCCCGGTGTCGCGCATCAGCGTGGTCAGCTCCTCCCAGAACCCGAGGTCGCCGACAGCGGACTTGATGCCGACCGGCAGGCCGGTCTCGGCGGCGAGCAGCTCCACCCAGTCCAGCAGGCTGTCGCAGTCGGAGAACTCGGCGTGCCGGGACGGGCTGACGCAGTCGAGCCCGGCCGGGATGCCCCGGGTGGCGGCGATCTCGGCGGAGACCTTCGCCGCCGGCAGCAGGCCGCCCAGGCTCGGCTTGGCGCCCTGGCTCAGCTTGATCTCCAGCGCCCGTACCGGCTCGGCCGCGACGAGGTCCTTGAGCCGCTCCAGGCTGAACCGGCCGCGCTCGTCCCGGCAGCCGAAGTACGCGGTGCCGAGCTGGAAGACCAGCTCACCGCCGTTGCGGTGGTACGGCGACAGCCCGCCCTCACCGGTGTTGTGCAGGCATCCGGCCAGCGCGGCGCCCCGGTTGAGCGCCTCCACCGCGTTGCCGGACAGCGAGCCGAAGCTCATCCCGGAGATGTTCACCACCGACTGCGGGCGGAACGCCCGCGCCCGGCCGCGCGCCGCGCCGAGCACCTTGGCGCAGGGCAGCGTCACGTCGTGCCCGGCGGTCGGCGTCGACGGTGGCACCGCCCGGCCGAACGTGCGGTGCTTGATGATCGGATAGCCGGAGGTGTGCTCGATGTCGTTGTCGGTGCCGAAACCGAAGTAGTTGTTCTCCTGCTTGGCCGAGGCGTACACCCAGCGCCGCTGGTCGCGGGTGAACGGCCGCTCCTCGTCGTTGCCGGCCACGATGTACTGCCGCAGCTCCGGGCCGATCGACTCGATCAGGTACCGGGCCCGGCCCAGCACCGGGAAGTTGCGGCGCAGCGCGTGGTCGCGTTGCAGCAGGTCCCGCGCCGCCAGCGCGGCGACGGCGGCGACGGCTGCGGGTACGGCTCTTCTCGCCCAGCTCATCCCGCCACTCTTTCCGGCACGGTCACCGGTCAAACGCCTGATGGAACCCGGCCGCCGCGGGCGGTGTCATGGAGGCGGACCGACGGCGGAGGTTGCCCTGGACGACGACGAGCTCGTCACCCGCGTACGCGCCGGCGACCGGGAGGCGTACGACACCCTGGTCGCCCGGCACACCGCGTCCGCGTACCGGACGGCGGTGCTGCTGGGCGCCGGGCCGGACGCCGAGGACGTGGTGCAGGAGGCGTTCGTCAAGGCGTACCGGAAACTGTCCCGCTACCGGGCCGAGGCGTCGTTCCGGTCCTGGCTGCTCGCGATCGTCGCCAACGAGACCCGGAACCTGCACCGGACGCGCAGCCGGCGCGACGGCCTGGTGTTGCGCGCGGCGGCGGCGGACCCGGTCGGGGCGAGTGGCGCCGGCGACGGGCTCGACGCGGTGCTGGCGGCCGAGCGCCGGGCCGAGCTGGTGGGGGCGCTGCGGCGGCTGCCCGCCCGCGACCGCGAGGCGATCGTCTGCCGCTACCTGCTGGACCTCGGCGAGGACGAGACGGCCACGGTGCTGGGGCTGCCCCGGGGCACTGTGAAGTCGCGGACCCACCGGGCGCTGGCGAAGCTGCGCGCCCTGCTGGACCGGGAGGTGGCGCGTCGTGGATGACCTGGAGCGGGAGCTGCGTGACCTGACCGGCTGGCTGGAGCCGGCGCGGACGCCGGACGTCACCGCGCGGGTCCGCGCCCGGCTCGACGCGCCGGTGCCGCGCCGCCGCCGGCGGTACGTGCTGGCCGCCGTGCTCGCCGCGCTGCTCGTGGCGGCGCTGCCGCCGGGCCGGGCCGCGCTCGCCGACGCGGTGACCGGGCTGCTGCGGTTCTCCGGTGTCGTCGTCGACTCCGCGCCCGCCCCGCCGCTGACCGGCACGCCCTCGCCGTTGCCGGCGCAGCGTCACGTCGCCCTGGCCGAGGCGCAACGCCAGGTCCGCTTCCCGATCCGGGTGCCGTCCCGCCTCGGCGTGCCGGAACTGGTCCTGGTGGCCGACCCGGACGGCACCGGCGGCCACCGGGTCGTCAGCCTGCTCTACCGGGGCGGCACGGTGCGCCTGGACGCGTTCGACGGCTCGCTCGACATCGTGTTCCACAAGCGGACCGCCGGCGCGGACGTGACGCTCACCCAGGTCGGCGGCGAGTTCGCGGTCTGGGTCGGCGGGCCGCACGCGCTGGCGTACGTGGACCGGTCGGGGACGGAACGGGTGGCGACCGCGCGGTTGTCCGCCGCCACGCTGATCTGGGAGCGGGCCGGGGTGAGCTACCGGCTGGAGGGCGACCTGACCCGCGAGCAGGCGCTGGACGTCGCGTCCTCACTGCAGTGAGCGCGGTGGAACCTCGGCGCGCCGGGCGGTGTCGGAGATGACGAGAGTCGTCGACGGGGGAGGGCGGATGTCCGTTCGGAGAAGAGTTCTGCTGGCGCCGGTCCTGCTGCTGGCCGGTTGCACCGGCCCGGTCACGGTCCCGGCCACCGGCCCGGCCACCACGCAGACCACGGTCCCGGCCGCCGGGCCGTCCGTGCCGCCGGCGTGCGCCGAACGGGTGGAGACCGGCCGGCTGCCGGACTGGGCGGACGCCGGGTTCACCGGCGACACGAGGGTGCGGCACGTCTTCGGCACCGGGGGCGAGATCGTGGCGATCCTGTTCGCGTACCCGCTCGTGCACGACCGCGGTGACGGCGCGAACAACAAGATCCTCTGGGTGGCCCGCGCCGAGGCCGGCCGGTCCGAACCGGCGCCACGGACGCCTCTGGTGATCACCGCGACGCGGGACGGGACGGGCGCCCCGGTCGTCCGCGAGGTGGAGGGCGGGCCCGGGCCGTCCATCGTTGACCTGCCGGCCGCCGGGTGCTGGCGGCTGCGGCTGGACTGGTCGGGCCGCACCGACACGATGGATCTGGTCTACCGGCCGGCGTCCGGCTGACCGGCATGGCCGCCGCCGGCGCGGGTAACGCTGCGTCATGGCGAAGTACACCGAGCCGGAACTGCGCGAGCGCCTCAAGGCCGAGATCCGCGCCTCCGACAAGGGCGGACGGCCGGGGCAGTGGTCGGCGCGGAAGTCGCAGCTGCTGACGAACGAGTACAAGAAGGCCGGCGGGGGATTCGAGGGCCCGAAGGACGCACGGCAGCGCTCCCTGCAACGCTGGGGCGGCGAGCAGTGGCAGACCCGCAGCGGTGACACGCGCGCCCGCAACGGCGGCGAGACCCGTCGTTACCTGCCCAAACAGGCGTGGGAGGAGCTGTCGGAGGCCGAGCGGCGCGACACCGACACCCGCAAGCGTCGCGCGTCGCGCTCCGGCCGCCAGTACGTGCCGAACACCGGCCCGGCCAGGCGGGCCCGCCGGGACGCCACCGCCGCCGAGCAGCTCGACGAGTTGCCGGTGACCGAGGCGGTCAAGCTGATCCGCGACCTCGACACCCGCCAGCTCGACGCGGCGCTGCGCCGGGAACGGCGCGGCAAGGCCCGCAAGACGCTCATCGGACGGCTGGAGTCGGAACTGGGCCGCCGCCGGGCGGCGTGAGCGCGGACCGGCCGCGCACAGGCGGCGGGGCCGGTCACCGGACCGGCCCCGCCGTGGTGCGCCAGTCGCCTAGCGGCGTGGCTGCTGGGGGATGCGCGGGAGCACGTAGGGCGGACCCGAGAAGATCAGGTCGGCCTTGAGCTCGTGGTAGGCGAGCTTGGGCTGGTAGTTCTCGTCGTACACGGTGGCCAGGCCCTCCGGCGGGTCGGAGAACGCGCCGGGCACCCAGGAGTGCTTGTCGGTGAAGCCCCAGAGGGTGAACGACAGGCAGTGCCGCTCGGCCAGGCAGGCCTGCATCAGCACGCTGAAGTTCGCCGCGGACGCCTGCAGGCGCGGGTTGATCTCGGCCGAGTCGCCCGCTTCCACCCCGTCGGTGATCTGGCTGCGCACGTCCACCTCGGTGAGCGCCGTGGCCAGCCCCAGCCCGGCGAACTTGCGCAGGGCCGCGACCACCTGGAGCGTGCTGAAGTTGCCGTACTGGGTGCCCAGGTGACCCTGCGCGCCCACGCCGTCGATCGGCACACCCTTGGCCCGCAGGTCACGGACCATGTTGTAGACGAACTGCGTCTTGTCGTCGGCCGGGTTGCCGGAGCCGAACGCCTCGATGTTGTAGTCGTTGTAGAACAGCAGCGCCTTCGGGTCGGCGGCGCGGGCCCAGCGGAACGCGTCGGCGAGGTAGCCGGGCCCGAGGTTCTGCGCCCAGAACCCCTTGTAGTGCAGGGTGGACGGGGTGTCCCAGGGGTCGCTGACCGCCTCGTTCACCACGTCCCACTGCCAGATCTTGCCCTTGAAGTGGGTGACCACGGCGGTGATGTGGTTGCGCAGGATCTGGCGCAGCTCGGCCTTGCTGATCGAGCCGTCCGCGACGCCGCTGGTCAGCCACGCCGGCAGCTGGTTGTGCCAGACCAGCACGTGGCCGCGGACCCGCTGGTTGTTCTTGCGGGCGAACTCGATCAGCTCGTCGGCCGGACCCCAGTTGTAGGTGCCACGGGTGGGCTCCAGGCTCTCCCACTTCATCACGTTCTCGGCGGTGACTGTGGAGAACTCGGACGCGGTGATCTGGCGGTACTGCGGTTCGGTGGCGTCGTTGAGCGCGGCCATGTCCACCGCGGTGCCCACGTACAGGCCGTGGCGCTTGGCCAGCTCGCGCAGGCTCTGCGCGGCCGGGTCGTACGGGCGTCCCGCCGTCGCGGGGACGACGTTGAGGGCGGTGGCGGTCACGACGGCGACCGCGCCGGCGGCGAGCCAGCGTCTCAGCTTCATCTCGTTCCTTCCGGGGAGGTGCGCTCGGCCCGAGGGCCGGCGGTGGCGGTGCCGGGGCTGCCGCGGCGTGGAACGGAGCGGCGGGTTGCCCGGGCGGGCGGTGCGCTTCCGAAACTTCCGGGGGATGTTCCGGAAGTAGCCCGAAACCTTACGGACCTCGATAGCCGCCCGTCAATCACCGTTCGGGAAGGAGCGCCCGGCCGGGCCGGACGCGGAGCGCGTCAGCGCAGGGGCCGGCAGGAGGCCCGGACGACCAGCTCGGTGGGCAGCTGGATGTGGGTGTCCCGCTCGACGCCGGCGATCAGGTCGATCAGCAGCCGCAGGGACTCGGCGCCCATGCGTTGCAGCGGCTGCCGGATCGTGGTGAGTGGAGGGTCGACGAGCGCCGACTCGGGGATGTTGTCGAAGCCGATGACCGACAGGTCGTCCGGTACGCGCAGGCCGAGGCCGCGGGCGACGTCCAGGGTGGAGATCGCCGACAGGTCGTTGCCGGCGAAGATCGCGGTCGGCCGGTCGGGGAGCGCGAGCAGCTCGGCGGCCGTGCTGGCGGCGGTCTCGGCGCGGAAGCCGCCCACCCGCACGAGCCGCTCGTCCACCGGCGCGCCCGCGTCGGCCATCGCCTTGCGGAACCCGGCCTCGCGCAGGCGGGCCGACTCCAGGTCGGGGCGGCCGCTGATGTGCGCGATCCGGCGGTGGCCCAGCGACAGCAGGTGGTCGGTGGCCAGCACGGCGCCGGCGAAGTTGTCGGAGTCCACTGTGGGCAGGCCGGACGGGCCGGTGTGCGGGTCGACGGCCACCACGTGGAAGCCGTGCTTGGTCTCGACCACCGTCGGCGTCACGATCACCGCGCCGTCGATGAGCGTGCCGGAGAGCCGCGCCAGCGAGCGCCGCTCCCACCCGATGGCCGCGCCCTCGCCGTCCCCGCTGGAGTAGGCGAGCAGCTGGTAGCCGCTGCCGGCGACCTCGCGGGACGCGCCCTTGAGCAGCTCGGTGGAGAACGGCTCGAACTCGGCGACCAGGATGCCCAGCACGTTCGTGCGGTGGCTGCGCAGGCTCTGCGCCCCCAGGCTCGCCTCGTAGCCGAGTTCGTGGATCACCTGCTGGACGCGCTCGACGGTGGCCTGTGCAACGCCGTACCGACCATTGACAACCTTCGATACAGTTGCCACCGAGACGCCGGCCGTACGTGCCACGTCCGACATCTTGACGCGCTGCGGGAACACCACGCCGACGATGATAGAGGGCCCTTCCGGGTGGATCGAAGACGATGTCGAAAACGTTATCGATACCGATTGACTTCACGTTACGGCCCTGTAAAACTCCCCGGCAGGTAACCCGGCTAAGTGGTCGAGGAGACATCTATGGCGATGAAGCGCCGTGCTGGTGCCGTCCTGGCACTGTTTGTGACAAGCGCTCTGCTGGCCTCCGCGTGCACCAGCGGTGGCGACGACGAGAAGGCCGCCGAGGGCGAGCTGTTCAAGAACCCGGTGACGCTGACCTGGTGGCACAACGCCTCGCAGGACGGCCCCGGCAAGACGTACTGGGAGAAGGTCGCCAAGGACTTCTCCGCGGCCCACCCGACGGTCAAGATCGAGATCGAGGCGATCGAGACGAACCAGCTCCAGCGCACCCGGCTGCCCGCCGCGCTGCTGAGCAACGACCCGCCGGACATCTTCCAGGCGTGGGGCGGCGGCGAGATGCGCGAGCAGGTCGAGGCCGACTACCTCAAGGACATCACCGACCAGGTGAAGAGCGAGGTGGCCGACATCGGCAGCGCCTCGGAGATCTGGCAGGTGGAGGGCAAGCAGTACGGCCTGCCGTTCCGGATGGGCATCGAGGGCATCTGGTACAACAAGGACATGTTCGCGAAGGCGGGCATCTCGGCGCCGCCGACCACCTTCGAGGAACTCAACGCCGCGGTCACCAAGCTCAAGGCCATCAACGTCGTTCCGATCGCCCTCGGCGCCGGCGACAAGTGGCCGGCCGCGCACTGGTGGTACAACTTCGCGCTGCGCGCCTGCTCGGTCGACACGCTGAAGAAGGCCTCCACGGACCGGACGTTCGACGACCCGTGCTTCGTCAAGGCCGGTCAGGACCTGAAGACCTTCATCGACACCAAGCCGTTCCAGAACAACTTCATCGCCACGCCGGGCCAGAACGACCCGACCAGCGCCAACGGCCTGCTCGCCAACGGCAAGGCGGCGATGGAGCTGATGGGCGAGTGGAACCGCGGCACCCTGGACACCGTTGCCACCGACAAGGCGGCCCTGGGCAAGTTCCTCGGCTGGTTCCCGGTGCCGGCGATCTCCGGCTCCGCCGGTGACCCGAAGGCGGCCCTCGGCGGCGGTGACGGCTTCGCCTGCTCCAAGAACGCCCCGGCCGAGTGCGTCGAGTTCCTCAAGTACATCGTCAGCCCCGAGGTGCAGAAGGGCTACGCCGCCACCGGCACCGGCCTGCCGGCCGTCAAGAGCGCTGCTGACGGCGTCACCGACCCGGCGCTGAAGTCCATCCTGGAGTCCACCGCGTCGGCCACCTACATTCAGCTCTGGCTCGACACGGCCTTCGGCAGCACCGTCGGCACCGCGATGAACGACGCGATCGTCGCGATCTTCGCCGGCAACGGGACACCTGAGAAGGTCGTCTCGGCCATGAAGGCGGCCGCAAGCAAGTGACGTCCGCATCGCAGACCCGTATGCCCGCCGACGGCGCTCTCGCGCCGCCGGCGGGCCTCCGGCCCGGCGCACGAGCCGCCTCACGCCGCGCCGAGACCCGCCGCAAGTGGTACGAGATCATCGGGCTGACCACGCCGGCGGTCCTCATCTACGTGCTGTTCGTGCTGGTGCCGATGGGCTTCGCGTTCTACTACAGCCTGTTCCGCTGGCGCGGGGTCGGGCCGCCCACCGAGTACGTCGGCTTCCGCAACTACACCCTCGCGTTCCAGGACCCGATCTTCCTCGACGCGCTGCGCAACAACGCCATCATCGTCTTCGGGTCGCTGCTCATCCAGGGCCCCGTCGCGCTCGGCATCGCCCTGCTGCTCAACCGCCGCTTCCGCGGGCGCTCCGCGTTCCGCCTCCTGGTCTTCGTGCCGTACGTGCTCGCCGAGGTCACCGTCGGCATCATGTGGAAGCTGATCCTGACCGACGGCGGCTCGCTCGACGCGCTGCTGCGGTCGTTGGGGCTGGGCGGGCTGGTGCAGGCGTGGCTGGCCGACCTCGACGTGGTGATCTGGACGCTGCTGTTCGTCCTTACCTGGAAGTACGTCGGCTTCGCCATCATCCTGCTGCTCGCCGGCCTGTCGAACGTGCCGCCTGAACTGAACGAGGCCGCCGAGATCGACGGCGCGAGCTGGTGGCAGATCCAGCGTCACGTCACGTTGCCGCTGCTCGGCCCCACCATCCGGATCTGGATGTTCCTGTCGATGATCGGCTCGTTGCAGGTCTTCGACATGGTCTGGGTGACCTCCGTGCCCGCGGTGCGCTCGCTCGGCGCCTCGGCCACCATGGCGACGTACATGGTGGACAACGGCTTCTTCGCTCGGCTGTGGGGCTACGGCAACGCGGTCGCCGTGATCCTGTTCGTCATCTCCTTCGTGGCGGCGCTGCTGTTCCAGCGGTTCCTGCTCAGCCGTGACATCGAGGGCGCCATCACCCGGAAGGGGAAGTGACAGTGGCCGTGAACTCCGCACCCGCCCCCTCGGCCGGGCGCCGCCCGGTGCAGTGGAGCTCGCCGCTGACGTACGCGATCGCGCTCGCGGTCGCGGCCGTGTCGATCGCCCCGGTCGTCTACGTCGTCGTCGGTGGCTTCCGGACCACGCCGCAGATCGTGAACGATCCGGCCGGCCTGCCCGACCCGTGGGTCTGGGACAACTACTACCGGGTGCTGACGCAGAGCGACTTCTGGCGGCAGGCGTTCAACAGCGCGGTGATCGCTCTCGGCACCACGCTCGGCGTGGTGGTGCTCGGCATGGCCGCCGCGTTCGTGCTCGCCCGGTACTCGTTCCGGGGACGTGAGTGGCTCTACACCTTCTTCACGCTCGGTCTGCTCTTCCCGGCCGGGGCGGCGATCCTGCCGCTCTACCTCCTGCTGCGTGACCTGAGCCTGATCAACTCCTACTACGCGGTGATCCTCCCGCAGGTGGCGTTCTCGCTGCCGCTCACCATCGTCATCCTGCGGCCGTTCCTGTCGGCCATCCCGCGGGAACTGGAGGACGCGGCCGCCATCGACGGCGCCGGCCGGCTCGGCTTCCTCTGGCGGATCGTGCTGCCGCTGTCGCGGCCCGCGATCGTCACCGTCGGCATCCTCGCGTTCGTGGCGAGCTGGAACGCGTTCCTCCTGCCGCTGCTCGTCCTCGGGGACGTCAACCTGCACACCCTGCCGCTGGGCGTGCAGAACTTCTCCAGCCAGTACACCACCGACACCGCCGGCGTCCTCGCCTTCACGTCGCTGGCGATGTTGCCGGCGCTGCTGTTCTTCACCCTCGCGGAGAAGCAGATCGTCGGGGGCCTCCAGGGCGCGGTCAAGGGCTGAGCGGCAGCGGTACCAGCACAACCAGTGGAAAGGCACACCATGACAGAGGTCCATGCGGTGGTGGACGGCCCGGCGCCGGCTCAGGCGGGTCCGGACCACGACCGGCCGGACGGGCACGACCCCGACGCGCGCGTACGGGAACTCCTCGCTCGCATGACGATCGAGGAGAAGGTCGCGCAGATCGTCGGGTTCTGGGAGAAGGAGGACGGTGAGGCGGTCGCGCCCCTGCAGGGCGAGTTCGCCGACACCGGCCGGCTGGACGACTTCTCCCGGCACGGTCTGGGCCACCTGACCCGCGCCTACGGCACCCGCCCGGTCGACGCGGCGGCCCGCGCGGCCTGGCTGTGGAGGTTCCAGCGGGAGCTGGTGACCGGCACGCGGCTGGGCATCCCGGCGATCGTGCACGAGGAGTGCCTGACCGGCCTGTCGGCGTGGAAGGCGGCCACCTTCCCGACGCCGCTGGCCTGGGGCGCCGCGTTCGACCCCGACCTCGTCACCGAGATGGCGGCGGCCATCGGGGCCTCGATGCGCGCGCTCGGTATCCACCAGGGACTGTCCCCGGTGCTCGACGTGATCCGGGACCCGCGCTGGGGCCGGGTCGACGAGTGCATCGCCGAGGACCCGTACCTCGTCGGCACCATCGGCACCTCGTACGTGCGTGGACTCCAGTCGCAAGGCGTGCTCGCGACGCTGAAGCACTTCGCCGGCTACTCGGCCTCACGGGCCGGGCGCAACTTCGGCCCGGTGCACGCAGGTCCCCGGGAACTCGCCGACGTGCTGCTGCCGCCGTTCGAGATGGCGATCCGCGACGGCGACGCGCGCAGCGTCATGCACTCGTACGCCGAGATCGACGGCGTGCCGGTGGCCGCCGACCCGACCATGCTCACCGACCTGCTGCGGGAGCGGTGGGGCTTCGACGGCACGGTGGTGGCCGACTACTACGGTGTCGCCTTCCTCAACCTGCTGCACCACGTCGCGGCCGACAACGCGGACGCGGCGGCGCAGGCGCTGGCCGCGGGCCTGGACATCGAACTGCCCACCGGCGACGCCTTCCTGACCCTGACCGAGTCGGTGCGGGCCGGCACTGTCGACGAGGCGCTGGTGGACCGGGCGGTGCTGCGCGTCCTGCGCCAGAAGCAGGAACTCGGACTGCTCGACGCCACGTTCGACGACGAGCCGCCGGGCGCTGTCGACCTCGACTCGCCGGAGCACCGGTCGATCGCGCGCCGGCTCGCCGAGGAGTCGGTCGTCCTGGTCGCGAACGAGGGCGTGCTGCCGCTGCCGGCGGGCCGCCGCGTGGCGGTGGTCGGCCCGAACGCCGACCGGCAGGGCGCGTTGTTCGGCTGCTACTCGTTCCTCAACCACGTGCTGGCCCACCACCCGGGCGTGGAGACCGGGATCGAGGTGCCGACCGTCCTCGAAGCGGTGCGCGCCGAGTTCGGCGCCGACCGGGTCACCTTCGCGGCCGGCTGCGAGGTGGACTCGGCGGACCGCTCCGGCTTCGACGAGGCGGTCGCCGCCGCGTCCGCCGCCGACGTGGCCGTCCTCGTGGTCGGCGACCACGCCAGCCTGTTCGGCCGCGGCACCGTGGGCGAGGGCTGCGACCGGGACGACCTGGAGCTGCCCGGTGTGCAGCGCCAGCTCGTCGAGGCGGTGCTGGACACCGGCACCCCTGTCGTCCTGGTGCTGCTCACCGGCCGCCCGTACGCGCTGGGCTGGGCGCTGTCCCGGTGCGCCGCGGTGGTGCAGACGTTCTTCCCGGGTGAGGAGGGCGCCGGCGCGATCGCGGGTGTGCTCTCCGGGCGGGTCAACCCGTCCGGCCGGCTGCCGGTCACCCTGCCCGGCTCGGCCGGCGCGCAGCCGTACTCGTACCTGCACCCGGAGCTGGGGGAGGGCATGAACGGCACCAACCTGCCGGCGACGCCGGTGGCGCCGTTCGGTCACGGGCTGTCCTACACCACGTTCGCGTACAGCGACCTGACCGTGCCGGCCGAGGCGCCGGTCGACGGGGCGCTGCGGGTGTCGGTGCGGGTGACGAACACCGGCGCGGTCGCCGGTGACGACGTGGTGCAGCTCTACGGCCGCGACCTGGTCGCCTCGGTGACCCGGCCGGTGGCGCAGCTGCTCGGCTACCGGCGGGTGCGTCTGGAGCCGGGCGCCTCGGTCACCGTCGAGCTGACCGTGCCGACCACGCGGCTGGCCTTCACCGACCGCGCGCTCAACCGTGTGGTGGAGCCCGGGGAGGTCGACGTCTGGGTGGGCACGAGCGCCCGGCGCGACGTCCAGGCGCGGACGACGCTGACCGGCGACACCGTCGAGATCACCGCCGCCTCGCCCCGCTGGACGACCACCGACGTCCGCTGAGTCGGGGTCCGCCGGTCGTCCACGGGGCGGGCGGCGGACCCTTTCATCTGATATTGGCGTTATGTCGGTTTTGGCTCAGTAGGCTCCAGGATGTCATCCAGCCCTGGCTGGATCCCGGTCGCCGGCACCCACAGGGATGCGTGAGTCACGATGATGGACGCGGACACCATGGTCCTGCCCCGGATCGGGGATGCCGCGATCGAGGACCCGTGGGGCGAGGACCGTCCGCGCCGCCTGACCGCCCGCGCCGCGACCGCCGCCGTGACGCGGTGGCGGATCGCGGCGTGGCTGTTGCCGGCGGCACTGGCCGGCGCGCTCGGCGCCGCCCGGATCACGACGTCGGGACTGAGCGCCGCAGAGCTGGCGGCCCGCCGGGCGGCGACGTCGCCCCGGCAGGGGATCGGGCTCACCGGCGACGACGTCGCGCTCGGGCCGTACCACCTGCTCCTGCGCGGCTGGGCGGAGCTGTTCGGCTCGGCGGACCTCGCGCTGCGCGTACCGTCGCTGCTGGCCATGGTGGGAGCCGCGGCGCTCGTCGGCGCGCTCGCCGCCCGGATCGCCACGCCCGCCGCCGGCCTGCTCGCCGGCATGATCTTCGCGGTGCTGCCGACCTCGATCCGGTACGCGCAGGAGGCGCAGCCGTACGCCCTGGCGGTGTTCGCCGCAGTGCTCGCCACCTGGCTGCTGGTGCCCGCGCTCGACCGGCCGGGCCCGCGGCGGCTCGTGCCCTACGCGGGCGCGGTGCTGCTGCTCGGCCTGTGCCAGCCGGTGGCGTTGCTGCTGCTCGCCGCGCACGGCTGGGTCGTGCTGGCGTTCCGTCGCCGCGCCGCCGTCCGGTGGCTGGCCGCCGTGGCCCTCGGGCTGCTCCCGGTCGCCGCGCTGCTCGGCGCGGGTCTGCGCGGCGGCGGGCACCTGGCGTCCGGTGTGGGACCGGGCGCCGCCGTGCTGGCGGCCACGCCCGGCGAGCTGTTCGGCGTCGCCGCGCTCGGTGGCGTGCTGGCCGGGCTGGCCCTGTTCAGCCTGCCGCTCCGGTACGCCGCCGCGATCTGCACCGCCTGGGCGCTGGTGCCGGCGCTCGCGCTGCTGGCGCTGGCGCAGGCCGTGCCGGTCTGGTCGGCGGTGAACCTGCTGTTCACGGCACCGGCCTGGGCGGTGCTCGGCGGGGTCGCCCTGTCCCGGGCGCGTGCCGCCGTCGCCGTCGCCGTGCTGGCGCTCGTCGTGTTGCTCGGGGTGGCGGCGCAGCTTCCGTGGTGACCGGTCGACGAACGGGCGATCTCTGCCTGATTCGCTCCTTTTGCGGTTGTTTGTCGGCTTAGCATTCGGGCGGCTCCTGAGCCGGATGCAGACCATGGGGGAAACGTGGCCGTCGCCGCCGATACACGCCTGTCCCGCGCCACGACGGCCGGGACGCCGGGCGACCGCCCGAGCGCGCCCGTCCCGCCCGGGGCACCCGCCGACCCGGACCGCCGGCAGCGCAACGTCAGCGCCCGCCTGGCGTACGCCCGGTGCGGCGCCGTCGCCGGTCCGCTACGCCCGCCTCGCGGCCCGGACGCGGCGGTCGAGTTCCGCCCCACCGCCTCGGTCGCCGCGCGGGTGATGCTGACGCTGCTGGTGCTCGTCAACAGCGCCGCCGGGCTGGTCTTCGTCGGCTGGCTGCTGCTGCCGCAGCACGTGCCCGGCCCCGGCGTCGTCGGGCTCGGCGGCTGGCAGACCGCCGCCGCCCGGCTCGCGTTCTGCGTCGTCGTCGGCGTCGAGCTGATCCGCCTGGCACAGAACGTGGTGGTGTGGGTCTTCGCCTTCCACGCCCGGGACCCGGTGCCGGTCGACCCGCCGGTCGGCCTGCGGGTCGCGCTGCTCACCACCATCGTGCCGAGCAAGGAGCCGCTGGACGTCGCGGAGCGCACGCTGCGCCGGCTCCGGGAGATCGTCTACTGCGGGCACGTCGACGTGTGGATCCTCGACGAGGGCGACGACCCGGCGGTGCGGGCGATGGCCGACCGGCTGGGCGTACGCCACTTCACCCGCAAGGGCCGGCCCGAGTACAACCAGCCCGGCGGCGAGTTCCGGGCCCGGACCAAGTCCGGCAACCACAACGCCTGGCGGGCCGAGCACGAGCACCGTTACGACGTGGTCGCGAACGTGGACCCGGACCACGTGCCGCTGCCGAACTTCCTGGAACGCACACTCGGCTACTTCCGCGACCCGGACGTGGCGTTCGTGGTGACGCCCCAGGTGTACGGCAACATGCACCAGAACTTCGTCGCCCACGGCGCCTCGGTGCAGCAGTACCTCTACAACGGCCTGATCGCCCGGGGCGGCAACGGCCTGGACGCGCCGCTGCTCACCGGCACCGGGCACCTCTACCGCCCGGCGGCCTGGCGGACCATCGGCGGCTACCAGGACTCGATCATCGAGGACCACCTCACCAGCATCCGGGTGCACGCCGCCGTCAACCCGGCCACCGGGCGCCGCTGGAAGGGCGTCTACACCCCCGACGTGGTGGCGCTCGGTGAGGGGCCGACCTCCTGGGCGGACTACTTCAACCAGCAGAAGCGCTGGGCCGCCGGCATCTGCGAGATCCTGCTCCGGCGCGAGATGCGTACGCCGCGTACGCTGCCCGGCCGCCGTCGCTGGCAGTACCGCCTGCTCCAGTTCTACTACCCGAGCGTCGCGGTGAGCCTGCTGCTGGGCAACGCCGCCACCGCGCTCTACCTGCTGACCGGCGTGGACGCCGGCCGGCTCGACCCGCAGGTGTGGGCGACGCTGTGGGGCACCACCGTCGGCACCTGGTTCCTGCTCTGGCTCTGGCTGCGCCGCTTCAACATCGCCCCGCACGAACGCGAGGAGGTGGGCATGGCCGGCATGGCGCTCGCACTGTTCGCCGGGCCGGTCTACGTGGCCGCGGCGGCCGGCGCGCTGCTGCGCCGCCGGCTCGGTTTCGTGGTGACCGCCAAGGGGGCGCTGCGCACCGTCGAGTCCCTGCGCACGTTCCGGCTGCACCTGTGCTGGGCGCTCGCCGCGGCCGGGCTGCTCGCGGTGAGCTTCGCGCTCGGTCACGACTACCCGCTGCTGCGGGTCTGGCCGGCGCTGACGATGCTGACCGGCCTCGCCCCGCCGCTGATCTCCTGGGCGGAGAGCCTGCGGGCCCGCCGGCACCGCTCGGCGGAGGCGGCGCGAACGCAGCCGGCGGCGGCGCGGGCGGCGGCTGAGGGCGGTGTCCCGTGCTGAGGCCGACCGCGCCCCGGGTGGGCCTCGCGCTGGCCGGGTTGCTGCTGCTCGCGTACGCCTTCGTGGTGGCGCCCGGCGCGTGGCGCGACCCGGGCACGGGCGCCGCGGCGCACGGTCGCGTCCCGGCGACACCGCAGGCGAGCGCCGACGCGCCGGGTGGCGGCCTGTTCCCCCCGGCCGGACAGGCGTTCTTCGGGGTGATGACCGACAAGGGACCGCACGACTTCGCGACTGTCGACCGGTTCGTCGAGGCGGCCGGGCGGTCGCCGCAGGTGATGCTCTTCGGCGCCGACTGGGTGTCGGCCGAGTTCGACCGGAGCCTGTTCGACCGGATCGCCGACCGGGGCATGATGCCCATGCTCGGCTGGGAGCCGTGGGATTACAGCATCGACCTGGCGGCCCGGCGCACCGGCCTGGCGGTCCGGCAGATCGACCGGCTCCGGGCCACCCAGCCGGACTACCGGCTGGACCGGATCGCGCGCGGCGACTTCGACGCCCACCTGCGGTCCTGGGCCGAGGGGGTCCGGTCGCTCGGCTACCCGGTCGCGATCCGCTTCGCGCACGAGATGAACGGCGACTGGTATCCGTGGTGCGAGCGGGCCAACGGCAACCGCCCCGGCGACTACGTGCGGGCCTGGCGGCACGTGCACGACCTGTTCGCCCGGGCCGGGGCCACGAACGTCACCTGGGTGTGGAGCCCGAACGCCCGCTGGGACAAGACGACCGCCGGGCTGACCGGGCTCTACCCGGGTGACGACTACGTCGACTGGGTCGGCGTCACCGGCTACTACGGCACCGGCGCGTTCACCAAGACGTACTGGTCGTTCGACCAGATCTTCGGTCCGACGATCGCCGAGATCCGCAAGGTCACCCGCAAGCCGCTGGTGGTCACCGAGACCGGCGCCGCCGACACCGCCGGACGCAAGGCCCGGTGGATCCGGGAGACGTTCGGCTCCCTGCCCCGGTACCCGGACCTGATCGGGCTGATCTGGTTCGAGGTGGACAAGGAGCAGGACTGGCGCATCGCCGGGTCGCCCGCCGCGGCGACCGCGTTCGCCGAGTCGGTGGCCGGCGAGCGCTACGACGTGACCTGGTCGGCGGCGTCGAGGCCGCGCGCCGGGCCGTGACCCCGTCCCGCGCCGGGCACACTCCATGTCGGACGGTGGAGCTACCCTCCACGATCATGAACGAGAGAGATCAATTCCGGCGGGCGGCGATCGAGCAGGGCGTGCCCGAGGACGAGGTGGCCCGCTTCGCGGAGCTGATCCGGTTCCAGCTCCACGCCTGTCCGCGCGAGGACGGCGTGCACGCCGGGCGGCGGGGCGGGCGGCCGCGGCTGCCGGCGGGCATGCCGTGGCCCACATGCTCGGAGGGTTTCCCGTTGCCGTTCCTGCTCCGGCTCGACTGCGCGGCGCTGCCCCGGGTTCCCGACCTCGCCCTGCCGGCCGACGGCACGCTGCTGTTCTTCCTCGACCAGGAGAGCGCACTGGACGCCTGCGGCATCGAGGCCGAGCAGGAGTTCGCACGGGTCGTGTACGTCCCGGCCGGCGCCGAGACGATGGACGGTGAGTACCTCGTACCGACCGGAACCGATCTGGAACCGTTCCTCGCCCCCGAGCACGAGATGTACGCCGGTCTCCAGGCGGAACTGCCGGACTGGCTCGACCGCTCGGAGAACTGGCTGAGCGCCACCCAGATCCAGCTCCTGCGCGACATGCCGCACCGCAAGGAGATGAGCGCGCTGCTCGAGCAGCTCTGGCCGGAGCGCCAGTGGTCCCTGCCGGAGGACGTCTTCGTCGGCGGCTACACCATCTCGGCGCAGGATCCGCCAGAGGTGATCATGATGGACAAGGAACGGCGGCGGCAGGCGAGGTCCCTGCCCCGCGCGGAGCGGATGGTGGCCCAGTACGAGGAACAGCAGCGGGTGATGCGCGAATGGGTGCCGCTGGCCCAGTTCGGCGTACCGGACGAGGAGTACGTCAACGCGCGGTTCCTGATCCGCCACGACGACCTCGCCGCCCGGCGGTTCGACAGGGTGCTGTCCTTCTGCGAGTTCACCGAGTGACAGCCGGGCCGGCTCACACCAGCGTGCGGACCGCCCGCAGCGCCGCCTCCACGTCCTGCTCGCCGTTGGCGATGGTCGCGCCGAAGCGCAGATAGGACGGCCGGTAGGGGGTGCTGCTGGCGACCACCCCGGCCGACCGGAGCCGGCCCACCGCCTCGCCCACCGGCACGCCCGGCACCTCGCAGCAGACCACACCGGCGGACAGGTCGGCGGTGCGCGGGGTGACCAGCCGTACGCCCCGGATGCCCGCGAGACCCTCCTTGAGGCGGTCGGCCAGCTCCCGGGTGCGTTCGGCGACCCGGGCCGGGCCGATCCGGCTGTGGAAACCGAACGCGTCGGCGAGCGCCCACCGGTGCTCGAAGCTGTGGTAGCCGCCGGGCGTGTGCGCCGCGCCCGGCGGCACGAGCGCCGCGCCGGTCCCGCCGGCGAGCCAGCGCCCGATGCTGCGTCCGTCGAAGCTGGGGATCACCGGTGTCATCCGCGCCCACGCGCGTTCGGCGGCCCAGACCAGGCCGGTGCCGCGCGGCCCGAGCAGCCACTTGTGGCAGCCGGAGATCAGCACGTCGCAGCCGAGTTGCTCCGGTGTTGACGCGTCGGCGCCGAAGCCGTGCACCGCGTCGAGGCAGAGCAACGCCTCCGGGCTGCGTTCGCGTACCACATCGACCAGGCGGCGCACCGGCAGCTTCACGCCGGTGCTGGAGTGCACCCAGGTCAGCGCCACCACGCGGGTGCGCGGGGTGAGCGCCCCGGCGAGACCGGCCACCATCTCGTCCACGCCGGCGGTGGCGGCGTCCCGGTAGAGGCGGGCCCGGCGCACCGTCACGCCGTCGCGGTCGGCGCGCAGCCGCAGCGACTCGTGCGTGGCGTAGAAGTCGTGCTCGGTGGTCAGCACCTCGTCGCCCGGCCGCAGCCGGATCGCGCTGTAGACGAGGCCGAGGCCCATGGTGGTGGAGTCGGTGAGCGCGATCTGGTCCGGCTTCGTGCCGAGGTGCCCGGCAGCCGCGTCGAGCACCGCGCGGTCCAGCCGTTCCTCGTTTGCCAGCAGGTAACCCGAGGCGTCCCGGTCCAGGCCGTCGCGGTGGGTGGCCACGGCGGCGCGTACCGGGGCGGGGTGCGGCGCGAACACGAAGGTGGCCAGGTGTGCCCGGGAGCGGTCCAGCGCGAACTGGGCGCGGACGCTGTCCCAGCTGCCCGGATCCAGGGCGGGCGGGTCGTCCGCCGCACCGTCCTGCGCCGCCGGGCGCTCCGGCTCGCAGCCGGTGGCCAGGCCGGTGACACCGGCCGCCGCGGTCGCGCCGAGCAGGTGCCGTCGGGTCAGGTGCATGAGGTCATCGTCCGCCGTGCATGTCACGGCCGGGTCACCACCGTCCGCGCGGACCGGTGATTTCACCGATGCGCGGCGCGCCGTAGCCATCGATGCTGACGCATGTCGATGTAATTCCGGCGCAAGGAGTGACCGACGTGCCCACCACCATCCGTTCCCGTACCCCCATCCGTGCCCTGGCCCGGTTCGCCGTGGCGGCGCTGCTCGCCACGGGCGGCGCCCTCGCCGTCCCGGCCGCGGCGAACGCGGCCAGCCCCTACGAGCGCGGCCCGGCGCCCACGAGCGCCATCCTGGAGGCCAGCCGCGGCCCGTTCGCCACCTCGTCGATCAACGTCTCCTCGTTGAGCGTGACCGGCTTCGGCGGCGGCGTCATCTACTACCCGACCAGCACCGCCGAGGGCACCTTCGGCGCGGTCGCCATCTCGCCCGGCTACACCGCCTCGTGGTCCAGCCTGAGCTGGCTCGGACCGCGGATCGCCTCGCACGGCTTCGTGGTGATCGGCATCGAGACCAACACCCGGCTGGACCAGCCGGACAGCCGGGGCCGCCAGCTCCTGGCCGCGCTGGACTACCTGACCGAGCGCAGCTCCGTGCGGGGCCGGATCGACTCCTCCCGGCTCGCCGTGGCCGGGCACTCGATGGGTGGCGGCGGCAGCCTGGAGGCCGCGGCGGCCCGGCCGTCGTTGCAGGCCGCCGTCCCGCTCGCGCCGTGGAACCTGGACAAGACCTGGTCCGAGGTGCGGGTGCCGACGCTCATCATCGGCGGCGAGACCGACAGCGTCGCGCCGGTGGCGACCCACTCGATCCCGTTCTACAACAGCATCCCGGCGTCGTCGGAGAAGGCGTACCTGGAGCTGGACGGCGCGAGTCACTTCTTCCCGCAGACGACGAACACGCCGACGGCGAAGCAGATGGTGGCCTGGCTGAAGCGGTTCGTCGACGACGACACCCGCTACGAGCAGTTCATCTGCCCCGGCCCGAGCGGCTCGGCGATCCAGGAGTACCGCAACACCTGCCCCAGCGCCTGAGCCCGTCCGCTGCCGGGGTGGTCGTCGCGACGACCACCCCGGCAGCATGTCTGCCTCTTTTCCGACGGGTTGCCCATCTGTGACACTGCACGCATGCTTTCTGCATCGACAGTGCATATAGACCTCCGTGGCCGGGACGACGAGTGCGACGCGATCCGCCGGCTCCTCGACCGGGACTCCGGCGGCGCGCTGCTGTTCCACGGGCCGCCCGGCGCCGGGCGCAGCGCCCTGCTGGCGTACGCCCGCCGGTGGGCCACGGGACGCACGGTGCTCACCGGCGCCGGCCTGGCCGACGAGGCGACGCTGCCCTACGCCGGGCTGCACCGCCTGCTCGACCCGGTGCTGGACGCGGACACCGCGCTGCCGGTGCGGCAGCGGCGGCTGCTGCGCCGCGTGCTCGGCGGCGACGGCTGCCCGGCCGACCAGCGGCTGGCCCTCGCCGCGGCGGTCCGCTCCCTGCTCGCCGCCGTGGCCGGGGACCGGCCGCTGCTGTGCACGGTGGACGACCTCGACATCGGCGACCGGCAGAGCGCCTGGACGCTCGCCGTGGTGGCGCGCCGGCTGCGCCGGCTGCCGGTGGCGGTGCTGCTGACCGCTACCGCCCCGGCCACGGTCGACGGGGTGCCGGCGCACCGGCTGCGCCCGCTGGACGCCGACGAGTGCCACGCGATGCTCGCCGACCGCGGCCACCGGCCACCCGCGCCGGTGACCGCCGCGCTGGCTGAGCTGAGCGGCGGCAGCCCGGCGGCGCTGGCCGACCTGGCCGGCGCGCTCACCCCGGCGCAGTGGCGCGGCGAGGCGCCGTTGCCCGCGACGCCGCCGGTGGACGGCGCGCTCGCCGCCGCGTACCGGGCCCGCCTCGACCGGCTGCCGGCGCCGACCCGGCGGATGGTGCTGCTCGCCGCGCTCGACCACGGCGACGACCCGGGCACGCTGGTGCGCGCCGCCTGGTCCGCCGGTCTGACGGTGGAGGCGCTCGCCCCGGCCGAGGCGGCCGGGCTGCTGCGGACCGGGCCCGGCGGGGTGACGTTCCCGCACCCGCTCGCCCGCACGATGATCACCGCCGTCGCGCCGCTGGCCGACCTGCGCGCGGCGCACCTGCTGCTGGCCGGCACGCTCGCCGGCGGCCCGCTGGGCCGCGCGCTGCGCCACGCCACCGCCTCCGACTGCCCGGCCGACGTGCTCGCCGCCGAACTGGCGGCGGCCGTGGACGGGGCGTCCGACCGCGCCGCCGCGGCCGCCGCGCTGCGCCGCGCCGCCGAGCTGACCGCCGATCCCGGGCGGGCGGCCGAGCTGACCGTGGCGGCGGCCCGCTGCGCCTGGACCGCCGGCGACCCGGACCAGGCCCGGGGGCTGCTGCGGCGCCTGACCGGCGGACCGGCGCACGGTCCGGCCGAACTGGTACGGGGCGACATGCAGCTACGGTGCGACGCGCCGGCCGACGCGGTCGCCACGCTGCTGGCCGCCGCCGACGCGGTCGCGCCGGCCGACCGCCGCTCCGCCCTGCTCGCGCTGGTCCGCGCCGGCGAGGCCATCTGCGTCACCGGCGATCAGTTCCGCTACGCCGAGGTGGCGCGCCGCGCCGAGGCGCTGCGGCGGCCCGGCGACCCGCCCGACCTGGACCTGCTGGCCACCTTCGCGGTGGGCGTCGGGGCGACCCTGCGCGGCGACCACGCCCGTGGCGGTCCGGCCCTGCGCCGGGTCGTCGTCCTCGGCGGCCGGCTGTCCGGGCCCGCGCTCACTCCGGGCGCGCTGGTCTGCGCCGCCGCGGCGGCGTTGCTGGTGGCGGTCGACGGCCCCGCGCACCGCCTCGCCGGCCGGGCGGTCGAGGAGGCCCGCACGCGCGGCGAGCTGTCCCTGCTGCCCCGGTCGCTGGAGCTGCGGGCCGTCGCCGAGTACTGGCTGGGCCGGCACGAGGCCGCGGCGGAGACCGCCCGCGAGGGCGTGCGCGCCGCCCGCGCAACCGGCCAGCACGCCTGCGCCCAGGTGCACCTCGGCATCCTCGCGGTGCTGGCCGCGGTACGCGCCGACCGGGCCGGCGCGCTGGCCCGGATCGCCGAGATCGGCGACGGGGCCGCGCCCGGGAGCCGGCCGGACGCGTACGCCAGGTGGGCGCTCGGCGTGCTGGACCTCATCGACGGCCGGTACGCCGACGCGGTCGCCCGGCTGTCCACGCTGGCCCGTACCGGCACCGGCCGGGGGCAGGTGCTGGTGCAGGTGATGGCCACGCCGTACCTGGTGGAGGCCGCCGCCCACGACGGCGGGCGCCCGGCCGCCGCGCTCGCCGTGTTCGACCACTGGGCCAGCAGCACGGCGAGCCCGTCGCGGCGGGCCCTGGCGGCGCGCTGCCGCGCGCTGCTCGCGCCCCGGGGCGGCCCGGAGGCCGAACGGGAGTTCCACACGGCGCTGCGGCTGCACCCGGCCGACACCGACCGGTTCGAGCGCGCCCGCACCGAGCTGCTGTTCGGCCGCGAGCTGCGCCGCCGGCGCCGCCCGCGCGACGCCCGGGCCCACCTGCACCGCGCGCGGGAGACGTTCACGCTGCTCGGCGCGACCGTCTGGGCCGACCGGGCGGGCGAGGAGCTGCGCGCGGCGGGGGAGTCGGTCGGGCCGGTGCCGGGCGGCCCGGAGCAGTTGCTGACCGGGCAGCAGCTGCACATCGCCCGGTTGGTCGCGCAGGGGGCGACCAACCGGGAGATCGCCACCCGGATGTCCCTGTCCACCCGGACCGTCGATCACCACCTGCGCAACGTCTTCCACCGGCTGGGCGTGCGCTCCCGCACCGAGCTGGCCCGCCTGCTGGCCTGACCACCCGCCGGGCGTGGGCCACCGCCCCCCGGGCAGGGCGCGCCGCCGGGCTCAGCGCAGCGCGGCCACCGCGGCGTCCCCGCCGCCCCGCCAGAGCACGCCGGCCTCGGCGAAGCCGGCCGCGCGCAGCGCGTCCAGGTGCCACGCGGCGGGTGGGCTCCACTCCGGGCTGTGACCGGTCGGGTAGATCTGCCGCCGCTTCTCCACCAGCGGGCCGAGCACCGGGTCGTCTGCCGCCCGCGCCCACCAGTCCGGCCAGGACAGCGCCGCGCCGGCCCGGTACCGGGCGTCCCGGCGCGCCCTCGCCCGTGCGCCGAGCCGCGCGGTGAGCGTCGGCATCGCGTCGTCGGGCATGTGGTCGGCGTTGACGAACACGCCGCCGGGACGCAGCACGTCGCGGATCTCGCGGTAGAGCTGCGCCAGGCGCGGGCCGTCCACCCAGTGCAGGGCGGTGGCGGTGAGCACTGCGTCGTAGTCGCGGTGCGGCAGCGCGGCGGCCCAGCCGGAGCTGTTGAGGTCGGCGGTGACCACTGTGGCCCGCCCGGCCAGCGCCGCCTCGGCGAGGGTGAGCAGCACCGGGTCGAGGTCGAGCACCGTCACCTCGGCGTCGGGCCGGCGGGCCAGCGTCCGCAGGCTGATCGAGCCGGTGCCGCCTGCGAGGTCGAGCACGCGCGGCGGCCGGTCGTCCGCGACCGCCTCGACGGCGTCGAGCATCGCGGTGAAGCGGTGCTCCCGGTCCGGCATGAATGCCTCCTGCTGCCGGTCCCAGCTCTCCTGCCAGGCGCGTACGTCCAAGTCGTAAGGAGTCATGCCGCTGACGATAGTTACCGACGGAGCACCTGTCGAGGCTTGTTGCCATACTTTTGCAACAACTGCTGAGCGTCGCGGCGGCGTCACCGGGACCGGACGTGCGACCGGGCGACGGTGACGACCGGGTGACGCGGGCTGCGGCAGGGTCGCGGCACGACGACGGCACGTTCGAGGGGGCTGCATGATCAGGACGATGCTCCGGCTGCGCGCGCGTCCGGGGTGCGAACCCGCCGTCGGGCCCGCCTTCGAGACCGTCGCCGGGCAGCTCGGCGCGCTGGCCGGCAACCTCCGGCACGAGCTGCTCCGCGACGCCCTGGACCCGCGCGGCTTCGTCGTCGTCACCGAATGGGCCGACGAGGCGGCGCTGCGCGCGTACCGGCGCGGGCCGGTGGCGGCCCGCCTGGCCGGCCTGCTCCAGCCGCTCACCGAACCGGTGGATGGGCCAAGCTATCCGCCGCTGCGCGAGACCGGCCACGGCGAGGGCCCGGTCTACGTGGACGTCGAGCTGACCGTGCCGCGCGACCGGCTCGCCGAGTTCCACAGGGGCTACCCCGAGGTGGTACGGCGGATGAGCGCGATACCCGGCTACCGCCGCGAGCAGCTGCTACGCGAACCCGGCTCAGACATCCACCACATCTTCGCCGAGTGGGACGGAGCCGCTCCGTTCCTCGCCTGGATCCGCGACCCGGCCCACGCCTCGGCGCAGGCCGGACCGATCGCACCGTTCCTTCTCGACATCCGGCGCCGCCTGTTCCACGTCGTGCCCGACGCGGACGGCCGCCGTCACGCCACCACGGGCTGGGAGGCCGACGTGCACAGGACAACAGACGTACTCGTCGTCGGGGCGGGGCCCACCGGGCTGACCGCCGCCGTCGAGCTGGCCCGGCGGGGCATCGACTGCCTGGTGATCGACAAGCAGGCCACCCCGCCCGGCCACGCCGACAAGGCGATCGGCGTGCACTGCCGCACCATGGAGATCTGGGAGGAGCAAGGCGTCGTCCGGGAGGCCATGGACGCCGGCATCTGGCTCACCGGCAACACGGTCTTCGTCAACGGCGCGCAGACCCACCGGATGAGCTGGGAGCTGCCCGGCCTGCCGTACGACCACCTCGGCCTGCCGCAGTACGAGACCGAGCGCATCCTCACCGACCGCCTGGCCACCCTCGGGGTGCGCCCGCAGCGCGGCGCCGAACTCGTCGACTTCACCCAGGACGCCGACGGCGTGACCGCCACCGTCCGCACCGCCGACGGCGGCACCGAGACGGTACGCGCGGCGTACCTGGTCGGCGCCGACGGCGCGCACAGCCGGGTGCGGGAGCGGCTCGGGCTCACCTTCACCGGCGGGCTGGGCCGGTTCCCGCAGCTGTTCATGCTGGTGGACGTCGACGTCGACTGGGACATGCCGGACGGGCACCTGCTGCGGTTCCTGCACGTGACCGACGGGCAGATGGACGGGATGCTCGTCTGCGTACCGCTGCGCGGCGAGCACCGCTACCGCATCGCCACCCTGGCCCCGCCCCGGTTCTTCGCCCAGACCGGCGGGCGCGACGCCCCGCCCGGGTTCAGTGAGGAACTCGACGAGCCGACGATCGAGGACGTGCAGGCCGCGCTGGACCGCCTCGCGCCACCCGGCACCCGGGCGAGCAACCTGCGCTGGTCGTCGGTGTTCCGGATCAGCCACGGCATCGTCGACCGCTACCGCGACGGCCGGATCTTCGTCGCCGGGGACGCCGCCCACCTGCACCCGCCCGCCGGGGGCCAGGGCATGAACACCGGCATCCAGGACGCCTGGAACCTGGCCTGGAAACTCGCGCTGGCGGTACGCGGGCTCGCCGCGCCCGGGCTGCTGGACAGCTACGAGACCGAGCGGCGGCCGGAGGGCGAGGAGATCGTCGGCCGGGCGGTACGGATGGCCGGCACCGAGGAGGTCGACCGCGCCGACCTGGAACGGCAGTTCCTCCAGGAGATGTCCATGCTGCTCAGTTACGCGAGCAGCCCGCTGGTCGGGGAGACCGTCGCCGACCCGGCCGCGCTCGGTGACGCGCCCCGCCCTGGCGACCGCGCGCCGGACGTCGACGGGCTGCTCCGGCGCGGCGTCGGCCACCCGCTGCGGCTGCGCGACCTGACCCGGGGTACCCGGCACACGCTGCTGCTCTACGCCGACGGCACGGCGGACGCGGCGGAGCTGGCCGCGTTCACCGGCCTGTGCGCCGACGCGCGCCGGCTGGCCGGCGGGGAACTCGACGCGTACCTGCTGCTCGACCCGGACGCCGACGAGCCGCGCCTGCTCGACCCACCGGTGGTGCGCGACGCCGAGCGCCGGTTCCGCGCCGGATACGGCCTGACCGGCACCGGCCTGTACCTGATCCGCCCGGACGGGCACATCGGGTTCCGGGGCGCGCCGGTCGACCCGGACGCACTGCGCAAGCACCTGCACCTGGTGTTCGGGGGCGCACGGTGAGCCGGGTCCGGACCGTGCTGGCGATGCGGACCCGGGAGGGCTGCGAGGAGCGCTTCGAGGCCGAGTGGCTCAGCGCCGCCGAGGAGATCCGCACGCTGGACGGCTGCCTGCACCAGGACCTGGTCCGCGACGCCGACGACCCGCGCAGCTACCTGGTCATCAGCGACTGGGCCGACCGCGAGCGGCTGGACGCGTTCGGCCGCAGCACGCACCGCGACCGGCTGCTGCGCGTGATCCGGGAGCTGCGCGAGTCCGCCGACCGGCACACCTACCAGGTGCTGCACAGCGTGGCCGGCGAGCCGGGGGAGGGGCGATGAGCGACGACGTGATGCCGGCGAGCGAGCTGTACACCGACGCGTTCGCTGCTGACCCGTACCCCGCGCTGGCGCGGCTGCGCGCCGAGCGGCCGGTCTGCCCGGTCGGCTCGCCGCGCTTCGACTCGTGGCTGATCACCCGCTTCGACGACGCCCGCACCGCGTTGACCGACCCGCGCCTGTCCAAGGACCTGTACGGCCCGGAGCAGCACTACCTGAAGATTTTCGGCCCGAACTCCGAGGGTCTGAACCGCAACATGCTCAACTCCGACCCGCCGGAGCACACCCGGCTGCGCCGGGTCGTGTCGCAGGCGTTCGCGCCCCGGCGGATCGAGGCGTTGCGCCCCCGGGTGGCGTCGATCGTCGACCAGCTCATCGACAAGATGGCGCCGCACGGCGAGGCGGACCTGATGCACGACTTCGCCATCCCGCTGCCGATGACAGTCATCTGTGAACTGCTCGGCGTGCCGCCGGCCGACCACGACCGGGTGCTCGACTGGACCCAGGTCATCCGCACCTCCGGCTCCACCAGCCGGCCGCCGGCGCAGGAACGGGCGGCGGTGCAGGAGGCCCAGCTGCGCCTGCACCAGTACCTCGCAGGCCTGGTCCGCGCCAAGCGCGACGACCCGGCCGACGACATCATCGGCGCACTGATCAAGGCCGTCGACCAGGACGGGACGCTGTCCGAGGCGGAACTGGTCACCACCACGTTCCTGCTGCTGTTCGCCGGGCACCAGACCACCGCCGACTTCCTCGGCAACGCCGTGCTGGCCCTGCTGACGCATCCCGAACAGATGGAACTGCTGCGTGCCACGCCCCGCCTGCTGCCCGCCGCCATCGAGGAGCTGCTCCGGTTCGACGGGCCGCTGCCGGTGGCCAGCCCGCGCATCGCCACCGAGGACGTCGACTACCAGGGCGTACGCATCCCGCGCGGCGCGATCGTCGGCGTCGCGATAAACGCGGCCAACCACGACCCGGCGCACTTCGCCGACCCGGACCGGCTGGACCTGCGCCGGGTCCGGGGCCCGCACCTCGGGTTCGGTCACGGCGTCCACTACTGCCTGGGCGTCTCGCTGGCCCGGATGGAGGCCGAGCTCGCGCTCGGCGCGCTCCTGCGCCGGCTGCCCGGACTGCGCCTGGGCGTGCCGCTCGCCGAGGTGCGCCGGCTCCCCGCCGCCTCACCGTTCCGCGGCCTGCTGGAACTGCCTGTCACCTTCACCGCCTGACGGCGCCGCCGCCTCGCGCCGCCGCCCCCGTCGCAATCATCAAGGAGCAGTCATGGTCTTCCGCAACGTGATCGTCTGTCACATGGTCCCCGGCAGCGAGCAGATCGTCGGCGATGTGTTCGGCCACTACGACCAGGCCACCCGGCCGCAGGACCTGGGCGTCATCGGCCGGTACCTGCTGTCGCACCACGACCTCTACCTCCACGTGATCGAGCGGGAGCAGGACCCGCGGATCTCCGGGCAGACCCGTGGCCTGCCCGCGTTCCAGAAGATCGCCGAGGAGATCGGCCCGTACGTCACCCCGTACCCGCGCTACTGGAAGAACCCGTCGGACTCGGTGGCCAAGGAGTTCTACCACTGGGCGCCCGAGGGCGAGCCGCCCGCCGACACCACGCTCACCGTCATCGTCGGGCGGATCAAGCCCGGCGCCGAGCCGGACGTGGCGCGGGTCTTCACCGAGTCCGACGCCGGGTCGCTCCCCACCGACCTCGGGGTCACCGGGCGCTGGCTCTACTCGATCGACGACGTCTACGTCCACCTGCTCGAACAGGAGTCGTCGGCGGCCGAGGCCACCCGGGACCAGCACGGCGACAAGCCCGCCTTCGGCAAGGTGATGCAGGACCTGGGCCCGTACATCGAGCCGTACCGGCCGGACCGGTGGCAGGGTCCGCAGGACTCGGTGGCCACCGTCTTCTACCGCTGGCAGGCGCAGGACTGAGCACGCCTCCGCGCTCCCGCCCTCCGGGTGGCGGGAGCGCGGAAACGCCGTCCCCGCCACCGGCCGTACGCGAGGCTGGTGCGGGGGTGCCGGGTGCCGACGAAGGAGATCGTCCAGCACGTCGGGGCGCTGCTGGACCTGGCCGGGGTGCTGGTGATCGCGGTCGGCGTCGCGGTCGCCACGGCGGTGTTCGTGGTGCGCTGCGCCCGGACCCGGCAGGTGGTGGCGCACTACCGCGCGTACCGGCAGGGGGTGGGCCGGGCCATCCTGCTCGGCCTGGAGTTCCTGGTCGGCGGCGACATCATCCGGACCGTCGCGGTGTCGCCCACGTTCACCAGCGTCGGCGTGCTGGCGCTGATCGTGCTGGTCCGCACGTTCCTCAGCTTCTCGCTGGAGGTGGAGCTGGACGGCCGCTGGCCCTGGCAGGGCCGCCCTCCGGCGGACCGGCCGAGCGTGGGCGCCCGACCGCAGCGCTGATCACCCGCCGCAGTATTACCCCCAGGGGGTATGGTGGTCGGCGGAGGTGACGCCCGATGGAACACTCACCCGGTCACCACGGCGGCCACGGCACCGAACACGACACCGGCCATGGCGCGCACGCCGGGCACGACCCGGAGCAGTTCCGCCGCCGGTTCTGGCTGAGCCTGGCGCTGACCGTGCCGATCGTCGTCACCAGTCACATGGTGATGGACTGGTTCGGCTACTCCCTGGACTTTCCCGGCGTGAGCTGGGTCGGGCCGGTGCTCGGCACCGTGGTGTTCGCGTACGGCGGCTGGCCGTTCCTCACCGGCGGGCTGCGGGAGCTGCGCGAGCGTACCCCCGGCATGATGCTGCTGATCTCGATGGCGATAGTGGTCGCCTACCTCGCGTCCGCCGCCACCAGCCTCGGCCTGTTCGACCTGGACTTCTGGTGGGAGCTGGCCGCGCTGGTCACCATCATGCTGCTCGGTCACTGGCAGGAGATGCGGGCGGTCGGGCAGGCGCGCGGCGCGCTCGGTGCCCTCGCGGCGCTGCTGCCCGACGACGCCGAGCGCCTGGACGACGCCGGGCGGCCGCATCCGGTGCCGGTCGCCGACCTGCGGGTGGACGACCTGGTGCTGGTGCGCCCCGGCGGGCGGGTGCCGGCGGACGGGCGGATCGTCGAGGGCGCCGCCGAACTGGACGAGTCGATGATCACGGGGGAGTCGCGGCCGGTGGCCCGCGCCGCCGGGGACCGGGTGGTCGCCGGCACCGTGGCCACCGACTCCACCCTCCGGGTACGCGTCGAGGCGGTCGGCGCGGACACCGCGCTGGCAGGTATCGGGCGGCTCGTGGCGCAGGCGCAGGCCTCCGGCGGGCGCGCCCAGGTGCTCGCCGACCGGTTCGCCGCGTTGCTGTTCTACCTGGCGGCGTTCGCCGGCCTTGCCACGTTCGCGGTCTGGGCGCTGCTCGGCGACCCCGACCAGGCGGTGGTACGCACCGTCACCGTGCTGGTGATCGCCTGCCCGCACGCGCTCGGACTGGCGATCCCGCTGGTGGTGGCGCTGTCCACAGCGCTGTCGGCGCGCGCCGGCATCCTGGTCAAGGACCGGCTCGCGCTGGAGCGGATGCGTACCGTCGACACCGTCCTGTTCGACAAGACCGGCACGCTCACCACCGGCCGGCACACGGTGACCGGCGTGGCCGCCACCGGCGGGCTGGACTCCGACACCGCTCTGGCATTGGCGGGCGCGGTGGAGGCCGACAGCGAACACCCGCTGGCCCGGGCGCTCGTGTCCGCCGCCGACTCCCGGGGCGCGCGTCCGGTCGCGCGCGGCTTCCGGGCGCTGGCCGGCCGTGGCGTGCGGGCCACCGTGGACGGCGTGGACTGGGCGGTCGGCGGCCCGGCCCTGCTGCGTGAGCTGGACGCCCCGGTGCCGGACGACCTGCGCCGCGCGGCGCAGGAGTGGTCGGGCCGGGGCGCCGCTGTGCTGCACCTGGTCCGGCTGCCCGAGGGCCGCCCGCCGGAGGTGACCGCCGCGTTCGCGATGGAGGACCAGGTCCGCCCGGAGGCGCGGGCCGCCGTGGCCGAGCTGCGCGACCTCGGTGTACGCAAGATCGTGATGATCACCGGCGACGCGCGTCCGGTGGCCGAGGCGGTCGCCGCCGACCTCGGGTTCCGGCCCGGCGTCGACGAGGTCTTCGCCGAGGTGCTTCCCGCCGACAAGGACAAGGCGGTGGCCGAGTTGCGCGATCGAGGGCTCACAGTGGCGATGGTCGGCGACGGCGTGAACGACGCCCCGGCGCTCGCTCGCGCCGACGTCGGGCTGGCCATCGGCGCGGGCACCGACGTGGCGATCGAGTCCGCCGGGGTGGTGCTGGCCGGCTCCGACCCGCGCGGCGTGGGCGGCGTGATCCGGCTGTCCCGCGCCTCGTACCGGAAGATGCGGCAGAACCTCGCCTGGGCGGCCGGCTACAACGTGGTCGCGATCCCGCTCGCCGCCGGTGTGCTGGCCTGGGCCGGGATCGCGCTCAGCCCGGCCCTGGGCGCGGTGCTGATGTCCGCCTCCACCATCGTCGTGGCGCTCAACGCCCAACTGCTGCGCCGGGTGCGGATCGCGCCGGCTGACTGATCCGCATTTCCCGGCCCTGCCCCGCCGGTCGGCTCGCGGGTGCGAGCGGATACGCCCCTTCCTGCTCGCACCTGCGCACCGCTAAGGTGAGCCGGTGACGGAGTTCCGGATCGGCGAGGCCGCCGAACTGCTCGGGGTCAGCGCGGACACGGTCCGCCGCTGGATCGACGCCGGCAGACTGCCGGCCACCCGCGACGAGCACGGCCACCGGGTGCTCGACGGCGCCGACCTGGCCGCGTTCGTCCGCGCCCCCGGCCACCCCGAACTGTCCTCGGCCCGCAACCGGCTGCGCGGCATCGTTACCGCCGTCGTCAAAGACACCGTGATGGCCCAGGTGGACATCCAGGCCGGGCCGTTCCGGGTGGTGTCGCTGATGAGCCGCGAGGCCGTCGACGACCTCGACCTCCAGGTCGGCTCCGTCGCCGTCGCCGTGATCAAGTCGACCACCGTCGTGGTCGAGCGAGCCACCCCCAGGGGAAGGACCAGCCCGTGACCGTACGGTGGATCCGCGCCGCCCTGGCCGCCGCGCTGGTGGCGGCGCTCGGCCTGACCGGCTGCGGCGGCGCGGACGAACCGGCCGGGCCCGACGGCGCCGGCCCGGTGACAGTGTTCGCCGCCGCCTCGCTCACCGAGTCGTTCACGAAGCTCGGCAAGGACTACGAGGCCGCCCACCCGGACCGCACCGTCAGGTTCAACTTCGGCGGCAGCTCCGGCCTGGCCACCCAGATCACCCAGGGCGCGCCCGCCGACGTGTTCGCCGCCGCCTCCCCGGCCACCATGAAGACGGTCACCGACGCCGGTGACGCGGCCGGCGAGCCGACCGTGCTGGTCCGCAACCAGCTCGTCGTCGCCGTACCCCCTGGCAACCCGGCCCGGGTCGGCGGCCTGGCCGACCTCGCCCGCCCCGGCGTCAAGGTGGCGCTCTGCGCCGAGCAGGTGCCCTGCGGCGCCGCCGCGCGCACCGCGCTGGACGCCGCCGGCGTGCGGCTCACCCCCGCCACGCTCGAACAGGACGTCAAGGGCGCGCTGGCCAAGCTGCGCCTCGGCGAGGTCGACGCCGCGCTCGTCTACCGGACCGACGTACGCGCCGCGCCCGGGCTCGACGCGGTCGAGTTCCCCGAGTCGGCGCGTGCGGTGAACGACTATCCGATCGTGGTGCTGCGCGGCGCCGCCAACCCGGCCGGCGCCCGCGCCTTCGTCGACTTCGTCCGCTCCGACGCCGGGCTCGCCGTGCTCACCGCCGCCGGGTTCCAGGCCCCGTCGGGCAGATGAGCCGCACCGTACGCCGGCAACGGGTGCCGATCGCGCTGCTCGTGCCCGCCGGGCTCGGGCTGGCCTTCCTCGTCCTGCCGCTGGCCGGCCTGCTGCTCCGGACGCCCTGGACCACACTGCCCCGGCGGCTGACCGAACCGGGCGTGCTCACCGCGCTGCGGCTGTCGCTGGAGACCGCCACCATCGCCACGCTGCTCTGCGTGGCGCTCGGCGTACCCCTGGCGTGGCTGCTGGCCCGCGTCGAGTTCCCCGGCCGGCGGCTCGTCCGCGCGCTGGTCACGGTGCCGCTGGTGCTGCCGCCGGTGGTCGGCGGCGTGGCGCTGCTGCTGGTCTTCGGCCGGCGCGGGCTGATCGGTTCCTGGCTGGACGAGACGTTCGGGGTGACGTTGCCTTTCACCACCGCCGGGGTGGTGCTGGCCGAGGCGTTCGTGGCCATGCCGTTCCTGGTCATCGCCGTCGAGGGCGCGCTGCGCGGCGCCGACCCCCGGTACGAGGAGGCCGCCGCCACGCTCGGCGCCGGACGGTTCACCACCTTCACCCGGGTCACGCTGCCGCTCGTCGCCCCGGGCGTGGCGGCCGGGGCGGTGCTCTGCTGGGCGCGCGCGCTCGGCGAGTTCGGGGCCACCATCACGTTCGCCGGCAACTATCCCGGCCGTACGCAGACCATGCCGCTGGCGGTCTACCTGGCGCTGGAGACCGACCTGCAGGCCGCGATCGTGCTCAGCCTGATGCTGCTCACCGTCTCCGTGGTCATCCTCGCCGCGATGCGCGACCGCTGGGTCGGAACGACATGAGTGGGCTGGACGCGCACCTGGTGGCGGACCGGGACGGGTTCGCCCTGGACGTGCGGCTGCGCATCGCCGCAGGTGAGGTGGTGGCGCTGCTCGGCCCCAACGGCGCCGGCAAGACCACAGCGCTGCGGGTGCTCGCCGGGCTGCACCCGCTCACCGCCGGGCACCTCACGCTCGACGGCGCCGACCTGGACCGGCCGGACCGCCGGGTGTGGACGCCGCCGGAACGGCGGCCGGTCGGCGTCGTGTTCCAGGACTACCTGCTGTTCCCGCACCTCAGCGCGCTGGACAACGTGGCGTTCGGGCCGCGCCGCCGGGGCGCCGACAAGCGCGCCGCCCGCGCCCGCGCCCAGACGTGGCTGGACCGGGTCGGCCTCGGCGACCAGGCCCGGCGCCGGCCCCGGCAGCTCTCCGGCGGGCAGGCGCAGCGGGTCGCGCTGGCCCGCGCGCTCGCCGTCGACCCGGCCCTGCTGCTGCTCGACGAGCCCCTGGCCGCGCTCGACGCGCGGACCCGGCTGGACACCCGCGCCGAACTCCAGCGCCACCTCGGCGCGCACCCCGGCGCGACACTGCTCGTCACCCACGATCCCCTCGACGCGCTGGTGCTCGCCGACCGGCTGGTCATCGTGGAGCACGGCCGGGTGGTGCAGGAGGGCGACGCGGCCACCGTCACGGCGCGGCCCCGCACCGACTACGTGGCCCGCTTGGTCGGGCTCAACCTGCACCGTGGACGCGCCGACGGCCACACCGTCACCGTCGGTGAGCTGACGCTCACCACCGCTGACACCGTCCACGGTGACGCGTTCGTCGCGTACCCGCCGGCCGCTGTCGCGCTGCATCCGTCCCGGCCCGAGGGCAGCCCACGTAACGTGTGGGCGGCCACGGTGACCGGAGTGCAACGACACGGTGACAACCTGCGCGTGCAGCTCGCCGGGCCGGTGGAGGTGGCCGCCGACGTCACGCCCGCCGCCGCGGCGCACCTCGGACTGACCCCCGGCCGACCGGTCTGGGCGGCGGTCAAGGCAGCCGAGACGCGCGCCTATCCGGCGTGACGAACACCGCTGGTCAGGACATGTGCGCAGGTGAGAGGTTTGACGTGCGCTCTACCGGTCACTGGGACGGTAGCGACGACGCAAAGGGGAACACGGTGCCCGACACGATGCGGATCAGGTCCAGTCAGGACGCCGCCCTGCCACGGGGCGTCACCGACCCGTTGCTGTGGCGTGCCGCCTACGACGTGGCCGCCGCGCACCAGCCGGACGACTCGGGCCGGTGCGAGAGCCTGCTGTGCGACGGACGGCCCGCGCCGTGCGACGCGCTGACCGCCGCCCACCGCGCCATGCGCCTGGCCGGGGACCTCGACGCCGAGCACGACGAGCCCGCGACCTGGCGTACGGAGGAGCGGCGGCGCGCTGCCTGAGATCACGTCGCGGGCGGTTCGAACCGTTGACGTCCCGCTTCCGTGTTTATGATCGACAACTCGGTCGGAATGCGGGGAAGAGGAGAGTTCGTGACGGTAGACGCCCACGCGTTCTGGCTCCGCGCCCCCGGCGAGGGTGAAATCCGGCCGGTCCGCCTCGCCCCGCCCGGCCCGGGTGAGGTGCTCGTGCGTACCCGCTTCTCCGGCGTCAGCCGGGGCACCGAGACGCTCGTGTTCACCGGCCGTGTCCCGGCTGACCAGCACGCCGCGATGCGCGCGCCGTTCCAGGAGGGCGACTTCCCCGCGCCGGTCAAGTACGGCTACCTCAGCGTCGGCACTGTCGAGGCGGGCGACGAGCGGCTGCTCGGCCGTACCGTCTTCTGCCTCTACCCGCACCAGAGCGCGTACGTGGTCCCGGTCGACGCCGTGACCGTCGTGCCGGACGGCGTGCCGGCGCAGCGCGCGGTGCTGGCCGGCACCGTGGAGACCGCGGTGAACGCGATGTGGGACGCCGCGCCGCTGGTCGGCGACCGGGTCACTGTCATCGGCGGCGGAATGGTCGGTTGCGCGGTCACCGCGCTGCTGGCCCGCTTCCCCGGCGTCCGGGTCGAACTGGTCGACGCCGACGCGGCCCGCGCCGAGGTGGCAGCCGCGCTCGGCGCCGACTTCGCCACGCCCGCCGACGCGGCCGGCGAGCGCGACCTGGTGGTGCACGCCAGCACCACCGCCGACGGGCTGCAGCGCGGCCTGGAGCTGCTGCGTCCCGAGGGCACCGTGCTGGAGCTGAGCTGGTACGGCGACCGGCCGGTCACGCTCGCGCTCGGCGGCGCTTTCCACTCGCGACGGCTGGGCATCCGCAGCAGCCAGGTCGGCACGGTGTCGCCCCGGCGGGCCGACCGCAGCTACGCTGACCGGCTCGCCCTGGCCCTGGACCTGCTCGCCGACCCGGCGTTCGACGCGCTGCTCACCGGCCGGTCCCACTTCGACGACCTGCCCGACGTGCTGGACCGGCTCGCCTCGGGCCGTCTGCCGGCGCTGTGTCATCTCATCACCTACGGCGAGGAGTGAACGTGTTCAGCGTGACCGTCCGGGACCACATCATGGTCGCCCACAGCTTCCGCGGCGAGGTCTTCGGCCCGGCCCAGCGGCTGCACGGCGCGACGTTCGTCGTCGACGCCACGTTCCGCCGCCCGGAATTGGACGACGACGGGATCGTGGTCGACATCGGGCTGGCCATCGAGCAGCTCAAGGCCGTGCTCGGCGAGCTGAACTACCGCAATCTCGACGACGAGTCCGCCTTCACCGGGGTGAACACCACCACCGAGGTGCTGGCCCGTACGGTGGCCGACCGGCTCGCCGACGCGGTGGCGGCCGGCCGGCTGGGGGAGGGCGCGCGCGGCCTGACCGGGATCACCGTCACCCTGCACGAGTCACACATCGCCTGGGCGAGCTACGAGCGGTCGCTCTGACCGGATGACAGTCGTCCACGTGGTGCTGCCGGGTGACATCGACGACCCGGCGGACCCCAGCGGCGGCAACGCCTACGACCGTCACGTCTGCCGTGGCCTGGCCGAACGTGGCTGGACGGTCCGGGAACACCAGGTGCCCGGCGGCTGGCCGCACCCGGGGTCACGGGAGCGCGCCGACCTGGCCGGACTGCTCGGCGGCCTGCCCGACGGCGCGACGGTGCTGCTCGACGGCCTGGTCGCCTCCACCGTGCCGGACGTGCTCGCCCCGCACGCCGCGCGGCTGCGCCTGGTCGTCCTGGTGCACCTGCCGATCGAGGGCGAGCCCGAGGCGCGGTCGCTGGCCGCGGCCACCGCCGTGGTCGCCACAAGCGAGTGGACCCGGCGCCGCCTGCTCGACCGGTACGCGCTGCCACAACGGGTGACTGTCGCCCCACCCGGCGTCGACCCGGCGCCGGTCGCCACCGGCACGCCCGGTGGGGGACGGCTGCTCTGCGTCGCAGCCGTCACGCCCGTCAAGGGCCACGACGTGCTCGCCGCCGCGCTCGCCGAGGTGGCGGACCTGAACTGGAGCTGCGACTGGGTGGGACCGCTGGACCGGGACCCGGGGTTCGCCGACCGGCTGCGCGGGCGGCTCGCCGCCACCGGTCTGGGTGGCCGGGTCCGGCTCACCGGCCCGCGTACCGGGCCCGACCTGGCCGCCACGTACGCCGCCGCCGATCTGCTGGTCCAGCCCTCACGGCGGGAGACGTACGGCATGGTGGTGACCGAGGCGCTGGCCCGGGGCGTACCGGTGCTGGCGAGCGACACCGGCGGCCTGCCGGCCACGCTCGGGCACGCCCCCGGCGGTGAGCGGCCCGGCCTGCTGGTGCCACCGGACGATCCGGGCGCGACCGCCGCGGCGCTGCGCCGCTGGCTCACCGATCCCGGCCTGCGGGACCGGCTGCGCCGCGCCGCCCGGCAGCGGCGGCACACCCTCACCGGCTGGCCGGTCACCGTGGACCGGCTGGCGACGGCGCTGAAGGAGGCGACAGCGGCATGACCACCTCACTCCCGCCCGGATTCGCGGACTGGCTGCGGCTGCGTGAGCCCGCCGATGCGGCGGCCCGCAGCGCCGAGCTGGCCGACGCGGTCCGCGACCGGTTGCCTGCCGGCCGGCCGCTCGTCGTGCACGACCTGGGCAGCGGCACCGGCTCGATGGCCCGCTGGCTGGCCCCCCGGCTGCCCGGCCCGCAACGCTGGGTGCTGCACGAACGCGACCGGGACCTGCTGGCGCTGGCCCGCTCGGCGCGGCTCACCGCCGCCGACGGGGCCGAGGTCAGCGTGACGGCGCTCGACTCGGACATCACCCGGCTGACCGCCGCCGACCTGGCCGACGCGCACCTGGTCACCGCGTCGGCGCTGCTGGACATGCTCACCGCCGAGGAGGTCGAGCGGATGGCGGCGGCCTGCGCCGGCCACCCGACGCTGTTCGCGCTCACCGTGACCGGGCGGGCCGAGTTCACCCCACCGGACCCGCTCGACGCCGAGCTGACCGCCGCGTTCAACGCCCACCAGCGGCGCACCGTCGACGGGCGGGCGCTGCTCGGGCCGGACGCCGTGGACGCCGCCGTGGCCGCGTTCTCCCGTCACGGCGTCGAGGTCGTGGCGCGCCCCACCCCGTGGCGGCTCGGCCCGGAGCAGGCGGAGCTGGCCGCGGAGTGGCTCACCGGCTGGGTCGGCGCGGCAGTCGAGGAACAACCGCATCTGTCCGGGCCCGCCCGGACGTATCAGAAGTGGCGGCTCGCCGAGGCCGCCGCCGGCCGGCTCGAGGTGGTGCTGCACCACGCCGACCTGCTCGCCGGCTGAACCGTACCGGCCGCCGGCGCGTGACAACCGGTGGGAACAAGGAGGACCGTTTGTCACACGTCGCCGTCGCCGGGCCCGTACCCGCCGTCACGTCCGCGCCGCCCCGGCCACGCCGGACCCAAACGGGTCGAGCGTGGTTGAGCCGGGCCTGGGTACGTCCGCTGCTCGGCCTGGCCGTGCTGGCCGTGCTCGTCGCGTCGGTGGGCACCGGCCCGTTCCTGGCCGGGCTGCGCCTGATCGACGCGCCGGCGCTGGCCGCCGCGCTCGGCATCGGCGTGGTCACCACCGTCTGCTGCGCCTGGCGCTGGTCGCTGGTCGCCGGCGGGCTGGGCGTACGGCTGCCGATGCGGGCCGCGGTGGCGCACTGCTACCGGGCGATCTTCCTCAACTCCACACTGCCCGGCGGTGTGCTCGGCGACGTGCACCGGGCGGTACGGCACGGCCGCGACGCCGGGGACGTGGCCCGGGGCGTACGGGCGGTGGTCTGGGAGCGCACCGCCGGGCAGGTGGTGCAGGTGGTCATCGCGGTGGCGTTGCTTGCCGCGTTCCCGTCGCCGGTGCGCCGGTACCTGCCGTGGCTGGCGGTCGGCCTGGCCGTGGTGGCGCTGGCGCTGGTGCTCGCCGCCCGCGCGGTGCCCCGCTCCGGGGCGTCCCGCTGGGCGCGGGCGGCCCGGACCGTGGTCGCCGACGTGCGCTCCGGCGTGCTGGGCCGCCGGACCTGGGCCGGTGTGGTGATCGCCTCGACAGTGGTGTTCGCCGGCCACCTGGCCACGTTCGTGGTGGCCGCCCGCACCGCCGGGACGGACGCCCCGCTGTCCCGCCTGCTGCCGTTGACGCTGCTCGCCCTGCTCGCCATGGCGGTGCCGCTCAACGTGGGTGGGTTCGGCCCGCGCGAGGGGGTCGCCGCGTGGGCGTTCGCCTCGGCCGGGCTGACCGCGGCGCAGGGTGTGGCGACCGGCACGGTGTACGGCGCGCTGGTGCTGGTGGCCAGCCTGCCCGGCGCGGCGGTGCTGCTGGCGCGGCGGCTGCCCCGGCGGGAGCCCGGCAACTGTCGGTGATCCCGCCTACGGTGGGGGAGCGAGGTGTGCGTCGCCGGGTCCGCCCGGCGACCGGACGACAGGAGAACCATGGACGAAACCCTGCCCACCGCGACGGTCCGGACCCGCGTGACGGTCCCGCTACGGTTCCCCGACGGATACGTGACCACCGCGCGCGTGCACACCTTCCACGGTCTCGTCGACGGACGCGAGCACCTGGCGTTCGGGCTCGGTGAACACGTCGACGCCGACCCGCCGCTGGTCCGCCCGCACAGCGAGTGCCTCACCGGGGACGTGTTCGGCAGCCAGCGCTGCGACTGCGGGCCGCAGTTGCGCGAGGCGGTCGAGCGGATCGCCGAGGCCGGTGGCTACCTGCTCTACCTGCGGCAGGAGGGGCGGGGCATCGGCCTGTACGCCAAGCTCGACGCGTACGCCCTGCAGGACGACGGCCTCGACACGTACGAGGCGAACCTGGCGCTCGGGCGCGGCGCGGACGAGCGCGACTACACGGTGGCCGCGCAGATGCTCGGCGCGCTGGGCGTGGACCGGGTGGCCCTGCTCAGCAACAACCCGGACAAGGCGGCCCAGCTCGAGCGGCTGGGCGTCACGGTGGCCGACCGGGTGTCCACGGGCGTGCACCTGTCGCCGGCCAACGCCGGTTACCTCGCGGCCAAGGTGACCCGCGCCGACCACGCCCTCGACCTGCCGTTCGTGCCGTGACCACCCGCCCGTACGTGCTGCTCAGCTGCGCGATGTCGATCGACGGCTACATCGACGACGCGACCACCGACCGGCTGCTGTTGTCCAACGACGACGACCTGGACCGGGTCGACGCGATCCGGGCAGGGTGCGACGCGATCCTGGTGGGCGCGGCGACAGTGCGCCGCGACGACCCCCGCCTGCTGGTGCGCAGCGAGCGGCGGCGCGCCGAGCGGGTGGCGCGCGGCCTGCCCCCGTCGCCGGTGAAGGTGACGGTGACCGGCAGTGGCGACCTCGATCCGGGGGCGCGGTTCTTCACCATGGGCGACGGGCTCAAGCTGGTGTACTGCCCGAGCGGCGTGGTGGAAAAGGCCCACGAGCAGGTCGGCGCGGTGTCCACGGTGGTCGACGCGGGCGATCCGGCCACCCCGGAGGCGCTGGTGGCCGACCTGGCCGGGCGCGGGGTGACGCGCCTGATGGTGGAGGGCGGCGGCTCGATGCACCGCCAGTTCCTCACCGCCGGCCTGGCCGACGAGCTGCACCTGGTGGTCGCCCCCTTCTTCGTGGGGGACCGGCGGGCGCCGCGCTTCGTCGGGGACGGCCGCTTCCCGTGGCACCCGGGCCGCCGGGCCCGCGTGGTCGAGGTACGCCAGATCGGCGACGTGGTCCTCACCCGCTACGCGCTGTCCGAGCGCTGCCCGGCCTGACCCGTCGTCCCGCCCGGTCCACCCTTGTGCAAGCTCACGGTCGTGATTAGTTTGTTGACCATCCATACGAACTAATCCACTGCGCATCCCTTCCCGAAGGGGGACCGATGACCGCGCACCACCCCGACCCGGGCTCCTCCCGCCGTCGCTTCCTCGGCCTGGTCGGCCTCGGCGTGGCCGCCACCACCGCCGGCCCGCTGCTCGCCGGCTGCTCCGAGAAGCCGGCCGGCTCCGGCGCCGCCCAGAACCTCGACGCCGTCTCCGGCGTGCTGCCCACCCACAAGGACCTGCCCGGCGGCGTCAAGCCCGACATCGTGGGCACCCGCCCGGTGCCCGACGGCTACACCCGCTACCCGGCCAGCCTCGTCGACGCCGTCACCGACAAGCCCGGCACCAGCGGCAAGCAGGTCACCGCGATGACCCCGGCCTGGGGTCCGGCGCCGCCCGGCGTCGCGCAGAGCGCCTACCTCCAGGCGGTGAACGCCGAGCTGGGCACCCCTGTCAACTTCACCATCCAGGACGGCAACACGTACGCCGACAAGCTCAACGCGATGCTCGGCGCGCGCGACGTGCCGGACCTGCTGTGCGTGCCGGGGTGGGAGGTGGAGAAGATCCCGCGCTTCGCCGACGCCATCAAGGTGCTCTTCGAGGACCTGACCGACCACCTCAGCGGCGACGCCGCCGCCGCGTACCCGATGCTGGCGAGCTTCCCCACCGGGGCCTGGCGGCGGGCGGTGTGGAACGAGCGGCTCATGTCCGTGCCCAACCCCACCGACGGGCCGTTCCCGTGGGCGCTGTTCACCCGCAAGGACGTGCTCGACGCGCGCGGCCTGGCCGTGCCGGCGAACCTGGACGACCTGCTCGCCGTGGCCAAGCAGGTGACCGACCCGGCGCGCAAGGTGTGGGCGTTCAACGACGTCTTCGCCATGATCCAGATGTTCCACAAGGTGCCGGGCCACAAGGGCGGATGGCGGGTCAAGTCCGACGGCACCCCCGAGTTCAAGTACGAGACCCCGGAGTTCCGCCGCGCGCTGGAGGTGATGGCCAAGATCTACGCCGACGGCCTGGTCCACCCGGACATCGTGGCCAGCAGGGGCGCGGACGCGAAGCAGCTGTTCGCCAAGAACGGCGCGATCGTGTTCCTCCAGGACGGCGTCGGCTTCTGGCAGGGCGCCCAGGCCGAGCACCAGAAGACCAACCCCAAGCTGAACATCCAGCCGGTGCCGATCTTCTCCGCCACCGGCGGCGACCCGCTGGTCTGGGGCGACGACGAGCCGATCTCCTACACGTTCGTCAAGAAGGGCCTCGGCAAGGACCGGGTCCAGGAGCTGCTGCGGATCATCAACTGGTGCTCCGCGCCGCTGGGCAGCCAGGAGGCGCAGCTGCGGGACTTCGGCGTCGCGGGCAAGCACCACAACCCGTCGCCGAACGGGCCGGTCAAGACCGACCTGGCGTTCAAGGAGATCGCCAACCAGTACTTCTTCATCAGCGGCCGCAACCCCACCATCGGGCCGTTCCCGGACACTCCGCGCTTCGTGCCGGACGTGCTCGCGTACTCCAACGAGATGGTCAAGCACATGCAGCCCAACCCCTGGGCCGGGGTGAAGCTGGAGATGCCCGCCGCCTACAAGGCCAACCAGGTGCCCACCGAGGACAAGTTCACCGACGTGCTGCGCGGCCGCCGCCCGCTGGGCGACGTGGAGGCCATCGTCGCGGAGTGGAAGGCGAACGGCGGCGAGGAGGCCCGCAAGCTGCTCGCCGACTCGCTGCCCAAGGCGGGCCGATGAGCGAGCCGGCCGTCCTGGCCGGGCCCGAGCGGGCCCGGCCGGACGCCCCGGCCCCACCGCCCCGCCGTCGTCCGTCCCGCAGCCGGGTGCCGCTGCGCACCCGGCTGCGCCGGGACTGGCAACTGCTCGCGATGGTGGCGCCCGGCTTCGGAATCCTGCTGGTCTTCAGTTACCTGCCGATCGCCGGCAACGTGATCGCGTTCCAGGACTACAACCCCTACCTGGGCGACAACCCGTGGCAGGCGTTCGTGCACAGCGACTGGATCGGCTTCGGTCAGTTCCAGTTGCTGTTCTCCGACCCGGCGTTCTGGGACGCGTTCCGCAACACGCTGGCGATCACCGCGTTCCAGCTCGTCTTCTTCTTCCCGCTGCCGATCCTGCTGGCCATCGCGCTGCACAACCTGCTGTCCAGCCGGCTGCGCGGGCTCATCCAGACCATCGTCTACCTGCCGCACTTCTTCAGCTGGGTGCTGGTGGTCACGTTCTTCGTGGCGATGCTCGGCGGCGCGGGGCTGCTCGCCCAGACCATGCGCGACGCCGGGATGCAGCCGTGGAACGTGATGACCAACCCGGACACGTTCATCGTGCTGGTCACCGTCGAGGCGGTGTGGAAGGACGTCGGCTGGGGCACCATCGTCTTCCTGGCCGCGCTGTCCACCATCGACCAGAACCTCTACGAGGCCGCCGCCGCCGACGGCGCCGGCCGGTGGCGGCGGCTGTGGCACATCACGCTGCCCGGCCTGCGGCCGGTGATCGTGCTGCTGCTCATCCTGCGCCTGGGCGACGCGCTCTCGGTCGGCTTCGAACAGTTCCTGCTGCAACGCGACGCCGTCGGCCGGCAGGCCGCCGAGGTGCTCGACACCTTCGTCTACCACTTCTCCATCGCCACCGGGAACTACGGGTACGGCGCCGCGGCCGGGCTGTTCAAGGCCGTCATCGGGCTGGTGCTGATCCTGGCCGCCAACCGGGTGGCGCACATGCTCGGCGAACGAGGGATCTACTCGAAGTCATGACCACGCTGATCCGCCGGGTCGCCGGCGACCGATCCCGCCGGCCGGTGTGGCAGGAGCCGCCCACCCCGGTCGGGCAGGGGCTCAAGGCCGTCGCGCTCACCGTGCTGGTGGCGGGCGTGCTGTTCCCGCTCTGGGTGATCCTGGTGACCAGCCTGTCGTCCCGGGAGACCATCGCCCGGGCCGGCGGCATGGTGGTCGTGCCCCGGGGCATCGACACGTCCGCCTACGAGACCATCTTCGCCGGTGGCGCTGTGACCCGGGCGCTGTGGATCAGCACGCTCGTCACAGTGATCGGCACCGCCATCGCGCTGACGGTCACCGTGCTCGCCGCGTACGGGCTGTCCCGGCCCGGCTCGCTGGGGCACCGCTGGCTGCTCGCGTACTTCCTGATCCCGTTCCTGGTCTACCCGCCGCTGGTGCCCCGCTACCTGGTGGTCACCGGCCTGGGTCTGAAGGACACCATCTGGGCGCTGGTGCTGCCGCCGGCGATCAGCGTGTTCAACCTGGTCGTGGTGCGCGGGTTCTTCCAGGGCATCCCGTCGGAGCTGCTGGACAGCGCCCGCATCGACGGCGCGAGCGACTTCCGTACGCTCGCGCGCATCGTGCTGCCGCTGTCCCGCGCGGTGATCGCCGTGGTCGGCCTGTTCTACGCGGTCAGCTACTGGAACGTCTGGTTCGACGCGCTGCTGTTCATCGACCGCAACGACATGTACCCGATCCAGCGGGTGCTCCAGAGCTACCTGCTGGCCGGGCAGGCCCCGCACACCTCCGGCAGCAGCAGCGGGGTGACCATGCCGCCGACCGAGGCGGTCAAGATGGCGGTCGTGGTGCTGACCGTCGCGCCGATCGTCGCTGTCTATCCGTTCATCCAGCGGCACTTCGTCAAGGGCGTGCTGATCGGCGCGGTGAAGGGCTGAGGCGGCGCGCCGATCTTTCCGCGCGTCAGAGCACCTGGGACAGGAAGCGCCGCAACCGCGGGTGCTCCGGCGCCTCGAACACCGCCTCCGGCGGGCCGGACTCCAGCACCACCCCGGCGTCCATGAACGCCACCGTGTCGGCGACGCTGCGCGCGAACCCCATCTCGTGCGTCACCACGACCATCGTCATGCCGGCCGCGGCCAGGTCCGCCATCACCGCGAGCACGCCCTTGACCAGCTCCGGGTCCAGCGCGCTGGTCGCCTCGTCGAAGAGCATCACCTGCGGGCGCAGCGCGAGCGCCCGCGCGATCGCCACACGCTGCTGCTGACCGCCGGACAGCTGCGCCGGCCGCGAATCGGCCTTGCCGGCCAGGCCGACCAGGTCGAGCTGGGCGCGGGCGAGCGCCACCGCCTCGTCCTCGTCGAGCTTCTTTAGCTTGCGCAGCGCCAGCGTGACGTTGCGCAGCACGCTCAGGTGCGGGAAGAGGTTGAACTGCTGGAACACCATGCCGACGCGCTGGCGCAGCGCGTCCGGGTCGTCGCGCAGCACGCTGCGGCCGTCCAGCAGCACGTCGCCCCGGTCCGGCTCGATCAGCCGGTTGATCGTGCGCAGCAGCGTCGACTTGCCGGAGCCGGACGGGCCGATCACGCAGGCGGCGCCGCCGCGCGCCACGTCCAGGTCCGCGCCGCGCAGCACGCGGTGCGCGCCGAAGGCCAGGTGCACGTCGCGGACGGCCAGGCTGACCGAGGTGGTGGTGGTCATCGCGGGTCCTTCCCGGACGGGGTGAGGTCGACCGGCTCGGCATCGGGCTCCGGCTCGGGCGGTGCGGCCGGGCGGCCCTGCCGCAGCCGCCGGTCCAGCCAGTTGACCGCGTGCGTCAGCGGCACGGTCAGCGTCAGGTAGAACAGCCCGGCCAGCAGCAGCGCGGACTGGTTGCCGGTGTTCGCCGCGTAGTCCTGCCCGACCCGGAACAGCTCCCGCTGGCTGGCCAGCAGGCCGAGGAAGTAGACCAGGCTGGAGTCCTTGATCAGCGAGATGAGCTGGTTGACCCAGGCGGGCAGCACCCGGCGTACGCCCTGCGGGATGATCACCAGGCGCATCGCCTCGCCCCAGGAGAAGCCGAGCGCCCGCGCGCCCTCCAGCTGGGCGGCCTCCACGCTCTGGATGCCGGCCCGGAAGATCTCGCCGAGGTAGGCGGCGGCGATCAGGGACAGCGCCAGCACGCCCAGCGGATAGGGGTTCGGGCCCCAGACCTGCATGCCCAGCGGCGCCAGGCCGACGCCGATGAGCAGGATGGTCGCCGCGGCCGGCAGGCCGCGGAACACGTCGGTGTAGATCCGCGCCGGCCACCGCAACCATCGGGTACGCGAGATGCCGGCGACGGCCAGCAGCATGCCCAGCACCGAGCCGAGCAGGGCGGCGGAGACCGCCAGGGTGAGCGTGTTGGGCAGCCCGACGGTCAGCATCTCGGGCAGCGCCTCGCGCATCGACTCCCAGTCGAAGAACGTCTCCCAGAGGGTGCTCAGTGGGTCCATGTCCGCTCCGTCCGCCCTGCTCGTGCTCGGTTACCGGCTCAGGAGGCGGCCGACGGCGCCGGCGCCGCCACCGACCCGCTGCCGGGCTTGAAGTCGGCCGGGATCGGCCGTCCCGGGTAGTACTCGGCCTGCAGACGGGTCCACGTGCCGTCGGCGATGACCTCGTCGAGGCCCTTGTTCAGCGCCTCGCGCAGCTTGTCGTTGCCCTTCGCCACGGCGAACGCGGTCGGGGTGGGGCTGAGCTGCTTCGCCGCGACCTTGATCTTGCCGTTGCTGTCCTCGGCGGACTTGTCGCCGATCTCCGCCGGGGCGATCCAGGCGTCCGCGGTGCCGGCCTTGAGCTGGTTGATCGCGCTGTTGTAGTCGGGCACGCGCACCGGGTCGAGGTTCTGCTTGGTGGCGTAGTCGTCCTGCACGGTGCCCTGCACCACCACCACGCGCTTGCCGGCGAGCTGGTCGAAACCGGTGAGCGCGGAGCCGGCCGGCACGTCCAGGCCGAAGTAGCCGAAGTCGTAGCCGTTGCCGAAGTCCACAGTCTTCTTCCGGGCCTCGGTGATCGTGATCGAGGAGCTGCCCACGTCGAACTTGCCGCTGTTGACCTGGGAGAGCAGGGCGGAGAAGTCGGTGCCGACGAATTCCACCTTCAGGCCGACCTTGCCGGCCACGGCACGCAGCAGCTCGTTGTCGAAGCCGGTGAACTTCCCGTCCTTGAGGAAGACGTTCGGCGGGGCGTCGGTGAGCGTGCCGGCGCGGATCACGCCGGGCTGCAGCAGGCCGTACGGGTTGTCGGCCGCGTCGGTGTCGTCGCCGCCGCAGGCGGTGAGCGCGGTGACGGCGAGCAGGGCCGCCGCGCCGACGGCGACGGCACGGGTCAGGACGGTACGGAAACGCACGATGTCTCTCCAGAGTGGATGGACGCGCGGGGTGCGCGTCGGCGCAGGCCCGCCGGACAGACGGCCGGGCCGGAGAAGGGTGGATCGGGAAGAGGGGGGTGGCGCTCGCTCAGCGCGCGAGGCGACAGGCGTCGCTGCACACCCGCATCAGGTCGACGTGGCGGCGCTTGACCAGCGCGAAGCGGGCCGGGTACGCGGCGACGTCGCCGGAGGGGGTGGAAGGTGGTACGGACATCGGTCTCCCTGGTCTGGTGCTGACCTGGGTGCCAGGCCACGCTTGCACCGGCGGCTGCCGGTGCCTGGTCTTCACCCGGGGCACCCCACCGCGGAGGAGGGTTGCCGGCCAGCGAGCCGGGGCTTGACGCTGGCGCTCATGACCTGCCCAGAAGGCTAGCAGCACCGCCGTGGCGCCCGTCCAGCGGTTATGACCACCCTCACGCCCAGTGCCTTACCGCCGGGCCGGGACGACCGGCGCGTCACGGCCGGTGCCGTGCCGCGACGGCCTGCGCTGCTCGTGGTAGTCCTGCTCCACGTTGACGGTCCAGACGTCGTGCTCCGCGCCGTGCGCGATGTTCTCCGCGGTCAGCATCGCGGTCAGCATCGAGTGGTCGGCGTTGTTGTACCGGTGCATGCCGTTGCGCCCGACCGGGTGCACGTTCGGCACATTCGCGGCCAGCCAGCCCCGGATCACGTCGACGTTGCGCTGGTACCGCTCGTCGTAGACCGGGTACGCCTTCGGCATCCGGACCACGTAACCGGCCTCCACGCAGCCGGGCTTGACCAGGCCCAGCCGCTCCAGCTCGGCGGTGGCGAACGCGACCAGGCCGGCATCCGGTGTCCGCCACATCTCGTCGCCCTCGAACACGAAGTACTCCAGCCCCAGGCAGGTCCGCCCGTCCTTGACCAGGTACGGCGACCAGGAGCCGAAGTTCTGGATCCGGCCCACCCGGGCCGCCGGGTCGTGCACGTAGATCCAGTTGTCCGGGAACGAGAACTCCTCCGGCACCACGAGCGCGACGGTCAGGAAGTCCCGGTACCGCAGGTCGTCGGCGGCGGCCCGCACCTCGGGCGGCGCCTCCGGGCGCATCGCCCGCACCAGCGCCGAGATCGGCATCGAGGAGATCACATGACCTGCGGGCTCGGTCCGCTCGCCGTCCGCGTCGACGAGCGTCACGGCTGTCGCCCGCCGGGCCGCCGGGTCCCGCCGTACCTCGGTCACCCAGGCGCCGGTGCGTACCGTGCCGCCGCGCCGGGCGACCTCCTCGGCGCAGCGTTCCCACATCATCCCGGGGCCGTGCTTCGGGTACTGGAACTCCTCGATCAGGCTGGTCACGTCCGTGCGGTCGCGCCGGGGCAGCAGCGCGTTGCGCATCGCGGTCGCCAGCGACAGGTTCTTGATCCGCTGGGCCGCCCAGTCGGCCTGCAACTGGTCCGCCGGCATCCCCCAGACCTTCTCCGTGTACGTCTTGAAGAAGATCGAGTAGAGCCGCCAGCCGAACCGGGCCGACACCCACCCCTCGAAGTGCGACTGGTCCCTCGGCGGTCGCAGCCGGGCCCGGCCGTACGAGGCCAGGCAGCGCGCCGCCTCCAGCAGGCCGAGGTTGCGCAACGCGTTGCCGGCGCTGAGCGGATAGTCGAACAGCGCCCCGCGGTAGTAGATGCGGCTCATCCGCGGCCGGAGCAGGAAGTCCTCGTCCGGCAGGATCTCGTGCCAGAAGTCCTCGACCCGGGACACCTTGGTGAAGAAGCGGTGCCCGCCGATGTCGAAGCGCCAGCCGTCGCGCTCCACGGTCCGGCTGATCCCGCCCACCACGTCGTCGGCCTCGTAGACCCGGACCGGCTCGCCGTGCCGCAGCAGCTCGTACGCGGCGGTCAACCCGGCCGGCCCCGCCCCGATGATCACGGTTCCGTCGCCGTCACCCATGCCGTCCGCGCCCCCCGCCGCCAGCTTCCCGATGCGGCACGGCGCATACCCGTCCTGCCGTCGTCCTCACCTGCGCGCCCACACCGATCCGCCGCCCGCCCACCCCCCTCCCCGCCCGCCCCGCCCCGCCCCGCCCCCACCCCGGCCCCGTCGATCATGAAGTTGACGGCGTTTGGTGTCCGATTTGTCGCCGCCAACCTCATGATCGCCCCGGCCGGGGCCGGGCCGGAGGGGCATGGGCGGGCCGGACGGAGGCGGGCTGGACGGGCGCGGGCGGGCTGAACGGGTGTGGGCGGGGCCGGATGGGGAATGCGGGCCGGGTTTCCGGCCGGGCACGTCGGCCAGGGGCCGACCGGTGGGAGCGCGATGGCGGAGGAGCGGCGGATCGATCCCGGCGGCGCGGCCGATCCTGGCGGCGCGGCCGATCCTGGCGGCTCGGTCGATCCCGATCGCGCGGCCGAACCCGATCGCGCGGCCGGCCCTGCCGACGGGGCGCGCTCCGGGCGTACCCGGTGGTGGTCGCGCGGGGCGCCGGTCGTCCGCCGGCTGCCCGAGCCGTGGGGATTCGTGTTCGCCGTCTTCGTCGGCTCGAAGCTCGTGCTCAGCCTGCTCGGCGTGCTGGTGCTGGCCGCCTGGGACGGGGTGCCCGGCGCGCCGCCGCCCGGCGAGACCGGGATGCGGGAGCAGCAGGACGCGATCTCGTCGCACCGCTGGTTCTCGCTCTGGTTCGCCTGGGACTCGTTCCTCTACGACCACCTGGCCCGGCTGCCGCTGGACCGGCCGTGGCCGGACTTCGGCTTCCCGCTGCTCTATCCGTTCCTGGCCCGGCCGCTCGCGCCGCTGCTCGGCGGGCACACCGCCTGGGCTCTGCTGCTGGTCAGCAACGTGGCGCTGCTGTTCCAGCTCTACTTCGCGTACCGCCTGGGGGGCCGGCTGCTCGGCGGCGCGGGACCGGCCGACGGCCGGCGAGCGGTCCGGTACCTGCTGCTCCTGCCGACGGCGTTCCTGTTCCAGGCGGCGCTCACCGAGTCGCTGTTCGTCTGCCTGGCGCTGGCCACCTTCTGGTACGCCGAACGACGCCGCTGGCTGGTCGTCGGCGTGGTCGGCTACTTCCTGGCGATGAGCCGCTCGGTCGGCTTCCTGGTGGTGGCGCCGCTGGCGCTGGTGCTGCTGCGCCAGCACGGCTGGCGGGCCGGCCCGCCAGCGTGGCCGCGCCTGCTGCGCGAGGGCTGGCCGCTGGTGCTGGTCCCGGCGGGCTGGCTGACGTTCATGGCGTTCTGCCGCTGGCAGAGCGGGGACTGGTTCGCCTACCAGCACACGCAGGAGACCGGCTGGGGGATCCGGTTGCAGAACCCCCTGGCGGTGGCCGGTTCCGCGCTGTTCGGCGGCAACTCCGCCGACGCCCTGCGGGTCTGGATCGCGGTGGCGATGCTGGTGGTGGCCGTCGTCGGGCTGCGCCGCCGGGCCGACTGGCCGTACCTGGTCTACACGCTCGTCGTGGTGCTGGTGCCGCTGTCGATGGGGCCGCCGGTGTACAAGAGCCTCCTGCGCTACCTGCTCGCCGCGTTCCCGGTCGCGTTCGTGCTGGCCCGCTGGGCGCGCCGGTCCGGCCTCGACGGCTGGCTCACCGCCGCGCTGGCGCTGCTGCAGGGCGCGTTGTTCGCGGTGTGGCTCACCTACTGGACCCACCTGATCATCTGACGCCCGCCCCGGCCCGCCGCGCCGTCGTCCGGCGCTCCGCCCGGGCGGGCCGCAGAATGGGCGGATGAGCCACCGGCGGGTGACAGTCGACGACCTCGGCGCCTGGCTGATCAAGGGCAACGCGGACGCGGTGGACCTGGCGGCCCGCTTCGCCGCCGACCCGCGCGTGACCGGCTGGTGCGTCCGCCCCGGCTACCGGGTACGCCTGATGCGCCCCGGCCAGACGGTGGTGTTCTGGGCCAGCGGCAGCAGGGGCCGGGCGCCGTACGGCGTCTGGGGCGTCGGGCGGATCGCCGCCGCGCCGCAGCCGGGCGCGCCGGGCGAGCCGTGGACCGCGCCGCTGGACCTGACGATCCTGGACGAGCCGCTGCGGGTACGCCGTGAGGTGCTGCGCGCCGATCCGCTGCTGGCCGGCGCCGAGGTGCTCCGGCAGCCACAGGCGGCGAATCCCTCGTACCTGACAGTGGCGCAGTTCGAGGCGCTGCGCGGATACCTGCCCGCCCGGCTGAGCCGCTGATCTCGATCCGGGGATCCGGACGGTTTCGGCTTCCCGGTCGCCGCAGGCGCGGAAGACTACGCCAACGGAGGTGTCAGTCATGGCCGGTTCTTCCCGCGTCGCCCGCAGCGCGCCCGCGTCCCCGGTACGCCGGGCCGCCCAGGTGGTCGGCATCGTCTTCCTGGTGGTGGGCGTGCTGGGGTTCATCCCCGGCATCACCACGAACTACGACACGATGATGTTCGCCGGGCACGAGTCCCGGGCGAAGCTGCTGGGCCTGTTCCAGGTGTCGGTCCTGCACAACATCGTGCACCTGCTCTTCGGCGTCGCCGGGCTGGCGCTGTCCCGGACGGTCTCCGGCGCCCGGGCGTACCTGATCGGCGGCGGCGCCATCTACCTGGTGCTCTGGCTCTACGGCCTGGTGATCGACCACAACAGCGGCGCCAACTTCGTGCCGCTCAACGGCGCCGACAACTGGCTGCACCTGTTCCTCGGCGTCGGCATGATCGCCCTCGGGGTGGCGCTCACCCGCCGCCCGGCGCGCCGCGCCTGACAACCCGCCGCCCGGCGCGCCGGGCCTGACAGCCGGGCTGGGGTGCCGTGCCTGACGGCGGGCCGGCGCGCGTCCGCGTACCGGCCCGCTGCCCGCTCGGGTGACGAGGCGCCGGTTCAGGCGGCCAGGGCGGCGGTGAGCCGGCGGGCCTCGGCGACCAGCCTGCTGCTGCCGCCCCGGGCCACCACGTCGGCCAGCCCGGGCACGTCGATCCGGACGCCGGTCGCGGTCGCCGCCTCCGCCGCCAGCGCGAGCAGGTCCGGCGTGCCCCGGGGTGACGTCGGCCCGGCCAGCAGCGGCGGCAACGCCGCGGCGAGCAGCCGCCAGACGCTCAGCCGGGCGCCCGCCGCCAGCGCGTCCCGCAGCGGCGTGACGGCCCGGGTCAGGATCACCTGCCCCTGCGCTCCGATCTCGCCCAGGTGCCCGCCGACCGCTGGCGCGTCCAGGTCACCGGCGGCGGCCAGGAGCAGCAGCGCGTCGAGCGCGGCGACCCGGTCCGCCTCGTGCCGGGCACACAGCCCGTACGCCACGGCCAGGTCCAGCGCCGGACCGCCCGCGCCTGTGCACTCGGCGAGCGTCAGCAGGACCGGCCCACGCCCGGCGAAGTCCTCCTGGGCGGCCATGGCCAGCTCGGGAAGGACCTGGGCGGCGACCACGCCCCGGTGACCGGGCAGGACGGCCGGCCACAGGTGCCCGGCGTCGAAGATCCGGCGGCCGATCGCCGCCGGCCGCACAGTGAGCAGGCCGAACCGGTCGTCCACGTCGGCCGGTGGGGTGAGCGCGACGAGCCGCCGTCGTTCCGGCAACTGGTCGTAGCTCCAGTCGTAGCGGCCGGACCGGTCCCGCCGGCCCACCGTCACCACCTCCTGCACCGGCGCCGGCACGCCACCGCCGCGCAGCCAGGCCGCCAGCTCGACGCCGCCCGGCGTGCCGAGCGCCTCGGCGCGGGCCGCAAGCGGCTCGTCGACCCCGACCGGCAGGCGCAACAACGCCTGCGTGTAGTCCCACCTCCAGTACGGCCGGTCGCCGAGCGCCGCCAGCCGCTCGTAGAGCACCTGCGGTTCGACCGCCCCGGTGGCCGAGGTGGGCGCGGACAACAGCCCTGGATCGTCACGGCCGTCCAGGCGCTGCCCGGCCTCGGCCAGCCGGAGGCGGTATAGCCACATCGGCGCGGGGCGGCCGGAGGCCACCGCGGCAGGCCCGCCACCGGCCGTAGCCAGCGTCGAGGCCCAGCCGTCGCGGCGCCGGGTGGCGTCCCCGATACGCGCGACGAACAGCAGCAGCCGGTCGATCTCGAACGAGGGGTCGGACCGGGCCCAGATGTGCTCGTACTCGGCCACCTGCTCCCGGCGCAGCACCGGCGCCAGCGCGACCTCGAGACGGTCGCGGTCACGGGTGCCCAGCCGCAGCAGCCCGTCCATGACCCGTTCCAGCACCGAGGCCGGCCACAGTCCGCGCAGTGTCGCCGCCACCTCCTCCACCAGCTCGTCCACGTCGGCGATCGGCGGTGGCGCGGCCGCTGCCGGCAGCGGCGGCGGCAGGTCGTCACGAGGCTCGGCCACGGTGGCGACCGCCTCTGGCCGGTGACCGTGCCGCGCCGCCAGCGTCAGCGCTCGCTCGCGCAGGCCGGCGTCCGGGTGGCCGGCCGCCACGGCGAGCACCGCGCCGATCTCGGCGGCCTGTTCCGGGAGCTGCCGGGCCAGCCGGTCGAGCCAGGACACCTGCGCCCGGACCAGCGCCTTCTCCGGCCGGGCCAGGACCGTCCGGGCGGCCTCCCACAACGCCTCCGGCTCGGCGGCGTCACCGGCCTCCCGCAGCGTCCGCTGGGCGGTGCGGGCCACCGGCCCGGGACCGTCGGCGAGCAGCCGCAGGTAGGCGTTGGAGCGCACCGCCACCTCGTCCGGGGTCGGCGCGAGCAGGTCGTGCAGCGCCAGGAACGGGCGCAGCGCACCCGGCCGGTCGCCGCGCAGCAGCCGGCCGAGCACGCCGTTGAGCAGGGCCGCCCGGTCGAGCCGGCCCTCCGCCGCCAGCGCCGCCAGCGCCCGGGGCAGCGCATGCGAGTCCGTGCCCGCGCCGTCGCCGCGGGCCAGTTCGGTACCCACGCCGTCCACCTCGAACAGACGCGGCAGCAGCGCGTCCAGGAACGGGTCCGCGCGTAGCCGGTCCACGGTCGGCAGGCGCGTCCCGCGCGGGGCCGGCCAGCCCTGCGCGGCGGCCCAGCCACGCACGAAGTCGTCCCCGGTCGGCGGCGGCGCCTTCTCCGCCAGCAGGAGACCGGCGACGAACGGCCAGCCCGCGAGCATCCGGTCCCGGGGTAGCCGGTCGGCCAGCCTGTACGCCACGTCCGCCAGCCAGGTCACCCCGCGTTCCCGGGCGACGTCGACCACCGGCGCGGCGTCGACGCCGCTCAGCCAGACCGAGCGGCGGCCGAGCAGCGCGGCCACCTTCGTCGGCGTGCTCAGCGTCCCCACCGCGGCGACCGCCAGCGTCGCCGCCTCGCCCTGCCACCACCAGGCGTCCCGCCGGCGGCGTACGTCGGCGACCAGTTCGTCGCCGAGCGCCCGCCGGGCCGGCTCGTCCAACCCGGCCAGGGTCGACCGGACCTCGGACATCCTGCCGCTCACCACCGCCTCGACGAAGCCGGTCACGACAGCGCCTCCACCGGCGCCGCGACCATCGACACGGCCAGCGCGTGCCGGCACGGCCCCCGCTGCCCGCGGTGCCGCGCCCACCAGCGGCAGGTGCAGGAGTACGCGCCGTCCGGGTGGCGGCGTACCCGGTAGACCTCGGCGTCGGCGCGTACCGTCGCGTCCTCGCCGTCGCGCTCGACCGCGCCGCGCTCGACCAGCGCCCGCGCGCCGAGCAGGCGCGGGTTGTCCCGTTCCGCGCGGCCCGCGTCGTAGGGCATCACCCGGTGGAAGTACGCCCCGTCCGCCACGTCGTACCCGACCCGCCCGGCTGTGCCCAGCTGGGCGAGCGCGGCACGCACCCGATCGTCGGGCAGCGCGGCGGCCTCGGCGAGCGCGGCCACGTCGATCGTCGGATCCCAGTTGAGCAGCGCGCCCACCAGTTCCGCGTCGTCGACCACGTCGTCACCGGCGAGCGCCGCCAGCGCCGCGCCCTCACCGGAGAACCCCCGGTACGGCTCGGGGGAGAGGGTGAGCGACACCCGCAGCGCCCCGGTGTCCAGCTCCCACGTGCTCGGCACGGCCGGTGATCCGGCCCGCACCGCCGGGCCGTACACCCGTAGCGTGCGGGCGTGGCGCAGCACGCCGCGCAGCGCCGCGAGCCGGCCCGCGCCGGCCAGGCAGACCGCGCCCGGGACCGGGCGGGAGGTCAGCCGCAGCGTACGCCCGGCGGGCACCGCCCACAGCACGCTGCGGTCGTTCGCGGCGGGCAGCCGGCGCAGGAACGCCGCCGCCTCCGTCGCCGGGATCTCGGCGCGCGGCTCGAAGCCGGCGGTGAGCACGTGCACCTCGGCGAAGCCGCGCAGCCAGCGGCCGGGCAGCGGCACCTTCCGCTCGACCACCGAGCCGTCCATGGTGGAGACCGTCAGGTCGTCCGGGCCGACCGCCACGTGCAGCGGCTCGATGCCGCCCACCCGGGCCAGCGCCTCCCGCAGCGGCGGGTTCACGTCCACGTTCGTGGTGCCGTGGCCGCTGATCTCGCCGTCCAGCCCGGCCGGCAGCACGTCCATCCGCGCGTACACCCCGCAGCAGCCGGAGAACGACTCGAACCGCAGGCGGCCCCGGCTGCCGGTCACCACCGGATCCAGGCTGGCCGGGTTGACCGGCTGGTGGTAGCGGGCGCGGGCCACCTCGGCGACGGCGAGCAACCCGGCCGCCGCCGCGGCCGGAGCGGTGAGGAACCCGGCGAAGAAGCGCGGGTTCGCCGTCGGGCCGCCGCAGGTCTGCAGATCGAGACCGGCGGCGCGCAGCGCGGACGGCTGAAGGTATCGGTACGTCTGAACGGCGTTCACGGCGCAGACCGTAGAGGGACCGACCGACAAAAGCGCGACGGTCCTGCTAGCTTCCTCGGATGTTCGCCCACGCCCTCACCGACGACGCCGAGCTGCGTCCACTGTCGCCCTGGCACGCCGACGAGTTCCTGGCCAACCTCGACCGCTGCCGCGAGCACATTTCGCCCTGGGTCGGCGCGTCCTTCGTCGCCACCGACGCCGAGTCGGCCCGCAAGGTCCTGCAGGCGTACGCCGACCGGTGGGCCCGCGACGACGGCGGCCTCTGGGGCATCTGGCAGCGCGGCACGCTCGTCGGCGGCGTGCTGTTCGTGTCGCTGAGCACCGCGCGCGGGGTGTGCGAGGCGGGCTGCTGGCTGGAACCGGGCGCCGAGGGGCAGGGCCTGGTCACCCGCGCCGCGCGCGTGATCATCGACTGGGCGGTGCGGGAGCGCGGCATCCACCGGGTCGAGTGGATCACGAAGGCCGGCAACGACCGCAGCATCGCCGTCGCCCGGCGGCTCGGCATGAGCCGCGACGGCGTCCTGCGCGGGGCCGCCGCGACGCCGGAGGGCCGCGCCGACATGGAGGTCTGGTCGGTGCTGGCGCCGGAGTGGACGGCCTGACCGCGGAAACTGTCGTACCCGGACGTGAACATGTGTCCATGGCTGTCCCCGCACTGGCCGACCGGTCCCCGCAGCCGCGCGCCCTGCCGCTGCGCGAGGTCCGCACCCGGCTCACCCAGCTCGTCTCCCTGGCCGAGCTGACCGACACCGTCACCCTCGTCACCCGCGACGGCGATCCCCGCCCGATCGCCGCGATCGTGCCCGCGCCGGCCGCCCGCACCGGGGCCCAGGCGCGTGCCGACGCCGACCGGGTGGCCGCGATCAGCGCCGGCTGGGCCCGCCGCCTGGAGGAGCTGCACCAGCAGTCCGGCCGGCGGCACGCCGCCGAGCTGCGGGCGCTCGCCGACGCGCTGGCCGAGGCGTGGGCCGAGCTGGACCGCCGCGCCCCGGCCGGCGACCCGGCGCTGATCCGGCTGCGCGCCGCGCACGCCGACCTGCTGCGTCGCTGACCCGCGGCGTCCCGCCCGGTGTACGCGGGACGCCACGGGCACGCGGTCAGCTGCGGCCGCGCTCGGCCCGGTAGCGGCGGATCAGCTCGGCGGTCGAGGTGTCCACGTCGGCCAGGTCCGGGTCCGGCCCGGTGAGCTTCGGCGCGAGCTGGTTGGCCATCACCTTGCCCAGCTCCACGCCCCACTGGTCGAAGGCGTTGATGTCCCAGACCGCGGCCTCGGTGAACGTGATGTGCTCGTAGAGCGCGACCAACTGGCCCAGCGTCGACGGGGTGAGCTTCGGCGCCAGGATCGACGTGGTCGGGTGGTTGCCCGCCATCACCCGGTGCGCCACCACCTCGGGCGCGGTGCCCTCGGCCTCCACCTGCTCCCGGGTCCGCCCGAACGCCAGCGCGGCGGTCTGGGCGAAGAAGTTCGACATGAACAGGTCGTGCATGTCGTCCAGGTCGTGGTTGGGCCGGCTGAACGCGATGAAGTCCGCCGGGATCAGCCGGGTGCCCTGGTGGATGAGCTGGTAGAAGGCGTGCTGGCCGTTGGTGCCCGGCTCACCCCAGAAGATCTCCCCGGTCGGGTACGTCACAGGCGAGCCGTCGACGCGTACCGACTTGCCGTTGCTCTCCATGGTGAGCTGCTGCAGGTAGGCGGGGAAGCGGTGCAGGTACTGCGAGTAGGGCAGCACCGCGTGGGTCTCCGCGCCGAGGAAGTCGGTGTACCAGACGTTGAGCAGGCCGAGCAGCGCCGGCACGTTGCGCTCCACCGGGGCGGACCGGAAGTGCTCGTCGACAGCGTGGTAGCCGGCCAGCATCTCGCGGAACCGGTCCGGCCCGATCGCCAGCATCACCGACAGGCCGACCGCCGACGGCAGCGAGTAGCGTCCGCCCACCCAGTCCCAGAAGCCGAACATGTTCTCCGGGTCGATGCCGAAGTCCCGGACCCGCTGCTCGTTGGTGCTGACCGCGACGAAGTGCCGGGCCACCGCGTCGTCGTCCGCGTCCAGCCCGGCGAGCAGCCAGCGCCGCGCCTGGTCGGCGTTGGCGAGCGTCTCCTGGGTGGAGAAGGTCTTGGAGACCACCACGAACAGCGTGCTCGCCGGGTCCAGGTCGGCGGTCTTGTCGTGGATGTCGGTCGGGTCGATGTTGGACACGAAGCGGCAGCTGATGCCCGCGTCCCGGTACGCCTTCAGCGCCTCGTACGCCATCACCGGCCCGAGGTCCGACCCGCCGATGCCGATGTTCACCACAGTGGTGATCCGCTCGCCGGTGTGGCCGCGCCACGAGCCGGAGCGCACGCGCTGCGCGAACGCCGACATGCGGTCCAGCACGGCGTGCACGTCGGCGACCACGTCCTGGCCGTCCACGGTGAGCGAGGCGTCCGAGGGCAGGCGCAGCGCGGTGTGCAGCACGGCCCGGTCCTCGGTGACGTTGATGTGCCGTCCGGCGAACATGGCCGCGATCCGGTCGGCCAGCCCGACCCGCTCGGCGAGTGCGCCCAGCAGCGCGATGGTCTCGTCGGTGACCAGGTTCTTGCTGTAGTCCACGTGCAGGTCGGCGACCTCACCGGTGAGCCGCTCACCCCGCTGCCCGTCGGCGGCGAACAGGTCACGCAGGTGCGTGCCGCGCATCGCCTCGGCGTGCTTGCGCAGCGCCTGCCATTCGTCCGTGGTGGTGACGTCCACAGCCATCGGGTCGATCTTCTCCTTCACGACGGGTGGTCGGCCGGCCTGCGCCGGCGAACCCCACAAGCCTGCCACCCGGACCGGTCGCGCGCGACGCGACCCGGCGGCGACCACCGTGCGGGCGGTTCTTTCCAGCTGCCGCCCTCGGACACGCCGTTGGGACGTCTGTACGACACGCCGATCACGCAATGACATCCTTCGATAGCGGACCGTAGTATCCAGCGTTGCTGCCCGAACGCGTCGAGGGGGTGCCATGGCCGGGGTGATCCATCCTCGTCCGCCGTCCGACCCGGAGGAGCCGGCCGGGGAGACGACCCTGCCCGAGCTCGTCGATCCGCACTGGATGCACCGGGCCACCGAACTGGCCCACACCGGGTTCTGGTCGGTGGCGCGCCGGTTGCCCGCGCTGATCCGCGAGGCCATCAGCCTCGCCTGGGCTACCAGCCGCCGGGACACCGCCGCCTCGCTGGGCCTCAACGTCGCCGCCGGCGTGCTCACCACGCTGGGCCTGCTCGCCACCACCGGGGTACTCCACCAGTTGTTCGCGGCGGGCCCGACACCGGACCGGATCCGGGCCGCGCTGCCCGCCCTGGCGGTGGCGGCGGCCGCCGTGGCCGGGCGCGGCGCGCTGACCATCGCCGCCGGATGGGCGCAGGCCCGGCTCGTACCGCAGATCAACTTCACGGTGGAGCGGCGGCTGTTCGAGACGACGTCCGCTGTGGAACTGGCGGCCTTCGACGACGCCGGTTTCGCCGAGGAGATGGACCGCGCCCGTGACCGCGGGCTGGCCGAGGCGGGCTCCCTGGTCAACGACACCGTCAACCTGGTCACCGGCGCGGTCGGCGTGATCGCCACTGCTACCGCGGTGACGATCATCCACCCGCTGCTGCTGCCCTGCCTGGTCGTCGCCGCCGCGCCGGAGGCGGTGACCGCGGTACGGATGGCCCGCCGACAGCACGTCGACTGGCTCGCCCGGATCACCCGGCGGCGACGCAAGTGGATGCTGGGCGACCTGATGGCCAACCGGCATACCGCGGCCGAGATCCGCGCCTACCAGATGCGCGACTTCCTGCTCTCCGAATACCACCTCATGACGCGCCTGGAGACCCACGCCGAGCTGCGCCTGGCCCGCGCGCAGACGGTCACCCGGGCGATCGGCCTGTCCATCACCGGCGTCGCCACGTTCGGCCTCTACCTGGTGCTGGGCGCGCTGCTGGTCAGTGGCGTGGTGGCGCTGGCGGCGGCGGCCACCGCGCTGCTCGCGCTCCAGTCCGCGCGTACGAGCCTGCGCACGGCGATCTTCGCCACCAACTCGCTCTACGAGGACGCCCTCTACTACCAGGACTACCGCGACTTCCTCGACCGGGCCACCCGGCGGATCCCGGCCGGCGGGCACCTGCCGGTCGACGGGTTCACGCGGATCGACGTCGAGCGGGTCAGCCTGCGCTACCCGGACACCGACACCGCGGCGGTAGACGAGGTCAGCCTGACGGTCCGGCGCGGCGAGGTGGTCGCGCTGGTGGGGGAGAACGGCTCCGGCAAGACCACGCTCGCGAAGCTGATCGCCGGCCTCTACCACCCCACCGGCGGCACGATCCGCTGGGACGGCGTGGACGCAGCCGAACTGGACCCACGGCAGACCGCCGCCCAGGTCGCGGTGATGAGCCAGGACTGGTGGAAGTTTCCCTTCACCGCCCGGCAGAACATCCGGGTCGGCCGCCACGACCGCGCCGACGGGCCCGGCCCCAGCGTGGAGACCGCCGCCCGGGACGCCGCCGCCCACGACATGATCAGCGAGCTGCCGTTCGGGTACGAGACACTGCTCGACCGGCAGTTCAAGGACGGTCAGGACCTGTCCGGCGGGCAGTGGCAGCGGCTGGTGGCCGCGCGCGGCCTCTACCGTGACGCCCGGCTGCTGATCTGTGACGAACCGTCCGCCGCGCTGGACGCGCGTGCCGAGCACGCCCTCTTCCAGCACCTTCGGCGGCACCCGGACCGGGCCGTCGTGCTGATCACCCACCGGCTGGCGAACGTGCGGCACGCCGACCGGATCTTCGTGATGGACCACGGCCGGCTCGTGCAGTCGGGCGACCACGACACGTTGATGGCCGAGGGTGGGCTCTACCGGGAGCTGTTCGAGTTGCAGGCGGCCGGTTACCTCGCCGGCAGCGCGGAGCCCGCCGCCGACGGTTGACCTCCAGCGCACTCGAACTCCTACCGTGGCTGGACCGCGCGCCACCCGGCCGACGCGGTGCACACCAGGGAGTTCACATGCGCTATCGCGTCCTCGGCGGCACCGGCATCGAGGTCAGCGTCCACTGCCTCGGCACCATGATGTTCGGCGCGGTCGGCAACCCCGACCACGACGACTGCGCCCGGATCGTCCACGCGGCACTCGACCGCGGGATCAACTTCGTGGACACCGCCGACATGTACTCGGCCGGCGAGTCGGAGGAGATCGTCGGCAAGGCCCTGCGCGGCCGGCGAGACGACGTGGTGCTCGCCACGAAGGTGCACTTCCCGATGGGGGAGGGGCCCAACCGGGGCGGCAACTCGCGACGCTGGATCGTCCGGGCGGTGGAGGACAGCCTGCGCCGGTTGGGCACCGACTGGATCGACCTCTACCAGGTGCACCGCCCCGACCACACCACCGACGTCGAGGAGACGCTCGGCGCGCTCACCGACCTGGTCCGGGCCGGGAAGATCCGCGCGTTCGGCTGCTCGACCTTCCCGGCCGAGGAGATCGTGGAGGCGCACCACGTCGCCGAGCGGCGTGCGCTGGGCCGCTTCCGCACCGAGCAGCCGCCGTACTCGATCCTGGCGCGCGGCATCGAGACGTCGGTGCTGCCGGTCTGCCGCCGCTACCGGATGGGCGTGCTGGTGTGGAGTCCGCTGGCCTCCGGGTTCCTGTCCGGCCGGTACCGGCAGGGCCGGCCCGTCGACCTCGGCGCCGGGCGCCCGGCGCTCACCCCGGCCCGCTTCGACCCGGCGCTGCCGGGCAACACCGCCAAGTACGCCGCCGTCGAGCAGCTGGTCGCGCTCGCCGACGAGGTGGGCTGCGCGCTGCCGCAGCTCGCCGTGGCGTTCACCGCCGTGCACCCGGCGGTCACGTCGACCATCATCGGACCGCGCACGATGGACCAGTTGGACGCGCTGCTCGCCGGGGCGGAGCTGACGCTCGACGACGCGGTGCTGGACCGCATCGACGAGATCGTCCCGCCCGGCACGAACCTCTACCAGCCCGACGGCGCCTGGTCCCCGCCCACGCTGACCGACCCGTCCCACCGCCGCCGCCCTCTCCCAGCCCGAGCCGCAGCCTGACCCCCTCGCTCCGCCCACCCGCCCTTCCGCTCGTCCCGCCCTCCCGCCCTCCAGCTCGCCGATCATGGGGTTTCTGCCCCGTCAAAAGCTTGTAAATCGGGCACCCGGGGGGCCGAAACGGCAAGATCGACGAGGCAGGGCGGGGCAGGGCGCGGCGGGGCGGGGGACCGGAACTGCGTCGACACAGGAAGGGTGCGGCTCCACACTGGGCGGGTGGAACATCGGGATCTTGTTCGGGTGAGCAAGCGGCTGTCGCTGGCGTTGCGGCACCGGCCCGACGCGTTCGGGCTGCGACTCGACCGGGCGGGCTGGGTGCCGGTCGCCGACGTGCTCGCCGGGCTGGGGATCAGCCGCGCCCACCTGGACGCCGTGGTCGCGGGCAACGACAAGCAGCGCTTCGCGGTGGAGACCGGCCCGGACGGGGTCGACCGGATCCGCGCCAGCCAGGGGCACTCGGTTCCGGTCGACCTCGGCCTCACCCCGGCCGCGCCGCCGCCCCGGCTGTTCCACGGCACCGGCGAGGCCGTGCTGGACGCGATCCGGGCGCAGGGGCTGCGCCGGGGCGGGCGGCACCACGTACACCTGTCTCAGGATGTGGCGACGGCCCGGCGCGTCGGGGCGCGCCGGGGCGGCGCGGTGGTGGTGCTGACCGTGGACGCGGCGGCGATGGCCGCTGCCGGTCACCTGTTCTACCGTTCGGCGAACGGGGTGTGGCTCACCGACAGCGTGCCGCCGGCCTACCTCGGCGCCACCTGAGCGGCGGTCAGCAGGCGGTGACCGGGTGGGCCACCACGGCGTCGAAGAGGTACGCGAGGTCGTTCACGGCGGCCCGGTCGGGCTGGACGGCGCCGGTGCAGTCGGTGGCGCGGGCGCGCAGGACGTGCCGGCCGGCGGCCGGCGGGCGCCAGCGGACGGTCCAGCGCTGCCAGGCGCTGCCCCGGTCCGCCTCGACCAGGTCGGCCGGGCGCCACCCGTCGCCGGTGTCCACCTCGACGTGCGCGATCGGGCCGTTGCCGGACCAGGAGCGGCCGGTCAGCAGCACCTCCTGGCCGGCCGGCACCCGGACGTCCCAGGGCAGCTCGAACGCGCTGCGCACGGGCTGGGCGGTGAGCGCGGTGCCGTCGTCGGGGTGGCCGGGGCCGAACATGCGGTAGAACTGCGTGTTCCACGGCGAGAACAGCGGGGTGGTGGAGACCTCGATCGCGCCCACCCACTTGATCGAGGCGATGCCGACCCAGCCGGGCACCACGACCCGCACCGGGAAACCGTGGTCGGCTGGGAGCGGCTCGCCGTTCATCTCGTACGCCAGCAGCACGTCGTCGAGCGCCTTCGCGATGGGCATCGGGCGGCGTACCCGGCCGAGGTTGACCCCGCCGGAGACGTAGTCCGGGTCGAGGCCCTCGGGCATCACGTCGACCGCCTCGTCGCGCAGCCCGGCCAGGCGCAGCACCGTGCCGAGCCGCACGCCGCGCCAGCGGGCCACGCCGACGCTGCCCAGCCCCCACGCCACGCCCGGGGCGGGGTCGTCCTGCTGCTCGGCGAAGTAGCGCCGCCCGTTGCCGGCGCACTCCAGCAGCGCCGCGTGCTCCTCGGCGGGCAGTCGGCGCAGTTCGTCGAGGTCGAACTCGACCGCGTTGTCCGGGGCCGGCGCGCCGCGCAGGCCGTCACCGAACAGGCGCAGCCGCCAGGTGGCCGCGTCCAGGTGCGGCGTGACCGTGTGGTTGCGGACGAAGAAGCGGTCGATCGGGACCACGTACCCCTGGCCGGCCATCGACGGCCAGCGCATCTCGGCGTTCGTGTCCAGCGGGCGCAGCAGGTCCGCCGGCAGCGGCTTGAGGATGGGCGCGCCGGGGTCGACGCCGACCGGCGCGGACGCCACCGCTACCGGCTCGCGCTCCGCGGCGGCGGCGGTCACCGCGGCCATCGCCGCGCCCACCTCCAGCAGCCGGTCGCGGTCGACGCCCGGCCCGTGGGCCTGCCCGGCGAGCCACTGCCGGCTCCGGTCGGCGTCGTGGACGGCTTCGGCGGGGGACGGGTGCTGACTCACGGCTGACCTCCGGGTGGGCGACGCTGCCTTTCCTATTCAACCAGTAGGACTTCCCGTCGATCCACCGCAGGTCGGCGACAATGTCACGCCGCGCCGAGCAGCGTCACCACACCGGCCGCCACGAGCACACCGGCCCACAGCCGGTCGACGTTGAACCAGGCCCGGCGCAGCACACCGACGCCGAGCACCTCGTACACGGCCACGGCCACGGCCAGCGCGACGCCGAGCATGGCGGCGGTGTGCACGGCCGCGGCGAACAGGCCGGTGAGCGCGCCGGCCGGCGCGGCGGCGAGGTGCCCGGCGTGCGGGCCGGCGCCGACCGCCGGTTCGGCGAGCAGCACCGGCAGCAGCATCAGGCCCGCGCCGTGCGCCGCCGACATCAGGAACGACCAGGCGGTGAGCTGCGCGGCCGACAGCCGCATCCCGGCCCAGCGGAAGTGCCGGTCGGACAGCAGCCGCCACAGCCCGAACCCGACCAGCAGCACCCCGCCGGTCACCGCGACGACGGTGCTCGCCGTCACCGACCGGGTGGCGCTGACCAGCGCGGCGACCACAGCCACCGACACCAGGTGCCCGGCGGCGATCGGCGGCAGGGCCGCCAGGAGCGCCGACCGGCGGCGCTCCTGCAGGCCCCGGGCCACCGCGAACAGCCAGCCCATCGCCGGGTTCAGGCCGTGGAACGCGCCGAGGCCGGCCAGCGCCGCCCAGGTCGCGCCGGTCACGGGAAGCAGTACGAGTCGGACGAGGCGTCGCCGCCCTGCAACCGGGTCTGGTGTACGCGCAGGCCGCGGAACTCGTCCCCGCGCGGGAAGAACCGCGGGTCCGGCACGAGGCCGCCGCTGTCCGGGTCGACGTCCAGCTTCGCCACCCAGGCGCCCACCCCGTCGGGGTAGAACTGGTCGTCCCAGGCGCCGTAGAGCGAGTTGCTGACGTAGACGCGGCGGCCGTCGCGGCTGATCTCGACCATCTGCGGGCCGCCGGCCAGCGGCTCGTCCGGGTACGCCGGGTGCGGCGTGCGGTTGACGATGCCGCCCAGGCGCACCGAGCCGACGCGTACCGGGTGGAACGGGTCGCTGACGTCGTAGCGGATCAGCTCGCCGGTGCCCCAGCAGGAGACGTGCAGGAACCTGTCGTCCACCGACAGGTCGATGTCGGTGACCAGCGGTGGGACCGCCCCGAACGGCTTGAGCAGGTCCGGCAGGTCGGCCGGGTCGGCCGGCTCGGCCGGGATGTCGATCACCTTGGTGACCGCCCAGGTGTCGCCGTCGCGGTGCCACAGCCAGATCGAGGCGGACAGGTCCTCGACGCTGATCACCACGCCGACGAAGCCGTACGACTTCGTCGGGTCGTGCGCGGGGCGCAGCTCCAGCGGCATCTGGTACTGGTCGCCGAGGTCGACGCGCTGCACGTGCCGGCGCTTCGCCAGGTCCCAGAAGTGGATCGCGTGCCCGTATTTGCGGCCCAGCAGCAGCTCGCCGACGATGCCGTCCTCGATCATCGACGGCGTGCCCCACTCGCTGGTGACCAGCACGTCCTGGGTGTAGTGCCACCAGAAGTCGTACGCCAGGAACTGCGGCCCCCGGTCGGCCTCCCACGCGCCGCGTACCTCGAACGTGGTGTGGTCGAGCACGGCGATGCCGCCGGGTCCCTCCTGCCCGTCGGCGCCGCCGAGCGCGGAGACGTAGATGCCGTCCGGCCCGCAGTGCACTGTGTGCGGGCGGGAGTACCCGGCGCGCCTGCCGAGTTCCTCCGCCTCGATGACCTTGACCAGGCTCGGCCGGCGCGGGTCGGGCTTGGTGTCGAGCACGTGGATCCGGGACGAGCGCAGGCCCGGCACGATCAGGTAGCGGCGCTCCACGTGCGGGTGCGGCGCGGTCGGGCAGAGCGCGCTGCTGCACGCGTTCCACCCGAAGTGGTGCAGCTCGTCGCCGGTGTTCGGCAGCTCGGTCCAGCCCACCACCCGGCCGTACGAGTCGGAGTCCGGGTCGGTGTCGAGCACCGCGATGGCGTCGGGGCGCTGCCCGGCCCGGTCGAACGCGGCGACGTACGCGAGCTTCTCGGCCGGCGCGGAGGCGGCGAGCGTGGGGGAGGGGTAGAAGGTCGGGTCGGGGGTCCAGCGGGTCATCGGTTCTCCCTCGCGGTCAGCCGGCGGGTACGCCGAGACGGTCGAGCAGGTGGCGGCGCAGCGCGCCGAGGGCCGGGTCGTCGGGGCTGGGCGCCGGTCCGAGGCCGACTGTCACCTCCTCGGCGATCACGCCGTCGTCGAGGAGCAGGACGCGGTCGGCCAGCAGCAGCGCCTCCTCCACGTCGTGGGTGACCAGCAGCGCGGCGAAGCCGTGCTGGGCGCGCAGCCGCCGCAGCAGCCCCTGCATGCGCAGCCGGGTCAGCGCGTCGAGTGCGCCGAACGGCTCGTCCAGCAGCAGCAGGTCCGGTTCGCGGACCAGCGCGCGGGCCACCGCGACCCGCTGCGCCTGCCCGCCGGACAGCTCGGCCGGCCAGGCCCGGCCCCGGTCGGCGAGCCCGACCTCGGCGAGCGCGCGGCCGACCCGGTCGCTCACGTCCGGCCCGGCCAGGCCGAGCGCCACGTTGTCGGCGACCCGCTTCCACGGCAGCAGCCGGTGCTCCTGGAACACCACGGCGGCGGTGCCGTGCACCGCGTGCTCGCCGCCCGCGTCGCCGTCGAGCCCGGCGAGCACGCGCAGCAGCGTGCTCTTGCCGGATCCGCTGCCGCCCAGCAGCGCCACCGTCTCCCCGGCGGCGATGGTCACGTTTACCCCGGCCAGCACCACCGCCGGGCCGAAGGACCGGGTCACCGCGCGTGCGGTGAGCACCGGCCCGGTCAGGTCGCGCGCAGTCCGCGTCGCCATGCCAGCGTCCTCCTCTCCGCGTACCGGATGAGCAGGTCGGAGGCGAGACCCAGCAGCGCGTAGATGAGCAGGCCGAGCACCACCACGTCGGTCTGGCTGAACTCGCGCGCCTCCATCATCAGGAAGCCGACGCCGGTCTGCGCGTTCACCTGCTCGCCGACGACCAGGCTGAGCCAGGCCGCGCCGATGGCCAGCCGCAGCCCGAGGAACAGCGCCGGCAGCGCGCCGGGCAGCACCACGTGCCGCAGCCGGGCCGCCGCGCCGAGACCGCAGGTGCGCGCCGCCTCCACCAGGCGTTCGTCGATGTCGCGGATGCCGGCGTACGTGTTGAAGTAGATCGGGAAGAACGCACCGAGCGCGACCAGCGTGACCTTCAGCGACTCGCCGATGCCGACCCAGATGATCAGCAGCGGCACCAGGCCCAGGTGCGGCAGCATCCGGGCCATCTGCACCGGCGGGTCGACCAGGTCGTCACCGAGGCGCAGCAGCCCCGCCGCCGCGCCGAGCACCAGCGCCAGGCCGCCGCCGATGAGCAGGCCGAGCGCGGCGCGGGTGAGCGAGTCGAGCAGGTGCACGCCGAGCGTGCCGTCGCGCGCCAGCCGCCACCCGGTCGCCAGCACCGCGCTGGGCGCGGGCAGCTTCTCCGCGGCGAGCAGCCCGGTGCGCGCGGCGACCTCCCAGCCGAGCACCAGCACGACCGGGCTCACCGCGCGCCGCCACCGCCGCGAGACGCGGGCCCGCGACCGCCGCGGCGTCGCCTGATCGGGTACGACAGGCGCTGTCGCCTCGGCCAGCGCCGGACCGCTCACTGGAACGCCTCGTTGAACCGGCCGTCCACCCGCCCGGCGATGTCGACCGGGCCGGGCACCAGCTTCAGCTCCACGAAGCTGTCCGCGATGGCCTGCAACTCCGCGCCGATCTCCGCTGTGACCGGGGCGAGCGGCTTGGCGCTGCGGGCCAGCGCCCGGGTGGTCACGTCGAGCGGGATCTTCAGCTCCGGGGCGAGGATGGCGGCCCGCTCGGTCGGGTGGGCGATGCCCCAGTCCGTGGTCTGCCGGTACGTGTTCAGGAACGCCTGCACGTCGGCGGTGCGGTTCTTCACCGCGTCCGGCGCGGCCAGCACGTACTCGCGGTTACCGGCCAGGCCGGTGGCGTCGGCCAGCACCCGTACGCCGGGCTGCTCGGCCAGCGCGAAGTAGGGATCCCAGATGATCCACGCGTCGACCTGCCCGTTGTCGAACGCGGGCCGGCCCTCGGCGGGCTTGAGGTACTTCACCTTGATGTCGGCGAGCGTCATCCTGTTCGCCTCCAGCAGCTTCACCAGCAGCCAGTGCACGTTGGAGCCCTTGTTCAGCGCGACAGTCTTCCCGCGCAGGTCGGCGAATCCACGATACGGGCTGTCCGCCTTGACCAGAACCGCCTCGCCCTGCGGGATCGGCTGGGACGTGCCGACCACGGAGAACGGGATCTTCCCGGCGGCGGCGAACACCGGCGGGGCCTCGCCGACCTGGCCGATGTCGATCGAGCCGGCCTTGAGCGCCTCGGTCAGGGCCGGGCCGCTCTCGAACAGCGACCAGGTGACGTTCTTGGCGTCGCCGCGCGCCTTGACCAGGCTGAGCCCGCCGAAGCGCTGGTAGCCGATCCGCAGCGGGCCGTCGCCACCGCCGCTGGCGTCGGCCGCCTCGCCGCCGCAGGCCGTCAGCGCCGTCGCGGCGAGCAGCGCGAGGGTGGTGAGCAGCGCGGCCACCGGGCGGCGGCGCGATCTGGGGGTACGCATGGCGACTCCTCGGGGAGGGGAAGGGCCCGGCATCGACGGGCGACAGCAACCTACCAACCCGATAGGTTTTATGGGTAGTGTGTCGGCGTGGTCGTCCCACCACTCAGGAGGCGGCCGTCCGACAGCGCACCGGAGGCACACCATGTCGCTCACCTTCCACTGGTTCCTGCCGACCTACGGCGACAGCCGGGACATCGTGGGCGGCGGTCACGGCGTACCGGTCGGCACCGCCGGCGGCGCGCGACCGGCCAGCGTCGCGTACCTGGGGCAGATCGCCCGCACCGCCGAGCAGCTCGGCTTCGCCGGGGCGCTCACCCCGACCGGCGCGTGGTGCGAGGACGCCTGGCTGACCACCGCCATGCTCACCGAGGTCACTGAGCGGCTGAAGTTCCTCGTCGCGTTCCGGCCCGGCCTGCTCTCACCCACCCTCGCCGCGCAGATGGCCGCCACGTTCCAGCGCCTGTCCGGCGGCCGGCTGCTGCTCAACGTGGTCACCGGTGGCGAGTCCGCCGAGCAGCGCGCGTACGGCGACTTCCTGGACAAGGACGCCCGCTACGCGCGTACCGACGAGTTCCTGCACGTGGTGCGGGCGCTGTGGCGCGGTGAGACGGTCGACCACGACGGCGCCCACGTACGGGTCCAGGGCGCCCGGCTCAGCCGCCTGCCCGACCCGGTGCCGCCTGTCTACTTCGGCGGGTCGTCCGGCGCGGCCGGGCCGGTGGCGGTCCGGCACAGCGACGTGTACCTGACCTGGGGCGAACCGCCCGCGCAGGTGGCCGGCAAGCTGGACTGGATCCGCGGGCTCGCCGCCGAGGCCGGGCGCGAGCTGCGCTACGGCATCCGGCTGCACGTGATCAGCCGGGACACCGCCGAGGAGGCGTGGGCCCAGGCGCGAAAGCTGCTCGACGGCATCCCCGAGGCCGACGTGCGGGCGGTGCAGGAAGGGCTGCGGCGCAGCGAGTCCGAGGGGCAGCGGCGGATGCTCGACCTGCACGGCGGCTCCCGCGACGGGTTGGAGGTCTCGCCGAACCTGTGGGCCGGATTCGGGCTGGTCCGCGGCGGCGCGGGCACCGCCCTGGTCGGCAGCCACACCGAGGTCGCCGACCGGATCGCCGAGTACCACGCGCTCGGCCTGGACGAGTTCATCCTCTCCGGCCACCCGCACCTGGAGGAGGCGTACTGGTTCGGCGAGGGCGTGCTGCCGATCCTGCGGCGGCGCGGACTGTGGCGGCACCCGGCCGGCGAGCCGGAGACCGAGGTGCCGGCCGCCGTGCCGTTCTCACCCCAGCCGGTCCCGGCCCGCGGCTGACCGTCGCGGCTTCGTGGCCGCCGCTGTGTGGTGTGGTGCCGGCGGCCACTGCCGTGCTCGGTTCGGTCAGCCGTGCTCGGTCCGGTCAGAGCGGAAGTTGCCCGGCCAGGAAGTCGGCGAGCACCCGGGTGTGCGTGGAGAAGGCCAGCTCGACCGGATCGCTGAGCACCAGCCACTCGGTGGCCTCCTCCGTCGGCGCCGACGGAGGCAGGTCACCGATCGCCCGCTCGGGCAGCACCCCGAAGACCATCATGGTGCCGCCCGCCGGAGCGCCGTGCACCGCGAACAGCCGCGCCTCGCCGGCCTCGGCCAGCAGCCCGGTCTCCTCACGCAGCTCCCGCACGAGCGCCTCGGACCAATCCTCGCCGTACTCGACGAAGCCGCCCGGGAGGGCCAGCAGCCCGCGCGCCGGTTCGATGTCGCGGCGTACCACGACCACGCCGAGCCCCTGCGGCGTGCGCACCGGCAGCACCGCCACCGCGACCGGTAGCGGGTTGCGCCACACCGTCTCGCCGCAGGAGGAGCAGACCCGCGGCCACCCGGCGCCCGCCGGGTAGGCCGCGCCGCAGAAGGAGCAGTGCGAGTACGGGGTCACGCCGCAGCACGTTACCCGCATCTCCGGCACGATTCAGGCGTCACCCCCTCGGGCCGGCGAGCTGGGCGCGCGCCTCCATCAGGGCGAACCCGAGCAGGTTGTCGCCCCGCCAGGTCGCCGGGTCGGCGGCGCGCGGGTCGGCGGCGGTCAGGCCGATGCCCCAGATCCGGTCCGTCGGGCTGGCCTCGACAAGCACCCGGTCGCCGGTGCCGAGCAGGAACCGTCGCAACGTCTCGTGCTGGGAGAACTTGGCCAGGCTGCCGGCCACCACGATCTCGTAGCGGCGGGCCACCCAGGTCGCCTCGTCGAAGTCGCGCACCTGCCGGCCGAGCGCCTTGGCCCGGTGCGGATGCCCGGCGGTCAGCACCCGCTCGGCGACCGCGTGGTCACTGAAGAGGGTGGCCTTGTGCCACATCATCCAGTGCTCGGCGGTGGCGAACTCGCGGCCGTCCACCGTGAACGCCGCCGGCCACCACTGGCTCAGGCAACCCGCGCCGACACTGCCGTCGCGTTGTGGCCGGTGACCCCAGAAGTGCAGGTACTTGAGCGTCTGACCGGCGTCGACGGCGGCGGTCAGGTCGGCGACGGAACGGATCGGCATGCCCCGCAGTCTGCCCCACCCCACCGACATCCCACCCCCGCATTTCCCCCGCGGCAGCGCGCGCCGTTGCCCACGCCGATCACCCGCGTCTCCCGCCGGGACGACCATGGACGTCCTGCCTGGAGAGAGCCGTGTTCCGCATCACGAGACGCGAAGAGATCTTGGAAGGAATCGGCCCCTATGGGGGCCCTTTCGTTCCAAGATCTCGAAGAGCCGGACCGAGGGCCGCGCCGAGGCGGCCGGCGAGCCTGTCGTGCGGTCCGAACCCGCCGATCTTGCGATTCGGTGCCCCGCAAAATCCGTCTACCGGACATTCTGAGGGCCCAAACCGCAAGATCGACGAGGAGAGGGTGGGGGAGGAGGGTAGGGGGTCAGGGCGTGGGGGTGGGGGTGTAGAAGGACCGCACTCGCTCGCCTGCGGCGTGCGCCTCGTCGGCGGGGGTGCCGGCCTCGATGCTTGCCGTTGTCCAGCTCTTGCTGGACTCGGTGACGAAACTGCGGCCCTCTTCCGAGGCCATCCACTCGGCTGCGGCGGCCGGGTCGACGCCAGTGCCGTCGGCCGCGAAGTGGGAGGCCAGCCCGACCAGCGCCAGGTCCCAGCCGATGCCGACCGCGCCCGGGCCGTACTCGGCCCACCGCTGGTCGTCGACGTGCGCGACGTGCTCCAGCTCGAATCGGGTACGCCCGGGGCCGGCCTCGCGCAGCCGCACCTCGATCCAGCTCACCTCGCCGCCGAACTCCCAGGTGGCGGCGAAGCCGTGCGGCGGGTCGCAGCGCTCGACAGTGCCGGCGGCGTTGCCCTCCAGCTGGTAGCGGCCGCCGAGGCTCAGGTCGCCGGAGACCGGCAGGAACCAGCGGGGTATCCGTTCCGGGTTGGTGCAGGCGTCGAAGACGTCGGCCACCGGCGCGTCGTACGTCTGGGCGATGGTGAGCACCCGCGCCTGCCCGGCGGGGAGCGTACGGTCGCCGATGCGGCGCTCGACGGCGCTGATCTGTCCGGTCACGTCGATCATGGGTCGGTCCTCTCGTTGGCGGTGTCGTCCTCGCGCAGCCGTCGTTCGCGGCGGCCCCGGGCCAGCTCGGTGGCGAGTGCCGCCAGTGGTGGCGTCCAGAAGCGGCGGAACCCGGCCAGCCACGCGTCGATCTCGCGCAGCGGGCCGGGGTCCACGGCGTAGAGCCGGCGGGTGCCCTCGGCGCGCACCGTGGTGAAGCCGTGTTCGCGCAACACCTTGAGGTGCTGCGAGACGGCGGGCTGGCTGATGCCGAACTCGCGCCGGACCGTCTCACCGAGCGTCCCGGCGGGCTGCTCACCGTCGGCGAGCAGTTCCAGGATCCGGCGGCGGACCGGGTCGCCGAGGACGTCGAAGGCGTGCACAACACCTTTGTATCAGAGCAGGCTTATATAAGCCAGGGCTGACGTACGCGGGACGCCCGTCGCACCCGGGCGCCCCACGTACCCCCGTGGTCAGCCGCCGAGACGAGCGGCGACGGTACGGCGCAGCTCCGGCAGGCGGTCGTGCAGCAGCCCCGGGCACTGCGTGTTGTTGAAGTCCTTGTGCCCGTAGATCTCGCTCGGCGGGATGCCGTACTGCTGGCAGGTGAACGCGCAGAACGTGACGAGGCTGTTCCAGAGCGCCTGGGGCGGCTGCACGTCCACGTAGATGCCGTCGTTCTCGATGCCGATGGCCTGGCTGTTCTGCCCGACGCAGTGCGCGCCCTGCACCATGGTCTGGCCGTGCAGCAGCGCGTAGAGGCTGCCGTGCCGGCCCTCGGTCAGGTAGCCGCCCCGGCTGTTGGTGAAGTGCTGCCCGGAGTCGAGCCAGCCGTTGCTGTCCATGTGCAGGTTCTGGATGTCGCGGGAGTTGCGGTACGCCTGGGCGAGGCTGTAGTCGGTCGTGTTCGGGAACGCGGTGTGGTGCACGATGATCTTGTTGGGCCGGCTGGCCACCACGCTCACCGGCGACGAGGGCGGGCGGGCGCCCCAGGTCGCGCAGTTGGCGATGGTCGGCTGGTCGACACGGGTGGCGGCGGCCCGCGCGTCGGGGCCGGAGCTGATCTGGGTCAGCGCGCCGACGCCGGCGGCGGCGCCGAGCAGGACCGCGCCACGCAGTACGGTCCGCCGGGGGACAGGAACAGACATCGCAGCTCCTCGGGAGAGAGGGACGGCCGGGCGTGGCGGGACCGGCACCGCCCGCCACGTCCGGGCCGGGGTCAGCAGGGTCCGTTGCAGGCCAGGACGCGCAGCCGGTCGAGCGAGCCGTTCCAGACGTTCTGGTCGCCGGGGAAGACACCGGAGGAGGACCACTGCCAGAACGAGTACGTGCCCCAGCCCGCCGGCAGCGTGCCGACGCTGCTGGAGTACCTGGCGATCCACAGGGGGTTGTTGGCGGCGAACTGCGAGGTGTTGCCGGTGCAGGTGCTCCACCAGTCGGTGGTGGTGTAGATGGTGGCCCACCGGCCGGTGCGGGCGTGGTACTGGTTGACGAACGAGGCGATCCAGCTGCGCATCGACGCCTGGCTCAGCCCGTAGCAGGTCGCGCCGTACGGGTTGTACTCGATGTCCAGTGCGCCGGGCAGCGTCCGCCCGTCCTTGGACCAGCCGCCGCCGTGGTCGACGAAGTAGTTGGCCTGGACGGCGCCGCTGGTGGTGTCGGGGCGGGCGAAGTGGTACGAGCCGCGGATCATCCCGACGTTGTAGGAGCCGTTGTACTGCTGGGCGAAGTACGGGTTGGTGTAGTACGTGCCCTCGGTGGCCTTGACGTACGCGAACCGGGCGCCGTTGGCCCACGCGCCGGACCAGTTCACGTTGCCCTGGTAGCTGGAGACGTCCATGCCTGGTAGTCCGGCCGGGGCGGCGGAGGCGGGGGCCGTCCCGGACAGGGTTGCGGCGGCGACGGTGACGGTGGCGAGCAGCGCGGCTCCGGCCGCGCGCAGCGCCGATCGGATCGATTCGTGCATCTGTCCTCCCTGGGGGTTGCCGCGCTCCGGCGGCGGGAGTATGACGAAAGGAACTGTCGTCATTAGTGCACAGGGCGGAGAAACTTTTCAATAGAACACATCGAAGAATCTCGCTGGACAGGGTGCTCAGCCGAGTTGGGCGAGCGCCTCGGCGGCGGCGCGCTCGCCGGCGGTCACCGCGCCCTCCAGGTAGCCGCTCCACCGGGTCGCGGTCTCGGTGCCGGCCCAGTGCACCCGCCCGGCCGGCGTCCGCAACTCCGGGCCGTAGTCGCGCCACGCGCCGGGCGGCAGGACGCCGCAGAAGCAGCCGCGCGTCCACTCGTCTGCCGACCAGTCGTACTCGACGAGGTCGTCGGGGCGCGCGGCGGCCGGGCCGAAGATCGCGGCGAGCGCGTCGCGCAGCGCGTCCCGGCGCGCGTCCTCCGGCAGCCGGCGCAGCGCCCGGGCCTGCGCGCCGTAGCTGAACGCGGTGAGGACCCCGCCCGACGCGTCCGGCAGCGAGTTGTCCACCGTCTCGGTCAGCGGTCCGGTGTCCGTGCTGGACACCCCGGAGCGGCCGTCGGCCCGCCAGAACGGCTCCGGGTAGAGCGCGTGGACCTTGAGCGCCACGCCCATCGGCATCCGCTGGGTCAGGCCGTCGCGCAGCGGCGGCAGCGGCGGATCGTACCGGATGCGCCCGGCCAGCGTCGGCGCCAGCGCGACCACCACCGCGTCGCCGTGGTGCGTCTCGCCGCCGGAGCGCACCCGCACGCCGCCGTCGTCCTGCGCGACGCCGTCCACCGGCGCGCGCAGGCGCAGGCTCCCGGGAGGCAGCGCGGCGGCCATCCGCTCGGCCAGCGCGGCCGGGCCACCGGCGATCCGGTCCTGCTGGGCACCGCCTGCCATGCGCAGCAGCGACCGGGTGCCGCCGCCGCTGCGCAGGTAGAACAGCATGTGCAGCAGCGAGACCTCGTCCGGCGAGGCGGCCAGCAGGCCACCGGCGAGCATCCGGCCCGCGTACCCGGCGGTGACCGGGTCGGCCCCGCTCGCGTCGAGCCAGCCGCCGAACGTGATCCGGTCCCACCGCGCCGCCCCGTCGGCCCGCCACGGCGCGGCCGGGTCGACACCGGCCGTCATCTCGTCCAGCGTGCCCAGCAGCCCGGACAGTCCCGGCGGCTCGCCGGTGGCCGGGCGCCCGCCGAGCAGCAGCGTCGGCGCGCCGTGTGCGGGGGAGGGAAACGTGGCCAGGCCGTACGCGGCGACGAGCGCGTACATCCGGTCCTGGGTGGGGCCGATCCACTGCGCGCCCAGATCGAGCCAGCCGCCGCCGGGCAACGGGCGGCTGAGCGTCCGGCCGCCCACCCGGTCCCGCGCCTCCAGCACCCGCACCTGCGCGCCGGCGGCGTCCAGCGCGAGCGCGCAGGCCAGCCCGGAGAACCCGGCGCCCACGACGACGACCCGGTGGCGGCGCACGCGACGGCGTACCCCGCTCCCGGCCGGATTCACCCGGCCCGGCGTGTCGAAACCGGCGTCAGTCGTTCGTGTGGAGGGTGAAGGGACGGCGCGGGGCCGTCCGACGGCGGTGAGGAGAAACCGATGAAGCAGTACCTGATCAGCATGTACCAGCCCGCCGGCGAGGGCCGCCCGGACCCGGAGTTCCTGGCCGGGGTGATGCGTGAGGTCGAGGCCATCGGCCGGGACCTGCGGGAGGCCGGGTGCTGGGTGTTCGGCAACGGCCTGCACGACCCGCAGACCGCCACCGTGCTGCGCCCGGCCGGTGACGAGGTGCTGGTCACCGACGGGCCGTTCGCCGAGGGCAAGGAGTACCTGGGCGGCGTCACCATCATCCGGGCGCCCGACCTGGACGCCGCGCTGGACTGGGGCCGCCGCTACGCGCTGGCCACCACGCTGCCGATCGAGGTCCGCCCGTTCCAGGGCGAGGGATGACCGAACTCGAACGGGTCTTCCGGGCCGAGTACGGCCGCGCGGTAGCCGTCCTGGTCCGTCTCCTCGGCGACATCGACCTCGCCGAGGAGGCGGTCCAGGAGGCGTTCACGATCGCCGTCTCGCGCTGGGCCGCCGACGGGCCGCCGCCCAGCCCGGCCGGCTGGATCATCACCACCGCCCGGAACCGGGCGATCGACAGGTTGCGCCGCGAGGCCACCCGGGCCGCCCGGCACGCCGAGGCCGCCCTGCTGCACGCCGCCGACCCGCCCGCCGAGGAGGGGCCCGTGCCCGACGACCGCCTGCGCCTGATCTTCACCTGCTGCCATCCGGCGCTCGCCGCGCCCGCCCGGGTGGCGTTGACGCTGCGCCTGCTCGGCGGCCTGAGCACCGCCGAGATCGCGCGCGCCTTCCTGGTGCCGGAGCGAACCATGGCGCAGCGTCTGGTCCGGGCCAAGGCGAAGATCCGTGACGCCGGTATCCCGTACCGGGTGCCGCGCGACGCCGACCTGCCGGACCGGCTGCGCGGGGTGCTCGCGGTGGTCTATCTGATCTTCAACGAGGGGCACACCGCGAGCGTGGGGGAGCGGCTGGGCCGCGCCGAGCTGGGCGCCGAGGCGATCCGGCTGGGCCGGCTGCTGGTGACGCTGATGCCGGACGAGCCGGAGGCGCTCGGCCTGCTCGCGCTGATGCTGCTCACCGAGTCGCGCCGGGACGCCCGGACCGGGCCGGACGGGGCGCCGGTGTCGCTGTCCGAGCAGGACCGTGGCCGATGGGACCGGGAACTGATCGCCGAGGGCCAGGATCTGGTCCGCCGGTGCCTGCGGCGGGACCGGCCCGGCCCGTACCAGATCCAGGCCGCGATCGGCGCGGTGCACGCGGACGCGCCCACCGCCGCCGCCACCGACTGGCGGCAGATCCTCGCGCTCTACGACCGGCTCGCGGCCGTCGCGCCCGGACCGGTGGTGGCGCTGAACCGGGCGGTCGCGCTGGCCGAGGTACGCGGACCGGCTGCCGCGCTGGCCGAAGTGGACCGGCTGGACCTGACCGGATACCACGTGTGGCACGCGATCCGGGCCGACCTGCTGCGCCGCCTCGATCGTCCGGCGCAGGCCCGGATCGCGTACGACGCGGCGATCGCCGGCACCGGCAACGCGGCGGAGCAAACGTTCCTGCGCCGTGCCCGCGACCGGATGGCGGGATGATCACACCGACAGTGCACGTTGGAGGCCGGTGAGCCCGGCAAATGAACCGTGATCGTGTGGGCATTGACGCGGCGGCAGAGAAAAGTACACTCCCGGTGTAATTAGTTTTCCCGCTCCGTCGACCGGCACGAGGTGACGATGAGCCCACCGGCCACCCCCGCCGACGATCAGGGCCTGACGCTGCACCACGTCGGCGTACGCTTCGGCGGCCTGGTCGCCCTCGACGACGTCTCGCTGCGCGTACCGCCCGGCCGGGTCGTCGGCGTGATCGGGCCCAACGGCGCCGGCAAGACCACGCTGTTCAACGTGGTCTGCGGCTTCGTCCGCCCGACCGAGGGTTCGCTCACCCTCGACGGCCGGCCGTTCCGGCCCCGCCCGCACGCCCTCACCCGGCTCGGCATCGCCCGCACGCTCCAGGGCGTCGGACTGTTCGGCGGGCTGACCGTGCTGGAGAACGTGGTGGCCGGCGCGAGCCACACCGCACGGGCCGGATTCGCCGCCGCGCTGTTCGGCCTGCCGCGCAGCGACCGCGACGAGCGGCGGCTGCGCGCCCGGGCTCTGGACCTGCTCGCCGAGTTGGGCATCGACAAGTACGCCGACGCCCCGCCGGGCACCCTGCCCTATGCGGTACGCAAGCGGGTCGCGCTGGCCCGCGCGCTGATCGCCCGTCCCCGGCTGCTGCTGCTCGACGAGCCGGCCGGCGGGCTCGGCGCCGACGACGTGGCCGAGCTGGCCGACCTGGTCCGCGCGTTGCCGGATCGGGAGGACGGCTGCGCCGTGCTGCTCGTCGAGCACCACATGGACCTGGTCATGTCCGTCTGCCACGACCTCGTGGTGCTCGACTTCGGCAAGGTGATCGCCGCCGGGCCCCCGGAGAGCATCCGCGACGACCCAAGGGTCACCGAGGCGTACCTGGGCGCCGAGGTGCCCGCCGAGGGGAGCGCGTCGTGACCGCCGTGCTGGAGGTGGAGGCGCTCAGCTGCGGCTACGGCCCGGTGCCGGTGCTGCGCGACGTCGCGCTCACCGTCCCGGCCGGCACCGTAACCGCCGTGCTCGGCGCCAACGGCGCCGGGAAGACCACGCTGCTGCGTACCCTCTCGGGTCTGCTGCGGCCCACCAGCGGCCGGATCCGGTACGCGGGGGAGGACCTGCGCGGCGTCCGGGTGGAACACCTGGTCCGGCGCGGACTGGCGCACGTGCCGGAGGGGCGCGGCGTGGTGACCGAGCTGACAGTGGCGGAGAACCTGCGCCTGGGCGGGCTGTGGCGGCGCGACCGGGCCGACGCCCGGCGCGCGCAGGACGAGGTGTACGAGCTGTTCCCGGCGCTGGCCCGCCGCCGCGACCACGCCGGACACCAGCTCTCCGGCGGCGAACGGCAGATGCTCGCCATCGGCCGCGCGCTCATCGCCCGGCCCCGGCTGCTGCTGCTCGACGAGCCGTCGCTCGGGTTGGCGCCCAAGGTCACCGCGCAGATCATGGCGCTGCTGCGGCGGCTGCGCGACGAACGGGGGCTCACCGTGCTGCTGGTCGAGCAGAACGTGCGCAGCGCGCTCTCCGTCGCCGACCAGGGCATCGTCATGTCGCTCGGACGCGTGGTCACCGCCGCGCCGGCCGCCCGGCTGCGCGACGACGACCAGCTCCGGCACGCGTACCTCGGATTCTAGGAAGGGGTCGCGGATGGAGCGGTTCTGGTTCCTCACCTTCGACGGGCTCGCCGGCGGGGCGGTCTACGCGGCGTTCGCGCTCGCGCTGGTGCTCATCTGGCGGGCCGCCCGGGTGGTCAACTTCGCCCAGGGCGCGATGGCGGTGGCCACCGCCTACGTCGGCTACGCGGTCGTCTCCGCCACCGGCTCGTACTGGCTGGGCCTGGCCGCCGCGATCCTGTCCGGACTGGCCCTGGGCGCGCTGGTGGAGCGGGTGCTGATGCGGTTCGCCGGCCCCGGCGGCCCGCTCAACCAGGTGATCGTCGCGCTCGGGCTGGTGCTCGTCATCCAGGCGGTGCTCGGCATGGTGTTCGGCAACGACTACCGGCCCGCCCCGGCGCCGTTCGACACCGACGCGCTCACCATCGCCGGGGTGGCCGCGTTGTCCCCGTACGACCTGTGGGTGCTCGGCGCGGCCCTCACAGTGGTGGCGCTGCTCGCGGTGCTGTTCACCCGTACCCCGGTCGGCCTGCGGATGCGGGCCGCCGCGTTCGCGCCCGAGGTGTCCCGGCTGCTCGGCGTCAGCGTCGGCCGGATGCTCACGCTGGGCTGGGCGCTCGCCGCCGGGGTCGGCGCGCTGGCCGGGATGCTGGTCGTCCCCACCGGACTCGGCCTGCACTCACACGCCATGGACCTGGTCTTCGTGGTCGCGTTCACCGCCGCCGTGGTCGGCGGCCTGGACAGCCCGGCCGGCGCCGTCGTCGGCGGCCTGCTGGTCGGGCTGATCCTGTCCTACGTCACCGGCTACCTGGGACCGGACACCACCCCGCTGGCCGTCCTGGTGCTGCTGCTGGCCGTCCTGCTGGTCCGCCCCGGCGGGCTCTTCTCCGCGGCGAGAGCGAGGCACGTGTGACGAGCACCCCCACCAAGATCGCGGCCGCGGCGCCGTCCCCGCTGCGGCGGCTGCTCCCCGGCGCACCGGCCGGACGCGAGGCGCGCGGCTCCACGCTGCTGCGCCACCTGGCGGTGGCCGTGTTCGTCGGCACGCTCGTCGTGCTGGTCACCAACCAGCTCGCGCCGTACCAGAACCTCCAGGTGGCGCGCGTCTGCGCGTTCCTCTGCGTCACCGCGGGGCACACCGTGCTGGTCGGGCTCAACGGCCAGCTCTCCCTCGGGCACGGCGCGCTGATGGCCACCGGCGCGTACACCATGGCCCTGACCCAGCAGGCCCTCGACGAGCGGGCCGTACGCGGCTGGTGGACGCTGCCCGCGTCGCTGCTGGTCGCCGTCGCGGTGACCGCGCTCGGCGGGCTCGTGGTCGGGCTGGCGGCGGCCCGGCTGCGCGGCCCCTACCTGGCCGGCGTGACGCTCGCCGTGGCGACGCTCGTCCCGGCGGTCACCACGATCTTCACCGGCGTGTTCAACGGCGAACAAGGTCTGTCGTTCCCGGCGCAGACGCCACCGGCGGCGCTCGGCGCCTACTTCCAGCCGGAACGCTGGCTGGCCTGGATCGCGCTGGCCGCCGCGCTGCTCACCATGCTGCTGCTGGCCAACCTGGTGCGCAGCCGCTTCGGCCGGTCCCTGCGTGCGGTCCGCGACGACGAGGTCGCGGCCCGGCTCGCCGGCATCCCGGTGGCCCGCACGCAGGTGCTCGCGTTCGTGGTCAGCGCCGCCTGCGCCGGCCTGGGCGGCGGCGTGTACGCCATGCTCACCGCCACCGTCGCGCCCGGCAAGTTCCCGCTGGACCTGTCGCTGTTCCTGCTCATGGCGATCGTGATCGGCGGGCTGGGCAGCCTGGCCGGCGCGGTCTGGGGAGCGGTGCTGCTGGTGGCGCTCCAGGACCTGCCCGGCCTGCTCACCGAACACCTCGACCTCTCCGCCGGGCTGGCCCAGCGGCTGGAGGGCAACCTCGCGCTGGCCGTGTTCGGCCTGATCCTCATCGTCGTCATGCTCGCCGCCCCGGGCGGCCTCCAGGGCGGGGTGCGTGCCGTCGGCACCCGGCTGCGCGCGGCCGTCCGCAGCCGTCGCGCGCCCCGCCGGTCGCCGGACCGCTGACCTCACCGGTTCCACCCACCGTTCGCACCGTCGCACCGGAATGGAGAACCATGCGCCCCACCACCCGCCGCGTTCTCGCGGCCGCCGCCGGCCTGGCCCTGCTGGCCGCGTTGCCTGCCTGCGCAGACGACGAGAAGCAGGCCGCCGAGAACGTCCCCGGCGTCAGCGACTCCGAGGTCGTCATCGGCACCCACCAACCGCTCACCGGACCGGCCGCACCCGGCTACTCGAAGATCTCCGCCGCCACGAAGGCGTACTTCGAGCACGTCAACAGCAAGGGCGGCGTACACGGCCGGAAGATCGTCTACAAGGTCATGGACGACGGCTACAACCCCGCCAACACCGAGAACGTGGTCCGCAAGCTGGTGCTCGACGACAAGGTCTTCGCGCTGCTCGGCGGCCTGGGCACGCCCACGCACACGAACGTGCTGGAGTTCGTCAAGACGCAGAAGGTGCCGGACCTGTTCGTCGCCTCCGGCAGCCGCAACTGGAACCAGCCGGACAAGTACCCGACCACGTTCGGCTGGCAGCCCGACTACACGGTCGAGGGCAAGATCCTGGCCAGCTACGTCAAGCGCGAGTTCCCCGGCGCGAAGGTCTGCCACTTCGGGCAGAACGACGACTTCGGGCGGGACTCGCTCGCCGGCGTCGAGCAGGTCCTCGGCCCGGTCGCGGCGAAGCAGACGTACACCACCACGAACCAGCAGGTCGGCCCGGCGATCGGCGCGCTGCGCGCGGCCGGCTGCCAGGTGGTCATCTCGGCGACCATCCCGGGCTTCACCGCGCTCGCCATGGGCCAGGCCGCCGGGCAGGGCTTCAAGGCGCAGTGGGTGGTCTCCAACGTGGGCGCCGACTACACCACGCTGGCCGCCCAGCTCGGTGACAAGAAGGTGATCCTCGAGGGCATGGTGGCCGACAACTACCTGCCGAACGTGAGCGACACCGCGAACCCGTGGATCCAGGAGTTCACCAAGATCCACCAGAAGTACAACGCCGGCAACCCGGTCGACGGCAACGCGATCTACGGCTACTCGATGGCGTACACGTTCGTCCAGGCGATGCTCGCCGCCGGGCCGGACCCCACCCGGGAGAAGCTGGTCGAGGCCGTGCGCAAGGGCGGCTTCCGCGGGCCCGGCCTGGTTCCCTTCCGGTACGCCGACGGCGTGCACGCCGGCTACGGCGGCGTGCGGCTGACCAAGGTGAGCAACGGCGCCCAGGCGTACTTCGGTCCCGCGTACACCACCGACGACGGTGACGGCGCGGTCACCGAGTTCACCGAGCCGCCGACCGCCCCGCCGGCGGACGCCGTACCGACCGCCTGACCTCGCTCGTGCCGCCGGGCAGCCGGGTGCCTGCTGCCCGGCGGCACGACCGTAGAGTGGCCGCCGGTACCCGAGCACAGGAGAACCCGTACCCATGATCGAGCTGGAGACCGACCCGCCGGAACGGGTGGACGGCCGGGCGGCACGGGCCGAGCGGACCCGGGCCGCGATCGTGGAGGCGCACCTGGCCCTGATCGACTCCGGTGACCTGCGGCCCACCGGAGAGCGGATCGCCGAGCGGGCCGGGGTGTCGCTGCGCACGCTCTGGACCAACTTCAAGGACATGGAGACGCTGTTCGCGGCGACCGGGCGGCGCGTCGGCGAACGGCAGGCAGCCGCCTGGCGGCCGGTGTCGCCGGAGCTGCCGCTGACCGCCCGGATCGCCGCGTTCTGCGACCAGCGCGCCCGGCTGCTGGAGCTGCTGGCGCCCTCGGCCCGCGCGTCGGCGCTGCGGGAGCCGTTCTCCCCGCAACTGCGCCGCAACCGGGAGGCGGCCGTCGCCCGGGTCCGCCACGAGATCGAGGCGGTGTTCGCCCCGGAGCTGGCGCAGGCCGGGCCGGACCGGGACCAGTTGCTGGACGCGCTCACGGTGGCCGGCACCTGGTCGGCGTGGTCGATGATGCGCGACTCGATGGGGCTCGACGTCGACGCCGCCCGCGCCGTGATGGCGCGCATGCTGGGCGCGCTGCTGGTCGACGCGATCGCCGCCGGCCTGCGCTGAACGCTCCCGGCTGCCTGCGCTGAGCGCCCCGGCGGCCGGTCAGGCGATCTCGCCGGTGGTGGCGATCTCGCCGAGCTGGCCCAGCGTGCTCAGGTAGGCGTCGTGCAGCTCGTCGGTGGCCGCCGTGCACGCGTCGGAGACGGTGACGATGCGGTACCCGTTGTCGACCGCCTGGTAGGCGGTGGAGGCGACGGCCAGGTTCGTCGCGACGCCGGTGAACACGACGGTCCGCACGCCCCGGCCGCGCAGGATCACGTCCAATTCGGTGCCGGAGAATCCGCCGAGCCGGGTGCCGGTGACCACGACGTCGCCGGGCTGCCGCGCGACCTCGTCGACGATCCGGGTCTTCGGGTCGCCCTCCAGGAACGCCCCGCGTTCGGCGATCATCACGAAGCTCGGGGTGTTGGCGATCAGGTCGGGGTAGCCGGGCCGGTAGGCCACGCGGGTGAAGACCACGAGGCCGCCCGCCGCCCGCGCGGCGGCGGCGACCCGGGCCGCGTTCGCCGCCACGCCGTGCCGGGCCACCTGGTCGGCGAAGAACGGGCCGAAGACGCCGTCCGGGCTGACCACCTCGTGTTGCCAGTGGACGCCCACGACCGCGGTGTCTGTCCAGTCGATGCGCTGCATGTCGGTCCCGTCACGGTGCGGAGAGCTGCTGCGGCGCCAGCTCGTAACGGCTCAGGCCGCCGGCGGCGGTGCTCCTGCCGAAGGCGTCCCGGCGTCCCCAGCGGCCGGGGACATCGAGCAGCGCCACGTAGTCGAGGCTAGCAGGCAGGGCGGGCCGGGCCACGAGATCGTCGCCGACCGGCCGGAGGCCGAGCATCGTCCGCAGGAGCAGCAGTGGCGCCCCGGCCGACCAGGCCTGCGGGCTGCACGCGGTCGGATACCGGATCGGGTAGCGGGTCTCGGACCGGGCGTGTCCGGCGAACGCCTCCGGCAGCCGGCCGTCGTAGAAGGCCGCCGCGTCCAGGATGCCGGCCGCGATGCGGGCCGCCTCGTCGGCGTAGCCGTAGCGCCGCAGTCCCCAGGCGATGAACGAGTTGTCGAACGGCCAGATGGTCCCGACGTGGTAGCCCACCGGGTTGTAGCGGGCCTCGCCCTCGGCCAGCGTGCGGACACCCCAGCCGCTGAACATCGCCGGTGACATCAGGTGCCGCACGAGGGCCTCGGCCTTCGGCTCCTCGACGATGCCGCTCCACAGCAGGTGGCCGATGTTCGACGGCGTCCACCTTGCTGCCGTCGCCGTCGAGCGCCAGCGCCATGTACTCGCCGTCGTCGATCCAGAAGTCGTGGTTGAAGCGGCGCTTGAGTTCGGCGGCGTCCCGCTCCAGCCGGTCCGCGTACGCCGGGTCGTGCCAGATCTCGCGGGCCAGCCGGGCGGTGCGCACCTTCGCGTCGTACGCGTACCCCTGGAGTTCGCAGGTGGCGCGCGGGAAGCCCGGCAGCCGGCCGTCGCGGTAGGAGATGCTGTCCCAGGAGTCCTTCCAGCACTGGTTCTCCAGGCCGTTCACCGGGTTGCGCCGCTCGTAGGAGACGTACCCGTTGCCGGCCCGGTCGGCGTAGTGGTCGATCCAGTCGACGGCCGCCCGCGCCTCCTGCTCCACCGCGCGGACGAGGGCGGCGTCGCCGGTCCACCGTTCGTACTCGTCGAGCAGCACGAGGAACAGGGGAGTGGCGTCCGCGCTGCCGAAGTAGGGGCTGTGCGGTGTCTCGTCGAAGACGGTCAGCTCGCCGTAGCGCATCTCGTGCAGGATCCGGCCCGGCTCCTCCTCCCGGAAGTCGTCGATCCGGCTGCCCTGCCGGAAGGCGAGCACGGTGAGCGTGGTGGCGGCGAGTTCGGGTGCGAACGGCAGCGCCTGGAGGCTGGTGAGGATGCTGTCGCGGCCGAACAGGCTCATGAACCAGGGCAGCCCGGCGGCCAGGACGCACCCGGTCCCGGCGAGGAACGGGCTGAACCGCAGCGCGGCCAGGTCGATGAGGCTCTGCCGGTAGGTGTTCTGCAACGGTCCCCAGCTGGTCTCCAGCCGCGGTGCCCGGTCCAGCCACTCCCGTAGCTCGGCGGGCTTGTTCCGGGCGTGGCCCTCGACCCGCCCGGGCAGGCTGAGCCGCTCCAGCCCTCGGGGCAGGGGGAGGTCCGGCTCGGCGGTCAGCCGGGTCTGCCACCGGCCGCGCGGCTCGATGTGCACGCGCAGCGTCAGGCCGCCCTCGTCCACCTCCGCCGGAGCCGTCGCCGACACGATGGTCTCGCGGCGGTAGCGTTCGCGCTGGTAACCCAGGACGAGTCGCGGGCCGTCGACCCTCCGGTAGTGCCGCCCCTCGCGGCTCGTCGTGCCCTCCTTGACCGCGAAGAGGTCAGCGAAGTCCGCGTCCACCTCGATCCGCACGGTCAGGTCGACGGGCCGCCGGTCGTTGTTGACCAGGACCAGGTCCTCCTGGAGTCCGCTGTTCAGCGTGTGGGTGCGGCGCACCTCGAGCGTGCTGTTGACGTAGACGTCCTGAGCGCCCGGGACCAGGTAGAACCGGTTCTCGAAGTACTGGATGTCGTCGATCGACAGCGTGCTGAGCCGCTCGCCGTCGATGGTGAGCTGCCACCGGGACAGCAGGCGGGTGTCGTGGGCGAACAGACCGTGGGTGCCGTCGGCCGCCGGGACGATGTCGCCCGCCCGGTCGCACACCAGGAAGATCGTCCCGTCGAAGATGCCGACGTGGTCGTCACCCATTGTCGTCCTCCCGGTGTGGTTCCGGGCGCGAGCCGGGCGGGGAGGGGAACAGCCGGCGTACGGTCGCGAACAGCCGCGGGCTGCCCTCCACCTCGGCCTCGCCGCGCAGGACGGTGGTCAGGAAGTACGCCTCGCCCCGGGCGATCCGGTCGAAGACGGCCCGGTCCGCCCGGACGACCGCGTCCCCGCCGGTGGCCTGCCGTGCCGCAGTGACCTCGCCCCGCGCGATGGAGACCAGCCAGTGGTCGACCGACCCGTCACCGGCGATGTCGAACCGGACGGTGCCCTCGTGGAGCGCTGTCAGCCCGCGCTGCCTGCGCTGCCCCAGGCTCCGGAAGAACTCTTCGGTGGCGTCGACCATCGGCCCTCCTCCCGATGGCGCTATTCCCCGCTACGGGGCCTGTCGCCTCACCCGGAACGGGTGAAACCGGGGAAGCCGGAGACCTAGTCCTCGCGCAGGCGGCGCAGGATCCGGGCCAGCTCAGCCTGGTCGCCCGGCGAGAGCACGCCGAAGAACCGTTCCGCCTCGGTGGCCCGCGCCTGCCGGATCGCGGTGCCCACCCGCTCGCCCTCGGCGGTGGGCGCGACGAGCGTGGCCCGCCTGTCGGCCGGATCGGGCCGGCGCTCGACCAGCCCACGCTCCTGCAATCCGTCGACCACTTCGGTGGCCGAGCGCGGCGCGATGCGCAGGTGCTCGGCGAGCGCGCCGGGACGCAGCGCGCCGTGGCGCATCAGCACGCCGAGCGCCCGCGCCTGCCCGGGGCTGATCTCCCACGGCGCAAGCGCACGCTTGGTCTGGTGCCGCAGCCGGCGGGTCACCGCCCAGAACGTCTCGGCCAGGCTCTCGTCGCTGCCGTCCACGGGGAATACGGTAACAGGCTTTCGTGTTGTTCCCTCATGTTGAGGTAACCTCAGCATTGTCCCCCATGAGGAGCACCCTTGGATCGCATCCCCGACGGCCGCCGCGACGGCCGAACCGTCTCCCCGGCCGAGAAGGCCCAGGCCCGCGACGTGTCCCTGCGCCGGATCGGCGGCCTGTTCACCGCCCACCGAGGCCCGCTCGCCACCGTGGTGGCGATCATCGTGGCGTCCTCGATCATCGCGATGGCCACGCCGTTCCTCCTGCGTACCGTGATCGACAGGGCACTGCCCGAGCGTGACCTGACCCTGCTGGCCTGGCTGGTCGCGGGCATGGTCGCGGTGGCAGCTGTCACCTCCGTGCTCGGCGTCGCGCAGACCTGGATCTCCACCCGCGTCGGCCAGGAGGTCATGCACCGGCTGCGCGCCGACGTCTTCGCCCACCTCCAGCGGCAGTCGATCGGCTTCTTCGTGCGCACCCGCACCGGCGAGGTCCAGTCGCGCATCACCAACGACATCGGCGGCATGCAGGCGGTCGTCACCTCCACCGCCACCTCGATCGCCGCCAACCTCACCACAGTCGTCGCCACCACCATCGCCATGCTGGCGCTGAGCTGGCGGCTCACCCTCGTCTCGGCGGTCGTGCTGCCGCCCGCGCTCTGGCTAACCCGCCGCGTCGCCCGGCTGCGCCGGGAGATCACCGCCCAGCGCCAGCGCGAGCTGGCCGACCTCACCGTGACCATCGAGGAAGGGCTGTCGGTCAGCGGCGTCCGGCTGGCCAAGACCCTCGGCACCGGCCCGGCCCTGGTCGACCGGTTCACCGCGTCCTCGGCCCGCCTGGTCGACCTGGAACTGCGCTCCGAGCTGGCCGGACGCTGGCGGATGGCCGCCATGAGCATCGTCTTCGCCGCCATCCCCGCCGTGATCTACCTCGGCGCCGGGCTGCCCGGCACCGCCGGCACGCTCACCATCGGCACGCTCGTCGCGTTCACCGCCCTGCAGGGCAACCTGTTCCGGCCGCTGATGGGCCTGCTCAACGTGGGCGTCACGCTCACCGCGTCCCTCGCGCTGTTCGCCCGCATCTTCGAATACCTCGACCTGCCCGTCGAGGTCGCCGAGCCGGCCCGCCCGGTCCCGCTCGACCCGGCCACCGCCCGCGGCCACCTGCGCGTCGAGGACGTCACCTTCAGCTACCCGGGCAGCGACACCGCCGCCCTCGCGGGCGTCAGCCTGGACGTCCCGGCCGGCACCAGCCTCGCCCTGGTGGGGGAGACCGGCTCCGGCAAGAGCACGCTCGCCGCGCTGATCAGCCGCCTGCACGACCCGGACGCCGGCCGGATCACCATCGACGGGATCGACCTGCGCGACCTGCGCCCGGCCGACCTGGCCGCCGTCGTGGGCGTGGTCAGCCAGGAGACGTACCTGCTGCACGGCACCGTGCGGGACAACCTGCGGTACGCCCGCCCGGACGCCACCGACGCCGACATCGAGGCCGCCACCCGCGCCGCCCGCATCCACGACCTCATCGCCGCGCTGCCCGACGGGTACGACACCATGGTCGGCTCGCGCGGCCACCGCTTCTCCGGTGGTGAGCAGCAGCGCCTGGCGATCGCCCGGACCCTGCTGCGCGACCCGCGCATCCTGGTGCTGGACGAGGCGACGAGCGCGCTGGACACCGAGACCGAACGCGCGGTCCAGCGGGCCCTGGACGAACTGGCCCGCGGACGCACAGTGGTGACCATCGCGCACCGGCTCTCCACCGTCCGCGACGCCGACCGCATCGCCGTGCTCGACCACGGCCGGATCGTCGAGTCCGGCACCCACGACGCGCTGCTGGACCGGCGCGGCCGCTACGCCGCCCTGATCGGCTGACGTACGCGCGCCCGGCCCGGCCACCGCCGGCGAGCGACGGAGATGTAGAAAACCTTTGCGCTGCCATTCATCTGTGTAGCTATTTACCCGACCCGGGCGGCGGCCCTAGCATCGATCTGCATCGTTGTCGATGAAGAGGAGAGGCGATGTCCCTGACGTTCGCCGCTGCCCGGATGCGCGTGCCCGCGATGCTCACTGTCGCCGTCGTGGCCGGTGCGATGCTCGGCGTGCAGCCCGCGCAGGCCGCCCGGCCGGGTTTCCGGATGCCGTTCCTGTGCGGCCAGACCTGGCAGGGCAACAACTGGAACGGGCACAGCCCGGCCCACGCCATCGACTGGAACCACTACGACGCCAACGGCAGCCCCGACGACCTCAACCGCCGGACGGTCGCAAGCGCCGCCGGCACCGTGCTGGAGTCGTACTACTCCACCACCTCCGGCTACGGCAACACCATCGTCATCGGGCACGGCGACGGCTGGCGCACCCGGTACGCCCACCTCAACTCCCGCGCGGTGGCCACCGGTGACACCGTGAAGCGCGGTGACGTCATCGGCCGGGTCGGCGCGACGTCGGCGAAGTACGACCTCAGCCCGCACCTGCACTACGAGCAGATCCACAACGGCAGCGTCGTGGTCGCCGTCGTCCAGGGCGTCACCTGGTCCGACGGGCTGAAGCGCAACCAGAAGAGCACCAACGGCTGCTGATCGCGGGCGGTGGGCCACCGGCCGAAACCCGATCTGCAAGACGTGATTTATGGCTCGCCAATAGGTAGAGTGGCGCGGTGCGCAGTGGGGTGCAGGCTCAGATGCCGGTGCTGTACGTCGGCGACGCCGACGCGGCCGGGAGGTTCTACGCGCTGTTCGGCTACACCGGGCAGCCCGGTGGGGACGGGCGGTTCCACCTGCGCTGCGGCGAGCTGACCCTGCTGCTCGTCGAGGCCACAGCGGTCCCGGCCGCGCTCTACCTCCACGTCGACGACGTCGCCGCGACCACCGACCGCCTCGTCGCGGCCGGCCACCCGGTCGACCAGGTGCCCGGCGGCGAGTGCCGGACCATCGACCCCGACGGCAACACGATCCTGTTCACCCGGTCGCCGGTCCGGCCCGCCCCGGCCCCGCAGGCCGAGCCGGACGGCCGACCCTCGCACGTCCGCCGGGCCGCCGCAGTGGCCGCCCGGCGCGACGGCGCGCCCGCCCGCTGTCAGATCGGCGGACCGCGCGGCGAGCCCTGCGCCGACCCGGCCGAGGTCAAGCTCGCCGACTCCTGGGGCGACACCGTCTGGGGCTGCCTGACCCACGCCGACGAGACGCTTGTCAACGCGCGTGGCGCGTTCCTGGCCAGCGAGGACGGCACCGGCCTCGCCGCGTACCTGACCGCCCGCCGGGCCCGCCCGGACGAGGTGGCCGTAGCAGGCTGACCGCCGCCGTCCGCGCGTGCGGCGCGGCGGACTGCCGCGTCAGACCGCCGGTGGCTGCGGCTCGCCGGGACGCGGTCGCTGCCCCGGGGCCGGGCGCGGCGCGGGCGGCGGGAGCAGCGGCTCCAACGGGAACAGGTCCGCCGGCCCGTCGGTGTTCGGCGCTCGCGGCGCGGGCCTCGCTCCCGCCGCCTCCGGCTGCCGGTCGCGCCGGTCCCGCTCGTCGGCGAACTCGGCGCGGCGGCGGGCCAGGTCGCGCTCGCACTCCAGCGCGATGCGCTGCTCCCAGTACGGCTGGAGCAGCCGGCGCACCCGCTCGTCCAGATGCACTGTGACGTCCGGCTCGCAGGCGAACGTCACCTCCCCCCGCGCGTACGTCCACGGCGGTGGATCGTCCGCGGCGAGCGCGGCGGTCAACGCGGCGTGCAGGTCACGCGGCCGGTGCGGCGGCACCTCGACCGCGTGCCGGACGGCCAGCCGGTGCAGCCGCTGCGTGGCCTGTTGCTGGAAGTAGTCGACGTACCAGCCGAACAGCTCCGGCCGGGCGGTCTCCGACGACCAGGTGTAGGTGGCCCGCACCAGGAACACGTACACCTGGCCCTGCGCCGGCACCACGAGCGGCTCCGGGGCGCGCCGGTCGACGGTGGTCACCGGCGTCTCCGGCTCCTCGGTCCACCAGAGCTGCCGCAGCGTGGGCTGCGCGCCGTCCCAGAAGCGCCGGGTCCGCAGCCGCGCCGCGTCGCCGAGCGCGCGTGCCCGTACCCGCCAGCGCCGCCAGCCCTCGCGCGGCGCGGGCCGCTGGTCGGCCGGCCCCGGGTCCCCCGGCACCGCGGTCATCGCACCCCCTCCATGCCGGATCGCGGCACCGCGTCCCGTGGCGTCACCGGGACGCGCGGGCCGTCGGGCGAGGGGTGGCGGACTGCCGTAGCGGTCCGCGATCCACGCTAACAACAGCGACCGGTGTACGCGCGCAGCCGCGCGGACGGCTCCGCCCCGCCGGTTGACCGATCGGACGAGCCGTCCCGTAGTCCTATCCGTGGGACTCGGGGCGGGTCGGTCCCGTTCACGGGACCGACCATCCAAACTCGATCGGCATACCTTGATCTGTTGTCGAAGCGCTTCGTAGCGTGAGGCTCCGCAATGCTTCGGGGGAGGGCCAGAACGCATGGGCGTAGACGCTCGCCACGACGCCGGCCAGACCGTGACATACGTGCGGTCCCTGGCCGAGCGGCAGTACGACAGGGTCTGGACTCCGGACTTCCTGCACCTCAGCCCCGACGTGCAGGGCTTCGCCGTCTTCCACCGCGGTGGCCTGGTGCTGGTCTACGGCGCGGTGTCGCCGGAGGACCCGGCCCGCTGGGTCTTCCGGATGGCCTGCGCGGCCGGTGCCGACGTGCCGGACATCTCCGGGGCCATGGCCTGGGCGAACATCCGCAACCGGCTGGCCGAGGCGGGACGCTACTACTGCGTCGTCAAGCCCGACCAGAGCGCCTGCCACGTGGTGTTCGCGCTGGATGTCCGCAGTCCGCTGCTCGACGACGCCACCGCGCCCGACGCGCAGGCGCTGCGGGAACTGTTGCACTTCTCGCTCGCGGTGTGCGTGCACAACGCCGTGGCGGACTTCCGCGACCTGGCGTCCTACCTGCCGGCGCGGCCCCTCGCCCCGACCGAGATCGACGCCTGGACCTTGTTCGCCGGCACGCAGGACTGACCAGGCGGCAGTGGTTCGCCGGCCCGGCGCAGCCCGGCGAGCTGCACGAAGATCTCCCGCTTCGCGGTCGCAGTGCCTCGACGGTTGAGCACGTAGCCGGTCAGCCAGATCCAGCCCATGCGTCACCTCGGCGCCGACCGACACGACCCGGAACGTCAGCGCCCGGTCGCCGCCGAACTGCACCGACGCTCGGCCATCGACTCGCAGCAGGTCACCGGGTTGCGGCGCACGCATCGCTACCAGTGGCCGTCGTTCGGCGGGCGGCACTCGCGGGCGTGCATGGCCTGCCAGTCACGCAGGGCGCGCTTCAACCTGTCGTTCTCCTGCGCGAGCAGGCGTACCTGCCGGTGCAGTTCCGTCAGCTCGTCGGCGACCCGGGCCTGGAACTCGCGTACCTGATCGGGGTCGACGCCCCGTCGATGCGGGTCGAAAGCGTGGGTGCGCACCTCGTGCGCGGTCATCCCGGCCGGTGGGCCGCTCAGGTGGGGCCGGCCGGATCGATTCTGCGTCACTTCGGTCCTTCCAGGATCAGCGGACAGGTGCGGTGGGTCTGGAAGGGCGGCCGTCCGCACGCCGGCCGCGGACGGCCCGCCCGCTCCGCCCTCGCAGCCCGGATCGGCGGTACGAAGGCGGAGCAGTCCGGAGGGTCGGGACGGGTACGCGCACCCGCCCCGACCGGGGGATGAGCCGAACTCGTTGCCACGCGAGGAACGGCCCGGAGCCAACGTATCTAGACATGTCAGATGAGTCAACGTTACTTGTTAGGCGCGTCGCGGTGTGATCGAATCGGGTCGCCACGCGAGGAGTGCCATGCGAGAAGTGCCGGATTACTGGCGCATCGCCGACGATGTGATCGCCGATGTCAGAGGGACGAAGCTGAAGCCGGGGGACAAGCTGCCCTCCATCGCTGAGCTGCGCGATCGCTACCGCGTGAGTCATGGGACCGTCCAGATGGCGTATGCACGTCTCGAAGCGTTGCGGGTGATCCGCCGTCAGCAGGGCAAGGGCGTCTTCGTGACGGACCCGAAGACCTGGATGCGCGAGCCCTGACCAATCCAGTCGGATTCGCGACCTCGCCGGGGGTAGCGGCAAGATCCATCGGTAATGCACGCTGGGCGGCGTGAAAGCCTTCGTCGGGGTCACGGACGAGAAGTGGTATCGGTTCCTGGCCGCGCGTCCCGACCTGAACGAAGTCAACTTCTGGCGCCCGTCGGGTGGCGCCTTCCGCGCGCTCACGCCGGGCGAACCGTTCCTTTTCAAGGCCCACTACCCGCTCAATCGGATCGTCGGCGGGGGCTTCTTCAGCGGGTTCACACAGTTGAAGATCTCGGAGGCGTGGGCCCTGTTCGGCGAGGGGAATGGCGTCGCGAGCCTGGACGACATGCGGCATAGCGTCGGGCGGTACCGGAGGCAGCCGATTGCGCCGGGGGAGGATCCCGTCATCGGCTGCGTCTTCGTCCGGGACAGCGTCTTTTTCTCGGACGGTTCCACAGCAGATCCGCCGCCCGGGTTCGCACCCAACGTCGTCCAGGGCAAGACGTACGACCTCGCTGAACCAGCTTCAGCGGGCTACTTCCGCCTGCTGCTGCACCGTCTTCTGGGCGGTGAAGTCGAGCTGGACCTCAGCGAGCCGTGGCATCGTCCCGGTCCGGTTTACGGCGATCCACGGCTCGTCCCGCAGCGACTCGGCCAGAAGTCCTTCAAGGCGGTGGTGCTCGGCGCCTACGGCCGGCGCTGCGCCATCACGGGCAACAAGGTGCAACCGGTGCTGCAAGCAGCACACATCCGGCCGCTCCCCGAGGGTGGTGAACATCGGATCGACAACGGACTGTTGCTCAAGTCCGACGTGCACATCCTCTTCGATCACGGATATCTGGGCGTGGACCCGAAGTATCGCCTGATGGTGAGCCCGCGCCTGCGTAGTGAGTTCGGCAACGGCGACCAGTTCTACGCCAAGGCCGGCTCTGTGATCGCGATCCCGGAGCGACGTGGTGAGCGCCCAGCGCCGAGTTCTTGGAGTGGCACCTGGACACCGTGTTCAAGGCGGCCTGAGCGCTGAGGAGCCACGGCTACCCGGTAGATCTTGGTAGCAAATGGCCCTCATGGGGGCCATTTGCTACCAAGATCTCCTGGCCTCTCACCCCGTGGACTGCGAATCCCGAAGGAGCGCCCTCCTGCACCGTCGGCGCCGCCGAGAAATCGACGCAACAACATTTATGGATGTTCGGATGGTGTCGGGGCGTCGATCGTGCTGGTCGGATGGCGGAACGGACATCGCCGTTCGACGATGACAGGAGGGACCGTGCGCACACCATCCCGTGCGTTGACGGGGACCACCGCGCTGCTGCTGGCAGCCGGTCTGGTCCTGACCGCCGCCGGCGGCGGCCAGGCGGCACCCCGGGAACAGACCCGTACCCAGGCGCCACCCGACCACCTGCCGGGCGACCGGCACGACACCAAGGCCACCGACAACCGCAAGGGCCGCGTCGCCGCCACCGAGCGGCAGCGGGACCGGGCCGCCGCGCTCGGCGCGCGCGTGCGCTGGACCGACTTCGGTACGCCCGCCACGCTCACCTCCACCGGCAAGCCCCTGGCCACCGGCCTGCCCGCCGACCCGGCCGCCGCCGCGCGCGCGTACGTGGCCGCCAACCGGGACGTGCTGGGGCTGACCGCCGAGGGCGCTGCCGCGCTGGAACTGCTCACCGTGGCGCCGATGGGGCAGGGCGCGACGGTGCTGTTCCGGCAGCGCTTCGGTGATCTGCCGGCCGGCGTCGACGGCATGCTGTCGGTCGGCGTACGCGACAAAGCGGTGTGGCACGTCAGCTCCTCGCTCGCCCGTGACGCCGGTCCGCCGGCCCCTGCGACGATCAGCGCCGAGCAGGCCCGCAAGGCGGCGATCGCCGACGCCGGCCGCGCCGACGCGCAGGTCGTGCGTACCTCATTGGTCGCGGTGCCCACCGCGGACCGTGGGCCGCGCGCGGCGTGGGAGGTGGTCCTCGGCGCGGACACCACCGGCGCGGACCCGGCCGCCTACTCCACCTACGTGGACGCCCGCGACGGCGCCGTGCTGGTCCGCGAGGACCTCATCGACCACGCCTCGGACCACCCGTCCTGGGAGGTCTTCCCGAACTCGCCCCGGGTCGACAGGGCCTCGGTCGACACCCGCAAGCGGTGGTGCGCCGTGCCGGCGCGCGGCTGCGCCGAAGTGGTCGGCGTGCCCGGGCACCCGGCCTGGGACGTGGACCCGGCGACCGGTGAGTCCACCAGCACGACCAAGGGCAACAACGCGATAGCCGTGCAGAACTGGTTCAGCAACGACCCGTTCAGCGTCGGCACCGAGACCGCCACGCCCCGGCCGGACCGCAGGTACGCCTACCCGTGGACGAACCAGTGGCAGGAGCAGCGCTGCAACCCGGAGGTGTTCACCTCGCCGCGCGCCAACGACATCGACGCGGCGCGGGCCAACCTGTTCGCGATGCACAACCGGATGCACGACTGGACGTACCACCTCGGGTTCACCGAGGAGACCTGGAACATGCAGCAGGACAACCTGGGCCGCGGTGGTCTCGGTAACGACCCCGAGCAGGGCAACGCCCAGGCCGGTGGCGTCAGCGGCGGCCCGCCGACGTTCCCGGCCCGCAACAACGCCAACCAGATCACCCCGCCGGACGGCGTCGCGCCGACCACGAACATGTACCTGTGGCAGCCCACCGCCGGCTCGTTCTACGCGCCCTGCGTCGACGGCGACTTCGACATGTCGGTGATCGCCCACGAGTACGGTCACGCGGTCACCAACCGCATGATCGCCGGCCCGAGCGCCGGGGTCAGCACGCCGCAGGGCATGAGCGAGAGCTGGTCGGACCAGCTCGCGATGGAGTACCTCTTCGAGCACGGGTACGCCGCGCCCGGCCGGCGCGGGTTCACCATCGGCGAGTACACCACGCAGGACCCGAACGCCGGCATCCGCAACTACAACATGAGCGACAGCCCGCTGAACTACAGCTCGCTCGACTACGACTTCGTCGGCCTCCAGGTGCACGCCTCCGGCGAGGTGTGGAGCGCCACCAACACCGACATCCGCGCGGCCATGATGCGCCGCTGGGGCAGCGGCACCCCGGCCGTGCAGAAGGCGTGCGCCACCGGCGCCCGCGACGTGACCGCCTGCCCCGGCAACCGGCGCTGGATCCAGCTGGTCTTCGACTCGTTCCTGCTGATGTCGGTCAGCCAGGTCAGCATGGTCGACGCCCGGGACGCGATGCTCGCCGCCGACCGGATCCGCTTCGGCGGGGCCAACCAGGACCTGCTCTGGAACGCGTTCGCCAAGCGCGGCCTGGGGGAGGGCGCGGCCAGCGTCGGCCACACCGACCCCGACCCCACGCCGGGCTTCACCTCCCCGTACGCCCGGGAGGGCTCGCTGCGGCTCCTGCCGGTGGGCGAGCGCGGGCCGGTGGCCGGAGCGCAGCTGTTCGTCGGGCGCTACCAGGCGCGGGCCGTGCCGGTCGCGGACACCGACGCGGCGACCCCGCTGACCGACCGGGTGGACATGGTGCCCGGCACGTACGAGTTCGTGGTGCGGGCCCCCGGCTACGGGCACACCCGGATCGGCCCGGTGACGATCAAGGCGGGCCAGAACCGGACGCTGCCGGTGACGTTGCGACCCAACCTGGCCTCGGCGACCACCGGCGCGACGGTCGTCGGTGACGGCATCAACCTGCCGCAGATCGCCGACGACGACGAGGCCACCAACTGGGCCTCGATCGGCGCGCCGGTCGCCGGCCGGCAGGTCACCGTCGACCTGGCCGGCGGCGTCCAGCAGGTACGCCGGGTGCAGGTCAGCGCGATGCTGCGCCCGCCCGTCACCGGTGACGCGGACGCCGGCACCCAGAGCCGGTACTCGGCGGTGCGGCAGTTCCGGGTCCTGGCCTGCACCGCGCAGGGGCCGGTGACGTGCGCCGACGCGGCGGACTTCCGGCCGGTCTACACCAGCAAGCCGGACGCCTTCCCGTCGGTGGCGCCGCGTCCCCGGGCGCCGGAGCTGATCATGCGGTCCTTCGGCATCCCGCGGACCACTGCCACGCACCTGCGCGTCGAGGTGCTGACCAACCAGTGCACCGGCGCGCCGGACTACGCCGGTGAGCAGGACGACGACCCGCGGGCGGCGACCGACTGCGCCACCGCCAGCCCGCAGGCGCAGAACGTGCGGATCGCCGAGTTCCAGGCGTTCTCGCACTAGCTCCACGCGGCGGGTGCGGACGGGCGGCTCGGGTCGTCCGTCCGCACCCGCCGCCTCATGTTCACGCGGGGTTCGGAGGGCTGTCGCCGGATCGGGGCTGTACCGCGGGCAGGATCCCCGACAGACTGAGCATCGACCGGCCATCAATGTCGGTCGATGCGCTGTCGTCCCGTTCAAGGAGGATCCCTTGACCCCGTTCCGCGCCGTCGTCACCCGAGTCCGCCGCGCCCTCGCCGCGTCCGCCCTGGTCGCCGCCGTGGCTGCCGCCGCGCTCGTCGCCCCCGCCACTGTCTTCACCCGGCTCGCCGAACCGGCCGCTGCCGCCGTCTACGGCTCCTGCACCCAGTCCCGCTGCGCCGACGCGCGCACCGCGCGGTCCGGCTGGTCCGCGAAGAGCTTCCCGACCAGCCGCGGCTGGTACTCGTGGAGCGGCGGCCAGTGCAACTTCGCCGGCGGCCGGTTCTACAACTACGAGGGACAGCTGCCCTCCGGCGCCACCTACTACGAGTACGACGTCTACCCGCGCGCCTGCAACGCCTCCCGGGACGCGTATCGGATCGTGGTCAACAAGAGCACCGGGGCGACCTGGTTCTCACCCGACCACTACGCCAACTTCTACCGGCTCTGAGCAGCCTCGACGCCGGCCGGGCCCGCGCCGCCCGGCCGGCGCCGTCGGGAAACGACGGATCATGGGTACGCGGTTGCCGGCCTGGCTCGTGTACGACTTTGCGCCGTCCGAGCCGGACGGAATGCCGGTCTCCGGTACGGCCGGCCGCACCCGGGCCGGGCTGCACGAGGCGCTGGCCGGGGCGCTGGAACTGCCCGGCTGGTACGGCCGCAACTGGGACGCCCTCGCCGACGCGCTCGCCGACCGCCTCGACGCCGGTCCGCTGACACTGGTCGTGACCGACGCGGCGGACCTGCTCGCCGACGAGCCGCCCGCCCAGCTCGGCACGCTGCTGGACGTGCTCGGCGCGGCCGCCGCCGGTGGCCACGAGACGCTGCGGTTGGTGCTGCGCGACCACCCGGACCGCCTGCCCGCCCTGCGCGACCGCGTCGCCGCCGCGCTCGGCGGACGGCTCGCCGGCCCACCTCCCGCAACCGCCTGACCGGCCGCCGATTCCCCACCACCTCCCCGAAGTGGCGACGTCGGACCCGCGAGCTCGGCGAGGTGGCGGGGCCTGGTGGGTGGGGATGCCACCACTTCGCCGTAGTGGTGGGCCGTGCGCCAGTTCGGGGAGGTGGCGGGGTCCGTTGGGTGGGGTTGCCGCCACTTCGGCGTAGTGGTGGGCCGTGCGCCAGTTCGGGGGAGTGGTGGGGTCCGGTGAGTGGGGATGCGGCCACTTCGGGGAAGTGGCGAGCCGGGCGCCAGGTCGGGGAAGTGGCGAGGTGAGGATGAGTGCGAGCCGGGTGGTGCGCGGGTGGCGTCAGCCCGGCTGGTCGAGGATGGCGCTGAAGCGCTCCTCGGCGAGGTCCAGCTGGGCGAAGATGTGCTCCTTGACCGACGCCGACAACGGCGTGTCCGGGCGGGCGACCAGGTCGCGGAAGACCGGCACCAGCGGGCGGTACTTCGTGGCGGCGCGGGTCACCTTCGGCCCGACCGTGTGGATCACGCCCACGCCGTTGTCGGTGAAGTCGGACACCTTGATCACCCGGGCCCAGGGCTCCCGTTCCAGGCTGGCCGCCACATGCTCCCGGTACTGCTCGTCGCGGTCCCGCCCCGGGTTGTACTCCGGGTTGGTGACCGCCGCGACCAGCCGGGCGACCCGCGCCCCGAACCGGTCGGCGAGCACGGTGAGCGCCGCCGGGGTCGCGTCCGAGCCGGTGTCGGGGCCGAGCCCTGCGAGTTCGGCGGGGTGGTCCTCGACCGCGTCGTGCAGCAGCCCGGCGATGATCACGTCGACGTCCCGCACCTGGTAGTGGTGCATCAGCCGGATCGACACCCGCAGCAGGTGGTTGAGGTACGGCTCGCGTACCCGCCGGTCGTCGCGGTGCAGGTCGGCGGCCAGGTCGAGCGCCTCGGTCAGCCGGTCGCGGTCGGCCTCGTCGAACGCCTCGATCTCCAGCCGGAACCGGGCCAGCAGGCCGGGCTCACCGTGGATCTCGGTGATCGCGTGCATCGGCATGGTGGCGAGGTACGCGGGGAACTCCATGCGTCCCTTATAGCTGATCTTCGCTAGATCCGGTGCCCGCCGGGCCGCTCACGTCGCCGGTGAGACGCTTGACCAGGCGTACGCAGGTGCCCTCCGGCGTGCCGACGATGGTGGCCTCGTCCATCACCCGCGCCATGATCAGCCGCCCGCGCCCCCGGTCGCCGCTCTCGTCGCCGTCGGCCGCCCGCCAGCCGCCGTGGTCGCGTACCTCGATCTCCAGCCGGTCGCCGCGCAGCTCGGCCCGCAGCGTGGTGATCCCCTCGGGAGCGAAGCGGTACCCGTGCTCGATGGCGTTGGCGCACGCCTCGCCGGTGGCGATGAGGACGGTCTCGATGTCCCACTCGCTGACGCCCTGGGCGTGCAGCCAGCCGCGCAGCCGCTCCCGGGTGGCGGCCAGCTGGCCCGGGTCGGCCGGCAGGTCGATGGTGAGGACCGGGCCGACGACCCCGGATGTCCCACCCGTCACGTCCGGTCCTCCGTCCCGCGCCCGTCCCCGGGCCTGGGCGCCCACTCGCGCTGCCACCGCCCGATTCTCACCCTGTTGTCCCCGGTGACCGCCGTTTCAATCCCCGGCGGCGCTGTCCGTCAACATGATCATTGCGCATCGAGGGCGGCGTGTCAGCCGGCGGCCCCGCGAGGCGGCAACGGCAGTGGGCCGGCGACCCCGGAGGGGACGCCGGCCCACGGACGAGCGGCCCGCGCGGGCGGCGGTCACCCCGACGGTGGCGAGGCGGTACGCGTGCGGGCCCGGGAGCCGGTCAGAGCGGCAGCCGCCCGGCGCCGGCGAAGGCGTCGACGGCGAGCGGGACCAGCGGGGTCGGCAGCGGCCGCGCGGCGCGCAGCGTGGGCGTCCACCCGGCGTCGCCGCCGAGGTCCGGGTCGTGGGCTGCGTTGTACGCGGCGAGCAGGCTCACCGGCCGGGGCAGCCGGTCGCCCTGGCGCACCCAGCTGCCCCGCTCGGTGAGCGCGGTGCCGCCCCAGTCGTACAGCAGGTCTGCGGGGCCGGTGTCGCCGGTGAGCGTGAAGAAGTTGTTCTCCGCGTACAGGGCGGACTGCACGCCGACGCCGAGGGCGTACGCGAAGCCGGGCCCGCCGAGCCGGTAGTGGTTCTCGTGCACGTCGACCCGGCCGAACCGCACGCGGGGCAGGCGTTGCAGCGTGCCGTCGAACAGGTTGTGCCGGACGGTGACGTCGAGCCGGCCCACGTCCGGCCCGACGGTGTTGGACGAGCCGATCAGCATCACCTTGTCCCGGCCGGTGAACCGGTTCCAGGAGACGGTGACGAGGCTGGCGGTGTGCGTGACGTCCAGCGATCCGTCGTGCACCTGCCAGGGCCGGCCGAAGTAGACGGGCTGGGCGCTGTCCGGGTTGTCGCCGTCGGTGAACGTGTTGTGGTCGATCCAGACGTGCTCGCTGCGCCGCACCGAGATCTGGTCGTACTGGGAGTTCCAGTTGCCGGTGTCCCCGTCGGTGGGGGACCAGGCCGGGAAGCAGTCCCGGGCGTCGGCGAACTCGATGTTGCGCACGATCACGTTGTCCACCCGGTCGATCATCAGCGTCAGGCCGGTGAGCCGGGCGCCGCGCAGGCCGATGATCGTGGTGTTGGAGCCGACGTTGATCTGGGTCTGGCGGGTCTGGTTGGCCACCGACCGCACCCGGGCGGCCTCCAGCGGCCCGCTCGGGTTCACCCGCCCCCAGGTCGCCGGGTCGTACGCGGCCAGGTAGGCGGGCAGCGAGTACTCCGGGTCGGCCAGGTCGGCGCAGTCCAGCGGCGTGCCGTCGGGCCCCTCGAAACCGTCGACGGTTCCGGCCACGTACACGATCTTTCCGGTGGCGTCGGCGGCGTTCGTGGCGTTGTCGCCGCCGAGTGCGGCGACCAGCTCGGCCCGGGTACGCACGACGTGCACCCGGTCCGGCGCGGCGGCCGACCCGCCGGTGGTGCCGGTGCCGATGGCGGCCCAGCCGTCGTTCGCGGCGAGGGCCTGGCGGCCGATCAGCTCGGCGGCCCGGGACGGCCGTCCGGTCGCGGCCGGCGCGGGCGCGGCGGTGGTGAGGACGAGCGCGGCGGTCAGCGCCGCGACGACTGCGGTTCGGGTACGCATGACTCGTTCCGTTCTCCTGGAGGGGCATTCACTGCGCGGGCAGGTCCACCACGTACGGCTTGACCGCCCACGGCACGCCCGCCTCGGACGGCAGCGCGCCGGTCTCCACGGCGGCCCGCAGCACCGCGCCGACGCCCCGCACCATCCGCACCCGCTGCGGGCCGTCGCCCGCCACGCGCACCAGGTCCCCGTCGAGCAGCGTCGGAACGGGCGCGTCCCGTAGCGCGTCCAGCACCGCGGTGAACGGTTCGGTACGCGCCAGCGGCGCGATCAGCGGCGTGCCGTCCGCGCGGTGGCCGAGCAGGTTCGCCAGCAGTCCTCGGCGGCCGGGCACCGGGCGTGGGGCGTCGTCGCCGGGCAGCCGCAGCCGGTCGGTCGGGTACTCCAGCACCGCCCGGCCCCGCTCGCCGGTGACCAGCACCTCCCCGGGGACGTGTTCCTCGGCGGCGAGGGTGAGCGCGGCCAGCACCGGCGGCCCGGCGTGCGGGGTCAGCCGCAGGGCTGCGGTGTCGTCCACCTCGATCGGACGGACGCGGTAGCGCTCCACCTCGACCCGGGCCGGGCGTACCGGCGCGCCGGTGACCGATTCGGCGACCGCCAGGCACTGCATGAGCGCGTGCGCGAGCGGGTTGGCGAGCGCGCCGTCCAGCGCCGGACGGCCGTCGACGGTTCGCCGTCCGGCCCAGGGGGAGCGGGCGTAGTAGGCGTCCGGTCGTTGCCAGGCGGCGAGCGTGGCGATGCCGGTGACCGCGCCGAGCCGCCCGAGCGCGCCGGTCAGCTCGGTCAGCGCGGCCGAGCCGAGCGCCTGGAAGTTGACCTGTACGGCCCGCCCGGCGGTACTCGCGGCGGCGGCGAGCGTCCGGTGTTCGGCGAGGTCGAGCACCGGAGGCTTCTCCAGCAGCAGGTCCGCCCCGGCGTCGAGCGCGTCGAGCGCGATCGGCAGGTGCGTGTGCGGCGGCGTGCAGATCACCACCACGTCCGGCCGGGACTCGGCGAGCATGGCCCGGTGGTCGGTGAACACGCCGGTCTCCGGCGGGACCGGCGCCTCCGGTTCGTCCTCCAGCGGGCGCACGTCGACCAGCGCGACCAGGCGCGCCCGCCCGGCGGCGTGCAGCTCGGCGATGGTCCGGCGGTGCCAGCGGCCGTGCCCGTTCGCCCCGATCAACGCCACCCGCGGCGGCCCGCCGCCGGTCACCGGGCGTCCGCCAGCGTGGCCCGGACGCCGTGGCGTTCCAGGGCGGTGAGCCAGCCGGTCACGTCGGCGCGGAACTCGTCGTCGTCGGCCAGGTCGGCCGGGAACACCTCGCGCAGCGCGAAGACCGCGTCCACCACCCCGGCCGGGGTGTGCGCTCCGGCGGCCAGCGCGGCACGCAGCCGGTCGGCGAGCGGGTCGTCCAGCGGCAGCGGTCGGCCGTCGTCGGCGTACCCGAGCAGGAACCGCAGCCAGGCGGCCACCACGAGCGCGCTCCACCGCGCCGACCGGCCGGCTGACCGCAGATCGGCGACGGTGGGCAGCACCCGCTGCGGCAGCTTTTGCGAGCCGTCCATGGCGACCTGCGTCGTCCGGTACCGGATCGCCGGGTTGGCGAAGCGGGCGAGCACCTGCTCGCCGTAGGCGCTCACGTCGACCCCGGGCGGCGGTGTGAAGCTCGGCGTGATCTCCTCGGCGACCAGCCGCCGCAGCACCGCTTCCAGGTGCGGCAGCGCCAGCGCCTCGGCCACCGTCTCCGCGCCGGCCAGCGCGCCCAGGTACGCGGTGGCCGAGTGCACGCCGTTGAGCGCCCGCAGTTTCAGTCGCTCCCACGGGCCGGCGTCGTCGGTGAGCACCGCGCCGGACCGTTCCCAGGCGGGCCGGCCGCCGGGGAAGTCGTCCTCGATCACCCACTGCGACCACGGTTCGGCGGCGATCGCTGCCAGGTCGGTCACGCCCAGCGCCCGCCGCGCGGTGTCCCGGGTCTCGTCGGTGCTGGCCGGCACGATCCGGTCGACCATGGTGCCGGGGCAGGTCACCGCCGTGAGCACCCGTTCGGCGCTCGCGTCCGGCACCCGGGCCAGCGCGAGGCACTGCTCCACCAGGCCGCGCAGCCGGCGCCCGTTGGCGGGCAGGTTGTCGCAGCAGACCAGCGCGATCGGCCCGGCGTCGGCGGCGGCGCGGGCGAGCAGCCCGCGCACCAGCAGGCCCGGCACGGTACGCGGAGGACGGTCGCTGGTGAGGTCGGCGGTCAGGTCCGCGTCCACTGTCAGCGCGGCGGTCACCGGGTCCATCCGGTAGGCCTTCTCGGTCACCGTCAGCGTGACCACCCGGATCGCCGGGTCGGCGAGCAGGCCGACCACCGCGTCCGGGTCGCTCGCGGCGTGCCGTACCCCGGCGAGCGCGCCGACCACCCGGGTGGCCGCGTCGTCGGGGGCGAGTGTGGTGACGCTGAACAGGCAGTCCTGCGCGGCCAGGGCGTCGACCACGTCGGTGCTGCGCGGCGCGACGCCGATGATGCCCCAGTCGCCGCCGGCCGCGCCGACCGCCGCCTCGGTGTGCACGGCCTGGTGGGCGCGGTGGAACGCGCCGACGCCGAGGTGGACGATGCCGGCCGGCACGGTGCCGGGGCGCAGCAGCGGCCGGCTGGCCTCTGGTAGGCGGCGCAGCGTGGCCAGGCCGAGCCGGTCGGTGGTCAGCGCCATGCCGGGCCGTCCGGGAAGCGGAACCGCGCGATCGACTCGGGGCGCATGGTGGCGCTGTAGCCGGGCGCGGTGGGCAGCAGGTAGCGGCCGTCCCGGGTGCGGACCGGGTCGGTGAAGTGCTCGTGCAGGTGGTCGACGTACTCGACCATGCGGCCGTCCAGGCTGGTGCCGACGCGCAGGTGGTCGAAGATCGCGAGGTGCTGCACGTACTCGCACAGGCCCACGCCGCCGGCGTGCGGGCAGACCGGCACGCCGAACTTCGCCGCCAGCAGCAGCTCGGCGAGCACCTCGTCCACGCCGCCGACGCGGCAGGCGTCGATCTGCATCACGCCGATCGCCTCGGCCTGGAGCAGCTGCTTGAAGATGACCTTGTTGGCGGCGACCTCGCCGGTGGCGACCCGGCAGCGTCCGCCGGTCAGCTCGGTGACCGCGCGGGCGATCCGGGCGTGGCCGAGCACGTCGTCGGCGTGCGTGGGCTCCTCGATCCAGTACGGGTCGACAGCGGCGAGCACGCCCATCGCGGCGATCGCCTCGTCCACGTCCCACACCTGGTTGGCGTCCATCATCAGCAGCGCGTCCGGGCCGATCTCGGCCCGGATGATCCGGGCCCGCCGCAGGTCGTCCTCGATCCGGCCGCCGACCTTCATCTTCATCGCGCGCCACCCCGCGGCGTACGCGTCGCGGGTCAGCGCGCGCACCCGCTCGTCCGGGTAGCCGAGCCAGCCCACTGAGGTGGTGTACGACGGGAACCCGTCGCGTTCCAGCCCGGCGAGCCGGTCGGCCAGGCCGTCGCGTCCCTTGTCGAGGATGGCCGCCGCCTCGTCCGGGGTGAGCGCGTCGGTGATGTGGTGGAAGTCCACGGTCGCCACCAGTTCGTCGGTGGGCGCCTCGGCGAGGAAGCGCCACATCGGCTTGCCGGCCAGCTTGGCGCGCAGGTCCCAGACCGCGTTGACGAGCGCGCCGGTGGCCATGTGGATCACCCCCTTCTCCGGCCCCAGCCAGCGCAGTTGCACGTCGGCGGTGAGCGAGCGCCAGAACGCGACAGGTTCGGCGGCGATCTCGGCGACGGTGCGTCCCCGCACGTGGTGGGCGAGCGCGCGGACCGCCGCGCAGGTGATCTCGTTGCCCCGCCCGTTGGTGAACGTGAACCCGGTGCCGGTCGGCCCGCCGTCGGTGGTCAGCTCCACGTACGTGGCCGAGTAGTCGCCCCGGTTGATCGCGTCCGAGCCGTCGCCGCTGGCGGCGGTGGGGAAGCGCACGTCGTGCACCTCGACGTCGGCGATAGTGGTCATGAAGGCCCACCTCCGAACTTGAAGACCTGCTTCGGCAGCCGGTACGCCAGGTCGACGATCGTCTCGGCGGCCTCGTCCCCGGTCATCCGGTGCTCGGCGACGAGGCGGGCGAGGAATCCGGCGTCGACCCGGCGGGCCACGTCGTGGCGTACCGGGATGGAGCAGAACGCGCGGGTGTCGTCGACGAACCCGGCGGTGTTGTAGAAGCCGGCCGTCTCGGTGACCGCCTCGCGGAACCGGCGCAGCACCTCGGGGGAGTCCAGGAACCACCAGGGCGCGCCGAGGCGCAGCGCCGCGTAGCCGCCCGCGAGCGGAGCGAGTTCCCTGGTGAACGTGTCCTCGTCGAGCGTGTAGAGCACCACTGTGAGCCGCGGGTCGTTGCCGTGCGCGTCCAGCAGCGGGGCGAGGGCGTGCACGTACTCGGTGGCCTGCGGCACGTCGCCGCCGACGTCGCGGCCGTGCCGGGCGTGCAGCCACCGGTTGTGGTTGCGGACCGCGCCGGGGTGCAGTTGCATCACCAGGCCGTCGTCCAGCGACATCCGGGCGAACTCCAGCAGCATGTGCGCCCGGAACGCCTCCGCGTCGGCCGCGTCGGCCAGGCCGCGCCGGCCCCTGTCGTAGAGCGCGGCGGCCTGCGCCGGACTGAGATCGAGGGTACGGGCGGTCGGGTGCCCGTGGTCGGACGAGGTGGCCCCGGCGGCGGCGAACGCCTCCCGCCGGGCCCGCAGCGCGGCCAGGTAGCCGGCGTACGTGCCGGTGTCCTCGCCGGAGACCTCGGCGAGGCGGTCCACGTTGACCGACCAGTTGCCGAACTCCATGTCCACCACGTCGTCGGGGCGGAACGTGGTGACCACCCGGCCGCCGGGCCCGCCCCAGCCGTCGGCGGCGAGCTTGGCGTGCCGGCCCAGGTCGTCCAGCGGCGACTCGGTGGTGGCGAGCACCTCGATGCCGAAGCGCTCGAACAGCGCCCGGGGCCGGAACCCCGGTTCGGCAAGGCGCGCGGCGAGCGCGTCGTAGACGGTGTCGGCGGTGGCGGGGCTCAGCGGCGTGTCGACGTCGAACACGTTGCGGAACGTCTGCTCCAGCCACAGCCGTGACGGGGTGCCGCGGAACAGGTGCCAGTGCGCGGCGAAGCGCCGCCAGACGGTCCGCCCGTCGGTCTCCACCGGGCTGCCGTCGACGCTGGGCACGCCCAGGTCGGCCGGGGGTACGCCCTGACTGAGCAGCATCCGGGTCAGGTAGTGGTCGGGTACGACGAGCAGCCGGGCCGGGTCGGGGAACGGCTGGTCCTCGGCCAGCAGCCCGGGGTCGACGTGCCCGTGCGGGGAGATGATCGGCTGCTGCGCGGCGAGCGCGTACAGCTCGCGGGCCAGGGCGCGCAGGCCGGGCTCGGCGGGCAGCAGCAGATCGCTGGGGGAGATGATCGGCACGGGGGCGGGCTCCTCGGTCAGGGCAGGGTGAGCAGGTCGGCGACCCGGACGGGCGCGCCGGTCTCCAGCGAGCGGTTGGCGGCCAGGCCGGTGAGCAGCGCCAGCGCGCCGTCGCGGGCGGTGGCGGCCCGGCCGAGCGGGTCGGGTTCGCCGCCGAGCAGCACCCGGGTCATCCGGGCGTCCGCGCCGCCGTGCCCGCGCCGGGTCCAACCGTCGACCGGGATCTCCACCGGCGGCGCCCAGAACGGGCGCAGCGTGAGCCGGGCCGCGCCCTGCTCGACGGCGGCCTCGTCGCCGTGCAGCGCCGCGCCCTTGAGTGCTCCGGCGACGGCCGGGCTGACGTGGTCGCTCTCGGTCACCTCCAGTTCGAGGCGGCCCCGGCTGCCGTTGACCATCACCCGGTAGCCCTCCCAGGGGGCGTACGCGGTCAGGTGGTAGGTCATTGTCGCGCCGGTGTCGTAGCGGGCCAGCAGGGCGAGGTCGTCCTCGATGGTCACGCCGGGGGCGAAGACGTTGCGGTCGCGGTGGTAGCCGTCCTCGGCCTCGGCGTCGAGGTACAGCTCACGCAGTCGCGGGTGGTCGGCCAGGCGCAGCGCGAACGGGTCGCCGTCGGCGGCGGGGGAGCCGTGCGCCCGGTCGTAGTCGCGGGCGTAGCCGTGCCGACGGCCGTCCGCGCCGTAGAAGAACAACCGGCCGTACGCGTGCACGTCGACCGGGCGCGCGTCGAGCCACCAGTTGACCAGGTCGAAGTGGTGGCCGGACTTGTGCACGAGCAGCCCGCCGGAGACGGACTTGTCGCGGTGCCAGCGGCGGAAGTAATCGGCGCCGTGGCGCACGTCGAGCAGCCACTCGAAGTGCACCGACCCGATCTCGCCCACCGCGCCGTCGGCCAGCAGCCGCCGGACCTGCTCGTGCAGCGGGTTGTAGCGGTAGTTGAACGCGACTGTGACGCGGCGGCCGGTCTCGGCGACCGCGTCCAGGATGCGCCGGCACCGTTCCGCGTCGACTGTCATGGGCTTCTCGACGATCACGTCGCAGCCGGCTCGCAGCGCCGCCGTCACGTACTCGTCGTGGGTGGCGTCCACGCTGGTCACCAGCGCCACGTCGACGCGCTCCTTGGCGAGCATGGTGGTGAAGTCGCCGGCGGCGTACGTGGGCACCGGCGGGTGGCCCAGCTCGGCCAGCCAGCGGTTGTGCGCGTCCATCCTCCTCTGGTTGACGTCGGCGAACGCGACCAGCTCGGCGGTGTCGGCGTGGTCGAGAGCGAGGGCGCGGACGAACATCTCGGCGCGCGCCCCGGCGCCCACCAGGGCGTGGCGGACCCGTTCCCGGGCCGGTGGTGACATGGCGTCGGCCTCCCCGGCAGTCGGCTGCAAAGGTTTGCAGCCGAAGAAACCACGACGATGGATACGTCGTCAACGGATGACGGCCAAGCCGCCCTATCCATCCGTATTGATGAGGTTTCACACGCCCACCGGGACCGTCGACGCAATCGAGCCGCAACAATGGACCGTTGACACGGGCGCAACCGTTTGCATTAATGGGCGGCACCCGTGACCCCCACCACATCGGACGAGGGAGCCCGCCGTGCCAGCCACCATCCGGGACGTCGCCCGCGCCTCCGGTGTGCACATCTCCACCGTGTCCCGTACGTTCTCGGCCCCGCACCTGGTCAACCCGGAGACCCGGGTCCGGGTGCTGGCCTGCGCGGAGGACCTCGGCTACCGGCCCAACCGGGCCGCCCGGGCCCTCATCACCGGCCGTACGCACAACATCGGCCTGATCGTGGCCGACATCGCCAACCCGTTCTTCCCGCCGCTGATCAAGGCGGCGGAGGGGCAGGCCCGGCACCGCGACTACCACGTGTTCGTGGCCGACACCAACGAGGACCCGGTCGCCGAGGAGGACCTGGTCCACGCCCTGGCCAAGCAGGTCGACGGCGTGCTGCTGTGCAGTCCTCGGATGAGCAACAGCCTGATCGAGCAGGTCAGCCGCGAGGTTCCGGTGGTGGTGATAAACCGCCAGGTCGCCGGCCTGCCCTGCGTGATGATGGACGTCGGGCAGGGCGCCCGGGCCGCGATCGAGCACCTGCTCGGGCTCGGTCATCGCCGGATCGCGCTGCTCGGCGGCCCGCGCGGCTCGTGGACCGCCCGGGAGATGCGCCGCGCCGCGACCGCCGCCGCCCGCAGCGGTTCAGCGGAGCTGACAGTCCTCGGGCCCAACCAGCCCACCGAGACCGGCGGCGGCGCGCTCGCCGAACAGGTACGCCGCAGCGGCGTCACCGCCGTGCTCGCCTACAACGACCTGATGGCGATCGGCCTGATCGAAGGGCTGGACGCGCTCGGGACGCGGGTGCCGCACGACGTGAGCGTCGTCGGCGTCGACGACATCGCGCTGAGCCGGCTCACCCGCCCCAAGTTGACGACGGTGGCCACGCCGACCGCGGCCGCCGGCCGGACGGCCGTCGACATGCTGCTGCAACTCGACTCCGACGCGCCACGCGGCGCCCGGGGCCGGGGCGCGGCGGCCGGCGACCGTCGCACCACCGCACAGGTAATGCTCCAGACCGAACTGGTCGTCCGCGACTCGACCGGGCCCGTTCCCGCGCCCGGCCGGGACGGCACCGGGGCCTGAGCAGGTGGCCCGGGCCCGCACAGCCCTGCGGACCCGGGCGGCCCGTGGACGGCCGCCGGTGACGTCGTCGCCTCCCACAGCCGAGGAGTGAGCGCAGATGCACCCCGCAACGTCCCCCACCGCCGGCGTACCCGCCGGGCGGCATCACCGTACCCCCATGACCCGACGCCGACTCGTGCGCGGCCTGGCCGCCGTCGCGCTCGCCGTGCCGCTCGCCCTGGGCGCGGCCGGCTGCGGCGACGACTCCGCCGGCGACGACGGCGGCCCGGTCAAACTCTCCGTCTTCTGGTGGGGCGGCGAGGCCCGGGCCAAGCTCACCGAGGACGCCCTGGCCCTCTACACCAAGAAGCACCCGGACGTGACGTTCGAGAAGACCTGGCAGGCCAACCAGGGCTACTTCGACAAGCTCGCCACGCTGACCGCCGGCGGCAACCCGCCCGACCTGTTCCAGATCGACGACAACTACCTGGCCGAGTACGCCGGCCGCAGCACCACGCTCGACCTGGGCAGCTACCAGGACTCCGGCAAGCTCGACGTGTCGAAGTTCCCCAAGAGCCTGCTGGAGTACGGCGTGGTGGACGGCAAGCTCGCCGGGGTCGCCGCCGGGGAGAACACCCAGGGCCTGGTCTACAACAAGACGCTGCTGACCAAGAACGGGCTGCCCGAGCCGACCACCGGGATGAGCTGGGAGGAGCACATCGCCTGGGCTGAGCAGGTGGCGAAGAAGACGAAGGTGCCCGGCACCCAGGACCCGAGCGCCGACTACAAGGCGCTCTGGGTGTGGCTGCGCCAGCAGGGCAAGGACCTGTACAACGGCAAGGAACTCGGTTTCACCGCCGAGGACGTGACGAAGTGGTTCGAGCTGTGGAAGGGCGCGCGGGACCGGGGCGCCACCCCGACGCCCGATGTCATCCACGAGGGCAACTCCAGCGACATCACCAAGCAACTCGTGGTCACCGGCAAGTCGGCCACCTCCTGGGTGTGGGTCAACCAGATGCCGGACCTGAAGAAGAACACCAAGGACGAGTTGGGCGTGGTCGCGTACCCGGGTGACCCGAGCGCGCAGTGGGCGCGCGCCTCGATGTACTGGTCGGTGTTCAAGGGCAGCAAGCACAAGGACGTCGCCGTCGATGTGATCAACTTCCTGAACAACGACCCGGAGGCGGTCGCGCTGCTCGGCACCGACCGCGGTCTGCCGTCGAACATGGATCTGCGCGCCAAGGTCAGCGAGACCGCCACCGACCCAGCCATGAAGCAGTCCATCCAGGTCGAGTCCGACCTGGCGCAGAAGTTCGGCGCCTCGCCCCAGGTCCCGATCAAGGGGCACAGCAAGGTCAAGTCCGAGCTGGTCAAGGCCGCCGAGAACGCCCAGTACGGCCGCGCCACCCCGGCCCAGGCGGCGGAGCAGTTCGTCACCGCCTGCAAGTCCGCGATCGCCTGACCCACGAAAGGACCGGTCCCGTGGCTCTCACCACGGCGCCCGGCCGGACCCCGCGCACCGGACCGGCCGGCCCTCGCCCCACGCGGCGTCGGGCCGGCCGGGCCCGGCTCGGTGAGGGCCTGGCGGGGTACGTCTTCCTCTCGCCCTGGCTCATCGGACTGATGGGCGTCACGGCGATCCCGATGCTGCTGTCGCTCTGGCTGAGCTTCACCGACTACGACATCCTCACGCCGCTGTCCGAGGTGCGGTGGGTGGGGCTGGCCAACTACGAGCGGATGTTCACCGCCGACCCGTCGTACTGGCACGCGGTGCGGGTGACGCTGACGTTCGCGCTGATCGCGGTGCCGCTGAAGCTGGCCGCCGCGCTCGGCGTGGCGCTGCTGCTCAACCGGGCCTGGCGCGGCGTCGGGCTGTTCCGCAGCCTGTTCTACCTGCCGTCGCTGCTCGGCGGCAGCGTCGCGCTGGCGATCGTCTGGGTCAACATGTTCAACCGGGACGGCGCGTTCAACTCGTTCCTCGCCCTGTTCGGCGTCGAAGGGCTGCCCTGGGTCAGCGACCCGGACTGGGCGCTGGAGACACTGATGGTGCTGGCGATCTGGCAGTTCGGGGCGCCCATGGTGATCTTCCTGGCCGGGCTCAAGCAGGTGCCCACCGAGCTGTACGAGGCGGCGGCGGTGGACGGCGCCGGGGCGTGGCGGCGCTTCCGCGCGGTCACCCTGCCCATGCTCTCCCCGGTGATCTTCTTCAACCTGGTGCTGGAGACGATCAACGGCTTCCAGGGCTTCACCGCGGCGTTCGTGCTCAGCAACGGCACCGGCGGCCCTGTCGACTCCACACTCATGTACACGCTGAAGCTCTACATCTCCGGCTTCACCGACCTGGAGATGGGCTACGCGTCGGCGATGGCGTGGGTGTTCCTGTTGGCGATCGGCGTGATCACCGCCGTCTTCTTCAGCACCGGCCGGTTCTGGGTGCACTACTCGGACGGAGACGACTCATGACGGTGCTCCCTGCCACCCGCCGGCCGGGCAGTGGCCGGAACGTGCTGCGGCTCGTCGTGCTCGTGGCGATCGTCGCGGTGGTGCTCTACCCGCTGTTCTGGATGCTCGGCACGTCAGTCAAGTCGCAGGCCGAGATCGTCAACAACGTCGGCCTGCTGCCGGAACGGTTCACCCCCGGCAACTACCTCGACGGCTGGACCAACTTCGACATCAGCTTCGGCCGGTTCTTCCTCAACAGCGCGCTGGTCAGCGGGCTCACCGTCGTCGGCAACGCGCTGTCCTGCCTGCTCGCCGCGTACGCCCTGGGCCGGCTGCGGTTCCGGCTGCGCAAGCTGTGGTTCACCGTCATGATCGGGACGCTGCTGCTACCAGGGCACGTGCTGATCGTGCCGCAGTACATCCTGTTCCGCAGCCTCGGCCTGGTCGGCGGCGACTGGCCGTACCTGCCGCTGCTGGTGCCGCAGTTCCTGGCCACCGAGGCGTTCTTCGTCTTCCTCATGGTGCAGTTCATGCGCGGCATCCCACGCGAGCTGGACGAGGCGGCCACCATCGACGGCGCTTCCCCGTACGGCGTGTTCCGGCACGTCATCCTGCCGCTGAGCCGCCCGGCGCTGGTCACCACGGCGATCTTCTCGTTCATCTGGACCTGGAACGACTTCTTCCGGCAGCTGGTGTTCCTGTCCAGCCTGGAGGACTACACCGTCCCGGTGGCGCTGACCCTGTTCATCGACTCGACCAGCCAGAGCGCCGTCGGCCCGATGTTCGCCATGTCGGTGCTGTCGCTGCTGCCGGTGTTCCTGTTCTTCCTGGCCTTCCAGCGGATGCTCGTCGAGGGCATCAACACCAGCGGGCTGAAGGGATGACCGCCGTGCCGGCCCACCCCGATGCCGTGCCGGCCCGTGGCGACTGGCGGGACACGCTGCGCGAGGCGACCGACCTGGCGCTGCTCGGCTTCGCCGTGGCGTTCGCCGCGCTGCCGGTGCTCACGCTCGCCCCGGCGCTCGCCACCGCCAGTGCCGCGCTGCACGACCGGTCGGTCACCGGCGCCTGGCCCGACGCGCGGACCAGCCTGGCCCGGTTCGGCCGGGCGCTGCCCGCCGGGCTGGCGGTCAGCGCCGTCGCGCTCGCCGCCGTCGCGCTGCTCGCCGCCGACCTGGTCGCGCTCGCCACCGGCCGGGTGCCCGGCGGCGGGCCCGCGCTCGCGCTCACCGCCGTGGTGGTGGCAGCAGTGCTCGGGTACGCGGGCCTGGTCGCCGTCGCGGTCGGACGCACCGGCGGCCGGGGCTGGCGGACGGCCGCCCGCCGGGTGGCGCGCTCCTGCCCGCAGCGCCCCGGCGTGTGGGCCGCCGCCTCCGGCATCTGCGCGCTGGCTGTGCTGCTGGGCGTGCTGGTCACGCCGGTCGCGGTGCCGATCCTCGGCGGGTACGCCCTCGCGGCGCTACACGCGCTCGACGCCCGCCGCCCGGTCCCCGCCCCGGACCCGACGTGACCGCCGAACCCCGTTCCGCCGCTGCCGGCTCTGACGACGCCGACGCCGAACCCCGGCTGGTGGTGGACGGCGCCGAGGTGGCCCGGTACCTGGTCCGCCCCGACCTGGACCTGCGCCACGGGCCCCGGCCGTACCTGCATCCGGTGCGGACCCGGGCCGGCACCCCGGTCACCGACGCGCTCCCGGCCGACCACGTCTGGCACCTCGGCGCGTCACTGACCGTGCAGGACGTGGACGGCGTCAACCTGTGGGGCGGCCGGACATACGTGCGCGGCACCGGCTACACCTGGCGCGACGACCACGGCGTCATCGCGCACACCGGCTGGCGGGAGCGGACCGCCGACCGGCTCGACCACGACCTGGAGTGGCGCGACCGGCACGGCCGGGTGCTGCTGCGCGAGCACCGGCGGATCACCGCCACCCCGGCCGGGGAGGACGCCTGGTGGCTGGACCTGTCCGCCACGCTCACCTCCGCCACCGGCGCCGACGTGCGTCTGGGCAGCCCGGCCACGAACGGCCGCCCGGGCGGTGCCGGGTACGGCGGATTCTTCTGGCGTGCCGTGGCCGACAGGGAAGCGCGGGTACGCACCGCCGAGGCGGCGGGTGAGGAGGCGGTGAACGGCTCGGCCGCGCCCTGGCTGGCGATGTCCGCCTCGGCGCCCGGCGGTGGCGCGTACACGTTGGTGTTCACCGGTCTGGGGCCGGGCGACAGGTGGTTCGTGCGCACCGCGATGTACCCGGGTGTCTGCGTGGCGTACGCGTTCGACAGCCCGGCGGTGGTCGCGGCCGGGCGGCCCCGGCACAACCGGCACCGGGTGCTGGTCGCCGACGGCCACCTCGACCCGGCCGACGTGTCGGCCCGCCTGGGGGTGACGCCGTGAGCCCGGCGGGCGGGCCGGAGGTGGTCTGCGTGGGCGAGACGATGGTGGTGCTCGCCCCGGATGACGGTGGGTCGCTGGAGCACGCCGCGCGACTGACTGTCGGCGTGGGCGGTGCGGAGTCCAACGTGGCGGCCGGGCTGGCCCGGCTCGGGCACCGCACGGCGTGGGTCAGCCGGGTCGGCGACGACCCGTTCGGCCGCCGGGTGGTGGCCGAGGTCGCCGCCGCTGGCGTGGACGTCAGCCTGGTCACAGTGGATCCGGCCGCGCCGACCGGGCTCTACCTGAAGGATCCGGGGCCGGACGGGACCCGCGTGCACTACCACCGTGCCGGGTCGGCCGCGAGCCGCCTCGGCGCCGCCGACCTCGCGCGTCCCGGGCTGGCCGGGGCGCGGCTGCTGCACCTGTCCGGCATCACCGCCGCGCTCTCCGGCACCTGCCGTGACCTGCTCGTGTCGGCGTTGAACGGGCGGGCGCTGCCCGGCGCCCGGGTCAGCTTCGACGTGAACCACCGCCCGTCGCTCTGGCCCGCCGACCGGGCCGGCCCGGTCCTGCGTGACCTGGCCGACCGCGCCGACGTGGTGCTGGTCGGCCTGGACGAGGCGGCAGTGCTCTGGTCGGCGGACGATCCGGCCGCTGTTCGTGCGCTGCTGCCCGGCCCGGAGCTGGTGGTGGTGAAGGACGGTCCGGTCGGCGCGACGGCGCTGCCGCGTACCGGGCCGGCGGTGTTCGTGCCGGCGCTGCCCGTGGACGTGGTCGAGCCGGTCGGCGCCGGAGACGCGTTCGCCGCCGGGTTCCTCTCCGGGCTGCTGCGCGGCCTGGACCTGCGAGCCTGCCTGCGGCTGGGGCACCTGACCGCGGCGCCGGTGCTGGCCGTGCCGGGCGACACCGCCCCGCCGCCGGACCCGGAGACGATCGCGCGGGCGCTGGCGCTGCCGGAGACGATGTGGACCGAGCAGGTCAGGGGAGGAAGCAGAGGATGAGCGGGCACGACTTCGAGGCCCTGTTCGGCGACGCGCGGGTGATGGTGATCCTGCGCGACCTGCCGCCCGGTGAGACGGTACGGCTGGCGGAACTGGCCTGGGATCTCGGCATCGCCGTGGTGGAGGTGCCCATCCGTACCCCGGAAGCGGTGCCGGCGCTGCGCGCCGCCGTGACGGCCGGGCGGCGGCGGGGCCGGATCGTGGGCGCGGGCACCGTGCGTACCCCGGCGCAGGTCCACGACGCGGTGGCCGCCGGGGCGGCGTTCACAGTGGCCCCGGGCCTGGATCTGGCGGTGGCCGACGCGGCGGCCGGTCTCGGCGTGCCGCACCTGCCCGGCGTGGCCACCCCGACCGAGGCGCAGCGGGCACTCGACCACGGCCTGGTGTGGCTCAAGGCGTTCCCGGCGGTCAGCCTCGGCCCGGCGTGGTTCCGCGCTGTCGCCGGGCCGTTGCCGGAGGCCCGGTTCGTGGCCACCGGCGGCGTCGATGCCGGCAACGCGGGTGACTTCCTCTCCGCCGGGGCGCGCGTGGTGGCTGTCGGGTCGGCGCTCACCGACCCGGCGCAACTGCCGCGCCTGGCCACGCTCGCGGCCGGCGGCGCGGTCACCTGACCGTACGGCCGGACGTCGTCGCCGTGGTCCGGACCGCCTTCACGATCGCCGGGATCGACCCGATCAGCAGCACCAGCGCCCAGATCAGCGCCACCACGGCGAACACCACGGCGCCGAGGTCGTCCAGGATGCTGACCAGGATCACCGGCACCAGGGCGTGCAGGAACTGCAACACCACTGTGCACAGCAGCGTGGTCAGCACCAGCGCGACGAGGCCCTTGTTGCGCAGGAACCGGGGCTGGGCGGCGAGCAGCAGAGCGGCCCAGACCAGTTTGAGCAGCAGCGCCAGCCCGAGCAGCACCGCCGCGTCGTCGACCGGGAAGAAGCCCCAGACCGCGAGGTACGCCAGTGTGCCGAACGGCGGCGCCAGGAACAGCGACACCATCACCGTCAGCTCGACGAACGCGACGATCAGCAGAACCAGCGACACCAGCAGCAGCACGATCGAGAAGACGAGCGTGGCCACGCCCTGCACCCGGCCCTGCACCCGGTCGGGCAGCACCAGGCTCAGGCAGAACAGCCCGGTCGTCCAGAGCGCCACCACGTCGATCAGCGCGAGATAGCCGATGCCGCGCCCGGACGGCTCGGACACCGCGCCGACGTCGCCGAGCTCGACGCCGAGCCGCCCGGCGCTGTCCCGCAGCGCGCCGCCGGCGTCGCCGCCGCCGGTCAGCGCCGCCGCGCCCAGCTCCACGCCGACCACGAGCGCCACCGCGAGCAGGGCCAGCAGCAGGAACGGCTTGCGCAACTCACCCATACCGCGTCTCCGTCCCGGTCAGGACCGGGCCAGCGTGACGGCGCATCCGCCACCTCCCGGACAGCGCAGAAGCACCTCGGTCTCCCGGTCCACGGCCACCTTCGCCACCGCCGGGCCGTTCGCGTCGGGGGCGACCTCGTCGGTGACCGTGACGTCCGCGTCGCCCGGCGCGCGGGCGGTCACCTGGAACGGTGTCGTGCCGCGCAGCACGAGCGTGCGCAGCGCGCCCGGGTCGGCGACCCGCAGCCGGCACACCGTCCCGAAGGTGAGCGTCACCCCGTCGGCGGTGGTGGCCGGTTCGGCGGCCGGCGGCAGGCACGTCACCGCCACCGTCGCCGGGTCGACCGTCCCGGATCCGCGCCCCAGGCGAGCCAGCGCGCCCGGCCCGGCCGCCGGGTCGCCCCTGTCGTCGCGGCGACCGGCCACCGCCACCACGTACAGCGCCACCAGCAGCACTGCCACCGCCACCAGCAGCACTTTCTGCCTGGTTGTCATGGCCGGACGACGGGCGTGAAGCGGATCTCGTCCACTCCGGCGAAGTACCTGTCGGTGCCCTGGGTTCTGCTCACCGCCACGAGCGTCAGCTTGTGCGGGCCGCGGGTCAGCTCCACGGTGCCCACGTCCACCTCGTCGGTGCGGACCACCGTCGGGCTGAACCCGAAGAACGTGTCGCCGACCTGCCGGCCGTCGACCAGCCAGATCGTGTTGGCGTAGTCGAACGACGTGGTCCGCACGGTGGAAAACCGCCAGGTGCCGCCGGCCGGCAGGTCCACCTGCACCGTCACCCGGTCGCCCACGGCCCGGCCCAGGAAGAACAGCTGCGCGTCACCGGACCACACCACGTCGCAGCAGTTCTTCTGCGCCACCACCTCCGCCTTCGCGCCGGTGGGGGACTGCACCGCCGCGCCGGAGACGAGCGACTCCGCCTCCACTGTCACCGCATTCGCCTGCGGCGGGGCCGGGGTGTCCGGTCCGCGGGTCACCAGCCAGGCCACCACCCCGGCCACGACCAGCACCAGCGCCGCGGCGGCCGCGATCCACGGCCACGGCGCGCGCTTCGGGGGTACGACGGCCCGCACGTCGTACGTGACCCGTCCGCTGGAGCGGGAACTCTCCTCCGGCGCGGTGTTCGCCGAGTACGCGAACCCGCTCATGTCGTAGCGCCGGGGCGGCGTGCCGGGCGGCACGGCGAGCCGGACCAGGAATGACACCGAGCCCTGCCCGGGCACCACCCGCTGCGGCTCGGCCACCGTGAACCAGGCCCGCTGGCTGCCCTCACCGGGCGCGACGTCGAAGACGACGGTGTCCGGCGCGGTACCCGGGTTCGACACGGTGAACGTCAGCTCACCGTTGTTACGGGCGTCCAGGGTGAACTGTTCGGCGGCGGCGACGACTGTCCATTCGGTGGTCATGACGGCTCCTCGGGCGGATCGTGGGGCAGGGGTGCTGGTACGTGGGCCCGGCCGACAGCGCGCACCGAAGCGACCCCGGCGGCGGGCTCGGCGACGTCCGGCTCGGGCGGCACCGGGTCCGGCGGCCCCAGGTCGGGCGGCACCGGGTCGGGTGGCGCGACGTCGGCCGGGGCGGCGACGACCTCGACGGTGACCGCGGCCGGTTTCTCCGCCTCGACGATGCGGGTGACCAGCGCGAGCCGGTCGGCGGCGGCCGGCGGCACCCGCACCACCAGGTGGAACGGCCGCTCGGGCGGCTCGTCCAGCACGAAGCCGGTCACTCCGGTGGCCAGCTCCAGCGCGGTCCGCATCCCGTACGGGGTGCCGCGCCACCGGGCCAGCAGCGCGCCGTGCGCCACCAGGTCCCGCAGCCGGCCCACCGGCAACGGCAGCGGCGCGTCGGCGCGGGGCGCGGCGACCACGTGGTCCATCGCCACCCAGCGGGTCAGGTAGGCCACGAACCCGTCCGGCGTCCGGTACGGCCCGAACAGCGCGTCGACGTCGGCGAGCACCGCCTCGTCCGGGGCGTGCAGCGCTTCCATCACGTCCAGCAGCGCGCCCAGCACGCTGCCCCGGCCGGCGGCCCGCTGGTACGCGGCGGGCAGCAGCCGCTCAATCGCCGCTCGGCGCATCCTGCCGCACCACCTCGATGTCGTGCTCGCCGGAGCAGAGCAGCCAGGTGCCGGGGACGGTGACCACGTCGGCGGTGGCCTGGTTGGCGCTCGCCGTCCAGTCCTCGCCGTCGCCGCTGCGGAACACGCCGCGCTCACCGCCGGCGAGCACCAGCCGCCCGGCGCCTGACGTGCCGGTGGGCGCGGTGGCGGCGATGGCGTCGACCGGGACGAACCGGGTCCGGTCCCGCAGCGGCAGCCCGCAGTTGACCATCACCGGCGACCACTGCGGCTGCCCGGCGAGCGTGTCGAGCCGGACCACGCCGCCGCTCTGCGTCGCGGCCAGCGCGAGCGGGCCGCTGAACGCCAGGTCCCGGCAGGTGCCGCCGATCCAGCCTGACGCCATCGACTGCCACTTCACGTCCGACTCGAACAGCCGGGTGCGGTGGCAGCCCTGCCCGGGCTTCTTCGGGTCCGGCTCGCCCGCGCCGCACCACAGCAGCGTGGCCGGGCCGTCGTACTGCACGGCGAGCACCCGGTTGTCGACGTTGGCGAGGCCGACGTGGGCGAACGTGCCGGGCCGTCCGGCCGCTGTGGACAGGTAGACCCCGAACCCGGCCTGCGCGGCCACCGCCACCCCCGGCGCGCCGCGCTCGGAGACGAACGCGCGCACCGCGTAGAAGCCCCGGTCCGCGTCGGCCGGGTCGACCAGGATCTGCAACGGCACCGCGCCGGGCAGCAGCGGCACCTCGTACAGGCCCGCGTCGGTGGCCAGCAGCAGCGCGCCGGTGCCGTCACGGTCGATCCAGGCCAGATCGCGGACGCCGGAGTCGAGGTCGGTCAGCAGCGTCCACGTCTCGCCCAGGTCGGTGCTCAGCCGGACCCGGGAACCTCCGGCGTCGCGGGTGGTCACCACCGCCACCGAACCGGCCCGGGGGACGACGCCGGGGCGTACCGGGGCGGGCGCGGGCACCACCCGCACCACGGTCTCGCCGTCGAACCGGCCGGCCGGTTCCCAGCCCGCCCCCGCGTTGGTGGAGCGGAACAGCACCGGGCCGCCGCCGGCGTACCAGGTGTCGGCCTGGTACTGGTCCACCGCCACGGTGCGCACCTGCGCGTCAGGGGCCTCGTCGACCACGAACCGCACCGACTCGACGTAGCGCACGCCCGGCTCGGCGTGCTCCAGCATCCGGTACACGTTCGAGGCGCGCAGCGGCTCGCCGAACGCCCAGCCGGCCGGGTTCAGCGGCGTGGGCAGCGGGCTGAGCGTCTGGTGCAGCCGGTCGTGGATGCGGCGGCGCACCGCGTCCACGTCCTCCTCGCGGCGCACCACCACCCGGGCCTGGATGGACACCGCCTTGTACCGGGCCCAGCCCGCCCGCACCGCCGTACCCAGGGCGCGGCGGCGTTCCAGGTCGGCCTCGACCCGGCGGCGGGCCTCCTCCACCTCGTGCTCGCGCAGCACCTCCACCGGCAGCCGTCCGCCGGGGCGGGCCGCGTCCGGCACGTACGGCACCAGCACCACCTCGACCTCGCCGGGCCGGGCGAAGCTGTAGACGGCGGCCCGGGTGAACGCCCGCGCCCGCGCCACCGCCCCGGAGCCGGTGGCCAGGATCTCGAAGTCCCGGGCGGTCACCGCGCGCTGCTGGGCGAAGAACTCGTACGGCCCGCGCGCCAGCACCGACTCCAGCGACTCCAGGTCCCGCCCGCCGGTGGCCGGCGCCGGGTTGTCCACCTTCACCCCGGGCAGCGGGTCGCGCAGGCTGGTCAGCACACCCGCTGCCACGTTCCCGGCCGGCCCGCCGCCGCAGCGGTACCAGAGCCGCACCTGCCGCCCGGCCGGCGGCACCGCCGCCACTGTGGTCGCCCCGGCCGCCCCCTCGACGGCCGCAGCGTCCACGACCGGGCGCAGGTCCAGCGCCGGGGCGAACGTGACCACCCCGGACGCCCGGTCCACCAGGTAGACCTTCGCCTGCGGGCCGACACCGGCGAAGCTGTCCACCGGCCGCCAGATCTCGTACGTGCGGCCCTCGTGCTCGCGTGCCGCCGCGCCCAGCTCCACCGAGCCCGCGGGCACCTCCACGCCGAGCAGCAGGTCCAGCGCCTCGGTGGTACGCGTCAGCGGCGCGCGGGCGGCCCGGAACACCTGACCGGGCTGTCCGGTGCCGGTGCCGAGCAGCTCCGCCTCGACCGGCTCGCAGTGGTGCACCCGTACCGTCACGGTGGTCTCCCCGGCGGGCAGCACCGCCGGTTCGGTGGTCACGAAGACGACCGGCCGGGGGTCCGCGCCGCGGGCCGCGGCGACCCGGGTGCCGGCCGGTACCCGCACCGGGCCTCGGTCCGGGCCGGTACGGGTCAGGCGCACGTCCGCCCAGGCCGCCGCCGGTGGGTGCCGGGTGACGCCGAGCAGGTTCAGGAACGCCACGTATGCCTTCTCCGGCAACTGGTTCAGCCGGTAGATCATCACCTCGGTCAGGTAGGCGAACGCCTCCACCAGCGCCATGCCCGGGTCGTGCGCGGACAGGTCGGTCCAGTCCGGGCAGGACCGGGCGATGCGGTCCCGTGCCTCGGTGACCAGGTCGAGGAAGGCGCGGTCGTCCAGGTGCGGCACCGGCAGCGTCATGACGTGCCCTCCTCGTCTGCGGTCTCCTCGTCGGCGGGGAGCAGGTCGACGGAGAACACCAGGTGGCCGGGGGAGAGGCTGGCCCGGACCCGGTAGTCCAGCCGGATCACCAGGCGCCACGGGTCGTCCGGGTCCGGGCCGGCGTCCACGTCGAGCACCTCGACCCGGGGCTCCCAGCGGCGGATCGCCTGCCGCACGTAGTGGATCGCCAGCCCGGCTGTGGTGTCGTCGTTCGGCGCGAACACGAGCCGGTGCAGCCGCGACCCGTACCCGGGGCGCATCAGCCGTTCCCCGGGCGTGGTGGACAGCAGCAGGTACAGCGCCTGGCGTACCGTCTCGTCGCCGTCGGTCATGGCGAGCCCGCCGGCGGCGGTGAGCGCGAGACCACCGGCGCGGCCGGCGTCGAAGCCGGCGCCGACGAAGCGGAAGGCCCTCATGCGTCCGCCCCGAGGAAGCTCTGCCGCACGTCGCGGACCTGGTGGTGCACGGTGCCCGGCGGGGTGCCGTCGGTGAGGCCGTCCAGGTGTGACAGCACCACCGGCTGCCGGTCCACCCGCACCCACGTGCTGTAACCCACTGTGACGGTCAGCGTGTGCAGGCACAGTTTGATCGTCGGGCCGTAGTTCGGGCAGGCGGTGATGTCGCGCCCCTCCGGGTCGGGGCGGGTCAGCACCGGCACGGCCTGGACCGTCACCCACTGCTGGGACGGGCGGTTGCTCACCCGCCCGTCGTGTCCGCAGGTGATCAGCGAGTCGCGGTGGATCCAGCGCATCAGCCACCTCCGGCGGAACGGGCGAGCGTACGGGCCTGGGCGGCGGCGGTCTCGGCGTCCTCGGCCGCCGGGGCGTGCAGGAAGTCGACGGTGCGCCCGCGCACCACGACGGCCCGGCCGGGCGCGGAGAGCACCAGGTCACCGGCGGCGTGCACGGTGGTCAGCTCGGGGCGCAGCTCGACGAAGCTGCCCGCGTCGGTGGCCAGCCGCAGCGTGCGCCCGTCGTCGTCGATCACGATGGACTGCCCGGTGCCGGTCCGCATCGACCAGCGGCGCGAGCGGCCGGACACGATCCCGGTGTCGTACGGCTCGACCGCGCCGAACAGCGAACCGAGCACCACGCCCGAGGCCGGCTCGCCGCCGGGCAGCGCCACCAGCACCGTGTCGTCCGGATCGGGCAGCGCGACGATGCCCTTGCCCCGGCCCGCGCCCGGGCAGAGCACCGCGAGCCAGCCGGCGTCCAGATCGCCGTACGCGGGCAGCGTCACCCGGGCCCGGCCCAGCCCGTCCGGGTCGTCGACGTCGGTGACGGTGCCGAGCGTGACAGTCGCCGCCGGGGGCGCGGCCGACGGCGGCGGGCCGGGCGGCGCCGTGGAGAACCGGGTCAGGTGCCCGTCGGCGTCCACCGTGTGCACCACCTCGGTGAGCACGTACACCCCGGCGAGCGGCTCCGGGACGCCGGCCAGCGCGATCCGCCGGCCGGGCCGCAGCGCCGGGTCGCCCTCCGCGGTGCCCTCGGCGGTGACCAACGCCGCCACCCGGGCGTCCAGCCCGGCCTGGGCGAGCGCGGCCAGCTCGTCGTCGCTGCGGCCGGGCTGGTCGACAGCGGTTCGGACGCCGTCCGCGCCCACGTCGCCCGGCTCGGGGCGCAGCGGGATACGCCGTCCGCTGCGCGCCTCGTCCGCGCGCTGGCTCAGCGCCTCGGCGCGCTGCGGGTGCCAGCCGAGTACGGCGCACTCCGCGCCCGCCCGGTCCAGGTTCTCGGTGATCCGCAGCGCGTGCACCGTCTCGCCGAGCGTCAATGGCAGCGGCTCCCCGTAGCCGTCCAGCGTGAACAGCCGCAACCGGTCACCGTCCACGCCCAGGTGCAGCCCGGCCCGGCCGGCCACCTCGCACAGCAGGTCCAGGTCGGTGTGCCGGTGCTGGAGCAGCCGGTCCAGGCGCGGCCCGTCGTCCTCGGCATCCACGCTCAACCCCAGCCCGGCGCACAGGTCGGCGGCCAGCTCGGCGGCGGTCACCGACTCGAACACCCGCAGCTCCTGCCGCTTGCGCAGCCGGTGCAGCGGGTCGTACGCCCGGATCCGCGCCAGCGGCACGCCGTCACCGGCGTACTCCCGCTCGACGGCTGTCACCTCACCGGTGAACAGCGCCTCCGCCTGCCCGTCGAGGCGCACGTCGACTGTGGCGCCGGGGCGTACCGGAGGGTCGAGGGGGCCCGCGCCCGGGGCGGCGGCGAACGTCAGCTCGCACTGCGCCGGGCGGTCGAGGCGGGCGGCGACCCGGACGGCGCGCAGCCGGGCGGGGTCGGCCAGCGGCCGGCCGTCGACTGTGACCAGGGCGGCCCGGCTCACGGCGTACCCCCTGTGGTGACGGCATCCGGCGGGACGGTGGCGGCGCCGACCGGCGGCACGGCCAGCGCCGTGCCGGCGGGCACCGTGAGCGGGTCGGTGATGCGGTTGTGCTCGGCGAGCAGCCGCCAGCGCAGCGGCGAGCCCAGCGCGTCGTGGGCGAGCAGGTCGAAGCGCACCCCGGACCAGCCCGGCTCGGCCGCGCCGTCGGCGGCGGCGACCACCGCCGAGCCGGGCGCGACGGCAGGGGTGCTCGCCGCGGCCAGTTCCTCCTCGAATCCGGCGCGTGCCGCTTCGGCGCTCTCCGCGGCCCGGACCAGCTTCAGCCGCAACCAGGAACGCCGGGGTGTGCCGGTGAGCGTGAACGCGTCGAAGCGTTCCGCGATCGCGGTGATCACGCCGGGGACGTTCCAGGTCTTGCCCCAGACCAGGCGGACCAGCGGCGGGCGCAGCCAGCCGTGCTCGACAGTCGAGTTCTCGGCGAGCATCCACAACGGCCGGGTCAGCGCGCGCACGTCCTGCGGCCGGGCCGGCGACTCCACGAAGTCGACGTCGAAGAGCAGATCGAGGACCAGTTCGGTACGGCCGCCGCCGGTGAAGACCAGCGGATCGTCGGCCAGCCCGGCACCGGTCAGCGGACCGTCCGGGCCGCCGCGCGGGCGTACCCCGGCCAGCCGGGTCACCTGCACGGTTTCCGGGTTGAGCAGGCAGTCGACCCGGGTGCCGGACTCGTCCACGAGGAAGGCGACGCGCTCCATCAGTCACCCGCCTGTTCCCGGTCCAGCCGGGCCGTGTCACTCCACGGCGTGGTGCGCGAGGGCTGCCACGCCGGTTCGGCCGGGAGCGCCGGCCACGGGTCCGCGCCTGGCCCGCCGCCCTCCGCCATCCCGGTCGACACCGGGCCCGTCGTGCGGATCGGGCCGGAGCTCTCCGGCAGCGCCGGCCACGGGCCGCCGTACGTGGGCCGTCCGGCCCGCTGCCCCTGCCTCGCCCAGGACTCGCCGCCGGACGCCGGGTCGTGCCCGTCCGGGTGCGGTGAGCCGGCGGCCCGCCCCGGGTACCGGGCGACGGTTCCGTCCCCGGCCCCGTCGCGACCGTTCGCCGATCCGGTTCGATCGCCCCTGGTGGGTGTGGCCGGTCCGGGAGGCGACGACAGTGGCGCAGCCGCGAAGACGAGCGGGAGCACGTCCCCTCGATCGGGCGGCACGTCCGCTCCGTCGTCCCGGTGCCGAGCCCGGCCCCGGTCGAGCTGTGCGAGGTTCCGGAGAGCGTCCACCCGATCGAGGTCGGGCCGCCGCTCGGACGGCGCCGGCCGGTCCGGTTCGCCGGAGCTTACGTGACCGGGCGATCCGACCGTGTCCCGGCTGCTGGCCGGGCCGGTGCGCCGGTCGGCGCTGGTGGGCGCGCCGGTGCCGGTGGACCTGTCGGTGCGGTTGCGATCACTGCTGCCGGCGCTACTGGTTGCTCCACCTGTTGTTCGTCCGGTGCCGGCGGATGCTGTGGGTTTTATGGCCGTGGCTCTGGTGCCGGTGCCCTTGCCGGTGGCCGGTCCGGTGCCGTTGCCGGTGGCCGGGGTGCCGTGGGTGCGTGGTCTGCCGAGGGCGTCCCGCGACCCGGATCCTTCGGCGAGGCACGCCGATCCGGCCGGGCCGCGTGACGTTACGCACCCGCACGCCGGAGCGTCCTCACGTGACCTGGCACCGTCCGGGCGTACCGCCTGGCCCGAGCGGCACCGAGTGTCCACCGCCGGCGGAAAGGTCTCCGCCCCCGCCGTGCCTTCCCCACCATCCACCCGTGTGGACGCCACTCCCGGCCCGGGCAGCGCCGCACCCCGTCCGACCCGCTCCACGGATCTCCCACCCTCCGAGATCCCCGTCCCACCCTCCAAGACCTGCGGAAGATCTTGGTAGGAAACGGCCCCTATGGGGGCCCTTTCGTACCAAGATCTCGGCGGGCCGTTGCGGGAAGCGGCGAGTCCGTTGATCAAGCGGGCCATCCAGCGCCACCGGCCCCTCTGGCGCCGTTCGACGGAGGTCGGGGAAGGAGCGGAGGGCGGGGAAGGGGCGGAGAGCGCGGGGGGATCGGCGGGCAGGGGGGGATCGGCGGGCGGGGGAAGGTCGCGCAGCAGTCCGGGGGCGTGCGCCGCCACCAGGCGCCGCCAGTGCTCGGGAGCCTGGCCGGGGGAGGGCGGCACGTCCGCGGCCGGGCCCGGACCGGACAGGCGGTCGGCGGTGGCCCGCAGCGCGCGGGCCAGCCGGTCACGCGGTCGCCGGGGCGGCGGCACCGCCGGCCTCCAGCTCCAGACCCTCGTACGCCAGGGTCAGCGCCTCGATGGCGATCTCCTGCGACAGGGTGTTCAGGTGTGCGCCCCGCCACCGGGTCGGCCAAGCGTTGATCATGTTCCAGCGCAGCACCTCGGCGGTGCCGGCCGGGTCCAGCAGCACCACCGACACGTTGCGCCGGTTGACGGTGCCCTTCGCCGCCGCGTTCACCCAGTCCCACAGCTCCCGTGAGCTGGTCAGGCCGAAGTGGAGAGTGACCGGGGCGTACTCCACCTGGCCGGGCACGGCCCGGATGCGCTCGTTGCCCGCCTCCCGGTACGACAGCGCCGGTATCGCCACCTCGAAGCCGCTGACCTCGGTGAAGTGCCCGTTGGTGACGCCGTTGATCAGCAGCTTGAAGTGGTACGCCCGGTACGGGTCGACGGGCGCTCCCGGCTGCGGCGTCGCGGTGGTGGGCATGTCAGCCTCCGATCGTCTCGGTCTCGGTGCCGCCGGCCCACTGGCTCAGCTTGAACACCACGAACTCCGCGGGCTTGACCACAGCAATGCCGATGTGGGCCACCACCATTCCGGCGTCGCGGACGTCGGCCGGGTTGGTCTCCTCGTCGCACTTGACGAAGAACGCCTCCTCGGGCGTACGGCCGAGCAGCGCGCCGTCGCGCCACACCCGGGTGAGGAACGCGCCGATGTCGCGGCGGATCGAGCGCCACAGCGTGAAGTCGTTCGGCTCGAACACCATCCAGCGGGTGCCGTTGGCGATGGCCTGCTCGATGGAGATGGACAGCCGCCGCACGTTCAGGTAGCGCCACTCGCTGGCCTCGGCGGCGAGCGTGCGGGCGCCCCACAGCCGGATGCCCTCCCCGGCGAAGAACCGGATCACGTTGACGCCCTTGGGGTTGAGCACGTCGTGCTCGGGGCGGGTGACCCGGTACGCGAGGTCGACGGCGCCGCGTACCGGCTCGTTGGCGGGCGCCTTGTGCACGCCGCGCAGCGCGTCGGTGCGGGCCCAGATGCCCGCGACGTGCCCGCTCGGCGGGGTGAGCACGAGGTCGCCGCTGAGCGGGTCGCGGACCCGGATCCACGGGAAGTAGAAGGTGGCGAAGTCCGACTGCCGGGGCCGGTCGCCGCCGGTGCCGGGCGGTTCGTCGTCGGCGTCGCCCGGCGTACCCTCCGGGGGTTTGTCGGCCGACGCGGCCGAGCCGGCCGACGCGGGCTTGGGCGGCTTGCCCGGGGTGGCGACCCGGGTGAGCCGGGAGACGTCGGTGACCTCGGGCGGCGGGTCGCAGATCGCCACCATGGTGCGCAGCCGCTCGGCCATGCTGATCAGCGCCTCGTGCGAGACCGGGTCGTGGTAGCCGGGGGCGGCCAGGATGGAGACCTCGTCGATCGCCTCCAGCAGATCCAGACCGCCGCGCCGCCCGCCGGTGCCGGTGAGCCGGCCGCCCTCGCCGACGTTCACCACCCAGCAGCGGGTGCCGCCGTTGTCCAGGAAGCCGAACACGGCGCGGGCCAGCGGGGTGCTCTCCAGGTGCTCGCCGTCGGCGTACAGCCGCAGGAACTCGGTCCAGCTGTTCACCGCCAGCGCCTCGCCGACGTGGGCGGTCCGGTTGGGCGCGACCCCGACGAAGGCGGCGGTGCTCATGCCGACCGGTCCGATCGGGCGGGCCCCGCTGGGCACCTCCTCGACGTAGATGCCGGGGGAGAAGTAGGTGGGCATCGGTCCTCCTCGGACGTCAGTCGGGGGCGCGGACGACGATCAGGTGGTCGCCGTCCGGGTCGAGTTCGGCGGTGTGGACACGGCCCGCGCCGATCAGCCGGATCCGCACCGGGGCGTCCGGCGAGTCGGGGTCGTGCGGCACGCCGGCCAGCCGGAACCGACCGGCGGCGTCGGTCTCGGTGGCCTGGGCGCTGCCCACCAGCTCCACCCGGACGGCGGCGAGCGGCTGGTCCTGCGGGCCGACCACCCGGCCGTCGAGCGTGCGCATGCCGAGCTGCCGCAGTCGCAGCGGGTGCCGCACCGGCGGCGCGATCGGGGCCGGCCGGTCGATGCGGGCCGGCACGTCCAGCAGCAGCGCCGGCCGGGGCGCCACGCCGAGCGCCCGCCACAGCGCCGGGTCGCCGGTGGCGAGCACCAGCTCCGGCCGGCCCGCCGTGGTGGCGGCGGCGAGCACCCGGTCCAGGGCTGCGAGGGCGGCCGGCCCGCCGCCCGCGACCAGCAGCCGGACCACGAACCGGTACGGCTCGCGCGCCGCGCCGCCGGTGGCGGTCTGCCGGGCCGGCCGCAGCTCCAGCGGCCAGAGCGTGAGGCCGCCGTCGGGGTCGTCGCGCGGCGGACCGACCGGTACGGGCTCACCCGCGGCTCCGGTCAGCCAGCTCGCGACGTCCGCGACGGCCGCCTCGATCGCGCCGGTCATCGCGGTGGCGTCCCCTGGATCCGGTACGCGATGGCCTCGTTCCAGACGTGCGGGTACACGCCGATCTCGAAGTAGCGGGTGAACCGGTTGATCGGCGCGTTGGTGTGGTCGTGCCAGAGCAGCCACACCGGGGCGATGGTGAACAGCACGTAGTTGAGCGCCACCAGCGGCAGGTAGAACGGGCCGAGCAGCCGGGCCTGGAACACGTGCACGTCCTCGTGGCGCTGGATGCCCGGGCTGGACCCGGCGCACACGGTGCCGATCGTGGTGGCGTACCGGGGGGAGACGCCCTCGATCACGTTGACCCGGCCGCTGCCGGCCGAGACGATCCGGTCGAGCTGGTGGCCGAAGACCAGGTGCAGGGCCAGGAAGAGCGCCCCGGCGAACGTGTTGAGCAGGCTCCAGGTGTGGTCGACCACGAAGAGGAAGATCCCCTTCGGGTCGGGGCCGTACGTGCCGGCGGAGGCGGACGCCCAGCCGAAGGGCGCGCCGAGGAGCAGCCCGACGACCGCGCCGACCAGCAGGCCGACGGTGCCGGCGGCGAGTTGCCCGAGTACGGCGCCGAAGACGACCTGGACGGCGGCGCTGAGGATGCCGAAGATCATGGGGGTCACCTCTCTCAGACCCAGGAGCGGACGTAGCGGGGCTCGCGGCCCTGGGCGAGCTGGGTCGGCGACGCCTGCGTCGCCTGCCGGTTGCCAGGGGGGAGCTGGTTGACGCCGAGCGCGGCGGAGAAGATCACCAGTCCGTTGAAGAACGCGATGATCCACTTCTCCGGGCCGGCGTCGGTGGCGAACACGGCGGTCAGGTAGGACAGCAGGAGCGCGAAGCCCAGCGCGATCCACTTGCGGGCCTTGTCGCCGCTCGGGCCGATCAGCCCGCCGATGACGTTCGTGGCGAGCAGGGTGGCGGCGCTGGCGCCGGTGAGGCTGCCCAGGGCGGCCCAGGTGAAGAGATCGTTCACGGCGATCCCCTTCTTTCCGATGGTGCGGTGGTGCGGTCGGGGTGGGATGGTGCGGCGGCGTTCCGGGTCACGTGACCCAGGGTCCGCCCGGTGTCCTGGTGGGCCGCCGGCGCGGACGCCGTCGGTGGTCGGTGGGGCTCAGGCCGGCGGACCGGCGGGTCGAGTCGGTGCGGCCGGCGCGTCGGGTGCGGCCGGGGCGCCGCTGGTGGCCGGGGCGGTGCCGGCGGGCGCGCCCGGGCCGGTGGTGGCGCCCGGGCCGCCGCGGGAGCGCCGTCGCCGCATCAGCAGCACGAGCGCCACGGCGGCGACCAGCAGCAGGACGACCACGGCGCCGACGACCGGCAGCCAGGGGAAGGAGCCGTTCCCGGTCACCACCGCGGCGGGGCTGGTGGCCGGCGGCGGGGGCGCCTGGGCGACGGCGCGCAGCTCGGCCGGCTTGGGCTGGTTGGCGACCACCTTCCAGCTGACCGAGCGCCCGGTGACCGTGCCGTTGGTGTCGAGCACCCGGCCGGGGAACGTCACCGAGATCTCGAACGCCATCAGGGTCATGAAGGCCTGCTGCTGGCGCGGATCCTGCTGCCCGATCATCCCGCCATATTTCTTCGGGTCCAGCGGCAGCGAGAAGCGATACAGATCATCGTCTCGAACAAGATTCACGCTTTCGCTCGTGAATTGCGCCAGCGGCGTTTTCCGGTACGTGATCTGAATGCCGTACGAGGTCGCGTCCTCGTACCGGCTCTCCGCCCCGGGCGGAAGTGAGGGAATGTTCGGCCGCAGTTGCGCGAAGGCGACCGCCGGGTCCGGGTTGCGCTGCCTGAGCACGGACTTCGGCGCGGTGAGCAGGAGCTGACCGGAGACGGTGTCGTCGTCGTTCACTGTCAGCCCGAGGTTGAGCTGCATGCAGCCGCTCAATATCGCCACGAGGGCGAGACACGCCGCGAGGCGGAATGCCCGGCTGCGGCGGAGTCTCGTATTCATGCGCTCAGTGTGAGCTGACGCCGGCCGCCGGGCAGTCCGGGATCGGTCGCAGTTCTGTCGCCGATCTTACCGGCCACCTCTCCCTTTCGGACGACCTCGAAAACGCGAGCGATCGATATTCTGAAGGATTGTCACGACTCCGATTCGCCGACGGTCCCGGGTCGGCCCGGCCGGTGGCCGGCGATCAGCCCGGCGGCTGCCAGTCGGCGTAAGCGTCGGCGCGGGCGCGCTCAGCGCCCCACCGCCCCACCGCCCGGCACCCCGGCCGGCCGGGACGACCTCAGAGCGGCGGTACGCACCCTGCTGCGCGCGTTCACCGGAGCGTGAGCCGCGGTCACCGCGCCGAGGGCTCCGCCGCGACGATCCGGAAGACCGGGATGCCGGCGGCGACCCGGGCGAAGTCGGCGAGCGGGGCGTGCCGGTCCACCGGCGCGTGCGGGCGCGCGCCGGGGGCGAGCGCGAGGTGCCGGCGCAGGATCGGTGGCCGCTGTGCCACCGGCACCTCGACCAGCCGGACCGGCTCACGGCGGCGACGGCGCAGCACCACCCGGCCCTCCGCGGCGCGCACGTTCGCCACCCAGTTGGCCCGCTCGCCCAGCATCGACACGACGTACCGCTCGCCGTCGTGATCGGCGACCACTATCGGCACCGAGACGATCCGCCCGGTGCGGCGGCCGGGCACCTCCATGGTCATCCAGTGCCGGGGAGCGAGGCCGGCGCCGTACTGCCACGCCGACAGCGTGTTCAACATCCGGGCCGGCCGGTTCGGCCGGCCGCCCCGGTACATCCACGTCATGACACCGCCCATCGGACCCCCTCCTTCGCCCGTACCCATTGACCGGCAGGCGCGCGGCGGCGGCCAGGGCCGACCGGCCCCTATCCGTCCACTCCCGTCCCCGCCGAGCTGGGCGACGCGCTGCGGACCCTGGGCCAGGCCGTCCGGGCCGCCGGTGGGCAACGACCGGCGCTCAGGCGCTCTCCCGGGCGACAAGCGTCGACGGGAACGCGGTGCTCGGGGCGACCGGCGCGCGCGTCAGCACGGCCGTGGCCGCCGCGGCGGCGATCCGGTCGACCGGATGGGTCGCCGTGGTCAGCGGCGGGCTGCTCACGGCGGCGTACGGCAGGTCGTCGAACCCGGCCACCGCCACGTCGTGCGGCACCCGCACGCCGCGCCCGCGCAGCGCGGCGATCACGCCGAACGCGGTGGCGTCGCTGGCCGCGTAGACCGCGTCGGCGTCCGGCCACCGGCGCAGCGCCTCCAGCGCGGCCCGGCCGCCCCGCGCCACGGTGAAGTCGCCGTTGACCAGCCGCTCCGGCGACCCGGACTCCCGCATCAGCTCCCGGTACATGGTCACCGAGCGTTCCGCGCAGCTCAGCCAGCGCGGCCCGGTGACCATGACGATGCGGCGCCGGCCGGTGGCGTACAGGTGACGCAGCACCTCGCCCGCGCCGCCGGCGTTGTCCACGTCGAACGACGGCACCGTCGCCGAGCCCTGACCGATCGAGACGACCCGGCCGCGCAGCCTCGGCGGCACCGCGTCCAGCGCGGCCTGGGTCGTGTTGACCAGGATCACGCCGCACACACCCCGGTCCGCGCCGAGCCGGGAGAGCCCCGACGGGTCGGCCAGCGGCAGCCACTCCAGCGCCACCCCGAGGCCGTGCGGCGCGCCCACCCGCGACGCCGCGCCCACCACCCGGTGCACGTACGGGTCGTCCAGCACCGTGTCGTCGCGGCCCACCACGGCCACCACCAGGCGTACTCCGGCCCCGCGCACGAGCGCCCGGGCGGTGACGTCCGGTACGTAGCCGAGGCGCTCGGCGGCGGCGTGCACCCGGGCGCGGGCGTCCGTCGAGGCGAACCCGTAGGCGCCGAGCACCCGGGAGGCGGTGGCCCGGGACACCCCGGCGTCGCGGGCCACGTCTTCGAGGGTGGCGGGCCGTGCGGTCGGCGTATCCATGTCCGCATCATGCCTGCTCGGGCGCGGATGGGCTAAGCCATAACCGCGCTTGTGGTGGAAGCGCTCTCAGGTGTGCGATTGTCGTCGGGAACCAGACGGGGGAAGGGACCACCGCACCGTGAGCAGGACCATCGACGCGCCGGCCGGGAAGCGGCCACCGGCGCCCCGGGCGGTGCTGACCGCCCGCAACGGCGTCGCCGTCGTCTTCGCCCTCAACGGGCTCGCGGTGGCGAGCTGGTTCTCCCGGGTCCCGGCGGCCCAGGAGGCGCTCGACCTCAACCCGGGGCGGCTCGGCCTGCTGCTGCTCTGCGCGTCGGCGGGCTCGCTGCTGGCCATGCCGACCGCCGGCCTGGTCACCCAGCGGCTCGGGCCGGCGCGCACTGTGGCCGTCTCGGTGGTGCTCGTCTCGCTCGGCCTGACCGTGGCGGGTCTGTCCGCCAGCCTGGCCGGCTCGGTCGTCGGGGTGGGATTCGGCCTCGCCGCGTTCGGCTTCGGCTCCGGCCTGTGCGACGTGGCGATGAACGTCGAGGGCGCGGCGGTGGAGAAACGCCTCGGCTACACCATCCTGCCCCGGTTCCACGCCGCCTGGAGCCTCGGCTCGGTGGCCGGGGCCGGGCTCGGCGCCGGCGCCGCGCACTTCGGCGTACCCGTCGGCGTGCACCTGCCGGTCCTGTCCGTGCTGATCCTGGCCGGCACGCTGCTCGGCGCCCGGGCTTTCCTCGCGGCCACGGCCGAGACGGCCGGGGCCGGGGAGCCGGCGGCCCGGCGGCAGGCGCTGCTGGCTGCCTGGCGCGAGCCCCGCACCCTGCTGATCGGGCTGCTCGTGCTGGTCATGGCGTTCACCGAGGGCAGCGCCAACGACTGGCTCGCGGTGGCGTTCGTCGACGGGTACGGGGTCGACGAGGCCGTCGGCGCCGCGGTGTTCGGCGTGTTCGTGGTGGGCATGACGATCGGCCGCACCGTCGGCACCGTCGCCATCGACAGATGGGGCCGGGTGCCGGTGCTGTTCACCACCATCGCGATGGCGTCCGCCGGCGCCGCGCTCGCCGTGCTGGCCGGGAACGGCCCCCTCGCCGTGGTCGGCGTCGCGCTGTGGGGGCTCGGCGCCTCGCTCGGCTTCCCGGTCGGGATGAGCGCCGTCGCCGACGACGAGGACAAGGCCCCGGCCCGGGTGAGCGTGGTCGCGGTGATCGGTTACACCGCGTTCCTCGCCGGCCCGCCGCTGCTCGGCTTCCTCGGCGACCACTTCGGCGTGCTGTCCGCGCTCGGCGTGGTGCCGCTGCTCCTGCTGCCCACGCTCGCGCTGGTGCCGGTGCTGCGGGAGCGCCCCGCCGCGCCGGACGCGCCGGCCGGCGCGCCAGGGGTCAAGGTCGGCTGAGCCGGGGGTGACGGTCGGCCGAGCCGGCCCAGTCGACTCCCACCGGGCTCCCAGCCGCCTGCCAGGCGGGCGTGCTGCACTGGGGCGAACGCCGAGGAGAGGAGGCGGGCATGGGCTGGTTCAGCCGCCGGGCCGCCGACCCGACGACCCCGACGAAGCTCGACCGCGAGGCGAACCGGGAGGACCTCGCGCAGCTGGAGGCGTTCGTCACCAGCCGGAGCGGAGTCGAGTTCTACCTGGAACCGGAGACCACCGCCACCGACACGACTGTGGTCGCCATCGCGCACGACGGCGAGTGGATCCGCCGCCGTACCGGCTCGCAGCGGGTCGCCGCGAAGATTGCGCAGAAGCACGCGCTGCCGCTGTACGAGGCCGCCCGCACCGGCTATCCGGAGCGGATGCGGGCGTGGAACCGGGCGCACCCGGAACGCCGGGCCCGCTGACGGTCCGCCCCGCTGACCGGCGCGCTCAGCCGGCCACCGCGGTCACGAGGGCGTAGCCGAGGAACGCCGCGCCGAGGCCCGCGGCCACACTGAGCGCCACATTCGCGTACGCGAGCCGGCGCTTCGCCGTGCGGGCCAGGCGCAGCGTCTCGTAGCTCAGCGTCGACCACGTGGTCAGCGCGCCGCAGAAGCCGGTGCCGACAAGCGCGGTCACCTCCGGGCCGACCGGCGCCGCGAGGAGCGCGCCGAGCAGCAGCGACCCGGCCACGTTCACGGCCAGGGTGCCCCACGGGAACGGTGAGCCGTGCCGGGACTGCACCGCCCGGTCGGTCAGGTAGCGCAGCGGGGCGCCGACGGCGGCGCCGATCGCGATCAGCAGGACGGTCACCGTCGCCTCCCGTCCCGGACGGCCAGCAGCCGCGCGGTCACCAGGTCCCCGGCCGCGACCGCCACCAGCGCGGCGAGCACCGTGGCGGCCAGGTACACGCCTGCGGTGCCGGCCGCGCCGTCGGTCAGCAGCCGCTGCGCGTCGACCGCGTACGCGGAGAACGTGGTGAACCCGCCGAGCACGCCGACGCCGAGGAACGGCCGGGTCAGCGGGTGGGCCGCACGGGCGGCGAGCACCGCCATCAGCGCGCCGATGAGCAGGCAGCCGGTCACGTTGACGGCGAACGTGGCCCACGGGAAGCCGCCCGGCTGGTGCGGCACGGCGGCCTGCGCGCCGGCCCGGGCCAGCGCGCCGCACACGCCACCGGCGGCGATCACGCCGAGCACCGCCGCCGGGTGCGCGGGCAGCTCCGCCCGGTCGGCCGGTACGCGCAGGTCGACGTCCGGATCGACGCGGGGATCGGACACGGCACCTCCCACCAGGACTCGTCACTGGCAGGGACCGTTGGCGACGTCGCGGTTCTCCCGGCACCCGCCGGAACGGCGGGCCCCACCGCCACCGAGAGCATAACCCCGGCCCTTGGCTTCCGGCGATCTTGCGGTTTCGGCCCCGGCATTGCGCGCGAAGGGGACACCCGAGGGGCGGCAAGTGCAAGATCGCGGGGGAGAGGGTGGCGGGGGAGGGCGGGGGAGGGAGGGCGGGCGTACGGTGGGCGCAGCGCCCGGCGTCCGGGGCCCGTCGCGCCAGGAGGTAGCCGTGCAGGACCGCACCCCTCGTCCGGACGAGCTGGATCCCGTCGAGCGGATCGGCGTCGACGAGCTGCGCGCCCTGCAAATGGACCGGCTGCGCCACTCGCTGCGCCACGCGTACGACAACGTGCCCCACTACCGCCGCGCGTTCGACGACGCCGGCGCGCATCCGGGCGACCTGCGCGAGCTGACCGACCTGGCCCGCTTCCCGTTCACCACCAAGGCCGAGCTGCGGGAGAACTACCCGTTCGGCATGTTCGCGGTGCCCCGCGAACGGATCGCCCGCCTGCACGCCTCCTCCGGCACCACCGGGCGCCCGACGGTGGTCGGCTACACCCGCGCCGACCTGGACACCTGGGCGAAGCTCATGGCCCGCTCGATCCGGGCCGCCGGTGGCCGCCGCGGCGACCGGGTGCACGTCGCGTACGGCTACGGCCTGTTCACCGGCGGCCTCGGCGCGCACTACGGCGCCGAGGAGCTGGGCTGCACTGTCGTCCCGGTCTCCGGCGGCATGACCGAACGCCAGGTGATGCTGATCCGCGACCTCGCGCCGGAGGTCATCATGGTGACCCCGAGCTACATGCTCGCCATCGTGGACGAGATGGAACGCCAGGGCGTCGACCCGCGCGCCACCTCGCTGCGGGTCGGGATCTTCGGCGCCGAGCCGTGGACCGAGGACATGCGCCGTGAGCTTGAGCAGCGCCTGGACATGCACGCGCTGGACATCTACGGGCTCTCGGAGGTGATGGGCCCGGGTGTGGCTGTCGAGTGCGTGGAGACCAAGGACGGCCTGCATCTGTGGGAGGACCACTTCTACCCCGAGATCATCGACCCGGTGACCGGGGAGGTCCTGCCCGACGGGGAGCGGGGCGAGCTGGTGCTGACCTCGCTGACCAAGGAGGCCATGCCGGTCGTCCGCTACCGCACCCGCGACCTGACCCGGCTGCTGCCCGGCACGGCCCGCCCGATGCGGCGGATCGAGAAGATCACCGGGCGGACCGACGACATGATGATCGTCCGGGGGGTGAACGTCTTCCCGACCCAGATCGAGGAGCTGATCCTGCGTACCCCCGCCCTGTCGCCGCACTTCCAGTGCGTGCTCGACCGGCGGGGGCGGATGGACACACTCGCCGTCCACGTGGAGCGGCGCGCGGACGCGGCAGCCGACGAGGCCGAGCGGGCCGGCGTGGCCCTGGCCGAGCAGGTCAAGAACACCATCGGCGTCTCCGTCGCGGTGCGGGTGATCGAACCGGACGGCGTCGAACGGTCGATGGGCAAGATGCGCCGCATCGTCGACCAGCGGCGGGAGTGCTGACATGGCCGGCGACGGCGGCCGTACCGCGGCGCACGACATGTTCGACGCCGACGTGGCGTCCAAGGGGCTCGGCATCGAGCTCGTCTCGGCCGGCGACGGCGCGGCCGTGGCGCGGATGCGGGTCACCCCGGCGATGCTCAACGGGCACGCGATCGGGCACGGCGGCTTCGTGTTCCTGCTCGCCGACACGGCGTTCGCGCTGGCCTGCAACAGTCACGGTCCGGCCACCGTGGCGGCCGGTGGCGAGATCAGCTTCCTGCGCCCGGTGCGCGAGGGCGACGTGCTGGAGGCGTACGCCACCGAGCGGGTCCGGCACGGCCGCAGCGGCATCTACGACGTCACGGTGCGGCGCGGCGACGAGGTGGTGGCGGAGTTCCGGGGGCGCAGCCGCACGATCGCCCGCGACTGACGCCCCGGCGCCTCCCGCGACCGTCGCCCTGGTGCTGCCCGGCTGGTGACCGTCCGGGCCGGAGTGGCCCCGTGCCCGCTCCGACCCGGACGTCACGCTCATGCGGCGAGCCCCGGCGCGTACCCGCCGGGCCCGGCTCGTCGCCGCGCGCGGCCCACCCCCTCGGGCCGCGCCGCGGCTCGGGGTAACGGGACGGTCCGCCACCCGGGCCACGCCGTGAGATCGCCGGGCGCCGCCGGGCCGGCCCGGGCCGGCAACCGGGGCACCGCCCGGAGCGCGTCGCCCCGGTCCGGCGGGACGGGCGCCGGTCGGGCCCCTCCACCCGACCGGCGCGACCGCCCCGCCCCGAGCGGGCAGATGCCCCGCTCGTCGGTGTCCCGTGTGGGGACACCGGTTCCCGCTGCCGGCGCGAAGCCGGCAGCGGTGTCCTCCGGGACGCGGGCCGGCTGCCGGCCCGCGTCCGCTCCGGCCGCCCGGGCGGCGGCGGGTCCGCCACCGGCCACCGCGCCCGGCGTTCCGGCCACGCCGACGGCCCGGAGACCGGCTCGCGCGGCGAGTCGATCGCCGTCGGCCACCGCGTCCGGAGCGCCGATGTCGCCGCCCTGCGACGCGGTGCGAAGGCGGCGGGCGAAGTCCGCTCGTACGGCCCGGGAGAGCCGGTGCGCGGCCACCCGCGCCACCAGCGGCTCGACCGTCCACCCACCCGTCGCGGCCGGGCGCAGCAGTCCGGCCACCGCCAGGGCGCGCAGCACCGGTGTCGCCCGGCCGGCGGGCCAGCCGAGCATCGCCTCCACCGTCGCGGCGGCCACCGGGCCACCGCGGGCGGCGCCGGCCATCAGCACCGCCCGGTGCGTGCCGTCGAGCCGGTCCATCCGGGCGTCCACCAGCCGGCGCACCGCGGCGGGCACGCCGGCCGGCTCGTCCGCCGGGTCGGTCAGGGCGTACGCGGCCGCGACGGCCGGGCTGCCGCCGGCCAGCGGGAGCAGCCGCGCGGCGAGCGCGGCGGGCCGGCCGGCGCGGCCGAGCAGGTGCCGCAGCAGCCGTCCGGTCTCCAGCGGGCCCAGCGGGCGCAGCGGGATCCGCCGGGTTCCCGGGGCGGGCAGCGGGTCGGCCGACCCGGAGCCGTACGTGGTGACCACCGCGAGCGGCAGCCCGCGGTCGCTCGCCGCGACGTGGAGCTGGCGCAGGAACCGGCGCAGCGCCGGCGCGGCCCGGTCCAGGTCGTCCACGGCCACCACCACGGGCGCCTCGGTGGCCAGGCCGAGCAGCGCCTCCCGGCAGGCCACCACGGCCCGCGCCGCCGCCGTGTCGTCGTGCGGCGCGGCCAGGAACGCGGCCAGCGCCCCGCCGCCCGGACCGTCGGCGACGGCCGCGCCCGGCAGCGGGTGGCGGGCCTCGACCCGGGTACGGAGCAGGTCGGCCAGCGGCGCCAGCTCGCCGGCCGGGTACGGCGGGCAGTACGCCACGCGCCGGCGCACCGGGACACCGTCCACCCGCGACACCGCGCGGATCACCTCGTGCAGCAGCCGGCTGCGGCCGCTGCCCGGCGGCCCGACCAGCGAGATCCACCGAGGGCGCCGCTGCCGGAGCGCCGCGGTCACCTCCTCGGCCGCGGTGGCCAGCTCACGCCGCCGCCCGACCAGCGGGGCGCGGTGCCGCGCCGGCCGGCGCCCGGCCGGACCGGTCACCCGCCACACGTCCAGCGGCAGCGACTTGCCGGCGAGCGTCATGGTGGCGAGTGGACGCTGCTCGATCAGGCCGGCCACCGCGTCGCGGGTGACCGGGCAGACCACCACACCACCGGGCGGCGCGTGCTCCTGGAGCCGGGCCGCGGTGGTGATGACCGCGCCGCTCGCCGCGCCGTGGCCCCCGTCGTGGGCGCCGGCCAGGTCGAGCAGCACCTCGCCGGTCGCCACGCCGACCCGTACGCGCAGCCGGATCCCGGCGGGCCGCCGCCGGTCCAGCGCGGCCTGGATCTCCAGCCCGGCCCGCACCGCCCGGTACGCGTCGAAGCCGTCCGAAGCGGACGCGCCGAACAACGCCATCACCGCGTCGCCGACGTACTTCTCCACCACGCCCCGCCAGCGGCGCAGCACCGAGGCGACGGTGCCGAAGTAGGCGCGCTGCAACGCCCGCAGGTCTTCCGGATCGAGCCGCTCGACAAGCCGGGTCGAGCCGACGATGTCGACGAAGAGGACGGTCACCGTGCGGCGTTCCTCCGGCAGTGGCCGGCACACCGCGACTACTGCTTCCCGGCTCCCCACGGGCGTGGTGATCAACATCGCACCCACCCTTTCCCTGGTCCGGTGCCTGACGACCTCCGAAGACTTTCACCACCGGGTTCTCGGGGGATCGGTAGGACGACGTATGTCGGCCACGCGCAACCATTAGTCGTGTAGTCGACGCGAGGAGTACGAGTCCGGCCCCGAGGCCGTAGAACGGTGCGGGCCCTGTGACTAGGCTGCGTCCCATGGCCAGCGAAGTGGACACCGCACCGCTCGTCGGCCGCACCGGCACCATGGCGACGCTGCGGTCGGCGCTCTTCGACGACCTGCGGCCCGGGCGGACCGGGGCGGTGTTCCTCACCGGTGAGAGCGGAGTGGGCAAGACCCGCCTGCTGACCGAGGTCGGTGAGCAGTTGCGGCAGGCCGGGGCCCTGGTGCTGACCGGCGCCTGCCTGGACATCGGCGACGCCTCGCCGCTGCACCCGGTACGCCAGGCGGTGCGCCGGCTCGACGCCGAGCAGGACCAGGCGCGTACCGCGTCGGCGATCCGCGGGTTGTTGCAGGTCTTCGACGAGGAGACGCCCGGCCCGGACGGCGCCGGGGCGCTGCTGGAGCGCGTCGCCCAGGGTCTGCACCTGGTGGCCGGCGGGCGGCCGCTGGTGCTCGTCCTCGACGATCTGCAGTGGGTCGACCGCAGCACGCGCCAGCTCCTGCTCTACCTGCTCGCCGGCCTGGGCGACCTCCAGCTGTCCGTGCTGGCCGCGATCCGGGCCGAGTCGCTGCGCGGCGCGCACCCGCTGCGCCGGGTCCTCACCGAACTGCGCCGGCTGCGCTCGGTGCGGGTGGTCGATCTCCTGCCGCTGGACCGGGCCGCCACCGACGAGCTGGCCGCCGCCGTGGTCGGCGCGCCGCTACCGCCGGAGGCTGCCGACCAGCTCTGGCAGCGCAGTGGCGGCAACCCGTTCGTGGCCGAGGAGCTGGCCCGCGACCGGCGCGACGGCCGCGACGGCATCTCCGACACCGTGCGCGAGGTGTTCCTCGACCGGGTCGACGCGCTGCCGCAGCCCGCGCACGCCGTGGTGCACGCGGTAGCGGTGGGCGTCGAGCCGGTCGCGCACTGGCTGCTGGCCCAGGTGGTCCGGCTGCCCGAGGAGGAGCTGCTCGACGCGGTCCGCGAGGCGGTGGCGCACCGCCTGCTGGTCGGCGCCGACGACGGCTACCGGCTGCGCCACCGGCTGGTCGCCGAGGTCCTGGCGGGCGAGCTGCTGCCCGCCGAGCGGGCCGCGCTGCACCGCCGCTTCGCCGAGGCGCTCACCGCCGCCCCGGGCGAGCTGCACCAGGCCCGGCTGGCCCACCACTGGCGGCACGCCGGCGAGCCGGCCCGGGCGCTGCCCGCCGCGATGGCCGCCGCCCGCGAGGCGGAGCGGCTGCACGGGTACGCCGAGGCGCACCGTCACTGGTCCGCCGCGCTGACGCTCGCCACCGAGCCGGCTGCCGTGCTGCCCGACGGCGGCCGGCCCGAGCCGGTCCAGGTGGACCGCGCCGAGCTGCTCAGCAACGCCGCCGAGGCCGCGCACCACAGCGGGGAGCACGCCCGCGCCCTGACTCTGCTGGAGGAGCTGGCCACCGACCCGTCCGGTCCGCCGGTCTGCGCGCTGCACATCCGGCGCGCCCGCTACCTGGCCGCGGCGGGCCGTTCCGCGCCGGCCGAGGAGGAGTACCGGCAGGTGCTGGCCTCGCCCGACTGCACGCCGTACGAGCGCTGCGCCGCCGCGGCCCGGCTGGCCGAGCTGCTGCTGCACCTGGGCCGCTACGCCGAGGCCGGTGAGCTGGCCCGGGAGGCGCTGGGGCTCGCCGCCGACGTGCCGGACTCCACCTCCGAGGTGGTGATGGCCAGCGCCGCGCTCGGGTTCAGTGAGGCGTTCCTGGAGGACCCGACGTCCGGCCTGGCGGTCATGCGCCGGGCGCTGGACACCGCCGAGCGCTCCGGCCACCCGGAGGACGTGGCGTGCGCGTACCTGCATCTGGCCGAGTTGATGACCGGGCCGCTGAACATCCTTGAGGAGGGTGTGGTGGTGGCCCGCCGCGGCGCCGAACGGGTCGCCGAGCTGGGGCTGGGCCGCACCTGGGAGACCCGGCTGCTGGCGGTGGCGACGAACGGGCTGTTCCGGGTGGGGCAGTGGGCCGAGGCGGAGAAGGTCGTCGCCGCCGCGCTGCGGCACCGCCCCTCCGGCGCCGACGCGGTCGAGCTGCTGCTGGCCCGGTGCCGGCTCTCCGTCGGGTACGGCGACGTCGAGGCGTCCGACCGGGACCTGGAGGCGGTGGCCACCATGCTGGCCGGCGGTGGCGCCCGGCATGTGCTGCCGATGCTCATCCTGCGCGCCGGCCTGTCGATGTGGCAGGGCCGGCACGACCTGGCCCGGCAGGCGGTGCAGCGGGGCCTGACCGAGAGCCGGTCGGACGACGTGATCGTGCTGGCCACGCTGGCCTGGCACGGGCTGCGCGCGGAGGCCGAGGCCGCGGCCGGCCGCACCATCGAGCCGGACCCGAACGCGGTACGCCGGCTGCGCGAGGCGGTCGACCGGGCGACCCGCAAGAGCGCCCGGGCGGGCGCGCCGGTGCGGTACGTCGCGGACGGATTCCTGGCGCTCTGCGACGCCGAGCTGAGCCGGCTCGACGACGGCCGTGGCGACCCCGCGCTGTGGGAGCGCTCGGCGCTCGAGTGGGACCGGCGCAACCACCCCTATCCGGCGGCGTACTCCCGGTTGCGGCAGGCCGAGGCGCTGCTGGCCCGGCGCAGCCGGGTGGCGACCGCGGGCAAGCTGCTGCGGCAGGCGTACGAGATGGCCCAGTCGCTCGGCGCGGCGCCGCTGACCGCGGAGATCCGCACGATCGCCTCGCGGGCCCGGGTGACTGTGGACGCCGCGCCCGATCCGGCGCCGGTGCCCCGGCCCCGGGCGGCCCCCGCCGGGCCCACCGTGGACGAGCTGGCCGCGCTCACCTCGCGGGAGCGGGAGGTGCTCGCGGCGGTCGCCGAGGGGCTGACCAACCGGGAGATCGGCCAGCGGCTGTTCATCAGTGAGCGGACCATCGGCGTCCACGTCTCGCACATCTTCGACAAGCTGCAGGTCCGTACGCGGGTGCAGGCCAGCGCCATCTTCCTGCGTAACCGTCCGGCATAGACGTACGTCGGCAATACGTCGTTCTACGGATCCGGCGGGCGGTCGCCGGCTGGCACGCTGTGCGCCGGAGCAGTGGCGCGTCGTGGGGGCGCCGACCATCGTGGAGGAAAGATGACCGAACCGGTCTGGGGTCCTGTGCACCAGGACATCGTCGGGTTGCTCGCCGATCACCCGGCCGACGTGCCCGCGGTCGTCGACCATCTCACCAAGCTTCAGGATCTGCTGGTCCGGCTCCCGCCGCTCGAGGAGAGCTGCCCCCTCGCCGACTTCAACAAGCTCTACCTGGTCATCACCAGCACCGTGCTCGACGGCCTGTACGAGGACCGGTTCCACGACCCGCCCTTCCTGGCCCGCCTGGACGTGGAGTTCGCGGCCCGCTACTTCGAGGCGCTGCGGTTCTGGACCGACTCCAGCCCGAGCACGCCCCGGGCATGGGAGTGCCTGTTCAAGCGGATGCGCGGCCCGGACGCCCGCCCGCTGCCCTCGGCCGCCGCGGGGGTCAACGCGCACATCAACTACGACCTGCCGTTCGCGCTGGTGACGACGTTCGACAGCCTGGACTCCGAGCCGATCGACGGCAGCGACCAGCACTGCGACTACCTGGAGATCAACAAGATCTTCGCCGAGCGGATCCCGCAGCTGCGCCGGGGCTACCTGGACAGGTGGCAGCTCATGATCGACATGGTGAACGGCGACATCGACGACTGGTACCAGGGCGAACTGGTGGAGTACACCCGGAACGTGGCCTGGCGCAACGCGCAGAAGATCTGGCGCTGCCGCCACGACCCGGAGGCCCGCGAGTGTGAGCGGACGCGGCTGGACGACAATGCCGCGCTGCTCGGCCGGCTGCTGCTGTCGCCCCTCGGGGCGTTCCTGCAGTAGCCGGGACGGGGGGTCCCCGCGTCCCGCCGTCCGGGCGCGGGACGCGGGGACGCCGCCGCCGGGTGTCGGCCCCGCCGGACCGGGTACGTCGCCGCCGTGCCGCGAGACGAACCGACCCTCCGCTTCCCGTTCCGCTTCGACCCGGCGTTCCGGCTGCCGCTGGCGCTGCTCCGGGTACGGCCCGCCACGGCCTGGGTCGACTGGGGCCCGGACGGCCTGCTCGTCCGGTTCGGCCCGTGGCTGCTGCGCACCACCAGGGACAACGTCACCGGCGCCGAGCTGAGCGGACCGTACCGCTGGTGGCGGGCGATCGGCCCGCACCTGTCGCTGGCCGACGGCGGGGTGACCTTCGGCGCCGGCGTGGCCGCCGGTGTCTGCCTGCGGTTCGCCGAGCCGGTGCCGGCGCTGGCGCCCGGTCCGTGGCTGCGGCATCCGGCGGTCACCGTCACCGTGGCCGACCCGGCGGCGCTGCGCGACGCGGTGACCGCCGGCGCAGCGGATCTTTGACCGGTTCGGCCGGGCCACGGCCGGGACAACCCCTACCGTCTTTGCCAGGGGGACGAAGGGGAGCAGATGGGGCAGGCGGGGGACGCGGAACAGCCCAGGCGTACGCGGGAGCGGCGCCGGGAGGCGCACGCCGCCGCGGCTGCCCGGGCCGGCCGGCACGGCGACCACGCCGAGCGGTCCGCTCGTCCCGTGCCGGAGCTGCCGGAACGGGTGGCCGCCCCGGCCCGTCCGGCCCCACCGCCCGGCCGCCTGCACCGGTGGTTGTTCGCCCACCGCGTCGAACCGGTCGGCCCGGAGGTCCGGGAGCACCAGACCCGGTCGCACCCGTGGTGGCAGGTGATGTGCCTGACCGGCGTCGACTACTTCTCCACGCTGTCCTACCTGCCGGGCATCGCGGTCGTGGCGGCCGGCGCGCTCAGCCCGCTGGCCACCCTGCTGATCGTGGCCCTGACCCTGCTCGGGATGCTGCCGATGTACCGGCGGGTGGCCCGGGAGAGCCCGCACGGGCAGGGCTCGGTGGCGATGCTGGAGCGGCTGCTGCCGTTCTGGCGCGGCAAGGTCTTCGTGCTGGTGCTGCTGGGCTTCGTCGCCACCTCGTGGATCATCACGATCACGCTCTCCGCCGCCGACGCCAGCGTGCACCTGCTGGAGAACCCGGTCCTGCCCGCCTCGTTCCCGCACGGGCAGACCGCGGCGGTGCTGGTCACCGTGGCGCTGCTGCTCGTGCTCGGCGGCGTGTTCCTGCTCGGGTTCAGCGAGGCGGTGCAGGTCGCCATCCCGCTGGTGGCGGTGTTCCTGGCGCTGAACGCGGTGGTGGTGGTCGCCGGGGTGGCCGAGCTGGCCGCCGACCCGGCGCCGCTGGCCGACTGGACCGGCCGGCTGGCCGACGCCGGCGGGCCCGGGGACGTGCTGGCCACCAGCGTGCTCGCGTTCCCGCTGCTGGTGCTCGGCCTGTCCGGCTTCGAGACCGGGGTGAGCATGATGCCGCTGGTGCGCGGCCGCGGCGACGATCCGGAGCAGCGGCTGGCCGCCCGCATCCGCAACACCCGTAGGCTGCTCACCGCCGCCGCGCTGATCATGTCGGTGTACCTGATCGCCACCACGTTCGTCACCACCGTGCTGATCCCGCCCGAGGCGTTCGAGCCCGGTGGGCCGGCCAACGGCCGGGCGCTCGCGTTCCTCGCCCACGAGCATCTCGGCCAGGCGTTCGGCACCGTCTACGACATCAGCAGCATCCTCATCCTCTGGTTCGCCGGCGCCTCGGCGATGGCCGGGCTGATCAACATCGTGCCGCGCTACCTGCCGTCGTACGGCATGGCGCCGGAGTGGGGTCGCGCGGTCCGCCCGGTGGTCCTCGTCTACACCGCGATCAGCGTCGCCATCACCATCGCGTTCTCCGCCGACGTCAACGCCCAGGCCGGCGCGTACGCCACGGGCATCCTGGCGATGATGGTCTCCGGCGCGATAGCGGTGACCATCGCGGCGCTGCGGGCCGGCAGCCGCGCGGCCGGCGCCGGGTTCGCGCTGCTCACCGCCGTGCTGCTGTACGCGCTGGCGGAGAACGTGGTGGCCAAGCCCGACGGGATCACGATCTCCGGGTTCTTCATCGCCGGGATCGTCGCGGTGTCACTGATCTCCCGGGTCACCCGGACCACCGAGCTGCGCGCCGAGCGGATCGAGTTCGACGAGACGGCCCGCCGGTTCGTCGACGAGTCGGTGGCCCGGGACGGGCGGCTGCACCTGATCGCCAACAAGCGGCAGCGCGGGTCGGTCAAGGAGTACCGGGTGAAGGAGCGGGCGCAACGGTCGATGAACCCGGTGCCCGGCGCCGCCGACGTGCTCTTCCTGGAAATCGACGTGAGCGACCCGTCGCAGTTCAGCCAGGTGCTGCGGGTGCACGGGGTGGAGGCCGGCGGCTACCGGATCCTGCGAGCCAGCAGCCCGGCCGCGCCGAACGCGATCGCCGCGATCCTGCTGGCGCTGCGCGACGCCACCGGGGTACGCCCGCACTGCCACTTCGAGTGGTCGGAGGGGAACCCGATCGCTCACCTGCTGCGCTACCTCATCCTCGGCCGGGGTGACACCCCGCCGGTGGTGCGGGAGATCATCCGCAAGTCCGAGCCGGATCCCACCCGCCGTCCCGGCATCCACGTCGGCGGCTGACCCGCCCGGCCTAGGACCCGAGGGCGCGGACCCGGGCGAGCAGGTCGCGGGCGCAGAAGTCGAGGAAGCCGTCCGGGTCCGGGCCGGCGTTCTGCAGCACGATGTGGTCGAAGCCGGCCTCGACGTACGCGCGGGCCTTCTCCACGTGCGGCCCGGCATCCGGGCCGACGGAGAACTGCCTGCGGATGTGGTGGTCCTCGACCCAGGTGGTGGCGGCGTCGAAGTTCACCGGGTTCGGCAGCTCGCTCATCACCTTCCAGCCGGTGACCGCCCAGCGGCTGGTCTCCTTCGCCGCGCGTACCGCCGACTCCTCGTCGGTGGCCCATGCCATCGGCACCTCCGCGTAGCGCGGGCCCTGGCCGCCGGCGTTGCGGTACTGGTCGACGATGGACGACTTCGGCTCGGTGGCGAACAGGCCGGTGCCCAGCTCGGCGGCCAGTCCGGCGGACTCCCGGCCGCTGGCCGCCACGGCGATCACCGGCGGATCGTCGGGCAGGTCCCAGATCCGGGCGTCCTCCAGCTTCAGGTGCCGCCCCTCGTAGGACCGGTAACCGCCCTGCCAGAGCAACCGGATGATCTCCAGCGCCTCGCGCAGCCGCTCGTGCCGCCCCCGTACGCTGGGGAAACCCTGCCCGATGACGTGCTCGTTGAGCCGCTCGCCGGCGCCCACTCCGAGCGTGAACCGCCCGTCGGAGATCAGCGCCATGGTCGCCGCGGCCTGCGCGACGATCGCCGGGTGGTAGCGGACGGTGGGGCAGGTGACGCCGGTGGCGAGGCCGAGCGTGCTGGTACGGGCGGCGATCGCGCCGAGCGCGCTCCAGGTGAAGCAGGAATGCCCCTGCGACTCCAGCCAGGGGTGGTAGTGGTCGCTCATCTCGACGAAGTCGAAGCCGGCCTCCTCGGCCCGGATCGCCTGCCGGATGAGTTCCTGGGGTCCGAACGCCTCCGAGGCGAGCTTGTAGCCGATCCGCATGCCCGGTTCTCCGTTCCCGTCGTCGGCGGACCGCTGCCGTTCCCACCCCTCCGCCCGGCAAACCCCGACCAAACCCAGCCTCCTAGGACGCGCTGGAGGTGGTGACGTGCCGCGCCCCGGGCACGGAACGGCCCGCGCTCGCCGGGCGGGCGCGGGCCGAGAGGGGAGTACGGGGGGTGGCGGCCTACTTGGACGGCTCGGGAAGCTTGCAGTCCACCTTCGGGTTGGCGCCGATGTAGTTCAGCGGGCCGGCCACGATGGTGACCAGGATCGTGCCCGCCTCCGCGCAGTTCGTCTCGTCGTTGCCGTAGTAGCCGCGCTGACCGGCGGCGATGGCACCGATGATGAGCCAGATGACGACCAGGACGCCGAATATCGAGGTGCCGCGCATCAGTTGCCTCCACTGGGGTTGTGGTGGATTCGAGGTGGAGGCCATGTACCCCGGGCGGGTGATCCGTCAAACGGCGCGCCGGTCCCGGCACGGCCGATTCCGATTACCGGCGGCGCCCGTCAGTGTGGCGCCCGTCAGTGCGGCGGCATCGGCTCCTCGGGCGGGCGGCCCCGGCTCCGGCGGTAGTCGGCGACGGCCACCCCGGCCAGGACCAGCATCGCGCCCGCGGAGGCGTAGACCGGCGCCAGGAACAACCCGGCCGGCGCGATCGTCAACAGCGCCAGCACCCCGCCGGGGCGGGACCGCGAGACTCGGCTGAACACCTCGTACTCGAAGGCGGCCCGACCGGTCAGGAACAGCGCCGGGCCGCCGAGGATCACCGCCAGCCAGGCCGGCGGGGTGTGGCCCGTCGGTTCCAGCAGGACCAGGTCGAAGCCCGCCGCGGTGGCCACCACGCCGGCCACCATCAGCAGATGGGTGTACGGCGCGGTGTTGAGGAACCGGCTCGGCTGGGCGGCCCGGGCGATGGCGTGCGGCAGCAGCTCACCGGACTTGTGCACGTAGATGCGCCAGAGCAGCAGCGTGGTGGAGAACGCGACGGCGAAGGCGGCCAGGTTCTCCACCTCCGAGTGGTGCGTGCTGAACACGGTGCCGGCGACCAGCACGGCGTCGCCGAGCGCGATGATGAAGAACTGCTGGTACCGCTCGGAGAGGTGCTCGGCGGTCACGTTGCGCTGGGCGTGCGGCACCGCGCCCAGCCAGGGCACCGGATACGCCAGCCGGAACCCGAGATAGTCGATGGCCAGGGCGCCGGCCCAGAACCACAACCGGGCGGTGCCGTGCGCGGCGAGCGCGCCGATCAACCAGGGCACCGCCGACACGGCGAACCAGACGAAGATGCGGATGGCCCGGCGGCTGCTCTGCGTATGTCGGCGCACGGCGGGCATCAGGAACAGGCCGCGTCCGAGATGGATCGCCACGTACGTGCCGCCGAACACCAGGCCGCGAGAGGCGAACGCCTCCGGGATGGCTGTGGTCATCAGCAGCGCGCCGAACATCACCGCCACGATCAGCAGCTTGATCTCGGTGCGCTGCGGATCGTAGATGTCGGTGACGAGCGTGGTGATCGCCCAGGTCCACCAGATCGCCATCAGCATGATCAGGGATTCGGCGGCCCGCTGCCAGCTGACACCGGCCACCAGGTTGCGCGAGATCAGCGCGAGCGCGACCACGTAGACCAGGTCGAAGAAGAGCTCCAGCAGCGTGACCCGGCGCGGTGCCTCCGGATCGCGGACCGGCGCTCGCCGGCCGGCGGGCTCCGGCGCTGCGGTGGGCACGACATGCTCCTGCGGGTGGCGGTTCGTGCGGCGGGCCGTGCCGGCCCTTCACCGACCGTAGTCATGCCCGCCCGCGTGCGGTCAGTTTTCCGACATACCGGGTCCGGGCCCGGGGGTGACGGGGTGGTGATGTCACCACGTCGGGGTGCTGGTGGGTTGGTGCGCGAGTTCGGGGAGGTGGCGGGGGTGGGGAAACGCGCCGGGCCGGTGGCGACCATCGTCACCACCGGCCCGGAATGCGGGGGAGCGTCTACTCGGCGGCGGCCGGGAGCACCCGGTCGGCGTCCGCGCCGGCACCCGCCAGCACCTTCGCCTGCTGTGGCCAGGTGGCCAGACCCGGCGCGGAGCGCAGGCCGGCGGCCTTCACCGTCTCCCGCAGCGCGGCTTCGTCCAGCTCGGCGAGCTGCCGGTAGGTGCGGATCCCGGCTTCCTGCAGAGCAGCGGCCAGCTTCGGCCCGATGCCCTGGATCCGCCGGAAGTCGTCCGGCGCGCCGGTGTCCGTAGCGGCCGGGACGTCGTTCTCGACCGAGGCACGCGGCGCGGGCACGGCGAGCGGCTCGGTGGCCTCGACCGGCGCTGCCTCGACGGCCTGCGCGTCGATGGTCGTGCCGACCACGGGCTCGTGCTCCGCGACCGGCTCGTCCTGCGCGGCGGTGGCCGGAACCGTCACCGGGTCGGAGTCAACGGTGGCCGGAGCCGTCACCGAGTCGGCGTCGGCCACGGGCACGGCAACCGGTTCGGTGGCCACCGGCTCGTTCTCGGCCGGGGCCGACACCGGCTTGGACACGACCGGCTCGGAGGCAACGGGCTCGGGCTCGGACACGGCCGGCTCGGAAACGACGGGCTCGGACACGACGGGCTCGGAGGCGACCGGCTCGGACACGACGGGCTCGGACGCGACGGGCTCGGAGGCGACCGGGTCGGAGGCGTCGAGGGAGGACTCGGCGGGCTCGTCGGCGGAACGGGCGGCGGTGGCGACGGCCGGCTCGGCGGTCGCGGACGCGGACTCAGCGAGGGCGGGCTCGGAAACGGTGGCGGCCGCCGGGGGCTCGTCGACGACCGCGGCCGGGCGCGGCTCGTCGATGGTGGCGGTCACCGCGGGGGTGGTCTCCACCGTGGGCGTCGCGGCGCCGGACCGGCGGCCGCTGACCACCCAGCCGACGACCAGTCCGATGAGCAGGGCCAGGATCACGAACAGCCACTGCCCGAAGCTCGACGGCATGGCCAACCTCCTTCTATGTACGTGCACGACGATGGCGAAAGACTCGGGGCAGCTTCGCACACGCGCGCCGCCGACGACAGGCAGGCCGGTGCCGGGCCGCGACGGCGGGACGGGCGGTGCCCGCCGGTGGCCGGAAAGTGACCGAGCGTGCGTCGGGCGACGGTGGAGGACCTGCCGGCGCACGGCCAAGCGGTCAGCGGGAATCGAGTCGTGGACGGCCGGGAGGCGCCCCGGAACCTGGGTGCCGTGCGTGGTTCCGGGGCGCCCCGTCCGTCGCCCGTGTCCGGTCAGTGGATCCGGTCGGGCGCAGGGGTGCCGGCGGCGGTCCAGCTGTAGAAGCAGCCGGCCACCGCGTCCCGGGGCGAGTCCCAGGTCGGCAGGTACGGCGAGGTGTGCGCGGACAGCCGCTTGTTCATCTGCTCGTAGAGCGGGTTGTCGCGCAGTTCCGCGGTCAGGTCGGGCGCCACGTCGACCGTCTCCATCAGATGGACGCACAGGTCGTGCAGGTAGTACAGGGACCGGTGCCGGACGCCGGTGAGGTGGGGCAGTTCCGTCGCGTCGGACTCGGCGAAGATCTGCGCCACCCGTCCCTGTGCGCCCGGCACGATCCGGCTGACCACCAACAGTCGACTCATCGTGACCCCCTCCGCCGCACCGGTGCTGGCCTCACCGTGTCGGTCGCGCTGTCACCTCGCCGTCACCGCGTACCCCGGGGTATTGATGGTGGTGCCGCCTTGGCGGCCCGGTCCGTGCGGCGCGGCGGCGGCGGTTCCGGACGGCTGGCGCGGCGGATCGGCGCGAGCGTGTCGTCCAGCAGCGCCGTCATGGCCGGGGAGGGTTCCAGACGCAGTTCGCGCAGGAGCAGGTCACGGTAGACGTAGAAGGAGTGGACCGCCTCGAACGCGTTGCCCTCGGCCAGGTGGATGCGGACCACCAGGCGGTGCGGGGTCTCCCGCAGCGGTTCGGCGGCCATTGCCTCCAGCGCCGCCTCCAGCGCCTCGCCGTGCCGGCCGGCGGTGAGGTGGTTGCCGGCGAGTTCCTCCAGCATGTGCAGGCGCAGTTGGCGCAGCCGCTCGCGTTCCAGCAGCACCCAGTCGTCGTACCAGCCGGGGAGCAGGTCGTGGCGGCCGGCGCCGGTTGCGCCGCGGGGGACGGCGCCCTCGCGTACCAGCGCCGCCGTCTCCACCAGGTCGTCCACGTCCAAGCGGACGGTCGGGCCGAGGCGGACCGTGTCGCCGTCGGTGCGCAGCGGGCAGCACGGGTCCTGCCGCAGCCGCCACAGCGCGGTACGCAGCGACGACAACGCGCGCTCCTCCGGGGTCTCGGGCCAGAGCAGCCCGGCGAGGTGGCTGCGGGTTGCGGCCGGGCGCAGGCCGATCAGGGCGATGACGCGTTGCAGGCCCCGGGGCACGACCACCGGTGTGTCGTCGTGCAGCAACTGGAATCCGCCGAGCAGGTGCAGTGCCACCCGTGGGGCGGGTTCGCCCGCCGTCGGCATCCTCGATCCACCCGACACGGCGCACCCCCCAGCACCGGAACCCTCGTCCCGACCTCGTCTCCCGGCCCGTCGCCCGCGACGCCGGTGTCGGAACGCCTCCGCCACGGTCGGGAACCTCCACCGTGGCCGGGCTGACCGAGACGGAGAATATCAACGCCTGTTACTCTCAGTCAACGGTCGGTCGTTCACCTGACTGCCCGCAGTAGGCTCCGTGACACGCCCGTGATCTGCGAATAAGTGTCGCCGCCGGAGCCCGGAAGGCGATCTTCCCATAGCTCGCGCACAGCTTCCGTCAACGCAGCGTCACCATGTTTGTGGCGCGATGGGGCGCGGTTGACGCCCGGTAGACGGCTTCGGCGGCACCGTGTGGCAATCCGTGCGGCGCGACCGGTTCGCCGCGCACCGGGACGTACGCAGGGAGGCCGCGAATGGACCGTTCGCTCATCGTCGCCAAGGTGGTGCCCACGGCCGAGGACCGGGTGGCCGAGATCTTCGCCGAGTCCGACGCGACCGAGCTGCCGGGCCTGGTCGGTGTCCGGCACCGTTCGCTGTACCGGCTGCACGATCTCTACGTCCATCTGCTGGAGACGGAGACGCCCGCGCAGGGCGCGGTGGAGGACAACCGTGGGCATCCGGAGTTCGTCCGGATCAGCGAACGGCTGCGGCCGTTCATCTCGCCGTACCTGCCGACGTGGCGCTCGCCCCGCGACGCGATGGCGCACTGCTTCTACCGGTACGACGCCCCGGCCCACCTGCACGACGCCGCCGGGCGGCCACAGTGACCACCACCGCCCCGCGCGACGAGCAGCTCTGGTCCCGGTGCGACGGGTGCGCCTCGCTGCTCTACCGCAAGCGGCTGCGCCGCAACCTGGACGTGTGTCCGGAGTGTGGCTCGCACGCCCGGCTCGACGCGCCGGACCGGGTGGCGCAGCTCGCCGACCCGGACTCGTTCACGCCGCTGCCGGACCGGGCGGTACGCGTCGACCCGATCGAGTTCGTCGACGCGCTGCCGTACCCGCACCGGCTCGGCGCGGCCCGCGCGAGCACCGGCCTGGACGAGGCGGTGCTCTGCGGCACCGCCCGGGTGGGCGGGCACCCCGTGGCGCTGGCGGTGATGGACTTCCGCTTCCTCGGCGGCAGCCTCGGCTGCGCGGTCGGTGAACTGATCACCCGTACCGCCGAGCGGGCGCTGGCCGACGACGTCCCGCTGGTGCTGGTGACCGCGTCCGGCGGCGCGCGGATGCAGGAGGGCGCGCTGTCGCTGATGCAGATGGCCACCGTCAGCCAGGCCCTCGCGGGGATGCGGGAGGCGGGTCTGCTGACGGTCAGCGTGGTCACCGACCCCACGTACGGCGGGGTGGCCGCCTCCTTCGCCACCAACACCGACCTGGTGCTCGCCGAGAGCGGCGCCCGGCTGGGCTTCGCCGGCCCCCGGGTGATCCGCCAGGTCACCGGTGCCACGCTGCCGGAGGGCTTCCAGACCGCCGAGTACCTGCTGCGCCACGGCCAGGTGGACATGGTGGTGCCCCGGCACGCACTGCGGGGCCGGCTCGCCGCGCTGCTCGCCGCCGCCGACTCCGGCCGCCGCGCGCCGGTGACCGCGCCCGCGCCGCGCCCGGCGCCCACCGTGACCGCCGCGCCCGCCGCGCCGGACCGCGACCCCTGGGAGACGGTACGCACGGCACGGCACCCGGGCCGGCCGACCACACTGGACTACCTGGAGACCGCGTTCGACGGGTTCGTGGAGCTGCACGGCGACCGGCTCGGCGCGGACTGCCCAGCCGTCGTCGGCGGCATCGCCCGCCTCGACGGCCGGCCGGTGATGGTGATCGGCCACCAGAAGGGACACACCACCGCCGAGCTGGTCACCCGCAACTTCGGCATGGCCAGCCCGGCCGGGCACCGCAAGGCGCTGCGGCTGATGCGCCTCGCGGCCCGGCTGCGGCTGCCGGTGGTGACGCTCGTGGACACGCCCGGCGCGGACCCGGGGGTGACCGCCGAGCAACAGGGCCAGGCGGCGGCGATCGCGGAGAACATCCTCGCGCTCACCGTGCTGCCCACGCCGGTGGTGGCGGTGGTCACCGGCGAGGGCGGCAGCGGCGGCGCGCTCGCGCTCGCGGTCGCCGACCGGGTCCTCATGCTGGAACACGCCGTCTACTCGGTGATCAGCCCCGAGGGCTGCGCCGCGATCCTCTGGCCGGACAGCTCGGCCGCCCCGCAGGCCGCCCGCGCGCTGCGCCTCACCGGCGCCGACCTGTGCCGCCTCGGCGTGGTCGACGAGCTGGTGCCGGAACCGCGTCCCGGCGCGCACGCCGACCCGGCCGGCGCGGCGGAGCTGCTGCGCCGCGCGGTCGCGGCGAACCTCGCCCCGCTGCTCACCGTCCCGTCGGCCACCCTGGTACGCCGTCGCCGGCAGCGCTTCCGCCGCTTCGGGGCGGCCCGCTCGGCCACTTCCGGCCCCGCCGCGGCCCCGCGCGCCGCCGAGCGGCCGGAGGTGGCGTGATGGCCGAAGCGGAAGCCGAGCAGGTGCTCGACGGGCTGCGCCGGCAGGCCCGCAAGCTCGTCGCCGACCTGGCCGGGCCGGTGCGCCGGGTGCGGCTGCGCAGCGGCGAGTCGGTGCTGGAGGTCGAGTGGCACGACCCGGCGCCACCGGCACCGCGCGCCGGGGCCGAACCGGTGGGCGTGCGGATCGAGGAGCCCGCCCGGCAGGCGGCGCCCGCCGACCGGCCGACCGTGCGGGCACCGGTGGTGGGCACGTTCTACCGGGCCCCCGAGCCCGGGGCCATGCCGTTCGTCGCGGTCGGCGACATGGTCCGCCCCGGCCAGGTGGTCGGGATCGTCGAGGCCATGAAGCTGATGAACGAGGTGACCGCCGGCCAGGCCGGACGGGTGGTCGAGGTGCTTGTCGACGACGGCAAGCCCGTCGAGTACGACCAGCCGCTGATCGCCCTGGAACCGGTCACCGGACAGGACGGCTGATGTTCGACAAGGTGCTGATCGCCAACCGGGGCGAGATCGCGCTGCGGGTGCTGCGCGCCTGCCGGGAACTCGGCGTGCGCACTGTGGTGGTGCACTCCAGCGCCGACGCCGACTCGCTGCCGGTGCGGCTGGCTGACGAGGCGGTCCGGATCGGCCCGGCGGCCAGCCGGCGCAGCTACCTCAACGCGGCGGCGATCGTCGAGGCGGCCCGGCAGACCGGCGCGCAGGCGATCCACCCCGGTTACGGCTTCCTGTCCGAGGACGCCGACTTCGCCGAGATCTGCGCCGGGAACGGACTGGTCTTCGTCGGCCCGCCGCCGCAGGTGATGGCCGCGCTCGCCGACAAGTCGACAGCGCGGGCGCTGATGAGCAGGGCCGGGCTGCCGCTGCCGCCGGGCAGCGTCCGGACGCTGGCGACGGCCGCCGAGGCGCAGGAGGTGGCCGCCGAGGTGGGCTACCCGGTCATCGTCAAGGCCGCGGCGGGCGGGGGCGGGCGCGGCATGACTGTGGTGCGCTCGGCCGCCGAGCTGCCCCGCGCGTACGCCCGCACCCGCGCGGCCGCGCAGGTCGCGTTCGGCGACGACCGGGTGTACGTCGAGCGGTACCTCGCCGACGCCCGGCACGTCGAGGTGCAGGTGCTCTGCGACGGCCAGGGCAACGGCGTGCACCTGGGCACCCGGGACTGCTCGGTGCAGCGGCGGCACCAGAAGCTGATCGAGGAGGCGCCCGCCCCGGCGCTGCGGCAGGCCACCCTGGACACCGTCGCCGAGGTGGCGCTGCGCGGCGCGCTGTCGGTCGGCTTCGTCGGCGCCGGCACCGTGGAGTTCCTGGTGGACGAGGCGGAACGCTGCCACTTCCTGGAGATCAACTGTCGGATCCAGGTGGAACACCCGGTCACCGAGATGATCACCGGCGTGGACCTGGTGCAGGAGCAGCTGCACATCGCCTACGGCACCCCGCTGCGCCTGCGGCAGTCCGACGTGCGGCTGAGCGGCGTGGCGATCGAGTGCCGGGTCAACGTGGAGGACCCGGACCGCGACTTCGCGCCCGCGCCCGGCCGGCTGGACCGGTTCCGGCCGCCCGGCGGCCCGTTCACCCGGGTCGACACCCACGGGCACACCGGCTACCTGGTCAGCCCGCACTACGACTCGCTGCTGGCGAAGGTGGCCGTCTGGGCGCCGGACCGGGACGCCGCGCTGGACCGGCTCGACCGCGCGTTGGCCGAGTTCGACGTGGCCGGTCCCGGCGTGCGTACCACCATCCCGTTCGCCCGGCGGGTGCTGCGCGACCCCGCGTTCCGCGCCGCCCGGCACACCACCGACGTCGTGGACCGCCTGCTCGCCCCGCCCGCCGAGGACGCCGCACGCGCCGCCGTGCCCGACCCGCGCGCCGAGGCCGACCCGGCCGGCCGCACCCCCGTCAGCGCCGCGCCCGCCGCCGGCCCGACCACCTGGAGGAACCGATGACAGTCGCCCCCGACCGCCCGCTCGCCCGCGAGATCACCGACATCCTGGTCACGCACTGCGGCCTGGACCCGGACGCCGCCGCCAGCACGCCCGCCGCGAGCCTGGAGGAGCTGGGCATGGACTCGCTGGCGCTGCTCGAACTGTCGGCGGTGGTGGCCGACAGGTGGCGGGTGAAGATTCCCGAACAGGCCGGGCAGCTCAGCATCGCCGGCGTCGCCGACCTGGTCGCCCGCAAGGCGGATCCGCCCGGGCACACCGAGAACGCCGTCGACATCGACGCGCCGCTGCCGCTGGTCTGGGAGATCACCAACGACGTGGCCGGGTGGCCCGAGCTGTTCACCGAGTACGCGGTCGCGGAGATCCTGCACCGCGACGGCGACACGGTCCGCTTCCGGCTCACCATGCACCCCGACGAGAACGGCGTGGCGTGGAGCTGGGTCAGCGAACGCACCGCCGACCCGGCCACCCGCGAGGTGCACGCCCGGCGCGTCGAGACCGGGCCGTTCGAGTACATGCGCATCCACTGGCGGTACGAGGAGATCCCCGGCGGCACCCGGATGACGTGGACGCAGGACTTCGCGATGAAGCCGACCGCGCCCGTCGACAACGCCGGCATGACCGACCGGATCAACACCAACAGCGCGATCCAGCTCGCCGTGATCAAGGAAAAGATCGAGCGGGCGCACGCGGGAGGCACGCGATGACCGACACGACCACCGCCCGGGTCTCCGTCCACGACGTACCGGCCGACCGCCGCCGCGGCGGGGAGCTGCGGGTGCTGCTCGGCCCGAAGACAGTCGGCAGCACCTCCGGTTTCATGGGCGTGGCCACGCTCGCGCCGGGGGAGCGGATCGCCGAGCACTACCACCCGTACAGCGAGGAGTTCCTCTACGTCGCCCGCGGCACGATCACCGTCGACCTGGACGACGTGCCGGTGCCGGTGGCCGCCGGGGAGGCGCTCTACGTGCCGAAGGACGTGCGGCACCGGCTGCGCAACACCGGCGACGAGCCCGCCGAGGTGGTGTTCCACCTCGGGCCCCTCGCCCCGCGCCCGGAGCTCGGCCACGTCGACACCGAGAGCGCGGCGCCGCCGCCACGGGAGCCGTCGTGACCGGCCGGCGCACGGTGGTCACCGGTGTCGGCGTCGTCGCGCCCGGCGGCGCCACCCGGGACCGGTTCTGGAAGACGATCACCGAGGGGCGCACCGCGACCCGGCGGATCAGCTTCTTCGACCCGTCGCCGTTCCGCTCGCAGATCGCCGCCGAGTGCGACTTCGACCCGGACGCCGCCGGGATCACGCTCGCCGAGCGGCAGCGCGCCGACCGGTACGTGCAGTTCGCGCTCGCCTGCTCCGCCGAGGCGCTCGCGGACAGCGGCCTGAGCCTCACCGACGCGCAGCGTGAGCGCGCCGGGGTGGTGCTCGGCACCGCGGTCGGCGGGACCATGGCGCTGGAGCAGGAGTACGTGCGGGTCAGCGACTCCGGTCGGCACTGGCTGGTCGACCACTCCCTCGGTGGGCCGTACCTCTATCAGGCGCTGGTGCCCAGCAGCCTGGCCGCCGACGTGGCGTGCCGGCACGGCCTGCACGGCCCGGCGCAGGTCATCTCCACCGGCTGCACCTCCGGCATCGACGCGATCGGGTACGCCCACCAGCTCGTCGCCGACGGCGAGGCCGACGTGGTGCTGGCCGGGGCGGCCGACTCGCCGATCTCCCCGGTCACAGTCGCCTCGTTCGACGCGATCGGCGCGACCAGCCCGGACAACGACGACCCGGAGCACGCCTCCCGGCCGTTCGACGCCGACCGGCACGGGTTCGTGCTCGCCGAGGGCGCCGCCGTGCTGGTGCTGGAGGAGGCCGAGCACGCCCGCCGCCGGGGCGCGCACGTGTACTGCGAGGTCGCCGGGTACGCCAGCCGCAGCAACGGCTTCCACATGACCGGGCTGCGCCCCGACGGCGCCGAGATGGCGGTGGCCATCAGCGACGCGCTGCGCCAGGCCCGGCTCGCCCCGTCAGCCGTGTCGTACATCAGCGCGCACGGCTCCGGCACCCGGCAGAACGACAGGCACGAGACGGCCGCGTTCAAACGCGCGCTGGGGGAGACCGCGTACCGGGTGCCGATCAGCTCGATCAAGTCGATGGTGGGCCACTCGCTCGGCGCCATCGGCTCGATCGAGATGGCCGCCTGCGCGCTGGCCATCGAGTACGGCGTGGTGCCACCCACCGCCAACTGGACCACCCGCGACCCGGAGTGCGACCTGGACTACGTGCCGAACGAGGCCCGGGAGGTGCCGGTGGACGTGGCGCTGTCGGTGGGCAGCGGGTTCGGCGGTTTCCAGTCCGCGATGGTGTTCCGCCGGCTCGCGGTGACGCCGGCATGACCGCGCGGGCCGTGGTGACGGGCATCGGCGTGGTCGCGCCCAGCGGCGTCGGCGCCGAGGCGCACTGGAACACCGTGCTCGCCGGCACCCGGCGTACCGGGCCGATCACGCTGTTCGACCCGGAGCGGTATCCGACCCGGGTGGCCGGGGAGGTGGCCGACTTCGACCCGGCCGGGTCCAGCGACACCCGGCAGCGGGTGCAGACCGACAGGTGGACCCACCTCGGCTTCGCCGCCACCAAGCTGGCGCTCGCTGACGCCGGGCTGCCCGAGGTGTCACCGGACCCGTACAAGTGGGCGGTCACGCTCGCCAGCTCCTCGGGCGGCAACCTGTTCGGGCAGCGGGAGCTGCAACGGCTCTGGGGCGGGCCGACCCGCACCGTCGGGGCGTACCAGTCGATCGCCTGGTTCTACGCGGCCAGCGTCGGGCAGCTGTCGATCCGCCACCAGTTCAAGGGGCCGTCCGGGGTGACCGTGTCCGAGTCGGCCGGCGGGCTGGACAGCCTGGCGCACGCGGTGCGCACCGTCCGCCGGGGTACGCCCGTGGTCATCGCCGGGGCCACCGAGTGCCCGCTGAGCCCGTACGCGCTCGCCTGCCAGCTGCGTTCCGGCCTGCTCAGCGACGTGGCCGACCCGGAGGGGGCGTACCGGCCGTTCGACGTCGCGGCCAGCGGCTACGTGCCGGCCGAGGGCGGCGCGGTCTTCGTGGTCGAGGAGCTGGGCCACGCGCTGGCCCGGGGCGCCCGCGTCTACGGCGAGATCACCGGCTGGGCCGCCACCCACGACGCCGCGCCCACCGACCCGGCCGTCGGCCCGGACCCGGCCCACTACGCCCGCGCGATGCGGCTGGCGCTGGAACGCGCCGCGGTACGCCCGCACGACGTGGACGTGATCTGGCCGGACGCGCTCGGAGTGCCCGCGTACGACCGGTCCGAGGCCGACGCGCTGCGCGCCGTGTTCGGCGCCCGGACCCCGCCGGTGACCACCCAGAAGCCGCTGACCGGCCGCGCCCATCAGGGCGGGTCGGCGCTGGACGCGGCCACCGCGCTGCTGGCGTTCCGCCGGGGGATGCTGCCCGCCTCCGCCGGCCCGGAGGAGCCGGCGCCCGGCTGCGAGCTGACGTTCCTGCGGCAGCCGCGTCCGCCGCGCAGCCGGATCGCGCTGGTCGGGGCGCGCGGCTTCGACGGCTTCAACAGCGCGCTGGTGCTGCGCGGCGCCGCGCCCCCACCGGCGGGTGACCGCTGACCGTCACGACGGCCGGGCCAGGTAGGCGGTCTTCGCGTCGCCGGAGAACCCGCAGGCCAGGTAGAAGGCGTGGGTCGCGGGCGAGCGTGACCCGGTCATGAGCATCGCCTTGTAGCAGCCCGCGTCCCAGGCGGCCCGCAGCGTGCCGGCCATGATCTGCCTGCCCAGGCCGGCGCCGCGCCGCGACTCGTCGACCACCACGTTCTCGACGACCGCGTAGGGCGACGCCGACCGGCTCAGGTTGGGGATCACGTTGAGGTACGTGGTGGCGACGACCGCGCCGTCCAGTTCGAGCACGAACAGGTGCAGCCCTTCGGTGGCCAGGATCCGCGCGAAGGCCCGTTCGCCGGAGCCGTCGCCGAGGTGCGGGTCGTCCGGGTTCAGTTGCCGGTAGAGGCGGATGACCGAGGCGAAGTCGTCGGGCCGGGCCGTACGGAACATAACGGGAGCGTAGTCGCCCGCCGTCCGCGCGGGGGCCCGCGCGCACAGCATGCGGCGGCCGGCGGGCTACCTTGCCGGCGTGCCCCGATCCTGCCTGTCCGATCGAGCCTGAGCAATCCACCCAGCCGCCGTTTTGGATCTAGCCATTTGCATCTGGCGATGCGGAGAAGGGGCGTCGTAGGGTTCCGTCCGTACCCGAACGACGTACCCGCTGGGCGGATCCGCCCAGTTCCTCAGTGGAAGTGGCTGGTCGTGACTGCACATCCCGTGGCGGAAGACCCTGCCTCGACGGTGGACTGGGTGGACGACATCCTCCTCACCGGACGCGACACCGACATCTGTCTCCGCCTGCCCCAGCCGGTCGACAAGGGCACGCTGCGCCGGCTCGTCGGCGAGGCGCAGAACCGGCTGACCGAGGCCGGGCTGCGCGCCGGAGGCGCCGCCGCGCTGCGCCTGCCGCCCTCGCTGGCGTACGTGGCGCACCTGCTCGCCACCTGGCGGACCGGGGCCCAGGCGGTGCTGCTCGACCACCGGCTCACCGACCACGAGGTCGACCAGGCCCTGCGCCGGCTCGGCCCGCAGGTGGTGGTCGCGCCGGTCCGCTCCGGCGGCGGCGCGCTGCGGATCTTCGTCGACGTCACCGCCGGGGTGAGCGCCTACTCCGACCGCCCGGCCGGCAGCCCGCACGCGGTGATCCAGCTCAGCTCCGGCTCCACCGGGCCGTCCAAGGTGATCGGCCGCACCGCCGCCGACCTGGTCGCCGAGGTGCACCGCTACACCCGCATCGACGGCGTCGCGCTGCCCGGCGAACGGATCATCCTGCTGCCCAGCATGGTGCACGTGCTCGGCCTGGTCGGCGGCCTGCTCTACGGGCTGCACGCGGGCGTCGAGCTGTGCCCGCCGGAGCGGCTCAGCGGCGACGCGATCCTCGCCGCCGTCGCCGCTCAGGACACCCCGGCCACGGTGCTCGGCGTGCCGTTCCACATCGGGCTGCTCGCCTCCACCACACCGGCCGGGCCGCTGCCCCAGCTCAAGCGCATGACCACCGGCGGCGAGCTGGTGAGCGCCGCCGTGGCGAACGCGTTCACCGACCGCTACGGCGTGCCGCTGGGCAACATGTACGGGATGACCGAGGTCGGCGTCATCGGCACCGACCTGTACGGGCGGCACCGGCCCGCCATCGCGCCGGCCCCCGGCATCCGCGTCCGCGAGCAGGACGGCGAGCTGTGGGTGAGCTGCCCGGACAACCCGTACGTGGGGCTGGCCGACCCGACCCGCTGGTCCGACGGCTGGCTGCACACCCGCGACGCCGGGGTGGTCGACCCGGACACCGGCCTGGTCACCATCAAGGGCCGGCTCGACTCGCAGGTGTCGGTGGGCGGCCTGAAGGTCGACCTGACCGAGGTGGAGGCCACTGTGGCCGGGCTGCCCGGCGTCACCGCCGCGGTGGTGGTCTGGGACGACGGCATCACCGCGTACGTCCAGACCGACGGCTCGCTGACCGAGGAGACGCTCGACAAGCTGATCGCCGAGCGGCTGGCCGGCTTCAAGCGTCCCCGCACGCTGCGTCTGCTCGACCAGATGCCGCGCACCACCACCGGAAAGCTGGTCCGGTCGGTCCCGGCCCTGCGGGACGCCGCCTCGTGACCGGCCCGCTGTCCGAGCACCACCGGCCGCCCGCCGGGCGTCCGGCCCACCCCGATTCCCACCCCGGTCCGGCCGGGCAACGCGCCACCAGCGCGCCCGAGCCGGCACCGCGTCAGCGTCCGCTGACCGCCGGTGACCCCGGACCACACGCACGCGGTGTCCCGACCGGGCACCGTCAGCTGGTTCACGGAAATGAGGTCTGAATCCATGCGAGACGAGGTCCGCACCTTCGTCGTCGAGCAGCTCGCCGACATGAACTACGACGTGGAGGAGCTCGACGACGACACCACGCTCGGCCCCTCCGGCGTCGACCTGGAGTCGCTGGCCCTGGCCGACCTCGCGGTCCGCGTCGAGGACCGGTACGGCCTGAAGTTCGCCGACGACGAGTCGGAGAAGCTGGCGTTGATGACGGTCGGCGAGTTCATCACGATGGTCGCCGACCGGGTGGCCGCGAACAGCGACAAGTCCTGATGTCCGGTCAGCCCGACCTGGGGCGAGCTGACCTGCTGAGCATGCTCGCCGAACTGACCGCGAAGCCCGTCGACCAGGTGCCGGACCGGCTCGGCTCGATGGAGCTGGCCTGGCTGGTGCACATGGTCGAGCAACGCTACGACCGCCGGCTGGACCTGAGCGACGACCAGCTCGCCGGCATCCGCACCGTCGACGACGCGCTCGCGGTGTTCCGCGGCTCGCTGACCGCACCCGCAGATGGCTGAGCGGGAAACCGTACGGATCACCGGCACGTACGCGCTCAGCGCCCTCGGCAGGGGCGCGGACGCGCTGCTGGCCGGGGTGCTCACCGGCGCCCCGGCGTTCGCGCCGGTGCGCCGTTTCGACACCACCGGCCGCCGGGTCACAGTGGCGGCCACAGTGCCGGACGTCGGCACGCTCGCCGACGAGCTGGCCGACGCCATCGACTCCGCCGCCCGGACCGCCGGGCTGGACCGGGCCGGGCGCGCGGAGTCGGCGCTGTTCCTGGCCACCCACGGCGGGCCGCACTCGCTGCCCGTACCCGAGGGGCGGGACGCGCCGACGGTGCCGGCGCTGGCCGGTCACCTGGCCGGGCGGTGCGGCCTGGGCGGCCGGACCCGGGTCTACACCACCGCGTGCGTGTCGGCGAGCAGCGCGGTCGCCGACGCCGCCGCGCTGATCCGCCGGGGTGACCTGGACCGGGTCGTGGTCGCGGCCGGCTACCTGGTCGAACCGGACCAGTACGCGCTCTTCGACGCCGGGCGGGCGCTCGCCGCCGACGGCGCGGTACGCCCGTTCAGCGCCGGCCGCAAGGGCTTGCTGCTGGGCGACGGGGTGGCCGCCGTGGTGCTGGAGTCGGCGAGTGCCGCCGCCCGGCGGGGAGCCGGGACGGTGGCGACGGTGGCCGGGTGGGGGCGGGCGGGGGACGCGTACCACGCGTGCCAGCCGCACCCGGACGGGCTGGGGCTGGCCCGGGCGGTCGAGGCGGCGCTGCGCCGCGGCGGGCTGCCCCCGGACGCGGTCGGCTACGTCAACGCCAACGCCACCGGCACCCCGTTCAGTGACGCCTCCGAGGCGGCGGCGCTGATCCGGGTGTTCGGCGACGGCGCCGGGCGGCTGCCGGTCAGCTCCACCAAGTCGGTGCACGGGCACGCGCTGGAGGCGTCCGGGCTGCTGGAACTGCTGGTCACCGTGCTGGCCCTGCGGCACGGCAAGCTGCCGGTCACCGCCGGCTGGCTCGGCCCCGACCCGCAGTGCCCGCTGGACGTCATCCGCGACGCCCCGCGCCCCGCGCGCACCGAGCACGCCCTGACCCTCAACGCCGCCTTCGGCGGCGCCAACACGGCCCTCCTGGTGAGCGCCGCATGACCGCCCCCACCCCCCACCCCGGTTCCCCGCGATCTTGCACTCATGGCCCCGGCGAATCGGGCACAACGCCCGCCGAGAGGGCACCAACCGCAAGATCGCGCAGCCAGGCGGAGGCGCGGTGGCCCGAGGACGGGGACGCGAGGCCCGCGGGGGTGCCGGGGTTCGTGCACTCGGCGTTCGCGCCGCTGGTGGTGGCGGTCGCCGAGCGGTGTCTCGCGCGGCGGTACGGCACCGGGCCGCTGCCGCCGGGCAACGCGACGGCTGTGGTGCTGGTCAGCGCGGGCGGGGACACGGCCAGCGCGGCGCACGTCCGGGCCGCGGTGGCCGCCGGTGACCGGATCGGGCCGCTGTTCTTCTTCCAGTCGGTGCCGAACAGCGTGGCCGGGCACGTCGCGGCGCGCTGGGGACTGGACGGGCCGGTGGTGTGCCTGAGCCCGACCGGCGACGCGCGGGCCGAGGGGGAGGCCGAGGCGGACCTGCTGCTGTACGACGGCGACGCCGCACAGGCGTTGCTGATCCTGATCGAACTGGCACCGGACGGTACGCCGGGCGAGGCGACCGCGGTGCTGCTGGGGGAGGGAACACGTCAATGAGGACGAAAGGACTGCGCGGCGCGCTCGCGGCCGACGTCGAACTGGGCGCGGGCAACGTGCTCGCCCGGGTGCTGGCCCACGGCGCCGACCCGGACGGGCCGGGGCTCACGTTCGACACCGAGATCGACGGCCACCCGGCCGAGACTCCGCTGACCCTGGGCCGACTCGACCGGATGGTCGCCGCCCGGGCGGCCTGGCTGCACGAACGCGGGGTGAAGCCCCGCGACCCGGTCGCGGTCTGGGCCGGCACGGCCGCCGACATGGTGCTGTCGTTCCTGGCGCTGACCCGCCTCGGCGCCATCCCGGCGCTGATGAACGGCAGGCTGCGCCCCGAGATCGCCGCCGAGTACATCCGCCGGCTGCGCGCCGCCGGGGTGCTCGCCGACGCCGCGCACGCCGAGGCGCTGGCCGGGCACGACCTGGGCGCGCCGATGCTCGGCGAACCCGCGCAGGCCGGGACCGGCGACCCGGACGCCGCGCCGGCGCACTACCGGCACCATCAGGACGACCCGATCGTGATCACCCACACCTCCGGCACCACCGGCGTGCCGAAGGCGGTGCTGCACTCGCACGCCAGCCTGTTCGCCGCCACCCGCCACCTGCTGTCCATGCCGCAGGCGCAGGGCACCACACGCATCCTCAACGCGCTGCCCGCCCCGCACACCGCCACCGTGCTCATGGTCAACCAGGCGCTGGGCAACCGTGCGGAGATGTTCCTGCTCTCCGAGCAGGGCGGCGAGCGGGTGCTCGACGCGATCCAGCGGTGGCGTCCCGACGGCGTGTTCGGCTTCTCGGTCACCTGGGCCGAGCTGGCCCGCTTCGACCTGTCCGGCTACGACCTGGACTCGGTGCGGCTGTGGTTCAACACCGGCGACTGCTCGCACGAGCCGCACGTCCGGCGGCTGGTCGCTGTCGGCTCCCGGGACGTGGTGACCCGCGGCGGCGTGACCCGGGTACCCGGCTCGGTGTTCATCGACGGCCTGGGCTCCAGCGAGATGGGCCACTCGATGTTCCACATCACCCACACCAGCGACACCGACAGGTACGGCCGCTGCGTCGGCCGCCCGTACCGGTTCGCCACGGTCGCCGTGCTCGACACCGAGGGCAACGAACTGCCGCCCGGGCAGGTCGGCTGGCTGGGCATCGACTCGCCGTCGCTGTTCCGCGGCTACTGGAACGACTCGGTCACCACGTACCGGTTCCGGCTGCGCGGCTGGTACCTCACCGGCGACCTGGTGTACGCCGACGACGACGGCCGCTACTACCACCTGGACCGGGCGGTCGACTCGGTCGAGGCGGGCGACGGGAAGTGGTTCTTCACCGCGCTGTCCGAGGAACGCATCCTCGCCGCCTGCGCCGACGTCACCGACTGCACCGTGGTGATCGTCAAGGCGGACGACGGCACCGTCACCACCGACGTGCTGCTGGAACTGGCCGCCGGGGCCGACCCGGACGCGGACCGCACCGAGCGGGTCCGTGCCGCGCTCGGCCCGGACGTGGCCGCCACGCTGCGCCGCATCGTCCCGGTACGCGCCGACGACATCCCGGTCACCGTCACCGGCAAGGTGCGCAAGGTGGCGCTGCGCGAGCGCTACCTGACCGAGGCGCCGTCGTGACCGCGGTCGTCACCGGCATGGGCCTGTTCACCCCGGCCGGGCGCGGCGTCGCGGACACGTTCGACGCGCTGCTCACCGGCCGCTCCGGGCTGCGCCGCCCGCCCGAGGGACACCCGGCGGCGGGCAGCCTGGAGGTGGCCGGCGTGCTCCCGGACATCGACCCGCGCAGCGTCGCCTCCGGACCGGAGACGAAGGTGCTCGACCGGGTGGTGCTGCTGGCCCTGATCACCGCCGCCGAGGCGCTCGCCGACGCCGGCATCGAGGTGGGCCGCGACGTCGACCCGGAGCGCATCGCGGTGATCGTCGGCGGCGTCGGCGGGATGTCCACCCTGGAGAGCCAGGTGCTGGCGCGGGCCGCCCGGGGCCGGGCGGCGGTCAGCCCGTACCTGCTCACCGGCATCCTGCCGAACATGCCCTCGGCGCGGATCGCCATCGCGCACGGCATCCGCGGCTACAGCTCGTCGGTCGGCACGGCCTGCGCCTCCGGCGCCCAGGCCGTCGCCGACGGGGTACGCCTCATCCGCTCCGGCGAGGCCGACGTGGTGGTGTGCGGGGCGAGCGAGGCGCCGCTGTTCGGCACGTTCGCCGACACGTTCGGCAACGCCCGGGCGCTGGCCCGGGGCTGGGACGAGCCCACCGAGGCGAGCCGCCCGTTCGACAAGCGGCGCAACGGGTTCGTGCTGGCCGAGGGCGCGGCGCTGCTGGTGCTGGAGCGCGCCGGGCACGCCGACGGACGGGGTGTGCGCGGCTACGCCGAGGTCGCCGGTTTCGGGGCGAACACCGACGCGTACCACCCGACCGCGCCGCGCCCGGACGGCGCGGGAGCGGCCGCGTGCATGCGCCAGGCGCTCGCCGCCGGCGGGATCGGGCCGGCCGACGTCGGCTACGTCAACGCGCACGGCACCGGCACCAAGCTCGGCGACGTCGCCGAGACCACCGCGCTGGCCGAGGTGTTCGGCCTCGGCGGCGTCCCGGTCAGCTCCACCAAGGCGCTCACCGGGCACCTGCTCGGCGCGTCAGGGGTGCTGGAGGCCGCCGCCACCGCGCTGGCGCTCGACAGCGGCCTGCTGCCGCCCACCTACCACCTGGACGACCCGGACCCGGAGTGCGAGGCGGACCACGTCCGCGCCGTGCCCCGGCCCACCCGGGCCGACCACGCGCTGACGAACTCGTTCGGGTTCGGCGGCCAGAACGTCAGCCTGCTCCTGCGCCGGCTCTCCGGGCCGGCCCGCCGGGGCGCCACCCCGGCTGCGGACTGACCGGACTCCAATCCCGGGCGTCGTCCGGGTCGTGATCACGGGGGGAACAGGGGAAGCCCATGACCATCAACGGGATAGACCATCTCGAACTGTACGTGGGAGACGCCCGGCAGGCGGCCTTCTACTTCGACAACGCCGTCGGCTTCCGGCTGCGCGGGCAGGGCGGGCCGGAGACCGGGCTGGACGGGCAGCGCTCGCTGCTGCTGGCCCAGGCCGGCATCCGGCTGCTGCTGACCACCGGACTGTCCGCCGAGCACCCGGCGGCCACGTACGTGCACCGGCACGGCGACGGCATCGCCGTGGTGGCGCTCGCCGTCGACGACGCCGCCGGGGCGTACGCGGAGCTGGTGGAACGCGGCGCGACAGCGGTGAGCCCGCCGCGCACCTTCACCGGCGCGGACGCCGAGGTGGTGGTCGCCGAGGTGGGCGGCTTCGGTGACGTCGTGCACCGCCTCGTCGAGCGGCGCGGCGACCCGGAGGTGTTCCTGCCCGGGGCGATCGAGCCGGTGGGCGCGCCGGACGGGGACTCGCTGCTGGCCGAGGTGGACCACCTGGCCGTCTGCGTGCCGCCGGGGCAGCTCGACGAGACGGTCGCGCACTACGAGAAGGTGTTCGGCTTCGCCGACATCTTCACCGAGCACATCGAGGTCGCCGGCCAGGCGATGAACTCCAAGGTGGTGCAGAGCCCGTCCGGGACTGTCACGTTCGTCCTGCTGGAGCCGGACACCGGCGCCCGGCCGGGGCAGATCGAGGACTTCCTGCGCTGGCACGCCGGCGCCGGGGTGCAGCACCTGGGGCTGCGCACCGACGACATCGTCACCGCCGTCGGCGCGCTCGCCGGCCGGGGCGTGCGGTTCGCCAGCACCCCCGGCGCGTACTACGACGGCCTGGAGCAGCGGGTCGGCCGGCTGGACGCGCCGGTGGACCGGCTGCGCGAGCTGAGCATCCTGGTCGACTCCGACCACGACGGGCAGCTGCTGCAGATCTTCACCGAGTCGATGCACGTGCGCCGGACCCTCTTCCTCGAACTCATCGAGCGACGCGGGGCGCGCACCTTCGGCAGCGGCAACATCAAGGCGCTCTACGAGGCCAAGGAACGCGAGCTGGCCGCGGCGGGGGCGACCCCCGGCGTCGCGGCCGGAGGGGTAGGGGCATGACCACCATCGATCCCGGGCTGACCGCCGAGGAGGAGGCGCTGCTTCCCTCCGACGAGGACGTCCGGCACTACGCCGAGCACGGCTGGTACCTGTCGAAGAAGCTGCTCACCGACGACGAGGTGGACGAGCTGGTTGCCGCCACCGACAGCTACTACGCCGGGGAACGCGACCGGCGCCTGCCGGTCCGGCCGCCGAAGCTGGCCTACTGGGAGCCGGCCAAGGGCGACGTGCAACGGCACAACGACTACGTCCACCACGAGCACGACGGCATCGCGCGCATCCTGCGCAAGCCGCTGATCGGCGCGGTCGCCGCCCGGCTGGCCCGGGCCGTCGAGATCCGCATCTTCCAGTCCACGCTGATCTGGAAGCCGCCGATCGCCGGTGAGCCGTCGAACATCGTGCCGTGGCACTTCGACAAGCACTACTGGGCGTCCTCGTCGTCGGAGAACATGCTCACCGCGTTCATCCCGTTCCACGACTGCGGCGAGGAGATGGGCACCATCACCATGGTCGACGGCTCCCACCGCTGGCGGGAGATCGGCGCCGACGACACAGTGGTGCGGCACTTCGCCGACCGGGACCGTGACCAGCTCGAGGCGATGCTCGCCGAGAACGCGGCGTACAACGGGGCAACGATCCGCAAGATCCCCATGGTGATCCCCAAGGGGCACATGAGTTTCCACCACTGCCGCACCTACCACGGCAGCGGTGCGAACGTCAGCGGGCGGCCCCGCCGGGCCATCTCGCTGCACCTGCAGGACGGCGACAACGCCTGGCGGGAGTACCCGCTCTCCGACGGCACGCTCGCCGCGTACAACCACGACGTGCTGGTCCGCCGCACCCACGAGGGCCGGCCGGACTACGCGGACCCCGATTACTGCCCGGTCATCTGGCGCGACCGCGCCCAGCAGGGAGGCTGACAATGTCACGGTACGACTGGGGTAAGACGCACCCGGGCATCGAGCGACTCGAGCGGGCGGTGACCGAGCGCCGCGACGTGGTGGTCAAGCACCCGCTCTACGCCAACCTCGACACCCACGACGCGCTGGTCACGTTCATGGAGCACCACGTCTTCGCGGTCTGGGACTTCATGTCGCTGCTGAAGTCGTTGCAGCGGCAGCTCACCTGCGTCACGGTGCCGTGGATCCCGACCGGCCCGACCGGCAGCCGCCGCCTGATCAACGACATCGTGATGGTCGAGGAGAGCGACGAGCTGGGCGACGGCTACATCAGCCACTTCGAGCTGTACGTGCAGGGCATGACCGAGGCCGGCGCCGACACCACGGCCGTGAACAAGCTCGTCGACCTGCTGCGCGACGGCACCCCGGTCACCGAGGCGCTCGGCGCGGCGGGCGTCCCCGCGGCCTCGGCGGCGTTCGCCGGCACCACCTGGCGGATCATCGAGACCACCCCGGTGCACTGCCAGGCGGCGGCGTTCGCATTCGGCCGCGAGGACCTGATCCCGGAGATGTTCACCCAGGTCGTCGCCGTCAACGAGCGCAGCAACCGGCTCAACAAGTTCGTCGACTACCTGGAGCGGCACATCGAGGTCGACGGGGAGCAGCACACCCCGATGGCCATGCAGATGCTGGCCGACCTGTGCGGCGACGACGACACGAAGTGGCAGGAGTGCGCCGACACGGTGAACGCCGCGCTGGCCGCCCGCGCCCGCCTCTGGGACGACATCCTCGCCGCCGTCAAGGAGGGCCGTCCGGCGTGACCGGCTCCGACCCGCTCCGGCTCTACCGGACGGTCCGGCTGATCCGCCGCTTCGAGGAGCGCGCGATCGAGCTGGTCCGCGCCGGGGAGATCGTCGGTGGCATCCATCCGTACCTCGGTCAGGAGGGGATCGCCGCCGGCGTCTGCGCGGCGCTGGACCGCGAGGACCTGGTCACCGGCACCCACCGCGGGCACGGGCACGTGCTCGCCAAGGGCGCCGACCCGGCCCGGATGCTGGCCGAACTGTGCGGCCGGGTCACCGGCCTCAACCGGGGCCGGGGCGGGTCGATGCACGCCGCCGATTTCGGCGTCGGCGTCCTGGGCGCCAACGCCATCGTCGGAGCCGCCGGCGCGATCCTCACCGGAGCGGTGTGGGAGCGCCGGCGGCGCGGCGCCGACATCGTCGGCGTCACCTTCTTCGGCGACGGCGCGGTCAACGAGGGCATGCTCCTGGAGGCGTTCAACCTGGCTGCGCTCTGGCGGGTGCCGGTGCTGTTCGTCTGCGAGAACAACGGCTACGCCACCACCATGCCCGTCGAGGGCGCGGTCGCCGGCACCATCGCCGGGCGGGCCGCCGCCTTCGGCATGCCGGCGGCCGCCGTCGACGGACAGGACCCCGAAGCGGTACGCGAGGTCACCGCCGCCGCCGTCGCGCGGATGCGCGCCGGCGGCGGCCCCGAGCTGATCGAGGCCCGCACCTACCGCTTCGACGCCCACCACACGTTCGAACATCAGGTACGCCTCGACTACCGGCCGCCGGAGGAGGTGGCGCAGGGCCGGTCCCGCGATCCGGTCGACATCGCCGGCGCGCGGCTGGACCCGGCGGTGCGGGCCGAGGTGGACGCCGCCGTCGAGGCGGAACTGGACGCCGCCGTCGCCTACGCGCTCGCCGGTCCGCACCCCGACCCGGCGACCGCCCTGGACCACCTGTACGCCAGCGGGCTCACCGCCCGGACCGGAGGTGGCTGATGCCCCGGCTCTCCTACCGCAGGGCGCTCACCCGGGCGCTCTCCGACGAGATGACCCGCGACGAGTCCGTCGTGGTGCTCGGCGAGGACATCCGGGTGGCCGCCGCCAACGTCACCACCGGCCTGCTGAAGAAGTTCGGCCCGGAACGGATCCGCGACACCCCGCTGTCGGAGCAGGCGTTCACCAGCTTCGCCACCGGTGCGGCGCTGGCCGGTGCCCGCCCGGTGGTGGAGTTCCAGATCCCGTCGCTGCTGTTCCTGGTCTTCGAGCAGATCGTCAACCACGCGCACAAGTTCCCGCTGATGACCGGCGGCCAGTGCGCGGTGCCGGTCACCTACGTGGTGCCCGGCTCCGGCTCCCGCACCGGATGGGCCGGGCAGCACTCCGACCACCCGTACGCGCTGTTCGCCCACGTCGGCGTGACCACTGTCGTACCGGCCACCCCGGCCGACGCGTACGGGCTGCTGGTCTCCGCTATCCGCTGCGACGACCCGGTGGTGGTCTTCGCCCCGGCCGGCGCCCTTGACCTGCGCGCCGACGTCACCGACCTGGCGCCGGTGCCGCTGGGCCGCGGAATCGTCCGCCGTCCCGGCGCCGACGTGACTGTGGTGGCGGTCGGGCACCTGGTGCACGACGCGCTCGCCGTCGCCGAGGAACTCGCCGGGCAGGCGTCGGTGGAGGTCTTCGACCCCCGCACGCTCTACCCGTTCGACTGGGACGGGCTGGTCGAGTCGGTGAGCCGCACCGGGCGGCTGGTCGTGGTCGACGACGGCAACCGCTCCTGCGGCATCGCCGGGGAGATCATCGCCACGGTGGTCGAGCGGGTCCGGCTGGCCGCGCCACCCCGGCGCGTCACCCGCCCCGACGGGGCGGTGCTGCCCTTCGCCCCGGCCCTGGACCGGGCCGTGCAACCCGGCCGCGACCAGCTCACCGCCGCCATCCAACTGACCCTCAAGGACGGATGAACGATGGACCCGAACTACACGTGGCCGCCACTCGGTCAGGCGTGGACCGACCTGCCCGAGTCCACCCGTGCCGCGATGGTGACCACCGGGGCCGCGGCGTGGGAGAAGATCTTCCACGGCCGGGCCACGTACAACAAGCAGTGGCGGCTGGCCCGCCCGCCGGTGTTCACCGCCGACGCGTTCGGCGAGCTGAACGATGTCTGCGACCGCATCGCCCAGCTCATCCTAGAGGCCTGCCGGCGCCGCGCGCGTACCGCCGGTGAGCTGCAACGGCTGCTCGACGTGCCGGAGGGGGAGACCCGGCTGCTCGACCCGGACGAGGAGCTGCACGAGGGGCTGCTCGCCGCGTACCGGCCGGACGTGCTGTTCTCCGGCGGCGTGCCGTGCATCGTGGAGTACAACATCGACAGCAGCCTCGGCGGCGGCTTCGACGCCGACACCGTGATCCAGCGGTACGCCGAGCTGTACCGCGCGCACGGCCTGCTCGACGGGGCACGGCCCGCGCCGTCCCTGCTGGACCAGCGGTTCGCCGCCATCCGGGACACGCTCGGCCTGGCCGACGGCGCCCGGGTGGCGCTGCTGATGGACTTCGAAGCCGACTACCCGGGCCTGGACGACCCGGAGACGTTCATCCGGATCCTGTCCCCGCTGATCGACCAGGCCCGCCCGTTCGGCATCGACCTGGTCATCGCCCCGGTCGCCACCGCCGGCCTGGACGAGCAGAGCCGGCTGGTCGTCGGCGGCGCCCCGGTGGACGCCCTGTTCCGGCTGTTCGTGCCCAACCGGGTCACCCCCAGCGCCGGCCTCGACGCGGTCGCCGCCGCGCTCGCCGCCGGCACGCTGCCGATGTTCGTCAGCAGCGCCGCCTGGCTGCTCAGCAACAAGCTCAACTACGCCTGGCTCTGGGACGACCTGGACCTTCTCCCGGAGGCCGACCGGACGCTGATCCGCCGGTACGTGCCGCACACCGTCGCGCTCACCGCCGACCAGCTCGACCGGGCGCTCGCCGAACAGGCCGACCTGGTCGCCAAGCCGGCCGGCGGATCGGCCGGGCACGGGGTGCTCATCGGCCGGGAGATGACGGCTGTGGCGTGGGCGGACGGGGTACGCGCGGCGATCGCCGAGGGCGGCAACATCCTGCAGCGCTACCACGAGGCGGACCGGGTGGCGATGGACTTCGTGCAGATCGAGACCGGTGAGACGGTCACCGCCGACGTCCCGTACAGCCTCGCCCCGTACCTGTTCGGCCGCACCGGCTCCGGCGCGCTCGCGCGGGTGGGTTACCCGGGCTGCGACGAGGTCCTCAACCTGGCCCGAGGCGTCCTCCTGACCGGCATCCTCCTAACCGACTGACCGCCCTCCCCGCCCGCCCCCTTCTCACCCTCGTTCCCAGCGTTGATCAAGGAGTTTGTGTCCTCACCGGGGCCCCTCGCCGACCCAAACTCCTTGGTCAACGGATTGGATCCGGCTGCAGGTTGACCGACCGGCGCTCCTGATCCCGCTGATCATGAAGATGGCGGGGACAAAATGGACACTCAGTGCCGTCAACTTCATGATCGTCGGGCAGGGCAGGCGCGTGAGGGAGAGGGCGGAGAGGGGGTCAGGGGTGGGGGAGGTGGGTGGAGAGGACCTTCAGGGTTTCGGCTGTGGCTATCGCGTCGCTGCGGGCGCTGCCGTGGCGGCCGTCGCTGCTGTACAACGACGGGTCGGCCACCAGCGGATGGTCGGTCAGGTGCACGTGCAGCGTGCCCAGCCGCTCGGCCACGCCCCGGGTGTGCCGCGACAGCCGGCGCATCCGCTCGCCCAGGCCCACGCGCAGCGTCTCCGGCACCGCCGGGCTGTGCGAGACGTCGAACATGCCCACAGTGATCACGTCCGCGCCGGCTTCCCGCAGCGCGGTGATCATGGCGGTCAGCTCGGCGTCGACCGCGTCCGGGTCGTAGGCGGACCGGAACGCGTCGTTGCCGCCGCACACCACGAGGGCCAGGTCCGGTCCGAAGGCCAGCGCGTCGGCCAGCTGGGTGGCCCGTACCTCGTGCGCGCGCAGCCCGCGCCGGCCCAGGTTCAGGTACGCCAGCTCCGGACGGACGGCCCGCAGCTCAGCGGCGATCCGGTCGGCCCACTGGAGGTCCGGGTAGCCGTCCACCGGCTCGCACAGTCCTTCCGCGACGCTGTCGCCGAGCACCACGAACCGGTGCCACGGGTGCCCGCGCAGCAGCTCGGTGGCCTCGCCCGGACGCAGGCACCACGGGTCCGTCGCCTCGGTCAACGTCGATGGCATGATCGGCAGGCTAGCCGAGCGTCCGGCGCGGCAAAAGAGGGCTCAGGCCAGTAGCGCCAGCAGTTCCCCGGGCCGGGACAGGCTGAGGTCGGCCGGTTCGGCGCTGTCGTACTGGTGCCCCCACGCGGCGGCCACCGCCACCGCGCCGCTGCTGCGGGCGGCGCGCAGGTCCAGCGGCGAGTCGCCCACGTACGCGGCCCGGCCGGCCGGCACGCCGAGCCGCCGGCAGGCCACCTCGACGCCCTCGGGCGCCGGTTTCGGCCGGCTGACCTGGTCGCCGCCGAGCACCACCTGGAAGTGACCGAGCAGGCCGACCCGGTCGAGCATGATCTCCGCCGCCCGGTGGCTCGCGCCGGTGAACACGCCCACCGGCACCCGGGCGGCGAGGTCGGTGAGCATCTCCGTGACTCCGGGGTAGACGCTCACCCGCCCGGCCGTCGCGGCCAGCTCGGTGTGGTAGCGGTCCAGGTCCGCCGCGGTGGCGGGGCGCCGGAGCAGGTGCGTCAGCAGGTCGGACGGTGAGCCGATCGAGTAGCCGGCGATGACCTCGGCGTCGGTGTACGACGGGCCGCCACCGGCCCGCACCGCCGCCCGGTACGCCGCCGGCACCACCTCGTGCGACTCGATGAGCGTGCCGTCCATGTCGAACACGACGGCGTCGACCGGGCGGCTCACGCTGCCCCGGCCCGGTGTGCGGCGGCGAGCCGCTTCGGCGCGCGGGCGTGCCACGCCTCGGTGATCAGCTCGGTCAGCTCCGCCACGGCGATCCGGTCGAGCCGGACCAGCACCGCCGGGTAGCCGTCGAGGTGTGGCGTGGTGAAGTAGACCGCCGGGTCGTCGGCGAGCAGCGCCTCCTTGGCGCCCAGGTCGGGCACCTGGGCGCCGAGGATCGGGCCGTCGGGCGCGGCGTCGCCGAGCGCCTCGAGGTCACTGCGGCGCAGCGGCCGGTCCCAGACGAACATCTTGTCGCGCACCCGCCAGGCGGGCAGGTCGTCGTACGAGCCGCGCTCGGTGGTCTCCGGCAGGGCCAGCGCGATGCGCCGCACGTCGTCCCAGGTCGCCATGGCCCCGACCCTACCGCCGCCCACCGACAAGGCCGGCTCAGACCGGCGTGGGGGTCGCCGGTTCCGGGGCCGGGCGGCGGGACGCGCGGGTCAGCAGCAGCGGCCCCACGGTCAGCACCAGGCAGACCACCGACATCACCAGCAGCGCCGGGGTCAGGTCGAGCAGCGCCACCGACCAGCCGCCGAGCAGCGCGCCCACGGGCAGGCCGAGGAACGCCACCGACCCGGAGATGCCGAGCACCCGGGTCTGCAGCTCGCCCGGCACCCGCTGGTAGAGCGACGCGCCGAGCAGCGGGTTCACCGCCGCGATGCCGATGCCGGACAGGAACGTCACCACGAGCACCACGACCAGGTCGTCGCTGAGCGCCAGCGCGAGCAGCCGGGGCGCGCCGCTGAGCGTCAGCCCCAGCGCGAACGTCGTCCCGGCGGGCAGCCGGGTGCCGAACATCGTGAACAGCACGTTGCCCAGCAGCGCGCCGGCCGAGAACACGCCGAGCAGCAGGCCGAAGCCGGCCGGGTCGCCGAGCACCTGGTTGACCCAGAGCGGGATCCAGACCGCGACGCTGGCGTTGGCGAACATGTTCGACACCGAGACCACCAGCAGCATGATCATCAGCGTCCGGTCGGTGCGCAGGTACGCGAAGCCGCCGCGCAGCGCCCGCAGGTAGGGCTCCCGGGGCGCGGGTTGCGCCGACGCGGGTGGCCGGACCAGCACGCCGATCAACAGCGCGCAGACCGCGAACGTGGCCGCGTCGATCCAGATGGCCCGGGTCAGCCCGACCCAGTCGATGAGCAGGCCGCCGAGCACCGCGCCGAACAGCGTCATGCCCCGGGCCAGGCCGTCGTAGGCGCTGGTGAGCCGGATCAGTGGCACCCCGGCCCGCTCGGCGGCCGGTTTGAACAGCACGTGCTTGACCCGGTCGCCGATGCCGCGCAGCCCGCCGGCGATCGCCACCAGCACCAGCAGCGTGCCGAACCCGAGCCAGGGCGCCAGCGCCACCACCGCCATCGCGACGGCGCTCGCCGCGTCCACGAACACGGAGGTACGGCGGACGCCGAACCGGTCCGCCCACGGGGTGGCCAGCGCGCTGGAGAGCATGTACGGCAGCGTCTCCGCCGCCGCGACGAGTCCCATCTTGGTGGGGCTGCCGGTGGTCTCCAGCACCAGCCAGGGGATGGCCACCACGGAGATCCGGGTGCCGAGGTTGGACAGCAGGTCGGCGCCGACCAGGGTGTACAACTCCCGGCGCGGGTTCATGCCGGGCTGCCGATCACGGTGCCCAGCGAGTCGGCGTCGGCGGGATGCGCGGCGGCGTACCGGGCCCGCAGCGCGCGTTTGTCCACCTTCGCGGACCGGTTGAGCGGCAGCGCGTCGACGAACTCCACGGCGCCGGGCGCCCAGGTCTCGCTCAGATCCCGCACGACCAGCGCGATCAGCTCCTCGCCGGTCACCGACGCGCCCGGCGCCGGCACCACGTACGCGTACGGCAGCTCCCCGGCCACCGGGTCCGGCACGCCGATGACGGCGGCGGCCCGCACCTCGGGGTGACCGGCGAGCACGTCCTCGATCGGGCGGGAGTAGATCGGCCAGCTGCGCGCCCGGGTGAGGATCCGGTCCTGCAACCGGTCGACCAGGTAGAGGTACCCGTCGGCGTCGAGGTGGCCGATGTCGCGGGTGCGGACCCAGCCGTCGACGAGCGTCTCCGCGGTCAGCTCGGGCCGGCCGTGGTAGCCGGCGAAGCTCAGCTTCGTGCGGACCCACACCTCGCCGTCGTCGCCGGGCGGCAGCACCCGGCCGTCGGTGTCGCGGATCTCCACGGTCACGTCGCCGTACGGGCGGCCGCAGGAACGCAGCCGCTCCGGGTGCTCCGGGTCCTCGGTCAGTCCGGGCAACGCGCAGATGACCACCGCCTCGCTGAGCCCGTACACGATGCGCAGGCACGGGCCGAAGCGGGCGATGGCCTGGCGCAGCCGGGCGGGCGCGGCGGGTCCGGCGCCCACGTTGAACATGAACATGGCGGAGAAGTCGGCGCCCGGCAGGTCGGGGTGGTCGAGCACCTCGTAGAGCATCGGCGGGGTGACGAACGTTGAGGTGAGCCGCTCGGCGTCCACGGTGGCGATGAACGCGGCCGGGTCCCACTGCTCGCGCAGGAACAGCACGCCGCCGGTGAACAGGTTGAACAGCGTGGTGATCTGGCCGCTGGCCAGCCACATCGGCGAGTGCGACAGGTGCCGCAGCAGCGGGAACCCGGCGCCCCGGAAGTCGGCGGCCAGGGCGAGGATCTGCCGGTAGAAGCTCTCCCTGTGGTGCACCAGTTTCGGCGTGCCGGTGGTGCCGCTGGTCTGCAGGAACGACTCCGGCGCGGGCGCCTCGGCGGGCAGCTCCGCGGCCGGCTCACCGGTCGCGGCGGTCAGGTCCGGTCCGGCGCCGCCGGGGCCGAGGCAGAGCACCGGTACGCCGGACAGGCCGGCCGCGATCTGGACCGCCTGCGGGTCACGCGGGTCGTGCACGAACGCCTGCGGCGCGGACAGCGCGACGAACTCGTCGACCTCCCGCCGCGAGGTCACCGGGGCGATCCACATGCTCCGGCAGCCCAGCAGGTGCAGCGCCAGTTGCAGCAGCGGGCCCTCGACCGTGTTGCCGAGCATCACCAGCACCGCCGTGCCGGGGCGTACGCCGTGCCGGCGCAGCGCGGCGGCCAGGCCGCGTACCTCGGCGGAGACCTGGGGGTAGGTGAGGCGGCGTCCGCCGCCGACGAGCGCCTCCCGGTCGCCGAAGCCGGCGAAGAGCTCCAGCGCCTCGTGCACGTAGTTCGGCCGGTCGGTCATCGGGCAGCCCCCATCATGGTCCGCGAGCGGCGTCCGGCCAGGTCAGGGCCGGGACATGACGGCAGGTGCCAGGTCGGCGACCGCACCGCCGCCAGCTCCGAGCCTAGGCAGCGGCGGTCCACGGCGGACAGAGCCGATCGTCGCTGCGTCCCGCCCCGCGGGCATTTGATCATGTCGATCAGGTTGATTGACGCTCGTCACCGCCGGAAGCTAGTTTCCGGTCCATCGCCCGGGCCGGTGCCGCCGACCGCGTCACGCCCGGGGCTGCCGACCATGGAGGATCGATGCCGACCCCGAAGAGATGGCACGTCATAGCTTCCGCCGTAACGCTCCTGATCGCCGCCACCCCGGCGGTCACCGCGAGCGCCGGCCCGACCGACACCGACCGCGCCGGGCACGGGCGCGCCGAGTGGGCCGGGACCTGGGCCGCGGCGGTGACCCGCGGGAACACCGTGGGCCTGACCGAGACCGGCCTGAACAACCAGAGCATCCGGATGACAGTGCAGACCTCGGTGGGCGGGCCGCGCCTGCGGGTGCGGCTGACCAACCTCTACGGCCAGCAGGCCATCCAGGTTGGCAGCGCCACCATCGCCCGGCCGAACACCGCCACCGCCGACGACCTGTCCGACATCGTCCCGGCCAGCATCCGGCAGCTGACGTTCTCCGGTGCCGGCTCGGCGACCATCAACAAGGGCGCCGAACTGCTCAGCGACCCGGTGGCCTTCCCGGTGGCGGAGCAGGAGGACCTGGTGGTCACCCTGTACTTCCCGGTGCTCACCGGACCGGTCACGTTCCACGGCCAGTCCAAGGTCACCAACTTCATCGGCGCCACCGACCTCACCTCGGCGGCCGAGGGCACCGGCTTCACCATCCGGCCCAACTGCTGCTGGATGTTCCTGTCCGGCATCGACGTGGAGCGCAAGGCCACGCCCGGCTCCGTGGTGGTGCTGGGTGACTCCATCAGCGACGGCAACGGCAGCACCGTCAACGCCGACCGCCGCTGGCCGGACTTCCTGGCCAAGCGGCTGATCGACGCCCGCCCGGAGCCGCGTACGCCGGGCGTGCTCAACCTCAGCCTGGCCGGCAACCGGCTCAACCACGAGGGCACCGAGCCCGGCGCGGGCGGCTTCCCCGGCTACTACGAGCTGGGCCCGAACGCGCTGGCCCGGCTCAACGAGGACGTGTTCCCGCAGACCGGGGTGCGTACCGTCATCACCCAACTGGGCATCAACGACATCTGGATGAGCGATGACAGCCCGGAGGCGATCATCGCCTCGCTGCGCCAGATCAACCGGCAGGTCCAGGCGCGCGGCCTGACCAGCATCGCCGGCACGCTCATGCCGTACGAGGGCAACGGCGGGCCGGGCGTGTGGACGCCGGAGAAGGACGCCACCCGGCAAGCCGTCAACACCTGGCTGCGCGGGCCGGGCCGGGCCGAGTTCGACGGCGTCGTCGACTTCGACGCGGTGATGCGCGACCCGGCGCAGCCCAGCCGGCTGCTGCCGGCGTACGACTCGGGTGACCACATCCACCCGAACGACACCGGAGCCGCGGCGATGGCGAACGCGGTGCCATTGAAGCTGCTCGGACTGTGACACCCGGGCGGGGGCGGCGGTCGACACGACGCCGCCCCCGCCGCCGTTTTCCTGGGGAGGAAGAGACAGTGGACGTCAGCGAGATCCTGACCGGCCTCTACAGCGAACAGGGCCGGCAGAACCCCTATCCCTTCTACGCGGCCCTGCACGAGCACGGGCCGATAAACGCCGTTCCGGCCCGTGCCGAGCACAGCACCGTCAGCGCGGTGGCCGGCGGGTACGACATGGTGGACCAGATCCTGCGCGATCCCGCCTGGTACAAGGGCTTCCCGCCCGGCTGGGAGGAACAGGAGATCCTGCGGACCTTCCTGACCTCGATGATGTTCGTCAATCCACCCGACCACACCCGGATGCGTGCGGTGTTCGCGAAGACGTTCACCCCGCGCCGGCTGGTAGCGCTGGAGCCGGTGATCGAGCGGATCGTCGCCGAACGTCTGGACCACATGGCCAAGGCGGGCGCCGACGGCGCCGAGGTGGACTTCGTGGCCGACTTCGCGTACCCGGTCCCGGCGCTGGTGATGGCCGAGTTCATCGGCCTGCCCGCGGCCGACCTGGCCTGGTACCGGCAGCGGGTCGACTGGATCGACGAGTACATGGACGTGTCCGGCAAGACGCCGGAGCGGCTGGCCCGGGCCAACCAGGCCGCCGAGGAACTGCGCGTCTACTACCGTGACCTGATCGCCCACCGGCGCCGCGCGCCGGGCCACGACCTGATCAGCGGGCTGGTCGAGGTGCTCGACGCGGGCGGCGTCGACCTGACCGAGGAGGAGTTGATCAGCAACCTGATCGTGCTGTTCAACGCCAGCTTCGTCACCACCGTCTACATGTTCAGCAACGGCCTGCCGCTGCTGCTGGAGCACCCGCACGTGACCGCCGCGCTGCCCGGCGACGACTCGCTGGCCCGGGGGTGCGTGGAGGAGGTGCTGCGGATGGAGAGCCCGGTGCACTTCCTGGCACGCTCCGCGCCGGCCGGCGTCGACCTCGGCGGCGTGCCGGTCGACCGCGACGACAACGTGCTGCTGCTGATCGCCGCCGCCAACCGCGACCCGGCCCGGTTCCCCGACCCGGACCGCTTCGACCCGCGCCGTCCCGGCCCGCCGTCGCTGGCCTTCGGCGTGGGGCTGCACTTCTGCCTCGGCTCGGCGGTATCCCGGCTGGAGGGCCGCCTGGCGCTGCCGCGCCTGTTCGCGCGCTTCCCCCGGCTCGCAGTCACCCAGCCGTACACCTACAGCGGGAGCCTGTTCCTGCGCGGCATCGACAAACTCTTCGTCACCACAGGGGAGGCCGGATGACACTCGATCCGCAGGTGGTCGCGTGGCGGGCCGCGCGGGCGGCCGGCGGCGCCGTGCCGCTCTACACTCAGACCCTGGCTCAGGCCCGCGCCGCCGACCTCGCCGCGATCCGCGCCGGCTCCGGCGCGGTCGAGCCGGTCGCCGAGGTACGCGACACGACGGTGCCCGGCCCGGCCGGGCCGCTGCCGGTGCGGATCCACCGGCCGGACGGCGACGGCCCGCTGCCGACTCTCGTCTACTTCTTCGGTGGCGGCTGGACGCTCGGCAGCGTCGACACCGCCGACGGGATCTGCCGCCGGCTGGTCAATCTCGGCGGCGTGCAGACCGTTACAGTCGGCTACCGGCTCGCGCCGGAGCACCCGTTCCCGGCTGCGGTGGAGGACTGCCACGCCGCGGTGCGGCACCTCGCCGCGCACGCCGCCGAGTTCCGCGTCGACCCGGACCGGCTGGCGGTGGGCGGGGACAGCGCGGGCGGGAACCTGGCCGCCGCTGTCACGTTGCTGGCCCGCGCCGACGGCGGTCCCCGGCTCGCCGCCCAGCTGCTGGTCTACCCGAACACCGACCAGCGGCCCGGGCACCGCCCCGGCGACGACGAGGACCCGATGCTGTTCAACAGGCACTCGGTGGGCTGGTACCGGAGCCACTACCTCCCCGACCCCGGCGACGCGGCGCACCCGCTGGCGTCGCCACTGCTCGCCGAGGACCTGGGCGGCCTGCCCCCGGCGCTCGTGATCACCGCCGGGTACGACCCGCTGTGCGCCGAGGGCCGGCGATACGCCGAGCGGTTGCACGAGGCCGGCGTGCCCACCGAGACGGCCCACTACCCGGGGATGGTGCACGGGTTCTTCGCCATGCCCGGCGTGTTCGACGCGGGCCGCCAGGCCCAGGAGCGGGCCGCCGCCTTCCTGCGCCGCTCATTCGGGCTGGACACGGCGTCCGGCGCGGGCGAGCCGGCGGCGGGCGTGGACCCGGCCGGGAGCACGGTGGGCGCGGGCGGCCATGGCTGACGCGGCCGCCGCCCCGGCGGACGGGTTCGTGCCGCCGGTCAGCCTGGCCGATTTCGCCGCGCTGGCGCGGGCGGTGCTGCCGCCCGACGTGTGGGACTTCGTCGACGGCGGCAGCGGCGCCGAGACCGCCCTGGCCGCCAACCGGGCCGCGCTGGACCGGTTGGCGGTGCTGCCCCGGATGCTGGCCGGGGTGGACGACCCGTCCACCGAGGCGACGCTGCCCGGCGGCCGGGCCGCGTTGCCGGTGGCTGTCGCGCCGATGGCGTACCAGCGGTTGCTGCACCCCGACGGCGAGCCGGCGCTCGCGGCGGCGGCCCGCGCGGCGGGCGTGCCGTACGTGGCGAGCACGCTGGCCAGCACGCCGATCGAGGAGATCGCGGCGACCGGCGCGACGGTGTGGTTCCAGCTCTACTGGCTGCGCGACCGGGCGCTGGTGGCCGACCTGCTGGACCGGGCGTCGGCGGCCGGTTGCGCCGCGGTGATGGTGACTGTGGACGTGCCGGTGCTCGGGCGGCGCCTGCGCGATGCCCGCAACGGGTTCGCGCTGCCGCCGCACGTCACCGCCGCGAACCTGCCCGGCGGCCGGGACGACCTGGCCCACCAGGGCACGCCCGGCGTGTCGGCGGTGGCGGTGCACACCGGCGCGGTGTTCGCCCCGGCGCTGAGCTGGGCGGACCTGGAGTGGCTGCGCGCGCGTACCCGGGTGCCGTTGCTGGTCAAGGGCATCCTGGACGCGCGCGACGCGGCCCGCGCGGCGGACGCCGGCGTGGACGCCGTGGTGGTCTCCAACCACGGCGGCCGGCAGCTCGACGCCGCCCCGGCCAGCGCGAGCGTGCTGCCCGAGGTGGTCGAGGCGGTCGACGAGCGGTGCGCGGTGCTGCTGGACAGCGGCGTCCGCGGCGGCGTCGACGTGCTGCGCGCGCTGGCGCTGGGCGCGGACGGCGTGCTGCTCGGCCGGCCGCTGCTCTGGGCCCTGGCCGCCGGTGGCCGGGCCGGCGCCGAGGCGGCGCTCGCGCTGCTCGCGGCGGAGCTGCGCGACGCCCTCATCCTCAGCGGCTGCCCCGACCCGGCCTCGGCCCGGCGGCTGCGCACCCGGATCGGAGGCTGACGTGGAGCCGGTCGACCTGGCCGTCACGGCGCTGCACGGCAGCGTCGGCGACCCGGCCCTGAACTCGATGAACTTCCTCAACGAGGTGGCGCAGCACTACCCGGACGCGGTGTCGCTGGCGGCCGGGCGCCCGTACGAGGAGTTCTTCGACTCGGCGCTGCTGCACGAGCACCTGGACCGCTTCCGCCGGCACCTCGCCGAGCACCTCGGGCTGGACCGGGCCGCCGTGGACCGGACGCTGTTGCAGTACGGCCGGACCAAGGGCGTCGTACACCATCTGATCGCGCGCAACCTCGCCGTGGACGAGGGGCTCACCGTCGACCCGGAGTCGATAGTGGTGACGGTCGGCTGCCAGGAGGCGATGTTCCTGGTGCTGCGCGCGCTGCGGACCGGTCCGGCGGACGTGCTGTTCGCTGTCGCGCCCACGTACGTCGGGCTGACCGGCGCGGCGCGGCTGGTGGACCTGCCGGTGCGCCCGGTGGCGGGCGGGCCGGACGGCGTCGACCTGGCCGACCTGCGCGCCGGGGTGCGCCGGGCCCGCGCGGAAGGGCTGGCGCCCCGGGCCTGCTACGTGATGCCGGACTTCGCCAACCCGTCCGGGGTCAGCATGACCACCGCACAGCGGCGGCGGCTGCTGGAACTGGCCGCCGAGGAGGACCTGCTGCTGATCGAGGACAACCCGTACGGTCTGTTCCCGGCCGACGGCACCGCGCGGCGGCCCACCCTCAAGGCGTTGGACACCGCGCGCCGGGTGGTCTACCTCGGCTCGTTCGCCAAGACGGTGCTGCCCGGCGCCCGGGTCGGCTATGTGGTCGCCGACCAGCGGGTGGGGGAGGCGGACGGCACCGTGGTGCCGCTGGCCGATCACCTCGCGAAGATCAAGAGCATGGTCACCGTGAACACGTCACCGATCAGCCAGGCGGTGATCGGCGGCGCGCTGCTGGCGCACGACTGCTCGCTGGTGGCCGCGAACGTGCGGGAACGGGCCGCGTACGCCCGCAACCTGCGCCACCTGGTCGAGGGCCTGGCCCGGCGTTTCCCGGCCGGCGGGCCGGTCTCCTGGACCGTGCCGGCGGGCGGGTTCTTCGTGGTGGTGAGCGTGCCGTTCGCGGTGGACGACGCGCTGCTGCACCGCTCGGCCTGCGAGTACGGCGTGCTCTGGACGCCGATGGCCCACTTCTACGACGCGGGTACGCCGGTGAATGCGTTGCGGCTGTCGGTGAGCGCTGTCACACCGGAATCCATCGATCTGGGGCTGGACCGGCTCGCCGCGCTGGTCGCGGACACCACGGCCGGGGTGGGCGCGCCGGCGTGACGTCGGAGTGTCAGGGTTACGGCACACTGCGTGTTTCCTGACGCCGTTCGTCTGTTGATAATGGACGAATGGTTGCCTGGGAGTACGCGTTGCTCGTTCGTCGGTATCAGGGTCAGGGACGCAATTTCCACGTCTCGTTCGTGTGGTACGGCCCGGACGGGTCACGCACCGACGTGACCGCGTACGGCGACACCGCCATCGCGCACCTGAACCGGGTCGGCCGGGAGGGCTGGGAACTCGTGTCCGCCGCCGAGGACGTGAACAACGTGCAGGGCAGCACCGAGGTCCACCGCTACCACCTGAAGCGCCCGCTGCGCTGACCCCCGTAATCGCCGGCACCCCGGGAGAAGGATCTCCCGGGGTGCCGCTTCGTGTCGGTCGGGCGCTCAGCCCAGGTCGACCGCCGGGTAGAGCGGGAACGGCGTGAGCAGGTCGGCGGCCTGCTTGCCGACCGACTCGGCGACGGCCGGGTCCAGCACGTACTTCGCCTTCGACGCGGCGCCGTCCGGGCCGGTGCCGGGCGTGGTCTGGCTGAGCACGGTGTGGATCAGCTCGGCGGTGGCGTCCATCTCGGCGGCGCCGAGGCCCCGGGTGGTCAGCGCCGGGGTGCCGATGCGGATGCCGGAGGTGTACCAGGCGCCGTTCGGGTCCTGCGGTACCGAGTTGCGGTTGGTGACGATGCCCGAGTCCAGCAGCGCCTGCTCGGCCTGCCGGCCGGTCAGGCCGTACCCGGACACGTCGATGAGCACCAGGTGGTTGTCGGTGCCGCCGGTGACCAGCGTCGCGCCCCGGCGCAGCAGCCCGTCCGCGAGCGCCTGCGCGTTGTCGACGATCCGCTGGGCGTAGTCGGCGAAGTCGGGGCGGCGCGCCTCGGCCAGCGCGACCGCCTTGGCGGCCATCACGTGCGGCAGCGGCCCGCCGAGCACCATCGGGCAGCCCCGGTCGACCTGGTCGGCCAGCTCCGGCCCGCAGAGCACCATGCCGCCGCGCGGGCCGCGCAGCGACTTGTGCGTGGTGGTGGTGACGATGTGGGCGTGCGGCACCGGGTCGAAGTCGCCGGTGAAGACCTTGCCGGCGACCAGCCCGGCGAAGTGGGCCATGTCGACCATGAAGGTGGCGCCGACCGAGTCGGCGATCTCCCGCATGATCCGGAAGTTGACCTTCCGGGGGTACGCGGAGTAACCGGCGACCAGGATCAGCGGCTTGAACTCGCGGGCCGCCTCGGCCACCCGGTCGTAGTCGATCAGGCCGGTGGCCGGGTCGGTGCCGTAGCTGCGCTGGTCGAACATCTTGCCGGAGATGTTCGGCCGGAAGCCGTGGGTGAGGTGGCCGCCGGCGTCCAGCGACATGCCCAGCATCCGCTGGTTGCCCAGCTCGCGGCGCAGCGCGAACCAGTCGGCCTCGGTGAGGTCGTTGACCTGCCGGGCCTGCGCCTTCTTCAGCGCGGGGGACTCCACCCGGTCGGCCAGGATCGCCCAGAACGCGACAAGGTTGGCGTCGATGCCCGAGTGCGGCTGCACGTACGCGTGGGACGCGCCGAACAGCTCCCGGGCGTGCTCGGCGGCGAGCGCCTCGACCGTGTCGACGTTCTGGCAGCCGGCGTAGAACCGGCGCCCGACGGTGCCCTCGGCGTACTTGTCGCTGAACCAGTTGCCCATGGCCAGCAGCGTCGCGGGGGAGGCGTAGTTCTCGCTGGCGATGAGCTTGAGCGACTCGCGCTGGTCGGCCAGTTCCGCGGCGATGGCGTCGGCGACCCGCGGCTCGACGCCGCGGACGACCTCCAGCGCGCTGCGGAAGGCGGTGGACTCGGCGTTGCGCGACATGCGACCTCCTGGTGACGTGCGGAAGGCCCAGGCGCTCGGCATGCGTCCTCATGACGAGGCCGCTCCCCGATGGTGCTCCATCTCCACGCGCCAGTCACGGCCTGCGCCGATCCTACCGGCCCGGCCGGGGCCTGCGGGGTTGGGCCGCCCGTCGCGGTTCGTCGAACACGGGTACGACGTGGTGGTCGCCGCCGAGGACGCGGCGATCGAGCGCGCGGCGGGCGACCTGCGGCGCGACGGCGGCCGGATCCGGGTGGCCGCCGGCAAGATCATCCCGAACCGGTTGAAGGCCGAGCAGCACCGCAAGATGGCCGAGCCCGGCTCCGGCGACTGAGCGCCGCAACGCGAGCGGGACCGCCCCTCTGCCTCGGGGCGGTCCCGCTCGCGTCGTGCGGCCGGTGTCAGGCGACCACGGCGTCCAGCGACTTCTTCAGCGCCTTCGGGGCGGTCGGCGTTTTCGGGGCCTTCGGGCGCAGGTCGAGCATCCGCTGGCCGATCTCCTGGAGCTGGTTACGGCCGAGCGCCTCCCGGACCTTCGGGAACCACTCCTGCTCCTCCTCCTCGACGTGGTGCAGCACGTTCTCGATCAGCACCGTCGTCTTGGCGTTGAACCGCTCGTCGTCGGCGTCCATGGTGAACAGCTCGAAGCAGAGCACGTCCGCGACGTGGTGCTCCTCGTACGACTCCAGGATGTCGTCCTCGACGTCGGGCACCAGCTTGCGGACCTCCGGGTACATTACCTCGTTCTCCAGGTAGGTGTGCACCGTCAGAGCCTCGAGGATCTGCTTGACGATCTTCCCGCGCTTGCTCGCCGGTCCCTCCTCGGCCTCCTGGAAGGCCTTGAACAGGCGGCGGATCTCCTTGTGGTCCTCCTTGAGCAGGACGATCGCGTCGGTGGACACCGGTTACCTCCTAAGTCGGCTGACGCTGCCCCCCTACCCGGCGCCCGACCAGGACAAACAGACCGGGCCCGGCAAGCGCGCCGGGCCCGGTCCACGTGGATCGCCGTCTACTTCACCGCGTTGTACGCGTCCACGACACCGGCGCCGTAGAACCCGTTGCGCTTCCCGCCGGAGCAGGTCGCGTCGTAGGCGTTCGGGCCCGCCGGGATCAGCGGCACCGGGTTGTACACGCCTGCCGGGCAGGACTTCGCCACCGCCGTGCGCTCCAGGAACGAGGAGAGCTGACCCGGCGTCATGCCCGGGTGCGCGGACAGCGCCAGCGCCGCGACGCCGGCGGCGTGCGGGCCGGACATCGAGGTGCCCTGCTTGTAGCCCCACCCGTTGGTGCGGGTGGCGGTGTTGAAGGTGGTGGACAGGATGCCGTCGGTGGACGTCGAGGTCGCGCCCCGGGTCCGGAACCGGGTGTCACCACCCGGCGCGGTCACGTCGATGACGCCCTGGCCGTACGAGGAGTAGTAGCTCTTGTCACCGGTCGGGCCGACGGCGGCGACGGTCACCACGCCCGGCGCCTCGGCCGGCAGGACCAGGCAGGCGTTGGTGAGGTTCTCGCGCTCCTCCGGCGTGCCGTTGTTCGGGCTGCCGGTGTCGGTGATCTTGTGGGCCAGGTCGAAGTTCGCGTTGCCGGCCGACGCCACGTGCAGCACGCCCTGCGACTGCGAGTAGCGCAGCGCCCGCTGCACGGCCTTCCACACCGGACGCTGGCGGGCGTCGTTGCGGCAGTTCAGCTGCCACGGGTCGATGTAGTAGCTGTTGTTGGTGAGCTGGAAGCCGTGCTCGGCGGCCCACATGAACCCGCAGACCGCGGCCTCCGGGAAGATGTAGCCGTCGTCGTTCACCACCTTCACGGCGGCGACCTTCACGCCCGGGGCGACACCGGTGACGCCGACGCCGTTGACCGCGGCGGCGATGGTGCCCGCCACGTGGGTGCCGTGGTCGCTGGTGGTCGGGTTCCACGCCGGCTCGGCGGTGTCGGTGACGCCGCCGATGCAGGACGTGCTCTTGTCCTTGGCGATCTGGGTCGCCAGGTCCGGGTGGCTGCTGGAGATGCCGCTGTCCAGCACGCCCACCACCACCGACGGGCTGCCGCCGGTGACCGCGTGGGCCTGCGGGACGCGGATCATGTCCATGTCCCACTGCTGGCCGTACAGCGGCTCGGCCGTCGGGTCGCCCGCGGCGCGGACCACGTCGGCGGCCGGGACCTCGACCGTCTCGCCCTCGTCGAGGGCGGTGCCCAGACCGGCGGTGGAGGCGACCGACTCGACGCCGGCGCCGGCCACCCGGGTGGCGAAGTCCGGGGCGGACGAGCGCGCGACGAGCACGCCGATCTTGTCGTACGCGGCGACGACAGTGCCGTCGGCGGCGGCCACCCGCGCCGCGGCCTTGGCGGTGCCGTTGCCCTGCGGGGCGAGGACCAGGTACGACGTCTCCGGTCCGGCGGCCGCCACCGGCGCCGGGACGCCGATCAGGGCGAGACCGGCGCCGAGCGTCACGGCGGACGCGGCGGCGAGTGTCTTGCGACGGAGATTGTTCACACAGACTCCCAGGGGGTTGGTGCGGCCGGGCCGCTCCCTGGACGGGGGTACGGCCCGGTGGAGACGCGCAGGCTGCACGCCTCGCCGCAACAGCGCCCACCGTTGGCGGGGTGTTACACACCTCACCCCGCCGAGCTGTGGATCGTCAGACCGTGGCGATCGTGTAGGGGATCTCGTCGAGCAGTTCCCGGGCGAGGAAGCCGATCCGCCCGTACCGGGGGACCAGCCGCTGCCCGCTCACCGCGTGCGCGAACGCGGCCCAGCAGGCGGCCTGCGCCGGGTCGGCGCCCCGGGAGAGCAGGCCCGCGAGCAGCCCGGAGCGCACGTCGCCGCTGCCCGAGGTGCCCAGCCCGGCGTCACCGCTCTCCTCCCGCCAGGCCCGGCCGTCCGGCGTCGCGATGTGCCCGTAGAGCGACACCACAGCGTCGTACCGGCCGGCCAGTTCCACCGCCTCGGCGTCCAGGTCGTCGCCCGGATCGCGATGCAGCAGGTGCTTCGCCTCGGTCAGGTTGGGGGTGAGCACCACCTTGCGGCCGGAGCCGACCAGCAGGTCCGGGGCGTGGCTGAGCGCGCCCAGCGCGTACGCGTCGAGCACCAGCGCGGTCTCCCGGCCGGCTGCGTCCAGGACCAGGCGCAGCAGTTCCCCGGTGGCGTCGATGTCCTTCAGACCGGGGCCGACCGCCACCACGTCCGCCTCGGCGACCAGGCCGCCGAGCAGGTCGCCCGGGTCGCCGCGGACCGCGCCGTCGGCGGTCTCCGGCAGGCCCACCACGAGCGCCTCGGGCACCTGGATGCTCAGCGACGCGGCCGTCGACTCGGCCGCGGCGAGCTGGAGCACGCCGGCCCCGGCCCGCAGCGCGGCCACCCCGGCCAGCAGCACCGCGCCCGGGGTGAACCGGGAACCGCCGACCACCAGCACGGTGCCGCGCGCCTCCTTGCCGCCGGTGGGCACCGGCAGCGCCCAGTCCCGCAGCAGCGCGGGGGTGATCACGTCAGACCGGCTCGGCATGGACCTCGTCCTCCCTGGTGGGTGTCGCCCCCTGCCGGTGCAGGTGGGCGACGTCGTTGAACACGTCCGGCACGAGCCGGCCCGTCTCGTCGGCGTGCCAGCCGGTGACCGAGCAGTTGGCGATCACGTGCTCGCGGGTCAGCGCCATCAGCTCCGCCTCGGCGAGCCCCTCCACGAGGTAGCGCAGCAGGAAGACCAGCGCGTCGTGGCCGAACAGCAGCACCCGGCCCCCCTCGTGGTCGCGGCGCAGGTCGCCCAGCAGCGCCCGCAGCCGCAGCGCCACGTCGGTCCAGGACTCGCCGCCGGGCGGGCGGTAGTAGAACTTGCCGAGCCGGGTACGCCGGTCGGCCTCGTCCGGGTAGCGCCGCCGTACGCCGTGGCCGGTGAGCCCGTCGAGGATGCCCAGCTCCCGGTCGCGCAGCCGCTCGTCCACGCTCGTCGGGATCCCGGTGCCGTCCAGTGCCAGCTCGGCGGTCCGCACCGCCCGCAGGTACGGCGACACCACCGCCACGTCCGGCCGTTGCGGGTCCGGCAGCCCGGCCAGCCAGCGGCCGGTCGCCCGCGCCTGCTCCTCGCCGGTCGGTGACAGCGGCACGTCGGCGTCCCGGTGGGTGAGGTCGATCAGCTCGGCGCCGGACGTCTCGGCCGCCGTGGCCGCGACGTTCGCCGTGCTCTCACCGTGCCGGACGATCCAGAGCGATGCCAACTCCGCCATGCGGCTCCCGGTACCCGGGCTCGACCGGGGATAACCGTGCCGGACCGGCCCGGCGCGGGACTGCGTGACAGTGCATCGACCCGGCACAATGTCCCACGACGCGGGACGAACGGCCGGGTCCGGGGGAGGCGTACATGGCGACGGTGGTGCGGGGTCTGCGGGAGGCGCTGCTGCTCTTCCTG
>NZ_LIVU01000003.1:750800-918354 GCF_001905625.1 Micromonospora sp. TSRI0369
CCTGATCGCCGCCGTGGTGATCGCGGCGGCGGTCGGCGTCTGGGTCGCGGTCAGCGGCGGTGGCTTCACGCACCGGCTCGGCGTCGCGTTCATGCTCGTCGGCGCCGTGATCGGGATGACCGGCGACCTGACGCTGAGCCGCATCGGCATGCTGCCGGCCCGCTCCGCCTTCGGCCTGGCGCCGGAGCGGGAGGACGGCGGCGGCGGGCGGGTGCTCACCGGCGTCGGCATCTTTCTGTTCGTCTCGGTGCCGCTGATCGTCGTCGGTGCGCTGCTGATCACCTGAGCGGTTCTCACGCTGTCGGTGCCGCCGGTTATGGTCCCCGCACACTGCGGGCGATCAAGGAGACGGTGTGCGCAGATTCGAGTTCGTGGGGAGCGGTTCGGCCAAGTTCTGGGAGGTCGGGCAGAGCGACGCGACGGTGACGGTCCGCTATGGATCGATCGGCGCGCAGGGCCGCACCCAGGTCAAGGAACTGGGTTCGCCGGCCGAGGCCGCCGCGCACGCCGACCGGCTGATCGCGGAGAAACTGCGCAAGGGGTACGCCGAGACGACAGTCGCGCCGTCCGCCGCCCCGACTGCGCCGGGCCGCGCCCCGGAAGTGGCCGATCCGGCCGGCACTGGTTCGGCCGGTAGCGACCCGGCCGGGGCGCCGCCGCCCGCCGGTGAGCTGCCGGACGAGGACGCGTTCGAGGTCCCGGGCGGCTGGCGACGGATGCTGATCCCGCGCCGGGACGGCACACCCGGCCCGGCCCTGCCGTCCGCCGCGAAAAGCCGCGCCGCCGGGCGGAAACTGCTGGACTCGCTGGCCGACCAGCTCGCCTCCACCGCACGGCTCTCCGTCGATCCGGAGCTGGGCCCGGCGCTGCGTGGCTACCTCGACGGTCGGCCCGGTCCGCTGGGCGGGGCGGCGCTGGTGGCGGCGGTGGGCACGGCGCTGGACTACCGGATGCGCGACCAGCAGGGGCACGCCCTCGCCGACCTGCTGGTCGCCGACCTCGGCCCGGCCGGTGCGGCGGTCGCCGCGACCGAGCAGATAACCGTGGCCGCCGGATCGGTGCCCTCGTTTCCGCTGAGCCGCACCGAGGCGACGAACGCCCACAACTACATCCACTGGCGCCTGCGCCGGTCGGTGCTGCGCCGGGTCCGCGCGCACCTCGCAGCGGCCGGCGACGTCGACTACGGCGCGGCCCGCGCCGCGCTGGCCCCGTACCGGTCCGGGCCGCTGTCGGCGCGGGCGGTCACCTCGTTCCTGCTGCCGACCGAGCGGGAGTGGGTGGCCCGGGACGTCGCCGACGTGGCGCGCGAGGGGGGTCCGCTGCTCGCGGAGCTGCTGCTCTGCGCGGTCGACGACGTGGACGCCGTCCACGCCCTTGAGGGGCAGCAGACGGTCTACCGGCTGATGTACGACCTGGCGCCGATCGTCACCGCCACCGCGGCGGTCGGGTCGCCGATCGCGCCGGTGCTGGCCGGCTGGTTCGACCACGAGCACACCGGCGCGGACGCGCGGCAGCGGCTGGTGTCACTGCTGGCGGCCCTGCCCGGTGACGAGCCGATGGCGGCGCTGCTCGACCGGCTGGACCGCAGGTACGTCCCGCCCGCGGTGACGGAGATGCTGCGCCGCTTCCCGGTGCGCGGCGTGCGTCTGCTGTCCGCCGCCGCCGAGGGGCGCACCCCGGCCGCGCGGGAGGCCGCCACGTTGCTGCGCGCCCACGTGCTGGCCAACCCGGCCGCTGTCGAGGCGGCGCTGCCGGTGCTGACCCCGGCGCAGCGGGAACGGATCGAGCAGGCCCGCGACAGCGCCTCGGCGCTGCCGGTCGCCGGACCGGACCGCCTGCCGCCGGTGCTGGTGACGCCGCCCTGGTCGGTTCGCCGGACGCGATCCGCCCCGCCGGTGCTGAGCGGGCTGGACCGGCCCGCCGGTTCCGCGACGGCCTGGCTGCCGGGGGAGCGGGAGCGGTGGGCCGCGATCGTGCCCGGCTGGTCCGGCTACTGGCGGGGCGACGACCTGACGGTGCTCGCCGCCGAGGTCGCCGCCGGCCGGGCCGGGTCCTACGCCGCGATCCACTTCTTCGTCCGGGCCGGGGAGGAACTGGCCCGGCCGCTGCTGCCCGGCTGGCGGCCCGACGAGTCCTGGGGCGCCGACGGGTGGATGCTCCGCCTCGCCGGGCGCTACGAGCTGGACGCGCTGCCCGCCGCGCTGCACCTGGCCCGTACCGCGCCGAAGAGCGTCGGCGAGGTGCTGCTGCCGTACGCCGACGGCGAGGTCGCCGACCTGATGGCCGACTGGCTCGACCGGCTCAAGACGGTCCGCCCGGTCGCCCGGTCGTGGCTGCGGCGGCACCCGGAGTACGCCGTGCGGGCGCTGCTGCCGGCCGCCCTGGGTACGCCCGGCCCGCGTCGCCGGGCCGCCGAGCGGGCGTTGCGCCTGGTCGCCGCGGAGCACCGGGATCTGGTCCTGGACGTGGCCGGGGAGCACGGCGAGGAGGCGCTCGCCGCCGCCACGGTGATGCTCGACGCCGACCCGCTCGCCCAGCTCCCGGCCCGGATGCCGAGCCTGCCGGCGTGGCTGGACCCGGCGGTGCTGCCGCAGGTGCTGCTGCGGGACCGTTCGGCGGCGCTGCCCGCCGACGCGGTGCGCCACCTCTGCACGATGCTTGCCATCTCCTCACCCGGCGAGCCGTACCCGGGGGTGGAGATCGTCCGCGCGGCGTGCGACACCGACTCCCTGGCGGAGTTCGCCTGGGCGCTGTTCGAGTGCTGGCAGGGCGCCGGCGCGCCGTCGAAGGACGGCTGGGCGTTCACCGGGCTCGGGCTGCTCGGCGACGACTCGACAGCGCGGCGGCTCGCGCCGCTGGTCCGGGCCTGGCCGGGCGAGAGCCAGCACACTCGGGCGGTGACCGGCCTGGAGGTGCTGGCACAGATCGGCACCGACGTGGCGCTGATGCACCTGTACGGCATCTCGCAGAAGGTGAAGTTCCGGGGCCTGCGGGAGCAGGCGGCGCGCAAGGTCACCGAGGTCGCCGACGGGCTGAGCCTGACGCCCGAGCAGCTCGGCGACCGGCTGGTGCCCGACCTCGGGCTGGACGCCGACGGCAGCCTGATCCTCGACTACGGGCCGCGCCGGTTCACTGTGGGCTTCGACGAGCAGCTCAAGCCGTACGTGGTGGACGGCTCGGGGGCCCGCCGCAAGGATCTGCCCAAGCCCGGCGCCCGGGACGACGCCACGCTGGCGCCCGCCGCGCACAAGCGTTTCGCCGGCCTGAAGAAGGACGTGCGCACGCTCGCCGCCGACCAGATCCGCCGCTTCGAGTCGGCCATGGTGACCGGGCGGCGCTGGCCGGCCGCGGACTTCCGCCGCTACTTCCTGTCCCACCCGCTGCTGTGGCACGTCGTGCGCCGGCTAGTCTGGGCCACTGTGGACGACGCCGGTCAGGTGGGCGCCGCGTTCCGGGTCGCCGAGGACCGCACGCTCGCCGACGTCGACGACGAGACGTACGCGCTGCCGGACGACGCGACGGTGACCATCGCGCACCCGCTGCGCCTCGGCACGGCGGTGCCGGCCTGGGCGGAGGTCTTCGCCGACTACGAGATCCTCCAGCCGTTCCCACAGCTCGGCCGCGAGGTGCACCGGCTGGACGAGGCCGAGCGCACGGAGAAGCTGCTGCACCGGCACATGGGTGTCACGGTCCCGGCCGGGCGGCTGCTCAGCCTGGAACGGCGGGGCTGGCGGCGCGGCGCCCCGCAGGACGCCGGCATCCAGAGCTGGCTGGAGCGCGAGGTCCCCGGCGGCCGGGCCGTCGTGATCGACCTCGACCCCGGCATCGCGGTCGGGATCGTCGACATGTTCCCCGACCAGAAGATCGAGGCGATCTGGGTCAACGACGTGCCGTACGGCGACTGGTTCCAGCGTGGCGGCAAGGTCCGCCTGCGCGACCTGGACGACGTCACCGTCTCCGAGGTGCTGCGCGACCTGGCGGAGGTGACCCGGTGACCGCGCTCGACCCGGCCGCCGAGCGGGCGCAGCGGCCCCCGGCCGAGGTGCGGTACGCCGACGAGCTGGCCGCGCTGGCCGCGAACGACAGCGATCCGCGCCCGCCCGGCTGGCGGCTGAGCCTGCGCGCCGCGCGCCGGTTCATCCTCGGCGACCCGGCGACCGGGATCCGGCGCAAGTTCGTCGGTGACCCGTCGCTGATCGACAGGGCGCTGGTGGCGCTGGCGACCAGCCGCGGGCTGATGCTCGTCGGCGAGCCCGGCACCGCCAAGTCGCTGCTGTCGGAGCTGCTCGCCGCCGCGGTCAGCGGCGACTCCACGCTCACCATCCAGGGCGGCGCGGCCACCACCGAGGACCAGATCCGCTACTCGTGGAACTACGCGCTGCTGGTCGCCGACGGCCCGTCGCCGCGCGCGCTGGTGCCGGCGCCGCTGCTGCGCGGCATGGCCGAGGGGCGGGTGGTCCGCTTCGAGGAGATCACCCGCTGTCCGCTGGAGGTGCAGGACTGCCTGCTCTCCCCGCTGTCGGACCGGGTACTCGCCATTCCGGAGCTGCCCGGCGCCGACGCCATGGTGTTCGCCCGCGAGGGCTTCAACGTCATCGCCACCGCGAACACCCGGGACCGGGGCGTCAACGAGATGAGCGCCGCGCTGAAGCGGCGGTTCAACTTCGAGACCGTCTTCCCGATCCCCGACCTCGGCACCGAGCTGGAACTGGTCGAGGCGGAGGCGGGCGAGTTGCTGCGCCGCTCCGGCGTGACCGCGCCACCCCGGCGAGACCTGCTGGAGGTGCTGGTCACCACGTTCCGGGAGCTGCGGACCGGGATCACCGAACGCGGCGACGCGATGGAGCGGCTGTCCGCGGTGATGAGCACCGCCGAGGCGGTCTCGGTGGCGCACGCCGTCGGGCTGCGCGGCTGGTTCCTGCGCGGGGAGCCCGGCGACGCCGCGGACCTGGTCGCCTGCCTGGCCGGCACCGCCGCGAAGGACGACGCGGAGGACCTGGCCCGGCTGCGGCGCTACCTGGAGCAGCAGGTGTCCCGCCGCTCCGGCGCGCAGTGGCGGGCGGTGCACGACGCCCGGCACCTGCTGCCCGGGTGAGCGCCGTCGAGGCGCCCGGCGGCGTCACGTTCCTCGGCGTCCGGCACCACAGCCCGGCCTGCGCGCGGCTGGTGGCGGCCACCGTGGCGCGGCTGCGCCCGGCGTACGTGCTGGTGGAGGGTCCGGCGGACCTGAACGGGCGGATGGACGAGCTGCTGGGAGACCACGAGCTGCCGATCGCCGTGTTCACCGCGCACCGCGAGGGCACGCGGCGGCACGCCTCGTGGAGCCCGTTCTGCGCGTACTCGCCGGAGTGGGTGGCGCTGACCGCAGGCCGGGAGGTGGGCGCGCAGCTGCGCTTCATCGACCTGCCCGCGTGGCATCCCGCGCTGAGCGACCGCGCCAACCGGTACGCCGACGCCGACCAGCGGTACGCCGAGGCGGTCCGCCGGCTGTGCGCCACCCTCGCGGTGGACAACGTGGACGCGCTCTGGGACCACCTGTTCGAGATCGGCCCGGACGACGGGCTGGCCGAGCGCCTCGACACGTACTTCGACGTGCTGCGCGGCGAGTCGGCGGCCGGGGCTGACGACACCGCCCGGGAGGCGTACATGGCCCGCTGGGTACGCGCCGCCCGCCGCCGGGCCGCGGGCCGTCCCGTGCTGGTGGTGACCGGCGGCTTCCACCGTCCCGCTCTGGTCCGGCTCACCGCCGGGGCGGGGGACGACGGGCCGGAGGACGACGACTGGCCGCAGGTGCCCGCCCCGGCGCCCGACGCGGTGGCGGGCAGCTACCTCGTGCCGTACTCGTTCCGGCGGCTCGACGCGTTCGTCGGCTACCAGTCCGGGATGCCGTCCCCGGCGTACTACCAGCGGGTCTGGGAGGACGGTCCGCGCCGGGCCGCGGAGGCGCTCACCGAGGCGGTCGCGGCCCGGCTGCGCGCCCGGCGGCAGCCGGTCTCCACCGCGGACCTGATCGCCGCCCGGAGCATGGCCGGCGGCTTGGCCCGGCTGCGCGGCCACGCCCACCCGGGCCGGGTCGACGTGCTCGACGGGCTGGTGTCCGCGCTGGTCACCGACGCGCTCGACCAGCCGCTGCCGTGGGCGACCCGGGGCACCCTGGCGCCCGGCGCGCACCCGGTGGTGGTGGAGATGGTGGCCGCGCTCAGCGGTGACCGGGTGGGCCGCCTGCACCCGGGCACACCGCTGCCGCCGCTCGTGCACGACGTCGACGCCGAGCTGGAACGGCACCGGATCGACCCGCACGAGACGATCGAGCTGGACCTGACCGATGCCGGCGACCTGGCCCGCAGCCGCCTGCTGCACCGGCTGCGCCTGCTCGACGTACCCGGTCATGTCCGTGAGCGCGGTCCCCGGGTGGGCGCGGACGCGCTGCTCACCGAACGCTGGTCGCCCGCCCCGTCGGCGGACCGGCTCGCCCGGGTGATCGAGGCCGGCGGGTACGGGCCGACCGTCACCGACGCGGTCACCGCCCGGGTCGAGGAGCGGGTGACGCTGCTCGGCGCGGACGTGGACGCGCTCGCCACGACGCTGTTCGACACCGCGCTGGCCGGGCTGCCCGAGCACTCCACCCGGACCCTCACCGCGATCGCCCGCGCCACCGGCTCGGTCACCGACCTGCGGGCGCTGGGCCGGGCGCTGGCCGTTGCGCTGGCCCTGTGGCGGCACGACCGGCTGCTCGGCAGCGCCGGAACCGCCCCGCTCGGCGCGCTGATCACCGCCGCCGTACGCCGGGCGCTCTGGCTTGTCGAGGGCGTACGGGCGGCGGCCGCGCCGGCCGACCCGGGACGCCTGGTCGCGCTCGTGGCGGTCCGGGACGCGGTCCGTCATGCCGGCCCGGCGCTCGGGCTCGACCGGGACGGTGCGCTGGCGGTGGCCGGGCGGGTCGCGGCCGACGCGGCGGCCCCGCCGGACCTGCGCGGCGCGGCCCTGGGCCTGGCCTGGTCGCTCGGGGACGTGCCGGACGCCTCCCGGGCGGTCCGGGCCGTGGCCGCGCCGGACACGCTCGGCGACTGGCTTTCCGGGCTGTTCGCGCTGGCCCGGGAGGAGGTCGTGGCGGGCGACGCCGCGCTGCTCACCGTCGTCGACGAGCTGCTGGCCGGGATGGGCGCGCACGACTTCCTGGTGGCGCTGCCGGCGCTGCGGCAGGCGTTCGGCTGGTTCCCGCCGCGCGAGCGGGCGGCCGTGGCCCGGCACGTGCAGGCGCTGCACGGCGGCGACGCGCCGCCCGGTGACCTGCTGCGGCTGGACGCGGACCCGCTGCTGGTGGCCGCCGCCCGCGCGGTGGAGGAGCGGGTCGACGCGGTGCTGATCCGGGAAGGGCTGTGGGAGGGGGACGGGACGTGAGCGACCCGATGCGGGAACGCTGGCGGCTGGTGCTCGGCGACGCCGCGCAGGACAGCCTGGGCGGCCTGTCGGCCGAGGCGGCGGGCCGGGACGCGGCACTGGACTGGCTCTACGGGCGCGACGCCGAACTCGGCCGCCGCGACGTGCGGCGGGGCGGGTCCGGCCCGTCCATCCTGACCACAGTGGACTGGCTGGACGGCATCACCCGGCTGTTCCCGAAGGAGACGGTGCAGCGGCTGGAGCGCGACGCGGTCGAGCGGTACGGCATCCACGACGTCGTCACCGACCCGGCGGTGCTGGCCCGGGTCGAGCCGAACCCGGCGCTGCTGCGCGCCGTACTGCGCACCAAGCACCTGATGAACCCGGACGTGCTGCGGCTGGCCCGGAAACTTGTCGAGGCGGTGGTGCGGCAACTCGTCGAGCGGCTGGCCGCGGAGGTGCGGCAGTCGTTCTCCGGTCCCCGGGCGCGACGACCCAGCCGGTTCCGGCAGGCCCGCAACTTCGACGTACGGCGCACCATCCGGGCGAACCTGGCCCACTGGCAGCCGGGGGAGCGCCGCCTGCACGTCCGGCAGCCGCACTTCTTCTCCCGTACCCGCCGCCACCTGGACCGCTGGCAGGTGATCCTGCTGGTGGACCAGTCCGGCTCGATGCTCGGCTCGGTGATCCACGCCGCGGTGACCGCCGCCTGCCTGTGGGGGCTGCCCGGCGTACGGACGCATCTGGTCGCCTTCGACACCGACGTGGTCGACCTGACCTCCGACGTGGACGACCCGGTGGAGCTGCTGATGAAGGTGCAGCTCGGCGGCGGCACCGACATCGCCCGCGCGGTCGCGTACGGCGCGCAGCTCGTGGAGAACCCGCGCCGCGCGATCGTCGCGCTGGTGTCCGACTTCTACGAGGGCGGGAACGCCGGGCGTCTCGTCCGATCGGTGCAGCAGCTCGTGGAGCAGGGCACGCACGTGCTGGCCCTGGCCGCGCTGGACGAGGAGGCCGACCCGGCGTACGACCGGAACACCGCCCAGCGGCTGGCCGACGTGGGCGCCGCGGTAGGAGCGATGACGCCGGGCGAGCTGGCCGCCTTCGTGGCCGAGCACGTGGGCCGGTAGGGGGACCGCCGTGACCCGCGAGGACCTGATCGCGCTCACCCCGGACGTGCTCGCCGCGCTGAGCAACAGGGGCCTGGTGAAACGCGCCACCAAAGAGGTCGACGCCGGTGAGCGGCCGGTGCTCACCGAGGACACCGACGGCGCGGTGCGCGCCGCGTACCCGGACGGGGTGACTGTCACGCTGCCGCCCGGCGGCGGCCTGGCGGCCGCCCGCTGCTCCTGCCCGGCGCCCGGCGTGTGCCGGCATCTGCTCACCGTCGTGCTCACCTACCAGCGCACGCACGCCGCCGCCCCGGACCGCGACACCGCCCCGGGTAACGGCGCCGCACCCGACCAGAAGGCCGCACCGGACCGGGAAGCCGCGCTGGACGGGAAGGCCGTGCCGGGCCGGCGCGCCGGCCCAGGCGGGCAGGGCGCTCCGGGCCTCGGCCCGTCGCACGACCGTGGAGCTGCGCCCGGCCGGGAGGACGCCGCGGCCGGCAGCGAGCCATCGCGGTGGTCGCCGGGCGACGTCACCGACGAGGAGCTGAGCGCCGCGATCGGCGCGCCCGCGCTCGCCGCCGCTCGACGACGGCTGCGGCGCGGCTACTCCGCGGTGGTCCACCGGCCGGACGCCGCCGACCCGGTCCCGCGCGTGGAGCTGCCCACCGGCACGGTCCGGTTTCTCGTGCCGGGGCAGATCGGGTACGCGCGCGGCGACGCGGCCGACGACGGCGGCGAGTCGATCGCGCTCGCCGTGTGGGCGTGCCGGGCGGCCGACCGGCAGCACCCGGACCGGCCCGAGGCCCAGGTGCGCGTCGGCGGACCGGCCACCGTGACGAACCTGGCGGCGCTGGACGCGGCGGTGACGCTGGCCGCCGACGTGCTGCTGACCGGGGCCGCGCACCTGGGCTCCGGCACGGACGCCCGGCTCGCGGCGGTCCGCCGGGACCTCGACGCGGCCGGGCTGCGCTGGCCGCTGCTTGCGGTGGACGACCTGGCCGGGCAACTGGAGGCGTACGCCGCGCGCGGCGCCCGGTACCGCCCGGAGACCCTGGCCGACCTGCTCGCCGAGCTGCCCGCGCGGCGGCGCGCGGTGGTCAACGCGGGCGCGACACCGGCGGAGCGGGTGCTCGGCGCGCACGAGCCGGCCGAGACGCCGCTGCGGCGGCTGCGGCTGACCGGTCTCGGCGCCCGGGTCCGCGAGAGCGCCGGGGAGACAGCCGTGGACGTGGTGCTCGCCCACCCGGCGGCCGTCTCGGTGCTGGTGCTGCGGCGCACCTACCCGGTCACCGATGACGGCGCACCCACCGGGCACGAGCTGGCCGGACGGCGGGTCACCGGCGCCACGCTCGGCGCGCTGGCCACCGGCAACGTGGTCTCCGAGTCGGCGGTGCGCAGCGCCGCGCACCGGCTCCGGTTCGCCGCCGGCCGGCTGGCCCGCACCACTGTGACCCCGGGCGCCGGAGAGTGGTCCGGGCTGCCACCCGGCCTGCTGGCCCGCGACCCGGACGCGCTCGCCGCCGAGCTGGCGGCGCGACCGCCCCGGCTGCTGCGCCCCCGCGCCGCCGCCGAGTCGGTGCGGGTGCTCGCGCTGGGCGAGGTCCGCGCCATCGGGTACGCGGCCGGTGAGCAGCGCCTCGACGCCACGGTGACCGGGGCCGACGGCGGCACGGCGACAGTCACCGCGACCCACCACTCCGCCGCACCCGGCGCACTCGACGCGCTCGCGGCGGCGCTCGACGGCACGCACGGGCTACCGCGGTACGTCAGCGGGACGGTACGCCGCGGCGCCGACGGACTCGTGGTCGAGCCGCTGGCGGTGGTCGCCGACGCGGTGGTCGTACCCGATCTGGCGCCCGGTGCGGGCGACGGGCGGCTGGCCGGCGGGGTCGATGCCCGGCCCGACCCGGTCGCCGCCGCGCTGAATGCGGCGTCGGCGCTGCTCGCCCAGGCCGCGCACACCGGCCTGCGGCACCTGCCGTCCGGCTTCCCGGACCGGCTGCGCGCGACGGCGGCCGGGCTCGCCGGGGTCGGCCTGGACCGTTGCGGCGCGGCCCTGTCCGGCGTGGCCCTGGCACTCGGCGCCGAGGCCGGCGAACCGGCGGTACGGGCCTGGGTGGACGCCTGGATCCGCTTGTCGGTGACGGCGGAGTCCCGGTGAGCCGGTCCCCGCGGCCGGGAAGGATCGCTACGGTGTGACGGTGGCGACCACGGCGGCGCAGGAGATCCAGGTGGGGGAGCGGCTGGTCCGTGTCTCCAGTCCCGACAAGCCCTACTTCCCGGAGCGCGGGCTGACCAAGCTGGACGTGGTCCGTTACTTCCTGTCCGTCGGCGACGGCATCCTGCGTGCGCTGCGGGACCGGCCGACCATGCTGGAACGCTGGCCGCGCGGCGTGTTCGAGGGCGCGAAAGTCGCCACCCGGCAGACCAACAAGGGCGACGCGTTCTACCAGAAGCGGCTCCCGGCGGGCGCGCCCGACTGGGTGCGTACCGCGCACATCACGTTCCCGAGCGGCCGTACCGCCGACGAGGTCGCCCCGAGCGAGCTGGCGGTGGTGATCTGGGCGGCCAACCTGGGCACGCTGCGGTTCCACCCGTGGCCGGTGTCGAAGGACGACGTGGAGCACCCCGACCAGCTGCGCATCGACCTCGATCCGATGCCGGGGGTCGACTTCGCGCAGGTGGTGCCGGTGGCGCACGAGGTACGCGCGTTCCTGGCCGAGCTGGGCCTGGAGGGCTTCCCCAAGACCACCGGCGGGCGCGGCATCCACGTCTACGTCTCCATCGAGCCGCGCTGGAGCTTCGGCGAGTGCCGGCGGGCGGTGCTGGCGCTCGGCCTGGAGATGCAGCGCCGCCTGCCCGACCTGGTCACCACCACCTGGTGGCGTGATCAGCGGGACCGGCCGGTCTTCGTCGACTACAACCAGATGGCCCGCGACCACACGATGACCTCGGCGTACTCGATCCGGCCGACACCCGCGGCGCTGGTCTCGGCGCCGCTTGACTGGTCCGAGCTGGACGACGCCCGCCCGGAGGACTTCGACGTGCTCAGCATGCCCGCGCGGTTCGCCGGGCGCGGCGACCCGCACGCCGGGCTGGACGGGCGGCGGTACTCGCTGGAACCGCTGTTGGAGCGGGCCGACGCCGAAGGGCTGGAGTCGCCGCCGGAACGCTGACCGGTCAGTCCCAGGGGCTCTGCGTGCCGTCGAACTCCTCGAACACCAGCCAGGTACGCGTGGACAGCACCCCGGCGATGCTCTGCACCCGGTCCAGCACCACGTCCCGCAGCGTCGCGTTGTCCGGCGCCCGGACCAGCGCGAGGACGTCGTGCTCGCCGCTGAGCAGCGCCGCGTGCTCGATGTAGCGCACCTGGGCCAGCTCGGCGGAGACCTCCCGCCAGGTGTTCTGCTCGATGGTCAGCGCGATGTACGCCGACGTGCCCAGCCCGGCCGGCTCCGGCGCGACCCGCGCGGTGAACCCGGTCAGCACCCCGTCGCGCAGCAGCCGCTCCACCCGGGCGTACGCGTTGGTGCGCGAGACGTGCACCCGTTCGGCGAGCGTACGGATGGACGTCCGGGCGTCGCGGACCAGTTCGCGCAGGATCCGCCGGTCCACCTCGTCCAGCGGCCCGGCAGAACGTCCCGTTCCGCCCGCCGCGCCCGGTGTGGCGCCGGTCTCCTGGCTCACCTCAGCCGCCCTTCCGTGCCATTCGTCCCGCGTTCATCCCGCATGTTGAGTCAATCATCCACGACCGGGAGCATAGGGCCACCACACGTCCAGGAGGTCCCCGCCGTGACGACCACACCCCAGGCGGTCCGCAGGGCATCCCCGCGTACCCGCCGGAAGGCCACCCCGGCCGCACCCGACCCGTCGGCCGGCCTCATGCCGCAGCGCGAGCCCGTCCGGCTGCTGAACCCCGACGGCACCCCGCTGCCGGCCCGCGACGACTACCCCGAGCCGCCGGTCGACGCGCTGCGCGAGATGTACCGGCGGATGGTCGTCGGCCGCCGCTTCGACGTGCAGGCCACCGCGCTGACCAAGCAGGGCCGCCTCGCCGTCTACCCGTCCGCGCGCGGCCAGGAGGCGTGCCAGATCGGCGGCGTGCTCGCGCTGCGCGACACCGACTGGGTGTTCCCCACCTACCGCGAGTCGATGGCGCTCACCGCGCGCGGCATCGACCCGGTCGAGGTGCTCACGCTGCTGCGCGGCGACTGGCACTGCGGGTACGACCCGGCCGTCACCCACACCGCGCCGCAGTGCACGCCCCTCGCCACCCAGTGCGTGCACGCCGCCGGACTGGCCTACGGCGAGTCGTACCAGGGGCGCGACACCGTGGCGCTGGCGTTCATTGGCGACGGCGCCACCAGCGAGGGCGACTTCCACGAGGGCATCAACTTCGCCGCCGTGTTCAAGGCCCCCGTCGTCTACCTGGTGCAGAACAACAAGTACGCGATCAGCGTGCCGCTGTCCCGGCAGACCGCCGCGCCGAGCCTCGCGTACAAGGGCGTCGGCTACGGCGTACCCAGCGAGCAGGTCGACGGCAACGACCCGGTGGCCGTCCTCGCGGTGCTGGAGCGCGCCGTCGCGCACGCCCGCGCCGGCAGGGGCCCCTACCTGATCGAGGCCCACACCTACCGGATGGAGCCGCACACCAACGCCGACGACCAGACCCGCTACCGCGACGCCGAGGAGGTCGAGGCGTGGCGCGACCGCGACCCGATCGCCCGGCTCGAGGCGTACCTGCGGGCCAAGGGCGTGCTGGACGACGCCGCCGTCGCGGCGATCGCGGCGGAGGCCGAGGAGTACGCCGCCGCGCTGCGCCGCCGCATGGACGCCCAGCCCACCGTCGACCCGCTGAGCCTGTTCGACCACGTGTACGCCGAGCCGACGCCGCAACTGGTCGAGCAGCGCGAGATGGTCCGGGCCGAGCTGGCCGCCGACGCGGAGGGGGACGCCTGATGGCCACCATGACCATGGCGAAGGCACTGAACGCCGCGCTCGCCGACGCGATGCTCGACGACGAGCGGGTGCTCGTCTTCGGCGAGGACGTCGGCCAGCTCGGCGGCGTCTTCCGGATCACCGACGGACTGCAGGCCCGCTTCGGCGACAAGCGCTGCTTCGACACCCCGCTCGCCGAGGCCGGCATCGTCGGGTTCGCCGTCGGCCTGGCCATGTCCGGCCTGCGGCCGGTCGTGGAGATGCAGTTCGACGCGTTCGCGTACCCGGCGTTCGAGCAGATCGCCTCGCACGTGGCGAAGCTGCGCAACCGCACCCGCGGCGCGCTCAGCGTGCCGATCGTCATCCGGGTGCCGTACGCCGGTGGCATCGGAGGCGTCGAGCACCACTGCGACTCGTCCGAGGCGTACTACGCGCACACCCCCGGCCTGAAGGTGGTCACCCCGGCCACCGTGGACGACGCGTACTCGCTGCTGCGCGCCGCCATCGACGACCCGGACCCGGTGGTGTTCCTGGAGCCCAAGAAGCTCTACTTCACCAGCGCCGAGGCGGACCTGCCGGCCCGTACCGCGCCGATCGGCACCGCCGTGGTGCGCCGCCCCGGCACCGACGCGACGCTGATCGCGTACGGCCCGGCGGTGCCGGTCGCGCTGGCCGCCGCCGAGGCCGCCCGCGAGGAGGGTTGGGACCTCGAGGTCGTCGACGTACGCAGCATCGTGCCGTTCGACGACGCCACAGTCACCGCCTCGGTACGCCGTACCGGCCGGTGCGTGGTGATCCAGGAGGCGCAGGGCTTCGCCGGTGTCGGCGCGGAGATCGCCGCCCGGGTGCAGGAGCGCTGCTTCCACGCGCTGCACGCCCCGGTGCTGCGGGTGTCCGGGCTGGACATCCCGTACCCGGCGCCGATGCTGGAGCACACCCACCTGCCCTCGGTCGACCGGGTGCTGGACACCGTGGCCCGCCTGCAGTGGGACGACCAGCCCGACACGCGGTGGGTGGCGGCATGAGCACGGCTGTGGGGACCCGCGACTTCCTTCTCCCCGACCTGGGCGAGGGACTGAGCGAGGCAGAGATCGTCGAGTGGCGGGTCGCCGTCGGCGACGTGGTCACCGTGGACCAGACAGTGGTCGAGGTGGAGACCGCCAAAGCCGTCGTCGACGTGCCGTGCCCGTACGCCGGACGGGTCGTGGCCCTGCACGGCGCGGCAGGTGAGGTACGCCCGGTCGGCCAGCCGCTCATCACCATCGCCCCGCTCGACGACGCCCCCGACCCGCACGCCACCTACCGTGAGGAGGAGCGGGCCGGGTCCGGCAACGTCCTGATCGGCTACGGCACCGGCCACGGCGGCACCGGTCGGCGGCGGCGTCGCCCACGGCTGGCGCTCGCCCCCGAGCCCGGCACGCCCGCCTCGACCGACCCCGCGTCCGATGCGGCGCAGACCGGCGGACCGGCGGCAGCGCCGCTCGTCATCTCGCCGATCGTGCGGCGGCTGGCGAAGGAGCACGGCATCGACCTGGCGTCGCTGCGCGGCACCGGGCCGGGCGGCGTGATCCGCCGGGCCGACCTGGACGCCGCAGTGGCCGCCCCCGCTCCGGCGGCCCGGCTGGCCGCGGTGCCGGACGCCCCGGCCGCGCACGTCGGGCTCGCCCCGGCCGGCGACGGTGACACGGTCATCCCGCTCACCGGCATCCGCAAGGTGATCGCCGACAAGCTCTCCCGCAGCCGCCGGGAGATCCCCGAGGTGACCATCTGGGTCGATGTGGACGCCACCGGCCTGCTGGAGACGCGTGCCGCGATCAACGCCGCCACCCCGGAGGCGCCGGTGAGTATCCTGGCCCTGCTGGCCCGGATCTGCCTCAGTGGCCTGCGGAAGTTCCCGCAGCTCAACGCGCACGTCGACACCGAGGGGCAGCGGATCATCCAGTCCGGCGGCGTGCACCTGGGCATCGCCGCGCAGACCGACAGGGGCCTGGTCGTGCCGGTGCTGCGCGACGCGCAGCGGCTGACTACCCGGGAACTGGCCGCCGCGCTCGCCGAGACCACTGCGGCGGCTCGGGCCGGCACGCTGCCCCCGGCGCGGCTGACCGGCGGGACGTTCACGCTCAACAACTACGGGGTGTTCGGCGTCGACGGCTCGACGCCGATCATCAACCACCCGGAGGCGGCGCTGCTCGGCGTCGGCCGGATCGTGGACAAGCCGTGGGTGGTTGACGGGCAGCTCGCCGTCCGCAAGGTGACCCAGATCAGCCTCACCTTCGACCACCGCGTCTGCGACGGCGGGGTGGCGGGCGGCTTCCTGCGCCACGTCGCCGACTGCGTCGAGCAACCCGCCGTGCTGGTCGCCAACGTCTGACCGGTCCGACTCCCGGCCCCGGCCCTCCTCCCCGAGGGCCGGGGCCGCGCGCGTCTCTGCTCCCGCTCGCGATCTTGCACTTGCGGCCCTCGATGTGCCCGATTCGCACCCTTCTCCCGGGCTGCAACCGCAAGATCGCGGCAGCGGTGCCGGTGGCGAGGGCGAGACCGTCCAGCGCTGCCCGTCTTGCGGGACCGTTGATGGGATTCGTCGAGATCTTGGTAGCAAAGTGCCCCTATGAGGGCCGTTTCGTGCCAAGATCTCGCCAGGTCGGACCCTTCACGCCTTCCTCCGTCCGTCGATCATGAAGTTGGCGGGGACAAAACGGACGTCGTTCGCTGCCAACTTCATGATCGACGGACAGGGGGGCGGTCGGGAGGCGGGTGAGGGGGTGGGGAATCGGGCGGAGGGCGCGTGGGGCGCAAGCGGGGACGGGAATTACGTGTCGGCACGATTCTCCGCAGCCTTTTCCGAGCAATTCCGCCGAAGGTGCCACGGCGTGATCCTGGGCCTACAGAATGTGGGCGAGAGGGTTCGGAAATGGGGGGCGAAATATGTTTGCGAGGCGCCGACTGACGCTTTTCGCGATGACCGTCGCAGCCGCGCCGCTGGCGGTCGGCGCGTGCACCGCCGGCCCGAAGTCGGTGGGGAAACAGGCCGAGGCGGCACCGCCGTCGGTCACCGTGACACCCGCCGATCGCACGAAGGGCGTGCCGATCAGCGCGGAGGTGGGCACGACGGTCAGCAACGGCAAGGTGACCGCGGTGAAGCTCACCGACGACAAGGGCAACCAGGTGCCGGCCCAGCCGCGCGAGGACGGCTCCGGCTGGGTGCCGGACCGGCCGCTGGCCAATTCCCGGACGTACACGGCGGAGGTGACCGCCACCGGCGATTCGGGAAAGACCGCCACGCAGAAGACGACGTTCACGACGATGGCCAAATCCACCAAACCGGCCGTCACCAGCGAATTGTATTTCCGGCCGAATCAGACGTACGGGACGGCGATGCCGGTCGTGCTCGGATTCGACCCGCCGATTCCGAAGGAGGCCCGCGCGGACGTCCAGCGCCGGTTGTTCGTGAAGACCGATCCGCCGCAGCCGGGCACCTGGTCGTGGGTGGCCGACGGCAAGCAGGCGGAGTACCGGGCGCCCGATCGCTGGAAGCCGGGCACGAAGATCAGCGTCCGTAGCGCGCTGCAGGGGCTGCCCATCGGCAAGGAGACGATCGGCGACTCGGACCGCGTCGCCACCGCCAAGGTCGGCCGGCAGATGACGCTCGACATCGACAACGAGACCAAGCAGATGACCGTCTACCAGGACGGCAAGGTGCTCAAGAAGATCCCGGTCAGTCTCGGCAAGGCGAGCACGCCGACGTCCAGCGGCACCATGGTGATCATGGAGAAGCACGAGCACACCACGTTCGACACCCGGGGCGAGCCCAACGGCGGCTACGTGGTCGACGTGGACGACGCGCAGCGGCTGACCTGGGGCGGCGAGTTCATCCACTCGGCGCCCTGGTCGGAGGGGGACCAGGGGAGCACGAACGTCTCGCACGGCTGCACGAACGTCTCGGCCACCGCCGCGGACTGGCTGATGGGCGTCACGCAGGTCGGTGACCTGGTGACAGTGCGGGGCACCGAGGTGAAACTCGACCAGGGCAACGGCTTCACCGCCTGGAACGTCAGCTGGGACGAGTTCGCCAAGGGCAGCGCGCTGCCCGTACCGGCGGGGCTGAAGCCCACGCAGAGTGCCACGCCGCACCCGGGCGCGGTGGCCGGTGGGTCGTCACCGGCCCCGGCCCCGTCGCGGAGCAACAGCGGCGGCTGAACCAGGGGAGGAACGGCCACGGGGCCGGCCCGCGTCGCGCGGGCCGGCCCGTGCCGTGCTCAGTCCAGGTCGACGCGGGCCACCCCGGTCGCGGTCAGGCTGCCCAGCCAGAGCCGGCGGCCGTGCTGCCGCACGCCGGTGACCATCGGGTACGCCCCGCTGGGGCCGTGCAGCGTCCGCAGCACCCGCCCCGCGCCGTCGACCAGCGCGACCAGCCCGTAGCGGCGCGGCCGCGGCTGCACCGCCCCGGGCAGCAGCGCGACGAGCTGGCGGACGCGCGGGTGCGGCAGCAGCCGTTCCATCGCCGCCAGCCGAGGGCTGGGCAACGCGACCCAGTACGTCCCGTCACCCACCGCGGAGATGTTGTCCGGGTACGCCGGCAGGTCGGTCAGCACTGTGGCCCGCCCGCCCGGCAGGTCGACCCGGAGCAGCCGGTGGGTGGCGGTCTCGGCGAGCATCAGCGCCGACTCGTCCGGGGTGAGCGCCAGCCCGTTGGGGAAGTAGAGCCCGTCGGCCACCACGTCGGTGCGCCCGGTGCGCCTGTCGTAGGCCAGCACCCGTCCGTTGGGCCGGTGTTCCAGCAGGTCCCGCTTCCAGTGCGAGAGCGGGAACCGGTCGGAGGAGTCGGTGAAGTAGACGGTGCCGTCGCTCGCGACGGCGGCGTTGTCGGCCAGGTGCACCGGCGGGGCGGTCCCGGTCAGCTCGTGCACCCTGCCGGCCGGGTCGACCCGCAGCAGTCCCCGGTACGCGTCGCAGACGAGCAGCCCGCCGTCGGCCGGGTCGCGTTCGATGCCCAGCGGCCGCCCGCCGGTCTCGGCGAGAAGCGTGGGCCGGGTGCCGGCCGGCGCGTCGGCCGGCCACCACCAGAGCCGGCCGTCCTCGTCGCCGCTGACCACCCGGCCGTCGGCGTCGACGACGACGTCCTCCGGCCCGTGCCCGCCGGCCGGCAGCGGCAGCAGGTCGGCCCGGTCGAGCCGGGTGTCCTCGGGCGCCCAGGGGCCGGTCAGCGGCGGCGGCACGGTCGCCGGCTCGCGGACCGGCCGGATCAGCAGTGGGGCGCGTGGGCGCGGGACGGCCATCGGCTCATTGTGGCCCCGGAACGTCCCGGACGGCAGTCCCCGACGGCGTTTCGCCACGTCCCGCGCGGCGTGGCGCGGTGGCTGCGGGATGACCCTGAGACGGCTCGGGGTCGGTACCCCGGCGCTACCCGGAACCCCCGCCGCGACGTCGGGAAATGTCGGTGGGCGCGGGTAGGTTTGAGCGCATGGGACACACGGGCGACCGCTTCCACGTGACGATGGACGTGCACGATCACGTGGTCGAGCTCTGTCCGGTCGGCGAGATCGACATCGCCACCGTGGCGGCGTTCCGGGCCGCGCTCTGGGCGGCCCCGGCGCGGCCGGTGCTGCGGGTCGACCTGTCCGGCGTGCGGCTGCTGTCCGCCGCCGGTGTCCGCGCGCTCGTCGCCACCCACCTGCGCGTGCGCGCCCGCGGCGGCGAGCTGGTGCTCGTCGACCCCGACCCGGTGGTGGCCCGCGTGCTGCGGGTGACCGGCCTGCAGCGGGTCCTGCCCGTGCGCCGCTCCGACCGCTCCCGCGAGCTGGTGACCTGCGCCGCAGCCTGAGCGAGTGGCGGCCCGAGCGGGCACGCGGCCTGAGCGCGGACCGGGCCGCCGGCATGTGGCCGACGGCCCGGTGAACGGCTGACGCTCAGCGTACGCCGAGCAGGTCCACCACGAAGACGAGCGTCTCGTTCGGCTTGATGACGCCGCCGGCGCCGCGGGCGCCGTAGCCCAGGTGCGGCGGGATGGTGAGCTTGCGCCGGCCGCCGACCTTCATGCCGACGACGCCCTGGTCCCAGCCGGCGATGACCTGGCCGCCGCCGAGCGGGAACTCGAACGTCTCACCCCGGTTCCACGAGGCGTCGAACTCGCGGCCGTTCGAGTGGGCCACGCCCACGTAGTGCACGCTCACCAGTTGGCCCGGGCGGGCCTCCGGGCCGTCGCCGACGGTGATGTCCTCGACGACCAGATCCGCGGGCGGCGCGCCCTCGATCGGGCCGACCTGGGGCTTGTCCATGAACGGTCTCCTCGGGTGCTGACGGTGTGGTCACCGTCGATCCTGCCGGATCGCGACCGGCCGATACGCGCCGGTCCCCGCACAACGGCGTGGCGGGGACACGAGAAGAGGGCGGGCGCCGCCTTTCGGCGACGCCCGCCCCGGAGCGGGCTGGTTCACTTCAGCCAGGGGAGACGCTGGACCAGGGGGAGCTTCGCCCAGATCCGGCCGAGGCCGAGGGTGTTGCCGGCGCCCACCAGGGCGAGACCGGCCAACAGGCCCGCGTAGATGAGGTGGTCGTCCATGAAGGGGTTGTTCGCCGGGGGCAGCACGGCCGTCCACATCAGGACCAGGAGCAGTCCGCCGGCGACGGCGGCGATCCGGATGCCGATGCCGAGCATGAGCGCCACGCCGATGCCGAGCAGGCCGAGCATGAACAGCGTGTCCGCCCAGGCTGCGCCGGCGATGTTCCGGTAGAGGTCCGCGAACGGGCCCTCGACCGCGTTGCCCAGGAAGCCCTTGGTCGGGCTGCCGCCGTTGATCCAGGCGTTCTTCGCCGCGGTCTCGTGGCCGAGGCCGAACATCTTGTCGAGGAAGGCCCAGAGGAAGATCCAGCCCAGCGCGAGCCGCAGACCGGCCCACACGTACCGGGTGGCCTTCTGCCGGGTGGTCTCGATGTGCGCCGCCGGAGCGGTGGTGGCGGCGGGGGTCCGCTTGACGGCGGGGGTCCGCTCGATTGTCGCGGTCATGGTCTCCACGTCCCTTCCTGTGCCTCGCACCGCGCTTCCCGGTGGCACATTCATTCCACCGCCGCGCCGCGTTGCGGAGCAGGGCCGACCGGTGCCCTGGTGACCGGGTCATTGGTCCCGTCCGTACCCGGTCCGGTCGGCCCGTCCCCGCCGGTCCGCCGCCCCTGACCAGGGCGTTTACGGCGGCCTATCGTCACAGGTGAAGGCCCGGCACGAGGAGGTCGTGATGAGGACGTGGCAGGTGGCCGACGTGATGACCAGGGACGTCGCGGCGGTGACGGAGCAGACGCCGTACCGCGAGATCGTCGACGTGCTGGTGCGCAAGCGGATCAGCGGCGTGCCGGTGGTCGACTCGTTCCACCGGGTGCTCGGCGTGATCTCCGAAGCGGACCTGCTGCACAAGGTGGAGCGGGCCGGTCACCCGGACGAGCGCCGGGTGTTCGAGGGGCGGCGGCGCCGTACCGCGCGGGAGAAGGCCGACGCGTTAGTGGCAGCGGACCTCATGACCGCCCCGCCGGTCACCACCCACGAACGCGCCTCGCTCGCCGCGACGGCCCGGCTGATGGACCGCGAGGCGGTCAAGCGGGTGCCGGTGCTGGACGACCTGGGCCGGCTGTCCGGCATCGTGACCCGCGGTGACCTGCTCCGGGTGCACCTGCGCACCGACGCGGAGATCCGCGAGGAGGTGGTGCACGAGGTGCTGCGCCGGGTGCTGTCGGTACGCGACGGACTGGTCACGGTGCAGGTGCGCGGCGGCGAGGTCACCATGGACGGACGGCTGGACCGGCGCAGCGCCGTCGAGCTCGCCGGCCGCCTGGCCGGACAGGTCGCGGGCGTGGTCGCCGTGCACAACGCGATCGGGTACGACCTGGACGACACCACGCTGATGGAGTTGGACCCGGTGCACGCCACGCCGGTCGCCTGAGCGCGCCGGGCGGCGCCGTCAGCCGGCGAGCTGGGCGGCGAGGAGCGCCGGCGCCTCGGCCAGCGACGGGCCGTACCAGGTGAGGTGCCGGCCGGACACCAGCGCCGCCGGCACGCCCGGGAACGCCTCCGGCCCGTCGTCGGCGGTGAACCGGTACGGCTCGTCGGGCAGCACCACCAGCTCCGGCGACCGGGCGCGCAGCTCGTCCAGGCCGGGCCGGGGATAGCGTTCCGCGTCCCCGGCCCAGCCGTTGACCACACCGAGCCGGGCCAGCACGTCCCCGGCGAACGTGTCCCGGCCGAGCACCACCCACGGGCGTCGCCACACCGGCACCACAGCGGTGCGGACGCGCTCCGGGGCCGGCAGGGCCGCCCAGGCGCGGCGGGCCGCCGTCAGCCACGGCGGCTCGGCCGTCGCGCCGAGCGTGACGACCAGCTCGCCGAGCTGGTCGAGAGCCTCCGGCACGGTACGCGGGAAGGTCACCTGGACCGGCACCCCGGCCGCGCGCAGCGCCTCGGCGTCGGCCAGCCGGTTCTCCTCCTCGTTGAGCAGCACCAGGTCCGGCTCCAGGGCGAGCACCCGGTCCAGGTCCGGATACTTCGTCCCGCCGACCCGGGCGACGTCCAGCCCGGCCGGGTGGGTGCACCAGTCGGTGGCCCCGATCAGCACCTCCGGGCGGGTGGCCGCCACCGCCTCGGTCAGCGACGGCACCAGCGACACGACCCGCACGGCGTCTCCCTTCGTACCGAAGGTCAGCGAGCCGGAGCGGCGTCGGCCGTCTCCGCCGGCAGGCCCGCCACCGGCAGGCCCTTGCGCGCCGCCCAGTCGACAGCGGCCCGCAGGTCCGCAGTGGGCAGCGGCCGCCGGGTGGTCACCCCGACCGCGGCGTGCATCGTGTACGCGAGGAAGGGGTACGACCGGGCCAGCGCGCCGATCGCGTCGTGCAGGCGGCGTACCACCTCCAGCGCGGCCGGCTCGTCCAGTCCGGGCAGCAGGAGCTGGTACTCGTTGTCGGCGACGCGCAGCGCACGGTCGACCGGCCGCAGCACGGCGGTGATCGCGGTGAGCACGGCGTGCCCCTCGCGGGCGGCGCCGCGCCGGAGGAATCGTTCCGGCGAGCCGGGCGGCTCGTCCACCCGCAGGCCGACCAGTGCCACCGGCAGCGTGCCGGAGGCCGTCACCCCGTCCATGCCGGCCCACCGGCGCATGCCGGGCTCGTCCAGGATCGCCTCGGTCGGCGTGTCCGCTTGCGTACTCCGGTCGGCGCGGCGGGCCAGCAGCCGCAGCGCCGCCTCGGCGCGCGGCTCGCCCGGTCCGGCCGGGATGTCCCGCACCCGGGCGATCGCCTCGTCCAGTGCGGTGCGCGCCTCGGCGGGCAGCCGCTCGGCGAGTTGTTCGCGCAGCCGGATGGCCTCGTGCAGCGCCTCGTCCCGGCGGAACCCCCAGCGACCCTCGAAGAGCCGGCCGGACTCCAGCGTCGGCGCGGGCGTCACGTCGGCGCGGTCGTGCGCCACGAGGGTGGCGCCGAAGCGAGGGCTCAGCACCACCACGCTCCACTCGCGGGCCAACTCCTCCGCCTCGTCGAGCGTCACGCCGTACGTGCGGTCGGGCAGGTCGGTCGGCGGCCCGCCGACCATCGCCACCACGGTCGCCGCGGCGCGGCCGGCGACGCGCCGGTAGACCTCGCGCTCCCGGTCGAAGTACGGCAGCCGCTGGAACAGGGCGAACACGACCAGCGGGCCGTCCTCGGCCTCGGCGAGCGCGGCCCGCTCGATGGCGTGGGAGAGGGCGACGAGACTGCGTTTGGTGAACTGTTCCGGGGTCCGTCCGCTGTGCACGGGCAGAGCCTAGAGGGACGGAGGCGGCCGCGCACCGGTCGGCGGGCCCCGGCGTGCTCCACCACACCGCCGAGGCGGTCACCCGACGCCCTACACTCGGGCGTCGACCGGACGACAGGGGGAGCGGGGCGAGATGACGAGCACCGGCAGCGTGACGGCCTCCTGGCTGCGGCCGATCCCGTCCGGCACGACGCCGTGCCTGACCCGCTGCGGGCACGTCGGGTACGCGGGCCGGCGGCTCGGCGAGCTGGTGCAGGGCCGCCCGCCGGGGGTCACCGGCAACCAGTGGAGCACGGCCGGACGGGCGCCGCTGGACCTGGTGGTCAGCGCCGCCGACACCGGCCTGCCGCGCTTCGCGGTGCGGTTCACCGCGCCCGCGTCCGACGGGTCGCCCGCCCGCCGGGAGGAACGGCTGACCGACGCGGTGTCCGCCGCTGTCGGCCTGCCGCTGCTGCGGATCGAGTCGCCGACGCTCGGCGGCGCCGATCAGGTCCGCCGCTTCGCGGAGTACGTGCTGGACGCGCGGGCCTACGCCGAGGGCACCGACCCGGACGCCGGGGACGCGATCGGCTTCCGCGACATCGTCGGCCGGCTGCCGGACGGCCGGCGTGGACCGGTGAACGACCTCGGGGCGCTCGCGCGGGTCGAGGCGGTCGAGGCGTACGTGGCCGGCCGGCTCGCCGACCCGATCGTGCGCGGGCTGCACGTGCGTTGGACCGACGGTCCGGCGGAGGGCTGGGGCTGGGTCGAGGTGCGGCCCGGCCGCTGCCTGCTGGAGCGGGTCCGGCTGACGTCGCGGGGGTTCTCCTGCGGCGTGGACCCGGGCCGGCTCGCCGAGGACCTGGCCGCGCTGGCGCTGGGGGAGCGGCTGCGCGATCTCGACGCGGTCGCGTCGTCACTGGTGGACCGGGAAGAGCTTCGCCGGCGTGTGCGCGCGCTCGCGGCCCGGCGGGACTCCTTCGACGGCGGCTTCGCCTTCGACCACCTCTGCGCCGACTGACGGACTTCTTCTCCGCCGGGCGGTCGGCGGTCGCGCCGGCACGTCCCGATTTTTTTTCGATCTCCGGTTGAACCTTCGCCGACGGCGCTCCGTACCTCATCGGGAATGGACGCAGATTTCCCCGCCGCGCCCGGACGGCGCGGAGACGGTGCGGAAAGGGCATCGTCGGCCATCGACGCGCGACCCGAGCGTCGCAGTGATCTCACACCCCGAATTCATCGGTCCGCCGGGATCACCAGTCAACTACCGGATCGAGAAGGAGAGCAATTCGATGCGCAGGTCCACACGGGCGCGCCGGTCATCCGGTAACGCGCGGAGCAAGCGGGTGCTGGCAGTGGTCGGCACGCTCGCGGTCTTCGGCGGCATCGTCGCCGTCACCCAGATCTCGTCCGCCCAGGACCGGCGGACGACCACCCGCGCCGCCTCGGCGTCCTGTGTGCCCGCCAGCCCGGGGGCGACCGCCCCGGACGGCCAGGGCAGCACCACCCGTACCTGGCAGAACGGCCGCTGGGTCCGCAACCACTGGGGCGACGGTCAGATGTCGCCGGCCGAGTGCCAGCAGACGACCGCGGGCGGCGCCGGCGCCGGCACCCCGACCGTGGCCTGCCCGGACGTCCGGGGCCGGCTGCCGCAGGTGCCCGGCCGGGCCCGTGCCGAGGTGGACCGCGAACTGGCGGCGCTGACGTCGCAGATCGCCGAGGCGAACCGGCGGCTCGCGGCGGAGGGCCGCAACGGCGGCGAGTTCATCAACAACGCGATCCTGGGTCCGCTGGCGGACAAGCGGACCGCGGCGCTCAACCGGATCGCCACGGCCATCGGCCGGTTCGCCCAGCGTCCGCAGGGCCTGGACCAGTTCGCCCGGTGCGCGTTGACCGACGTCCCCCGCAACGGCGGCGGCCAGAACGGCGGTGGTCAGAACGGGGGCAACAACGGTGGCCAGACCGGCGGTCCGACCGGCGGTCCGACCGGCGGGAACAACGGTGGCGGGAACAACAACGGCGGCGGTCAGAACAACGGCGGCGGCAACGGGCTGAACGTGCTCGCCAAGGACTGCTCCGGCAGCCAGCTGCAGGGGCACGACGGTTTCCAGAACGGCAACCGGTGCGTCAGCACCGCGTTCGGTGAGGTGGGCGCCGCGGCGAACAACCCGTCGCTGCTGATCACGCAGTTCCCGAACCAGGTGCGGCGCAATCAGCCGTTCACGCTCCGGGTGACCACCAAGAACCTGGTGCGGGACCGCTTCCTCGCGGCCGGGCAGGGCGGCTACTACCTGGAGAGCTCGCTGCTCAACGGCGAGGGCCTGGTGCGCGGCCACTTCCACACCGCCTGCCGGATGCTCGGCAGCACCCGGCAGCCCCCGAACCCCCAGGACGTGCCGGCGTTCTTCGTCGCCACCGAGGACGGCCGCGGCGGCAACGAGCCGGACGACGTGCTGATCCAGATCCCGGGCCTGGCGCAGTCGGGTGTGGCGCAGTGCGCGGTCTGGGCCGGTGACGGTTCGCACCGCATCCCGATGATGGAGCGGGCGAACCAGACTCCCGCCATCGACGTGGTGCGCATCCGGGTCAACTGAGAGCGTGCGACGGCCGCGGTCGCCCGGGGAACCTTCCGGGTGGCCGCGGCCGTCGCATGTCCGCACGGCGGGTCCGGCAGGGAAGCGTGGGATTGGATCCGGGAAGAAATTTCGTGCCGCCGGAATCCAGCCCGATGAAAGTCATCGACGACACAAAAGGCCGGGCGGCCCGCTCCGATTTCTCAGCGTGACCCCGGGACGCCCGACGGTGAGTGTTTAGCGCTCAGCGGTTCTTGTACGCCTCGACGACCGACACCGGGATGCGCCCGCGCTCGGAAATCTCGTGCCCGTTCTTGGCCGCCCATTCGCGGATGGCGCGGTTCTGCTCGCGGTCCATTCCCGAGGTGCTCGGCCGGCCCGTGCGCCGGGTGGTGCGCGCGACCTCGGTCGCGCCGCGGCCGATCCGCCTGCCAGCGCTGATGTACGGGTCCAGTGCCTTGCGCAGAACGCCCGCGTTCTCGTCGGACACGTCGATCGTGTACGCCACGCCGTCCAGGCTGAACTCGACGGTCCGATCGGCCTTTCCGCCGTCGAGGTCGTCGGTCAGAACGGTGATTACTTTCCTTGCCATCGCCATTACTCCCTGTGTCGGGCGGGGTGTGCTAAGAGTCTGACTTACCTGGCGGTAATTTCGCAACAATACCCGCCTCTTTGCATTCGGCGGGTCGTGCCGGTAACCGTCGCGGCCAATAGAGGGCCGGTGCCCGATCGGAGCCGGGGGCAGTGGCCGCAGTGGCGTGGGTCACAACCCGGAACAAGGGACACGTTTTGTTACTTGAGCCAGACACGCTCAACCGACGTGATGGCAGGTGTTCGATGGCAACTCTTCCGGTACTTCCCTTGACCGACGCCGTCCTGCTGCCCGGGATGGTCATCCCGGTGACCCTCGACCCCACCACCCAGGCCGCTGTCGACGCGGCCCGCGCCACCGGCGACAAGGAACTCCTGGCCGTGCCCCGCCTCGACGGCGAGTACGGCTCCGTCGGCGTGGTCGCGACCATCGAGAAGGTGGGCCGGCTGCCCAGCGGCGAGCCGGCCGCGGTGATCCGCGGCCTCACCCGCGCCCGCATCGGCTCCGGCGTGCCCGGGCCCGGCGCCGCCCTCTGGGTCGAGGCGGCGACCCTCGACGAGCCCGCACCGGCGGGCCGCGCCCGGGAACTCGCCCGCGAGTACCGCGCGCTCATGACGTCAGTGCTCCAGCAGCGTGGCGCCTGGCAGGTGATCGACGCGATGGAGCGGATGACGGACCTGTCCGAGCTGGCCGACTCGGCCGGCTACGCGCCCTGGCTCAGCCTGGCGCAGAAGACCGAGCTGCTCGCCGCGCCGGACGTCACCGCCCGGCTGGAGCTGCTGGTCGGCTGGGTGAAGGAGCACCTGGCCGAGCAGGAGGTCACCGAGCAGATCAACAGCGACGTACGCGAAGGGCTGGAGAAGTCCCAGCGCGAGTTCCTGCTCCGCCAGCAGCTCGCCGCGATCCGCAAGGAACTCGGCGAGGACGAGCCGGACGGGTCCGCCGACTACCGATCCCGGGTGGAGTCCGCCGACCTGCCGGAGAAGGTGCGCGAGGCGGCGATGCACGAGGTCGGCAAGCTGGAACGGGCCAGCGACGCCTCACCCGAGGCGGGCTGGATCCGTACCTGGCTGGACACCGTGCTGGAGATGCCGTGGGACACGCGTACCGCTGACAACACCGACCTGGCCGCGGCGCGTGCGGTGCTCGACGCCGACCACGCCGGCCTGGCCGACGTGAAGGACCGCATCCTGGAGTACCTCGCGGTGCGCAACCGGCGCGCGGAGCGCAACCTCGGCGTGGTCGGCGGACGCGGCTCCGGCGCGGTGCTCGCCCTGGCCGGCCCGCCTGGAGTGGGCAAGACCAGCCTCGGCGAGTCGGTCGCCCGGGCGCTGGGCCGCAACTTCGTCCGCGTCTCCCTCGGCGGTGTCCGGGACGAGGCGGAGATCCGCGGCCACCGGCGCACCTACGTCGGCGCGCTGCCCGGCCGGATCGTGCGGGCGCTGCGCGAGGCCGGCTCGATGAACCCGGTCGTGCTGCTCGACGAGGTCGACAAGCTGGCCGCCGGGTACTCCGGCGACCCGGCGGCGGCCCTGCTGGAGGTGCTCGACCCGGCGCAGAACCACACGTTCCGCGACCACTACCTGGAGGTCGACCTCGACCTGTCCGACGTGCTGTTCCTGGCCACCGCCAACGTGGTGGAGGCGATCCCCGGCCCGCTGCTGGACCGGATGGAGCTGGTCGCGCTGGACGGCTACACCGAGGACGAGAAGGTGGCCATCGCCCGCGACCACCTGCTGCCCCGGCAGCGGGAACGGGCCGGGCTGACCACCGGGGAGGTCACGATCGCCGACGAGGCGCTGGCGCTGATCGCGGGCGAGTACACCCGGGAGGCCGGCGTCCGGCAGCTCGAACGGGCACTCGCGAAGGTCCTGCGCAAGGTCGCCGTCGCGCTCGCCACGGACTCCGCGCCGGTGCACGTCGACGCCGGCAACCTGGCCCGCTACCTGGGCCGGCCGAAGTTCACCCCGGAGTCCGCCGAGCGGACGGCCGTACCGGGCGTGGCGACCGGCCTGGCCGTCACCGGCGCCGGTGGCGACGTGCTGTTCATCGAGGCCACCACCATGGAGGGTGAGCCGGGGCTGACGCTCACCGGTCAGCTCGGCGACGTGATGAAGGAGTCCGCGCACATCGCGTGGTCGTACCTGCGGTCGAACGGACGGCGCTACGGGCTGGACCCGAACGCGCTGGCCGGGCGGCGGATCCACCTGCACGTCCCGGCGGGCGCGGTGCCCAAGGACGGGCCGAGCGCCGGCATCACCATGGTCACCGCGCTGGCGTCCCTGGTGACCGGGCGGCCGGTGCGGCCCGAGTTCGGGATGACCGGCGAGGTGACACTCTCCGGCCGGGTGCTGCCGATCGGCGGGGTGAAGCAGAAACTGCTCGCCGCGCACCGGGCCGGCCTCACCGAGGTGATCATCCCGAAGCGCAACGAGCCGGACCTGGACGACCTGCCGGCCGAGGTGCGGGAGGCGCTGACCGTGCACACGCTGTCCGACGTGGCGGACGTGCTCGCGCTGGCGCTGCGCCCGGCCGAGATCGACACGCAGGCGCTGGACGGCCCGGCGCTCGCCGCCGCCTGACGACCGACGCGCCCCGGCCACAGACCCACCGTGGCCGGGGCGCCGTCGTGCCTGCCCGCCGGACGCGTCGCGCTCAGCGGCGGTCGCGCCGCTCGTACCCCCGGTCGCGGCGCTCGCCCGGCCCGTCGCCGTCCCGGTCCCGGCGTACCGTCGCCTTACGGCCCTTGATGGTGGTGCCGCGCAGCCCCGCGATGATCTCGTCGGCCACTCCCTGCGGCACCTCGACCAGCGAGAACCGGTCGGCGATCTCGATCGAGCCGATGTCCCGGCCGTTGATCCGGGTCTCCCCGGTGATCGCGCCCACCAGGTCCTGCGGCCGTACCCCGGCGCGCCGGCCCAGCCCGATGAAGACCTGGGTGGTCCCCCCGGTACGCGGTCGCGCGCCGCCCCGGCGCTCGCCCCGGCCGCCGGCCTCCGGACGTCCCTCGCGCGGGCCCCGGACCGGAACCTGCGGGATCTCCTCCTCGTCGTCCGAGCCCGGCGACGTCGCCTCGTGCGCCAGCTTCACCGCCGCCAGCGCCACCTCGACCAGGTCGAACTCGTCGGTCAGCGACTCCACGATCACCCGGTACGGGTCGAGGTCGTCCTCCAGCAGGCTCTCCCGCAGCGCGCCCTGGGTCAGTTCGAGCCGCCGGGTCCGCATGTCCGCCACCGTGGGGATCTTGTCGATGGCGATCCGCTGGCCGGTGACCCGCTCGATGGTCTTGAGCATCCGGTGCTCGCGCGGCTCGGCGAGCGTGATCGCCACACCCTCCCGCCCGGCCCGGCCCACCCGGCCGATCCGGTGCACGTACGACTCCGGCGCCGACGGGACGTCGTAGTTGACCACGTGCGTGAGCTGCTCGACGTCCAGCCCTCGGGCCGCCACGTCGGTGGCGACCAGCAGGTCCGCCGTGCCGGCGCGCAGCCGGCCCATCACCCGGTCCCGCTGCTCCTGGCTCATCCCGCCGTGCAGCGCCTCGGCCCGGTAGCCCCGGCCGTTCATCGTCTCGGTGAGCCGGTCGACCTCCTCGCGGCTGCGGCAGAACACGATCGCCGCGGTGGGCGACTCGACGTCCAGCACCCGGCCCAGCGCGGCCGGCTTGTGCCCCCGGGCCACGATGTACGCGCTCTGCCGCACCCGGGGCGCCTCCCCGGCGACCGTCCGCTCCCGCTCGATCTGGATACGGACCGGATCGGTGAGGTGCTGCCGGGCCAGCCCGTCGATTCGGGCCGGCATGGTGGCCGAGAACAGCACGGTCTGCCGTCCGGCCGGCGCATGCTCCAGGATCGCCTCGATGTCCTCGGCGAAGCCCATGTCGAGCATCTCGTCCGCCTCGTCCAGCACCACCGTGCTCAGCGCGCCCAGCCGCAGCGTGCCCCGGGCGATGTGGTCCAGCGCCCGGCCCGGTGTCGCGACCACCACGTCCACGCCGTGGTCGAGGGCCCGCAACTGCCGGCCGATCGGCTGCCCGCCGTAGATCGGCAGGACCCGGGCGCCCAGGTCCTTGCCGTAGCGGTGGAACGCCTCGGAGACCTGCACGGCCAGCTCCCGGGTGGGCACCAGCACCAGCGACACCGGGTCGCCGTCCGGGCGCCCCACCGGCATCCGCTGCAACAGCGGCAGGGCGAATGCGGCGGTCTTGCCCGTACCGGTGGCCGCCTGCCCCAGCAGATCCTGCCCGGCCAGCAGCGGAGGGATCGCCTCCCGCTGGATCGGGGTGGGTTCCTCGTAGCCGAGCGCGGCCAGCGCGCCCAGCAGCTCGGTGCGCAGCCCGAGATCCGCGAAGGCGGCGGTGTCCTCGGCGTCGGCGGGAATGGCGGGGTCGGTCGGGGTCGGTGCGGCGCTCATCCGGCAAGTTTTTCATCACCGCCCACCGGCGGTCGCGGCGACCGGGGCAAACGTTCGCCACGCCACGCCGTGCCGTCCCCTCCGGGTGATCCGGCGCAGCCCCGTGCCCCCGCCGGATCACCGGGACAGGACGGCCAGCAGCGTGGTGAGGCCCACCCCGACATCGAACACCGCGCACCACAGCGCGTAACCGCGCGGCACCACAGTGCCAGTGCGGTGGTACCAGGCGTCCCAGCCGGCGTGCACGAACCAGCCCACGCCCACCAGCACCCCGGCGACGTCGGCGGACGCCACCGTCGCCACGACCGCCAGGCCGCCCCACACGGCCGCCCCGGCGAGCTGCACGGCCAGCGCGCGCCGGTCGTCCCACTGCCGACGACAGCTGCCGATCAGCAGATAGCCGGCGGGCAGGACCAGCAGCGTCCACGGCGCGAAGACGGTGGGCGCGAACCACATGTCCACCGTCATGAGCAGGCCCAGCCCGGCCGGCCACCCCCGCGCCAGGGCCGCCGCGACCGGGTGCCGGCGCGGTGGCGGGGCGGCCGTGTGCCGGTGGCGCAGCGCCACCAGCAGCATCGCCGGCACCATCAGCAGGTGGCCGCCGAGCAGCAGCGTGTCGTCCCCGGCCCACCCTGCCCACCAGGGCGGGAGCAGCAGCAGGAACGGCACGTACATGGCTGCCGACATCTCGCCGGTGGCGGCCCAGCCGTACCCCCGGTGCCACATCCAGGCGGCCATGCCCAGCGCCATGTTCGTCGCCATCACCAGCGCGCCCACGTCCGGCCGCGCCAGCACGGCCGCGCCGCCCAGGACGTCCGCGCCCACTCGCCACAGCGGCCCGAGCAGGACCATCCCGGCCACCATCGCCACGACCATCGCGGCCAGGTGCCGGGTCCGCGCCCACCCGGCCCACCGCCGGGGTACGACCACAGTCATCTCCGTCATGCCCCGACCCTGCCGCCGCCGGGCGCACCGGGACAGGCGTGTTCGTCATCGCCGGACCGTGCGGAACCCACGGGCCGGCCGTGACATTCGGCCGCGGGGAGCGGGTGGCGCCGGGCCCTAGGATCAGCGGGTATGAGCGTCGATCCGGCGGACCACCGGCTGCGCCGGGCCCGGCGGGTCACCCTGCTGTCGCTCGCCACGAACGTGTGGACCACTGTGCTGCTGCCCGTCGTCGGCCTGGCCCGCGAGCCCGACCCGGCGCGCGTCGCGCTCGGCGTGGCCGGGCTGCTCGGCTTCACCGTCGCCCAGGTCGCGGTGCTGCACGCGGCGGTCACCCCGTGGCTGCCCGTACCGGCGCGCCGCCGCCGTCACGCCGCGCTGACCGTGGCGGCGCTGCTCAGCCTGCCGCTGCTCGGCCCGGTCGCGGCCGGGTCCTGGCCCACCTGGGCGTGGCTCGGCGCGTCACTGGTCGGCATGACGCCGCTGCTGTTCCGGCCCGTCCTGGCGGCGGTGGCGGCGGCCGGCGTGCTCGCGGCGTCCGCGGCCGTCACCTGGTGGACCGGTGGCCCGCTGACCACGGCGCTGCTGGTCACCGGCGCGGTGGGAGCCGGGATCGCCGCGCTCACCTGGGTCCAGGTCTGGTTCTGGGATCTGCTGGTCGAGGCACGGCAGGGGCAGGCCGCCCAGGCCCGGCTCGCCGCCGCCGAGGAACGGCTGCGCTTCGCCCGGGACGTGCACGACCTGCTCGGCCACGACCTGACGGTGATCGCGCTGAAGGCCGAGCTGGCCGAGCGGCTGGCGCCGGTCGACGCCGGCCGGGCCGCGCGGGAGGCGGCGGAGGCTCGGCGGCTCGCCGGAACGGCGCTGACCCGGGTACGCGCGGCGGTGCACGGCTACCGCGCTGTCGACCTGGCCGAGCAGGCCGCCGCGGTGGGGGAGGTGCTGCGCTCCAGCGGAGTACGCACGACAGTGGTCCCGCCGTCCGGCGAGGTGCCCGGGCCGGTCGCCGCCGACCTGGCCGCCGTGCTGCGGGAGGCCGGGACGAACGTGCTGCGGCACAGCCGGGCCGGCTGGTGCCGGATCGAGATCACCCGGGAGGACACGGCGGTGACGCTGACCGTACGCAACGACGGCGTGCGTGACGGCGACGGCCCGGACCGGCTCAGCGGCGGCCTGCGCGGCCTGGCCGAGCGGCTCGCCCCGGCCGGCGGCCGGGTCCGGGCGGACGCCGCCGACGGCGTGTTCAGCCTGGTCGCGACCGTGCCGGTGACGCGATGATCCGGGTGCTGCTGGCCGACGACGAGGAGCTGATCCGGCTCGCGCTCGCCGCGCTGCTCGACCTCGAGCCGGACATCGAGGTGGTGGCGCACGCGGGAGACGGGCGCGCGGCTCTGGACGCGGCGCTCGCCCACCGCCCGGACGTCGCCGTGCTCGACCTGGAGATGCCGCCGCCCGGCGGGGTCGAGGTCGCCGCCGAGCTGACCCGGGCGCTGCCCGGCTGCGCCCCGGTGATCCTCACCGGACACGGCCGTCCCGCCCAGCTCCGGCCGGCGCTCGCCGCCGGGGTCCGCGGCTTCCTCGCCAAGGGCGCTCCCGGCGGCGCGCTGGCCGACGTGATCCGCCGCGTGCACTCCGGCGCCCGGTACGTCGATCCGGCCCTCGCGGCCGACGCGCTCACCCTGCCCGAGTGCCCGTTGACGCCACGCGAGCTGGAGACGCTGCGGCTGGCCGAGCTGGGCACCCCGGTCGCGGTGATCGCCCGCCGGACGCACCTGGCCGCCGGCACGGTCCGCAACCACCTGAGCGCCTGCGTGCAGAAGCTCGGCGCCGCGAACCGGGCCGAAGCGGTACGGCTCGCGCGCGAGGCCGGCTGGCTCTGACGTACGGGACGTCGTGGCGCGGCGCCGGCGACTAGCCTGATCACGTGCGGACGGTCGAACTGCTCTGCTCACCGGAGCTGGAAGCGGCGGTACGGGGCGCGTGGGACCGGCTCGCCGCCGCCGGTCTGCCCAGCCTGGCCCGCAACACGCACCCGACGAATCGGCCGCACCTGACGCTCGCCTCCGTCGAGGAGTTCCCGCCCGGCGCCGAGCAGCGCCTGGCCGACCTCTGCGACGCGGCGCTGCCGCTGCCGGTGCGGCTGGACCGGGTGGCGGTGCTCGACGGCACCGCGCCGCTGGTGTGGCTGGTCCATCCGACGCCGCAGCTCGTCGCGTTGCACGGCGCGGTCTGGGACGTGCTGGCCGAGGCGTCCGGTGGGCACTCGTGGCACGTGCCCGGCCGGTGGGTGCCGCACCTGAGCCTGGCGTTGCGCTTCGGCGCGGCGGACCGGCGCCGGGCCCGGGCGGTCGCCGCAGCGGGCCGCCCGGGCGGGGCGTTCGTGGCGGCGCGCAGCTACGACGCCGACACCCGCACGGTCAGCGAGCTGACCGCCGCCTGCCCGCGTCCCGGCGGCTGAGCCGGGGCCGCCCCACCGGGGGACGGCCCCGCGGCCGTCAGCGGTGGAAGCGCAGGTAGTCGAACTCGGCCGGCGCCGCCGGAGTCGCCCCGCCGTGCGCCACCAGCCCGATCCGCGGCGTCGTGTCCGCCGGGAACGTCCACACCGCGCCCCACGTCCAGCGCTTCCCGTCGCGGCTGGACCCGGCCCGGAACTCGTGCTCGCCGGTGACCGGGTCGACCCGGTGGGCCAGCCGCAGCCAGGTGGTGGTGCCCGGGGTGCCGACGATGCTGCCGCCGTACACGGGCTGGCCGGCGAAGGGCAGCTCGTAGCCGTACTCGACCTGCCGGGTGTTCCAGATCGCCACCTGGGTCAGCCGGGCGAACCTGTCGTCGTCGACGTACGCGACCAGGCCCGCCTGCTGGTAGTTGCGGACGCTGTCCTCGCCCAGGTCGAGCGTCACCTTCGTCTCGGCGACGTAGTTCCCGGTCGGCGCGTCGCGCAGCAGCACCCCGGCGTTGTTGCCGGCGCCGGACAGGTCGGCGTTCTGCACCGGCCAGCGCAGCGCGCCGCCGGACACGGTGGCGGCCGGGTCCTGCCGTACCCACTGCCAGGCCGGGTCGAGCCCGCCGGTGAACTCGTCGGAGTAGCCGCGCAGCACCGGGCCGACCCGCGGGTCGGGGACGGCGTGCCGCGCCGGACGGTACAGCCGGACGGCGCTGACGTTGTCGAACTCGGCCGGGCCGCCCTCGGCGCGCACTGACAGGTTGCCCGTCGCGGGGTGGGGGAGCCGTGCCGTCACCTGGGCCACCGGGTCGCCCAGGCGGGACGGGCTGAGCGTGGCGACGAGCTGCTGTCCGCGTACCTCGATCGCGAGGTTGTGCCGGTCGCGCAGGTCGAGGCCGGCGGGCAGCGCGGTGGTCGCGGCGCCCGCCGTGAGCCGGCCGCGCCCGACGCGGACGTCCACGCCGTGCAGCCGCAGCCCGGCGGTGGTCGCGCCGGTCAGCCGCAGGTCGGTCTCCGCGCGCAGGTCGCCGCCGATGCGGGTACGCGAGGTGAGCGTGCCGCTGCCGGTCAGCACCCCGCCGGTGGCCCGCCAGCGGCCGTGTTCGGCGCGCCAGCCGCGTAGGTCGGCGGTGGCGAAGCGGGCGTCGACCGGGCCGGTGGTGACCGGCGCGGGGCGGGCGGTGTCGGAGGGGCCGGCGCCGGCGTTCACAGTGGGCCATCCGTCGATCCAGTCGAGGCGGTCCAGCAGCATCGGCCGCTCGTTGACGCCGAACGGCTCGTCCAGGTACGGGTCGGCGCGGTCGATCGCGTGGTAGACGATCCAGTCCTGCCCGGACAGGTCGGTGAGGACCGCGTTGTGCCCGGTGCCGATCCAGCGGTTGCCGTTCTGGGTGAGTACGGGAGTGCCGCCGGCCCGGGAGACGTCGAGGCGCTGGCCGTCGCGGTCGGTGAACGGGCCGCGCGGGTCACGGGAGCGGCCGACCTGGACGGAGTAGCCGGTGGCCGGGCCGGCGCAGCAGTTCGCGGTGGACGCGAACAGGTAGTACCAGCCGTCGCGGCGCAGCACGTACGCGCCTTCGAACTTGTTGTCGACGGCGACCGGCGTCGAGGTGCCGACGGCGCGCAGCCCGTCCGGGGACAGTTCGGTGACCGAGATGCCGCCGTAGTAGCTGCCGTAGTAGAGCCAGTGGCGTCCGTCGGCGCCGGTGAGCTGGCTCGGGTCGATGGTCCACAGGTAACCGCCGCCCCCGCCCGGCCGCGGCGCGACCACCGGCGTGTCGGCGAACGTCCACGGACCGGCCGGGCTCGGGGCGGTGGCCACCCCGACGGCGGTGTCGAACGTGTCGTCGGAGACGGTGGTGTCGGTGACGGTCATGTACATCACCCACCGGCCCGCCACGCGCCGCACGTCGGGCGCCCAGAACGCCGAGCCGGGCGCGGCGTAGGCGGGCCGCTGGTCGGCGGTGAACGCGTCGCCCACGAAGGTCCAGTCGACAAGGTCTGCGGAGCGGGCGATCGGCACCCGGTGCGCGCGGCCCTCGCCCTCGCGCAACGGGTCGGAGGTGCCGAAGGCGTACCAGAGTCCGTCGTCGCCGCGCACCACGACCGGGTCGGCGAAGGTGTCGGCGAACCCGGCGGAGACCGGGTTGCGGTAGCGGTCGGGCCCGGCGGCGGACGCGGGGGCCGCGCCGGCGAGCAGAAGCGTGAGTACGGCGGCGAGCGCGCCACCGCGGCGGAGGTGTCCCATCGGGCCTGCCCTCGGGAATAGACGGAGGTGCGGTGCCACCGTTTCTACAACGTTGCAGAGGCGTGTGTAAAGAACCCCGGCACCGTTCGGCACAGCCCGAACCGTCGCCGTGCCAGCATGGGCGGATGACCATCCGCGCCGACGGCCGAGGGCTGGCCGGGTTCGCCGCGCTGCTCGCCGACCCGACCCGGGCCGGCTTCTGCCTCACCCTGCTCGACGGACGCGCCTGGACCGCCGGCGAGCTGGCCCGCGCCGCCGGGGTCACCGCGTCCACCGCCAGCGACCACCTCACCCGGCTGGTGGCGGGCGGCCTGCTGGTCGAACAGCGGCAGGGCCGCCACCGCTACGTCCGCCTCGCCGGCCCGGCCGTCGCCCAGCTCGTCGAGGACCTGGCCGCGCGGGCGCCCGCCCCGGAGACCCCGCCCCGCACGTTGCGCGCCGCGTCGGCCGCCACCGCCCTCGCGTACGCCCGGACCTGCTACGACCACCTGGCCGGGCGGCTCGGCGTGCTGCTGCACGACGCCCTGCTCACCCGCGGCGTGCTCGACCGTTCCGGCGGCCTGGCGCTGACCGGCGCCGGAGTGGCCTGGCTGGCCGGCCTGGGCGTACCCGTGGAACCGCTGCGCGCCGCCCGGCGACCCCTCGTACGCGACTGCCTGGACTGGACCGAGCGGCGCCCGCACCTGGCCGGGGCGCTCGGGGCGGCCCTGTGCGGGCGCTTCTTCGACCTCGGCTGGACGACGCGTGGCGCCGGGCGGGCGGTGCGGCTCACCGCCGCCGGGCGGGACGCGCTGGCCGAGGCGCTCGCGCTCGACCCGGCGCTGCTGGCCCCGCCCGCCTCCCGGGACACCGGCCCGGCGCGCGCCTGAGGGCCGCGCGGATCGTTCGGCCGGGACCGAACCGTTCGCGCCATACGGTCGGGCGATGCGACTACCGACGATCACTGCTGCTCCGGGCACCCCGCCCTGCGGACCACCGGCTCCCGGCGACGACGGCTGGGTGGTCACCCGGTACGCGGACGTCGTCGCCGCCCTGACCGACAGCCGCTGCGTGGTGCCGGCGGCGCCGGCCGGAGCGGCGGGCACGCTGGCGTGGCTGCGCGGCACGGTGAGCCGGTTCAGCCCACCGGACGAGCACGCCGCGCGCCGCGCCCTCGGGACGGCCGCGCTCGACGCCCTCGACCCGTCGGACCTGAGCCTCGCCGCCGCGCGGCTGACCGGGCAGATCCTCGACGGCTTGCCACGCGAGGACGTCGTGGACGTGACGGGCGAGCTGGCGCGGCGCGTACCCGTCGAGGTGCTGGCGCAGCGGCTCGGCCTGGCGGATCCGGCGGCGGCTGTCGCGGAGGTGTCCGCGGTGGCCGCCGCCTACCATCCGGGCGCGGGTCCGGCGGCCGTCTCGCGGGCGGACCGGGCGGTGGCGGCGCTGCTGGCGATGTCCCCGCCGGCTCCGGCCGAGACGACAGCGAACCTCCTCGGGCTGCTGGTGCAGGCCGCCGACGCCACCGCCGGGCTGATCGGCGCGGCCGTCCGGCACGGGCTCGCCGCGCCGGACGAACTCGGCACTGCCGCGTTGCTCGCCGAGGTGCTGCGCCTCGATCCACCGGTACGGGTCACCCGCCGGGTCACCACGGACGCGCTGAGTCTCGGCGGCCAGGCGGTACGGGCAGGGGAGCGGCTGCTGCTCCGGTTCGACGCCGCCAACCGCGACCCGGCCGTCTTCCCGGAGCCCGGCCGGTTCCGCACCGATCCGACGGGCGCGCCGCTGACCTTCGGCGCCGGTCCCCGCGCCTGCCCCGGGCAGCGGCACGCGCTCGCCCTGGCTGCGGGTGTGGTCGGCGTGCTGCGCCGACGCTGCCGCGCGACCGAACCGCTCCCGACCGGTCGGCTGGAGGTGACCCTGCGATGACCGACAGATACCGCGCGTTCCGTGACCTGCACCGGCCCGGCGACCCGCTGCTGCTGCCGAACGCCTGGGACCACGCGTCCGCCGCGGCGCTCACCGACCGGGGATTCCCGGCGATCGGCACGACGAGCCTGGGCGTCGCGGCGGCCGCCGGCCGGCCCGACGCGGTCCGCGCGACCCGGGCCGAGACGCTGGAGCTGGCGTACCGGCTGCGGCGCCTGCCGGCGCTGCTCACCTTCGACATCGAGGACGGCTTCCACGACGACCCGGCCGAGGTGGCGCGCTACGTCGGCGAGCTGGCCGCCCTCGGTGTGGTCGGCGTGAACCTGGAGGACGGCCGCCCGGACGGGCGCCTGGCCCAGGCGGAGCACGTCGCCGCCACGATCGCGGCGGTCCGCGCGGCCGTCCCGGGGATCTTCGTCAACGCCCGCACCGACGCCTGGTGGCTGGACGTGCCATCGCCGCTCGACGAGGCGCGGCGGCGGGCGGCGGCGTTCCGTGCGGCCGGCGCGGACGGTCTGTTCGTGCCCGGCGTACCAGACGACCTGGTGGGTGTCCTGGCGGCCGAGGCGGGGTTGCCGGTGAACGTGCTGTACCGGCCGGGCGGTCCGGACCCGGCCGCGCTGGGCCGGCTCGGCGCGGCCCGGGTGAGCACCGGCTCGCTGCTGTTCCGGGCGGCCCTCGGCGCGGCGCTGCACCTCGCGGACGCGATCGCCGCCGGGCACGACGCGGGACTGCCGGCGCCGCCCGGATACGACGAGGTGCAGGAACGGACACGGCGGTTCGCCACCTGATCGGGCGCCTTCGGCAGAAATGGGAGATTCTCTCCCTCTTCGGTAATTACGGTGTTCGCAGATCACGTCACGCCGTGTCCCGACCGAGAGGGGACGGAGACCATGCGAGTGCCCAGCCGCAGCCCCGGTCGCCAGCCCGGTCCCGCCGCCACGTCCACCGCTCCCGCCCGCCGGGTGCCCGCCGCCGGCCGGCGCGGCGACGCCGTACCGGACCTGTCCGCGTACCGGGCGGCGGTGGCGGACCTCCTGGTCGAGGTGGGCGCGCTCGCCGACGCGCCGTCGGCCACCGCCCGCCAGGTGCTGCTCGACCAGCGGCTCCGCGAACCCGCCATCGCCGCCGTCCTCGACGCCACACCCCAGGGGCTGATCGGGGCCCGGGAGACGCTGCTCCTCGAAATGGCCCGCTACCAGCCCAACGCGCGCAGCTCGGCGCAGGACCTCACCGCGCTGGTACGGATCTACCTGCTGTCCCGCGTCGACGTGCTCTGGTGGCGGGATGCCCCGACGTTCCTCACCGACGACCAGGTCCGCACCAGCGCCGAACTGGTCGACCTGGAGTGGCTGCGCCGGCGCGGGCTGATCGAGTTCCGCTATCAGGAGCAGGCCGCCACGGTCGTGGGGCGGGGCCTGCGCGCGGTGCGCCGCCGGTTGCTTCCGGCCGCCACCCCGCGTACCGCCGGTCTGCTGTTCCGCCGGGCCCGCCGCGAGATGATCGCGTTCCTCAACGACCTGGCCCGGGAGTTCGCGGCCGTCGCACCGGACCGCACGCCGCCGCTCTGGGTGACCAGCCTGGCCCGCAGCGCCGAGCACCAGTACCGGCTGCGCCGCCTCGGGTACGCCGCGATGGTACCCAGCGGGCACTGCCTCGGCTGGGCCGCCGACGTCGAACTGGAGTGGTACGAGCGCTTCGACGCCCGTTCGGCCCTCGCCGGACTGCTGCTGGCCCGCCAGGACGCCGGCGAGGTGAACGTGGTCGACGAGGGACAGGCCTGGCACGTGTGTCTCGCCCCGGACGCCCGCCGCCGCTACCGGCGGGCGTACGAGGCCGAGATGGGGGTGTGACCCGGTGTGCGGCATCGCGCTGAGCATCGGCCCCGAGGCCGACCCGGCCACCTTCCGCCGGATGCTCGCCGCGCTCGCGCCGCGCGGTGAGGTCACCGAGACCCGCCAGGAGAACGGCCTGCTGGCCGGCGTACGGCGCCTGAAGATCGTGGACCGGGAGCGGTCCGTCCAGCCGTGGATGTCGCCGGACGAGCGGCACCTGCTCTGCTTCAACGGCGAGATCTTCAACCACCACGAGCTGCGTGCCGAGCTGACCCGGCTCGGGCACGAGTTCCGCACCACCGGCGACACCGAGGTGGTGCTGACCGCATTCCGCCAGTGGGGCGAGAACGCGGTACGCCGGCTGCGCGGGGAGTACGCGTTCGTGATCGTCGAGCCGGACAGCGGGCGGGCGTACCTGGCCCGGGACCCGCTCGGGGTCAAGCCGCTGTACTGGTCCCGCCTGCCCGGCTGCCTGCACCTCGCCTCCGAGGTCAAGGCGCTGGTCGGGCACGGCGCGCCGATCAGCGAGGTGGCGCCCGGGCATCACGGCTGGGTCGAACCCGGCGGGCCGGTCCGGCCGCGTCCGCACGTCGACCTGCTCACCCTCGGCGACGGCCTGCCGGTGATCGACGACCCGGACGAGGCGGCCCTGCTGGTCCGCGTCGCGCTCACCGACGCGATGCGGGCCCGGCTGGACACCGACCTCACCGTCGGCGTGGTGCTCTCCGGCGGCTTGGACAGCTCGCTGGCGCTGCTGCACGCCCGGGAACTGCACCCGGACTGCGTGGCGGTCACCGTCGGCGTGCCGGAGAGCCCGGACGTCGCGTACGCCAGGCGGCTCGCCGCCGACCTCGGCGTGCCGCACGAGGTGATCGAGCTGCGCCCGCGCGACATCCGGCTGGCCGACGTACGCGAGGCGATCCGGGTCTCCGAGCTGACCGAGTACGGCGACATCATCAACGCCGTCGTGTCGGTGCCGATCTTCCGGCGGCTGCGCGAGCTGGGCGTACGGGTGGTGCTCACCGGCGACGGCTCCGACGAACTGTTCGGCGGATATCCGATGTACCACCAGGTCGGGCCGGAGCGGTCCCGCCGGCTGTTCCTGCACAAGATCCGCAACCTGTGCCGGACCGAGCTGCAACGGGTGGACCGGGCCAGCATGGCGCACGGGGTGGAGGCGCGGGTGCCGTTCCTCGACCTCAGCGTCGTCGAACTGGCCATGCGGCTGCCGCTGGACCTCAAGCTGCGTGACGGGCAGGAGAAGTGGATCGTCCGGCAGGCCTTCGCCGATCTGCTGCCCGGCTACGTCCGGCAGCGGCCGAAGAACCCGATGTCGTACTCGTCGGGCCTGCACGAGCGGACCCGCCTCTACAAGCCGCTGTTCGCCCGGCTGCACCGCTCCTTCGGCTACGACCTGCTGGAACCGGTCCGGCGGGACTTCGACAGCGTGCTCACCCGGTGCGGCAACGACCTCGACCGGGCCATCGCCGAGGGCATGGCCCGGCCCGACTACACGGTGCTGGAACACGCCCGGGACCTGGTCGGCGCGGCCCGGTGGAACGCCGCGCCGATGGTCCGGCGGCTGGTCAACCCGCGCCGTACCCGAGGCGACGAGGCGCCCCTGCCCGGGTGAGCCCGGGTCAGCGCCGCAGGTCCACGTCGGCGGTCACGCCGGAGACCGGGTCGGCGCAGTGGACAGTCGGCCCCGGACGCAACCGGGCGTCCGAGGCGTACCGCCGGGTCAGCTCCCGCTCGGCGGCGGCGTCGCCGCGGTCGGCGGCCACCAGCAGCGTGGCGACCTCGTCGACGAGCGGAAGATCGGCGGCGGTCAGGTCCTCGGTCATCGCCCCGAATTCGTCCCAGAGCAGCACCTCGTCCTTGTGCCGGTGGGCCAGCTCCAGCAGCACGTAGTCGTGGATGAGCCAGTCGCCCCGGATCGGCAGCGACGGGTCCACGCCGTAGGTGTCCGGGTCGATCCGGCCCGCCCGGTGCGCCAGCCACACCCGGGCCGCCGACTCGAAGTGCCCCGCCTCCGGGTCGATGTCGTAGCCGTCGAACGGCTGGTCGCCGGCCGGGTCCAGCTCCGGGTCGGACCAGACCCAGCGCTCGCCGTTCCACCACTCGGCGAGCACGTGGTCGTGGTGCCAGCCGGGCTCGAAGTAGCTCACGAAGCCGACCCGGCTGCGGGCCGGGATGCCGTGCTGGCGCAGCGCCGCGACCGCGAGCAGCGCGTGGTCCCGGCAGCAGCCGGCGACCCGCTCGGCGGCCGGGCGCTCGGCGGTCAGCGGCAGCGGGAACCGGGACTGGTCGGCGTCGAGGATGCGGTCCATCCAGCGCAGGTTCACCTCGGCCTGGCGGACGTCCGGCAGCTCCACGCCGCCGGCGCGGTAGTGGATGATCACGTTGCGGGCGGTCGCCGCGACGGTGGGCAGGTCGGCCGGCACGGCGTCGAGCAGCGCCGCGTGACGGCGGGGATCGCTGTAGGGGGAGTGGGCGCGGTAGTCGTCGACCTCCATCCGGCCATTGTCGGCGCGGGAGGCGGCCGACGGGTGCCCGCACCGCGCTCAATCTCACGACACCCGAATGCCAGGTCCGATCACCGCCAGCGCCGCGGTCCGGGCCGCGCCAGGCTGGGACCGTGACGACCACCCGTACCGCATTCCGGATCCGCCCGCTGCCCGCCGGGACACTCGCCGAGCTGCGCCGTACCGGCCGCGACGCCACCGGGCAGCCGCCCGAGCACCGGCGCGCCACCGGGGGCGAGCCGCTGCGCTGCTGCCTGCGCGACGCCCGGCCCGACGAGGCGCTGCTGCTGTTCGGGTACGCCCCGCCGCTGCCGCCGAGCCCGTACCGCGAGGTGGGGCCGGTGTTCGCGCACGCCGCCGGCTGCGCCGGCCCGGACGACGTGACGGCGTACCCGTCCCCGTGGCGCGGACGGGAGCAGGTGCTGCGCGCGTACGACAGCCGGGGCCGCATCGTGGGCGGACGGCGACACGACGGCGGCGACCCGGAGGCGGTGATCGCGGAGCTGTTCGCCGACCCGGCGGTGGACCTGCTGCACAGCCGCAACGTCGTGTACGGCTGCTGGATGTTCGCCGTCGTGCGGAGCTGACCGGTCCCGGATGGACATCGGCGGACGCCTCTTCTAGCGTCGCTGTCATGCGGAGAACCCTCATCGCCGGCGGGCTCGCGCTGCTCCTGCTCGGCGCGGCCTGCGGGGAGAGCCGCCGGTCCGACCCGCCGGCCGCGGCCGGCTCGCCGACCGCCTCGCGGCAGGACCCGGGGCAGGTCGAGCGGACGCTGGCCAGCCTCCGCAAGATCGACGACCTGCCGATGTACGAGATGACGTACGACGGCGACTACGACCCGACCGCCGGGCTGGCCGGGTCGACGCCGCCGAGCCCGTTCGGCTGCTCGCTGTTCGCCGCGCTCGGCGACCGGGAGCGGCCGGTGTTCGCCCGCAACTTCGACTGGGAGCCGAACCCCGCCCTGGTGCTGCGCACCGACCCGCCGGACGGGTACGCCTCGATCTCGCTGGTCGACATCTCCTACCTGGGCGTGGCCGCCGACCCGACGGGGGACCGGCGGCTGCTCGACGCGCCGCTGCTGCCGTTCGACGGCATGAACGAGCGGGGTCTCGCGGTCGGGCTGGCCGCGGACGACGGGGCGCGCGCCGAGCCGGTGCCCGGCCTGCCGAAGGTGGGCTCGGTGCGCATCCTGCGCCTGGTGCTCGACTCAGCCGCCACAGTGGACGGGGCGGTCGCCGTGTTCAAGCGCTACAACCTGGACTTCGACGGCGGGCCGCCGCTGCACTACCTGCTGGCCGACGCGACCGGCGCGTCCGCGGTGGTGGAGTTCGTCGACGGGAAGATGACAGTGGACCGGCGGAGCGGCCCGTGGCAGGCGCTGACAAACGTGCCGGCCGTCGGGGTGCCGGACCGGGAACTGCGCCAGGACCGCAGGTACGGGGTGCTGGCGAAGGAACTGGACCGGACCGGTGGGGTGGTCGACGCGCCCGGGGCGCTGCGGCTGCTGAACGCGGTACGCCAGTCGCACACCCGCTGGTCGGTCACGTACGGGCTGCGCAGCGGTGAGGTGCGGGTGGTCACGGCCGGTGGCGGCACGCGCGACTACCGCCTGCCGATGAGCTGATCCGGGCCGGGTGGACCGCTCCGGCCGAGGTCGTCGCCGCTGATCACGCGCCGGGCCCGGCGGCCCCGCGAGGGGAGCGCCGGGCCCGGGACGGTCAGCGGGTCACCAGCTCAGGTAGCCCGCCTGGGTCTGCACGTTCAGCTCGGGCACCAGCAGGAACTGCGCCAGCCAGGTCCGCGGGTCACGCAGCTCCAGCACGTCCAGTCCCTTCTGGATGTCGCTGGAGTAGATGTGGCCGTTGTACCAGTACGCCGACCAGGACCCACCGGTACGCAGCTGCGAGGCGTCCAGCGGACCGCGCTCCCAGTAGGCGATCTCGGTCGGCTTGCGGGAGTTGGTGAAGTCCCACACCGAGATGCCGCCCTGGTACCACGCCTGCACCATGATGTCGCGGCCGGGCACCGGGATCAGCGAGCCGTTGTGGGCCACGCAGTTCTCCGTGTCGGTGTTGGCGCGCGGGATCTTGTAGTAGCTGCGGAACTCCAGCTTGCGGGCGTCACCGCGGCCGGTGATGTCGTAGATGGCGTCCGCGCCGCGCTTCGGGCCGACGACCTCGTTGCAGGTGGCCGCGCCGCCGCCGCCCAGCTCGTCGGTGAAGACGACCTTGGTGCCGGAGTTGTTGAACGTGGCCGAGTGCCAGAACGCGAAGTTCTCGGCGTCGGTCACCCGCTCGATCACCCGGGGCGCCTCACGGTTCTTGATGTCCAGCAGGATGCCGTCACCCATGCACGCGCCGGCGGCCAGGTCCTTCGCCGGGTACGCGGTGATGTCGTGGCAGCCGGTGGTGGCCGACGTCTGGCCCGGGATGCCCGGGTAGCCGCCGTCCGGGAACAGGTTCGGCGTGGCGACCACCGAGGCCGTGGTGGGGCTCTTCACCGGCACCTTGACGATGGAGATGGAGTCGTGCGGCGGCTGGCAGTCCGGGAAGTCGGCGCGCGGGCTGTACGACGAGACGTACAGGTAGACGTTGCGCTTGTCCTTGCCGGGCACGAGCGTGTGGGTGTGCGAGCCGCACGCCGTCTCGACCGACTTGATGTAGCGCGGGTTGCGCTTGTCGCGGATGTCGAAGATCTTGATGCCCTCCCAGGACTCCTTCACCGACGCCGGCTGGCTGGTGCTGGCGCAGGAGTCGTCACTGCGGGAGGAGTCGGTGGACAGGAAGAGCAGGTCGCCGTGGACCGAGATGTCGTTCTGCGAGCCGGGGCAGAGCACCTGCGACACGATCGTCGGGCGGCTCGGCCGGAGGATGTCGTAGATGACGAACCCGTCGTAGTTGCCGACGAACGCGTACCGCCCCTGGAAGGCGATGTCGGTGCCGAGGGCGGCGGAGGTGTCGAACGGCGCCTGCTTCGGCAGGTTGGCCACCTGCCGCAGGTTGGGGCTGCTGGAGATCTCGTCGACACCGGGGACGGCACTGTCCACGGTGGCCGGCGCGGCCTGGGCGCCGGGGATCTCCTGGGCGCTGCTCGGCGGCGCGGCGACCACGCCGGCGAGCAGCAGGCCGGCGGCGGCGAGACTGATGATGCGGGTGCGGGACGTGCGGAGGCTGATCACCGGCAACACCCTTCGAAAGGGGATGATGATTCGCCAAACCTTACCTATTGGAGACCGTCATCAATGTGACCTGGGTCACACTGGGGAACTTTTATCTATGTATAGGATCGCCTTCACCTTGACCGGAGGAGGCGTCGTATGACCAGCCGGCAAGCGCGCGTGTGGGTGGGCGTCACAGCGCTCGTCATGCTCGTGGTGATCGGCGGGCTGGCGCTCGCCGGGCGCGACGACACCCGGCCCGAGGCGGTGGCGGGGAACGCCGCGACGGGCGCGCCGAGCCCGAGCGCCACCACCTCGGCGCCGCCGCTGCTGGTCCCCGGCCGTCCGGGGGAGTCGGCCGCCACCCGCGCGCCCGATCAGGTGCGGGGAGCGTCGACACCCCGGTTCAACAGCCTCGACGTCTGGTACGTCCGGATGATGATCCCGCACCACGAGCAGGCCCTGGAGATGGCGACGCTCGCCCCCGACCGCGCTGCCGACCCCCGCATCCGCGCCGTGGCCGAGCGGATCCGCGCCGCCCAGGGGCCGGAGGTCGGCCTGCTGCGTGCCTGGCTCAGCACCCGCGACCTGCCCGCCGACGTGCCGGGCCACGACCACGGCAGCATGCGCGGGATGCAGTCCGCCGAGGCGATGCGGCAGCTCGCGGACGCCCGCGGCGCGGCGTTCGACAAGCTCTTCGTGCGGATGATGACCGACCACCACCAGGGCGCGATCGTCATGTCCACCGACCTGCTGAAGGTCGGCGCCGACCAGGCCATGCAGGAGTTCGCCACCGGGGTGGCCGTCGAGCAGTCCGCCGAGATCACCCGCATGCGATCCCTGCTGACCCCCTGACCCCCGACACCCCGCCCGTCCGGGGCGATCATGAGGTTGGCGGCGACAAATCGGACGGCGACGTCCGTCAACCTCATGATCACCGGGGCGTGGGGTGGTGGGGGAGTAGCCGGGAGAGCGGGCCCAGGCTGGGCAGTCGTGGCTCGCCTCATCCTCGGCCGTCCGCTGCGCGGCATCGCCTTCGACACCGCCCTCTGCGGGATGGTCGTGTTCTTCGCCGTGTCCGCGTACGTCGCCGGCCAGATCGGCGTCCCGGCGTTCGCGGTCGGCCTGGCGGCGGCGGTGTTCTTCCGGCGTACCCACCCGACGGCGGTCGCCGTGGGGACTTCACCCTCGTCCTGCCCTGGGCGGGGCCGGCTCGTGGTGCGTGGTGGGTCAGGGCTGGGTGGCCGGCTGCCCGCCGGTGTCACCGCCGCCGCCGGTGCCGGGGTCGGCGGTGGTCGGGTCGGGTGCCGGCGGAGTGGTGGGTGCCGTCGTCGCCGGCGCGCTGGGCGGCGTGGTGGTCGGCGCGCCGGTGGGCGCCGGCTCCTCGCTGACGCTCGGCTGCGCCGACGGGATCGCCGAGGCGCTCGGCGTCACCGAGGGCGTGGCCGACGGCCGGTCGCCCGGACCCACCGGACGGAAGGTGTACTCGTCGCCCGGCGAGGGCTCGTCGACGACCGGGTCCGCGACCGGGTCGCTCGGCGCCACCGCGGGGGGTGTCGAGTCGATCTTCGTGGCCGGCTCGGCGGTGTCGTTCGCGGCGGCCACGAGCGCGCCCAGCGCGCCCATCGCCACCAGCACCGCGCCCAGCGCCCCGACGAGCGTGCCGCGCCGGCTCCGCCGCCGCGACGTCGCCACCGCGGCGCCCGGGCGGACCGCCGGCTGGTCGTCGCGGGACCGCGCCGGGCTCGCCGCGCCGCGCAGCGCGACAGTCGCGGTCGGCGAGTCGGTACGCGCTGCCCGGGCCGCGTCGGCCATCGCCGCGGCGGTCGGGTAGCGGTCGGCCGGGTCCTTGGCCAGCGCCCGGGAGACCAGCTCCCGCACCGACGCCGGGATCTCCGCCGGCAGCTCCGGCGGTTCGTCGTCGAGATGGCGTACGGCCACCTGGAGCGGGTTGTCACCGGTGAACGGCGGGCTGCCGGTGAGGCAGCAGTAGGCGACCGCGCCGAGCGCGTACACGTCGGTGGCGCCCGAGACGGGCCGGCCGGCGGCCTGCTCCGGCGCCATGTAGAGGGCGGTGCCGGGCACCGCGTTGGTGCTGGTGATGCTCGTGACGTTGGTCGAGCGGGCCACCCCGAAGTCGACGAGCACCACGGTGCCGTCGTCCTGCACCAGCAGATTGCTCGGCTTCACGTCGCGGTGCACGATGCCGCGCCCGTGCGCCGCGTGCAGCGCCTGTGCCACCTGGGCCACGATCGACATGGTCTCGGCGACCTCGAGGCACCCGGCGTCCTCGATCCGCCGCGACAGCGGCTCACCGGCGACGAACTCCATCACCAGGTAGTCGGCCCGGCCGCCGCTGGGCAGCTCGTCCTCGCCGCAGTCGAAGACCTGGACCACGCCGGGGTGGCGCAGCGAGGCCATGATCCGCGCCTCGGAACGGAAACGGGCGATGAAGTCAGGGTCGGACACGAGGGCGGGAAGAAGCACCTTCACCGCGACCGGGCGACCGAGGACCAGGTCGGTGGCACGCCAGACGTCGCCCATGCCGCCGGTGGCGACACGGTCTTCCAGGCGGTACCGACCGCTGAGTACGACGTCTGAGGACAGCACCCCCATACCGTACCCACAGCAGGCCCGAAGTATTTCCCGCGATCTCGGCGACCTATCGAAAGCGTTCAGCGAGGCCGTCCACCAGCCGGGACGCCGATCGGCGCACCGTGACCGGACCGGCACGATCGGCCAGAATGGGAACACCACGGCGCTGCCCGCCCGGCGCGACCGGGCGCGCTCGCGCGCCGGACAGCGTCGATCCCGTGTGTCGCGTTACCCCGACACGCCGCCGGCGGGCGTAGACATTTCTCTCTGTTTCTCCGGCCCTCACGTCTTGCCGGAGCGCCCGAGGTTTCCTAGCCGTCGGCCCGGCTCCCGGCCGCCCCGGGCCGTCGGTACGGTATGTCCGCCGACGCCCGTGACGCGCGGCAGTGTCCATGGCGCAACGCGTCGTTGTGCGCGTGCGAGATCAACTCACCGGGGGGGCGAGTGCGGATGGCGGTGTGGCCACTGGCTCCCCGGCGCGCCCGGCACCCGGACGCGACCCGGGCCGGACGGCGACAGTGACGGCCGAGCTGAACGAGGCCGTCACCGCGGCGCAGGCCGGCGACGAGGAGGCGTTCCGGTTCCTCTACCGCAGCCTGCAGCCCGCTCTGCTGCGCTACCTGACCGCTCTCGTCGGCGCCGACGCCGAGGACGTGGCCTCCGAGGCGTGGCTCCAGATCTCCCGCGACCTGCCCTCCTTCACCGGCGGGGAGTTCCGCGCCTGGGCGGTCACGATCGCCCGCAACCGGGCCATGGACCATCTGCGCCGCCAGCGGCGGCGTCCGTCGGTCCCGGTGCCGGTGCAGGCGCTCAACGACCTGGCCGCCGACGCGGACACCGCCGACCGGGCCGGTGAGGCCATCGCCACCGAGAGCGCGCTGGCCCTGATCCGTACGCTGCCACCGGCCGAGGCGGAGGCGGTGATGCTGCGGGCCGTCATCGGCCTCGACGCGGAGACCGCCGGGCGGGTGCTGGGGCGGCGGGCCGGAGCCGTGCGCACCGCCGCGCACCGGGGCCTGCGCCGGCTGGCCGCCATGCTGGAGCGCTCCGCGGCGGACGGCGTCCCGGAGAACACCCGGTACGCCGTCGCGCCGCGTCCCCGTACCGACCGCCAGGTGCCGCACGCGCCCGAGGCCGAGCCGGCGGAGGGCTGACGTGAGGGGAGACGGCATGCACGCTCGCCGCGGGCCCGGCGACCGGGCGGAATCCGATCGCCTGCTCGACGCCGCGCGCGCCGGGACGCCACCGGGGGCGGAGGCCGACCCGCTGACCCGGCTGCTGTCGGCCGCGGCCGGTCCGGCCACCGCCGGCGAGGTCGCCGGCGAGGACCAGGCGGTCGCCGCCTTCCGGGCCGCCCGCGCGGCGCCCGCGCCGGTGTCCGCGCCCGCGACCCGGCCACGCCGGCGCCTGCGGGTCGCCGCCGCGCTGTCCGGGCTGGCCGCAACAGCGGTCGCCGGGGTGGCCTTCGCCGCCGTCCAACTGGACCGTCACCCCGACCCGGTGATCCCGCCGGCGCCGGCGACGAGCGGCCCGGGCACCACCGGCCCCACCGCCACCGGGCCGTCGCGGCCGGCGCCGAGCACACCGGCCGGCGAGGCGTCGGGCGCGGCGTCCCCGCCGACCCGCGACGTGACGCCGACGCGCAGCGCCCCGGTCGCGCCGCCCGCGCCCTCGGCGCCGGGCAACAGTCTCGCCGCCCACTGCCGCGCATACCTGGTCAAGTCGGAGCGGCAGCGGGAGAAGGCGCTGACCAGGCCCGGCTTCGCCGACCTGGTGACCGCCGCCGGCGGACCCGAGCACGTGGAGAGCTACTGCCGGGATCTGGTGGGCGAGCCCGAGGAGACCCCGGCAGCCGAGGACGGCGACCGGGACGAGGACGACTGAGCGCCGGGGCCGCAATCAGATTCCGGACAAAAATTCATCTCTCCGGGCAAGCGGATCACGTCTGCTAGACAGAGGATGGTGGGACGGCGTCCCGCGCCGGCTGGGCCGGGCGCGTCGCCACACCGTGGTCGCCCGTCGCCGAGGAGGAGCCACCCCATGGTGATGTCGCCGGACCTGGACCGCGCCGTCGTCCTGGGCGACGAGCAGGCGGCCCGGGGCCACCTCGCCCGGATCTGCTTCAAGACCGGGCCGCCCACGCTCGTCGGCGTCGAACTGGAATGGACCGTGCACGACGCCGCGGACCCGGCCCGGCCGGTCGACCGCGAGCGACTACGCAAGGCACTGGGGCGGCACAGCCCCGTGACGCTCGACCCCACCAGCCCGGCCGACGAGCTCCGGCGCGCGAGCGCCGTGACAGTGGAGCCCGGCGGGCAGGTGGAGATCTCCGCAGCGCCGCGACCGACTGTCGGCGCGCTCGTCCTGGCCACCGAGGCCGACGTCGCCGAGCTGCGGGCCCGGCTGGACGCCGCCGGACTGGTGCTCGGCCGCAGCGGGATCGACCCGTGGCGCCTGCCGCGACCCGTCGTGGAAACCCCCCGCTACCGGGCCATGCGGTGCGCCTTCGACCGGCGCGGCCCGGCGGGGCGGGCGATGATGTACAGCACGGCCGGGCTCCAGGTCTGCCTCGACGCGGGCGAGCCGGAGCACCTCGCGCTGCGGTGGGCCGCCGCGCACGCCGTCGGCCCGCCGCTGCTGGCCGCCTTCGCCACCGCCGGCCGGCACGCCGGCCGGGCCACCGGCTGGGCCTCCGCCCGGATGGCCACCTGGCTCGCCATCGACCCGGCCCGGACCCGCCCGGTGTGGTCGGCGGCCCGCGCCGACGAGGATCCGGTGGCCGCCTGGACCGGGTACGCGCTCGCCGCGCCGCTGCTCTGCGTACGCGGCGACGGCCCCGACTGGACCGCGCCGCCGGACGTCACGTTCGCCGACTGGCTGGCCGGCGCGCTGCCCCGCCCACCCACCACCGACGACCTGGAATACCACGTCAGCACGCTGTTCCCGCCGGTACGCCCGCGCGGCTACCTGGAGCTGCGCTACCTGGACGCCCAGCCCGGCGCGGAGTGGACAGTGCCGCTGGTGGTCCTGGCCGCGCTCTTCGCCGACCCGGCGACCACCCGCGACGCGCTGGCGGCGGCCGTGCCGGTGGCCGACCGGTGGCGCGCGGCGGCCCGGTGCGGACTGGCCGAACGCCCGCTGGCGACCGCCGCGGCGGCGCTGTTCGACCTGGCCCTGACAGCTCTGCCCCGGCTCGACCTGCCGCCCGCCATCCACGAGGAGACCCACCGAGCGATCCGGCGGCGCCGCGCCGCCACGGAGAGGGGACACCGGTGACCACCACCGACCGACCGGGCACTGACGCCGAGCGACTGCGCGACCGGATCGCCGCCGAGCTGGAGCGGACCCGCGCCCGCACCGCGTCACTCACCGACGCGGTGGACGACGACGACCTGGTCCGGCAGCACTCCACACTGATGTCGCCGCTGGTCTGGGACCTGGCGCACGTCGGCAACCAGGAGGAGCTGTGGCTGGTCCGCGACGTCGGCGGACGCGAACCGGTGCGCCACGACATCGACGACCTCTACGACGCGTTCAAGCAGCCCCGCAAGGACCGCCCGGCGCTGCCGCTGCTGCCGCCGGGCGAGGCGCGCGCCTACGTGCGTACGGTGCGGGACAAGGTGTTCGACCTGCTCGACGGCATCCGCTTCACCGAGCGTCCCCTCGTCGCCGACGGGTTCGCGTTCGGCATGATCGTGCAGCACGAGCAGCAGCACGACGAGACCATGCTCGCCACCCACCAGCTGCAGGCCGGCCCGCCGGTGCTGCACGCGCCGCCCCCGCCGGAGCCCCGGGCCCGGGTCGGCGGTGAGGTACGGGTGCCGGCCGGGCCGTTCACCATGGGCACCTCCACCGACCCGTGGGCGCTGGACAACGAGCGCCCGGCGCACACCGTCGACCTGCCCGCGTACCTCATCGACGCCGCCCCGGTGACCAACGGGCAGTACCGGGCGTTCATCGCCGACGGCGGGTACGACGAGCCGCGCTGGTGGAGCGAGGCCGGCTGGCGGCACCGGACCGAGGCCGACCTGAGCGCGCCGATGCACTGGCGGCGCGACGGCGACGGCTGGGCGTACCGCCGGTTCGGCCGCTGGTCGGCGGTCCGCGACGACGAGCCGGTGGTGCACGTCTGCTGGTACGAGGCGCAGGCGTACGCGGCGTGGGCCGGCAAGCGGCTGCCCACCGAGGCGGAGTGGGAGAAGTCGGCCCGCTGGGACCCGGCGACCGGCCGGTCCCGCCGCTACCCGTGGGGCGACGAGGACCCGGGCGCCGAGCACGCCAACCTGGGCCAGCGGCATCTGTGGCCGGCGCCGGTGGGCGCGTACCCGGCGGGCGCGTCGCCGCTGGGCGTGCACCAGCTCGTCGGCGACGTGTGGGAGTGGACCTCGTCGCCGTTCCGGGGCCACCCGGGCTTCACCGCGTTCCCGTACCGGGAGTACTCGGAGGTCTTCTTCGGTGACGACCACCGGGTGCTGCGGGGCGGCTCGTTCGGCACCGACCGGTCCGCCTGCCGGGGCACGTTCCGCAACTGGGACTACCCGATCCGGCGGCAGATCTTCAGCGGTTTCCGCTGCGCCCGTGACGCCGGCCCGGAGGAGTGAGCCGGCCTGATGTGCCGTCACCTCGCGTACCTCGGTCCACCCGTGCTGCTGCGCAGCCTGCTGTCCGACCCGCCGTACGGCCTGCTGCGCCAGTCGTGGGCGCCGCGTGACATGCGTGGCGGCGGCACCATCAACGCCGACGGCTTCGGCGTCGCCTGGTACCCGGACGACGGCGACCCGGTCCGGTACCGGCGGGCCCAGCCGATGTGGAGCGACACCACGCTGCCGGAGCTGGCCGCCGTGACGCGGGCGGGGGCGGTGCTGGCGGCGGTCCGGTCCGCCACCGTCGGCATGCCGCTGCACGAGACGGCGGCGGCGCCGTTCGCCGAGGGGCGGTGGCTGTTCAGCCACAACGGCGTGGTGCGGGGCTGGCCGGACAGCCTGGTCCCGCTCGCCGCCGGCCTGCCCGTGCGCGACCTGATCACGCTCGACGTGCCGACCGACTCGGCGCTGCTGTGGGCGCTGGTCCGGCACCGGCTGCGCGCCGGGGCGCCACCGGGCGAGGCGGTCGCGGACACCGTCGCGGCGGTCGCCGCCGCCGCTCCCGGGTCGCGGCTGAACCTGCTGCTCACCGACGGTACGACAGTCGTGGCGAGCACGGCCGGCCACGCGCTGTCGGCGCGTCGCGGCCCGGACTCGGTGCTGCTGGCGTCCGAGCCGTTCGACGACGACCCGGCCTGGCTGGCGGTGCCGGACGGCCGGCTCGTGGTGGCCTCCCCGGGCGGGTTCGACGTCCGGGAGCTGACCGCCGCCTGACTTCTTCCCATCCACCGGCAGGACAGAGAGGACACCTGATGAGCGCGGAGCCGCTGGAGATCCACCTGGAGGAGCGGGACCTCGACCGGGGCCTGCGCGAGGACGTACGGGTGGGGCTGACCGCGACGCCGAAGTGGCTGCCGCCGAAGTGGTTCTACGACGCCCGGGGCAGCGAGCTGTTCGAGGAGATCACCCGCCTGCCGGAGTACTACCCGACCCGGGCCGAGCGGGCCGTGCTCGCCGCGCACGCCGACGACGTCGTCGCCATGACCGGCGCGAAGACGCTCATCGAACTGGGGTCGGGCTCGTCGGAGAAGACCCGGCTGCTGCTGGACGCCTTCACCCGGCACGGCGACCTGGGCACGTTCGTGCCGCTGGACGTGTCGGTGAGCGCGCTGCGGTCGTCCACCGAGCAGATCGCCGCCGCGTATCCGGGGCTGCGGGTGCGGGGGATCGTCGGCGACTTCACCCGCCACCTGGACCGGCTGCCCACCGGCGGCCGGCGCCTGGTGGCGTTCCTCGGCGGCACCGTCGGCAACCTGCTGCCGGTGGAGCGGGCCGGATTCCTCACCGCCATGCGCGCGGCGCTGGAGACCGGCGACTGGCTGCTGATCGGCACCGACCTGGTCAAGGATCCGGCCGTGATCGTGCCCGCGTACGACGACGCGGCCGGCGTGACCGCCGAGTTCAACCGCAACGTGCTCCGGGTGATCAACCGGGAGCTGGGTGCGGACTTCGACCTCGGCGCGTTCCGGCACGTGGCGGTCTGGGACCCGGCGCGGGAGTGGATCGAGATGCGGCTGCGCGCCGAGCGCCCGACCCGGGTGCGGGTGCTGGACACCGACGTCGTGTTCGCCGCCGGCGAGGAGCTGCGCACCGAGGTCTCCGCCAAGTTCCGGCCGGAGGGGATCGCCGCCGAGCTGGCCGCCGCCGGGTTCGACAGGCATGCGTTCTGGACCGACCCGGACGGGCTGTTCGGGGTGAGCCTGGCCCGGGCCGACTGAGGTCCGGGTGGTCCGGGCCACACCCGCTGACGGGCGCTGCGGGTGATCGGTTAGGCTGGCGGCGCGAAGGGGAGTAGCCCCCAATGTCGTGGTCGACACACTGGTGCGTTCCGCATCCGGCCACGCGGCCCCGGTCTCCGGGGCGGGCGAGACCTTCGACTCAGGCTGTCGCAGCCGGGTCGAGGGCGCCCCCGTTCCTCCTCCCGGCTTGATCGGGAAGGTTCACATGGAGGGTTTCCTCGTCGCGCTGGTGGTCAGCTTCGGCGTGATCTTCGTTGCGGAGCTGGGCGACAAGTCGCAGCTCATGGCACTCACGTTCGCCACCCGGTTCAAGACGGTACCGGTGCTCATCGGCATCACGATCGCCACCGCGATCGTGCACCTGGCCTCGGTGGCCATCGGGTACGGCCTGAACGCCGCGCTGCCCACCGGATGGATCTCGCTCATCGCCGGCCTGGCGTTCCTCGGCTTCGGCGCGTGGACGCTGCGCGGCGACAAGCTGACCGAGGAGGAGAAGCGCAAGGCCGAGCGCAGCAACCGGTCGGCGATCCTCGCGGTCGGTGTGGCGTTCTTCCTGGCCGAGCTGGGTGACAAGACCATGCTCGCCACCATCACGCTCGCCACCAAGTACGGCTGGTTCGGCACCTGGCTCGGGTCGACGCTCGGCATGGTCGCCGCGGACGCGCTGGCGATCCTGGTGGGCCGGATGCTCGGCCGGCACCTGCCGGAACGGGCGATCCGCTACGGCGCCGCAGTGCTGTTCGCCATCTGCGGCCTGTGGCTGATCTTCGAGGCGGTGACGGAGCTGAACTGAGCCGCCCGCGTCGCGCCGGCCGTCCTCCCCGCGGGGACGGCCGGCGCGACGCAGGTCAGGCGGTGCCGCCCTGGTAGACGTCCGGGACGCCGTCACCGTCGGCGTCCCGGCTCTCCCGTTCGCTGATCCGGCGGTAGGCCCGGTTGCGGCGGACCAGCACCACCGACGCGAGCAGGGCGGAGGTCAGCGAGCCGAGCAGCACCGCCACCTTGACGCCGTCCTCCTCCGGGCTGCCCGCGCCGAACGCGAGCTCGCCGATGAGCAGCGACACGGTGAAGCCGATGCCGGCCAGCAGCGCCAGCCCGAGCAGGTCGGCCCAGGTGATCTCCTCGTCCAGTTCGGCCCGGGTGAACCGGGCGAGCAGGTAGGTCGAGCCGAACACGCCGACGACCTTGCCCAGCACGAGGCCGGCGACCACCGCGAGCACCACCGGGTTGCTCAGCACGCCACCCACGTCCACGCCGATCAGGGTCACCCCGGCGGCGAAGAAGGCGAAGACCGGTACGGCCAGGCCGGCGGAGACCGGCCGCCACCGGTGCTCCAGCCGTTCGGCCAGGCCGGGCGCGCCGTCGCGCCCGCGCAGCACGGGCACCGTGAAGCCGAGCAGCACGCCCGCCACCGTGGCGTGCACGCCGGAGGCGTGCACGAGCGCCCAGGCGGTCACTGCAAGCGGGATCAGCGCCCACCACCAGGTGCGGCGCCGTTGCACGAGCAACCCGAACGCGGCGATCGGCAGCAGCGCGCCGAGCAGCGGCAGCGGGTGGAAGTCGGCGGTGTAGAACACCGCGATGATGGTGATCGCGAAGAGGTCGTCCACCACGGCAAGCGTGAGCAGGAACGCGCGCAGCCCCTGCGGCAGGTGGGAGCTGACCACGGCGAGCACGGCGAGGGCGAATGCGATGTCGGTGGCGGTGGGGATGGCCCAGCCGCGCAGTCCGGCGCCGCCGGCGCTGAGCGTCACCGCCAGGTAGATCAGCGCGGGCGCGACCATGCCGCCGAGGGCCGCGATCACCGGCAGCGCGGCCCGGCGGGGGTCACGCAGGTCACCGGCGACGAACTCGCGCTTGAGCTCCAGGCCCACCACGAAGAAGAAGATCGCCAGCAACCCGTCGGCGGCCCAGGTGCGCAGGCTGAGGTCGAGGTGCAGCGCCGCGCCGCCGGGCCAGGGCACCCAGTGGCTCAGTTCCGCGTACCCCGCGCGCCACGGCGAGTTGGCCCAGATCAGGGCGACCACGGCGCCGAGCAGCAGCAGGGCGCCGCCGACCGTCTCGGTGCGCAGCACGTCGGCCAGGAACCGGGCCTCCGGCCAGGAGCGGCGCGAGAGCAGGCGCGACGGGGGTGGGGTGTGGGTCATGCGGCGTCCGTTCGGGAGCTGGGGTCGGCGAATTCATCGCCGACCAGGCTTCCCGGCACACCGGGACCAACCCTAACGGCCGCCGGGACCGGCGGCGAGCCGGGCCGGTGGGACGCGCCGCCCGCCTCGTGGGCGGGCGCGTCCCACCGGCGCGCGGTCAGCGCTGGCCGGGCAGCGCCGGCAGGGCGGCGCCGGCCGGTTCGCAGAGCGCCGCCAGCCGCTTGATCAGCTCGTCCGGGTCGGCGTACGGGTCAAGCGTCCGCACCTCGTCCGGGTCCAGTTCCGGCACCGGGACGTGGGAGATCAACGGATGCAGCGGGCGGGTGTCCACCTCGTCCGCGCCGAACAGGTGCTCGTGCAGCTTCTCGCCGGGCCGCAGCCCGGTGAAGACGATCTCCACGGGCCGGTCCGCCTCGGCGGCGAGCCGGCGCGCCACGTCCGCGATCCGGACCGGTTCGCCCATGTCGAGCACCAACGCCTCGCCGCCCCGGCCGAGGGTCGCGGCCTGGAGCACCAGGTGCACCGCCTCCTGGACGGTCATGAAGTATCGGGTGACGTCGGGGTGGGTGACGGTGACCGGCACGCCGGCGCGGATCTGCGCCTGGAACGCGGTGAGCACCGACCCGCGGCTGCTGAGGACGTTGCCGAACCGGACGCTGAGGTAGGTGCCGTTGAGCCGCTGCGCGTGGTACGCGGTGAGCCGCTCGGTGATCCGCTTGGAGTAGCCGAGGACGCTCGCCGGGTTGGCCGCCTTGTCGGTGGAGATGTTGACGAACTCGGCGACGTCCCGGCACGCCTCCAGCACGTTGATCGTGCCCAGGATGTTGGTCTTGATGGCCTCGCCGGGATGGCGCTGGAGCAGCGTCAGGTGCTTCAGCGCGGCGGCGTGGAACACCACGTCGGGCTGCCGGTCGGCGACCACCCGGGCGATGCCCTCGGCGTCGCGGATGTCGGCCAGGATCAGCTCCGGCCCGTCCAGCAGCGCCCGCCCGTGCAGCGACATCTGCAGCGCGTGCAGCGCCGACTCGTCCCGGTCGAGCATCATCAGCTCGTCCGGCTCGCAGCGGGCGATCTGCCGGCACAGCTCCGAGCCGATCGAGCCGCCCGCGCCGGTCACGAGCACCCGCCGGCCGGCCAGCCCGCCCCGCTCCACGCTCAGCTCCGCCACCCGGTGCGCCCGGCCCAGCAGATCGGTGAGCTGGACGTCGCGTACGTCGGTGGCGGCGACCGGCCGGTCGAGCAGCTCGCGCACCGGCGGCAGCACCTTGAACGCCGCGCCGGCCTCCAGGGTGCGGGTGCGCACGTCGCGCAGCAGCTGCCGGTCCGAGCCGCTCATCGAGAAGATGACCATGTTCGCCCCGGTGGCCCGGACGGCGTCGCCGACCTGCTCGCGGCCGCCCAGCACGCGCAGCCCTTCCAGCCGCAGGCCGCGGCTGTCGGGCGCGTCGTCGAGCAGGCCGACCGGCCGGTAGCTGCTGTCGGGATCCTGCAACAGCACCCGGACGAGCCGCTCGCTGGCGGCGTCCACCCCGTAGACCAGGCAGCGCTCGGCGTGCCGTGCGGCCGGTGGCCGGCGGTCGGCGCGCGCCCGCCAGAGCCCGCGGGCGGCCGCCATCACCACCAGCGCCACCGCGCCGCCGACGAGCGGCGTGCTGGCCGGGACCGGATGCCGCGTCCACGGCATCACGGCGAGGGCGCCGACGGCCGCGACGATCGCGACGGTGACGGCCAGCCCTTGCGCGTCGCCGGAGCTGCCGATCGGGTACCGGCCGTAGATCCGGGAGCGGAGCAGCGTGAGCGCGGCGTACAGCGCGGCGCAGGCCAGCGCCAGGCCGAGCGTACGGGCGGTGGCGGCGGCGGTCAGGTCGAACTCGTACCGGGTCCAGGCGGCGCCGAGAAAACCTCCGCACCACGCGGCCGTGTCCAGCGTTAACAGGGAAAGGGTGGCGGCGCGGTGGGTGATCCGGCGGTGCGGTCGCACTGCTGTGCTGGCTTCACGATCCATGGGCTGCCCTCTGTGTCCTATCCGGATTGAAAGGATTAGACCTTCTGTGCCTGTTCGGTCGTTTACATTCGTCCAGTCACGTAACGTCGTGAATAGGCGATTCGATCCTGGCACGGGTACTGGGGTTTTTAGGGGGCTTTCGTGCAGTTTCATCGGCAGACCGGCGTGTCGCGAGGGAGGGCGTGATGGACGTTCTCGGCTACCTGCGCCTGGTCCGACGCCACTGGTGGATCGTGTTGGTGACGGTGATGCTCGCCCTGGGCACCGCCGCGCTGGTGACGGTCCGGACAGCGCCTCGGTACGAGGCCTCGGTGACGTTCTTCGTCACCACGCCCAGCCAGGGGGTCACCGACGCCTACCAGGGCAGCCTCTTCCTCCAGCAGCGGGTGAAGTCCTACGGTGACCTGCTCACCAGCGACCGGCTGGCGCAGAGCGTGGTGGCCGACGCGCCGCTCGGCCTCACCGCCGACCAGGTGCGCAACCGGATCCGTACCGCCAGCACCACCGGCACGGTCCTGCTCAAGGCGACGATCACCGACACCGACCAGACCCGGGCGCTGAAGACCACCGAGACGCTCGCGACGAAGTTCACCGAGCTGGTGCGCAAGGTGGAGACGCCGCCGGACGGCAAGGCCCCGCCGATCAAGATCGAGGTCGTCAGCGGTCCCCGGGTGACGTCCAACCCGGTCTCCCCGCAGCCCACGCGTAATCTCGTCATGGGCGGTCTGCTGGGCCTGCTGCTCGGCGCCGCGCTGGCCGTGCTGCGCGGGCTGGCCGACGTCCGGATGCGCGACGGCGTCGCGCTGCAACGGGTGACCGGCAGTCCGCTGCTCGGCGAGATCCCGTACGAGACCGGCGCGAAGGCGGCGCCGCTGATCGTCGGCGCGGCGGCCACCTCCGCCCGGGCCGAGGCGGTCCGCAAACTGCGCACCAACCTGCGCTTCGTGGACGTGCACGAACCGGCCCGGGTCATCGCGGTGACGAGCGCGCTGCAGGGCGAGGGGAAGACCACGATGGCCTGCAACACCGCCATCGCGCTGGCCGAGGCGGGCTGGCGGGTCCTGCTCATCGACGCCGACCTGCGCCGCCCGAAGGTGGCCGACTACCTCGGCCTCGACGGCGGCGTCGGCCTCACCGACGTGCTGGTCGGCGACGTCCAGGTCGGCGACGTGGTGCAGCGCTGGGGTGAGAAGTCCCTGCTGGTGCTGCCCAGTGGCGCGACCCCGCCCAACCCGAGCGAGCTGCTCGGCTCGAAGTCCATGGCGGACCTGCTGGTGGCGCTGCGGGACTCGGCGGACATCGTGGTGATCGACACCGCTCCGCTGCTGGCCGTCACCGACGGCGTGGTGGTGGCCGTGCAGGCCGACGGCGCGCTCCTGGTCACCCAGCAGGGCCGGACCTCGCGCAGCCAGGTGGCGGCGGCGGCGAACGCGCTCAGCTCGGTCTCGGTGCGCCTGCTCGGCTGCGTGCTCAACATGGCCAAGGTGGCCAAGTCGGACGCCTATCAGTACGAGGCGTACAAGGTGGTCCTGCCGCCGGCCGCGCCCTCGGTGCCGGCCGACCGGGCCGGCTCCCGCCGGGGCGCCAAGGCCGTCAAGGGCGACCGGACGCAGGAACTCACCCGGCTGTCGCGATGAGCGCGAGCACGGGGCGGATCGACCGCTCGATCTCCTCCGCGCACCGCCGGAAGTCGGCCGGCGAGCCGCCGATCGGGTCGCGCAGGTCGTCCACGTCGGGGGCGGCGGGTTGCAGCCGCCCCCGGGCGCGGACGGCGGCCGACACCGCCGCCCGCAGCGGCGTGCCCGCCTCCGCCTCGCCCGCCCGGGCCTCGGTGGCCAGCCGGGCGAACTGCCGGAGCGTGAACGTCCGGGCCAGCGTGGCCGGGGCCATCGCGGTGCAGGCCGAGCGCTGGCGGCGGGTCGCGGTCAGCACCAGCGCCGCGCCGGTCAGGTGCTCGGGGCGCAGCCGCCGGGTGCGGAAGGCCGCCGGGTCCGCGCCGGTCCGGGCGGCCACCTCGACCGCGTACGGGTGCATCGCGGCCCCGTCGATCGCGTCGGTGCCCGCGCTGGCGACCGCCAGCGGCAGGCCGGCCAGCATCCGGCGGGCGATGAACTCCGCCATCGGTGACCGGCACATGTTCGCGTGGCAGACGAAGAGGACCTCGTCGACCATCTGCACCCCTCTCGTCGGCACGGTCGCGGCGCAGAGTGCCGCGACGGCGTTCTTCCGGCGGTCGCGGCCGGACGCAGAGGGGTTGCCGGAATCGTACGCGTCGCGCCGCGCGCCCGTGCGGCAAGCCGCGCCGGGAGCGTGGACATGAGGATCGGCATCCTGTCCTACCACTTCCCGCCGGAGCCGGCGTTCGTCCCGGGCAGCCTGGCCGAGGAGCTGGTCGCCCGGGGCCACGACGTGCGGGTGCTCACCGGGTTCCCGGACTACCCGGGTGGCCACGTCTATCCCGGCTGGCGGCAGCGCTGGCGGCACCAGACGCACAGCGAGCGGCTGACCGTACGCCGGGTGCCCCGGTACGCCGGGGGCGACGGCTCTCCCCGCAGCCGTACCGCGAGCTGGCTCTCCTTCGCCGGCAGCGCCGCGCTCGCCGGGCCGGGCCTGCTGCGCGGCGTCGACGCGCTCTACGTCTTCGGTCACCCGGCGGTCACGTTCGCGGCGTCCGGGCTGCTGCGGCTGCTCGGCCGTACGCCCACAGTCCTGCACGTGCAGGACGTCTGGGCCGAGCACGAGCCGGACCCGGAGCGGAGCCGTCGGGAACCGGCCCGGCTGGAGGCCGCCACGCGCCGGCTCTACCGGGAGGCGGCGCTGGTGGCGGTCAGCTCGCCGTCCATGGGAGATCTGGTTCGCGCCCGCGGGGTCGAACCGGCGCGGGTGCGCACGGTGCTCAACTGGACCGACGAGCGCATCTTCCGCCCGACCCAGGCGGGTCCGGCCGTCCGTCGGATGGTCCGCCGGGACGACCGCTGCGTGGTGATGCACGCCGGGACGATCGGCGCGCGCCAGGGCCTGGAGACGGCGGTCCGCGCGGCGGCGGCGCTCGGTGACCGGATGGACCTGGTGCTGGTCGGCTCCGGCCCGCAGGAGCGGCGGGTGCGGGGGCTCGCCGCCGACCTCGGCGCGGACAACGTCCGGTTCGTGGAGCGGCGGTCCGCCGTGGACATGCCGCAGCTCTACGCGGCCGCGGACTATCAGCTCGTCGCGCAGCGCGACCGGCCCGAGCTGCGGGGGACCGTGCCCGCCAAGCTCCAGGCCGCGCTCTCCTGTGCCGCGCCGGTGGTCGCCTCCGCCGGTGGGGAGACGGCGGAGCTGGTCGAGCGGGCCCGTGCCGGGCTGTCCTGCCCGCCGGAGGACTGGGCCGCGCTCGCCGACCGCTTCTGGCTGGCCGCCGCCATCCCGGTGGCCGCCCGGATCGACATGGGCAGGCGGGGCCGGGGCGTGTACCTGCGGGAGATGTCGATGCGGGCCGGCGTGGACCGGATCGAGGCCCTGCTGCACGAGGCGGCGGGCATGGCGCCGAGCCGAGGAAAACTCGCAGAAGCGATGTAAAGCACCAGAGTGGCTGAACAGCCCACTTACTTGCGCTTTTCCATGTTAGAAAGCAACTCGATTGCGGAAAGTGTCTTATTCGTCCCGTAGGAGGATTCTGTGTCCGGACCCGGTCCTTCGCCCGGCCGGCGGCGGCGCTCGCGGGGGCGCCGGCGCGCCCGGGTCCGCCGGATCCTGCTGACCGGGCTGGTCGTCGTCTCGGTCCTGCTCAGCGCCGGCGGCTGGGTCGCGTTCCGGGGTTGGCAGGCCCGCGCCCACCTGGTCAACGCCGCCGGGCTGGCCAAGGAGCTCAGCGCCCAGGTGCTCGACGGCGACGTGGCCCGGGCGCAGCGCACGCTCGCCGCGTTGCAGGAGCAGGCGGCCGCCGCGCGCGGCGCGACCGGGGACCCGGTCTGGTGGGCCGGCCAGCAGACCCCGTACGCGGGGGACAACCTGGCGGCGGTGCGGCAGATCTCGGTGGCGGTGGACGACCTGGGCCGGCTCGCGTTCCCCACGCTGCTGCGGGTCGACCTCGCCTCGCTGGTGCCCAAGCAGGGCCGGCTGGACCTGGCCCGCCTGCGCGCGGTCTCGGCCGAGGTCGCGGCGGCCGACCAGGCGGTCCGGACCACCGCCGAGCGGTTGCGGCGGGTGCCGGTGGACGGCCTCGTGGCGCAGGTGCGCGACGCGGTCACCGCGCTGCGCGCGGAGCTGGACAAACTGGGCGAGCTGACCTCGGCGGCGGATCGGGGCGCGCGGCTGCTGCCGCCGCTGCTCGGCGCGGACGGGCCACGCAGTTACCTGCTCGTCTCGCAGAATCCGGCCGAGCTGCGTGCCACCGGCGGCATGTTCGGCGCGTACGCGGTGCTGCGGGCCGAGGGCGGCCGGGTCCGCCTGGTGAAGCAGGGCAGCTCGTCGGACCTGCGGTTCTTCGACCCACCACTCAAGATCGGCGCCGAGGCGAAGCGGCTCTGGGGCGACCTGCCGGGCATCTTTCCGGCGGACGTGAACCTCAGCCCGGACTTCCCGGCCGCCGCCGCGCTCTACCGGGACATGGTGCGCCGCCGTACCGACATCACTGTGGACGGCGTGCTGGCGGTGGACCCCGTGGTCCTGTCGTACCTGCTCGGCGTGGTCGGCCCGGTGAAGGTGCCGGACGGGCCGTCGCTGGCCGCCGCCACCGCCGTACGGACGCTGTTGAGTGACTCGTACCGGGACCTGGACACGAAGGACCAGGACGTGTTCTTCGCCCGGGCCGCATCCGGCGTGTTCGACACGTTGTTCACCAAGACGGTCGACCCTCGGTCTCTTTTGACCGTTTTTAGCCGTTCCATCAATGAACGTCGGATATTGTTCTGGAGTGTCCGATCCGATGAGCAGCGCGCGCTGGCCGACACCCGGCTGGCGGGTCAGCTCCCGGAGAAGGACACCGTGCCGACTGTCGGCGTGTTCCTCAACGACGGCAGCGGCGCGAAGCTCGGTTACTACCTCAGGTTCTCGGCCACCGTGACGGTCGGCGAATGCCATCCGGACGGGCGCCGCGAGCTGCGGCTGAAGGTCACGGTGCACTCCACCGCCCCGAAGTCGGGCCTGACCAAGTCGGTGACCGGGCTGGCCCTGTCCGGCGACAAGTACACCGCACGCACCTTCGTCTCCGTGCACACGCCCACCGGGGGCGCCGTCCTCACCGGGCGGCTCGACGGACGGGACACCGCGATGGGCAGCGGCACCGACGGCCGCCGCCAGGTGGCGGTGGCGAAGGTCGAGACCGGCCCCGGGCAGACCCGGACGCTCGACGTCACGGTGCTCACCGGCCAGACCGGCGCCGGGACGGCCGAGCTGGTGCACACGCCAACCGTCACCCCATGGACCACCCAAGTAGTCAACGCACCAAGCTGTGAACAGTAGGAGGGAAACCATCATGCGGCTATCCCGCATCATCATGGCGCTCACGGTGGGCCTGGCCGTAGCGGCCGTGCCGACCGCGGCCGGGGCGGCGCAGCCGCAGCCCCCGGTCTACCCGCCAAACGGCGCGTCGCTGACCGTCTCACCGACCACCATCCGGCTCGGCGAGACGTTCACCCTGCGGGGTTCGGGCTTCGCGCCGAACGAGACGGTCCGCATCGACGTGGCGATCTCGGGCCTGCCCGTGGCCGCCCCGGCCGAGGGGACCGCGCGGCGCAGCGACGGCAGCACGGTGGCGATGGCGCCTGTCGCCTACACGCCCAACCGGGCCCAGCCGCAGCCCGCGCCGACCACGTTCACCGTGACGGCCGACGCCAGCGGCAACTTCACCGTCCCCTACCGCCCGACCCGGCCGGGCCGCTACACGTTCACCGCCACCGGTCTGACGTCGGGTCTGATCGCCAGCGCCACCGGCACCGTCCTGCCGCCGAGGCCGACCAAGTCCCCGCACCACGGCGGGCTGCCGGTGACCGGTGACAGCATCGGCGCGCCGCTGAAGCTCGGTGGGGGCCTCGCCGCCGCCGGTGCGGTGCTGCTGCTGGCCTCCATGGCCTGGCGTCGCCGTCGCCTCGGCTGATCCGAGGTGTGCCGGGGACGACCCGGCTCGATCGTGAGTGCCCGCCGGACGCGTCCGGCGGGCACTCACGTGTCCCGGCGCCGGGACAGAATGAGCCATGGACGCGACACCGTGGACCGACCGGACCGGCCTGCTCACGCTGCCCGGGGGCGCCACCGTCCGCGGGCGCCGGGTCGCCGAGCCCGCCTCGCCCGCCGACTTCGCCCTGCTGCTGGCGCCCGGCCCCGAGCCGAAGTGGCCGGTCCGGCGCGTCCGCTGGCCCGACTTCTGGATCCCGGCCGACCGCGCCGACGCGCTCGACGCGCTGCGGGAGGCGTGGCGGCGCGCGTACGCCGGACAACGCGTCGAGGTGGCCTGCCACGGCGGCGTGGGGCGCACCGGCACCGCGCTCGCCGCGCTCGCCGTACTGGACGGGCTGCCGCCCGCGCGGGCGGTCGCCTGGGTCCGGTCCCGCTACCACCGGCGGGCGGTGGAGACGCCGTGGCAACGATGGTGGTTGCACGGCGTCCGCTGACCCGCGGCCGGTCACCGAGCGGGGCCGGGTGATCAGCGCCGCGTCACCGACCCGGTGAGCCATCCGAACCTGATCAACAAGCTCGGTATGGTGCCTTCTCATGAGAGCCCGGGTCCTGGCCGCCGTCACCGCCGTCACCCTGCTCGCCGCCGGGACACCCGTACCGGCATCGGCCGCCCCCGGGCCGGCCCCCGCGCCCGGCGCCACCGCGCCCTGCCCCCGGCTGCCCGCGCCGAAGGTGAGCCGGCCACCCCGCCCGACACCGCCGGCCACGACGCCCGACCAGGCGGCCGTGGGCGGGGCGGCGCTGGCCGCCCCCGGGCTGGTCACGCCGCCGGGCAGTCCCGCGCCACCGGCGGTCACCGCCACCACCTGGCTGGTGGCGGACCTGGACACCGGCGCCGTCCTGGGCGCGTGCGGGCCGCACGTCCCCGGCACCCCGGCCAGCACCCAGAAGCTGCTGCTGGCCGCCACCATGCTGAGCCGGCTGGACCCCAAGCAGGTCGCCGTCGCCACCCGCGCCGACCTGGACATCGAGCCGGGCAGCTCGGCCGTCGGGCTGCTCGTCGGCGGCCGCTACAGCGTGGAGACGCTCTGGCTGGGCCTGATCCTGCAGTCCGGCAACGACGCGGCGAACATGCTGGCCCGCCTCGGCGCCGGCAGCACGCAGGCCGGCGTCGCCGAGATGAACACCGAGGCCCGGCGGCTCGGCGCCGGCCAGACCCACGCCGTCACGCCGTCCGGGCTGGACGGTCCCGGGCAGTTCACCAGCGCGTACGACCTGGCGCTGATCGCGCGGGCGTGCTTCGCCGACGACGCTTTCCGCCGGTACGCGCTCACCGAACGCACGCAGATCCCGGCCCAGCCGGCCCTGAAGAAGGGCGGGTTCCAGATCCAGAATGAGAACCAGCTGATCTACCGCTATCCCGGCGCGCTCGGCGGCAAGACCGGCTTCACCGAGCTGGCCCGGCACAGCTACGTCGGCGCCGCGCAACGCGACGGACGCCGTCTCGTGGTGACGCTGCTCGGCGCCGAGGCCCGCCCGGTGCGCGGCTGGCAGCAGGGCGCCCAGTTGCTCGACTGGGGCTTCGGGCTGCCCCGGGAGGCCTCGGTCGGCCGGCTGGTGGAGCCGGGCGAGCGGGACGCCGAGGCGGCGCAACCCCGGCAGGCGGCGGCCGCCGAGCCGAAACGTACCGCCGCCCCGCCGTGGCGTGGACCGGCCGGGACGGCGCTGCAACGCATCGGCGACGGGGACTGGCGGATGATCGTGCCGGTCGCCGCGCTGCTGGCGCTCACGGTGGGCGGGGTGGCGGCGGTTCTCGCCGCCCGCCGGAACCGCCGGGTGGGTGTGCTCGCCGCCCGCCGGAGCCGCACTCGCCGCCGCGGACGCCGTCGCGCCTGACGCTTTGTCGGTACGGACGCTGCGGTGCCGGCCTGTCGCGGCGCGCGGAACGCCGCCCGGCGGACCGTCGAGCCTACCGCGGTACCCGGGAGCCGGGGCCCGAATCCCGGAGCCGGTGACCCGTTCGGGTCGGCGTGGCTAGCGTCCGGGGCATGAGGACCTGGGGACCCTTCGTGGCGCTGGCCGCTGCCCTGCTGGTGCCGGTGTCGGCGACACCCGCCGTGGCGGGCGTCCGCACGCCCGCACGCCGGCTGCCGTCCGCGCCGCCCTGCCCGAACGTGCCGCCCCCGGCGACCCGGCCGCCGCAGCCGCCACCCGCGCCCGACCCGGCCGCGCGGGCGGTCGGTGGCGCGGCGCTGGACACCGCCGGGCTGGTCGTCCCGCCCGCGTCGTCCGTGCCGCCGGCGGTGACCGCCACCTCCTGGGTGGTCGCCGACCTCGACAGCGGCGCGGTGCTCGGCGGCTGCGGCCCGCACGAGTACGGCGTGCCCGCGAGCGTCCAGAAGCTGCTGCTGGCGGCCACGATGCTGCCCCGGCTGGACCCGAACCGGGAGGTCACCGTGACCGCCGGGGACCTCGCGGTGGAACCCGGCAGCTCGGCGGTCGGACTGGTCGAGGGCGGGCGGTACCGGATCGAGACGATCTGGCTCGGCCTGCTGCTGCGCTCCGGCAACGAGGCGGCGAACGCGCTGGCCCGCCTCGGCGGCGGACCGGACGGGCTGACCGGCGGGGTACGGGCGATGAACGAGGAGGCGCACCGGCTCGGCGCCCGGCAGACCCACGCGGTCACCCCGTCCGGGCTGGACGGTCCGGGCCAGTTCACCAGCGCGTACGACCTGGCGCTGATCGCGCGGGCGTGCTTCGCGAACCCGGCCTTCCGCCGGTACGCCGCCACCCGCACGGCGCAGATACCGGCCCAGCCGACGCTGCGGAAGAAGGCGTTCGCGATCTCCAACGACAACATGCTGCTGGACCAGTACCCGGGCGCGATCGGCGGCAAGACCGGCTTCACCGACCTGGCCCGGCACACGTACGTCGGCGCCGCCGAACGCGGCGGGCGGCGGCTCGTGGTCACGCTGCTCGGCGCCGAGGTGACCACCCAGCGGGGCTGGCAGCAGGGCGCCGCGTTGCTGGACTGGGGCTTCACGCAGCCCCGGGACGCCTCGGTCGGGCGGCTGGTCGAGCCGGGTGAGCTGGACCGTACCGCGCCACCGGCGGGCGGCGGGGCGTCGGCCCTGGCCGGGCACGCCGACCTGCGCGGCGGCGCGGCGGGCCCCGGCACTGCGCCCGGCGCCGGTGTCACCGTGGCGGTGGGCGCGGTGCTGACGGCCGGGGGAGCGCTGCTGCTGGCCCGGCGTCGCCGGCACGCCGCGGCGGCGGCCGCCGCCATGTCGACCGGGCCGGTTCTGCGCGAGCCGGAAATTCCGGAACAGGACTGAAAAGGAGTGGTCCGGGTCAGCGGCAGGCGGGCCCCGCGGTGCTGTCGCGCACCACGAGTTCGGTGGCCAGCTCGACCCGGGGCGAGTCGATCTCCTCGCCCTGGGCCAGCCGCAGCACGGTACGCGCGGCGAGCCGGCCCATCTCCACGAGCGGCTGGCGCACGGTGGTCAGCGGCGGGGAGGCCCACCGCGCCTCGGGCAGGTCGTCGAAGCCCACCACGCTCACGTCGTCGCAGACCCGCAGGCCGCGCCGGCGCACCGCCTCGTACACCCCGAACGCCATCTGGTCGCTGGCCGCGAAGATGGCCGTCGGCGGGTCGTCGAGGTCGAGCAGCGCGCCACCGGCGGTGAAGCCGGAGGCGTGGTAGAAGTCGCCGGGCTGCACCAGCCGGTCGTCGGCGGCCACACCGGCGGCGGCCAGCGCGGCGCGGTAGCCGTCCAGCCGGGCCCGGCTGCACAGCAGGTGCGGCGGGCCGGCAACGAAACCGATGCGGCGGTGGCCGAGCTTGAGCAGGTGCTCGGTGGCGGCCAGGCCGCCGGTCCAGTTGGTGGCGCCGATCGCCGGCACGTCCGTGGCGGCCACGCCGGCGGCCGGGTCGACCACCACCACCGGCACGTTGAGGCGGCGCAACTGGGCCTGCACCGCCGCGCTCAGGTGCGAGGTCACCACGATCACGCCGTCCGACGCGCGGGCGCGCAGGTTGTGCAGCCACTGCCGGGTGGAGCTGGACTCGCGGTGGATCGCGGAGACGACGGTGCCCACGCCGGCGGCGTGGCTGACGTCCTCGACACCGCGGATGATCTCCACGGCCCAGGGACTGTCCAGGTCGTTGAAGACCAGGTCGACCAGATCCGCCCGGCGCACCGTACGGCTGCCCCGGCGCCGGTAGCCGTGGTGGCGCAGCAGCTCCTCGACCCGCTCCCGGGTGTCCGGCGCGACGTCGGACCGCCCGTTGAGCACTCGCGACACGGTCGGGACCGAGACGCCGGCCTCCCGTGCGATCGCGGTGATGGTCACCCTGCGCTCGTCGTCCGCGCTCACCCGTGTTCCCTTCGCCGGCTGCCGGAACCGACCGGTAGACCGTCCCGCCCCACGCACATCTTGCCGTACGCCGAGCCCTTGACGACAGGCCGGACCGGCCCTAGCGTTCGCACGAGTTGCGGAAACTTTCCGGAAATGCCCCCGTCATCTCCCGACGGCTCGCCGTCCACCCCCGACGAACGACGAGGAAAACCGAGGCGTGTTCACCGACCTGACCGAGGCCGAACTCCGTACCTACCGCAGCGACCTGCACGAGCCGCCGGACTTCGACGCTTTCTGGGCTGACACTCTGGCACAGGCGCGCTCGTGCGGCGACCCCGTGTCGGCGACCCCGCTGCCGACCCCGCTGATCGGCGTCGACGTCTTCGACGTGACCTTCCCGGGCTTCGCCGGCCAGCCGATCCGCGCGTGGCTGCGGGTGCCGCGCGGCGCGTCCGGCCCGCTGCCCACGATCGTGCAGTACGTCGGGTACGGCGGCGGGCGCGGCCACGCGCTGGAGAACCTGCTCTGGTCCGCCGCCGGGTTCGCCCACCTCCAGATGGACACGCGCGGCCAGGGCTCCGGGTGGAGCCGGGGCGACACCCCGGACGTGGCCGCCGCCGGGCCGCAGGCGCCGGGCATGGCCACCCGCGGCATCGAGGACCCGAACAGGTACTACTACCGACGTTTCCTCACCGACGCGGTCCGCGCCGTGGACGCCGCGCGCGAGCTGCCGGCCGTCGACCCGGACCGGATCGCCGTACTCGGTCACAGCCAGGGCGGGGCCGCCGCGCTCGCCGCCGCCGCGCTGGCGCCGTCGGTACGCGCGGCGGTGGCGTACGTGCCGTTCCTCTGCGACATCCCGCGCGCGATCACGATCACCGACACCGCGCCGTTCCGGGAGATCCGGGACTACCTCGCCGTGCACCGGGACCTCGAGGAGCAGGCGCTGCGCACGCTCGGCTACGTCGACGGCGTCGCGTTCGCCCGCCGCGCCACGGCGCCCGCCCGGTTCTCCGTCGCGCTGATGGACGACATCGTCCCGCCGTCCACGGTCTACGCCGCCTACCACGACTACCGCGGCGACAAGGACCTGACGGTGTGGCGGTTCAACGGCCACGAGGCGGGCGGCATCGACGACGACGCCGCCGCTGTCGACTTCCTCCGTACCACGCTGGGCGGCTGACCACCGGTTCCGCCGATGCCGGCCCGCCGGGGCTGGTAGACACGGCGGGTGGGCACCGGCAGACGCGCGACGGCGGTCCTCGCCGTGGCGGCCACGCTGCTCGCCGCCGCCTGCCAGCGGCCGTCCCCGTCGCCGTCGCCGTCCGCGCCGCCGTCACCCACCCCGACCGGGCCGAGCGCGCCGGCGGACATCGTGGACCTGAGCGCCGTCGACGCCACCGTCCGCACCGACATCCGGTACGCGGGCCCGCACAACTTCGTCGGCCGCCCGATCGACGGGTACGCCGAACCACGCTGCCTGCTCACCCGGCCCGCCGCGCAGGCGCTGCACCGGGTGCAGACCGCCGCGCTCGCCGGCGGGCACAGCCTCAAGGTGTACGACTGCTACCGGCCGCAGCGCGCGGCGGACGACTTCGTCGCCTGGGCGAAACTCCCCGGCGACCAGCTGATGAAAGGCGAGTTCTACCCCGCCGTGCCCAAGGACCGGCTGTTCGCCGACGGGTACATCGGCGCGCCCACCGCGCACAGCCGGGGCAGCACCGTCGACCTGACCCTGGTGCCGGTGTCCGGGCCGACGCAGGCCGCGTACACGCCGGGCCAGCCGCTGGTGCCCTGCACCGACCCGGCCGGCCGCCGCTTCGCCGACGACTCGATCGACATGGGCACCGGGTTCGACTGCTTCGACCCGCGCGCCCACACCGCCGACGCGCGGATCAGCGACACCGCCCGGACCAACCGGGACCTGCTGCGCCGGCTGATGTCCGCGCAGGGCTTCGAGAACTATCCGCTGGAGTGGTGGCACTACCGGTACGTCGACGAGCCGTACCCGGACACCTGGTTCGACTTCCCGGTGGCCGGCTCGTCACTGCGGTGACGCGGTCGTTCCACCAAGATCGATCGCAGCTAGGCTGGGCGTTCATGGAGACCGAACGGATCGGACCGCCGCTGCTCGGCGGGGAGCGGGAGTCACTGCGCGCGTTCCTCGACTTCCACCGGGCCACGCTGGCCCTCAAGTGCGAGGGGCTGACCGACGAGCAGTTGCGCAGGCCGGCGTCCCCGCCGTCCACGCTGTCCCTGCTCGGCCTGGTCCGGCACATGGCGGAGGTGGAGCGCACCTGGTTCCGCCGGGTCATCGCCGCCGAGGACGTGCCGCTGGTGTGGTCGGACAGCGGCGACTTCCAGCAGGCGTACGACGCCCGCGACGCCGACGTGGCGGAGGCGTTCGCGGCGTGGCGGCGGGAGATCGAGCACGCCCGGCGCATCGAGCGGGAGGCCGCCTCGCTCGACGTGACAGGTCACCAGGCCCGCTGGGGCGAGGACGTGTCGCTGCGCCTGGTCATGCTGCACATGCTGCACGAGTACGCCCGGCACAACGGGCACGCCGACCTCATCCGGGAGGCGATCGACGGCGCCGTCGGCGTCTGAGCCCGCCGGTCAGCGCCCGCGCAGCGGCAGCCAGGCCAGCACGTCGGAGATGCGCGCGTCCCAGTACGCCCAGTCGTGGTCACCCGGACCGAAGTCGACGGTGACCGGCACGTCGCGCTTCCGGGCCGCGTCGAGGAACCGCAGGTTGTCCTCGTACAGGAAGTCCTCGGTGCCGCAGGCGACGTAGAGCGCCGGCCGGTCGTTGCCGGAGCGCTCCAGCAGCCCCACCGTGTCGTCGTCGGCGGGCACCGGGTCGTCGCCCCAGACCGTGTGCCACACCGCCGGGTCGACCGGGTGGGTCGGATGGTGGCGGCGGCGGGTCACGTCCAGCGCCCCGGACAGGCTGGCGGCCGCCGCGAACCGCTCCGGCCGGCGCAGCGCCCACTTCACCGCGCCGTAGCCGCCCATCGACAGGCCCGCGACGAACGTGTCCTCCCGCCGGTCGGACAGCCGGAACAACGACCGGCACACCTCGGGCAACTCCTCGCTGAGGAACGTCCAGTAGCGGTTGCCGTGCGCCTCGTCGCAGTAGAAGCTGCGCTGCGCCTGCGGCATCACCACGGCCAGTCCCAGCGGCGCCACGTACCGCTCGATCGACGTGCGGCGGGTCCACACCGTGTCGTCGTCGGTCAGGCCGTGCAGCAGGTAGAGCACCGGCGGGTCACCGTCCGCGCCGGAACCCGCCATGCCGATCCCGGCGGCGCCCCGGTCGGGCAGCAGCACCGTCATCGAGGTACCCACGCCGAGCGCCTCGGAGAAGAAGTCACACCGGATGTGCGCCATGAGGCGGCAGCGTACCCCGCAGGGGTTCGATGAGGGCGTTCCTATTGCCCCGGGACGGTCGTACGGGAAAGGATGGCCGTGCGTGCCGGTAACACACCCGTAACCTGCGCGCTGCTGGTCTCTGTCACAAGGAAGTGGGAGTCAGGCATGAGCGACGTGTCCGCCGCACTGGGTGTGCGCCTCTACCCGGACCTGGTCGAGCCGGGCGGTCTCGCGCCCGCGCTCGTGGCGACCGCCGCTGCGCACCAGCTCGACGTCGGCGAGGTCACCGCGCCCGAGCAGGGGCGCAGCCGCTTCACCTGCGCCGAGATGACCTCCCCCCGGGGCGTGGTCTGCGTGAGCCTCGGTTCCCAGGCCCGCTACTTCATGATCGACCTGCGGGTGGACGGCGACGTCCAGGCCCGCGGTGACGCCACCGACCTGCTCCAGGTCGCGCAGGTGGCGGCCGCCTGGCGCGCCGGCATCACGCTCGCCGAGCTGACCGCGCGTTACCCGTTCATGGAGGAGATGCGCCGCCACCCGGTCGCCCACGCCGGTTGAGGCCGGGCACCTTCGCCCCTGCCCGATCCAGGCCGACCGCCGCTCCCGGACGCTCGGCCTCGTCATACGCGAGATCGAGATGTCCGTCCGGGAGCGACGGCGATCCGATGGACGGGCGCTGTCGCGCGCGGACTACACGGCGACGGCGGTGAGCCCGGCCAACATGCTCCGATATGCAGTGGGGTGGACGATCGGAATGCCGTACTGGCGGGCCTTCTTGGCCTTCCCCGACATGGTGTCCGGATCGGCGGCGATCAGCAGGCGGGTCTTCTTCGTGATGTTGCTACCGACATCGAGACCCGCAGTCCGGGCCTCCTCCTCCCACTTCTCCCGTGCCGGCTCCATCGCGCCGGTGAAAACAACGACGTCACCAGGCTGAAGCCGCCATTCGCCACCCCGGCGCTGTCCGGGGATGACGGTCGGCGCTGCCGCCAGGGCCTTGTCGACGTCCGATCGTCCGAGACCGAGCAGCCCTGATACCAGATCCAGGTCCCGGCGCTCAGCCGGGGTCAGAATGCCGTCTTCGAGCGCTATCTGAGCAAGGCTCGCAAGGTAGGTCAGATGCAAGTGCTCGACGTCGACGCGGGCGAGCCCGAGCGACTCGGCGGTGGCCACGAGCGCATCGGCCTCGGTGGCGGAGATGTGGCGGTCAAGGAGCGCTTGGTCGAGGACATCCAAGTAGGCGTCTCCTTGCGGCTCGTGCAGCCGTGGCAGCCGGTCGACAAGGCGGGCCAGAAAGTGCTGTTCACGCTCGCCGGGGGCGCGTCGTAGAACGGCCTTCACTGGCTGCGCATTGATCGCTGGCCAGGGCGCTCGGACGGCAGCCGCTACAGCAGCATTCCACGGGGGCGGACTACCGGCTGCCGCAAGGTAGTGAGTCAGGAGTTGAGCGGCGGCGCGGGCGTCGTGCAGCGCCGAATGTGCCTGATGCGCCGGCAGCCCAGCCGCATGGCAGCAGTCGCGCAGGCTGCGGCCGGCTGAGGGCAGGAAATGCGATGCCAACTGCATCGTGCAGAGGCCGGCGGTGTGTCGGATCGGTGTGCGGATCCCTGCTCGTTCGTACTCGGAGTCGAGAAAGGGGGCGTCGAAATGAAAGTTGTGGGCGACGAGGACCCGGCCGCGCAGCATCGTGGCGAGGTGTCCGGCCACCTGATCGAAGCGCGGTGCGCGTCGTGCTTCTGCTGCCGAGATCCCGTGAATGGCCTGCGTTCCGAGATCGCGGTCGGGGTTGATCAGGCTGCACCACTCGTCAGTGATACGGCCGTTCTCGTCGAGCTGGACGACTGCCACTTCGACGATCCGGTCATGCCAGCTCGTCCGAAGACCAGTGGTTTCAAGGTCGATGACTGCGTACACGTCGCCCCCTACACCGACACCAGGGATGAGCTGCCCACGGCCTTACGCAGTTCAGCCAGCCATCGCGGCGGCAACGGCTGAGGGTCTCCCAACGAGCGCAAGTAGGTCCGGCGGTACCGGGCCTGCTCGGTGTCTTGCCACAGTTGCGCGGTTCTGGCGACGGCCGCGGCCAGCGTCAGAGCTGTGCCAGCGACAGGTGACGCCGCTGTGGACTGGGCGCGGGAGGCCCAGGCGATCAGTTCCTGCTGTTCCGGGACCTCGGTGGGCCACGCGAGAGGTGCCAGTTTGGACTTGGTGCGCGCCCTTTGCTGTTCGACCGCAGCGGAGTAGGCGGCTCTGTGCTCGCTGATCTCTGCCAGGAGTTCAGGGAGGACGAGAATGTGTGCCCGGAGATCGGAGAGCGTTTCGGCGGGCAGAAACTCGGCGAATCTCGCCAGGACGCCCTCAATGGTTTTACTGTCCCAGTCGACGACACATCGGCCCTGCAGCATCGACATGATCCGGATCAACCGCTCGGGCTCGCGTTCGACCTCGTCGAACCGTTCCACCCATGCTCCACCGGCGCGCCCTGTGGGGCTGAGGCGCCACATCGCCATTGCGTCACGGCCGTCCGTGTCGCGACCAACGGCGAGAACTGTATGACCGCGAGCGCCAGGCACGTAGTCAACCGGTATGGACAGCTCGTTTTCCGATGCCTCCAAGCCGAAGCTCCTTGTCAGGTTCCAATTGTTGACAGCGAAAGGATCAAGCTAGTCGGCGGCCGTGATATCGAGACTCGGCCATTCGGTCCATTCGACTGCCCGAATCGGGCGACGGCCTCGCACCGCTGTCCACCTCGCCAGTCCTTGCCAGGGGAATCGCCCCAGGTCGGCCGGCGCAGCGTGTACCGCAATTCGTGTTGCGGCCCATGGGAAGCGGCCGTACGGTGAGCGGGCAACGTCGATCTGGTCCACCAGGGGAGCCCACCGTGTCGCAGCAGAACCGCACCCGCGCCGAGCGGCAAGCGCCGCGCGCCGGTGCCCTGCTGCCCGAACCGGGCACGGGCCGGGAACGGCAGTGGCAACCAGGGTGGTGGCGCGTCTAGCGCCGGCGCGACGATCCGCGCGAACCGCCCGTCCCGAGACCGGAGCCGGGCGGTTCTCCGTTTCCGGGGCAGCTCCGCCGACGGCGTACGCCGTCCTGGGCCGTTGGAGCAACTGGCAGCTCACCCGGCTCTCAACCGGGAGGCTACGGGTTCGAGTCCCGTACGGCCTACGTCAGACGGAAACGAGCAAGGAGACGACGATGGGTTTCACCCCGCTGGCCGGTACCCGGGCGCCGGTCCGGGTCTGGACCGACCCGTACACGATCGAGGCGCAGGCGGCCCGGCAGCTGCGCAACATCGGCGCGCTGCCGTGGGTGCAGGGTGTCGCGGTGATGCCGGACGTGCACTTCGGCAAGGGCGCCACTGTCGGCTCGGTGATCGCGATGCGGCAGGCTGTGTCGCCGGCCGCGGTCGGCGTCGACATCGGCTGCGGCATGTCCGCGGTGCGGACCTCGCTGACCGCCGCCGACCTGCCCGACGACCTCGCGCCGCTGCGCTCGGCGATCGAGGCGGCGATTCCGGTCGGCTTCGCGATGCGCGACGACGCTGTCGACCCGCGCCGGGTCCGTGGCCTGGAGCAGGCGGGCTGGGACGAATTCTGGCGGCGGTTCGGCACGCTGGACCGGAAGGTGGCCCAGCTTCAGACGCGGGCGCAGCGTCAGCTGGGCACGCTCGGCGGCGGCAACCACTTCATCGAGGTCTGCCTGGAGCAGGGTGGCCCGGACGACGGCCGGGTCTGGCTGATGCTGCACTCCGGTTCCCGCAACATCGGCAAGGAGCTGGCCGAGCGGCACATGGCGGTGGCGCGCGGGCTGCCGCACAACACCGACCTGCCGGACCGGGACCTCGCGGTGTTCCTCGCCGGCACGCCGGAGATGGACGCGTACCGGCGGGACCTGTGGTGGGCGCAGGAGTACGCCCGTCGCAACCGGGCGGTCATGCTCGCCCTGCTGAGCCAGGTGGTCCGGGACGCGTTCCCGCACGTCGGCTACGACGAGCCGATCTCCTGCCACCACAACTACGTGGCGGAGGAGAGCTACGACGGAATGGACGTGCTGGTGACCCGCAAGGGCGCGATCCGGGCCGGCAAGGGGGACCTGGGCATCATTCCCGGCTCGATGGGGACCGGCTCGTACATCGTGCGCGGCAAGGGCAACGTCGACGCGTACTGCTCGGCGTCGCACGGGGCCGGGCGGCGGATGTCGCGGGGGCAGGCGAAGCGGACGTACAGCACGGCGGATCTGGCCGCGCAGACCGCCGGTGTGGAGTGCCGCAAGGACGCCGGTGTGGTCGACGAGATTCCCGGCGCGTACAAGGACATCACCGAGGTGATGGCGCAGCAGAACGACCTGGTCGAGGTGGTCGCCCACCTCAAGCAGGTCGTCTGCGTGAAGGGCTGAGCGGCAGGGCCGGCGTCGAGGGGGGCGCCGGCCCTACCGGGTACGCCGGGCGACGCGTACGCCGATGGCGACCGCGCCGATGACGAGCAGCGCGGACAGGAGTTGGAGGCCGGGGGAGTCGTCGGCCTCGCCGTACACGAAGCCGGCGACGCCGAGCGCGACGGCGAGCAGGGCCACGGCGGCGAGCAGGTATCTCATGGTTCCTCCTCGTCGGGGACCCATTCGAGCAGGTCGCCGGGCTGGCAGTCGAGCACCCGGCACATGGCCTCCAGGGTGCTGAACCGGACGGCCTTGGCACGGCCGTTCTTGAGCACGGCGACGTTGGCCGGGGTGAGCCCGACGCGCTCGGCGAACTCGCCGACGCTCATCTTGCGCTTGGCCAGTTCGACGTCGATGCGCACGACGATCGGCATCAGATCACCGCTTCCATGTCGGTGCGCAGCGTGGTGGCCTGGCGCAACAGTGCGCGCAGCACGACCATCAGCAGCCCCAGCACGCTGACGCCGGTGACCAGCAGGAACAGCAGCAGCGGCAGTCCGGGGTCGTCGGCGTTGAAGCCGACGTAGAGGAACACGCCGACGAGCACCGCCCAGGCGGCGGCGACCGCCCAGACGATCCCGTCGACCCAGCCCAGGGACGCCTCGGTGAAGATGCGGTCGCGCTTGACCAGGGTGAGCAGCTGCCAGGTGCAGACGATCACCACCTGCACGCACAGCACCCAGAAGATCGTCACCGCGGTGGCGGGCCATCGCAGGTACGCCATGTCCGGGTCTTCCCGGGCCATGTGGGCGAACTGGCCGGGCAGCGACATGGTCTGGAACAGCACCAGGATCGCGAACAGCAGGACCAGGAAGGCGCGGAGTGGTGTCACCGCGCGCTGAGCAGTAAGCATGCATCGACTATCGCGCGGAACCTATCGAAAGTCAATCGGTATCGCTCGCGCGGCGGCCGACGGCGTAGCGGACGTGCACCGCGTACCGCGAGTGGTGCACCGCGCGGATCTCCAGATCGATGTCCCGGTCGAAGCCCTCGAAGAGCCGCTTCCCGCCACCGAGGATCACCGGCGCGGTGGACAGGCCCAGCTCGTCGACCACGCCGGCCGCGAGCGCCTGCCGGATCACGTCCGCGCCCCCGCCGATGACCACCGCGCCGTCACCGGCCGTACGCCGGGCCGCCGCCAGCGCCGCGTCGAACCCGTCGACCATGAGGAAACCGGCGCTCGGGTCGGGCTGGTCGGCGGTGTGGTGGGTGAGCACGACCAGAGGCGCCTGGAACGGGTTCCGGCCGCCCCAGGCGCCGGCGGCGTCGTACATGCCCCGGCCGCACAGCGCGGCGCCGACGCCCGCCAGCAGCTCGTCGAAGTACGCGCGGTCCTCGCCGGTCATGCCGGTGCCGGGTTCACGTGGCGAGTCGTACGTCCACGGCCCGCCCATCACCCAGTGGTGCAGCCGCTCGCCGCCGACGCCGAGCCCTTGGCCGGGGTGGTCGTCCGGACCGGTGACGTAGCCGTCCAGGGACACGGTGACGAACGCCCGCACCCGGCCCCGCGCTTCGCTGGTGCTCATGTTTCCTCCCGGAGATCGGAGAACAACGACTCCGGGAAGACCGCCCTCGTGCGCCGGACTCATCGCCGTCTTCGGTCCGGCGTCAGCCGTACACCGGGTGTTCGGCCTGGAACGCCAGCCGGCGGTCCGCGCCCGCGGCCAGCTCGGCGAGCACGTCGTCCAGCTCCAGGAACGTCTGCCAGCGCTCCTGGCCGGTGATGGCGGCCAGCCGGTCGACCACGAGCTGCTCCAGATCGGTGACCCGGCGGCCCTTCCACACCTTGTCGGCGAGGCTGACCAGCAGGTCCTCCAGCTGCACACCGGGGGAGTGCCAGGCGGCGTGGGTGACGGCGAAGCGGGCCCGCTCCTCGGGTACGCCGAAGCGCAGCAGCAACTGGTAGCCCGCCTCCTCGTGCGCGGAGCCCGGGCCGGTCAGCTCGGCGGGATGCTCGACCTTGCCGAAGTCGTGCACCGCGGCGCCGAACAGCACCGCCTGCCTGTCGAACGGCACCGCGGCGAACCGGTCGGCGAACGCGGCGGTCAGGTGCCAGGCGACGTCGTGCACCAGCCGCAGGTGTGCGCCCAGGCGCGGCGGGGCGGCGACGGCGGCCAGCAGTTCGACCGCGACGCCGGGCAGCGGGAGCAGCGGCGGGTCACCCGGCTCGGTGAGGGCGCGGCGCAGGGCGTCAGAGGTCATCGGAGCGAGCGTACCGGTCCTCGCCGCTCTCACCGGCGGTGATGGCCGAGCAGCCGAACGTGAAGCGGCCGCTCGTCCGATTCCGGTCGATCGATCCACTCGCGAGGGTGAGGGCCACGTCTCTCACGGGGGTTGTCGAATGACAGCAATGAATCGTCGTGCCCTGCTGCGTACCGCCGCGCTGACCGGGGTCGCGGCCGCGACCGGGCTGGCCGCCACGTCCACCGCCGGGGCCGCCACGTCCACCGCCGGGGCCGCCGCGCCCGCCGCCGAGGCGGTCAACGGGCCGTGGCTGGTCAGCGTCGGGTGGGGTGTGCTCCAGGTCGACCCGGGCCGCACCACTCCACGGGAGCTGCTGCCGAACGGGGACCACGCCAAGACCTCGCCGGACGGCCGGTACGTGGCCTGGGTCAACACGGCCCGCTCGGGCGACGGCTCGCTGGAGCCGTTCGTGGCGGTGTACGACCGGACCACCGGCCAGAAGCGCACGCTGCTCGCCGACCCGTTCGGCGTCCACTACGGCGCGCCGACCTGGTCGCCGGACGGCACCGAGATCGCCCTGGTCACCGGCGAGAACAACGACCGGCTGATCGCTGTCGACGTCGCCACCGGCGCCACCCGCGTGCTGATCCAGGGGCACCCCATGGCCGACCCGGACTGGTCCCGGGACGGCTCCATGATCGCCCTGCGGTGGCACAGCCGTTCGGAGGGCCCGCAACTGCGCGTGCTCGAACTGGCGACCGGCACGGCGCGGCGGCTCTACACGCCCGGGGCGCCGGGCGAGCTCTTCGGCTCGCCGGTCTTCATGCCCGACTCCGGGCGCGTGGTGTTCCGCACCGACCGCTGGTATCCCGACCTGGAGTCCAGCAACCACTCGCTGGCGTCGGTGCGGATCGGAGGCACCGGCCTGAAGAGGCTCACCGGCGAACCCCGGTTCTACCTGTCGCCGGTGTTCTCCCCGGACGGCCGGTACTGCGCCGCGCTGTCGGTCCCGCCGGAGAACGAGTACCCCGACGGCGGCAACATCATTGTGTCCACCAGCGGCTTCGGCGAGCAGTGGTGGATCCCCGGCGACGAGTACGACGACAGCACCCGGCTGGACTGGGCGCGCGCGCTCTGACGCCCGCCCCCACGCCCGGCGGTGCGGATGTGCGCGCCGCCGGGCGCGACCGGTGCGAGGCTTGGTGCGGACGCCGCCGACGGGGCCGGAGTCCGCTGTGGAGGGATGATGGCCGAGCCGCCGACCGGGACGTCGTCGCACCGCGCGCTGGCGCACGGCCGGCACGCCAACCACCGCCGGTACCACGACGGCGCGGAGGTCGACGGGTACGTCGACGACCCGTACCACCGGGTGCGCCGCGCCGTCGCGGCCCGGCTGATGGCCGAGGGGGTGACCGGCGGCGGGCCGGTGCTGGAACTGGGCTGCGGGCCGCGCGGCATGCTCGACCCCGACGCGCTGCCCGGCCCGCTCGTGCTCGCCGACATGGCCGAGGCGGCGCTGGGCACGGCCCGCGCGGTGACCGGCGGCCGGGCGCTGCCGGTCTGCCTGGACGCCACCCGCGGGCTGCCGTTCCGCGCCGGCAGCTTCGCCGGGCTTCTCGCCGGGGAGCTGATCGAGCACGTGTACGACCCCCTGGCGCTGCTGCGGGAGTGTCACCGGGTGCTGGCGCCGGACGGGCTGCTGGTGCTCACCACGCCGAATCTGGCGCCGGTGCAGGACCGGCTGGCGTTCCTCGCCGGCCGGGCGCCGCGCCAGGTGGACCCGCTGCACCCCTATCTGTGGCTGCACATCCGCCCGTTCACCGCCTCGCTGCTGCGCCGGACGCTGCGCCGGGCCGGGTTCACGCCGGTGGCCCTGCACTCCAACGAGGTCGGCTGGCGGCTGCCCGGCGGGCGGTGGGTGGCCTCGCGCCGGCTGGCCCGCGCCGCGCCCGGGCTCGGCGGCTCCCTGATCTGCGCCGCCCGCCGGCAGGGCGGGCCGCCACCGGCCGGAAACAGGGTGTGATGGCGATATTGACAGCGGGCTATCATGGAGGTTCCGTCGTCGACCGGGGGATGTCATGACGCGCCTGCTCGCCTGGGTCGTGACCAATCTCGACGCGTTCATCGGCCTGGTGCTGGCGCTCACGGTGTCCGTGCTCGGCCTGACCAACGCGGTCGACCAGGAGGTCGTCAACAGCGCGATCCTGCTGGTCCTGGGTCTGCTCGCACAGGCGATGCTGCGCGACCGGCTGCGCCGGCGCACCACCGAGCGGGAGGTCCGCCAGGTCATCTCGGACACCCGCGACCGGCTGACCGACCTGGTGCCGCAGATGCAGGAGATCACCGGCCCGGAAGGCGCGCTGAACCGGGCCCGCGAGGCCATCGACAGCGTGTCCATGGTGCGGGTCCTGCACGGCAGCGAGGTCGGGCAGGCGCTCGCCGACGCGCGGCGGCACACCGACCAGTGGAGCTTCAAGGGCGGCACCGGCACCTTCCTGCGCGCGGTCACGCTGCCGGACTGCCTGGAACACGCCCGGCGGCGCAACGCCACGCTCACCGTCGCGATCGAGATCATCGACCCGACCGACGAGGAGGTCTGCGAGCGGTACGCGCGGTTCCGGCGCAGCCTCGACCCGGACGCGCCGGGCGAGCCGTGGACCGTCGACCGCACCCGCAAGGAGTCCTACGCGACGGTGCTGGCCGCCTGCTGGCACCTGCAACGCTCCGGCCTGCTCACCGTCGACGTCCGGCTCTCCGCGCAGATGACCACGTTCCGCTACGACCTCTCCTCCTCCTGCGTCGTCATCACCCAGGAGAACCCGCAGACGCCCGCGCTGCGCATCGACCGCGGCGAGGTCTACTACAACCGCTTCAACATCGAGCTGGACTACAGCCGCCGGCAGAGCCGGCGCGTGCCGATCGAGGCCGCGGCCCAGGTCAAGCTCGACGACGAGCCGTCGGTCGAGCAGGTACGGCGGTTGTTCGCCGCGCTCGGCCTCACGCTGCCCCGCTCCTTCGGCGACCGCGAGGTGGCCGACATCATCGGCAAAGCCGTCCAGGCGAGGAATCCGTACTCATGACCAGTTACACCGACCTCGAACGGGAGATCGACCGGGGCACCCGGCCGGAGCTCCTACGCGGCTGGGTGCTGGACGTGCTCGACGACGTCGCCGAGGGGCGGCGCCCGCTGCGCGCGGTCCGGCACCCGCTCGGCTTCACCTGCCTGCCGGTCGAACGCGACGGCCCCGACGGCGTCTGCGTGCACGCCTGGCCCGCCGACCCGCCGCAGGTGCGCCCGACCACCTCCACCATGCACTCGCACAGCTGGGACCTGCTCAGCCACGTGCTGCACGGCACCGTCCGCAACGAGCTGATCGAGGTCGACGACGCGCCCGCCGACCCGTCCTGGCGGGTCTACGAAGTGCGCAGCCTCGGCGAGGTGGACGAGATGGCCGCCACCGACCGGCTGGTCACCGCGATGACCGCCACTGTGGAGACGCACTCGGCCGGCGACTCGTACGCGCTGCGCGCCGGCGGCTTCCACACCTCGGAGGTCGACGCCGGTGAACCGGCGGTGACAGTGGCGCTCGGCCGGACCACTCCCGGCACGTGCGACCTGAGCCTCGGCGCGGTGGACGGGCACAGCCACCGGGTACGCCGGGACCGATGCGACGCGGCCGAGACCGCGCGGATGGCGCGGGCGATCGCGCGACTTGTGGCACGGGGCTGACTGGCTGGAGGAGCCATGGACGTGGAGCCGAGCAGAGGCGGGCCCGACCTGCGCGAGGCGCACCGGTTCGCGGTGGAGGCCGCCCAGGCGGCGGGCCGGCTGCTGCGCCGGGGCACCCGGAGGGAGGTGCACGCCCGGGCCAAGAACGACACCGGCGACCTGGTCACCGACCTCGACCTGGCGGCCGAGCGGCTGATCGTCGACCGGATCCGGGCCCGCTGGCCGGAGCACGGCGTGATCGCCGAGGAGGGCGGCGAGTACGCCCCGGACACCGCCTTCGCGTGGCTTGTCGACCCGCTCGACGGTACCAACAACGTGGCGATCGGGCTGCCCGCGTACGTGGTCGGGATCGCCCTGTGCGACAACGGCTCGCCGGTGCTCGGCGTGGTCCACGACCCGGTCGCCGGCCGTACCTGGTCGGCGGTGCGGGGCCGGGGCGCGTTCGTGCACACCTCCGGACCGGCCGCCCGTCCGCTGCGCGCCGCGCACCGGCCGGTGCCGGCCGCGCCGGTGCTGGCCTGGACCCAGGGGCACGAGGTACGCCGGGACGACAGCACCGCCCGCGCGCTGAAGGTGGTGCTCGACACGACCGCCCGCCGGGTGCTGCAACTGTGGGCGCCGCTGCTGTCCTGGGTGATGCTGGCCCGCGGCGACATCGACGGCATCGTCGGCTACCGGCCCGAGGCGGTCGACCTGCCCGCCGGGATGCTGCTCGCCGCCGAGGCCGGCATGGCGGTACGCGCGCTCGACGGCGGCACGTTCGACGACAGGTACGGCTGCCCCGCGGACCGGCGCAGTTTCGTGGCCGGGCCGCCGGAGACCATCGACCGGCTGGTCAAGCTGGTCACCGCGGCACAGTGGATCGAGCCGCAGGTGCGCCGCCTCACCCCGGTCAGCCTCGGCTCGGTCGGCTGGTGAGGCGCGATCCGCTAGCCTCGGCCGGATGGCCGCCAGACAGCTCAAGCTCGGGCTCCGGGTCCGCGACCTGGACCGCTCCCACCGGCTCTACCGGCGACTCGGCTTCAAGGAGATCCCGAACGCCGAGCAGACGAACCTGCGCTACCTGACCTTCGGTCACACCTGGCTGATCCTGTCCGACCTGCACCGCCACGGCCACCACAACGCGCAGCGGGAACGCGACGTCAAGGCCGGGCCGCCGGGGCTCGGTGTCGTGCTCACCGTGCCCACCGCGGACCTGGACGCCACGTACGCGCTGTGGTGCGACGAGGGGCTGCCGGTCACGCTCGAACCCGAGGACGTGGGCTGGGCGCGGATCTTCTACGGGCTCGACCCGGACGGCTACGAGGTGATGTTCGAGCAGTTCCGTCCGGCGTCGCGCTCCGCCGACGCCTGACGGGCGTCGCGGCGGGTCAGGGCCTTGACGCCGTCCGGGCGGCCAGGAAGTCCGCCCAGGTCCGCACGCCTCTCGCGGCGCCCGGCCGGGCCAGGTTCACGCCCTGGCGGTACGCCCGGCCGGCCCGCCCGGGGATGCGGACCGGCAGTCGCGCACGGCGCTTCCCGGTGGCCGCCAGGTAGCCGGTCAGCAGCTCACCGATCCCGTACGTGTGCGGCCCGGCCAGATCCGGCACCAGCCCGGCGGGCGCGCCCAGCGTCAGCTCGGCCAGCCGCGCCGCGACCTCGGCGGCGTCGACCGGCTGCAACCGCAGCCCGCCCGGCACCGGCGTCACCGGCAGCCGGGTCATCGCCGTCAGCATGGTCAGCACCAGGTCGTGCGCCTGCGCGGCGCGCAGCACCGTCCACGGGACGCCGGAGTCCGCCACCGCGCGTTCGGCGTCGAGCTTGGACCGCATCCAGGCCAGCGGCACCCGGTCGGCGCCGGTCACCGAGATGTGCACCAGATGCGTCACCCCGGCCCGGCGTGCGGCCCGGACCAGGTGGGCGGCGGCACGGTCGTCGCCCTTCGCGCCGCCGGCCAGGTGCAGCACCGTGCGCACGCCGCGCAGGGCGGGGCCGAGGTCGGCGCCGCTGAGCAGGTCGGCGGTCACGTGGGTGACGCCGTCGCCGGACCGCCCGCCGCGCCGGCTGAGCACCCGCACGGGGTGCCCGGCGGCGCGCAGCAGCGGTACGACGTGCCGGCCGATAGTGCCGGTGCCGCCGGTGACCAGGATGTGTGGGTTCATCGTCTTTCCCTCCGTCGCCTGTGCTGTCACGTCGACCCGCGCCGACCCGTCGACGTGACAGGTGTGACGGTGGTCACCTCCGGTCACCTCGGTCGGTCGTGGCGGGTCGAGACGACGTGCGGGAGGGGAGGCTCAGGTGATGGACCACGGGCTGGCGGAGCGGTTCGAGCGGGAGCGGCCGCGGCTGCGCGCGGTGGCCTACCGGCTGCTCGGCTCGCTCACCGACGCCGAGGACGCCGTGCAGGAGACCTGGCTGCGGCTGGCCCGTACCGACGCCGCCACGGTGGACAACCTGGACGCCTGGCTCACCACTGTGGTCGCCCGGGTCAGCCTGAACACGCTGCGGTCCCGCGTCGCCCGACGGGAGGACTCCCTCGACGTCCGCCTGCCCGACCCGGTGGTGGACACCGGCGCCGACGACCCGGCGCACGCCGCGGTCCTCGCCGACTCGGTGGGGCTGGCGCTGCTCGTGGTTCTGGACACGCTGAGCCCGGCCGAGCGGCTCGCGTTCGTGCTGCACGACATGTTCGGCGTGCCGTTCGACGAGATCGGCCCGCTCGTCGACCGCTCACCGGCAGCGGCCCGGCAGCTCGCCAGCCGGGCCCGCCGCCGGGTACGCGGACAGGCGCCCACGCCCGATCCCGACCTGACCCGGCAGCGGGCGGTGGTGGACGCATTCCTCGCCGCCGCCCGCGACGGCGACCTCGACGCGCTGATCGCGGTGCTGCACCCGGACGTGGTGCTGCGTTCCGACGCGGGGACCGCCCGCGCCCGCCACACGGTCGTGCTCACCGGCGCGACGACTGTGGCGGCGCAGGCCACCACGTTCGGGCGGCTGTTCCCGCACGCCCGGCCGGTGCTGGTCAACGGCGCCGCCGGGGTGCTGGTGAGCGCCGGGGACCGTCCGCTGTCGGTGATGGCGTTCACCGTCACCGGCGGGCGGATCGCCGCCGTGGACGTGATCGCCGACCCGCGCCGGCTGGCCGCGCTCGGTCTCGCCGGCTGACCCGGAGCCGTCTCAGTCGACCAGAACCAGGTTGGCCATGTCGACCACCGGCCGGAAACCCAGCCCGGCATAGAGCCGGTTCGACACCGGGTTGGCCTGGTCGGTGAACAGGCACACGCGCGCGCCCTCTGCCGTGAGCAGCCGGCACACCTCGGCTACCGCGTTGCCGGCCCAGCCGCGCCCACGCTGCTCGGGTGGCGTGTAGACCGGCCCGATCCGGGCCACGCCGAACGACGGCGGGTTGGCGGCGGTCAGGTGCACCGGGACGCCCGACCCGTCGGTCCAGAACCAGACCCGCCCGTCCCGGATGCGGCGCAGCAACTCGGCGCGGTCGGGCGTCTCGTGTGCGCTGGTGCCGGGCGGGCGGCCCGCCTGCTCGTCGGCGTCGGCCGTGAACGCGCCGAACCACGCGGCGACCAGGTCGACCTCGTCGGGCCCGGCGGCCCGCAGCGCGCCGGGCACCGGGGCCGGTGGCGCCAACTGGTCCAGCACGTGCAGCCGGGTGTGCTGGCCGACCTCGACCCGGCCGCCGTCGAGGCGTGCGACCTCGTCGGCGCAGGCGCGCGCGGCGGGCAGCGCGCCGTTGACCGCGCGGATCCGTTCGCCGCGCCGGTGCCACGCACGGGCCAGCGCCACGGCGGCCTCCGGCGGCATCGGCAGCAGGAACGCCGGCCGCGGCGGGAACGGCGCGGTACGCATCGCGGCGCCCACCACCGCGCCGGAGGCGTCCCGCACCACCAGCCACCAGTCGTCCTCGGGCAGCGCGACGCCCTCGGCGCGGCGGGCTGCCATCCGGCGCGTGACGCTGGCGACGACGGTGTTGATCACCGGGTCGGCGGCCAGGTACGCCTCGGCGGCGGCGAGGAACTCGTCCGGGTCGGTGCAGAAGTGCAGGGTGGGCGCGGCGGTCATGCGGGCACCGTAGTCACTGCCCTCGGCCGGGTCGTAGCGGTTTTCCCGCCCCCTGCTCAGGGGGCGATGCGCAGCCGGCGGATGTGGGTGTCGTCGTACTCCTCGAACCGGAACCGCAGCCCGGCGAACGGGCTGCCGGGGAAGTCGCCGCTGATCGTCGCCGTCACCACCGTGCCGGCCGGCGTCTGCTCGACGTCGGTGATCTCGTACGACACCAGCGGCGTGCCGCTGCGCCAGGCGCGGATCTCCGCGATCCCGCGGTGGGTGCGGCCCTCGTCCTCGACCACCGCGTCGTCGGCGAACAGCGCCAGGTAGGGCTCCTTGTCGGCCTGGCCGGCGAGCGCGAAGTAGCGGCGGACGATCTCGGGCGGGTTGCTCATGGGCGCGATGCTAGGCGCCGGGACCGACAAGAAGCGCCGTGACGGTGGCGGCGGTGGCCAGCACGGCGAGCACGGCGCTGGTCGCCACGAACCGGCCCAGCGGCACGGCCACCCCGGCGGCCCGGCAGCGCTCGTACCAGATCAGTGTCGCCAGCGACGCCCACGGCGTGGCCAGCGGACCCACGTTCGTACCGATCAGCAGCGCCAGCAACTGGGTGTGCCGGTCGGCCGCGATGACCGCCTCGCCGGCCAGGTACGCGGGCAGGTTGTTCACCACGTTGCTGAACAGCGCGCCGACCGCGCCCGCCCGCAGCGCGCCCTCCGCGCCCGGGTCGGTGCCGATGAGCGTGCCCATCACGGTGTCCAGGCCGAACCGGCCGATGGTCTGCACCACCAGGAACAGCCCGGTCACGAAGACCAGCAGCCGCCACGGCACCAGCGCGAGCCGCAGCCGGTGCCGGGCCCGCACCGCGAAGCCGGCGACCAGGATCGCGGCGGCCACCCCGGAGGCGACGCCGATCTCGACCCCGGCGAGGATCCCGGCGACGAACAGCAGGCAGGCGGCGAGCGCGGTGCGGTAGAGCGCCCGGTCCGGCGGCACGTACGGCGGCGGCGGGTCGAACGGGTCGGCCCCGGCGCGCGCGGGACGCCAGTACCACCACCACAGCAGCAGCGCGGTCACCGCCACGGCGACGAGCTGCGGCCACCACATCCGGGCCGCCCACGGCACCGGGTCCAGGTCGACCCGGTCACTGGCCAGGATGTTCGTCAGGTTGGACACCGGCAGCAGCAGGCTCGCCGTGTTCGCCAGCCACACGGTGGTCATGGCCAGCGGCGTCGGCGGCACGTTCAGCGCCCGGGCCAGCGCGATCATCACCGGCGTGAGCAGGACCGCCGTGGTGTCCAGGTTGAGCGCGATGGTGGTCACCGAGGCGAAGCCGACACAGAGCCAGAACAGGGCCCGGAAGCTGCCCCGCGCGGTCACCGCTACCCGGGTCGCGAGCGCGTCGAACACCCCGGCCACAGCGGTCAGCTCGGCCAGCACCACCACCGTGCCGAGGAAGATCAGGATGGGGACGATCCGCCGCATGGTCGCCTCGGCGTCGGCGCGGGGCAGCAGTCCGGTGAGCACGCACACCAGCCCGACCACGGCCAGCCCGACAGCGATCCAGTCCAGCACGTGCAGGCGGCCCCAGCGGGAACGGTCGGGCACGGCGTTCGGCGGATCGCCGGGGGTCTCCACGAGTGATGATCCTCGCACACGGTGGTGCGGGCGCAGGAGCCCGACGCGGTCGCGATCCGGGCTGCCGAGGGTGTCGATCTGTTGACCGTCGGTGGCCATAATGACCATGTGGCTGTAGGCGCGCACCCCACCCGGTCCGACCGCCCCATCGACTTCTTCATCAGTTACTCCCCGGCCGACGAACGCTGGGCGACGTGGCTGGCGTGGGAGTTCGAGGCGGCCGGTTACCGCACGCTGCTGCAGGCGTGGGACTTCGTGGCCGGCACCAACTTCATCGACTTCATGGACCGTGGCGTCCGTGAGGCCGAGGTGGTGGTGGCGGTACTGTCCGAACGCTACCTGCACTCCACCTACGGCAAGCTGGAGTGGCAGGCCGCGCTGCGCGCCGACCCGGACGGCACCGGCAACAAGCTCGTCACGGTACGCGTCGAGGACTGCCCGATCGACGGGCTGCTCGCCACCATCACCTATGTGGACCTGGTCGGTGTGGACGACCCGGCGCAGGCCCGCAACCGGGTGCTCGACCGCATCCGGGAGGCGCTCGACGGCCGGGCCAAACCGATGCGGCAGCCGGCGTTCCCGCACCACCCGGCCGACCCGCACGGGGTGCTCGCCGCGCCGGCCGCCGGAGCGCCCGCGCCCCGCCGCGCCCGGCGTACCCCGATCAACCCGCCGCCGTTCCCGCCGGCCGCGGTGGCGCCGCCGACCGCCCGGGACACCGTCACGGTGCTCCAGGTCGCCGGGCCGCGCTTCGGCCGGGGCGTGATCACCCCCGGTGCGCCGGTCACCCCCGGCGAGGTGCAGGAACACCTGATGGGCGACCTCACGCTGCTGATGAACGACGGCGTGCCCCGGCCGGACCTGCTCGTCGTCGCCGGCAACCTGACCGAGTCGGGCAGCCCGCGCGAGTTCTCCGACGCGCTGAGCTTCCTCACCGGCCTGCGGGTGCTGCTCGGGCTGGAGCCGCACCGCCTCGTCGTGGTGCCCGGTCCGCGTGACGTGACCATGGCGGCCTGCCGCGCGTACTTCGCCACCTGCGAGGCCGACGACGTCGACCCGCAGCCGCCGTACTGGCCGAAGTGGCGGCACTACGCACGCCTGTTCGACGACCTCTACCAGGGGCTCGACGACCGGATCTTCGACAGCGAGCAGCCCTGGACGCTGTTCGGTGTACCGGACCTGCGGGTGGTGGTGGCCGGGCTGAACTCCACCATCGCCATCACCCACCGCGAGGAGGACCGGTACGGCTTCCTCGGCGAGGCGCAGTCCAGCTGGTTCGCCCAGCGGCTGCGCCACTACCAGCAGTCCGGCTGGCTGCGGCTGGGCGCGATGGCGCACGCGCCCGGGGCGCGCAGCCCGTACGCCGACGAGGTGCCGCCGGACCCGGTGTCGCTGCGCGACCGGGGCGCGGTCAACCGGCTGGTCGGCCCGATGCTCAACCTGCTGCTCTCCGACGCTGCGCCGTCGGCGCGGGTGGACCCGGTGGTGCCGCTGGCCGCGGCTCCCCGCGACGGCCGGGCGCAGGTGCTGCGGCTCGGTGGCGACGGCATGACCCGCTGGGTGCTCGGCCGCGACGACCGCCTCGACTCCGGAGCGGTGACGGCGGTGAACTGGCCGAATGCCGAGGCCACCTTCGGCGCGTCCGGTCCGGCCCAGGTGCCGGACCCGCGCCGCCCGGTCGCCGTCGAGGGAGCCACCCAGGGCGCGGCGGCGGCCGCCGCGCCGGTCGCCCCGGTGCAGCGCCTGCTGGACCGGCTCGCCGAGGTCTGCGAGGCCCGCTACGACCGGGTGGTGGTACGCCGCGTGGACACCGACCCGCCGCACCTGTACATCAGCTACCGCTCCGACGGCGTGGTCCGCCAGCAGCGGGTCGGCGCGCACGTGGGCACCCCCACCGCGGCCGACGTGGACGTCTTCGCCCGCCGGGTGCACGCCACCGACCCGGACATCGCCTCCGAGCTGGTCTACGACGGTGACCGGGTGCCGCGCGGACTGGCCGAGGAGGCGCAACGCCGGGGCGTGCGCGTACTGCACCTGACCGAGTTCCAGGGCCTGCTCGACCTGCGCGAGTACGTCGCCGCGCAGACCGCCCGCCTGCAGGCCGACCGGCACTACCCGCCCGGGCAGTACGTGCCGCAGCGCTACCGCCACCTCGTCGGCGCCGACCAGCGCGTGCGCGACGACGTGGTGGACGAGCTGCTGGAGACCGTCTCCGCGCCGGACGGCCGGTTCGTGCTGGTGCTCGGCGACTTCGGCCGGGGCAAGACGTTCGCGTTGCGGGAGGTGGCCCGGCGGCTGCCGACCGCCGCACCGGACCTGATCCCGATCCTGGTGGAGCTGCGCGCGCTGGACAAGGCGCACTCCGTGGACGGCCTGGTCGCCGCGCACCTGGCCAACCACGGCGAGCAGGTGATCGACCTCAAGGCGTTCCGCTACATGCTGCGCCAGGGCCGCATCGTGCTGCTGTTCGACGGGTTCGACGAGCTGGTCGCCCGGGTGACCTACGACCGGGCGGCCGACCATCTGGAGACGCTGCTGCAGGCTGCCGAGGGCAACGCGAAGATCGTGGTGAGCAGCCGGACCCAGCACTTCAAGACCAACTCGCAGGTGCTGACCGCGCTCGGCGAGCGGGTCGGCCTGCTGCCGCACCGGCGCGTACTCGCGGTGGAGGACTTCACCCCCGGGCAGATCGAGGCGTTCCTGCGCAACCGGTACGGCGGCGACGAGCGGGCCGCCCGCGAACGGATGGACCTGCTCGCCGGGGTCAAGGACCTTCTCGGGCTCTCCCGCAACCCGCGCATGCTCGGCTTCATCGCCAACCTCGACGAGGGGCGGCTCGCCGCCGTCGCCGGCGCGGGCGGCACGTTCAGCGCCGCCGCGCTGTACCGGGAGATCCTGGAGTCCTGGCTGGACTTCGAGGAGCGCCGTACCCAGGGCATCCCCGGCGCGCCGGTGAGCCTGCGCCGCCCCGAGCTGTGGCAGGCGGTGAGCCGGCTGGCGTTCCAGCTGTGGGAGAGCGGGGAGGCGTACCTGCGGCTGGCCGAGCTGGCCGAGTCCACCGGCCAGCTCGCCGGCCGGGCCGACTCGCGGCTGTCCGGCCCGCAGGCGGCGCACGCGGTCGGCGCGGGCAGCCTGCTGGTCCGCACCGACGACGGGCTGTTCGGGTTCATCCACACCTCGGTCATGGAGTGGCTCGTCGCCGAGGGCGTGGCCGAGCAGCTCAACCGCGGTGAGGAGCCGGCCGCGCTGGCGGTGCGGTCGCTGTCCGCGCTCGCCGTGGAGTTCCTCGGCGACCTCGCCGACCCGGCCCGCTGCACCGCCTGGACCGCGCGGGTGCTCGGCGACGAGTCGGCGGGGGAGACGCTGCGCGCCAACGCGCTGCGGCTGTCCGCCCGGCTGCGCCTGCCCGACCGGGCCGACCTGCGCGGCGCGGTGCTGCGCGGCGAGGACCTGTCGCACCGCGAACTCGCCGGGGCCGACCTGACCGGCGCCGACCTGACCGACGCGCGGCTGATCGCCACCAACCTGACCGAGGCGCGGCTGGAACACGCCCGCCTGCGCGGCGCCCGCCTGGACCAGGCCCGCCTCGCCGGGGCGGACCTGCGCGACGCGGAGCTGGCCGGGGCGCGGCTGTTCCGTACCGACCTGCGCGGCGCGCGCGTCGCCGGCAGCAGCTGGCACCGCACCGCGCTCATCGACGTCAGCGCCGACGCGGCGCTGCTGCGCGCCCCGGAGCTGCGCGGCGCCGTCGTCGCGCCGGGCCGTCCGGTCGCGCCCGGCCTGGCCCCGCCCGCCGTGGGCGTCGGCTACGGCTTCGAGGTGGGCCGGCTGCCGGTGCCGGTGGCGTACAGCCCGGACGGCGCGGTGCTCGCGGTCGGCAGCGACGACGGCGGCGTGCTGCTCTGCGACACCGCCACCGGGCTGCCGGTACGCACGCTCCAGGGACACCGGTCCCGGGTGTACGCGGTCCGCTACGACGCCGCCTCCCACCAGCTCGTCACCGGCGCGGCCGACCTCACCGTACGGCTGTGGGACGCCGACCACGGCGACGTGCGGCACGTCATCGAGGACGTCTTCGCCGGCTGGGTCTGGCCGCTGCTCACCGACGGCCGCCGGGGCCGGCTGGTGGTCGGCGACGCGGCCGGCGTGGTCCGGCTGTACGACACCCGCACCGCCCGGCTGCGCCACGAGTGGCCCGGCCACGCCGCGCCGATCTGGGGCACCTCGTTCAGCCCGGACGGCCGGCGGGTCGTGGTGGCCGACAGCGCCGGCACGGTACGCGGCTGGGACATCCCCACCGGCCGGCTGGCCTTCGAGGTGCGGGAGCCGGAAGTCGTCTACCGGGTGGCGCACACGCCGGACGGGCGGCTGCTGGCCGCGGTCGGGCAGCACGGCCGGGTCTGGATCCGCCGGGCCGGCGACGGCGAGCTGCTGCGCTCGCCGCGCGGCCACGAGGCCGACGTGTACGCCCTCGACATCCACCCCGACGGCACGCTGATGGCCACCGGCGACACGCACGGCGCGCTGCGGCTGTGGGAGACCGAGACCGGCCGGCCGGTCCGGGTGCTCGGGCGGCAGCGGGGCGCCATCTACAGCGTCCGGTTCAACGGCGACGGCAGCCTGCTCGCCACCGCCGCCAGCGACGGCGCGATCCAGCTCTGGGACACCGACGACGGGCAGGTCCGGCACGAGCTGACCCGGCACCGCGGCTCGGTGTGGCCGGTGGTCTGGCGGCCGGACCAGAACCAGGTGGCCACCAGCAGCAACGACGGCACCACCCGGCTGTGGGATGTGCGCTCCGGGCAGCTCCAGCACACGCTGCGCGGGCACGGCCGCCGGGTCACCGCGCTGTCCTTCCGCGACGACGGGGAAGTGCTCGCCGCCTGCGGCAACGACGGCGTGATCCGGCTCTGGGAGCCGCGTACCGGCCGCCTGCTGCGGCAGCTCGCCAGCCCCGCCGACCGGCTGCTGTCGGTGGTGTTCTGCCCCGAGGAGTCGCTCGTCGCCTCACCCAGCGGCGACGGCGGCGTGCACCTGTGGAACACCGACACCGGCGCCGACGAGCGGGAACTCAACGTGGACACCGACCACGTCTGGGCGGTCGCGTTCAGCCCCGACGGCGACGCGCTGGCCACGGCGAACGACGACGACACGGTACGCCTGTGGTACCGGCGTACCGGCCGGCACTTCGCCACGCTCACCCCGCACCGGGGCCGGGTGCGCACTGTCGCGTTCAGCCCGGATGGCGAGACCATCGCCACCGGCTGCGACGACCAGACGGTACGGCTCTGGGACGCCGCCACCGCCACCTGCCGGATGACGCTGGAACACCACACCGACCGGGTCTACTCGGTCGGCTTCAACAGCGAGGGCACGCTGCTCGCAAGCGCCGGCAACGACGGCACGGCGGTGGTCTGGGACGTGCAGACCGGCCAGCCGCGCGTCGTGCTCACCGAGCACGACGGGCGGCTCTGGTCGTGCGCGTTCAGCCCGGACGGCAACCTGCTCGCCACCGCCGGGGACGACCTGGTGATCCGGCTGTGGGACCCGGTCACCGGCCGGCTGCACGGCACGCTGGCCGCGCACACCCGGCGGGTCTGGTCGGTGCACTTCAGCCCGGACAGCAGCCTGCTCGCCAGCGCCGGTGACGACGGCACGGTACGGCTGTGGGACGTGGCCGATCCGGAGCACGCCCAGCTGCGGACCACGCTGATCGGCCTGCCGGACGGGTGGGCGGCGGTCAGCCCGGACGGCCGCTACAAGCTGGACGGTGACCCGGGCGGCCAGTTCTGGCACGTCATCGGCACGTGCCGCTTCGAGGTGGGCGAGCTGGACCCGTACCTCACCCAGGTCCGCCGCCTACCCGTGGACGCCCCCTTCTGACCCCGCCCCCGTCCCGCCCCTGAATCTCCCGGTGATCAAGGAGTTTGTGTCCGGATCAGACGTCGTCTCCGACACGAACTCCTTGGTCAACTCCGGGCAGGCGGGGGAGGCGGGGCGGCAGGTCCGGTCCAGCGGACCTCGCCGTCCTGCCACACGTCGGTGGGGGCCAGGCCGCAGGCCGTGGCCACCGCGGCCGACGCGCGGTGGTCGGGATGGAGGTGGGCCACGAGGGTACGCACACCGCGCCGCCCCAGCCAGCCGACCATCCCACGGGCGGCCTCTGTGGCGATCCCGCGCCCCTGCCACTGTGTTCCCACCACCCAGGCGATCTCCGCGACCGGTCCCGCGGTGGCCGGTGTCGCCTCGTCGAGGTGCCGGTGCCCGACTGCCCGCGCGCCCGCCGTGGCGGTGTCCGCCACCGTCCCGTGTGGCTCGGTGACCGTGGCCTGGACGAAGCCGGTCAGCCGGCCGCAGTCCCGGAGCTGGATGACCCAGTTGCACCACGACTCGGCCGGGTCGGGCGAGCCGGCGACCAGCCGTTCGTAGCGGGCCCGCAACGCCGCCGGGGAAGCGGGCTCGCCGCCGATGAAGGTGTGCAGCGCCGGGTCGGCCAGAACGGCGGCCATCTCCTGGGCGTGCTCGACACCCAGCGGCAGCAGGTTCAGCCGTGCGGTGGGGATCGGTTCCGGCATGAACCCGCTCGTCGACGTCAGCGCGCCGGTCAGTTCATCCATGATCGCGCTTCCAGGAGATCGATGACCTGGTCTCGCGGCAGCGAAACGGACCTAACGGTATCCCAGACCGCAACGCCATTCGTGACCCCAAGCCACCCAGACCCGCTGATCTTGCAGTTTGTGCCCGGGCAGATGGGACATTCGCGTCACCGCTTGGGCCGAAAGTGCAAGATCAGCGGGGGACGGGGGTGACGCCGGGGCGGGCGGGGTGTGCCGCCCGCCCCGGGCCGGGACGCCGGTCAGCGGCGCCACTTCTGGTTGGTGGCGCCGGTGCAGTCCCAGATCTGCAGCCGGGTGCCGTCGGCCGAGCTGGGACCGGTGGCGTCCAGGCACTTGTTGGCCTGGGGGTTCACGATGTCGCCGGCCGCGCTGAACACCCACTTCTGCGCGCCGGTGCCGTTGCAGTCGTAGAGCTGCACCTTCGCGCCGCTCGCCGTGGACCCGGCGGCCACGTCGAGGCACTTGCCGAGCGCGCGTACCGAGCCGTCGGCGTTCCAGCTCCAGCGCTGGGCGGCGGTGCCGTTGCAGGTCCAGAGCTGCACGGGCGTGCCGTTGGCGGTGCTGGCACTGGCCACGTCGACGCACTTGTTGCCGTACCCGACGATCTGCCCGCCGGTGCCCCCGCCGCCGTTGTCCCAGGCCTGGACCCGGACGTAGTCGATGGTCATGGTCTGCGGGAACGTGGTGCTGCCGTCCGGCGAGCCGGGCCAGTTGCCGCCGACCGCCACGTTCATGATCATGAAGAACGGGTGGTCGAAGACCCAGCGGTTGCCGCCGATGTCGGCGGGCGTCTTGCGCGAGTACGCCACGCCGTCGAGGTACCAGGTGATCGAGTCCGGCGCCCAGTCCACAGTGAACGTGTGGAAGGCGTCGGCGAGCGCCTGCCCGCCGGGGAGCGAGGTGGACGCGCCGACGCCGCTGCCGCCGGAGTAGCCGGGGCCGTGCAGCGTGCCCCAGACGGTCGACGGCGCGTAGCCGACGTTCTCCATGATGTCGATCTCGCCGCTGCCGGGCCACGGGTTCGTGCCGATGTCGTTGCCGAGCATCCAGAACGCCGGCCACAGTCCCTGTCCACGCGGGACCTTGATGCGCGCCTCGAACCGCCCGTACGCCTGGGCGAACGTGCCGTTGGTGAGCAGGCGGGCCGAGGTGTACTGGCAGCTTCCGTACCAGCACGAGTAGCCGGCCGGGTTCTCCTTACGGGCGGTGATGACCAGGTTGCCGTTGCCGTCGAGCGCGGCGTTGCGGGTGCTGTTGGTGTAGTACTGCAGTTCGTTGTTGCCCCAGCCGCCGCCACCGATGTCGTAGCGCCACTTGCTCGCGTCGGGCGCGGCGCCGGCGGGGCCGTTGAAGTCGTCGGACCAGGTGACCGCGCCGGGTGCGGCGATCGCGGGGGAGTGGGGGACGACGGCGAGGGCGGTGGTGAGGCCGACCGCTGTCACCGCCAGGGCGGCGAGGGTACGGATGGTGCGCACGGGGCGCCTCCTGCGGGGGTGGTGGCTGTTCCCGTCACGGCGGCCGGCCCCGCCCAACGGTAAACAAACCATACAAATAGACTTCGATGAAGGTATGAACGAAGTCGGTCGATGTCAAGAGAGCGTTTCCCGCTGGCGCTCCGATGTCGGCTCCGGCTCGCGCTGCCGCACCACAGTGGGGCGGCGCATGTCCCGCCACGGGCCACCCAGCAGCGGCGTCAGCACCACCAGCAGGTAGCAGGCGCCCATCACGACCAGCGTGGACGTGGGTCCGAACCGGTCCGCGGCGAATCCCGCGCCGACCGCGCCGGCCGGCATGGCCGCCCATGCCCCCGCGCCGATCACCCCGTACACCCGGGCCCGCATGGCCGGCGGCACCCGCTCCAACTGGACCGCGCCCATCAGCGGGTTGAGCGCGCCGGCGGCCAGCCCGGCCATCGCCACCACGGCGGCCACCACCGGCAGCGGCGGCGCGGCGGCGAGCGCCCACAGTGGTGGGGCGCCGCACAGCACGTACGCGGTGACGAACGTGGCCCGGCGGGGCAGCCGGTGCCCGATCGCGCTGAACACCAGCGAGCCGACCAGCGCCCCGCCACCCATGACGCCCACCAGCAGGCCGAACGCGGCCGGCCCGCCGAGTTCCCGTTCGGCGACCACCGGTAGCAGCACGTTGCTCTTCGCCGCGTCGAACAGGTTCGTCACCAGCACCAGCAGGACCATGGCGCGCAGCAGCGGCTCGCGGACCAGGAAGCGCAGCCCGGCGGCGAACTGCCGCCAGTAGCCGCCGGTCTCCGGCTCGCTCCCGTCGTCGGACGGTCGCAGGCCACGCGGCACCAGCAGCGTCACCACGAGGGCCGACACGGCGAACGTCACCGCGTCCAGCGCAAGCACCGGCACCGCCCCGAACACACCGACCAGCAGACCGGCCACGGGTGCGCCGATCATCCGGGCGCCGCGCGAGGTCGCGTCCTCCCACCCGGCCGCCCGCTCGATCGGCACACCTGCCGCCGCCGCGGCCTCCGGCAGCAACGCGGTGCGCGCGGTCTGCCCCGGCGTGTCCAGCAGCCCGCTGACGAAGACCAGGGCCAGCAGCGCCGGGAACGGCAGGCCGACCGTGGCGTGCAACAGGGGTACGGCGGCGATGGTCACGCCGGAGACCACGTCGGCGAGCACACTCGACCGCCGGTAGCCGATCCGGTCGACGAGCACGCCGCCGAACGCGCCGCCGAGCACCACCGGCGCGGTGGCGAACGCCCCGGCCAGCCCGGTGGCGGCCGGCGAACCGGTCTCGGCCAGCACGTAGAGCGGCAGCGCGATGAGCGTGAGCACGTTGCCGGTCAGCGAGACGGCGTGCCCGATCAGCAGTCCGGCCAGGGGCCGGCGGTCGCGGGTCACTGCGGCCCCCGGTACGCCTGCCAGATCAGCGTGACCATCTCGGCGCCGGCTCGGCCGGGTGCGCCGCGCTCCTGCCAGCGCCGGCCCAGCGCGGACAGTTCGGCGCGCAGCTCGACCAGTTCCTCAGGTGTCAGGCGCAGCACGATGTCGCTGCTGGTGGTGCCGCGTACCCAGGCCGGGTCGAGGCTCGCCTCGGAATCCAGGTACGCCTGGTAGCGGTCCACGTAGCGCTGCATGGCGGCCTGACGCAGCAGGTTGCCGGCGAGCCGGCGCTCCGGGTCGTCGAGCAGTTCGAGCGGATCCCAGTCGGTGGTGGCGTGCGCAGCCCGCCACCACCGCTCGCGCCGGTCCCGGGCCAGGTCCGGGGCCTCGGTCACGAAGCCGTGCTCGGCCAGCTTGCCGACGTGGTAGCTGACCGAGCCCACCGCCTCACCGGTCCGCTCGCTGAGCATGCCGACCGTCTGCGGGCCACGCAGGCGCAGTTCGCCGAGCAGCCGCAGCCGGGTGGGGTGGGCCAGCGCCCGCATGGCTCGCGGGTCGCTCACGCGCCGGTTGCCGGTTCCGTCCGTCATGCCGCCAGGCTAGACCGACAAGGAGTGATGTACAAGGAGTCTTGTTGAATCTGGCGGGGTCTCAGTCGAGGCAGAACTCGTTGCCCTCCGGATCGGTCATCAGCACGTGCCCCGCCTCCAGCGGGGGAGCGGGCTCGTAGCGCCCGACGCGCGTCGCACCGAGTGGGACGAGCAGGTCGGCCGCCGCCTCCAGCGCCGCCATCCGGGCCTCGCCGGTCAGCCCGGGCGCTGCCCGGACGTCCAGATGAACCCGGTTCTTGACCCGCTTGGACTCCGGCACCCGCTGGAAGAACAGTCGTGGACCGGCGCCCTCCGGGTCGACCACGGCCGAGGCGTCGTTGTGCCGCTCCGGCGGAACGCCCATCGCGGTCAGCGCCTGCTCCCACGAGTCGAAGCCCTCCGGCGGGCCCTGGACCCGGTAGCCGAGGACCTCGGCCCAGAACGTCGCCAGCTTCGCCGGGTCGGCGCAGTCGATGGTGATTTGTACGTCGCGGGCCATCTCGGCTCACCTTCCGTCCGGTCCGCCGGCGAACCGGCGGCGCGTGTGATCGGTCGCCGTCCAGCCTGCCGGAGCCAGCGGACAGAGGCTGTCCTCAACACGGGACGGATCAGGCTCGGCGGCCGGTGGTCCGGCCCTTGAGCCGGCGGCCCATCTCCCGCGCGATCTCCCGCTTGGCGTCCCGTTCGGCCAGCGCCTGGCGCTTGTCGTACGACCGGCGGCCCCGGGCCAGACCCAGCTCCACCTTGGCCCAGCCGTCGGCGAAGTACATCGACAGCGGCACCAGCGTGACGCCGCCGTCGCGCAGCTTCTCCAGGATGCGGGCGATCTCCACCCGGTGCAGCAGCAGCTTGCGGGTGCGCCGGGGCGCGTGGTTGGTCCAGGTGCCGAAGCCGTACTCGGCGATGTGCAGGCCGTACAGCATGATCTCGCCGTCGCGCTCCTGGGCGAACGCGTCGACCAGCGACACCCGCCCTTCGCGCAGCGACTTGACCTCGGTGCCGGCGAGCACGATGCCCGCCTCGTACGTCTTGAGGATCTCGTAGTCGTGCCGTGCCTTCTTGTTCGAGGCGATCAGCTTGCGCCCGTTCTCCCTGGCCACGCGAGCAGGGTACCCGCGGGCGGCGACCCAGGGCCGGTCGCCGGGCGGGTCGCGGTCACCCAGCCGGTGCTGATCAGCAGCAGCGCCGCGCAGTAGGTGACCATCACCAGCAGGCCCCTCCCGGGCAGCTCGATCCCGGCCGCGCCCACGCCGATGAGCAGGTCGGAGACGAGGAAGAACGCGCCGCCCGCGGCGACCCGCGCGGACACCCCGGCCGCGGCGGCGGCCATCAGGCACAGCGCCAGGCTGTAGCCGAGCACCGGTAGCTGCAGCGGCCCGAGCATGCCCCACAGCAGCGCGTTCGCGCCGGCCCAGGCGAGCAGGTAACCGGCCCACGCCAGGGCCGGCGCACGACGGTGCCGCACGAATGCGGTGATGAACGCGACCTGGGTGACCAGGAAGAACCCCATTCCGGCCAGGAACGCGGTGTCGCCCGGCAGGAGCAGGGCGACGTCGCCCGCCGTGGCGGCGACCAGGCCGACCGCCACCGCGTCGACCCGGCGCCGGTGCGCCCAGAGGTACGCCAGCAGCACCGGCGCGAGCAGCGGCTTGGCCAGCCACTGGAGCACTGTCGAGTCCAGCGCGACCCCGACCAGTTCGACGGCGGCGACCAGTCCGAACAGGGGCAGCAGCCAGGAGCGCCTCATCGGACCGGCTGCCAGCCGGGACGGCCGAACAGGTAGCCGAGGCGGTGTCGCCAGGAGCTTGCCCGGCGTACGTCGGACCAGATCGCGGCGAACTCGTGGGTGGCCACCCGCAGCGGGTTGTAGGTGCCGATGTTCTTGGTCAGCCCGTAGCGCGCGGTGGCCCGCTCCGGCTCGAACGTGCCGAACAGCCGGTCCCAGATGATCAGGATGCCGCCGTAGTTGCGGTCCAGGTACTCGGTGTTCGAGCCGTGGTGCACCCGGTGGTGCGACGGCGTGTTGAAGATCCACTCGATCGGCCGGGGCAGCACCTTGATCCGCTCGGTGTGCAGGAAGAACTGGTAGAGCAGGCTGACCGACTGCTGGAGGAAGATCATCCACGGCGGGATGCCGAGCAGCGCCAGCGCCAGCCAGAACGGCAGCGAGGTCATCGGCGTCCAGCTCTGCCGCAACGCTGTGGAGAAGTTGTAGTGGACGCTGGAGTGGTGCACCACGTGGCTCGCCCAGAGCACGCGTACCTCGTGGTGCGAGCGGTGGAACCAGTAGTAGGCCAGGTCGTCGGCGAAGAACAGGATCACCCAGGTCCACCAGTCGCCGGGGGACAGCTGCACCGGTGCCACAGTCCACAGCGCCGCGAACAGGCCGACGGTGAGCAGCTTCCACGGGAAGCCGATGATCTGGCTGCCCAGCCCCATCGACAGGCTGGTGGTGGTGTCGCGCAGCTCGTAGCCGCGTTCGTCGTCGTCGGGCAGGAAGCGGTAGGAGACCGCCTCGACGACGATCAGGAGCAGGAACGCCGGGACGGCGTACAGCACGGCGGGGATCATGCGCGCGCTTCCCTTCCGGGGGTGGTGGGGGTGGGGGTGGTGGTGACCGGCGCGGTCAGCAGCTCCCGCGCGTGCCGGGCCGCCGCCGCGCCCTGACCGGAGGCGATCGAGGCGGCGAGACGGCGGTGCCCGGCGACGTCCAGCAGTTCGGCCGCGCGGGCGTCCGGGGGGACGTCGCCGACCGCGAACGTGCCGGCCACCAGGCTGTTGAAGGCGAGCTGGTAGGCGGTGTTCCCGCTGCCGCGCACGACCAGCCGCCAGATGGCGATGTTCGCCTCGTTCATCAGGTCCAGGTCGGGCGCCAGGTCGCCGTACTCCTCGGCGGCCCGGACCACCGCGGCGACGACTGCCGCGTCGCCGCGCTCGGCGCAGAGCCGGGCCGCGTCGATCCCGACGCAGGCCCGCATCTCCAGCATGTCGCGCACCAGCGTCTCCACCGGGAGTACGTCGCCGGAGCGGGCCAGGGACAGCGCGAGGTCCAGCCCGGCGTGCACCCGCCAGTCGAGCACCCGGGTCGCGCCGCCCTGGCTGACCCGGACCAGGCCGAGCTGTTGCAGGCGGCGCAGCGCCTCCCGGACCGCGTGCCGGTTGACGGCGAACGCGCCGGCCAGTTCCCGCTCGCCGGGCAGCGTCTCGTCCGGCGCGTACCGGCCGGAGACGATCGCGTCGCGCAGCCGGCCGAAGACGTGGTCGGAGACCGACACGCGGGGCGCGGGATCGAAGGTCATGCGCAGCAGTGTGGCCCCGCGCACGTCAACCCGTCAACTGGTTGTACCAGTCGAATTCCGGGGCGGCCGGTGCGTACCGCAGCGGTCACCCCTCGTATCCTTTCCGCCGTAGGAGCCGCCAGAGGGAAGGGAGTCGGTGTGAGCGACGGGGTCGAGACGTTGGAGTTCCAGGCCGAGGCCCGTCAGCTGCTGCAGCTGATGGTGCACTCGATTTACTCGAACAAGGACGTCTTCCTGCGCGAACTGATCTCGAACGCGTCCGACGCGCTGGACAAACTGCGGCTGGAGTCGCTGGTCGACAAGGACCTGTCGGCCGACACCTCCGACCTGCACATCGAGATCGAGGCCGACAAGGACGCCCGTACGCTCACCGTGCGGGACAACGGCATCGGCATGACCCGCGACGAGGTGGTCCGCCTGATCGGCACCATCGCCAAGTCCGGCACCGCCGAACTGCTGCGCAAGCTGCGCGAGTCCTCCGACGCCGCCGCCTCCCAGGAGCTGATCGGCCAGTTCGGCGTCGGCTTCTACGCCACGTTCATGGTCGCCGACAAGGTGACGCTGCTGACCCGCCGCGCCGGACAGTCCGGCGGCACCCGCTGGGAGTCCGCGGGCGAGGGCACGTACTCGATCGAGGAGGTCGCTGACGCGCCCCAGGGCACCTCGGTCACGCTGCACCTCAAGCCCGTCGACACCGAGGACAACCTGCACGACTACACGACCGAGTGGACGATCCGGGAGATCGTCAAGCGCTACTCCGACTTCATCTCGTGGCCGATCCGGATGACGGTCGACAAGCCCGGCGAGGACGGCGAGACCACCCGCGAGGAGCAGACGCTCAACTCGATGAAGGCGCTCTGGGCGCGTTCGCGGGACGAGGTCGACGAGGCCGAGTACAAGGAGTTCTACCGGCACGTCGCGCACGACTGGGCCGACCCCCTCGAAACCATCCACATGCGCGGCGAGGGCACCTTCGAGTACGAGGCGCTGCTGTTCGTGCCGTCGCACGCTCCGCTCGACCTGTTCTCCCCGCAGGGCCGCCGCGGCGTGCAGCTCTACGTCAAGCGCGTGTTCATCATGGACGACTGCGACGCGCTCATGCCCAACTACCTGCGCTTCGTCAAGGGCGTGGTGGACGCGCACGACCTGTCGCTGAACATCTCCCGGGAGATCCTCCAGCAGGACCGGCAGATCCGCGCTGTGCGCCGCCGGCTGGTCAAGAAGGTCCTGGCCACGCTCAAGGACATGTCCGCCGAGTCGTACCGCACGTTCTGGACCGAGTTCGGCGCGGTGGTCAAGGAGGGTCTGCTGGAGGACCTGGACAACACCGAGACGCTGCTGGAACTGGTCCGCGCCGCCAGCACCCACGACCCGGCCGAGCCGACCACGCTGCGCGCGTACGTGGAGCGGATGCGCGACGGCCAGACCGAGATCTACTACGCCACCGGCGAGAACCGGGCCACCATCGAGAACTCGCCGCACCTGGAGGCGTTCCGCGCCAAGGGCTACGAGGTGCTGATCCTCACCGACCCGGTGGACGAGGTGTGGGTCGAGCGCGTCGGCGCGTACGACGGGAAGACGCTGCGCTCGGTCGCCAAGGGCCAGGTGGACCTGGAGACCGAGGAGGAGAAGGAGAAGGCCGAGGCCGAGCGGCAGGAGTACGCCGACCTGCTCACGTTCCTCGGCGGCGCGCTCGCCGACAGCGTCAAGGAGGTGCGCTTGTCCACCCGGCTGACCACGTCACCGGCCTGCGTGGTGGGCGACGCGCACGACATGACGCCGACGCTGGAGAAGATGTACCGGGCGATGGGCCAGGAGGTGCCCCAGGTCAAGCGGATCCTGGAGCTGAACCCGGCCCACCCGCTGGTCACCGGCCTACGCAAGGCGCACGGCGAGGGCGGCGACACGGCCGCGCTGACCGAGACCGCCGAGCTGCTGTACGGCATGGCGTTGCTGGCCGAGGGCGGCGAGCTGGCCGACCCGGCCCGGTTCACCCGCATCCTGGCCGACCGACTGGCCCGCGGCCTCTAGCCTCGGCTCGGCTCGGCTCGGCCCGACCTGGCTGGCTTGATCGACTCTGTTACGCCGAGGTGGCGGTATCGGGGTGCCTCCGATGCCTCCACCTCGGCGAGCTGGTGTCGATCAAGCCTCGGGAAGTCGATGCGGGCAGTTGTCGGGTCAGTCCTTCGCCGGGCTCGTGCGGGCGGCTGGTTGCTGCTTGATCCACTCCAGCCCGCCGAAGTGGTGGTATCGGACGGGCCCTGACCCCGCCACCTCGGCGAGCTGGTGTTGATCACGCTGGGGTGTCTCAGAGTGGGGAAGATCGATCCCACCTGCAGGGATGTCAGGGGCTATGGGTGAGTGAGCGCCCTGGTGGAGATGGTGTTGCGGGCGCCCGCGTCGGCGGGGCGGCCGGGTGCGCAGGTGTGGATCGGGCGGATCGGACGGAGCACCGCTTGGCGGGCGCCGGCTGATGTCGGGGCCTTGTCGAAGGCTGTTGATCGACTGTGCCCGGGCGGTTGTCGTGGCTGCTGCTTGATCGACTCCAGTACGCCGAAGTGGCGGCATCCGACCGCCTCTGACACCGCCACCTCGCCGAACTGGAGTGGATCACGATGGGGTGTCCCAACTCTCGGTGAGTGAGCGGCCCGGTGGGGTGGTTCTACAGGCCCGTTGTGGGCCGGGGCGGATCTGGTGGAGCTGGGTGCGGCGGGTGCCAGGTTCGTGTCGGGGGGCGCTGATCGGCTGTGCCGAAGCGGCCGCCGTTGGCGGCCGGCCGGACCGAGCTCGATGCGCGCGCCGGGCAGCAGCCGCGTGGATGCCGAACATCCGCGGCTGGTGCTCGCCGGGCGGCGCGCCGAGCGTGATCGGCGCCGTCTCGCCGAGGTGACGCCGCCACCTCGGCGAGGCGGAGCGGCGGATCAGGGGAGCGCGGGATAGAGCGCGGCCACTCCGCCGGACAGGCCGGCCTGGACCCGGCGGGCCACGTCGTCGGCCAGGATCTCGTAGCTGTCGGCCTCGATGCCGTCGACAGCGAGCCGGGCGACCTCCGCCGGGTCGGCCTTCGGGCCGGGTACGGCGGCGGCCATCTCGGTGTCCATGTAGCCCACGTGCAGCCCTGCGACGCGGACGCCCCGGTCGGCCAGCTCCAGGCGCAGGGCGTTCGTCATCGACCATTCGGCGGCCTTGGCCGCGCCGTACGCGCCGACGCCGGGGAACGTGAACCAGGACAGCGCGGACAGGACGTTCAGGATTGTCCCGCCGCCGTTCGCCGCGATCCGGGGCGCGAACGCGCGTACCACCGACAGCGTGCCGAGGTAGTGCGTCTCCAGCTCCAGCCGGATCTGCGCGAGGTCCCCGTCGAGCAGGTCGGCGCCGGTGCTCACGCCGGCGTTGTTGACGAGCAGCGTCACGTCCCCGGCCCGCTCGGCGGCGGTGGCCACCGACGCGGGGTCGGTGATGTCGAGGCGTACCGGGGTGACGCCGGGCAGGTTCACGGTGTCCGGGTTGCGCGCGCCGGCCCAGACGGTGGCGCCGCGCGCGACGAGTTCGGCGGCCAGGTGCCGGCCGAAGCCACGGTTGGCGCCGGTGACCAGGGCGGTGCTTCCAGCGATCTTCATGTCTCGCTCCGAGAGGTGGTGAGGAAGAGAGGTCAGGCGGACAGCAGGCCCGGACCGGGCAGGACGGCCAGTTCGCCGGGCGGTACGTCGTGCCCGGCGTCGCAGCGCAGCCGGGCGTGCACGGCCGCGCCGCACTCGTCGTGGGTCACCCGGACCGCCGGGCCCGCCTCGTCGGCGGCGTACGTGTCGCCCCACTGCCGCAGCGCGACGAGCACCGGGATCAGGTCGCTGCCCTTGGAGGTGAGCACGTACTCGTCGCGGGTGCGCTGCCCGGGCTCGCGGTAGGGGCGCCGGTCGAGCAGCCCGTCGGCGACGAGCTGCTTGAGACGTGCGGCGGCGACGGGCTCGCTGACGCCGACCCGCCGGGCGAAGTCGTCGAAGCGGCGGGTGCCGAACGACGCCTCGCGCAGCAGGAGCAGCGTGGTGCGGTTGCCGACCACCTCCAGCGCCCGGGCGATCGAGCAGTTGGCGGTGGACCAGGAGTCACGCTGGGCAAGGAGGTCCGTCATGGCGTCGACGGTACCCCCCTGGCTTAGGGAAGCAAAAGCCAGCTACCTCACAGCTGGCCGGGGAAGAAGCCGTGCCGGGCCAGCGGCTCGACGATCTGGTGCTCCTCGTACGACAGGTGCGACAGCAGCGTGTCGGTGAGCAGGTCCACCGCCTCCTGGAGCTGCGTGAAGTCGCCGGGCCGCCGGACCAGCTCCACGAGCGCCCGGTCGACGCTCTCCACCACGCCGTGGATCACCACGTGCTCCTCCTCGAGGCGGTCCAGCACGGCCGCCAGCCCGGCCTCGGAGCGGCGCAGGTGCGGGAAGATCGAGGCGTCCTCCAGCCCGTGGTGCTGGGTGACCATGGTGCAGTACGCCGCGCAGTACGCCCCGAGCGTCCAGTTGTTCTGCCGCATGGTCATCTCGTTCAGCGCGGCCCGCGCCCGGCCCGGCGAGACAGTGCCTCGCTTGACCTGTTCCAGCAGGTCGCGCACCTGGGCCAGCTCCTGGCGCAGATGGTCGTGCACGTCCACCAGGTGCTGCCCGGCGGCCTGTCCCCGGGCCGGGTAGACCTGTCCGGCCGGTGGTGGCGGGGCGGTCGGCCGGGTCGACTCGTCCCAGGGGCGGCGCGCGCTCAGGCGTACCCCCGGGTCCGGGGTGGGGGTGACCGCCAGCGTGGCCGGGCCGCCGGTGGCGGCCGTCTCGTCGGCGACCGCGCGGGCGCCGCTGCCCGGCGCGGTGCGCTCGCCGGCGACCAGCTCCCGCACCGCGGGCGCGACCTCCTGGGCGAAGATCTGGATCGCGCGCGGCTCGTCGCTGCCGAGGATGAACGTGGTGACGCCGTGCTCCAGCGTGAGCCCGGCCAACTCCTCCACCCACTGCTCCGGCGGACCGGCCAGGAAGCCGGCCGACGAGCGGGCGAACGTGCCGTTCACGTTGAGCATGCGGCGGATCTCGGCCGGGTCGCGCCCGGCGGCCTGAGCGCCCTCGTCCACGAGCGCGTTCAGGGCGGGCAGCTCGTCGGGGCCCTTCGGCAGGTAGGACAGGGAGGGCAGCCAGCCGTCGGCGGCGCGGCCGACCAGGCGCAGCATGCGCGGCTTGTACGCGCCGACCCAGATGCCCACCTGATGCGCGGGCGCCGGGCCGCGCTTGGCGCCGACCACCCGGTAGTGCTCGCCGTCGACCCGGATCATGCCCCGGCGGTCGGTGTCCCAGACCTCGCGGATCACCCGGATCGCCTCGTCCAGGGCCTCGACCGCCGCGCCGGGGGACAGGCGCCGCCCGCCCGTCGCCTCGATCGCGTCCCAGAACGCGCCCGCGCCGAGTCCCAGCTCGACCCGCCCGCCGGTGAGCAGGTCCAGGCTGGCCACGCTGCGGGCCAGCACCACCGGCTGGCGCAGCGGCAGGTTGAGCACGTTGCCGGCCAGGCGGATGCGCTCGGTGACGGCGGCCACGTAGGACATCAGCGTCCAGGTGTCCAGGAAGCCCGGCTGGTACGGGTGGTCCTGGAACGTGACAAGGTCCAGCCCGACCTGCTCGCAGAGCGTGGCCAGCGCCACCACCTGGTCGGGCTGCCCGGCGGCGGGAGTGATGAAGCCGCCGAAGGTCAGCTCGTGTCCGTGATCGGTCATCCGTCCCGCCTCCCGTGATCTTGCTCAGCCCTGCCACCGTAGCTCCACAGGTGGTAGCCCGGCCGGGTGAACAGGGTCACAAGAAGTGGATGATCGTCGCAAACCGTCCATAGCGTCGGTTCCGTTCGCATTCGTGGACACCGTAGGCCGGAAACGCCTAGTCCCGCCGCCGGCCGCGGTTACCGGACGTCGCGCGGGAGCGGGGGAACCACACGTACCACGGTGCCTCGTCACCTCGGGGTGAAGCCGCCACCGGCGGCCGGGCTCCTCGGCCCGAACCCGACAGCTCACCTCGTCGGCGTGGAGGAATCCACATGGCAACTGAATACTCAGCCCGGGGCCGCCGTATCGCTCTCGGAGCAGTCCTGGCCGGCGCCGCCGTCGGCGCCGCGACCCTGTTCGGCCCGGCCGCGCCGGCCGGCGCCGGCGTCAACTGGGACGCGGTCGCGCGCTGCGAATCAGGCGGCAACTGGAAGATCAACACCGGCAACGGGTACTACGGCGGGCTCCAGTTCTCCCGCGCCACCTGGAACGGCTACGGCGGGCAGAAGTACGCCGCCCGGGCCGACCTGGCCAGCCGGTCCGAGCAGATCGCCGTCGCCGAGAAGGTGCTGCGCGGGCAGGGCATCGGCGCGTGGCCGGTCTGCGGCAGGAAGGGCGGCTCGGCGAGCGCCGCCGCGACCCGGTCCGAGCGGGCCACCCCGAAGAAGGCGAACCCGAAGAAGACCACCTCGAAGAAGGCCGCCCCGGAGCGGGCCGTCACGCGCAGGGCCGCGCCGGAACGGGCCGCGACGAAGGCGGCGCCGCAGCTGTCGTCCGGCGTCGGGACGTACGTGGTCCGGCGCGGGGACACGCTGTCGGAGATCGCCGTGGCGCAGCGCGTCGACGGCGGCTGGCGTGCCCTGCACGAGCGCAACCGGGCAGTGGTCGGCGACGACCCCGGCCTGATCTTCCCTGGTCAGCGGCTGCGTCTGCGCTGACCTGATCCGGACGCCCGGCCGGTTCGCCCCGGCCGGGCGTCCGGCCGTCCGCGACACGCCGTGTCGCCGATGTCCGGCCTGCTCCCGGCGCCGGGACACGGCCCGCGACGGCCGGTGATCGCGATTCGTCGGAGCCGGTTGTTAGGGTCACGATGATCGGCTAAGACGTGAAGAAAGCGCGGATATGACCAACGACCCGTTCTCGGCGGCCGCGAGCCTCGACGAGCTGCTGACCCGCACGCAGCAGGCGCTCACCGCGATGCGCTCCCGGGCCTCGGCGCACGCCGACGGCGAACCGGCCGACCTGCTGCGCGCCGAGGGCACTGCGGCCGGTGGGCGGGTCCGCGCGGTCGCCGTCCAGGGTGGCCGGCTGGATTCCGTGACGATCGACCCGGAGCTGGCCGGCGAGCCCCTCGACGTCCTCAGCGGACACCTCGTCGCCGCCGCCAACGACGCACTGTCCGAGCTGGACGCACAGGTCAGCGCGTCGGCGCGAGCCGACGCCGACGCGCTCGCCGCCCGGCTCGGCAGCATGGGTGACCAGGCCGAGCTGTTCGGCCGCGCGATGCACGAGGCGGCCGCCCGGATCCATCGTGACCGCGGCACCTCGTCCCGGGCCGGGCGCCCGGCCTGAGACGACGAGGCGGCCGGCCGCCGGGAGGACGACGACCGGCCGCGCTACGCCACGGTCAGCTCAGGGTGACCGCGGTGTCGTCGACGACGAAGGACGTCTGCAGAGAGCTGTCCTCCACGCCGCTGAACGAGATGGTCGCCGTGGTGCCTGCGAGCGACGAGATGTCGAAGGACCGCTGCACGTACCCGGTGGCCTTGTTCAGGTTGGAGTAGGTGGCCAGCGTGGTGCTGCCGGCCTTGACGGTGAGCTTGTCGTACGCGGTGCTCGTGGTCGTCTCCGCGCTGTCGATGTGCAGCCAGAAGCTCAACGTCGCCCGGCATCCGGCCGGGATCGTCACCGACTGACTGAGCGTGTCGGTGTGCGACGAGCCGTACCCGTCCAGCCACGCCTTGTACGAGCCGCCGTGCGCCGCCTGGCCGCTGTCCGTGGTGATGACGCCGGACGAGGCGGTCCAGCTCACGTTGCCCGACTCGAAGCCGGGGTTGGCGAGCTTGTTGCCGGAGCAGCCGCCCGACGGCGGGGTGGTGGTGGCGGTCGGCGTGGGCGTCGGGGTGCCGCCGGCGCAGGTCGGCTCACCCGACTGGGCCGGTACGCTGACCGCCGCCCAGGCCGCCTTGACCGCGTTGAACTCGGTGCAGCTGCTCGGGTAGAGGTTCTTCGCCGCCTGCAATGTCCAGACGCGGTACTTCAGGTAGGACGAGGACGAGGTCTTCAGCAGCATGGCGTTGTACATGATCTTGATGGCCTTCTGGATGCCCAGGCCGGTCACGCTGCTGCTGTTGCAGGTCGAGCTGGACGGCTGCCCGTTGGTCGGGCTGCTGCCGTTCGCCAGCAGGTAGAACCAGTGGTTGCCCGGCCCGGCCGCGGCGTGCACCTCGGTCGACGGGATGCTGCTGGAGTAGCAGTTCGGGTCGCCGAGCGCCGACGGGTTGTACATGTTGCGGATCGGGCCGGAGCCGACCAGGTTGATCTTCTCGCCGACCAGGAAGTCCGGCGCGTCGTAGCTGGACGGCTCGTTGGCGAACCACTCGGTGGCCGCGCCGAACGTGTCCGCCACGAACTCCTGCGTGCCGCCGCCGGAGATGCCGCCGGGGGTGTTGTCGTCGATGCCGTGGCCGATCTCGTGCGCCACCACGTCCAGCGAGCCGATCCACTGACCGGCGGTGTTCTTGCCGATCTGCACCTGGCTGCCGTCGTAGTAGGCGTTCTGGTCGTTGAGGCCCACCCGGATCGGCCAGTAGCCACCGTTGCCGTTGGCGCCGTTGCGGCCCAGCCACTGGGCGAGCATCTTGTGCTCGGTCTGCGCGGAGAACAGCGCGTCCACGCAGCCGGTCTCCTTGTTGGTGGCGGTGCCGTTGCCCCACACGTCGTCGGAGCCGCTGAACGTGGTGTTGTTCGCCGAGTCCTGGCAGCTCAGGTTGGTGACGGTCGGGTCCTTCATGGTGTACGTGGAGCCCGACTGGGTGGTGTTGAGCGTGAGCGGGCTGGGCCCGTTCCACGCGCCGGTGCCGGTGCCGCGCACCACGTGCTCCTGCTTGCGCAGGACCGCGCCGGTACGGGCGTCGACGTCGACGGTGAGCCGGCTCGGGCCGTCCGCGCTGGTGCCGCGTACCGTGGTTTCCCAGGCCAGCGCCGGTGCGGCGCCGAGCGTGTAGACCACGAGCGTGGCGCCCTCGACCGCGCTGACCGTCTTGAGCTGGGCGCGCGCCGTGGTCGCGGCGGCGGCCTGGGTCAGCGCGGGCGTGGTGGCGAGGGCGCCGATCGGCCGCTGCTGCGCGACCGAGGCGTACTTGAGGTTGCCGGCCGAGTCGGTGGCGAGCACGAAGTCGCCGCCGACCACGGGCAGGCCCTTGTACGTGCGCTCGTACGGCACGTACTGGGTTCCCTCGGAGGAGATGACCGGCTTCTGGACGAACGCGTCGTCGGCGCCGGCCTGCAGGTAGGCGGGGCGGCCGGCGACCATGGCGCGGGCCGAGTCGGCGGCGGCCGCGCGGGCCTGGGCCGGGTTGGGGGCGGCGGGCCCGGGTGGCGCGGCCTGCACGGCTGCGGCGGTGCCGGCGGCGATCACGCCGGCCGCGGCCGCGCCGGTGAGCGCGGCGAGGCGAGGTGAGAGTTTCACGGAGGTTTGCTCCTGTTCTACAGGCGCGCCGCACGAGCCCGGTGGGGACGGGCGGCGCGGTGGTGCGAGGCAGGGTGACGGCCGGTCACCGGAGCTGCCGGCGTGGCTCCGGGTCGACAGATCGACCGTCGCGAGTCGCCGGGGGTCGGCGGTTCGCTGGTGCACAATCACACGCCGCGCGAGCCGTGAGCAATGGGTGACCTGGGCAACGACTGACAGTCGGGCGTGTCGCCGCGCGCGTCGTCTCAGGCAACCATGATCTTCAATAGGCCCTGATCAGGGCGAACATCGCCGACAGTGGATGGCTGCGCGTGCAAATTGCGGACGTTGCCTATGTGCGCGAATGGCGCACATAGACGCGAGGTCGCCACCGCCCGAGCCGGCCACGCCGCGTGGGGCCCGCCCCGACCGGGGCCGGGCACCGGGCCGCGTCAGCGCGGGCCGCGGGTCCGCGTTGGCGCGACGGTGGGCGGCGGCGGCAGCGAGGGCGTCAGCGTGGGCCGCGACGTCGGCCGACCGGTCGGCTCCGGGCTCGGGCTGGGGCTCGACGGGGTCGGGCTCGGGCTCGGCGAGGCGGACGGCGTGGGCGCGGCGGTGGACGGCGGCGGCGCCGACGCGGTCGGCTCCGGGGTGTCGCCGGGGAACTTCGGCTCACCGAAGCGGTACTTGCCCGGGTCGAGCTTCATCGCCTCGGTGGCCTTGGTCATGAACTGCCGCCAGATCGGCGCGGCGCCCGTGGAGCCGTACACCTCGTAGCTGCCGCCGCTCGTCCGCAGCGGTTTGCCGTCGGTGGTGCCCAGCCACACGGCCGAGGCCAGCGCGCCGGTCCAGCCCACCATCCAGGTGTGCACGTTCTGGGTGGTGCTCTGCCCGGCCTGCCAGGTGCCGGTCTTGCCGGCGGAGTCCCAGCCGTTGTCCAGCTTGGCCGCCCGGACCCGGCGCAGCGTCCAGTCCAGCTGGTCGAGCGCCTCCCGGTCCAGCCCCAGGTCGGTGGTGCGCAGCTGCTCGGTCCACACCTCCTCGTCGTCCTTGCTCACCGACCGGACGAAGTGCGCGTCGGCGCGCTTGCCGCCGGCCGCGAACGTGGCCATCCCGTTCGCGTGGTCCTGCACGGTGATGCCGTACTGCCCGATGCCGACCTCGGTGGAGAACCGCTTCGCCACCTCGTCGGCGGGGTCGCTGCGCAGGTCGACGCGCTGCGGCCGGGGGTTGCCCCGGACCGTCTCCCACATCGACTCCACGCCCGCCTGCCGGGCCATCTCGATCACCTTGTCGGTGCCGAGCCGCTCGGTCAGCTCGAAGTAGGTGACGTTGAGCGAGGCGACAGTGGCCTCCCACAGCGCGCAGTCCGGCTGGCAGGGCGCCCGCTCGGCGTTGCGGATCGGCCCGGCCGCGCTGCCCTTGGTGCGCCCCGAGGCGGGGAACTCCTTGGTGTCCGGCGCGTCGAACCGCTCCTTCACCGAGATCCCGTCGCGTACGGCGGCGGCCAGGTCGTACACCTTGAACGACGACCCCGGCGGATGCTGGCCGAAGCCGCGGGCCTGGCCGTCCTCGTCGGAGTACCAGCCCGCGTAGTCCGCTCCCGAGCCCTTGTCGCCGCCGTAGTAGCCGAGCACCCGGCCGGTGCCCGGCTCCACCGCCACCAGCGCGGCCTGCCAGTTCCGCGGTTGCCCGCGCACCGCTCGCGGGGCGGTGTCCCGGCGGATGTCCGCCGCCGCCTCGGCCGCGTCCTGCACGCGCTTGTCGATGGTGGTGACGATGCGGTAGCCGCCGTCGCGGATCACCTCGTCCGGCTTGCCCCGGAACGGCTCGGTCCCGCGCAGCTCGGCCAGCACGTGGTTGACCACCAGGCCGGTCGGCCGGTCCAGGTCGGACCGGCCCGCGTCCTTGTCGATCGGCCGGACCGTGTCCGGGTACGCGAGGTCCGCCGCCTGCTGCGGCGTCAGGTAGCCGAGCTTGACCATGCCGTCGCGGATGTAGTTCCAGCGGTCGATCGAGTTCTGCCTGGCCAGCGCGTTGCGGCGTGGGTCGTAGCCGGGCGTGCCCTCGGGGTCGGCCGGATCCGCCTCCGGCTGCTTCACCATGGCGCAGAGCACCATCGCCTCGGCCTGGGTGAGCTGCCGCTCGGGCGGCGCGTCCCGGCGCACCGTCTTGCCGAAGTACGTCTGCGCGGCCGCCTCGATTCCGTACGCGCCCCGGCCGAACGGCACGGTGTTCAGGTAGAAGCCGAGGATCTCCTCCTTGGAGTACGCGTCGTCGAGCTTCCAGGCGATCACCGCCTCGCGCAGCTTGCGGGAGTAGGTGACCCCGCGCAGGTCGGCGGCGATGCGCGCGTACTGCTGGGTGAGCGTGGACGCGCCCTGCCGCTGGCCGCCGCTCACGTTGGCCCAGGCGGCGCGCAGCACGCCCTTGAAGTCGATGCCGCGGTTGGTCCAGAACGTCCGGTCCTCGGCCGCCACGATCGCCTGCTTGGCCGAGTCGTTCATCTGGTCGTACGGCACGATGGTGCGGTTCTGCGCGCCCAGCTTCGCCATCGGCGTGCGCCCGTCGGCGTAGTAGACCGTTGTCGACTCGGGCAGCTTCAGGTCGCTGGGCGTGGGCACGCTGTCGAAGTAGTAGCCGCCCGCGACCAGCCCGCACCCGGCCAGCAGCACGCAGACCGCGAGGACGACCGCCAGGCGCCGCCGCTTGCGCTTCGGGCTCGCGGCGGTGGCGCCGGCCGGTCCCCGGGTCTCTCCCGTTCCTCGCACCGTTACCTCCGGCTGCTCGGCGAAGTCGTGCCCGGCTCGCAGGCTAACCGAGCCGCGGCGACCGCACCGGCCGACGACGTCGGCCGGTGCGGCGGGACGGGTGTGCGCGGCCCGTAACTCCCACCGCTGAGCGGCGGCGGGCGTGGGCCGGCTGCCGGCAGTCGGCGAGCCGGAACCGGGGCGGCTGAGCGGCCGCCCCGGCCCGGGTCAACCGGTCAGCGTGCCGCCCAGCGGGCGGCCCGGCCGTCGCGGTCCGCGCGGCCGGGGCCGCGGTGGCGTACCGGCCAGCGGTCGTTGCCGCCGCCCGCACGCAACGGCGTCGACCGCCACAGCGCACGCAGCGCGGTGCCGTCCGGGGCCGCGAAGGTCTCCTGTGCGGTGTAGCCGAGCCGCCGCAGCAGGTCCTCCTGCTCCCCGGCGCACGGGTGCGCGTACGTGGGCAGGCTCAGGGTGTCCATCCGGCGCTGCGCTCCGGCGAGCGCCTCCGCCGCTCCGCCCCGGGGAGCGGCCAGCAGCGCCAGATGGTTGTGCGGCTCGACCGGACGCCGGGCGCTCAGCGCCTCACCGAGGCGGCGGAACCGCTCCTCGTGCGGGCCGGCGGCGGAGGCGAGACGATCGGCGTACCGGTGGGGCGCCGGAATCGGCCGGTAGCGGTGGAACCACACGGTGGCGGCGCTGCCGTCGGGCAGCAGGAACGCGTCGCCGAAGAGAAGCGCGTGCTCGGTCCAGATCCGGGCCACGGCGGCGAGGACCGGCAGGCGGCGCGGCGCGTCGGGGACGAGCCAGCCGGCCAGGGCGGTGGGCATCAGGGCCTCGGCGACGAGATCGGCGATGCGGCCGATGTCGCACCACCGGGCGCGTGCGACGGGCAGGGCAGTGCTCATGAACGAACTCCTGTTTCACAGGCTTGATCGGGTCGGTTGCGGGCGCCGGACGACGGCGCCGCCGCGCGAACGCGGCAGTCGGGCGGGGCGCGCCCGTGATCCGGATCGAAGGTGGTGCCTGTGGAGTCCGCTCAGGCGGGTCTGGTGCCGGGCCGCGACGTGCGGGAGGCCGGCAGGCGTTCGTGTGCCGGGCGCCCGTACTGGTGGGCGAGCGTCGGCAGCCCCCAGCGGCACGCGTCCGCGTCTGCCGCCTCGCTGTGCACCGCGCCGCCGGCGTGGCTCGCGCCGTCGAACGGCTGCGGCGCGACGGGTGTCGGCGCGAAGTCGGCCGCCGTGCGGACGGCCGGTGTGCCGGTACGGACGGCGGCCCCCCGCGGTCCGACGGCAAAGGCCCGCGTCTGCGGTCCGACGGCGAAGGCCCGCGTCTGCGGGTCGGCGGCGACCGGAACGCTGGCGCTCCCGAGGGCGGGCGCCGCCGTCGGGGCCCGTGCGGCGGGATCAGCGGGGCCCCTCGGATCAGCCGGGTCAGCGGGATCGGCCGGGTCGACCGGGTCGGCCGGATCGGGCGCCGGCGCCGCCGGTGGGTCGAGCAGATCGGTCACCGGGCTGAGCGGGTCGAGCACCGGGTCCAGCGGCGCGACCACCGGTTCCAGGCCCCGCCAGACCGGACCGAGGATCGGGCTCAGCGGCTCCACCACCGGGGACAACACGTCCGCGACCGGTTCGAGCACGTCCTCCGTGACCGGGCCGGTCAGCGGGCGCAGCGCCTCCGCGACCGGCGTGAGCAGGTGATCGCGTACCGGGTCGGTGGCCGGGCGCAGACCCTCGGTGACCGGCGTCAGCACGTGGTCGCGGACCGGCGTCACCACCGCCTCGACGACCCGGCCGGTGACCGGCGTCGCGGCGACCGGTGCCGCCTGCGGCGCGTCCGGCCCGGCCTTGGCCGGCGAGGCCGGGGCGGGCGCCGGCGCGTCGGTGCCCGCCGTGGCGTCGGAGGTGGGAGCTGTCGTGCCGGATGCCGGCGCGGCGTCGGACGTGGGCTCGACGCCGTCGGACAGGGACGCCGGCAGGCCGAGCACCGCGTCGAGCGTGTGGGTGAGCGCCTCCACGGCGGCCGTGAGCGGCGGGCGGTCGGCGGCGTGCGCGGCCGAGCCGGCCGCGGCCTCGTGCGCGCCCCAGGCGACGGCGACACCGCCGAGCAGCAGACCGAGGCGCAGCGTGTAGTGCGCCACCCACCCGGTCCGTCGCGTCATCGCACACCCTCCGGATCCGCGCCCGGCGGCGCGGATCATCGCCCGCACTGTACCGAACGTGGCCGTCCGGGCACAGTACGCCGCTGATCGATTTCGGGCGCGTCGCGTTCCGGGCGCGTCGCGCTCGGCGCAGGCGTGGGACGCGCGCCCTCCGGGTACCAGCGGGGTCATGGAGACGAGCACTGCCGAACGCCCGGACACCGCCCCCGCCGTACCTCCGTCCGGTGTGGTCGCTGTCGTCGCCCATCGGAAGAAGACGTTCGGGGGCGGCCTCGACGAGCTGCGTTCGCGGCTCGTCGGCGCCGGCGTCGGGCGGCTCCTCTGGTACGAGGTGCCGAAGAGCCGCAAGGCGCCCAAGCGGGTCCGCGCGGCGCTGGACTCCGGCGCCGAACTGGTGCTGGTGTGGGGCGGCGACGGCATGGTGCAGCGGTGCGCCGACGCGCTGGCCGGAAGCGGCGTGCCGATGGGCATCCTGCCGGCCGGCACCGCCAACCTGTTCGCGGTCAACCTCGGCATCCCGGTCGACCTGCCCGAGGCGGTACGGATCGCGCTGCACGGCCGCCGCCGCGAGCTGGACCTCGGCCGGATCAACGGGGAGCACTTCGCGGTGATGGCCGGCGCCGGGTTCGACGGCGACCTGATCCGTGACGCCGACCGGCAGCTCAAGGGCCGGTTCGGCCGGATCGCGTACGTCTGGACCGGGCTGCGGCACGTGCGCGGCGAGTGCGTACGGACCCGGATCCGGGTCGACGGCGCGGACTGGTTCGACGACGAGGCGAGCTGCGTGCTGTTCGGCAACGTCGGCACCATCACCGGCGGCATCCCGGCCTTCGACGACGCCCGCCCCGACGACGGGGCGCTGGAGGTCGGCGTGGCCACCGCCAGCGGCGCGGTGGACTGGGCGCGCACGCTGGGCCGGATGGCCGCCGGGCGCTCCGAGGAGTCGCCGTTCGTGCGGATCACCCGGGGCCGCAAGATCACGGTGCGGTTCGACGCGCCGAAGACGTACGAGCTGGACGGCGGCGCCCGGGGCAAGGCGAAACGGCTCAAGGTGAAGGTCGTCCCCGGCTCGCTGACGGTGTGCTGCCCCGACCCGCCGGACTGACCGCGCCCGACCCGGGGCAGGATGCCGGAATGCGCGACGACATCCGCGACTACCTGGCCGAACTGGTCCGCCGCTCCCGGGACGTGCTCGGTGACGACCTGGTCGGGGCGTACGCGGCCGGGTCGGTCGGGCTGGGCGCGTACCAGCCGGGGCGCAGCGACGTGGACGTGGCACTCGTGGTCGCCCGGCCGCTGCCGGCGGCGGCCAAGCGGGCGCTGGTGGACCGGCTGCGGCACGAGTCGCTGCCCTGCCCGGCGCGCGGCCTGGAGCTGGTGGTCTACCGCCGGGACGTGGCCGCCTCCGGCACCCCGGAGCCGGGCTTCGACGTCGAGCTGAACACCGGCGCCACCATGCCGTTCCGCGCCACCTACGACCCGGCCGACCGGCCCGCCGCCGACGGCCGGTTCTGGTACGCGCTGGACCGCAGCATCCTGCGCCAGTCCGGCCGGACGCTGCTCGGCCCGCCCGCCGCCGACGTGTTCGCCGACCCGTCCCCGCAGGAGCTGCGGGCGCTGCTGGCCGACGCGCTGCGCTGGTGGCTGGCGCTGCCCACGCCACCCGGCGACGAACCGGCCCCCGGCGCGGAGGACGCGGTGCTCGGCGCGTGCCGCGCGCTGGTGCGCAGCCGCGACGGCGTCTGGCTGGGCAAGGTCGACGCCGGGCTCCGGGTCGCAGCCGACGACCCGGACGCCGCGCTGATCCGGGCCTCGATCGACGCCCGCCAGGGTGGCACCCCGCCGTCCGGTCCGGCCGCCCGCGCGTTCCAGCGGCGGGTGCTGGACCGGATCACCGCGGACTGAGCCCGGCCGGGCGTGACTAGTGTGGGCCGGGGGAGGTGCGGTGATCATGATTGAGCTGAGCGCGTCCGCGCGGGCCGGGCTGGAGGCGGTGGTGCCCGGCGGCGTGGCGACCCGGGCCGCGGACCGGCTGCGGATGGCCCACGACGCCTCGCACTACCTGCTGCACCCTGGCGCGGTGATTGCCCCGTCCGACGCCGGCCAGGTCGCCGCGCTGCTGACGCACAGCCGCCGCACCGGCACGCCGCTGACGTTCCGCTCCGGCGGCACCAGCCTCAGCGGCCAGGCGGTCACCGACCGGCTGCTCGTCGACGTACGGCGGCACTTCCGCGACCTGAGCGTGCTCGACGACGGTCGGCGGGTGCGGGTGCAGCCGGGGGTGGTGCTGCGGCAGGTGAACGCCCGGCTCGCGCCGTACGGCCGCAAGCTCGGCCCCGACCCGGCCAGCGAGTCCGCGTGCACGGTCGGCGGCGTGGTCGCCAACAACTCCAGCGGCATGACCTGCGGCACCGAGTTCAACACGTACCGGACGCTGGAGTCGCTGGTGCTCGTGCTGCCCAGCGGCACCGTGCTCGACACCGGCGCCCCGGACGCCGACGCCCGGCTGCGCGCCGCCGAACCGGCACTGCACGCCGGACTGCTGCGGCTGCGCGACCGGGTACGCGGCAACAGCGACTCGGTGCGCCGCGTCCGCGCCCAGTACGCCATGAAGAACACCATGGGGTACGGCGTGAACGCGTTCCTCGACCACGACGACCCGGCCGATCTGCTCACCCGGCTCGTGGTGGGCAGCGAGGGCACGCTCGCGTTCGTCGCGTCGGCGACGTTCCGCACCGTACCCGTGCACCGGCACGCCGCGACGGGCCTGCTGGTCTTCGACTCCCTCGGCGCGGCGATGGCCGCCATGCCCGCGCTGGTGGCGGCCGGGCCGGCGGCGGTCGAGCTGCTCGACGCCGTCGCCCTGCGGGTGGCCCAGCGTGACCCGCAGGCGGACGCCGCGCTGCGTGGCCTGGCCGTGCGGGGGCACGCCGCGCTGCTCGTGGAGTGGCAGGAGTCCGACCCGCAGGCGCTGGCCGCGCGGGTCGCCGACGCCGGCCCGGTGCTCGCCGGCCTGCCGTTGAGCGCCCCGGCCCGGCTCAGCGGCGAACCCGCCGCCCGGGCCGCGCTGTGGCACATCCGCAAGGGCCTGTACGCGGCGGTGGCCGGCGCGCGCCCGTCCGGCACCACGGCGCTGCTGGAGGACATCGCCGTGCCGGTCGAGGCGCTCGCCGGCACCTGCGCGTCGCTGGCCGACCTGTTCGACCGCCACCGGTACGCCGACAGCGTCATCTTCGGCCACGCCAAGGACGGCAACCTGCACTTCATGCTCAACGAGCGGTTCGACGGCGGCGAGGCCCCGGCGCGTTATGCCGACTTCACCGAGGAGATGGTCGACCTGGTGCTCGGCCACGGCGGCACGCTCAAGGCGGAGCACGGCACCGGCCGGGTGATGGCCCCGTACGTGCGCCGCCAGTTCGGCGACGAGCTGTACGAGGTGATGCGCGAGCTGAAGACGCTCTGCGACCCGGACGGCGTGCTCAACCCGGGCGTGCTGCTCAGCGACGACCCCGAGATCCACATGCGGCACCTCAAGACCGTGCCGACGGTGGAGGAGGAGGTGGACCGCTGCGTCGAGTGCGGCTACTGCGAGCCGGTCTGCCCCAGCCGCGACCTCACCACCACGCCCCGGCAGCGCATCGTGCTGCGCCGGGAGATCGCCGCCGCGCAGGCCGCCGGCGACACCGCGCTGGGCCGGGAGCTGACCGACGCATACGACTACGACGCGGTGCAGACCTGTGCCGTCGACGGCATGTGCGCCACCGCCTGCCCGGTCCTGATCAACACCGGTGACCTGGTCAAGCGGCTGCGCGCCGCGGAACACGGCCGGGCCGCGTCGACCGGCTGGCGGGCGGCGGCCCGTCGCTGGGGCGCCACCACCCGGGGCATGGCCCGCGGGCTCGACCTGGCCGGCGCGCTGCCCGCGGCGCTGCCCGAGGCCGCCACCCGGGCCGCCCGCGCGGTGCTCGGCGCCGACCGGGTGCCGCGGTGGCAACGGGACCTGCCCCGCGGCGGCACTCCGCGCCGCCCCCACCCGGCCGACGACCCGGACGCCGTGTTCGTCCCCTCCTGCCTGGGCACGCTGTTCGCCCCGGCGCAGGGCGGCACCGGCGTGGCCGCCGCGCTGCTCACGCTCGCCGAGCGGGCCGGCGTACGCCTGCTCGTGCCCGACGGCATCGGCGACCTGTGCTGCGGCACCCCCTGGTCCTCGAAGGGACTCACCGACGGCTACCGGGCCGTGCGCGACCGGGTCCCGCCGGTGCTGCGCGCGGCGAGCCGCGACGGCGCGCTGCCGGTGATCAGCGACGCCGCGTCCTGCACGGAGGGCTTCGAGCGGCTGCTCGACGGCGCCGCGAACGTGCGGGTCGTCGACGCGGTCGCGTACACCGCCGGCACGCTGCTGCCCCGGCTGACCGTGCGCCGCCGGATCGGCTCGCTCGCGCTGCACCCGACCTGCTCTTCGGTCCGGCTCGGCCTGGACGACGCGCTGCTCACCGTGGCCCGCGCGGTCGCCGACGAGGTGGTGGTCCCGGAGGGCTGGCAGTGCTGCGGCTTCGCCGGGGACCGGGGACTGCTGCACCCGGAGCTGACCGCGTCGGCCACCCGGGCCGAGGCCGCCGCCGTCACGTCCCGGCCCTTCGACGGGTACGCCTCGGTGAACCGCACCTGCGAGATCGGGCTGGCGCGGGCCACCGGGCAGCCGTACCGGCACCTGCTGGAGCTGCTGGCGGAGGCCACCTCGCCGTAGCGGTCCGGGGGAGTGGTGTGTCGTCCTCCGCGGTCGACGCCAGCTCGGGGAGGTGGCGGGGTCCGGGTGGGTCGGACGGCAACACTTCCCCGTACTGGTGTTGACCTTGGCCCTGGTTGGGTGACTTGGTTCTCATGAGGGGGATGCCGCCACTTCGGCGAGGTGGTGTCGACCTTGGTGGCGTGGGCTCCCGGGCGCGGGCAGGTCATGCGTGATCGACACCAGCTCGGGGAAGTGGTCTGGTCGGGGTGGATTGGATATGACCACTTCCCCGTGATGGTGTTGACCTTGGCTTGGCCGGCTGCGCGTGGGGTTGCGTGATCGACACCAGGTCGGGGAAGTGGTCCGGTTCAGGCAGGTCCGATGTGACCATTTCCCCGTACTGGTGTTGGCTCTGGTGTCGGTCGAGTGCCGGTTCCTTGCGTGATCGACACCAGCCCGGGGAGGTGGTCTGGTCGGGGTGGGTTGGATGTGGCCATTTCCCCGTGGTGGTGTTGACCTTGGCTTGGCCGGGGTGGGTGGGGTTGCGTGATCGACACCAGCTCGGGGGAGTGGTCTGGTCCGGGTGGGTTGGATGTGACCAATTCCCCGTGATGGTGTTGACCTTGGCTTGGCCGGGGTGGGTGGGGTTGCGTGATCGACACCAGCTCGGGGGAGTGGTCTGGTCCGGGTGGGTTGGATGTGACCAATTCCCCGTGATGGTGTTGACCTTGGCTTGGCCGGCTGCGCGTGGGTTGGGTTGCGTGATCGACACCAGGTCGGGGGAGTGGTCTGGTCCGGGCGGGTTGGATGTGACCGTTTCCCCGTGATGGTGTTGACCTTGGCTTGGCCGGGGTGGGTGGGGTTGCGTGATCGACACCAGTTCGGGGGAGTGGTCTGGTCCGGGCGGGTTCGATGTGGCCACTTCCCCCACTGGTGTTGGCCTTGGCGTCGGTCGAGTGCCGGTTGCTTGCGTGATCGACACCAGCCCGGGGAGGTGGTCTGGTCCGGGTGGGTTGGATGTGGCCATTTCCCCGTGGTGGTGTTGACCTTGGCTTGGCCGAGGGCGGGTGGGGTTGCGTGATCGACACCAGTTCGGGGAAGTGGTCTGGTCCGGGTGGGTTGGATGTGACCGCTTCCCCGCAGTGGTGTTGACCTTGGCTTGGGGCGGGGGCGCGTGGGTTGCGTGATCGAGGCGGTGTGCCGGTTGAGGGAGGCGTCGGTGATGAGCGGTCCGGGTGCCGTGAGCTGGGCGGGCGTACCGGAGTCTCGATTGCGGGCGGGCCGGGGGCGGCAGGGCTTACGGTGCGAGAGGGGAGTCCACGGGAGGGTGACGCGGTGGCGGCGGGGATGTTGTCGGGGCGGGTCGCTGTGGTCACCGGCGCGGCACGCGGGATCGGCCGGGCCGCCGCGGTCGCGTTGGCCGAGGCGGGCGCGGACGTGGCCGGGATGGACGTCGCCGGGCCGGTCAGCCCGATCCTGGACCCACCGCCCGCCACGCCGGAGGACCTGGCCGAGACCGGCCGGCGGGTGACGGCGGCGGGCGCCCGCTGGTCGGCGCACGTGGCCGACCAGCGCGACATCGGGGCGGTACGGGCGGTGGCCGAGGCGGTCGAACGGGAGCACGGCGGCGTGGACGTGCTGTTCGCCAACGCCGGCATCCAGGCGTTCGCGCCGCTGCTGAAGATGACCGACCAGCACTGGCACGACCAGATCGACGTGAACCTCACCGGCGCCGCAAACGTGCTGCGGGTGTTCGCGCGGCTGCTGGTACGGCGCGGCGGCGGACGGATCGTCATCACGTCGTCCACCCAGGGGCAGCACGGCACCACGAACGGGTCCGCGTACTCGGCGTCCAAGTGGGGCCTGATCGGGCTGATGAAGTCCGCCGCGCTGGAACTCGGGCCGCACGGCGTGACGGTGAACGCGGTGATCCCGGGGCTGGTCGACACCGCGCTGACCCGGCACCGGGACCGTTACGTGCAGGCGCTGGTCGAGGCCGGGAAGTCACCGTCGGGTGACCTGGCCGAGGTGGAGCGCGAAGCGGTTGAGGCGCTGCGGGCGAAGACGCCGCTGGGCGTGCCGTGGGTGGAGCCGGAGGACGTCGCGCCGCTGGTGGTGTTCCTCGCCTCCGACGCGGCGCGGATGGTCAGCGGCACGTCATTCGCCGCGACAGCGGGCGACAGCGCCCACGTGACCGCCTGACCTCGCCGGGCCGCCGCCGACGGCCGGCACGGTTAGGCTCGGGCGATGCATCGATCGCGGTTGTACGCCCTGATCATCGACGCGCCGAAGGACGAGGCGGGGGAGTCCGCCGCGTTCTGGTCCGCCGCGCTCGGCGCGGACCCGCGTACCGATCCGGCCGAGCCGGAGTTCACCGGCCTGGCCGACGTGGCGCCGGGGCTGGTCACCGCCGTGCAGTCGGTCGACGACGCGCCCCGCTACCACCTCGACATCGAGACCGACGACGTGGCGGCCGAGGTCGAGCGGCTGCGTGGGCTGGGCGCCACGCCGGTGTCCCGCTGGCTCGACTGCCAGGTGCTGCGCGCGCCGGGCGGGCATCTGCTCTGCGTCATCCCGGTGGCCAGCGACGGCGAACTGTTCGAGGCCACCGCCACCCGCTGGCCGTGACCCCGGACCTGAGTCGGCGCCCCGGATGCCAACCGGCTCCCCCGAGGGCAACTGCGCCCCGGAGGGGACCCTCGGCCCGGACGTGGACCTGCGCCCCGGATGTGGACCGGCGCCCCGGCGGTGAGCCGGGGCGCCGGAACCGGTGCCGTCAGCGGTACGGCAGCGTGACCGTCGAGGTGTTGCCGACGCCGAGGGTCGTGGGCGCGCCGCCGATGGCGTTCCACACCTCGACGCGCACCGTCCCGCCCGACATGTTGCCGAGCGTGCCGGTGGCCGAGAGCAGGCCCTGGGTCTGCCGGTAACGCTCCGCGCCCGGGATCGGGTCGGTGGCGAAGTACCTGTAGGTCTCCACCCGCTCGACGCTGCCGTTGCCGGTCAGGTCGTAGGAGACCCGGATCTGGACGCCGTTACCCACCGCGGCGCCCGCGTCGACGGCCAGGTCGAACGCGGTGGCGCCGCCGGTGAACGTGCCGGTCAGCCCGGTGGCGGTGAACACCTGCGGGTTGGTCGGCGTGCCGTCGTGGTTGCCGTTCGCCGCCGCCACGTTCACCGTGCCGCTCGTGCCGGCGGTCCCGTCGAGCCCGCCGCCGGAGCGCAGGTACCGCACCGGCTTCAGCGTCGCCGGGCTGCTCGTGCTCGGGCTGGGGCTGGCGGAGGTCGGCGTCGGGCTCGCGGTGGTCGGGGTGGGGCTGGGCGTCGAGGTCGTCGGGCCGCCGGTCGGCACGGTTCCGCCGCCGGTGGCGTTGCCGCCGCTCCACGTGTACGCCCCGGAGGTGGCGGTCTTCCCGGGCGCAACGGTGAGCGTGACGCCGTTGGAGAACGTGACGGTGAGCGGGCGGGCGGTGATGTTCGACGCCACGTAGGTGCGGACGCCGTTCTTGACGAACACCTTCGCCAGCGGGTGGTTCGCGGTCACTGTGGTGTCCACGGTGCCGAGCGCGGCCAGGTTGCGGATCCAGTGGAACGTGTGCGCCTTGCTCTCGCCCTCCTCGCTGGTGAATCCGCTGTTGGCGCGGAAGTTGCGCAACGCCTGCTCGCCGTCGCCGAGGGCCAGGAACTCCCAGATGATGTCCTGCCACACCGTCGGCGGGCCGCCCTTGTTGGTGACCAGCTCGGCGTAGTTGGCCTTGACGTACTCGGGGAAGTCGCCCAGGTAGAGGTGACCACCGGTGATCGGCAGCATGTTGATGCCCTGGATCATCTCCGGCGCAGCGGAGAACCAGGTGGAGTACGACCCGCCGTCGCCCCACACCATGCCGACGGTCTTGTGCCCGAACGCGGACGGGAAGTTCTGGTCGTACACGTCGAACCAGTACTCGGAGATAGCGGCGGACTGGGTGGTCCACAGGTAGACGCCGGCGTCGCGGACGGCGGTGTCGCCGGTGGCCTGACCCCACTGGATCAGCGCGTTGGCGAAGTTCATCCCCTCCGACGAGGACTCCTGGTTGTTGCCGGCGAAGAACGGCGCCAGCCCGGAGGCCCAGTCGTGCCCGGCGTAGATGTCGAAGTCACGCAGGTAGGGGAAGCGGCTGTCCGCGCGGTCGTAGTTGTTGGCGTCGCGGATGAGCAGGTCGACCATGCCGCCGTAGCGGCTGTCGTCGGCCCAGCCGGGGTCGAACTTGGCGACCGTGGCGGCGGCGGCGATGAAGTAGCCGTAGTGGAAGTGGTGGTCGTTGAGGTCCTCGTCGGAGCCGTACGAGGCGGGGTAGCCGATCAGCGTGCCCCAGTTGCGGTCGTAGTAGAACAGCTGGCCGGACTCGCCCGAGCCCGCGGTGAGCCAGTTGGTCAGCCGGTTCTTCATCGCGGTCAGCGCGGAGTCACGGACCGAGGTCTGCCCGAGCTGGTCGGCGATCTCGGCGATCCGTGCGGCCCGGCCGAGTCCCTTGCCGGCCCAGTACGTGTCGGGGCCGCTGACGCCTTCGGGGTTGCCCTGCTCGGCGTTCAGGTAGCCGGTGACTGTGGACAGGTCCGCGCCGCTGGAGTCGCCGACGGCGGGCACCTCGGGCAGCACGCCGGTGAAGCGCATCGTGGTGGTGAACGACGGCACGCCGGTGAGGATCCGCATGGCGCCGCGCGCCGAGACGTACGTCTGGCTGATCGGGGTGGCGCCGGTGAGGCTGCGCCACTGGTGCGGGTAGAGCGCGACCACCGTCTTCGTCTCGCTGCCCTCGCGGGGCGTGGTGGTGAACGTGTACGTGGTGCGCACGGTGCCGGCGGACGGGTCGTAGGCGTAGCTCATCCGGGTGCCGGTGACGTGCGCGTGGGCGTAGCGGGCGTAGGTGTCGGCGAGAGCGGCCCGGTCGCCGCCGCCGGGCAGCGCGGCCACCGAGAAGTACCCCTTGCCGGCCAGCGTCGAGCTGATGCCGGTGCCGTTGACGGTCCAGGTCGCGCCGGTCGGCGCGTACGCGACGTAGTCATGGCCACGGACGGTGAAGCCGATGGTGGCGCCGGAGTTGCGCCAGACGGTGGGCGTGCCGGCGGCGGTGAGCTGCGCGGTGCCGCCGCTGACCGTGTAGTAGCCGATCGGCAGGCCGTGGCCGATGGTGGCGCGCATGGTGCGGCTGCCGTCGCTCCAGTCGGCGGTGACCGTCCAGTCGGTCCAGCCGGCGGCCTTGACCACCGGCGCGGCCAGGCCGGGCATCCCGACGCGCACGTCCTCGGTGTACGGGTAGTGGAACTCGCCCACGCCGGTGGCGGTGCCGCTGATCGCCGGCGTGGTGGTGTAGGACAGTCCGAGCCCGTTGTTCTCGGCCTTGTACGCCAGCGGATGCGCGTGCAGGACCTCGCTGCCCGTGCAGTTGTTGCGCTTCCAGATCAGCGAGGACCACCAGTCGTTGGTGGGGATCGCGCCGGCCGGCGCGTCGGCGGTGGTGAACGTCCTCGGGTTGGTGCTGATCGCGCCGCAGCCCTTCGGCAGCAGGGCGCCGGCCGGTCGCGTCTCGGTGTAGCTGCCCGCGCCGACGGCGCCGGCGGTGGCGGTGCCGCCACCGCCGACGACGACGCCCAGCAGGCCGGCGGCGAGCACTGACGCGGCGACGAGGGCGGCTGCCCGCCGGCCACGCCGCCGGGTCGGGGACGGGACGGGCGTCGCGGGTACGGGGTCGGGGGAGAAGTCCCGCAGGAGGGTCATGGAGGTCCCCTTCACGGAGGAGAAGCGGGGGTACGGGGTGATGGTCGATCGCTGTGAGAGCGCTCTCTTGGGAAGGGACATTAAGGTTCGGGTTACGGATCCGTCAATGTCCTGTTACCAAAGAGAGCGCTCTCCACCGCTGTGGTTGACCCTCCGCAGCAGCCTCCCGTACGCCCGGTGAGCAGGGCGGACGACCGCACACGGCGCCGCCCCCGGCCGGTGACCGGGGGCGGCGCGGCGCGTACCCGCGCTCAGGCGGCCGTGGCGGCGAGCCGCTCCGTGGCGTCAGCGGCGGCCGGCTGGCCGGTGGCGTGCGGCCGGGCGGCCGGGGCGACGGTCCCGGCGGGGCGCGACGCGATCGGGCCGGGCGCCGCGGCGGGGCGCGACGGCGTGCCGGGCCGCGGCGTCCGGGCCGTGGTGAGCGCGGTCTGGGCGGCGTTCCACGCGGCGCACGGCCAGGCGGCCCCGGCGCAGCTCGGGCTCGCGCAGACACGTTCGGCGTCGGGCTGGTGCGCGTCGGCCACCGCGGCGGCCAGGTCCCACAGCAGCGGATCGGTCACCTCCGCGGGGCGGTCGGCGACGCGGTCTGTGCTGGCTTCGGACATGATTCGGTCCCCCCTGTCGTGAACGGCCCCCACCTGTTTCCGGAATCGGCGCCCGGCAAACCTGCGTCCGGCCCGGCGCGGACATAGGCTGACCGTCGTGGCGAGGTACTACGACCTGCATCCGGACAATCCCCAGCCCCGCGTGATCCGGCAGGTGGTGGATCTGCTGCGCGCCGACGGGGTGATCGCGTACCCGACCGACTCCTGCTACGCGCTCGGCTGCCGCATCGGCAACCGCGACGGGGTGGAGCGCATCCGCGAGATCCGGCGGCTCGACGACCGGCACCCGTTCACGCTGATGTGCGCCGACTTCGCCCAGCTCGGCCAGTTCGTCAAGCTCAGCAACGCGGTCTTCCGCCAGGTCAAGTCGGTCATCCCGGGCAGCTACACGTTCCTGCTGCCGGCCACCGCCGAGGTGCCCCGGCGGCTGCAGGACCCGCGGCGGCGGGTGGTCGGGGCACGGGTGCCGAGGCACACGGTGACCCAGGCGCTGCTGGCCGAGCTGGGTGAGCCGCTGCTGTCCAGCACGCTGCTGCTGCCCGGCGAGGACGAGCCGATGACCCAGGGCTGGGAGATCAAGGAACGGCTCGACCACCTGATCGACGCCGTGGTCGACGCCGGTGACTGCGGGCTGGAGCCGACCACCGTGGTCGACCTGTCCGGCGACGAGCCGGAGATCCTGCGTCGCGGCGCCGGGGACCCGGCCCGCTTCGAGTAGCGATCACCGATTCCGCCCCGTCCGGGCGCCGTCGTGGGGCACGGTAGGGACCCGGGGGACGGTGACGGGGGTACGGCGTGGAAGCACTCCTGCTGATCACGGTGCTCGGCGCGACAGTGCTCGTCGGCACCACGATCGGCGGTCGCTACAGTGTCGCGCCGCCCGTCCTGCTGATCGCCCTGGGCGCGCTGATCGGCCTGCTGCCGCCGTTCGACAACCTGATCCTCGAACCCGAGGTCGTGCTGGTGCTGTTCCTCCCGGCGATCCTCTACCGGGAGAGCCTGGTCATCAGCCTGCGCGAGATCCGGGCCAACCTGGTCGTGATCATCGGCCTCGCCGTCGTGCTGGTGATCGTCACGATGGCCGCTGTCGCGTTCACCGCGCAGGCGCTCGGCGTGGCGGCGGCCTCCGCCTGGGTGCTCGGCGCGGTCCTGGCGCCCACCGACGCCGCCGCCGTGGCCGGCCTGGCCAAACGGATGCCGCGCGGCATCCTCACCACGCTGCGCGCGGAGAGCCTGGTCAACGACGGTACGGCGCTCGTGCTCTTCGCCGTGGCGGCGGGCGTGGTCGCGGGCGGGACGGTGCCCGGGCCGCTGTTGCTCACCGGCGAGTTCGTCGGCAAGTCGGCCGGCGGGGTGGCCGCGGGCCTGCTCGTCGGCGCGGTCGTGGTGCTGATCCGCAAGCACGTGGACGACCCGATGCGCGAGGGCGGGCTGAGCATCCTCACCCCGTTCGTCGCGTTCCTGCTCGCCGACGCGGTGCACGCCAGCGGTGTGCTGGCGGTCGTCGTGTCCGGGCTGGTGCTGTCCTACGCCGCGCCCCGGGTGATCCGGGCCCGCTCCCGGGTCACCGCGTTCGCGTTCTGGGACCTGTCCACCTTCATGGTCAACGGCGGCCTCTTCGTGCTGCTCGGCACGCAGGTGCCCCGCTCGCTGCGCGGCATCACCAGCCACTCGCCGACCGCCTCGCTCGGCATCGCGGTGCTCGTCGCGGCGGTCGTGGTGGCCATCCGGCTGGTCTGGGTGCACCTGTCGGTGTCGGTGCTGCAACGGGTGGACCGCCGCGAGTCGAGCCGGGCGCGGCACTTCGACTTCCGGATGCGTACCGCTGTGGGCTGGGCCGGGTTCCGCGGCGCCGTCTCGCTCGCCGCGGCGCTCGCCGTGCCGGTCACCATGCACGACGGCACCCCGGTGCGCGAACGCGACCTGATCATCTTCGTCACCGTCGTGGTGATCGTGCTGATCATGCTGGTGCAGGGCACGACGCTGCCGGCCGTCGTGGGCTGGGCCGGCCTGAACGGCGACCGGGAACGGGACGAGGAGGTGCGCTGGGCCCGGATCCGGGCCACCGAGGCCGCCCTGGAGGCGCTGCCGCGGGCCGCCAGCGACGTGGGCGCCACCCAGGACACCGTGGACCGGCTGCGCGCCGACTACGAGGACCACCTGGCCGACGTTCGTGACCCGGGCGGCGAGGACGCGGAGGGGGAGCGGGAGATGGCCCGCCGGCTGCGGCTGCGGGTGCTGGACCACAAGCGGCAGGAGATCACCCGGCTGCGCAACACCAGGCAGATCGACGACGCGGTGCTGCGGCAGCTCCAGGCGGCCATCGACATCGAGGAGATCCGGTTGCTCGGGCCGGAGATGGAGGAGTGAGCCGGCCGGCCGCCACCCGGACGGGGTGGCGGCCGGGGTGGCTCAGCGCGCGTCGACAGCGACGACCGTGTACGGGGTGGTCGGCGTCGGCGGGGTGGTGAACCGGCCGTTCGGCAGGTAGAGCCGGCCGAGCGCGGCGGCCACGGTGGTCGGCACGTCGAAGCCCGGGTCGGTGATGACGCCGCGCGCGACGCCGGCCGTGCCGGAGCGGTTCAGGTCGACCACGGCGACCTGGTTGAGGAAATTCTGCACCACGTACAGCGTGCGGCCGAGCAGCAGCAGGCCGTCGCCGTTGAGGAAGGTGGCGCCCGGCACCTCGACGGCGGTGGTGACGCCGGTGGCCAGGTCCACCCGGAACAGGGTGCCGGTGTTCGACTGCACGACGATCAGCGCGCGCCCGTCCGGTGTGGGCGCGATGCCGTTGAGGTTGACGCCGGTGCCGGTCTGCTGGAAGTCGCCGGTCAGCGGCAGCGTGGTGAACCCGTCGGCGGGCGGCAGCGTGCCGCCGCGTCCGAGCGGCAGGCGGTAGAGCACCGGCCGGTTCGAGTCGGTGAACCAGGCGGCGTCGCGGGTGAGCGTCACGTCGTTGACGAACGTCGGCGCCTCGGCGAACCGGTAGCTCGCGAGCACGGCGCCGGTGCGGGTGTCGATGACCCGGGCGTCCCCGGCGGTGCCGCCGGCGACGAAGAGCCGGCCCCGTGCGTCGACCTTCAGGCCGAGCGACGGGGTGCCGGTGGCGGGGCTGACCTGCTTGCCCGCCCCGGTGATCAGGTCGGCGCGGTAGATCTCACCGGTGGCCCGCGACCCGAACCAGGCGTACCGGCCGGCGGTGGCGACGCCCTCCGGCGCGAAGCCGTCCGGCAGCGCGATGACGCTCGGGCGGCGGTCGTGGGCGGCGGCGGGCGCCGGGGCGGCGGTGGTCACGAGGGTGGCGGTCAGGGCGACGCCGAGGGCGGTCCTGATGCGTCGGTTCACTGTGGTCCTTCCGGCGATGGCGGTGGGACAGGACCCACCCCACTGTACGGTCGCGGGCCGATGTCCGCCGGGGACGCGACCCGGCACGGTGCTCCCGTGCCGGGTCGCGCCGACGGTCAGCCCGCCGCGCAGGTCGGCGTGCCGGAGGGCGCGGTACCCGTGCCCTGGAATCCGAACTCGGTGGTGCCACCGGCACCGACCTGGCGGTTGTAGTCCACGTTGCGGAAGGTCACCGCACCGCTGGTGCCGCTGGCCTGGGCGCTCCAGGTGTTCGTGACCGCCGAGCCCGACGGCACGGTCAGCGACACGGCCCAGCCGTTGAGCCCGCTGGAGCCCGCGGTGATGCGGACGTTGGTGACGAAGCCGCCCGGCCACTGGTTGGTGGTGATCGTGGCGGTGCAGGCGCCGGTCGGCGGGGGAGTCGTCGGCGGCGTCGAGGTGGGCGGGGTCGAGGTGGGCGGGGTCGAGGTGGGCGGGGTCGAGGTGGGCGGGGTGCTGGTCGGCGGCGCGGTCGTGGGCGGCGGGGTGCCGCCCTCGTTGAGCGCGTTCAGCACGGCGGTGTACGCCTGCTTCTTGTTGCCGCTGCCGTCGAACAGCAGCGGGGTGCCGCTGGCCCGCCAGGAGTCGGTGTCGCGGATGCCCCACACGGTGATGCCGTTGCACCGCGCCACGGCCAGGCAGTCCCGGGTCACGTTGCCGTACGAGGTGGCCTGGCCGCTGCCGGAGCCCTCGATGTCCAGCTCGGTGATCTGCACGTCGACGCCGAGCGCGGCGAAGTTCTGCAGCGTGGTGCGGTAGTTGCTCGGGTACGGCGACCCGCTGTTGAAGTGCGACTGGAGGCCGACGCAGTCGATCGGCACGCCGCGGGACTTGAAGTCCCGCACCATGTTGTAGACGCCCTGGGTCTTGGCCCAGCTCCAGTTGTCGATGTTGTAGTCGTTGTAGCAGAGCTTGGCGCCGGGGTCGGCGGCGCGGGCGGCCCGGAACGCGGCCTCGATCCAGTCGTTGCCGGTCTGCTGGAGGTTCGAGTTGCGCCGGGCGCCGCTGTTGCCGTCGTCGAACGCCTCGTTCACCACGTCCCAGGAGTGGATCTTGCCTCGGTAGTGGGTGGCGACCTGGGTGACGTGGTTGATCATCGCGTCGCGCAGCGCGCTGCCGGACAGGCTTCCCGTCCAGCCGGGCTGCTGCTGGTGCCAGAGCAGCGCGTGGCCGCGTACCCGCATGCCGTTGGCCTGAGCGTGCGCGACGAGCCGGTCGCCGGCGCTGAAGTTGAACTGGTTCCGGGACGGCTCGGTGGCGTCCCACTTCATCTCGTTCTCGGCGGTGACCATGTTGAACTCGCGGTTCAGGATGCCGACGTACGTGCTGTCGGACAGCTTGTTCACCGCCACCGCCGTGCCGAAGTAGCGGCCCTGCTCCGCCGCCGACGCGCCGAGCGTCGTGCCGGCGCTGGCGCTGGTCGCCACCGCTATCGTGGCGGCGACCACCGCGGCCCCCGCCACCATCGCGACCACAGCGGTCCGCGGGCGTGACCGGGCTGCCGCGCTCCCGCTGCCGCGGGCGAGCAACTTGTCCATCTGAACGCCTCTCCTAGCCTGTCAAAGGGATCGGATCGCTCCGGCCACCGCCCGCCACGATGTCGGCTCCGCGCGGCCGCCCGGTGGCCGCGTCAGGTCAGGGAGTGACTCCCCGGCACATCGTGAGTGGATCGAAGCGAATCTCTGCCCGGAGCCTACCGGAAGCGTTCCGAAAACTTAATCACCTCGATGCGCCGACCTGCCGGCGCCCGGTGCCGGGGTGGAGAGGTGAAACCCCGGGCGGGGGCGGTGTGCGGGCATGGCTGCGCCGCCCGGCGCGGCTCCGGAAGTTTCGGGGCGAGCTGCTCGCGCGCGGGCCGACGACGGTGACTGCCGCTTGAGTGGATCGCGTCCCCGGGCCGATGCTTGGTGAATCGACCGTAGACGATGGAAGGGGTCCTCCGGATGCGCCGGCCCTCGCTCGTCGCACTTGCCCTCGCCGCCCTGCTGGCCGGCACCCCGGCGGTCGCCCGCGCCGGCGTCGCCGCGCCGGCCGGACCCGCCGTGCTCGCCGGGATCCGCACACCCGGCACCGCCTGGGGACACGACCCGGCCACCGGCCGGCTCACCGTCACCGCCGACGACACGGTACGCGGCAGCGAACTGTCCGCGTTGCGCCGCACGGCCGACCGGGCCGGCGCGGTCCTGCGCCACGAACCCGGGCGGCTGCGCACGCTCATCGCCGGCGGCCAGGCGATCTACGGCGGCAGCGGGCGCTGCTCACTGGGCGCGAACGTGCGCAGCGGCGCCACCTGGTACTTCGTCACCGCCGGGCACTGCACCCGCCTCGCCGCCACCTGGTACACCGACAGCGCCCGCACCACGGTGCTGGGCAGCCGGACCGGAAGCAGCTTCCCCGGCAACGACTACGGCGTGGTCCGCTACACCGGGACCGTCGCCTACCCGAGCGCGATCCACACCTACCCGGGGCAGGTCACCGTCACCGCCGCCGGCAGCGCGTACGTCGGGCAGGCGGTCTGCCGCAGCGGCGCCACCACTGGCGTGCGGTGCGGCTCGGTCACCGGGCTGAACGCGACTGTCAACTACGCCGAGGGCAGCGTCACCGGGCTCATCCGCACGAACATCTGCGCCGAGCCGGGCGACAGCGGCGGCCCGCTCTACGTGGCCGCGACCGGCACCGTCATCGGCGTCCTCTCCGGCGGCAGCGGCAACTGCGCCAGCGGCGGCACCAGCTACTACCAGCCGATCCTGGAGATCCTCGCCGCGTACGGCCTGACGATCCCCCTGACCGGCGCGCCGCGCCGCCCGCGCGTTCCCGGGCCGCGCCGTCCGGTCAGGCGTCGCCGGGTACGGCCATCTCGCCCAGGCGCGACCAGTCCTGCTGCGGCACCGTCACGTTGACGATCCGGGGCGTCTCGGCCAGGTGCGGCGGCAGCGTGCGCTGGGCGGTCCGGAAGTGCTCCGACTGCACGTGCGCCGCGCCCGCCTCGTCGTCGCGGAACGCCTCGACCAGCACGTACTCGGTCGGGTCGTCCAGGCTGCGCGACCAGTCGAACCACAGGCAGCCGGGCTCGGCCCGGGTCGCGGCGGTGAAGTCGGCGGCGATCCGCGGCCAGTTGTCGGCGTCCTCCGGGCGGACCCGGAACTTGGCGGTAATGAAGATCATGGGATCAGGCTACCCAGGGCCGGTGGTGACCCGCGCCCGATCAGCTCTTGGCCGCCGGGCCGAGCAGTTCGGCCGCCCGCCGGTCGGCGAACGCGGTGACCGCCTGCTGCCCGGCACCGAACACGATGGCCAGGCCCAGCAGCGCGGCGGTGCTGCTCACACTGGTCTCCACCAGGCCGCCGATGACCAGCATGATGCCGACCACCGCCACCAGCGGGCCGATCGCGAGCTTCAGCAGCCCCTGCTGGAACGGCAGCTTGTAGGGCAGCCCGCCGGACCGGGAGGTGATCATCGAGGGCAGCGCGCTGAGGAACGCACCGAGCGCCCCGGCGATCAGCACGAAGAACAGCAGCCGCCAGGCGGGCACGCCACCGGCGTCGGTCGGCGCCTCCAGCAGCCGCAGGTCGTGGGTGCGCCACTGCACCAGCACCACGAGGACCTCCGCCAGCAGCGCGAACACCGACAGCCCGAGCATCCGGTTGCGCAGCCGCCGCGCCGACTCGTGGAACTCGTCGGACGCGGAGTGGTAGCGAAGCAGCAGCGCCTGCACCCGGGCGCGCAGCAACTCCACGGGCACGCCGCCGGTCGCGGAGTCGAGGTCGGTGAGCACCTTGTCGTCGGCCGGCAGCACCTGCGCCGCCGCGCTGCGGTACGCGGGCAGCAGCCCGGTCAGCTCGTCCGAACTGCGCAGCGCCACCATGGCCCGCTCCACCGAGTGGATCGTCTGCCACGCGTACTCCAGGTTGCCGCCGCGCAGCCACTCGACCACGCCGCTGCGCCCGAGCACCGCCTCCACCCCGGACAGTTGCGCGCGCAGCCCCGCGACCAGCTCGGGGTCGCGGGCGGACAGCGCGGCGAGCTGCTGGTACAGGTCGTCGAGCTTGGTGCGGACGCGGACCTGCCACACCGCGCTGGGAACGGACGCGGTGGACCGCTCCCGCCGGCCCTCCGGCGTGTTCCGGGGCTCGGGTATGGCCTCCGGCTGGGTCTCCTGTTCGATCATCGCGCCCCACCTCTTTCCCCCACGCCACGCGAATCTGCTATAAGTATTCGCAGGTCAGGGCCATAATGGCTAGAGCACACCGGACAGTTGACCCGGCTCGCGACGGCGCGGGATCCGGCCCGACGGACGAGGCCGGAGCGCTCGGGCGATCGGTAACCTGAGCCGGTGACCGTCTACGCCCTCGCGCAGCTCACCATCCACGACCGGGCTCGCTACGACAGGTACGCCGCCGCCTTCCCGCCGGTGCTGGCCCGCTACGGCGGGCGGCTGCTCGCCGCCGACACCAGCCCGCGCGTGGTCGAGGGGGAGTGGCCGCACCAGAAGGCGGTTCTGCTGTCGTTCGACAGCCGGGAGGACTTCGAGCGCTGGTCCACCTCGCCGGAGTACCGGGAGATCTCCCGGGACCGGGAGGCGGCCACCGAGGGCGTGGTCCTGCTGCTCGACGGGATCGGTCACGCCTGGCCGGCCTGACCGGTCAGAGGCGGTGGCGCACCCACACGTTGGGCTCCACGTACGCGGCGTGGTCGTGGTCGACGTCGACGAGCACCGGCGTCAACGCGCCCGGCACCCGCACCGGCCCGGAGGTGTCGAACGGCAGCCCGGTCCAGCGCCGCCAGTCCGCGAGCGTGCCGGTCACCGTCATCGACCGGGGCGCGACCCGCTCGATCACCCCGCCGGCCCGTACGTGCACCCGCAGCCACGGGTCGGCCGGCAGCCCGTCCGGGCGGCGCCGGGCCGCGTACTCGGTCATCGGCACGTCCGGGGCGGCGGCCTTGCCGTTCGGGCGCACCGGCGCCACCAGCGTGTCGAACCCGGCGCGGGCCACCGCGGCGCGCATGGCGTCGAGCATCAGCCCGGACACGCCGCCGCCGCGCCGGTCCGGGCGCACGCAGATCTCCAGCGCGGACACCAGGTTGGGGGTGGACCCGGTGAGGCGGCCGAGCGTGGCCCGCTGGATCATCCGGTCCCAGCCGCCGTCGGGCAGCTCGTCGTCGGTCCAGCGCAGCGGCGCCGCGTACCCCCGGGCGACGGCCCGGCCCGGCTCGGCCGGGTCGACGGCGGCGAAGACGAACTCCGGGTAGAGGTCGTGCGCGACGCCGTAGTAGAGCGCGCCCATCGGGTCCCAGAGCATGAACGGCGGCCAGGCGCCGTCGAAGTCGGCGTCGAGCAGCGGCGCCAGGTCGGGCCGATCGGCCAGGGTCACGATCTCCAGAGTCACGCCGGGCAGGCTAGAGCCGCGCGGCCCGGACCGCACGCCGATTTGTCGGCGCCGCTGGTTAGGCTGCCGCCATGGCAGATCCGTTCCGGGTACGCGTCACCGTGCGCGGCTACGAACTCGACACGCAGGGGCACCTCAACCAGGCGGTCTACCTCCAGTACGCCGAGCACGCCCGCTGGGAGTGCCTGCGCGCGTCCGGCGTCGGCCAGGACCGGCTGCTCGCCGGCGGTGTCGGGCCGGTCGCGCTGGAGGTGACGGTGCGCTACCTGCGGGAGCTGCGCGGCGGCGACGAGGTCGACGTGACCTGCGAGTTCCACTGGGGCGAGGGCAAGACGTTCCGGATCAGCCAGGAGTTCACCCGCGCGGACGGCACGCCGGTCGCCTCGGTCAGCGGCGTCGGCGGCCTGCTCGACCTGGCCGAGCGGCGGCTGGTGCCCGACCCGCGCGAGCGGTTCCGGGCGCTGGCCACGGACCCCGTGCCGATGAGCCTGTAGCGCCGGTCAACTCTCCGCGCGCAGGTAGGCGAGCACCGCCAGCACCCGGCGGTTGGTGTCCTCGTCCGGCGGCAGGCCGAGCTTGGCCAGGATGTTGCCCACGTGCTTGCCGACGGCCGCCTCGGTGACGTACAGCCGCGCCGCGATCGCGCTGTTGGAGTGGCCCTCGGCGACCAGCCCCAGCACCTCCCGCTCACGGGGGGACAGCGCGGCGAGCGGGTCACGGGGGCGGCGCAGCAGGTGCCGCACCACGTCCGGGTCGACGGCGGTGCCGCCGGCCGCCACCCGGCGCAGCGTGCCGGCGAACTCCGCGACGTCGGCCACCCGGTCCTTGAGCAGGTAGCCGAAACGGTTGCCGTCACCGCTGTCGAGCAGCGCTGCGGCGTACCCGCTCTGCACGTGCTGGCTCAGCACCACCACGGCGAGGTCCGGGCGTTCCGCGCGTAGCGTGACCGCGGCGCGCAGGCCGTCGTCGCGGTGCTGCGGCGGCATCCGGATGTCGGTCACCAGCAGGTCGGGCCGGTGCGTGCGGACCGCGTCGAGCAGCTCCGGGGCGGAGCCGACGGCGGCGTCCACCGCGAAGCCGAACCGGGTCAGTACACCGACCAGGCCCTCCCGCAGCAGCACCTCGTCCTCGGCGAGGACGACCCGGATCACGGACGGCACGGCAGCTCCACCCGGACGAGGGTAGGCCCGCCGGGCGGGCTGGACAGCAGCAGCCGCCCGTCCACCGCCGCCACCCGGTCCGCGAGCCCGGTCAGGCCGGTGCCGCGCGCCGGGTCGGCGCCGCCCCGGCCGTCGTCGCGCACCTCCACCACCAGCCGCCGGTCGTCGCGGGTCAGCCGCACCTGCGCCCGGCCGGCCCCGGCGTGCCGGGCGACGTTGCCGAGCGTCTCGGAGACCACGTACCAGGCGGTGGTCTCCACCAGGTCGGGCACCGGGCGGGTCAGGTCCGCGCGCACGGTGACCGGTACGACCGACCGCGCGGCCAGCTCGCCGACCGCCCCGGCCAGGCCGAGTTCGGTGAGCTGCTGCGGGCGGATGCCCTGGACGATCCCGCGCAACGTCACCATCAGCTCCTTGGCCTGCTCGTGCGCCACCGCGAGCGGCTTCGCCGCCGGGGAGTCGTCCGGCACGTCGAGGCGGGCCAACCCGAGCTGAAGCGTCAGGGCGGTCAGGCGCGGCTGCGCGCCGTCGTGCATGTCCCGCTCGATGCGGCGCCGCTCCGCCTCGTAGGCGCCCACCAGGCGGGCGCGCGACCGGGTCACCTCGCGCAGGGCCGCGCCGCCGGGCGCGTCGTCGAGCAGCCGGCGGGCCACCGCCGCCTGGGCCGCGACCAGCAGCCCGGCCAGGTAGACCAGTGCTGGGACGGCCAGCAGACCGGCGAGCGCGTACGGGACCGCCTCGGCCGGGGAGTCGACGGTGGCCCAGACCAGCACGATCCGGTCCTCGCCGCCGGCCAGCCACGGACCGGCGACGAGCGCCACGTCCAGCAGCACGAGCAGGCCGAACATCCCGTACGCCAGCGGCACCGCCACCCCCAGCACGGCCAGGTACGCGCCCTCCCGCCATCCGGTGGCGGTGGTGAAACGGGCGACGAGTCCCCGCCACCTCGGCGCGGTCACCGGACGGTCGTCGACCAGGCCGAGGCGCCACCGCTCGACCGCCGCCACCGGCGCGCCAGCCAGCGGGGCGAGCGCCACCACCACCAGTGCCACCACGGCCAGCACCGCCAGCACCCCGGCGTCGACCGGGCGGCCCCGCCGCAGCGCGCTGACGACCAGCAGCAGCGGCGCGGCGACCACCGCCGCCCCGACCGCCGTCGCGCCGGCCAGGGGCAGGGTCGTGACGGCGTACGCCAGGGCCCGCCACGGCCACGCGGAGAGCAGGTAGCGGCGGCGGCGCAACGCAACGGCCAGCCCGTGATCAACTGTCATGGCCCGACGCTAGCCAGGCCCCGCCGCCCGGCCCAGCCCGCTGGACCCCGCGCTCCGGGTAGGTCTGGCCCTACCCCGAACCGGCCCGCCACCCCCCGTGCGCCGGGCCGCCCCGAGACGGTGCACTCGGCGGATGAGAAACCGCCTCGCGGGCGCATGCTGGCTGCTCGCCGCCGTGTCGTTCCTGACCGCCAACGTCCTCGTCGGCCTGGCCTGGGAGCAGCCCGGGTTCAGCTGGGCCGAGCACAACATCAGCGACCTCGGCAACGTGACCTGCGGCGTGTGGGACACCAGCCGACCGCGCCCGGTCTGCTCGCCGTGGCACCCGGCCATGAACGCCGTGTTCGTCGGCGCCGGGCTGCTGCTCGCGCTCGGCGCGTTGCTCGCACATCGGGCGCTGCGCCCGGGCCGCGCCGCGGCCGTCGCCGTCGCGTCGACAGTGGCCGCCGGGTCCGGGTACGTGCTGGCCGGCCTCTACCCGGCCGATGTGGACGAGAACCTGCACGTGCTCGGCGCGCTGCTGGTCTTCGTGTTCGGCAACACCGCGATGCTCGCCGCCGCGTTCGCCGGGCGGTCGCCGCTGCTGCGCGGGCTGCGGACCGTCAGCGCGGTCCTGGGCCTGCTCGGGCTGGCCGGCACCGTGCTGTTCCTGTCCCGGGTGGACGCCGGCATCGGCGTGGGCGGCATGGAACGCGTCGCCGTGTTCCCGCTGTTCGCCTGGGTGACGGCGGCCGGGCTCCGGCTGCTGTGGTCACGTCGGTCCCGGCCCCTATCCTGACCGGATGGAGCTGGCGTTCAGCGGCGAGGTGTGGTTCTGGCGCGGCCCGGCGCCGTACCACTTCGTCACGGTGCCCGACGAGCGGAGCGCGGCGATCGAGGCCGCCTCGGCGTCGGTCACGTACGGCTGGGGCATGATCCCGGTGACGGTGAGCATCGGCGGCACCGACTGGCGGACGTCGCTGTGGCCGAAGGACGGACGGTACGTGGTGCCGCTGCGGGTCGCGGCGCGCCGGGCCGAGGGCATCGAGCTGGGTGACCGGGTCGACGTGCGGCTGACGGTGGACGTGTGACCGGGCCGGAGCTGGCCGAGGCGGGCCGGCTGCTTGCCGCCGCGCGGCGGCCGGTGGTCTTCACCGGCGCCGGCATGTCCGCCGAGAGCGGCGTGCCGACGTTCCGGGACGCCCAGACCGGGCTCTGGCAGCGGTACGACCCGCAGGAGCTGGCGACCCCGGCGGCGTTCCGGGCCGACCCGGCGCTGGTCTGGGGCTGGTACGAGGCACGGCGGCGCGGGGTGCGCCGGGCCCGCCCGAATCCGGGGCACCGGGCGGTCGCGGCGATCGCCGCCCGGCTGCCGGAGACGGTGGTGATCACGCAGAACGTCGACGACCTGCACGAGCGCGGCGGCGTCGCCGCCCCGGTACGCCTGCACGGCAGCCTGTTCGCGCCCCGCTGCTCGGCCTGCGCACGCCCCGCGCCGCTGCCGTCCGACCCGCCGCCGTCCGCCGATCCGCCAGAGCCGCACGACGCGCCGGAGCCGCACGACGGGCCTCTGGACCCGCCGGCGTGCGGCGGATGCGGCGCGCCGGTGCGGCCCGGGGTGGTGTGGTTCGGCGAGGCGCTGCCGTCGGCGGCACTCGACGCGGCGGTCGAGGCGGCCTCCGGCTGCGATCTGCTGCTGACAGTGGGCACCTCGGCGCTCGTGCACCCGGCCGCCGAGATCCCGCTCGTGGCGGCCCGTCTCGGCGCGCCCGTGGTGCAGGTGAACCCGGTACCGACGCCGCTGGACGCGATCTGCGCGGTGAACCTGCGCGGCCCGGCCGGCGAGATGCTGCCCGCGCTGGTCCGCGCAGCCTGGCCGGACGCCGACGCCGGCTGAGCTGCCGGCCGCCGCCTGGCCCGACAGCCCGGCCGTGCCGCCCAGCGGGCACCGGTCCGGCGGACCGAGCCGGGCGTGATCGCGGGAATCACCCGATTCAACCGTCCGGGGCCGCCTACCGTCGGCGCAGGAGGTGGACCGGCGGAGGGCGGCGGACGTGGGACGCGAACGGGTGCGAGGGCGGCTGCGCGCGCCCCGGCCGGGGCCGGACCAGCGCCGGGTCACCCCCTTCGAGATCTTCTTCGACCTGGTCTTCGTCTTCGCGCTCACCCGGATCATGGCGCTGATCGAGCCGCGTCCGACCCCGGCCGGGATGGCCAAGGGCCTGCTCCTGCTCGTGCTGCTCTGGGTGGCGTGGCTGTCGTACACCTGGTTGGGCAACCACACGCCCGCCGACGTCGGAGTGGTGCGCGGCGGGTTCCTGGTCGCGATGGCCGCGTTGTTCCTTGCCGCGCTCGCCATGCCGCAGGCGTGGACGCCCGGTCCGGGGCTGGACGGGCCGTTGATCGTCGTGCTGGCCTACGTGGTGCTGCGCGTGGTGCACCTGACGCTGTTCCACTGGGCCGCGGCGGGTGACCCGGAACTGCGCGCCCGGATCCGGTTCTTCGCGTTCGTCAGCGCCGTCGGCTGGGTGCCGCTGCTGCTCGGCGCGCTGATGGACGGTGCCGCGCACGCGGCGCTGTGGGTGCTGGGCTTCGCCGTCGAGGTGGCCGGTCAACGGCTGTCGTACGCCCGCCGGGGCGCCTGGCCGCTGCGCAGCCCGACGCACTTCGCCGAGCGGTACGGCCTGGTGCTGATCATCTCGCTGGGGGAGTCGGTGGTGGCCGCGGGGGTGGGCGCGGCCTCGGCCGTCACCGAGCCTCCGGTCCTCGCCGTGGCACTCGTCGCTTTCGTGGTGACCGTCTGCCTCTGGTGGCTCTACTTCCATCGCACGTCCCCGGCGGCGGCCCGGGCGCTCGCTGCCGCACCGGCGGCGCGGCGGGATCGGATGGCCGCGGACGCCTACAGCCAGACCCATCTGCTGCTCGTCGCCGGGGTCATCTACCTGGCGCTCGGCGTCGAACAGGTGCTGGAGCACGTCGCCGACCCGGAGGCCGGGCCCCGGCTGAACCGCTCGGCGGCGGTGGCACTGTTCGGCGGCGCGGCCGTCTACCTGGCCGGACGGCTGCTGTTCCGGCGGCTGACCGGTCAGCCGGTGGGAGCGGCCCGGCTGGCCGTCGCCGGTGCGGCGTTGCCGCTGGTCGTGCTCGGGACGGTACTGCCGCCACCGCTGGCGCTGGCGGCGCTGGCCGGGCTGCTGCTGGTCGCGATCGCCGTCGATCGGCGCGGTGAGCCGTCCGCCGCCGGGCGGTCGACGGTCACCGACGCGCATCAACCGGTCTGAGGCCGGATCACCGGCCGTGGCGGGTGAGCGTCACGCGTCGCGCGGCGCCCGCTTGGGGAAGACGGTGTACGCGAGCGGCCAGAACACCAGCCAGCCCGCCATCACCACGCTGAGCCGGCCGGCCCAGGCCCACAGCTCGGCGGTGCGCTCGCCGTCGCCGACCACGGCGATGCCGGCCAGCAACACGGCGCAGGCGACCGCCCAGCCGATCATGCCCTTGCCCCACTCGCGCCACTCGTGCCGGGCCCGCGCCATCCCGTACTTCGGGGCCCGGCGCGGGGGAGGGCCGCCGGCGAACCGGTGCGCGAACCGCTCGTCGGCCCAGCGCACCATGCTGTGCCCGAACGCCACCGAGAACCCGAGGTACGCGGCGGCGAGGCCGTGGGCGAACGTGGCGGTGGCGCCCCGGCGCAGGTCGATCATCGTGGCGGCCAGCAGGACGAGGTCGACGACCGGCACGGCGATCAGCAGCGCGGCGCCGAGGCGGGGTCGCCGCAGCGGGTACCGGGCGATCAGTCCGGCGAGCAGGACCACCCAGAACGCCACCTCGCACCCGACGATCACTGCCACGAGCATGCGGCCTCCTTTTCTAGTACGCTGTGCGATAACCGTAACAGCGGCCGTCAACCAGGTCCGGAGGGGCCCGTGCCCAAGATCGTCGACCACGAGGCGCGCCGTGCCGAACTGGCGCGGGCGATGTGGCGGGTCGTCTACCGCGACGGCGTCGGCGCCGCCACCGTGCGCAGCATCGCGGCCGAGGCGGGCTGGTCACCGAGCGCGCTGCGGCACTACTTCGCGACCCAGACCGAGCTGCTGGTGTTCGCCATGGAGCACGTGCAGGCCGAGGCGGCCGAGCGGATCGCCGCCGACGACCGGACCGGCCCTCCGCGCGAGGTCGCCCAGCGGGTGCTGGAACACCTGCTGCCGCTGGACCGCCAGCGCGTCCGCGAGGCCGAGGTGTGGCTGCTGCTCGCCGCGCGCGCCCAGACCGACCCGGCCGCGCGGGCCCGGATGACCGAGGCGGACGACGGCATCCGCCGCGCCGTCGACTTCGCGGTCTGCCTCCTCACCGGGGAACCGGTGCCCGACCCCGGCGCCGCCGCGCGGCTGCACGCCCTGCTCGACGGGCTCGCGCTGCACGCGCTGACGCACCCCGAGCGGATGCCGCCCGGGCGTGCCCGCGAGCTGCTCGGCGCGTACCTGGACACGTTCGCCGCGCCCTGAGCGGTCACTGCCCGGGCGGCCGGCCCATCGCCGCGCCCAGCTCGGCGCGGCTGGCGATGCCCAGCTTGCGGTAGACCCGGGCCAGGTTCGCCTCGACCGTCTTCGGGCTGATGTAGAGCGCGTCGGCGATGAGCCGGTTCGTCTGCCCCCGGGCGGCGAGCCGGGCCACCCGCTCCTCCGTCGCGGTGAGCGTCGTCGGGGCCGGGGTGCGGGCGCCGATGCGGCCCAGCTCCGCCCGCGCCCGGTCGGCGAAGGCGGACGCGCCGAGGGCGTCGAACTCGGCCACCGCCGCGTCGAGCGCCGCCCGCGCCTCCCGCCGGCGACGCACCCGCCGGTACGCCCGGCCGGCGGCGAGCAGGCAGCGGGCCCGGTCCAGCGGCAGCACCGCCTCCGGCACGGCGGCCCGGGCCTGCGCCAGCGCGTCCAGCGCCTCGGCCGGGTCCGCTCCCGTCGCGCCGGCCAGCAGCACCCGGCTGCGGGCCAGCCCGAGCGTCGTCCACGGTCGCGGCAGCCGCCCGTGCCGGCGGGCCAGCCGGTCCAGCGCCGCGTGCGCGGTGTCCAGGTCACCGGCGCCCACGCACGCCTCGATCCAGTCCGGCTCGAACCGCTGCCCCAGCGGCTCGGCGATGCCCGAACCGTCCAGGTCGGCAGCGAGCGAGCCGTACGCCGCCGCGGCCGTGGCCCACTCGCCCGAGGCGAGCGCCACCAGCCCGGCGAGCTGGCGGTGCAGCCGGCGGCTCCACGTGTCGCCGTGGTCGTCGTCGCGGCGCAGTCCGGCCGCGGCGGCGCCCGCCCGCGCCAGCCGGCCACGGTGCGCGTCGAGCATGCCGGCCAGCCAGCTCTCGCCCACCAGGCCCGTGCCCAGCTGCTCACCCAGGTCGCGGGCGGCGGCGATGTGCGTACCGGCCTCGGCGAAACGCCCGGCCAGCAGTTCCGTCTCGCCGAGGTGGGTGAGCGCCTCGTGCCGCAGCGGATCGTCCCCGCGCGCCACCGCCCGGTCCAGCATCAGGTGCAGCCGGGCCCGCGCCCGGTCGTGGTCGTCGACGGCCTTCCACCAGATCGCCGGCACCGAACCGGCCAGGTAGGACGGCTCACCGGCCTCCAGCGCCAGCGCCCGGTCGAGCAGCCCGGTCGGCGCCTCTCCGCCGGCGCGTACCTCGTGGAAGAAGAGCAGCAGCAGCGCGGCGGTGAGCAGCGGGCGGTGGTCGTCGCGGTCGGAGAGCCGGGCGATCGCCGCCCGCGCGTGCGCCCGCGCCGTCTCCGGCCGGTCGTGGAACATCGTCAGGTGCGTGTGGATCCGCCCGGCCAGGTGCCCATCCGGTCCGGCCGCGGCGAGCGCCTGCTCGGCCACCCGCACGGCGGTGACCAGGTCGTCGGCGCACCAGGCAACGAGCGCGCGCAGCAGCAGCGCCTCACCCCGCTCGGCGCCGGCCAGCTCCGCGGCAGCGGCCTCGGCGGCCCGGCCGGCCGCCGCGTAGTCCCCGCTGTCGATGCGGCACTGCACCGCGTCCAGGCGACGCCGGTTGCGGTCGGCGGTCGCGGCCGGCGGGGTCAGCTCGGCCGCCCGCGCGTACCAGTCGGCGGCGAGCGCGGGCGCGCCGCGCATCCGCTGCCGGGCCGCCGCGGCGGCCAGGTCGGCGGCGACGTCCGCGTCCGGCGCCACAGCGCACCGGGCCAGTTGCCGGGCCCGCTCGTCCGGGTCGGCGACCGCGCGGGCGAGCACCGCGTGCAGCCGCCGCCGGGCCCCCGGCGGGATGCTCTCCCGGACCGCTGCCGCGTACCGGGGGTGCGCGAAGCTGATCCGGCTCGGCGTGACCACGACCAGCCCCGCGTCCTCCGCCGCGTCCAGCGCGCCGAGCGGTGTCCCCGCCGCCGTCAGGTCCCGCATGTCCGGCACGGTCAGCAACGCGGCCAGCCGCACCGCCTCCCGGCTCGGGCCGGGCAGCGTCCGCAGCGTCTCGGCGAGCAACCGGCGCAGCGACGACGGCACGGGCAGGTCTTCGTCGTGCGCGGGCGGGCGGGGCAGCCGCAGCACCGCCCGGGCCAGTTCGACGGCGAGCAGCGGGTTGCCGTCCGCGTCACGCGCCAGCCGCTCGACGAGCGGGCGGCTGAGCGTGCCGCCGAGGCGGGCCTGCAGGATGCGGTGCAGGTCGGGCGCGGGCAGCGGCGGTACGTCGGCGCGCAGCAGCGGGTGCCGGCCGGTCGGGTCGTCGTCCAGCCCGAGCGGCACCGGAGCCGGCGGGTTCTCGCCGGTGCGGTGGGTGGCCAGGACGGCGGGCCACCGGGACAGGCGGCGCAGCGCGAACCGCAGCGCCCGGGCGCTCGGCGGGTCCAGCCACTGCGGGTCGTCGACGGCGAGCAGGAGCCGGGGCGCGTCCGTCACCGCCGTGTCGAGCAGGGTGCGGGTGGCGGCGCCCACTGCTCGTTCGTCGACCGCCGCGCCGTCGTGCTCGCCGGTCAGGAGCACCATGTCGGCCGCGGCCCGCTGCGGCGCCGGCAGCCCTGGCAGCGCGTCGGCCAGCGGGCGGAGCACGTCGGCGAGCGCCGCGTACGGCAGCGCGGTCTCGGCCTCGGTGGGCGCGGCGGACAGCACCCGCCAGCCGGTGCGCCGGGCGTGGTCGAGCACGGCTCGCCACAGCGTCGTCTTGCCGATGCCGCTGGGACCGTCGAGCAGCACCGGAGTGCCCGCCGCCAGGGCGCGCCACACCCGCTCGACGACCGCGTCGCGGCCGACCAGTGCGGCGTCCATGGCGGGATCGTGGCACAGCGGCGCCCGCGAACCCAGCGTCGGCGCGGCCTAGCGCGGAACCTGTCCGCATATCGAGACGGGCGGGACGACCTCCTCGTCGTGGTAGACGTCGGCGCGCCAACTCGGTCCGGCGGTCGCCGCGATCGGCGGGATCCGGGGCGCCCGGGACGGGCTGAGCAGGCTGAGGAACTTGTTGATCACCTGGACGACGGGTTCCAGGATGCGGTAGCCGATGCCGAACCTCGCCCGTACGCCGAGGCCGACGCCGCGGCACACCGCGTACGGCGCGCCGAGCGCGGACCCGATCGTGGCCCCGTACGAGGTGACCAGCTCGAACCAGATGCCGGCGGTGAACAGGAACGCGCTGATGCCCATGGTGAACCGCACGCCGTGCCGGACGACCAGCCCCATCACGCCGACCGGGACGCCGGTGAGCGAGTCGAGCAGGCTCACCCGGCGCGCGAAGCCCTCCGTCACGCGCGAGCCCACCTGGCCGTTGGCGTAGCCGAAGCCGAGCTTGCCGGCCAGCGCGTACTCGCCGGCGCCGCGGAACGTGCCCAGGCGGGCGCCGAACGCGGTGGCCACCTCCAGCGTCTGGCTCACCGTGAACGACAGCGGCAGGCCGGCGACCAGCCCGATCGGGAACGCGATGTCGACAGGGATCGGGAACGTCTTGCGGTGGTTCTGCCCGCCGTCGAGGCCGGCGGTGAAGTCCACCTTGATGCCGAAGCCGCCGCCGATCTCCAGTTCGGCCCGGGTCACCCGGCCGGCGCCGATGGCCAGGTGGAACGACGCGGCCGGACGGCCGACGGTCAGCGTGACGGTGCCGGCGAGCCGGACGCCGCCGTCGTCGTACGTGAAGTGCGTGCCGACACCGCCGGCGCAGCAGAACGTCTGCACCCGGTAGCCCTGGGCGCTCGCGGCCGCCTGCCCACCCGGGGCCGGTGGCGGCTGCGCGGGCGCGACGGCGAGCGGACGGGCCCGGCCGAGGGTGCCACCGGCCGCCGCGGCGTCCCGGGTCCACGACGGCTCGCCTGCCACGTAGACGGTCGGCCGGTCGAGGGTGACGTCGTCCCCGCCGAACGTGCCGTCGCGGATCACCTCGGTGAGCGCGACCGGGCCGATCGTGACGACCAGGTCGCCGCCTTCCTCGGCCAGGTCGAGCACCCGGCCCACGCCGCGTCCGGTGAGGAACATGACCTTGCCGGGTGCGAGCCGGTCGGCGTCGCGCGCGCCGGGATCGAGCCGCCAGGTCAGCCCGTCCGGGCTCACCGACCGCACGGTGCGGCTGCCGCCGCCGACCAGCACCACGTCCGGTTGCAGCGTGACGTCCTTCCCCGGCGCCGGGGCCTGCCCGTAGCGGGGCTGCTCCCCGTCGCCCGCGTCGGCCGGGCCGGGCGTGGGCCCGGCGCAGCCGGTCACCGCGAGCAGCGCCGCCACGCCGGCCGCGAGCAGCCGACGGCCGCGCACCGGCCGCCTCACATCCGGCCGGCGACGGTACGGGCGAGCCGTTCCAGCGGCGCCCGGTTCTCCTGCGGGTCGTTGAGCCGCACCAGCCGCACCGCGACCCACAGCTCGCCCTTGCGCAGGAAGAACGCCTCCGCGGTGAACAGCGCCTCGTCGGCCACCCCGGTCAGCTCACGGATCTCGTGCTCGAGCTGGCGCTCGATGTCGAGGTACTTCTTGGCGCCCTCGCCCACGAACGACTCGACCTGGGCGGTCGGCCCGCTCGTCGGTCCCGTGTACGTGCACGACTGCCCGGCGGCGACCGGCTCGTCGAGCGGCGTGCCGGCGAGACGTTCGGCGTCGGCCTTGGACACCAGCGCGCAGGCGTCCGGCCCGGCGGCGTCGTCCACCGGTTCGGCGCTCGGCTCGGCCGGTGCCTCCCCGGTCGGGTCCGCGACCGGCGCGCCCGCGCCGGGCGCAGTGCCACCGGCGGCCGGCGGTTCGTCGTCGCCGCACCCGGCCGACGCGGTGAGCAGGGTCGCGGTCAACGCGAGCGCGATCAGTCCTCGGGTTCGCACGCCTGCCCCGCTCAGGCCGGGATCGCGTCGAGTGCGCGGCGCAGGATCTTCTCGTTGCCCGCGGTGCCGCCGCCGAAGCTGCTGATCGTCACGGTGTAGGTGCCCTTGCCGTCGATCAGCACCGCCTCACCGCTGATGTCCTTGACCGCCAGGTAGCCCCGCTCGCCGCGGTCCAGGTCGACGACCTTCTCGTACTGCTTGCCGGCCTGGTCGTACTGGTACTCGTAGGTCATCTTGCCGGCGGCCGGCGAGGCGGTGGTGACGGCCAGGCTGGCCACGCCCTTGCCGTCGCCGAACAGGCAGTTGCCGTCGTCGCGCATGCTCTGTCCGACGATCTCGGACACCTGGGCGGCGGTGAACGGGCACGGCGGATTGACGCCGCCCATCGCGCCGGCGTCCGGGTCCGCGTCCTCGGCGACGTCGGCCGCAGTGGGGTCGAGCGGGTCACCGCCGGAGGCGTCGCACCCGGCCGGCGCGAGCAGGGCGAGCAGCACCAGGGGCAGCGCCAGGCGGGCGCGGTGGAGGCGGGCGGTCCGGGCCGGTGTGAGCGCGTCAGTTGCCATGCCTGCGACGCTAGGCGCGACGTCACCGCCCGTAATCGGGGGTTTCCCTATGCGGTGACCTTGCCGACGGGCTCGTCCGCCTCGGCGGGCGGCGCGTCCGCGCCGCCGCGCCGCCCCACCCGGATGGCGAGCCGATCCACGTAGCCGACCATGAGCGCGACGAACAGCAGCACGAACAGGATCAGCATGGGCAGCGGCAGGATCAGGCCCAGCGGAAGCTCACCGCCGGCGCCGAAGGCGCGGCTGGCGACCATCTGCACCAGCGCGGGAGCGGTGAGGCTGTCCGGGCCCCGGCCCACCAGCGTCGCCCACAGCGGCGACTGGGCGTGCGCCAGCCAGGTCGGCAACGCGGTCACGGCAAGCATCGGCAGCGCCGGCAGCAGCAGCGTACGGCCGACGCTGCCGCCGGAGCGCCACCGCTCGTGCTGGCCCCGGAACAGCAGCGTGAACGCGAACAGCGCGGGCACCGAGAGCCAGGTCGGCGGCACCAGGCCGAGGAACAGGCCGAGCTGTTCGCGCTCCATCGTGCGTTCGAAATTGGCGATGGCCAGCGGGCCGGCACCGACGAACAACCAGGGCGCGAACGGCACCAGCAGCAGCTCGCTCCAGCGTCCGAGCGGTCGCAGCGCGCCGATCCCGAATCCGGCCAGCGCCGCGAGCCCCACCGCGACGAGCGTGGACAGCAGCGGCGGCACCCAGGTGTTGGCGAACAGGTTCGCTGTGTCGACGCCCCGGGGCAGGGGCCCGGTGTCGGCGGAGAAGTTCCGCAGCCACGGCAGCGACGCCCAGAGGGTCACGCCGAGGACGACGACGAGCGCGACAGCGGTCAGCCCGATGAGCAGCGGCCGGCGGCCGGAGTAGGACTCCGCCTCCCGGACGGCCGGGCGGTCCCGCCAGCCGTCGAACTCGATGCGCAGCCGGGTGGCCAGGATGAGCGCCACCGCGGCCAGCCCGAGCAGCCCGAGCAGCACCAGCAGCAGCGTCGACGTGGCCGATCCGGCGCCCAGGCGCATCGTCCGGAACGAGGTCTGCGCGGCGGTGAACACCGGCGTCGCCGTGTAGTCGCCGCGCGGCCCGCCGCCGGTCAGGATCAGCGGGGCGGTGAAGGTCTGCAGGGTGGCGGCGAGGACGCCCAGGCCGAGCAGCCCGCCGACGGCGAGCATGGCGGGCGCGGGCCGCTGGTCGGGCTCGCGGCGGCGCAGGGCGCTCAGGTAGAGAGTCGCGGCCACCGCGACGACCAGCCCGAACGTCACCTGTGCCAGCGCCGAGACGAGGAACGTCCGGGGGGACTGCAGAGCCTCGGTGAAGGTGCCGTTCTCGATGTTCTCGGCGCGGCGGCCGAGGTACACGGCGACCGGCGCGTACGCGGCCAGCGGCAGCGCCAGCACGCCCCGGGTGGCCAGGCGGGCGACCCGGCCGGCCCGGTCGGCGAGGACGGCGAGCAGCGGCGCGGCGAGCAGCGCCACCACCAGCGGGATCAGGCTGAGCAGAACCGCGAACCCGACCTGTCCGACGAACCCGGAGGCGAAGGCGCTCTCGTAGTTCGCCGCACCCGCCGACTCGCCCGAGCGGCGCGGCCCGTCACCCTCGAAGCTGCGAGCGACTGTGGACAAGGTCGGCAGGACGTACGACCAGATCCAGGCGATCACCGCCGGGACGATCAGCGCCAGCCCGATCAGGGTCCGCGCCGAGCGGTTCGGCCGGGTGGGCTGGGGCGCTGGCACTGTCGCCTGTGGCACTGCCGGCTGGCTCATCTGGACATCCATCCTCGGGGGTCGAAGATCACGGCCGCCGCGACGATAACCGACGCGGTCAATGTCGGCAGCGCAACCGGCCCACGGCCGCGCGGTGGCGGCTAGGGTCACCACCGTGCGGACCAAGCAGGAGCTGACTGCGGCGATCCGGGAACGACGGCGGGCGGCGCTGGTGGTCAACGCCCACTCCCGCCGGGGCCGGCGGCTCTACGACACCGTCCATGCGCGCCTGCGCGCGGCCGGTTTCGCGCTGCTCGGCGCGTACCCGGTGGAGCGGCCCGGCGAACTGGACCGGGTGCTCGCCGAGGCCGCCGACCTCGGGCCGGACCTGCTGGTCACCGGCGGCGGCGACGGCACCGTCGGCGCGGCCGCCCGGCTGCTCGCCCACCGGGACATCGCGATGGGCCTGCTGCCGCTGGGCACCACGAACAACTTCGCCCGCACCGTCGGCGTCCCGCTCGACCTGGACGCCGCGATCGGCGTCCTCACCGGCGGGAAGGTGATCGACGTCGACCTGGGCCTGATCGGCGACACCCGGTTCACCAACCACGTCGGGATCGGGCTGTCCGCCGACATCATGCAGGCCGCGCCACCGGGGCTGAAGCGGGTCGCCGGGCGGCTCGCGTACCCGATGACCGGGCTGGGACTGCTGGCCCGGCACCGGCCGCTGGCCGTGACGGTCCGCGCCGAGGGCCGCGAGCACACGTTCACCACGCACCAGGTGTACGTGGCCAACGGCGGCTTCCACGCCGGCCGCCCGATCACCGCCGACGCCACCGCCGACGACCGGCTGCTGGTCGCGTACCCGGTGGGCGGGCCGACCTGGCGCGGGCTGCTGCGCGAGACGGCGCGCAACGCGGCGGCCGGCCACCGTCGCACGCTCGGCGACGAGCCGTTCCTCGCGGTACGCCAGTTGTGGCTGGAGACCGACCGGCCGGCCCGCATCGAGGTCGACGGCGAGCCGTACGGGCAGACCCCGGTCCGCGTCGGCCTGGACCCGAACGCGTTGCGGCTGATGGCCCGCCCCGACAGCCCGGACCACTGACCGTCAGGCCCAGTGCTCCTCGTCGGGCAGCGGGATCTCCGTGTTCTGCTCCACCGCGTCGGCGGCGGTCAGGTCGCCGCGCACCGATTCGCCCAGGCCCGCCCGGTCGCTCGGCGGGCGCAGCACGCCCTGCTCGGCGAGGTCCGCCTCGCTCGCCTCGGGCACGGCCGTGTCGACGGTGTCGGGCGGGCCGACGAGCGTCTCGTCCTGCCGCTGTTCCTGCGCGTCGGCCTCGGGCGGGCGGCGCAGCGCGTCCTCGCTCATCACGCCCCCGTCACGCCGTGCGCCGCACGTACGGGGCGCTCTGGTCGGCCACGTCGCCGTACTCGGCCGGCAGTTGCCCGACGACCTGCGCGTACGCAGCCGGGTCGACGGCGTCGCGCAGCACGTCGAACACCGCGGTGACCCCGTCACGGGCGGCGTCCACGTCCACGTCGGCGCGCCCGCTCACCCGCTCCACGAACACGTCGATCCCGAACGGCTCGGCGGCCTCGGCCGGGCCGAACGCGTAGGCCCGCAGCGCCTCGGGCAGCTGGTCGGCCAGGTCGCGGGCCTCCCCGCCGTCGATCCGCTCGGCCAGCGTCGTCAACGTCGCCCGGGTGATCGCCGTGGCCTGCTCCGCGGACGCGCCGCACCGCTGGGCCACCGCGCCGATGAACTGATCCTGGTCCATCTCGCCGCCTTCCTCCGCCGGGACAGCGGGATTCCCGCGCTCGGCCCCGGCAAACGGGCGGGTCCCGGAGCGGAAACCCGAGGTCCTGGCCTTGCCGGGCCGGGAGTAGCGTGCGGCGGGAAACCCGACAGCGAGGAGGCCGAGACAGTGCAGCCGACGATCGTCGACGTGCCCACCCCCGACGGAACGGCGGACGCCTACCTGGCGCGGCCGGACTCCGGTGGACCCTTCCCGCCCGTCCTGCTGTTCATGGACGCCTTCGGGCTGCGGCCCCGGGTGGCGGAGATGGCCGCGACGATCGCCGAGCGCGGATACGTCGTGCTGGCGCCCAACCTGTTCCACCGTGCCGGGCGCGCCCCGCTGATCGACCTCGGCGCGCTCGCCGACGACAGCCGCCGCGGCGCCCTGTTCGAGCGGATCGGCCCGATGATGGCCGCGCTGACGCCGGAGACGGTTGCCCGGGACACCGCCGCCTACCTGGACTTCCTCGCCGCCCAGCCGGACGTCGCGCCGGGACCGGCGGCGATCACCGGGTACTGCATGGGCGGCATGAACGCGCTGCGCGCGATCGAGGCGCTGCCGGACCGGATCGCCGCGGCGGCCGCGTTCCACGCCGGGCGGGTCGTCACCGACGCGCCGGACAGCCCGCACCTGGGCGTCGGCGCGGTGACCGGTGAGCTCTACTTCGGGCACGCCGACGCCGACCCGTCGATGACCGCCGAGCAGATCGCCGTTCTGGAGAAGGCGCTGGACGCGGCCGGTGTCACCTACCGCTCCGAGGTCTACCCCGGCGCCCGCCACGGCTACACCCAGTCGGACACGCCGATGTACGACGAGCAGGCCACGAAGCGGCACTGGACCGCGCTGTTCGACCTGCTCGACCGCACCTTCGGGCGCTGATCCGGGCGCCGGCCGGACCGGGCGGACGATTCACCGCCCCGGAGGCGGGTAACCGCCGCCATGACCGACCGCCCTCGCGACACCGTCCGCTCGCCCCTGGACCGGGTGGTCGAGCGGGGCGGCAGCGCCCTCGCCCGGGCCCGTGCCGAGGGCGGCATGGCCAGCCGGAACCGGCTTCGCCAACTGGAGATCACCGTGGTGATCTCCGCGCAGGCCGGGCTGGCCGCGGCGCTCGCCTCGCTGCTCGCCCAGTGGCTGCTCGGCCCCGGCGCGCACGTCTTCGCCCCCGCCGCCGCGGTCGGCACCATCGCCACCGCGATCGGCCAGCGGGCCCGGCGCACGTTCGAGCTGCTCATCGGCGTCGGCCTCGGCATCCTTGTCGGTGACCTGCTGCGCGCCCTGCTCGGCAGCGGCTCCTGGCAGACCGGCCTGGTGGTCACGCTCGCCATCGCCACCGCGCTGCTGGTGGCCGGACGCGGTGGCGCACTGGTCGGCCAGGCCGGCGGTACGGCGGTGCTGATCGCCACGCTCGCGCCGGTGCAGCCCGGCCTGGAACTGCCCCGGCTCTTCGACGCCCTGGTGGGCGGGCTGGTCGGCCTGTTCGTGGTGGCGCTGCTGCTGCCGGTCAACCCGATCCGGGTGCTGGACAAGGCAGTGGAGCCGGTGACCACCAGGCTCACCGCGCAGCTCGACGCCGTCGCGCACGCGCTGGCCCGGCGCGACGCCGACGCGGCCCAGCGCGCGCTGGAGGGCCTGCGCGGACTGGAGCCGGACATCGGGCGGCTCAACGACGCGCTCAGCGGGGCCGAGGAGGTGGTGACCATCGCGCCCACCCGCTGGCACCGCCGGGCCCAGTTCCACAGGTACGCCGAGGCGACGCAGCACCTCGAACGGCTGGTGCTCTACGCCCGGTCGATCGCCCGCCGCTCCGCCACCGCGTTGCAGTACGACGAGCCGGTCCCGCCCGCGCTGCCGGACGCGGTGGCCCGCCTCGGCGCGGCGGCGCGGGAGCTGAACCGGGCCAGCCGCGGCGGCGACCTGGAACGCACCCGGGAGCTGGTGCGGGAGGGCGCGGAGCTGGCCGGACGCGCGTGGTCGCAGGGTGTGCGCACCTACGGCGAGGCGATGATCAGCGATCTGCGGACCGCGCAGAGCGAGCTGCTGCGGGCCACCGGCTGCCGGGCCGAGGACGCCAACGGCGTCGTGCGCCGGGCCGCCGGGGCGGGCGAGGCCGAGGCGCGCCCTCCGGCGCGGGCCCGGATGAGCCGGCCGGTCCGGCGCCGGGTGGCCGGGCGGGCCGCGCCCGGTCGGCGCCCTGACATGTTCCGCCCGCCGACCCGGGTCGGCTGAGCGCTGCCGAAGGCCACCGGGCGGCAACTGGCACCTGCCCCGGCCGGTCCGGCTCGTTAGCGTCGGCCCATGGACACCCGTCACGCCGCCCTGGTCGCGCGGTTCGCCGCGCTGACCACCGCTCACGTCGCCGACGCCTGCCTGCGCGCCGGCGTCGAGGTCCGGTGCGCTCCGGCCGCCGTACGCCCGGTGCTGCCCGGGCGGCGGCTTGCCGGGCCGGTCCGCCCGGCCCGGCACGTCGGCAGCGTGGACGTCTTCCTCGAGGCGATCGAGCAGGCCGCCGAGGGGGACGTGCTCGTCGTCGACGACGACGGGCGCACCGACCGGGCCTGCGTCGGCGACCTGGTGGTGCTGGAGGCGCGGGCCGCCGGGCTGGCCGGCCTGGTGGTGTGGGGCGCGCACCGCGACACCGTCGACCTGGTGGCGGTCGGGCTGCCGGTGTTCAGCCTCGGCGCCACCCCGAGCGGGCCGCTGGAGCTGGAGCCGCGCCCGGACGGGGCGCTGGAACAGGCGCGGGTCGGGTCGTTCACCGTCGGCCCGGGGGACCTGGCCCTGGCCGACGACGACGGTGTGCTGTTCGTGCCGGCGGACCGGGCCGGGGAGCTGTTCGACCTGGCCGAGTCCATCCGGGACACCGAGCGGCGGCAGGCCGACCGGATCCGGGCCGGGGAGTCGCTGCGGTCGCAGGTCGGGTTCGCCGCCTACCTGACGGCCCGCGCGGCCGATCCGGCGCTGACGTTCCGGGCGCACCTGCGCGCGGTGGGCGGCGCGATCGAGGAGTGAGCCGCTCAGCCGCCGCGCGCCCACAGCGCCAGGCGCACCCGGTTGGGGCTGCCGGTCTTGGTCATCAGGCTGGTGATGTGCGTCTTCACAGTGGTCACGCCGATGTGCAGCCGGTCGGCGATCTCGGTGTTCGACAGTCCGTCGGCGACCAGGTCCAGCACGTCCCGCTCGCGCGCGGTCAGCTCGGCCGCGCGCCGGGGCGCGCCGGCGCGGGCGTGCACCGCGCGCTCGACCAGCCGGCGCAGGACCTCCGGGCTGAACGGGCTGTCCCCGGCGGCGGCGCGGCGGATGCCGTCCAGCAGGTCGGCCGGGGGCGCGTCCTTGAGCAGGAACCCGCAGGCGCCCGCGGTCAGCGCCGGGTAGAGGTGGTCGTCGTCGCCGAACGTGGTGAGCACCATGACCCGGGTGGCGGGCCGGTCGGCGAGGATCCGGCTGGTCGCGGTGATGCCGTCGACGCCGGGCATCCGCAGGTCCATCACCACCACGTCCGGCCGCAGCCGGGCGGCGAGGGTGATCGCGTCCCGGCCGTTGTCGGCCTCGCCGACCACGTCGAGGTCGGGCTGGGCGTCGCAGAGCATCCGCAGGCCGGCCCGGATGAGGTGCTGGTCGTCGACCAGCAGCAGCCGGATCACGCCGGCTCCGGCGCGCCCGGGCGGGGCCGGGGAGCGGGGTGGGTGGGCGGCAGCACGGTCCGTACCCGCCAGCCGGATCCGGTGGGTCCGGCCTCCAGCCGCCCGCCGAGCACCTCCACCCGCTCCCGCATGCCGACGATGCCGTGGCCGCCGCCGGAGGGCACCCCGGCCGGCGTCGAGCCCCGCCCGTCGTCGGACACCGCCCAGTGCACCGCCCCGTCCTGGACCGACACGGTCAGCCGGGCCCGCGCCGCCGCGCCCGCGTGTTTCGCCACGTTCGTCAACGCCTCCTGGGTCAGTCGCAGCACCGCCTGGCCGCGTACCGCGTCGAGGGCGCCGACCGCCGGGTCGATGTCGGCCTCCACGACGACGCCCGCCTGCCGGGCCCGGTCCACCGCCGCGCCGAGCGCCGTCGGCAGCGCCGCCGGCTCGATCGCGGTGAGGGCGGCGTCGCCGCGTACGCCGTCCGGGTCACGCAGCACCGCCACCAGCCGCCGCAGGTCGGTCAGCGCCGCCGTGCCGGTGGCGTGCACGTCGTCGAAGACGGCGCCGACCCGCGGATCCAGGTCGGGCAGCACGTGCCGGGCCACCCCGACCCGCAGCACCATCGACGCGACGTGGTGCGCGAGCACGTCGTGCAGTTCCCGGGCGATGGCGCCCCGTTCGTCGGCGCGGGCCGCCCGGCTCTCCGACTCGCGCCGGCGCCGTTCCGCCTCGGCCCGCTCCTCGGCCTGCCGCCCCAGTTCCCGGGTGGTCCGCACGACCAGTCCGAGCAGCAGCGGCAGGCCGACGGTGACGGCCAGCCCGAACAGGCCGGTGAACGCCGCGCGGACCGGCAGCCCGATCAGGTCGGTCAGGTCGACGGCGGCGAGCAGGCCGGCACCCAGCCACACCTGGCGTGGCCGGGTGGCCCGCATGGTCAACTCCAGCAGCGCCCAGCTCGCACCGACCTGGTTGATCACCACGTCGTCGACCAGGACGAGCGCGGCGACCAGCAGGGCCGACTGGATCAGCAGGTTGAGCAGCGGCCGGCGGTGGCACAGCAGGGCCAGCAGGAACGCCGGGACCGCCAGCGCCCACTGCGTGCCGGTGGCGGCCGAGTTCCCGTGCGGACCGAAGACCAGGTAGCCGACGCCGCTGAGGTCCAGCAGCAGGATCCGCGCGAACGTGTCCCGCGCGTCGAACAGCCGACCGACCCAGCTCACCGCGTCAGCCTAGGCAACCGGTGCGGCTGGAGCCACCGCGTTCACCGGTCGCGGCCACCCGGCACGCAGTCCGAGGTGGACTGCCAGCCCGAGCGGGCCGAGCAGGATGGTGAGCAGCAGCACCGGGGCGGTGAGCAGGACCGGCAGGTCGCGCTCCCGCGCGTCCTGCCAGATCCACCGGCCGACGAACAGGTCGAAGGCGATCATGTGGGCCCAGGCCGCCGCCGCGCCGTCGGAAGTGCCGAGCAGGTCCCGCAGACCGTCGAGTGTGGGCGCTGTCACCACCGGCAGCACCGCACCGAGCGACGGGAGCACGAGGACGGCGTAGATCAGCAGCACCGGCGCCACGATCAGCGGTGAGCCGACGATCCGGGCGGTCCAGGACCAGCGCGGCGCCAGGATCATCAGCGCCCAGAACGGCGCGGCGAGCGTGAACGTCAGGCCGAACAGGATCTCGGTCATCCGACCAGCACCACCCCGGCGTTGCGGGCCCGGCGGGCGAGCACCAGCGCGGAGGCCGCCGCCGTGGCCACCACCAGCACCCCCGCCGCGGCGAGCGTGAGCGCGTCCGGGGCGAGCAGCGGCTGCCCGCGCAGGGCCTGGGCCGTCAGCAGCAGCGTGAGTCCCGCGTACGCGGCCCCGCCGACGAGCACCAGCCGGGCCCGGGTCAGCTCGTCCAGCCGGGTGCCGAGGAACCGGTCGAGCAGGATCGCCAGCAGCGGCAGCGCCTGCAGCGCGTGCATTCCGACGAAGTGCCCCACGCGCAGGTCGCCGCCGGTGGTGCTCCAGCCGAGCAGCGGCAGCCCGGGACCGCCGTCGGGCACGCCGACGCTGTGCGCGCCGCCGACCCCGGCGGGCGCGCCGGCCGGCTGCTGAGCCACCATCGGGAACGCGACGAGCATGCCGAGCAGCGACACGGCGAGGCCGAGCCGCACCGCGTACCCGCCGGCCCGGTCGGCGAGGGACCGGCGGGACAGCACGACCGCCAGCACGAGCTGGGCGGCGAACAGCACGATGATCGCCGCCCCCATGACGCTGAACAGCATTCCGTCCAGGGTCGTGGTGCCGTTGAAGTGACTGGTCGTGCCGCGCAGTACCTGACCCACGATGATCGCCATCTCCGCCACCGCCATGGCCACGATCAGTGTGGCCGCCCGCTCGGCGGCCCGGCTGCGGCGCGGCAGCAGGGAGAGCATCCAGGCGAGCGTGACGCCGTAGAGCACGAACGAGATCGCGAACTTCATCGGCTTGAGCCAGATCGGCGCGCCGGTCAGCACGCGCGGGTCGGCCACGACGCCGACCGCTGCGACGACGGTGAGCACCGCCATCGCGGACACGAGGAGCATCAGGGGGCGGTGCCATCCGGCCGCCCGGTTCCGCACTGTAGTCATGCCTGTAGATGCTGGTGGCGGACCGGGACCCGCGCGCCCGTCCGCGGGCCGCGTTCCCGGCCCCGGGTCGGAGCGCGTCTCCTACCGGGGGAGGAGGCGGACCGGTCAGTCCGGCAGCCGGGGCATCTCGACGCCCGGGTCGCGGCCGAGCAGCACCCCACGGGTCAGCGCCCGTGAGCCGAAGCGGTCCCGTACCGCGTCGACGGCGGCGTCCAGCGCCGGGCCCGGGTCGGCGGTGAACGGCAGGGCGAGCTGGGTGTGCCCGCTGCCGAGGTTGCCCACGGAGACGCCGAGCAGCGTGACGCCGCGCAGCGCGATCTGCGGCAGCGCGGCGCGCAGCAGGTCGCGGGCGGCGCAGCGCAACGGCGCGGTCTGCGCGGTCGGCTCGTCGAGCGTGTGCGACCGGGTGGCCCGGGTGTAGTCGGCGAAGCGCAGCCGCAGCGTCACTGTGCGGCCGGTGCGCCGGGCCGCGCGCATCCGCCCGGTGACCCGGTCGACCAGCCCGGCCAGCACCGCGTCCAGCTCGGCGGGGGAGTGCGGCCCGCGCCCCAGCGCGTGCTGCGCGCCCATCGAGGAGCGGCGGCGGCCCACCTGCACCGCCCGGGGGTCGCGGTTGTGGGCCAGGGCGTGCAGGTGCCGGCCCGTGCCCGCGCCGAGCAGCGACACCAGCGCGGGCTCGTCCAGCCGGGCCACCTGCCCGACGGTACGGATGCCGCGCTCGCGCAGCCGGGCGGCGGTGACTGGGCCGACGCCCCACAGCCGCTCCACGGGCAGCGGGTGCAGGAACGCCAGTTCCCGGCCCGGCTCGACCACCAGCAGCCCGTCCGGCTTGGCCACGCCGCTGGCCACCTTCGCGAGGAACTTCGTCCGGGCCACGCCGACGGTGATCGGCAGGCCGACCTCGCGGCGGACTTGCTCGCGCAGCCCGGCCGCGATGCCGGCCGGTGCCCCGGCGAGCCGCCGCAGCCCGCCCACATCGAGGAACGCCTCGTCGATGCTGAGCCCCTCGACCAGCGGGGTGGTGTGCCGGAAGATCTCGAACACCGCCCGGCTGGCGGCGGTGTACGCGGCCATCCGGGGCGGCACCACCACCGCGTCCGGGCAGAGCCGCCGCGCCTGCCGGCCGCCCATGGCACTGCGCACGCCGAACGCCTTCGCCTCGTAGCTGCACGCGAGCACCACGCCGCCGCCGACGATCACCGGCCGGCCGCGCAGCCGGGGGTCGTCGCGCTGCTCGACCGAGGCGTAGAACGCGTCCAGGTCGGCGTGCAGGATGGTGGCCTCGCTCGACACTCCGCCATCCTCGCACACATGTTCGAAAGAGCGGCGTTCACCTGCCCGGACACACGCGGCCGGCCGGCGGATGGCTCCCGCTGGCCGGCCGCGTGGGCCTCACCGCCCGTAGACCTCGAACTCGTAGAGCGAGAAGCCGTACGAGGTGGCCCGGGTGACGCCGTACATCCGCACGTAGCGGGCGCTGACCGGGGCGAACGTCACGTTGTCGACGCCGCCGTTGCCGGTGGTGGTGCTGAACACCGGCTGCCAGGAGTTGCCGTCACCGGAGACCTCGATCCGGTAACCGGTGGCGTACGCGGCCTCCCACCGCAGCACCGCCCGGCTGATCGTGCGGGCCGAGCCGAGGTCCACCCGCAGCCACTGGTTGTCGTTGTAGCTGCTGGCCCACCGGGTGCCGAGGCTGCCGTCGACCGCCTTCGCAGGGGTGTTGCTGGTCAGGAACTGCGTGCTGGACGCGGTGGCGGTACGGCCCTGCGCCAGGTTGGTCACCGTGTCGCCCCGGCGCGCCGGGAACGACACGACCTGCTGGTAGGTAGGCCGGTTCTGCCAGCCGATCAGCGGGTGGGTGATGCCGCCGAGCCCGGACTGGGCGATCGCGTCGGCGCACCACTGGTCCCCGGCCCCGCAGGAGGAGTCACCCGGGTAGACGGTGGCCGCCGGGGCCGCGGTGGCCTGGCCGAGCGTGTCCAGCAGCGCCTGCCGGCACGCGCCCAGGTTGCCGTTGCCGCAGTACGTGCGCCCGAGCCCGCCGGCCACCGGGTCGCCGAGCACCGCGCGCAGGTCCTTGTCGACGTAACCCCACCAGCCGTACTGGAACGCCGAGCCCTTGTGCGCCTGGCCCTGCGACGTCCAGCTCACGGTGCCGTCGCGGGCCGCGTTCTGCCCGCCCGAGGGCGACTCGTTGACCTGCAGCGCGTCGACCAGCGCGCCGTACAGGTCGGGGCCGAGGCCGGGCCGGAACTGCGCCGCCGCCAGCAGTGGCCACCAGGCGTCGAAGATCCGGATGGCGTCCGCGTGCTGGTAGACCTTCGAGCCCGGTGACGTCTCCACCCGGCGGGACCCGGCCTGCTGCCAGGCCCGCAGCTTGGTCACCGCGGCGGCCAGCGCCGGATCGGTGACCGGCGTGCTGTCCAGCACCCGCAGCAGCTCACCGAGGACCTGCTGGCCACGCAGGTCGGTCACCCCCGCCTCGGCGGTGATCCGGACGACGTCGGCGCGGCTGAGCTTGCGCTGGGCGATGGCCGCCTTCACCGGACCGTCGAGGAGTTGACCGCGGTGCACCGCGCCGTAGCTGAAGTTGCCGTCGGCCGCGCCGAAGTCCCGCGCCTGCTTGTTGTTCCAGCTGACGTAGTAGTCCTGGTTGACCGACTGCGGGTGGGCCGACGCCGGGGCGTAGGTGGCGTCGTTGGTGTCCGGGTTCCAGCCGACCCACTCGTACGCCGGCTCGGCCTTCATCGGCAGGTTCGGGTCGGAGGTGGAGGAGCGCACCGGGTTCGCGCCGGAGTTGTAGTACGCCGCCTCGGTCGAGTTGACGTAGAACCAGTTGAACGCGTACCCGACGTTCGCCGCGGACGCCTGGAACGCCGCCGCGCTGCCCATCGCCGCCGGGTCGTTGTACGCCTGGAAGCCGATCGCCGAGTCGGCCTCGTGGCGGTAGGTGGAGCGAAGCTTGGTGAACGCGGTCGGCTGCCCGTTCACCATGCCCCGGTAGGCGACCAGCCCGTACTTGGTGCGCAGCGCGCGCAGCGTGTACGCGCCGGCCGGGGTGGAGTCGGCGAGCGTCGGCGACCACGAGTTGCGCTTCTCCAGCACCTCCATGGCCAGGCACTGCCCGCGGTAGAGGTAGCGGTTGGAGCGCAGCGTCGGCGCGGTGCCGTCGGTGGTGCACAGCGGCACCGCGTACGTGTCGGTCAGATCCTGGGAGGCGGAGGTCGCGCTCCACGCGTAGTCCTGGCCGCGGCCGAGCAGCACGTAGAGGTTCAGTCCGGCGAACGCGGCGCCGCGCGCGCTGATCCCCGGCCCCTGCAGCTCCTGGAGCATGAGCAGTTGCGGGGCGAAGTAGCCGGTCTGCGGTCCGAACACGGCCACGGGATTGCCGGTGGTGGTGTGCCGCCCGGAGACCACGACGGCGTTGGACATGCCGTGCGTGCGCAGGGTGGACAGGCCGCCGAGCAGGTCCTTGGTGGCGGCGCTGCTGCCGGTGCGGGCGGCGGCCCCGCCGGTGGCGTCGTACGCGAGCGGCTCGGCGACCACGGTGCCGGCGTCGGGCAGCACCGCGCTGGTGGCGCCGGGCGGCGTCGCGCCGTACGGGAAGCTCTGCCCGTCGTGCAGCGTCAGCACGGTCTCCGGGTCGTTCTGGGAGCGGAACGCCGCCCAGACCCGGTCGCCCTCGGTGGCCCCGTACTTGGCGCGGGCGGCCACCCGGACCAGCGCGGACCGGACCTCGCTGCCGCCGCCTCCGCCGAACAGCCCGCCGATGACGCCGGCGGTGGCGATCAGGTCGGTCATGGTGAAGTGCTTGGGCTTGCCGGCGCCGGTGAGCACGTACTCGCCGGGGTAGTTGTCGTCGGCGATCGACTTGTCGATGTAGGCGTTGATGCCGGCGATGTAGTCGGCCACGTCGGTGTAGAGCTGCTGGCCCCGGGTGCCCTTGAGGCGCAGCGCGTCCACCTGGGCCTGGAGGTCCGCCTCGGTGTAGGGCGAGTTGGCCCAGACGCTCTGCTCCAGCTCGCGGTTGCCGGGAGCGCCGCCGGCGAACGAGCTGACGTTGCCGCGGCCGACGTGCCGCAGCAGGTCCATCACCCAGAGCCGGTCCTGGGCTCCGGCGTAGCCGGCGCCGAACATGGTGCCGGCGCGGGTGGTGCCGGTGATGTGCGGGACGCCGGTGGCCTTGTCCCGCACGATGGTGACGTCCGAGCGCGGCGAGATGGTGCTCTCGACCTGCCCGTCGGGGACGCCGAAGGAGGCGTCGTTGTAGAAGTGGGCGATCTGCTCGTCGGTCAGCCCGGCGTAGTTGTAGACCAGGTTCGCGTACTCGTCGAGCTGGTCGCTGGAGTGCGCGGGCCGGGTGCCGAGCGCCTGGTGGGCGAGGATCGCCACGAGCGTGGCGTTGCCGTTCTGCCCGGGCGGCAGGATGTCGGCGCACTGGCCGAGGCAGTAGTCGTCGGGGGTGAACGTGGTGGCGGCGAGCGCCGGTGACGGCGCGATGACCGTCAGGACGCTCGCGGTGAGGGCGGCGGCGGTGAGCGCCGCGAGGCGGGCACGGATGGCGGGTAATGGCATGGCGATCCTCCGGGGGACGCGGAGTAGGGCCGTTCGGCACGCCCGGCTGACGGCGTCTCGGCCTCCGCGCCCGGGCGTCCTGCCCGGAGGTGAGAATGACTCATATCTATCTGCGGGCAATGATCGGCGTACCACTGCCGTCCGGGATAGCCGTCGTTCACCAGCCGCCAATGCCGACGTTTCGCCGCGTTCCGTCCCGCAACGACGCGGTGGGGGTGGCGCCGTTGCCACCCCCACCGCTCTCCCCGCCGGTGCGCCGTCAGTGCTTGTGGAACGACTGGCGCACCACACCCCCCACCAGCGCGCACCAGGTGGTGGTGCTGATCTTGCCGTTGGGCGGTAGTCCGTGCAGGCGCTGGAGGTCCTTCACCGCCGTGCGGGTGGCGTGGTCGTACTCGCCGGTCTCGGTCACCTCGGCGTAGCCCTTGGAGGCGAGCATGAACTGCGCCGCGGCCACCGGGACCCCGGTGGACTTCTGGTCCAGTTCTGGCGCCAGCGTCTCCCAGGTCGGCGCGGTCAGCGTGGCGTCGACGTCGACCGGAACGCCGTTGCGCGCCTGCCAGTCCTGCACCGCCGCGACGGTGGCCGCGTCGAACACGCCGGTGACCGGCACGGTGTAGCCGCGGAACGTGAGCAGGCGCTGGGCGACCTGGACCACCGGGCCGCCGACGAAACGCCAGATGTCCGGCCAGCGCCGCGCCGGCACGTCGCCGAGCTTGGTGCCGAGCTGCTTGAACACCGCCCGGCGCAGCGCCGGGAACTCCCGGTAGAACATCGCGCCCGGGCAGAGCGTGGCCCGGAAGTCCCAGTGGCCGAAGATGTCGTGGGCGTGCAGCCCGTACTGCCGGCAGATCGTGGTGCAGAGCCGGACCAGCCCGTCGAGCAGCTCCTCCGGCGGCGTCTCGGTGACGTAGGTGCCCTCGTTCTCGATGCCGATGGCCCGCCCGTTCTCGCCCGGGCAGTGCGCGGCGATCATCTGCCGGTCGCCGGCGCGCAGCCGGTCCAGGCTGCCGTGGCGTCCCTCCAGGACGTGGCCGCCGCGGCTCACCGTGAAGTGCTGCCCGGTGTCGGACCAGCCGTTGCCGTCCATGTGCAGGTCCTGGCAGCCGCGGGCGAGCTGCTTGGCGTGCTCCTCGGAGTAGTCAGCGACGTTCGGGAACGCCATGTGGTGCACGATGATCTTGTTGGTGGGGATCGCGCTGACCGACAGCGGGTCGGCCGGCGGGCGGGCGGCCCACTCGTCGCAGCTGATGATCCAGTCGAGGTCCGCGCCCGGCGCGGCGTACGCGGCGGCGGGCCGGACGAGCTCGCTCCCGACGACCGCGACCGCGGCGGCGCCGAGGCCGGCCCGCAGCAGCGTACGGCGGTCCAACTCGGGGTGGTCGAAGTGCATTCCGCCTCCTCGATGGCCCGGCGGGGCCGGGTTATGTAAAGGAACTCCATCAGATGCGCGCGAGGTGGAGAATATTGCCAGAGCGGCGCGGCGCGCCAGAGGACAAAAGCGACGTTCGCCGTCCGCTCCTACCGCCGGAGTAGGCGATGTCACGTCCGCTGACCGGGACGGACCATGTCGCGTCGTGATCGGCCGTGGCAGCCTGGACCCGTGCAGTCGCCCAGCCCGGCCGGGATTCTCGTGCTCGTCGCGGTGCTCGCGGCCGCCACCGCGTTCGGCTGGTGGCGCCGCCGCCACGACGGCCGCCTGCGCGCCGTCCGGAAGCGCCCATCGGACGCCGCCGCGCCGCACCTCGCCACCCTCACCGCCCTCGGGGTACGCCCCGGCGAGCGCACGCTTGTGCAGTTCTCCGCCCCGGTCTGCGCGCCCTGCCGGGCCGCCCGCCGGGTCCTCGCCGACGTCGCCGCCCGCCTCGACGGGGTCACGGTGCTGGAGGTGGGCGTCGACGAGCACCTCGACGCGGCCCGGGAACTGGACGTGTGGCGTACCCCGACAGTGCTCGTGGTGGACGGCGCCGGCCGGATCGTGCGCCGGGCCGCCGGGGTGCCCGACCGGGACGAGCTGATCGCCGCGCTCACCGCCGGGGCGGCCCGATGACCGGCGTACGGCTGACCCGCCGCCGGGTGGTGGACCACGGGCGGCTCGCCACGAGCCTCTGTGCGCCGGTCCGTCCCGCCTGACCGACCGCCCCCGCACGAACGGACCACCCCATGCTGCTCGATCCTCGGGGACCGCGCTTCGCCGCCGTCCTCACCACAGTCGTCCTCGCGATCGTCCTCGGCACCGGCTCCGGGCTGCTCCTGCTCGCCCAGGCCGTCGTGTTCGCGCTCACCGCGCTCAACCCGCGCCTCGGCCCGTACGGCCTGCTGTTCCGCGCCCTGGTGGCGCCCCGGCTGGACCCGCCCGCGGAGCTGGAGCCGGTCGGGCCGGTGCGCTTCGCCCAGCTCGTCGGGCTGGGCTTCAGCGTCGTCGGCGCGGCCGGCTGGCTCGCCGGGCTGCCCGCGCTCGGCCTGGCCGCCACCGGCGCGGCGCTCGCCGCCGCCTTTCTCAACGCCGCGTTCGGGCTCTGCCTGGGCTGCGAGGCGTACCTGGCGATCCGGCGCCTGACCGGACGCCCGCTCGCCGCCCGGGTGGCGGCGCCCCCACGCTGACCGTCCGCCGTACGCTGGCCCCGGCGGGATGGGGGAGAGGCATGGCAGGTCGCGCACGGCTGGACCGGCGCAGCGTGCTCGTCGCGGCGGGCGGCCTCGCGGTGGCCGGGATCGGCGTGCCGGTCGGGCTGGCCGCCACGAACGACCGGCCGCCGCCGGCCGCGCCGCGCGGACGCCGGCCGGTCAGCATGGCGATGCACCTGCACGCCTCGTTCAGCGAGGGCGTGGCCAGCTACGCCGCCCACCTCGACCAGGCCCGCCGCAACGCCGTCGACGTGCTCTGGTGGACCGACCACGACTTCCGGGTCGCCGCCCACGACCACCGCCGGGTCGTCCACTTCGACGGCCCCGAGGAACGCGAGGGCGGCCTGGCCTGGACCTGGCAGCCGGCCACCGAGGGTCGGCTCACCGCCTCGGCCGCCGACTTCGTCGACGTCCCCGACGCCCTCGACGGCCCCGGCCGCGCGCTGCGCCTGGTCGCCGCCGGGACCGGCACCCACTGGTACGCGGGCAAGGCGTGGAACTGGACGCACACCTCCAACATCTCCGACACCACGCTGCACCTCGACGTACGCCCCGAAGCGGCCGGCCCGGACGCCACGCTCACCGTGGAGATCGCGCTGTCGCACCACCCGGCCGGACCCGGCCGCCCCGCCGGGCAGCTCGTGCTGCGCTACCGCCTCGGCGGCGTCGACGCGGTCCGGCACTCGGTCGACGGCCGTTTCGGCACCGTCGAGCGGCCCGCCCCGGCCGGCGCCTGGCGGCGGCACACCTTCGAGCTGCTCGCCGACGTGCGGCGGCTCTGGCCCGACCTGGTCGCGGGCGACAACTCGCTGCGCGGGCTGCGACTCGGCGTCACGGTGTCCGGCGGCGCGCGCGGCGCGTACCTGGTGGACCGGCTCGTCTTCGACCGTGCCCGCCGCGGCGGACAGGCGGGCGAGGAGATGCGCGCCGAGGTGCTGCGCGGCTACGACGGGGCGTACCCGGGCGTGACCCACCACCGCGCGTACGAGGTGTCCATGGTGCGGCACCTCAACTGGTTCGGCGGCGACGGCACGCTGCCGGGCTTCCCGTCCCCGCCGTACCGGGACAACGACGTGGAGGCCACCGAGAAGATGGTGGAGTTCCTGCACTCGCACGGCGGGGTGGTCTGCTGGAACCATCCGCTGGACACCGAACGCCGCGAATCACTGGCCCGGCTGCTGGTCAGCCGCAACGCGCTCGGCGTCGACCTGATCGAGATCGGGCGCCGGCCGGTCGAGGACTACCTCTGGGCGTACGACGTCGCCGCCCGCAACGCGATACCGCTGACCGCCGTCGGGGTCACCGACGACCACGACGGCACCGACTGGCGGGCCGGCCGGGACCGGAACATCACCTCCGTCTGGGCGGCCTCGACCGGCCGCGACGACCTGGTCGCGGCGCTGCGCGCCGGGCAGGCGTGGTTCGCCGACCTGGCCGGCTACCGGGGCGCGCTGGACCTGGAACTCGGTGGCCGCAGCGGCATGGGCGCCCTCGCCGTGCTCGCCGAGGACACCGTCACGGTGCGGCTGCGCGCCACCGACCTGCCCGCCGGGGCCACACTGGAGGTGGTCACCGGCGAGGTCGACCGGGCCGGTGTCGCGGATCCGACTCCGGCGGTCCGCGTCGGGCAGGTCCCGTGGCGGCAGTTGCGGCCGGGCTGGCACGACCTGCCGGTGCGCGTCGGCGCCGGCGCGTACGTACGCACCCAGGTACGCGACCGCGAGGGCGAGATAGTAGGTGCCAGCAACCCGATCTGGCTGCTCCGCACCCCTCCACCGGCAGGCATCCCCCCACCCCGCCGCTTCTGACCCCCGCCCTCCTCCCGGCCCCTCCCTCTGCTCCGTCGATCATGAAGTTGACGGCGACATCGGTCCGGCGGGGTCAAGGGGTGAGTGCAATCGTCAGGTGGTGATGAGTTGTGCGAGGCGTTGGGCTGGTGTGTTCCAGCCCAGCGTTTCGCGGGGTCGGGTGTTGAGTT
>NZ_LIVU01000004.1:0-175445 GCF_001905625.1 Micromonospora sp. TSRI0369
CGCCGCGATGATCGCCTTCACATTCGCGGTCTGCTCGTCGTTCAGGTCGATGCGCGACTGGGTGCCCTGCACACCGTGCGGGATCAGCTTGTCACCCTGCACGCTCACGCTCACCGGCTTGACGCTGGTGGTGGTGGTGGTGGTGTCGGCCGCGTGGGCGGCGACGGGGCCGGCGAACACGCCACCGGTGAAAGCCAGACCAGCAATACCCAGGATGCTCTTACGCAGAATCGTGTTCATCAGGGGGCTCCATTCGGGGGATCGACGCCCACACCGACAGGGGATTCGGCGCGGGTGCGAGCACCACGTCAGGCGCTCAACAAAGTCTTCGAGAGTTCGGCTGCTCGCGGGGGCGGGGGCCTCTACGCGGCGCCGGAAGAATGTCCAACGACCCGCCACCCGGCGTCATTCCCGGGCGCCTCACGCCACCGGCAAGCGGCGCGGGTTCACCTCGTCGGGCGCCTCACGCCACCGGAGGGGACGGCGCGGGTTCACCTCGTCGGAACCATGCACAACGACCGGCCGGGCGAGATGATTCCCCCGCCGGAACCGGACTCAACGACCGGCAGCCCCGGACTGTTCCCACACCCGGCACCGCCACCGCGAGGGGCGGGGCCTTGCTCGGTCGGTCACCCGGTTACAACGCCACCGGCCCGCCCACGATTCCGCCACCACAGTGCCACCCACCACCCCCGAACCCGACACCCACCCCACACCTCCCACACACCAGATGCAGCCGCCCCCGGCCCGCCGCCGAGCGCATCCCACCGCGCCCAGCCCGGGCAACCTCGCTCCGCCGGCCCGTGATCAAGGAGTTTGCGGCACCTTTCGGCACCTACGAGGACACAAACTCCTTGATCACCCCCGAAGGAGCCCTCCCACCCATCACAGGGTCGATCATGAGGTTAGCGGCGACAAAACGGACACCACGTGCCGCCAAGTTCATGATCGACGCCCTCAGGGCGGGCCGAACCGAGGAGCCGCCCCGCCGCAGGGCCGCAGGGCCGCAGGGCCGCAGGGCCGCACCCGCGATCTTGCAGTTTGAGCCGCCCGAGCGTCCCATTCGCGAGGTTCATGGGGCACCCAAGTGCAAGATCGCGCGGGGGCATCAGGAGCTAGGGGGCGGCAACCCGCCAGGATCCCGGGGCGACCTCGGCGATCTTGGAGTTGTGGCACCTCGTATACCTCGCCAAAGCGGGCATCGTGGGCGCCACAACTCCAAGATCGATGGCGAGGAGAGGGCGTCATGCGCGGGCAGCCGGGCTGGGCAACCCGGGTGCCGGATCCCGCCGAGGACGAGGGCTGGCCGGGCCCAGCTCAAGCCCCGCCGGGTCAAGATGTGTGGGGGCGCCGCCACTTCGGGGAGGTGGGCGTATCCGAGGCGCTGCGATACCGCTACCTCGGCGAAGTGGAGTCGATCAAGCAGCCAGGGCCGGGGAACCCGCCGGGCGCGAGTCGAACGATGCCGACCCACCCGGATCTGCCGCGCGGCCCAGCTGGCAGCGAGCCGCGAGCGGGGCGACATACGAACGCGTGTGCGGCCGAGGTCAGGCGGCGGGCCAGTCCTGGGAGGCCAGACGCGGCGAGACCGCCCCGGGTGGGGCGGCCTCGAGCCAGGACAGGAATCCGGTCACAGTGGAACGCGCCATGGCGATCTCGATCGGCGCGTGGTGGCTGGTACAGCGCAGGATCACCCACTCGGCGGGCATCGACATGCGCTCCTGACCCTCGGGCAGCCGGCGTCGCTCGACCGCCAGCCCTTCGCGGGAGAGCACCCGCTTGGGGCGCAGCGCGAAGCTGAACATGCGGTACCAGCGGAGTTCGTCGCCGACGAAGCGACCGAACCCGGGCGACCAGCCACGACCGTCGAGGATCGTGGAGACGCGGACGCTCAGCCGGATGGTGCCACCACTACGGGTGAACAGTGCCCGCCGGATGAAGAGGATCAGAATGCCGACGACGATTACCGCTACGCCGATTCCGAACCCTTCGACGATCTCCATCGGCGGGTCGGCTCAGCGGGCCGGGGTGGCGGGGGTCGCGCTCTCGGCGAGCACCGTGACGCCCTCGCCGGTCACCGACAGGAAGCCGCCGGGTACGTCGTAGACGACCTGCTGGCCACCGGCCTGCTTGATGCGTACCTGGCTGGGCTCCGCGAGCTGGCCGAGCAGCGGTGCGTGCCCCGGCAGCACACCGAGCTCACCCTCGGTCGTCCGCGCGACGACCATTTCGGCCTCGCCGGTCCAGACCTTCTCCTCGACGGCTACGAGCTCGACGTGAAGCTGCTGTGCCACGCTGTCTCCTTGCTGCGGCGGCGGATTGCCGAAAGTCTAGTCGCGCCCCCGCGGCCCACCCAACGCGGGTGGTGAGAGCCGGACCACCACGGCCCCGCACCCGCTCAGGCTACTTGGTCTTCTGAATGAAGTCGGGGTGCTCCAGGAGGAAAGCGTCGAGCTGTTCGGTACGCAGAGCGGTGAAGAAGTCCTCCGCCGGTTCGAGCAGCTGCTCACCCCGGTACGCGTTGCCGGTGCCGATAGAGCCGCCCGGCAGCTTGATCGTCTCGATCGCGTTGGGGCGGATGTCCTTGAGCGCCAGCCCGAAGTCCACCACGCTGTTGCCGCGCCCGTTGAAGACCAGCGACTTGCCGGCCGCCCGCAGCACCCGGTCGAGCTTGACCGGGTTGGTCACCACGTCGGCGCTGAACGCCTGGCTCGCCATGGCCTTGACGAACTGCTGCTGGTGCCGCTGCCGGCCGTAGTCGCCGTCGGGCACGCCGTTCTTCGGGTAGCGCTGCCGGACGTAGTCCAGCGCCTGCCAGCCTTCGAGGTGGGCGTTGCCCTTCTTGTACACCGCCTGCGGTCCGAGGTAGCCGCCGCCGCCGGGCCGGAGCTGGCGGGGCGTGCCGTCCGGCTGGAGGTGTTCGGAGCGCACCTCCCGCTCGATGTACATGTCGACGCCGCCCATGGCGTCGACGATCTTCTTGAAGCCGCTGAAGTTGATGATCGCGCCGGCGTCGAAGCGCTTGATGCCGGTCACGTCCTGCACGGTCTTGGCGAGCAGTTCGAAGCCCTGCGCGGTGCTGGGGTTCTGCCCCGGCACGTTGCTGCCGTGCGACATGGCGGCGTTGAGCCGGTCGTTGCCGCCGGAGTAGTCGGCCTTGGAGAAGGCCGGGATGTCCACCCGCAGGTCGCGCGGGAGCGAGAAGAGGTAACCCCGGTCCATGCTGGCCGGCACGTGCAGCACCATGATCGAGTCGGCGAGCGGCCGGGCGGTCGCCGTACGCGGGTCGACGCCGACGAGCAGGATGTTGAGCGGACCCTTGATGTCGCTCTTCTTCTCGTTGGCGCCGGCGGCCTGGTCGCCGAAGAGGTCAGCCTTGCCGACCGATCCCTCGTAGCGGGCGACCAGGGCGCGGGAGCCGATCAGCACGGAGCCGCTGAGCACCAGCATGACGATGCCCAGGATCGTGCAGACGCGGGCCCACCGGGGCACGCCGCGCCATCGGGACCGCTTGCCGCGGTCAGTGCCGCCCTTACCGCCCACGAGCATCTCCAATCGTCGCGCCCACGGGTAGGAGACGGGCGCGGGGGTCCGTTTGGTTGCAGAGATCAACGGCCGGGATGTGAAGTCGTGTCAGGAACGGTACCGCGCGATCCGGCGAACCGCTTGCCGGAGAACCGGGCATCTGGTAGTGCAGTGGTCCGAAACGGCGAGGGCCGCCCCGGCTTTCGCCGGGACGGCCCTCGCATGTGTGAGCGGGCTCTCAGCCCTCCTCACCCATCAGTTCCTCGGCCTTGGCCTTGAGGTCTTCCAGGCCGCCGCACATGAAGAACGCCTGCTCCGGGAAGTGGTCGAACTCCCCCTCGCTGATCCGGCGGAAGGCGTCGATGGTCTCGGCGATCGGGACCGTCGAGCCGGGCACGCCGGTGAACTGCTCCGCCGCGTACGTGTTCTGCGAGAGGAACCGCTCGATCCGGCGGGCGCGGCCGACGGTGAGCTTGTCCTCCTCGGAGAGCTCCTCGATACCGAGGATGGCGATGATGTCCTGCAGGTCCTTGTAGCGCTGCAGGATCCGCTTCACCTCGGTGGCGACGGCGAAGTGCTCCTCGCCGACGAACTCCGGGGCGAGAATCCGGGACGAGGACGCCAGCGGGTCCACGGCCGGGTAGATGCCCTTGTCGGAGATCGACCGCTCCAGGTTGGTGGTCGCGTCGAGGTGGGCGAACGTGGTGGCCGGCGCCGGGTCGGTGTAGTCGTCGGCGGGCACGTAGATCGCCTGCATCGAGGTGATGGCCTGGCCCCGGACGGAGGTGATCCGCTCCTGGAGCTGGCCCATCTCGTCGGCCAGGGTCGGCTGGTAACCCACGGCGCTCGGCATACGGCCGAGCAGCGTGGACACCTCGGAACCGGCCTGGGTGAAGCGGAAGATGTTGTCGATGAAGAGCAGCACCTCCTGCTTCTTCACGTCACGGAAGTACTCCGCCATGGTGAGCGCGGAGAGCGCGACCCGCAGACGGGTGCCCGGCGGCTCGTCCATCTGGCCGTAGACGAGCGCGGTCTTGTCGATGACGCCCGACTCGGTCATCTCGGCGATGAGGTCGTTGCCCTCGCGGGTGCGCTCACCCACGCCGGCGAAGACCGAGGTACCACCGAAGTTCCGGGCCACCCGGGTGATCATCTCCTGGATGAGCACCGTCTTGCCGACGCCGGCGCCGCCGAACAGGCCGATCTTGCCGCCCTTGACGTACGGGGCGAGCAGGTCGATGACCTTGATGCCGGTCTCCAGCATCTCGGTCTTCGGCTCCAGGTCCGCGAAGGCCGGGGCCTTGCGGTGGATGCCCCACCGGTCGTCGGCCTCGATCGTCTCGCCCTCGGTGAGGTTGAGGCACTCGCCGATCGCGTTGAAGACGTGGCCCTTGACCGCGTCACCCACCGGCACGCTGATCGGCGCCCCGGTGTCACGCACGTCGGTGCCGCGGACCAGACCGTCGGTCGGCTGCATGGAGATCGCGCGGACCAGGTTGTCGCCCAGGTGCTGGGCGACCTCCAGGGTCAGCGTCTTCTCACCACCGGAGAGGGTCACATCGACGTGCAGAGCGTTGAACAGCTCCGGCATGGCGTCGCGCGGGAACTCGGCGTCGACGACCGGGCCGATGACCCGGACCACGCGACCCGTGGCCGTCTTGGTCTCAACTGCGGATACAGTCATCACACTTCACTTCCCGACGCGGCCAGCGCGTTCGCGCCGCCGACGATCTCACTGATCTCCTGGGTGATCCCGGCCTGACGGGCCGAGTTCATCTCGCGCGTGTACTTCTCGATCATCTCTTCGGCGTTGTCGGTGGCGCTCTTCATCGCCCGCCGGCGGGCGGCCGACTCGCTGGCCGCCGACTCCAGCAACGCCGCGAAGATCCGCGTGTTGATGTACTTCGGCAGCAGGGCGTCGAGCAGCGACTCCGGCTCCGGCTCGAACTCGTACGCCGGAAGCGCGCCCTCGGTCCGCGGCCGGTCCTCGACCTGCATCGGGCCGATGATCCGGGTCACCGGGTTCTGCGTCATCAGGGACTTGAACTCGGTGTAGACGATGTGCAACTCGTCCACGCCGAGGATCCCGTCGGCGCCGGCATCCCCGTCCACGTCGTCCGCGCCGGCGGTGAACGCCTTGATCAGCGTGTCACCGACCTCGCGGGCGTCTGCGAACGTCGGCTGCTCCGAGAAGCCGGTCCAGCTTCCGGCGATCTGCCGGCTGCGGAACCGGTAGTACGCCACGCCCTTGCGGCCGATGACGTAGAGCACCGGCTCCTTGCCGTCGGCGCGCAGCCGGGCGATCAGCGACTCGGCGGTCCGGATCGCGTTCGAGCTGTAGCCACCGGCCAGACCCCGGTCGGCCGTCACCAGCAGGACGCCCGCCCGCCGCACCCGCTCGCGCGGGGTGAGCAGCGGGTGGTCGATCCGCGCGTTCGAGGCCAGCGCCGTCAGCACGCCGGTGATCGCCTCGGCGTACGGCAGCGAGGCCGCCACCTTGGCCTGGGCCTTGGCGATGCGGCTCGTCGCGACGAGCTCCATCGCCTTGGTGATCTTCTTCATCCCCTTGGCGGAACGAATCCGCTGCCGGAGAACGCGTACCTGGGCGGCCATCGGATCAGCTCTCGGCCGGGCGGTCGACGCCGTCGCGCAGGCGGGTCACCGTCTCGCGGGACTGCTCACCCTCCAGCGGCTTGGCCGGCGCCTCGTTGATCCGGACCTCGTCCTCCTTGCCCAGGAAGAGCTGCTTGAACTCGGCGATGGCCGAGTCGAGCGAGGCGATGATGTCGTCGCCCCACTTGTGGTCGGCGATCGAGGCCAGGACGCCCTCGTGCTTGTGCCGCAGGTACTGCAGGAACTCCGACTCGAAGCGGCGGACCTCGCCGACCGGGACGTCGTCCAGCTTGCCCTCGGTGCCGGCCCAGACGGAGACGACCTGCTCCTGCACCGGGTACGGCGAGTAGTTCGGCTGCTTGAGCAGCTCGACCAGCCGGGAACCGCGGTCCAGCTGGGCCCGGGAGGCCCGGTCCAGGTCGGAGGCGAAGGCGGCGAACGCCTCCAGCTCGCGGTACTGGGCCAGGTTCAGCCGCAGCGAGCCGGCGACCTTCTTCATCGGCTTCACCTGCGCGGCGCCACCGACCCGGGAGACCGAGGTGCCGACGTTGATGGCCGGCCGGACGCCCTGGTTGAACAGGTCGGTCTCGAGGAAGATCTGGCCGTCGGTGATGGAGATGACGTTGGTCGGGATGAACGCCGAGATGTCGTTCGCCTTGGTCTCGATGATCGGCAGGCCGGTCATCGAGCCGCCACCCAGCTCGTCGGAGAGCTTGGCGCAGCGCTCCAGCAGACGCGAGTGCAGGTAGAAGACGTCACCCGGGTAGGCCTCACGGCCCGGCGGGCGGCGCAGCAGCAGCGACACGGCGCGGTACGCCTCGGCCTGCTTGCTCAGGTCGTCGAAGACGATCAGGACGTGCTTGCCGCCGTACATCCAGTGCTGCCCGATGGACGAGCCGGTGTACGGGGCGAGGTACTTGAAGCCGGCCGGGTCGGAGGCCGGGGAGGCGACGATGGTGGTGTACTCCATCGCGCCCGCCTCCTCCAGCGTCCCCTTGATGGAGGCGATGGTGGAGGCCTTCTGGCCGATCGCGACGTAGATGCAGCGGACCTGCTTCTTCGGGTCGCCGGAGCGCCAGTTCTCGCGCTGGTTGAGGATCGTGTCCAGCGCGACAGTGGTCTTGCCGGTCTTCCGGTCGCCGATGATCAGCTGACGCTGGCCGCGGCCGATCGGGGTCATCGCGTCGATGGCCTTGATGCCGGTCTGCAGCGGCTCGTCGACAGACTTGCGGGACATCACGTTCGGGGCCTGGAGCTCCAGCTCGCGGAAGCCCTCGTTGGCGATGTCACCGATGCCGTCGATGGGCTCGCCGAGCGCGTTGACCACGCGGCCGAGGAACGCGTCACCGACCGGCACGGAGAGCACCCGGCCGGTGCGCTTGACGCGCTGACCCTCTTCGATCCCGCCGAAGTCACCGAGGACGACGACACCGATCTCCCGGACGTCGAGGTTCAGCGCCACACCGAGCGTGCCGTCCTCGAACTCCAGGAGCTCGTTGGTCATGGTCGAGGGGAGGCCCTCGACGTGGGCGATGCCGTCGCCGGCGTCGGCGACGGTGCCGACCTCCTCGCGGGAGACGTCGGCCGTGTAGGAGGAGACGTAGCGCTCCAGGGCGCCGCGGATCTCCTCCGTCGAGATGGTCAGCTCGGCCATCCTCTGCTTCCTTAAGTATCAGGGGCCCGGGATACCTAGTACCGACCGGTCCGATGGCGTCGAATCAGGGCTGCTAAGACGCTGGTCAGCGCTTCGCGAGCGCGTTGCGGGTCTCGTTGATGCGGCGCAGGACGGTGCCGTCGTACAGGTCGGAGCCGACCTGTACGCGCGCTCCGCCGAGCACGTCGGGGTCGACCGTCTGCTTGACGGAGACCTCCCGACCGTACATCTCCGAGAGGCGGGCACCGAGGCGTCGCTCCTCGTCCTCGGTCAGCGCGGCCGCCACGGTCACGTACGCGACCTGACGGTCCCGCCGGTCGGCGGCCAGCTCGACGAGCCGGGTGAGCGCACCGGTGAAGGAGCGTCCCCCGAAACCGGCGAGCGCGGCCTCGACGAGGCTGACGGTGACCGGCTGGGCCTTGCCGGCGAGCAGCTGCCGGGCCAGTTCGGCCCGGCGCTCGACCGAGGCCATCGGGTCGGAGAGCGCGTTCGACAGTTCGGCGGAACCACCGACGACCTGCCCGAAGCGGAACAGCTCGTCCTCCACCTCGCCCAGGTCTCCGGACAGGTCCGCGCTGGCGAGCAGCGCTTCCACGCCGAGGCGCTCGACGCCGTCGAGCAGCTCGGACGAGTTCGACCAGCGGCCTGACACCAGCGACGCGAGCAGGTCGAGCGCTTCCGCGCCGATCCGGCCGCGCAGCATGTCACCGAGCAGACCGGAGCGGTCGGACCCGGCCCGGGCCGGGTCGGAGAGCGCCCGGCGCAGCCGCGGCTCACGCCGCAGCAGGGCGGCGACGGAGAGGATGTCGTCGGCGGTGGCGGCCACCGCCGACGGCTCCGCGCCGCGGACGTACGCGTCGAGGCGCTCGGCCCCGGCCCGGTACGACTCCCGGCTGGCGGCCTGCATCAGCGGGCCCCCGTGCTCTCGAGATCACTCAGGAACCGGTCGACGGTGCCCTTGCGACGCGCCTCGTCGGCGAGCGACTCCCCGACGATCTTGCTGGCCAGGTCCACCGCGATGGTGCCCACCTCGGTGCGCAGCTCGCGCACGATGGTGGCGCGCTCGGCGGCGAGCTGCTCCTTGCCGGCGGCGATGATCCGGTCGGACTCCTCACGCGCCTTGGCGAGGATGTCCTGCCGGATGCCGTCGGCGTCGGCCCGCGCGTCGTCGCGGATCTTGGCGGCGTCGGTACGCGCCTCCGCGAGCTGGGCCCGGTACTGCTCGAGCAGCTGGTTCGCCTCGGCCTGGGCCGCCTCGGCGCGCTTGATGCCACCCTCGATCGCGTCGACCCGCGCCTGGTACATCGCCTCCATACGGGGCATGACGAACTTCAGCAGGACGAAGACGAGCAGGGCGAAGGAGATCGTTCCGACGACCATCTCCTGCCAGATCGGCAAGATCGGATTGTGCGCGCCTTCGGCGGCGAGATACATGTCAGACCTCCGGGTCGGGAGAGCTCGCGTCAGCTAACGGCGAAGGCGAGCACCAGGCCGAACAGCGCCAGCGCCTCGACCAGGGCGAAGCCCAGCACCAGCCAGGTGCGGTTGTAGCCGGCCGACTCGGGCTGGCGGGCGCTCGACTGGATGTAGGCCGCGAACACCAGGGCCACACCGATACCGGGGCCGATGGCGGCGAGGCCGTAGCCGATGGTGTTGACGTTGCCACCGATCTCGGCAAGAACGTTCATTGCGGGTATTCCTCCTAGTTCACACGTGAGGGCTCACGTGTACGCGGTCGGTACCAGATTGCTTGGCCGGGCCGGGTGCCCGCCGAGCCGGATCTCAGTGCTCGTCGGCCAGCGACGTGCCGATGTAGTTGGCGCTCAGCGTGACGAAGACGTATGCCTGCAGCACCGCCACCAGCGCCTCGAAGAAGGCCATCACGATCGCCATCGCGAAGGAGAAGACCGAGGTCGCCTGGACGAAGACGCTGCTCGACCCGAGCATCACGAAGCCGCCGACGGTGAAGACCAGCAGGAGCAGGTGGCCGGCGAACATGTTGGCGAAGAGCCGCAGTGCCAGGGTGACCGGGCGGACGACGAAGTTCTGCAGGAACTCGATCGGAATCAGCAGGAAGTGCATCGGCCACGGCACGCCGGGCAGGATGAGGCTCTGCTTGAGGTACTTGCCGAGGCCGTGCTTGCGGATGCCGACGTAGTTGTACATGACGTACGAGATGGCGGCGAGCACGATCGGGAACGCGATGTGCGAGTTCGGCGAGATCTGCAGGCCGGGCACGATGCTGAAGATGTTGGTCAGCAGGATGAAGCTGAACAGCACGGTGAGGTACGGCGCGAAGCGGATGCCCGCGTTGCCCATCTGCTCACGGGCGATGTTGTCCCGGACCAGCCCGTAGACCGCCTCGGCGGCCCACTGTCCCTTGCCCGGCACCAGCTTCGGCTTCCGGTACGCGGCCACGAAGAAGATGATCAGCAGCGCGACGGCGATCCAGATCATGATGCTGAACTTGGTGACCCAGGGGCCGGCCACGTCCGGCGGGTAGAAATCCCCGACGCTGGGGGGCCAGGGAAGGTCCTGGGCGACGACCAGCTGTCCGCTCACCGTGTCATCCTCCGCACTCAACAGACCCGCGTGTGCCGGAACTCAGGCACTGAGCCTCTTCATGATCAGGTAGATCGCCCCGGCCGCGCCGAGCATCATGCCGACGGCGACCCCGATGCCGGCTGGCAGACCGAGGAACCGCTCCGCCAACCAGCCGAGGCCACCCCACATCAGAATGCCGGCGAGCAGGTAACCCACGACGGCGCCTGCCACACCCTCCGACGAGTGCTCGTCGGACTTGCGGGAGTGGGGGTCATCGGCCATGACGTGGCGAACAATATCAGCAGGGGCGCGCGGGGATGTGCGGCACCCCCCACACTGCGGACAGCGTGCGGGCCGTACTGCGGGCGCGTCAACCTGGCGCCACGTTACTCCTGTCGCGCCCGTCAGGGCACCCGCCGTACCGGACAGAATTCGGCGAAGTCACTCGATGTCGTCGCGACGCTCGAATGTGGGCAGCGGGGACCTCATCGCCCAGGTCAGGTGGGCGCCCGTCCACACCACCACGGCCGCGATGATCGCCACGCCCATGTCCGGCAGGCCGGGCCAGCCGGTGGCCGCCACGGCGGCCATCACCACGCCCAGGATCACGATTTTGGTGGCGTAGGTGACCAGGCCCACCGACATGATCATCCGAGGGTGGATGGCGTCCGCCCAGGCCACCGAGAGGCTGGAGATCAGGTAGCTGACGATCACCAGCGCCACCCCGGCCGCGAAGCCGGCCGCCCCGGTCGCGCCGCGCAGCAACGCCGCCGCCGGCACCCCCACCACCGCGAGTGCCGCGCACGCCAGCAACGGTAGCCGCAGATGGTTCAGCCGGGACCGGATCGCGCCGGGCTCACCCGCCCGTGGCGCCGTCATCGGGGGTACGCCGGGAAGGCGGCGACCATCTCGGTGACCTCGCGGGCCACTTCGGCCAGGGTGTCGGCGCCACCGGGAGCGCCGGGATCGGTGCGTACCGCGCGCGCGATCAGCCCGGCGATCCGGCCCATCTCCCCCTCGCGCATGCCCTGGGTGGTCACGCTCGGCGTACCCACCCGGATGCCGGAGGCGACGAGCGGCGGCTGCGGGTCGTACGGGATGGCGTTCTTGTTGAGCGCGATGCCGGCCGCCTCGCAGCGGGCCTCGGCCTCGGCGCCGGTCACGCCCGTCTCGCGCAGGTCGAGCAGCGCCAGGTGGGTGTCGGTGCCGCCGGAGACCGGCCGCAGGCCCTCCGCGGCCAGGCCGTCGGCGAGCGCCCGAGCGTTCGTCACCACCTGGGCGGCGTACGTGCGGAACTCCGGCTGCGCGGCCTCGCGCAGCGCGACCGCCTTGGCCGCCACCGCGTGCATCAGCGGGCCGCCCTGGGTGAACGGGAAGACCGCCTTGTCGATCCGCGCGGCCAGCGGCTCCCGGCACAGGATCATGCCGCCGCGCGGGCCGCGCAGCACCTTGTGCGTGGTCGCGGTGACCACGTCGGCGTGCGGCACCGGGGACGGGATCGCGCCGCCGGCCACCAGGCCGACGAAGTGGGCGGCGTCCACCATCAGGTACGCGCCGACCTCGTCGGCGATCTCGCGGAACCGGGCGAAGTCGACGAGCCGGGGGTACGCGGTCGCGCCACAGATGATCAGCTTCGGCCGGTGCGCCCGGGCCAGGTCACGTACCTCGTCGTAGTCGATCGTCTCGGTGTCCGGCCGGACGGTGTAGCCGACCGGGTGGAACCACTTGCCGGAGAAGTTCACCCGGCTGCCGTGGGTCAGGTGCCCGCCGTGCGGCAGGTCCATGGCCAGCACCGTGTCGCCCGGCTGCGCCAGGGCGGCGTACGCGGCCAGGTTGGCGCTCGCGCCGGAGTGCGGCTGGAGGTTGGCGTGCTCGGCGCCGAACAGGTCCTTCGCCCGGGCGATGCCCAGCTCCTCGGCGCGGTCCACCTCGGCGCAGCCGCCGTAGTAGCGCCGGCCCGGGTAGCCCTCGGCGTACTTGTTGGTGAGGGTGGAGCCGAGCGCGGCCAGCACCGCGGGCGAGGTGAGGTTCTCGCTGGCGATCAGTTGCAGGCCGCCGCGCAGCCGGTCCAGCTCCCCCAGCACCACCTCGGCGATCTCCGGGTCGACGGTACTGAGCTGCTGGAAGTCCGGCCCCCAGAAGGTGTCCCTCGCGTTCTCCACAGCGAAGGAGTCTACGGAGCCGCAGACTGGAGGCCGTGAGATGCCTCGTCACCGGCGCGACCGGCTACATCGGCGGGCGCCTCGCGCCCCGGCTGCTGGCCGAGGGGCACACCGTACGCTGCCTGGCCCGCACGGCCGGGCGGCTGCGGGACGTGCCCTGGGCGGCCGACGCGGAGATCGTCGAGGGCGACCTGCGCCGCCCGGAGACGCTGCCGTCCGCGTTCGAGGGCGTGGAGGTCGCGTACTACCTGGTCCACTCGCTCGGCCAGCGCGGCTTCGAGGCGGCCGACCGGGAGGCGGCGACCAACTTCGCCGAGGCGGCGCGCGCCGCCGGCGTACGCCGGATCGTGTACCTCGGCGGGCCGGAGCCGGCGGAGCGCGACGGCCTGCCGTCGGCGCACCTGCGCTCCCGGGCGGAGGTCGCGCGGATCCTGCTGGACAGCGGCGTGCCGACAGCGGTGCTGCGCGCGGCGGTGATCATCGGATCCGGCTCGGCCTCGTTCGAGATGCTGCGGTACCTGACCGAGCGGCTGCCGGCGATGGTCACCCCGCGCTGGGTGCGCAACCGGATCCAGCCGATCGCGGTCCGGGACGTGCTGCGCTACCTGGTCGGGTGCGCGCACCTGCCGCCGGACGTGAACCGGGCCTTCGACATCGGCGGCCCGGACGTGCTGACGTTCAGCGAGATGATGCAGCGCTACGCCCGGGTGGCCGGGCTGCGTCCCCGGGTCATCCTGCCGGTGCGCCCGCTCACGCCGTCGCTCTCCTCGCACTGGGTCGGCCTGATCACGCCGGTGCCGAACGCCATCGCCCGGCCGCTGGTGGAGAGCCTCGTGCACGAGGCGGTGGCGCACGAGCACGACATCGCGGCGTACGTGCCGGACCCGCCCGACGGGCTGACCGGCTTCGACCAGGCGGTCGCGCTGGCGCTGTCCAAGGTGCGCGACGCGCAGGTGGAGACGCGCTGGTCGAACGCGAGCGGTCCGGACGCGCCGGCCGAGCCGCTGCCGTCGGACCCGCGCTGGTCCGGTGGCACCGCGTACACCGACCTGCGGGAGCGAGCGGTGGACGCGCCACCGGAGGCGCTGTGGCGGGTCATCGAGGGCGTCGGCGGCGAGAACGGCTGGTACTCGTTCCCGCTCGCCTGGTCGGTGCGCGGCTGGATGGACCGGCTGATCGGCGGCGTCGGGCTGCGCCGGGGCCGGCGTGACCCGCACCGCCTCCAGGTCGGCGAGGCCCTGGACTTCTGGCGGGTCGAGGAGATCGTCCCGGGCGAGCTGCTCCGGCTGCGCGCCGAGATGCGGCTGCCCGGCCGGGCCTGGCTGGAGATGCGCGCCGAACCGGACGGGAACGGCGGCAGCAGGTATGTGCAGCGCGCCGTGTTCCTCCCGCGCGGCCTGCCCGGCCATCTCTACTGGGCCTCGGTGGCCCCGTTCCACGCCGTCGTCTTCGGCGGCATGGCCCGCAACATCGCCAAGGGCGCCGAGCACCCGGCCGGTTAGGCAGGAGAGCCGCTCGGCAGTGCGGGGCCGAGGAGCAGTCCCCCGTCGATGACGTACTCGGCGCCGGTGATGAAGGCCGCGTCCGGCGACGTGAGGAACAACAGCAGCGCGGTGACGTCGGCGGGCTGCCCGAGTCGCGGGACGGCGAACGGCTCGGGCGAGTAGAAGTCGGCGATCGGGGCGTCGCTGCCGGCCGCCGGCTCGGTGATGAACGGAGTCTCGATCACGCCCGGGTGGATCGCGTTGACGCGGATGTTGTCGCGGCCCAGCTCAAGGGCGGCGGTCCGGGTGAGCCCCCGAACCGCCCACTTGCCGGCGACGTAGGGCGCGTAGAAGGCGGTACCGCCCAAGCCCATGGTGGAGCCGATGTTGACGATCGCTCCTCCGCCCGCCCGCCGCAGCGCCGGGACGGCCGCCTTGATGCCGAGGAACGTGCCGGTGAGGTTGACGTCGAGGATGCGAGCCCACGTGGCCCCGTCGGTGGACTCGATGACGGCCGGCGGGTTCTGCACCCCGGCGTTGTTGACCAGGATCGTGAGCGCACCGAATGCCTTCTCGGTCTCCGCGACGGCGGCGGCCCACGACTCCTCGCGGGAGACGTCCAGGCGGACGAACCGTGCCCGGGGTCCCAGCTCGGCGGCGAGGCCGGCGCCACGCTCGGCATCTGTGGCGCCGATGACGACATTGGCGCCTTCGGCGTGCAGGGCGCGTACGTGGCTGGCCCCCTGCCCGCCGGTGCCGCCGGTCACGAGAACTGTCTGATTGGCGAAGCGGGACATCGGATCCTCCGGTGAACGCGAGACGGGATGGCGAGTCGGGCGACTCACCATGCTGACGCTACGCCCCGGGCGAATGGTGAGTCAACCCACTCACCTCGCTATGATGGCCGCATGACCCCAGCGCCGTCGGCCTATCACCAGCGCGTGGCGGAGGAGAAGCGCGCGCTGATCGTGCAGGCCGCCACCGAGCTCTTCCTGGAGTTGGGCTACGACCGGGCCTCGCTGGCGCGCGTGGCGGCCGACGCCGGCGTGTCGAAGGCGACGCTGTTCAAGCAGTTTCCGACAAAAGCGGCACTGTTCGACGCCATCGTCATCGACTCATGGGCCCGCAACGAGATCGCCGACGTGCCGCCCGCCGGTGACCTGGCGGCCGGCTTGACGGTTCTCGGACGGCACTACGCGACGCTGTTGCGCCGGCCGGAGATGACCGACCTGTTCCGCATCGTGATCGCCGAACTGCCACGCTTTCCCGAACTGGCCAGAGCGCATTTCTCCCAGGGCAAACTGCCGTACTTCGAGTCCGTCCGGCTCTACCTCGTGACCGAGCACGAGGCGGGAGCCGCGGACATCGCCGACCCGGAGTTGGCCGCTACGCAGTTCCTCGGGATGATCTCCAATTACCTGCTCTGGCCGAGCCTGGTCCTCCCGGACTGGACGGTCACCCCCGACCGCACGACAGCGGTCGTCGACGAAGCTGTCCGAACCATGGTCGCGCGGTACGGCAGGTCGACGAGCTGACTCTCAGTCGCCGGTGCGCGGGCTGGTGTGCTGGAAGGCGACGGCCTGGCCGGGCGGGACGAAGTCGCGTACCGGCTCGTCGCGCAGCGCCCACGCGAGGATCCGGCCCACCGCGGCGATCTGCCGCTTCTGCACGCCGCCGCCGACCGCGTCCCGGGGGTCGTCCGGGTTCGCGGCGATCGTCGCCACCGAGAGCTGCGGGGTGAACGCGACAACCGTCTCCGTGGCGTTCCGCTCCGAGCTGCCGGTCTTGCCGGCCACCGGACGGCGCAGGCCCGGGGCCAGCTCCTCGGCCGTGCCGCCGTCGCAGCGCCGGTACATGGACTGGTCGCCGACCGGGCAGCGGCTGGCGTCGGCCGCCGCGCGGGCGACCTCGGTGTCGAGCACCTGCCGGCAGTCGGTGTTCCCGGCGGCGACCTTCCGGCCGGACGGGTCGGTGATGGAGGTGACCGGCGTGGGCCGGCACCAGGTGCCCTCGGCGGCCACCGCGGCGTACGCGCCGGCCAGGTCGAGCGGCGTGGTGGCGGAGACGCCGAGCGTGAACGGCCCCCAGCTCTTGGCGCCGTCGCGGGCCATCCGGGCGTCGGCCGGGGCGCGGAACACGATGCCCAGCCGCTGGGCCATCTCGACCACCCGGTCCGCGCCGACCCGCTCGGTCAGCCAGGCGAAGTACGTGTTCACCGACCGGCCGAACGCGTCCCACATGTCCCGGTCGCCGTCCATCCAGTAGGTGTTGGCGTTCGCCGGGCACCACCGGCCGGCACAGCTCGCCGGGCCGGCGCCGACCGGGTACTGCGTGACGTAGACGCGCGGCGCGTCGAACACGGTGTCCAGCGGCAGCCCGGACTCCAGCGCGGCCAGCAGGGCGAACAGCTTGAACGTCGAGCCCGCCTGGTAGCCGGTGATGCCGCCACCGCCGGCCACCAGCTGGTTGACAGTGTTCGGGTAGTTCTGCTGCCCGTCCGGGTTCGCGGCCACGCCGTACGTGCGGTTCACCGCCATGGCCAGCACCCGTCCGGTGCCCGGTTGCACCACAGCGGTCGGCGCGGCGCGCGCGATCGTCTCCGGATAGACCTCCCGCACCTGCTCGCTCGCCTTGGCCTGCACGTCCGGGTCGAGCGAGGACACGATCGACCAGCCGCCGCGGCGCAGCGTGCGCTGCCGCTCGTCGACCGACTTGCCGAACGCCGGCTGGGCGTTCCACCACTGCGTGAACCAGTCGCAGAAGAAGCCCCAGTCGTTGTGGTCGGCGGGCACCGCGGCGCAGTCGTTCGGGGTGGTGTTGGGCTTGAGGGCCAACTCCGTCGCCTTCGCCACCTCGGCGTCGGCCGCGCTCGCCCGGCCGGTCTCCACCATCCGGTCCAGCACGTACGCCCGCCGTTGCACCGCCGAGTCGGCGTCGCCGTTTATCGGGTCGTCAGCCGGGGACCGGACCAGCCCGGCGAGCAGGGCGGCCTGGGCCAGCGTGAGCCGGTCCGGAGTGGTGGAGAAGTAGCGCTTGCTGGCGGCGGCGATGCCGTACGCCCCGGCGCCGAAGTACGCGATGTTCAGGTAGCGCCCGAGAATCTCGTCCTTGCCGACCTGCCGTTCCAGCGTCAGCGCGTACCGCATCTCGCGGATCTTGCGGCCGACGGTGATCTCGGTGGCGGCGGCGCGCTGCTCCTCGGTCAGCCGGGTGTCCCCGGCCAGCGCGTTGCGCACGTACTGCATGGTCAGCGTGGAGGCGCCCTGGCGGGTGCCCTCGCGGCGGTTGGCGGTGAACGCCCGCGCGACGCCGCGCACGTCGACGCCGTGGTGCTCGTAGAAGCGCACGTCCTCGGCGGCCACGATGGCGTCGCGCATCACCGGCGCCACCTCGGCGACCGGCACGTCCACCCGGTCCTCGACGTAGAACGAGGTGATGAGCGTGCGGCCGTCGTTGGCGTACAGGTTGGAGCGCTGCGCCGGCTGTGGCGCCTTGAGCGCCTCCGGCAGCGCGGTGTACGGCATCAGGTTCTTCAGGCCCAGCCCGAAGACCAGCGCGGCCGGCAGCGCCGCGACGGCCAGGACCAGCCCGGCGAGCACGCCGGCGAGCACAACGGTGAACAGCTTGTCGAGATAGGCCCGGTTCATCAGCTCTCCCCGCAGGAGCCGGCCGTACGGACCTGTTCAGAATGACCGGAATGTTCGCTTTTGCCGCCACCTTCCGAGAAAGGCGCAGGAAGTTCGCGAGGAAGGATGAATCTCAGGGCAACAGCGCGGCAGCCAGCGGCTGCACCGTCTCCTCGATCTCGTCCGCGACCCGGCTGAAGCACTGGTCGCCCCGGCCCCACGGGTCGTCCAGATCGTCGGTGGGCAGCGCGGAGGCGTGCTGCCGGGCCGCGTCGGCGGCCGCCACCAGCGCGACGCCGCGCGCGTACACGGCGTCCGGCGTGGGCTCGGCCGGCGGCAGGGCGGACCGGTCCAGCCCGCCGAGCAGGCGGCCGAACTCACCCAGCACGAACGTGCGCGCGGCGGCGTCCGGCCGCAACGCCACCACGTACTCCTGCTGGTCGGCGGTGGCGGTGAGCACCAGGTCGGCGGCGTCGATCAGGTCGGAGCGCAGCCGCCGGGCGGCGAACCCCTCGGTGTCGCCGCCGCGCGAGATCACCTGGCGGGCGGCCGGCGGGTTCATCTCCTCACCCGCGTGCCAGCCGCCGGTGCCGGCGCTGTGACTGTGCACGAGCGCGTCCGACCCGGCCGGGTCGACGTCGAGGCGGGCCAGCCGCTCCCGGACCGCGAGCAGCAGCAGCCGCTCGGCCATCGGCGACCGGCAGATGTTGCCCATGCAGACGTGCAGGACAGTGAAGGGCGGCACTCAGACCCCCCGCTCGTCGAGGATGTCCGGCACGACCTCCCGCAGCTTCGCCAGCGTCACCGCGCCCTCGCGCAGCACCCGCGGCACGTCGCCGGTCAGGTCGACGATGGTGCTCGGCACCGGGTCCACCGCCGGCCCGGCCTCCAGATAGGCCCGGACGCCGTAGCCGAGCTGGTCACGCGCCTCCTCGGCGGTGAGCGCGGCCGGCTGGCCGACCTTGTTGGCCGAGGCCACCGCCATCGGCCCGGTCTCCCGCAGCACCTCCAGCGCCACCGGGTGCAGCGGCATCCGTACCGCCACCGTGCCGCTGCTGTCGCCCAGATCCCAGGCCAGGCTCGGCGAGTGCTCCACCACGATCGTCAGCGCGCCCGGCCAGAACGCCTCGACCAGGTCGCGGGCCGCGCCGGGCAGCGAGAACACCAGGCCGTCGAGCGTGTGCCGGGAGCCGATGAGCACCGGGGGCGCCTGCCGGGCGCCGCCCTTGGTGTCCGCCAGGGCCTTCACCGCGTACGGCGTGAACGCGTCCGCCCCGATGCCGTAGACCGTGTCGGTCGGCAGGACGACGAGTTCCCCGTTCTTGACCGCCTCGATGGCAGCGGCGATGCCGCGGTCCCGGTCGGCGGGCGACCGACAGTCGTAGAGCATCACGAGGAGTCAGTCTGCCACGCCCGGGCGGTCTCGGCGTGGGTGCCGTCCGCCCGCCGGGACGCGCTCGCCCAGCGGGGCCGCCCGGCCAGGTCCCGGTGCTCCTCGACGCGGTCGTAGCGGCCGTCGCCGCGCAGCAGCGCGGGCACCGCCGTCGCGTGCGTGTCGTCGTGCTCGATCCCGATCGCGCCGCCCGGGCGCAGCAGCGTGGCGGCCCGGCGCACCACCGGGCGGATCACGTCCAGCCCGTCCGCGCCGCCGAAGACCGCCTCGTCCGGGTCGTGTCCGGCCACCTCCGGCGGCACCGTCACCGACCTCGGCACGTACGGCGGGTTGCAGAGCAGCACGTCGACCTGCCCGGTCAGGTCGGCCAGCAGCTCCGGACCGGTCACGTCGGCGGCCACCACCTCGACCGGCCGGTCCCCCGCGGCGGCCCGGTCGGCCGCGTTGCGCCGCAGCCACGCCAGCGCGGCCGGGGACCGTTCCACAGCCACCACCCGGGCCGCTGGTACCTCCTGCGCCACGGCCAGGGCGATCGCGCCGGAGCCGCTGCACAGGTCGACCACGAGCGGCGCCGTACGCTCCCGGGCCCGCTCGATCCCCCAGCCGGCCAGCAGCTCGGTCTCCGGGCGGGGCACGAACACGCCCGGCCCGACCGCCAGCTCCAGCAGCCGGAAGCCCGCCGTGCCGATCAGGTGCTGCAACGGCTCCCGGGTCACCCGCCGTCCGACCAGCGCGTCCAGGTGGTCGCGCTGCGCCGGGGTGAAGCCGTCGGCAAGCGCCAGCCGGCCGCGCGGCACCTGGAGGACGTACGCGGCCAGTTGCTCGGCCTCGGCGCGGGGCGCCTCGACGCCCGCCGCCGCGAGCGCCCGGGCCACCCGGGCGATCACCAGCGAGGGCCGTTCGCGTTCTGTCCCTTCGGACGGGTGTTGCGGGAGTGCTGTCACGCAATAATCATGAAGCGTCGCGGCCCACCTCACGAGCGGGTGCGTCCGGGCGCACACGGCAGGGAGGTCGCGAGTGGGCTGGCTCGACCAGGTCGAGGACCAGGTTGACGCTCTCCGACGCGCTCGGTCACTGCAGGAGGCCAGCCGGTCAGCGGAGGCGTGCGCCCTGCTCGACCGCGTCATCCGCACCACCGGCGACCCGTACGCCCGCGCCGACGCGCTCGTGCAACGCCTGTCCGCGCTGATCAATCTCGGCCGGACCGCCGAGTTCACCCGCGCCGTCGAGGACGCCTCCGCCGCCGTACGCGATCTCGCCGAGCCCTACCTGCACGGGCACCTCAACGCGCTCGCCGCGCTCGCCGCCCACCACCAGGGCGCGCTGGACCGGTGCGTGATGCACCTGGTCCGGGCCGCCCGCGCGCTGGGCGCCGACGACACGCCGGACCGGGACACCGCGTGGGGCTGGCACGACCTCGCGATGGCGTACTCGTACCTGAGCTTCCACGGCCACGCGCTGGGCGCGATCGAGCGCGCCCGCGAGGTGGGGCTCAGCGCCGGCATCCCGGAGGAGACGTTCGCCGCGCCGGGGATCCGGCTGCGCAACGCGGTGGCACTCGACCACAACGGCGACAGCGACGGCTGCCTGCGGGTGCTGCGCGACGTCGCCGGTGACCTGGCCCGGTTCCTGCGCGGCGGGCGGGCCGGCAACCTGCGTCCCAGCAGCCTCGCCGCGTACGGCTACGCCGCCGCCCGGCGGGCCGCGCTCGGCGACCGGGTGGAGTCCGCCGGGGACGCCGACCCGAAACGGCTGCTCGGCCACGGCGGCGACAGCGCCCGCGCCCGCGACCTGCGTCAGCTCGGTCAGGTCTGCCTGGCCGTCGCCGCCGACCGCCCGATCGAGGCGGTCACCCGGCTGGACGCGCTCCAGGTCTCCGACGAGACGCTCGGCGCGGCCGAGGCGCCCCGGCTGCGCAGCGTCGCGCTGGCCCGGGCCGGCGACCACGCGGGCGCGCACCGGGCCGACCGGCACGCGTTCCGGCTGGCCGCACGGCGCAGCGACCGGCTGCGGGACGTCTACATCGACGGCATCGCCGCCCGGATCGACCACGAGGAGATGCGCCGCGAGGCGGCCCGGTACGAGGGCGAGGCGCTCACCGACCCGCTCACCGGCCTGCCCAACCGGCGCCGGCTGGAGCGCTACCTGGGCGCTGTGGTGTCGCGGGGCGAGCGGGTGGTGATCGGCGTCTGCGACCTCGACGGCTTCAAGGCGGTGAACACCCGCCACGGCCACCACTCCGGCGACCTGGTGCTGCAACGGGTGGCCGGAGTGATCAACCGGGTGATGCGGCGCGGCGACTTCGTGGCCCGCTACGGCGGCGACGAGTTCGTCGTGGTGCTGCCCGACACCGTCATGCCGGAGGCGGTCGAGGTGGCCCGGCGGATCGAGGCGGCCGTCCGCACCGAGGACTGGGAGTCCCTGGTGCCGGGCACCCCGGTCGGGGTGACCATCGGTTTCGCCGAGGTCGACGGCAGCACCACTGTGAGCGTCCGGGAGGCGCTCGGCACCGCGTTCGAACTGGCCGACCGGGAGATGCTGCGCGCCAAGGCGCGACCGCGCGCGAGCTGAGCGGTAAGGAAGGGCCCCCTGTTAACGCCTCCGGTAGAGGAAGGGCCCCCTGTTAACACCCCCCAGCGGTCAGCGGCGGGACAGCTCCGTCTCGCCGGCCAGGCGGGCCGCGCGGTCCGCCTCGGTCAGCGCGTCGAGCACCCCGTCCAGCTCGCCGGCCAGCGCCAGGTCCAGGTTGTACGCGGTGTAGCCGATGCGGTGGTCGGTGATCCGGTTCTGCGGGAAGTTGTAGGTGCGGATCCGCTCGGAGCGGTCCACGGTGCGGACCTGCGCCTTACGGGCGTCCGACGCCGCCGCGTCGGCCTGCTCCTGAGCAGCGGCGAGCAGCCGGGCACGCAGGATGCGCATGGCCTGCTCGCGGTTCTGCAGCTGCGACTTCTCGTTCTGGCAGGAGACCACGATGCCGGTCGGCACATGAGTGATCCGTACCGCCGAGTCGGTGGTGTTCACCGACTGGCCCCCGGGGCCGGACGAGCGGAACACGTCGATGCGCAGCTCGTTCGGGTCGATGGTGACGTCGACGTCCTCCGCCTCGGGCAGCACCAGCACGCCCGCCGCGCTGGTGTGGATCCGGCCCTGCGACTCGGTCACCGGGACGCGCTGCACCCGGTGCACGCCGCCCTCCCACTTGAGCCGGGACCAGACGCCGTTGCCGCCCTCCGGCACGCCCTTGCTCTTGATCGCCAGCGACACGTCCTTGACGCCACCCAGGTCGGAGTCCTGGGCGTCGATCACCTCGGTCACCCAGCCGTGCCGTTCGGCGTACCTGGTGTACATCCGCAGCAGGTCCCCGGCGAACAGCGCGGACTCCTCGCCGCCCTCGCCGGCCTTGATCTCGACGATCACGTCCTTGGCGTCGTGCGGGTCGCGCGGGATGAGCAGTTCCGCGAGCCGTTCCTCCAGCGCCGGCAGAGAGGCGGCGATGGCCTCCGCCTCGGTGGCGAACGTCGCGTCCTCGGCGGCCAGCTCGCGCGCGGCGGCCAGGTCGGCGCGGGCCTGCTCCAGCTCGCCGGCCGCCTTGTGCAGCGGGACCAGTTCGGCGTACCGACGGCCGACCCGCCGGGCGGCGCCCTGGTCGGCGTGGATGGCCGGGTCGGCCAGCCGCCGCTCCAGCTCGGCGTACTCGTCGAGGAGGGCGGCCAGGCGCTCACTGCTCATGCTGCGGATGCTCCTTGGGGATTAAACCGGCGCAAACGGACGAACGCCCGTGCCCGGCGGGAGCCGGACACGGGCGTCGTCGACGGAGCTACTTGGCCTTCTTGGCCTGAACCTTGGCGTACTTCTGCTGGAACTTCGCGACCCGGCCGGCGGTGTCCAGCACGCGCTGCTTACCGGTGTAGAACGGGTGGCAGGCGCTGCAGGTCTCGACGCTGATGGCGCCGCCCTTGGCGGTGCTGCGGGTCGTGAAGGTGTTGCCGCAGGAGCAGCGGACCTCGGTGGTCGCGTACTCCGGGTGGATGTTGGGCTTCATGTCGCCTCGGTCCTTTCGTCGGTGGTCGCCGGGTCGCCGTCGGTGCTCCCCGTCGTCCGCGACGGGCTCGGGCGTGAACCGGAACCGGTGGCCGATTGACCAGTGTGCCATGGGGCTCGCCCACCCGGCACAGGAGGTCCGCCACCCGCAACGCCCGCCCACACTCCCGCATTCCCACCCCCACGCCCCCCACCCTGCTGATCATGAACTTGACGGCAATTCCTGTCGCTTTTGTCCAGGTCAACTTCATGATCAACGGAGCGACGGCGGAGCAAGGCGGGGGGCGGGGGGTCGGGGCTCCTCCCCCAGGATGAGGAGCCCCGGCCCCGGGTCAGGCCGCGGGGGCGCGGACCGCTGCGGCGGTGGTCACCGTCGTCTCGGCCTTCACGCCGTTGACTGTCACCGCCAGCAGCACCTGAACCCCCGGACGCAGCGCGGTCAGCCGGCCGGTGGCCGGGTCGAACCGGGCCACGTGCCAGGGCCGTACGCCCGCGGCACCCCCGATGTGCAGGTTCGGCGAGCCGGACCAGTCGGCGCTGACCGGCGCGGCCACCGGCACCTGCCGGCCGCTGGGCTGGGTGAGCGCGGCCGTGACGTCCACGGGCGAGCCCTGGCGCACCTGCGCGGGCGCGGTCAGCGCGAGCCGGTCGACGTGCGCGTGCGTCTCCGCGTTCACCCACGTCGGGCCCTCGGCCAGCGGGTCACGGCGGGCCCGATCGGCCTCCCCCGGCGTCACCGGGTCCACCCCGAACTCGGTCCAGCCGGTGAACCCGCCGAGCGCGGCCGGGGTGGACGGGTCCTTGCCCGAGTTGCCGTTGATCACGTACGGCACGCCGTCCACCCGGTCGGCGTGGAACGTGCCGACGTGGCCGTTGACCATCAGCGCGCCCTTGCCGGTGCGGTGCTGGAAGTCGGCCAGCCACTGCTCGACCAGCGCCGCTTCCTTCCGGTCGCCGAGCTGGCTGGCCTTGGCGGGGCTCGGGTCGCGCGGCGGGTGGTGGAACAGCACCGCCACTGAGCCCACCGAGCGGTCGGCGGCGGCCTGGTCGAGCGTCCGGCGCAGCAGCTCCACCTGGTCGAACCCGCCGCCGCGCAGCGAGCCGGTGGCCGTGCTGAGCGTGAGGAACCGGGTGCCCCGGTGGTCGAAGACGCGCGAGGTGTCCCCGAAGACGCTGCGGAAGTTGTCGATCGGCGCGCCCATGATCTCGTGGTTGCCAGGTACGTAGTGGTACGGCACCTCGCCGCCCAGCTCCTCGTCCAGGATGCGCTTGGCCAGCGCGAAGTCCGCCGGGTAGGCGGTGTCCACGAAGTCGCCGTTGATGATCAGGAAGTCCGGCCGGGCGGCGCGGACCTCGCGCAGCGTACGGCGGGCCTGGGCGACCAGGTCGCTGTCCGGGTTCGCGGCGACGAACTGGGCGTCGGAGAGCACAGCGAAGCGCCAGGGGGCCCCGTCCACGGTGCCGTCACGCACCACCACCCGGTCGGTGCGGTTCGGCTCCGGCGGCGCCTGCACGTCCGGCGGCACCCGGGCGACCAGGTCGTCGATGACCACCTCGCTGCGGTACTGCTTGGCCGGGTCGGTCTCGGCGACGTAGAACCGGCGCACCCGCACCGGGTACTGCACGCCGGGCGGTACGGCGAACTCGACGTAGCGCCAGCCGGTCCAGTCCAGGTACGGGCCACGCAGCACGAACTGGGTGTCCTGCGCGTCGTGCAGGTGCAGGCTGGGCCACTCGCCGGCGCTGTTGGCCTTGATCCACATGCCGAACGCCTGCGGCTGTCCTGGTACGTCGATCCAGGCCGGCGGGTCGGCGTACGCGGCCCGGGTGCCGGTGGACTGGCTGAAGTCGTACGACATCCGCAGCCCGGTGCCGGTGTGCCCCTCGGCCGGGGCGACCGCACCGGAGGCGCGGGCCTGGCTGAACTTCCACGACGCGGCGTCGTCGAACCCGGACACCGGCACGTCGGTGAGCCCGACGGTCACCGGCAGGACCGTGGTGCGGTTGCCGACCCGCGCGGTGACCAGCGCCGAGCCGGTCTCGCGGAGCGCCGTGACGGACAGGTTGCCGTCGGCGGTGGGGGTGACCGAGAGCAGGTCGCTGTCGTACTCCAGCTTCAGGTCGGCCGGCTCGATCGGCGCGGTGTTGCCCTCGGCGTCGTAGCCGACCACGCCGAACAGGCCGCTGTCGCCGGCCCGGTCCAGGCCGACCCGGTCGACGGTGCCGTCGATCCGCGCCAGCGGACCGAGCACTGTCAGCTCGATCGTGCCCCGGGCGCGTCCGCGCGCGGCGGTGACGGTGCTGCGGCCGGGCACGGCGGCCCGGAACACGCCGTCGCCGTCCACCCGTCCGTGGGTGGCGTGCCAGCGCGGCTCGCCGGCGGCCGGGCCGTACGTCTCGTCGTATCCGGCGGCGGTGAGCCGGCGGGTGAGGCCCGGGAAGACCCGGTCCGGCCGGCCGCCGCGCACCGGCGCCACGCCCGGCGCGGCGGTCGGGTCGCTGGCGGTCTCCAGCCAGTAGCCGGTGAGCCGGCCGCTGCCCTTCGGGGCGTAGACGGCGAGCCCGTTGGGCACCGGCCGCTCGCTGCCGTCGGACGGGCTGTTCTCCACCTGGACCGTGGCCGCGCCCGGCTCCCTGGCCAGCAGCGTGGACGAGCCGCCGCCGTCGAGGTTGAGCGCGTTCGCCGCGCCCAACTCGGCCATCATGCGGCCCATCTCGGTCTGCGTGACGCCGCGGCTGTCCACCTGCCGGCCGTCCACCGTCAGCATGATCATCTTGCGTCCGTCGGCGGAGAAGCCGACAGCGGTACGCGGAGCCAGCGACTGGTCGGCGATGTCCTGCACCACGCCGTCGCGGACCAGCACGTTGCCGCCGCCCACCGCGGCGCGCAGGTCACCGCCGTCGGAGGCCCGCGGCCGCCAGGACACGTCCACCGCGTCGCCGGGCCGCAGCGCGGCGAGCGCGTCGGCGCCGGCCTCGCGGCCGAGCAGCACAGTGCTGCCGGCCGGGATCGGCCCCTCGCCCGCCGTGGTGGCCACGCTCGCCACCCGGCCGCCGGTCAGCGTCACCTCGACCGTCCGGGCCGCGCCCTCCACGGCCCGCTTGCGGGTGTACGAGCCCCAGAGCGGCGTGAAGACGCCCACGCCGTCGCGCTGCACCATGTTGTTGAACTGGGTGAGCGGCACCGGCCCGGTGGGCAGCGTCGCGGCGCCCTCGAAGCCGACCTCGACGACCCGGCCGATGCCCTGGGCGCTGACGCCCACCGCGTTGGGATGCCCGGCGACCGGCGACTGCACCAGCTCGCCGGAACGGATGCCGACGCCCTGGGCGGCACCGGAGTTGTTGATGTCGAAGAAGTCGCCGTTCACCGCCGCGACCGCGCGGGACCGGTCCACCGCGGCACGCAGCGGCTCGTCCCGCGTCACCTCGCCCGAGTTCACGTAGTCCACGGTCAGCCCACCGCTCAGATCCGCGGTGAGCGCGTCGGCGCGCAGCCAGCCGGCCGCGTCGTACCTGTCGAAGGAGGTCAGGCTCAGGCCGGGCGCGACCGGCCGGGTGCTCTTGGCGGTCTCCAGGCCGCCGGCCGGCTCCACACCGGCCAGCGCGACGGCGGGGTCGGGACGGGACGAGGCGCGTGGCGCGTCCTCGGCGGCGGTGGCGGCCGGCGGCGCGACGGGCGACGGCCCGGCGGCCGTCGCGGCGGACGGCGTCGGCGCGGTGATGGTCAGCAACGGCGTCAGCAGCAGGACGCCGGCGAGGCGGGCGGGTCGACTGCGGGTTCGCATGGACGACAGTCAACCCGACGATGAACAGAAGTTTCAATACCTAGCGGCTGAACCGAAGGAAAACTTCACCGTGGCGATGCCGGGAACGCGACGAGGGGCACGGCCGCGTTCGGCCGTGCCCCTCGTTCGTCGTCCGTCAGATCACTCGCCCGGAGTGGACTTCGCGATCTGCATCAGGAACTCGATGTTGGTGCGGGACTGCTTGAGCCGGTCCAGCAGGAGGTCGAGCGCCGCCTGCGAGTCCAGCGAGTGCAGCACCTTGCGGAGCTTGTGGATGATCGCCAGCTCCTCCGGCGCGAGCAGGACCTCCTCCTTGCGGGTGCCGGAGGGGTTGATGTCGATCGCCGGGAAGACCCGCTTGTCGGCGATCTTCCGGTCCAGCTTCAGCTCGGCGTTACCGGTGCCCTTGAACTCCTCGAAGATGACCGTGTCCGCCATGGACCCGGTCTCCACCAGCGCGGTGGCGAGAATGGTCAGCGAGCCGCCGTTCTCGATGTTGCGCGCCGCGCCGAGGAAGCGCTTGGGCGGGTAGAGCGCGGTGGAGTCGATACCACCCGACATGATCCGGCCGCTGGCCGGCGCCGCCAGGTTGTACGACCGGCCGAGCCGGGTCACCGAGTCGAGCAGCACGACCACGTCGTGCCCCAGCTCGACCAGGCGCTTCGCCCGCTCGATCGCCAGCTCCGCCACCGTGGTGTGGTCCTGCGGCGGACGGTCGAACGTGGCCGCGATGACCTCGCCCTTCACCGAGCGCTGCATGTCGGTGACCTCTTCGGGCCGCTCGTCGACCAGCACCACCATCAGGTGGCACTCCGGGTTGTTGCGGGTGATCGCGTTCGCGATCGCCTGCAGCACCATCGTCTTACCGGCCTTCGGCGGCGACACGATGAGCGCCCGCTGGCCCTTGCCGATCGGCATGACCAGGTCGATCACCCGGGTGGTGAGGATGTGCGGCTCGGTCTCCAGCCGCAGGCGCTCCTGCGGGTAGAGCGGGGTGAGCTTGTAGAACTCCGGCCGGCGCTTCGCCTCGTCCGGCTCCATCCCGTTGATGGTGTCCAGCCGGACCAGCGGGTTGTACTTGTCGCGCCGCTGCTCGCCGTCCCGCGCGGCCCGCACGGCGCCGGTGATCGCGTCACCGCGGCGCAGGCCGTACTTCTTGATCTGGGACATCGAGACGTACACGTCGTTCGGGCCGGCCAGGTAGCCGGTGGTCCGGACGAAGGCGTAGTTGTCGAGCACGTCGATGATGCCGGCGACCGGGACGAGCACGTCGTCCTCGCCGACCTGCGGCTCGCGGCCGCCACCGCCACCGCTGTCGCCCTCGCCCCGCTCGCCACGGCCGCGACGGCGGTCCCGGAACCGGCTGCGCCGGCCCCGCCGGCCGCCGCCCTCGTCGTCGTCGCCGTCGTTGTCCCGCTCGGCGCGCTGACCCCGGTCGTTGCGATCGTTGCGGTCGCCCCGATCGTTGCGGTCGTTGCGCTCCGCACGCTCGCCCCGGTCGGCACGCTCGTTGCGGTCGCCACCGCGCTCGGCCCGGTCACCACGGTCGCCGCGCTCAGCCCGGTCACCACGGTCGTTGCGCTCGGCACGCTCACCGCCACGCTCGGCCCGGTCGCCGCGCTCGGCCCGCTCGCCGCGCTCGCCGCCACGCTCGGCCCGATCGCCACCACGCTCGGCACGCTCGCCGCCGCGCTCGGCACGCTCACCGCCACGCTCAGCCCGGTCGGCACGCTCGCCGCCGCGCTCGGCACGCTCACGGCCCCGGCCCTCGGCACGCTCGCCGGTCTCGGCGGGAGCCTCCTCGGCACGGGTCTCGGCCGGCCGCGCCTCAGCCGCCGGCGTCTCGGCCGGCCGGGCCTCGGTGGTCGCGGCGGCGGCCCGGCTGCGGCGGCCACGGGTACGACCCTCGGTCGCCTCGGCGGGCGCCTGCTCGGCGGGGCGCGCCTCGGCCCGCTCCTCACGGACCTCCGCGTGCACCTCCTCACGGGCGGGAGCAGCAGCCGCGGCCGCTACCTCGGCGCGCGGTCGAGGGGTCCCGGCGGCGGCGCCGCCCTGCTGCCGCTCGGTGATGGCACTGATCAGCTCGCCCTTGCGCATGCGGGCCGTACCAGAGATGCCGAGCGACGCGGCCAGGCTCTGCAGCTCCGGCAGCAGCATCGCCGACAGGCCGGTGCCGCTCCGGCGGCGGCGCGTGGGGGCGGCGGTGGTGGCATCGCCAGCGACGTTGGAAACATCCGACGTCACGTCGGTGGTGTCGCTCAATGGATTCCTTCCCTCGATAGGCCGGAGCTGCCCGGAGTCGTGGAACCAGGTGGCCGGGCGGCCTCGGTGCACCCGCCTCGCATGGACGCGTCGCGGGAGTCTGTGACACAGCAGCCGGTGGTTTCCCGACTCACCACCATCGGTGAGCAGGTCTCGCCGCCTGCGGCGACCTGTGGAAACTGCGGTGCGGCGTGGGCCTTGGGCAGGGGTGACGGGCTGACCGCCGAGAGCTTCGGGGGTGCGCCGAACCGCAGGAAGATCGCATGCTTCGCGGCTGTGCTAGGTCTAGAGCGTAATCAACTCTTCCGACCTGCGGCAACAGGGCCCCGCTCGGCGTGTCAAAGTCTACCCCGGATGACCCGGGCACCGCTGACATCTATCGGCAACTCCCACCGGCGCCAATCTGTTCCCGCCTCGAATCCCACCGGGACCTGGGAAAGCGCCAGCACTGTCGGCCCCGCCCCACTGACCACAGCCGCCACACCCGACGCACGCAGCGCGCCGACGAGCGCCGCGGTGGCGGGCATCCCCGGCGCTCGCTGCTCCTGGTGCAGCCGGTCGACGGTGGCCGGCAGCAGCAGCGCCGGATCGGCCGTCAGCGCGTGCACCAGCAGGGCCGCCCGGCCCGCGTTGAGCGCCGCGTCCGCGTGCGGCACGGTGGCCGGCAGCGCGGCCCGGGCCACCGAGGTCAGGCCCCGCTCGGCGGGCACGAAGACGGTCGGGCGCACGGCCGGCGCCACCGGCAGCGAGACCGCCCGAGCGCCGCCCGGCTCCGTCCAGGCGATCGTGAAGCCCCCGAGCAGGCAGGGCGCGACATTGTCCGGGTGCCCCTCCAGCTCGGCGGCCAGCCGCAGCGCGGCGTCGTCGTCCATCCGCTGCTCGCCGCCTGCAACCAGCGCGCGGGCCGCCAGCACCCCGGCCACGATCGCGGCCGAGGACGAGCCGAGCCCGCGGGCCTGGGGGATGCGGTTCTCGCACTTCAGCTCCAGGCCGGCCGGCTGCGCGCCGAGCGCGTCGAAGGTGGCCCGCATGGCGGTCACGATCAGGTGCCGCTCGTCCGCCGGCAGCTCACCGGCGCCCTCGCCGGTCACCGACACCTGCACGCCGCCGCCGGTCACCTCGGCCGTGACGTCGTCGTGGCGGCCGAGCGCCAGGCCGAGCGCGTCGAAGCCGGGGCCCAGGTTGGCGCTGGTCGCGGGCACCCGGACCCGGACCGGGCCGGGGATGAAGGTCGTCGGCACCGGCTCATGCTAGGGCGTACGACCGACAAGCCAGCCGTACCGCCCGGAGCGTGAGACCGCCGTGTCATCCCGCCCGGTCCGGCACCGGCGCGTCCACCGGGTCGGTGAGCGAGAGCCGTCGGGTCGCGAACCGCCAGCCGAGCGCGTAGACGACGGTGACCAGGCCGCAACCGGCCAGCACGGTCCGCTCGTCCACCCGGTCCACCACGAGCGCCACGACCAGCTGGCTCACCGCGATGGCGAGCGTGGCCAGCATCATGTCGGTGGCGAAGACCCGGCCGCGCAGCCGGTCCGGCACCTCGCCCTGCAGCGCGTAGTTGGACAGGACCCAGTTGCTGCCGCCGCCCAGGTGGGCCAGGAAGACCAGGACCAGCACCAGCGGGAACCAGGACACCGCCGAGGCGCCCAGGTAGGCCAGGCCGTACAGCGACATGGACAGCGCCAGGCCGGTGAGCAGCCAGGCCCGGTTGCTGAGCACCCGGCGCATCAGGATCGGGCCGACCAGGGCCCCGGCGCCCCGGGCGGCGAAGAGCAGGCCCGCGCCGACCGCGCCGACGCCGTACACGCCGGCGAGCAGCGGGAAGACGGTCAGCACCCCGTTGCCCAGGCCGACCGCCGACTTCACGGTGACCAGCGCGAGCACGCGCGGGCGCTGGGCGATGTAGCGCAGCGCCTCCCGGATCGCCGCCCAGGTGCGCGGCACTGCCGCCGCCGGGTCGCGCGGCGCCTGCAACGGCCGGCGGATCGACGCGGCCAGGAAGAAGGCGGCGAGCAGGCCCGCGGCGGCCACCCAGAAGCTGACGTACGGGCCGGACGCGGCGCTCAGGATGCCGCCGAGCGAGGCGCCGACCACTGTCATCGTGCCCCAGGCCGAGCCGGCGACCGCGTTCGCCGCCGCCAGGTCCGCCGGGTCGACCACGTTCGGCAGCGCGGCCTGGGCGGCCGGCGAGTAGAACGCCTTCGCCACCGCCACCAGCGCGATCGCCGCCAGCGCCAGCCAGGCCGTCGCGGAGCTGCGCACACCGAGCAGCAGCAGGACACCGGCCAGGGCGGCGACGTTCGCCCCCATCATCACCTTGCGGCGGTCGAACCGGTCGGCCACGGTCCCGGCGTACGGCAGCAGCAACGCGGTGGTGCCGGTGTCCACGGCCAGCACCAGCGCGCCCCACACCCCGCTGCCGGTCAGCTCCGGCAGCAGCACCAGCAGCGGCACCATGACGAACCAGTCCGCGCCGAACACGACCAGCTCGGCGATGAACAGATGGCGGAAGTCGCGGTTGCGGACGAGGACGGAGAGGGTGGGCGACACGCGGGCACCCTATCGGGCCGCTCCCCCGCCGGCAGCTCGGCGCAGCAGGTCGGAGACCGTGACGAAGGTGTATCCCCGGGCCCGCAACCCGTCGATCATGTCGGGTAGGCCGCGGAGCGCGACAAGCCGCCGGTCGTCGCCCACGTCGTGCCCGAGCACGATCGTGCCGGGGCGCACGTCGGCCACGATCCGCCGGGCGTGCCCGGCCGGGTCGTGCGGGAACTCGCTCTCGACCATCTGCAGCGTCCAGAGCACCAGCCGGTAGTCCAGGCGGGCCGACGCGTACAGCACCGCCCCGCCCAGGTGCCCCCAGGGCGGGCGGAGCAGGCGCGGGGGCGATCCGGTGGCCGCCGCGATCGCGTCGTGGCTGCGGCGCAGGTCGTCGTAGACCGTCGCGGCGTCCATCCGGGCCAGGTCGCGGTGCGCCCAGCTGTGGTTGCCGACCTCGTGGCCGTCCATCCGGCCCCGGACCAGCGGGGCGTGCCGGCGCGCCCGCTCACCGACCAGGAAGAAGGTGGCCGGCACCCGGTGCTCGGCCAGCGTGTCCAGCACCATCGGCGTCCACTGTGGGCGGGGGCCGTCGTCGAAGGTGAGCGCCACCAGGGGTTCATCGGTGCGTACGCCCCAGAGGACCTGGACCCCGCCGCGGCCGACGTCCTGGTGGCCGCTGCCGAGGGTGGCGCTGGCCGGTCCGCCCGCCAGCGGGAGCCGGCGGTCGGCCACCCAGGTGCTCTCGACAGTGGCGGCCGAGCCGAGCGCGGCGCCACCGAACAGCAGCGCGGACCGGCGCAGCACGGTGCGCCGATTCCACCGGCCCGCGACCCCCATCGCGCCCCCGCACCCCACGTAGGCATCAGCTCACCGAGCGTACCGCCGGACGGGGGCCCGGTGTGTCCCGTGCGCCGAGGTGTCGGGAGGGGCCGCGCGGGCCCCTCCCGACCCCGTCACTCGGTGGGGGGAAGCGGGGAACGACGCGTCTTGGGCAGGCGGAGCACCTCGAACTGGTCCGTACCGTCGATCAGCGCGCCCGACGTGCGGGCCGGCGGCGGCGCGGCCCCGGCCCGCTCCTCGGCCCGCTCCTCGCCGCCGCCGACCGGCACCGGCACCGGAGCGGCCGCCGGCTCCGGCTCAACCGGCTCCGGGGTGCCCCGGCGCCGGGCCCGGAACGAGCCCTTGGTGTGCTCCACCATCGTGTAGAGAGTCGGCACCAGCACCAGCGTCAGCAACGTCGAGCTGAGCAGGCCGCCGATCACCACGATCGCCAGCGGCTTGGAGATGAAGCCGCCCTCGCCGGTCAGCCCCAGCGCCATCGGCAGCAACGCGAAGATGGTGGCGACGGCTGTCATCAGGATCGGCCGGAGCCGGCGGCGACCACCCTCGACCACGGCCTCGGTCACGTCCATGCCCTGGGCCCGGTACTGGTTGATCAGGTCCAGCAGCACGATCGCGTTCGTCACCACGATGCCGACGAGCATGAGCACGCCGATCAGCGCCGGCACGCCCAGCGGCGTACCGGTGACCAGCAGCAGCCCGATCGCCCCGGTCGCCGCGAACGGCACCGAGATCAGCAGGATCAGCGCCTGGGTCAGGCTGCGGAACGTGGCCACCATGATCAGGAAGACGATCGCGATGGCGGCCAGCACCGCAAGACCGAGGTCCGCGAACGCGTCCGCCTGGTCGGCGCTGACGCCGCCGATCTCGTACGTGGCGCCCGGCACGTCCAGCGCGTCCAGCCGCTTCTGCAGCTCCTGCGTGGTGGCGCCGAGGTTCGAGCCGGTTGCCGTGCCGGTGACCGAGACGCTGCGCTCACCGTCGATCCGGGTCACCTGCTGCGGGCCCTCGACCTGGTTGACGTCCGCGATCGCGTCCAGCGGCACCGCGCCGACCGGCAGCGCCCGCAGCTCCTCAACCGTCAACGGCGGCCGGGCGCCGCTGCTCAGGACCACGGTCTGGGCCGTGCCGTCGAGCGTGACCTGACCGAGCGGCGCACCCCGGTACGTCTGCGCGACGAGCTGCCCGACGGCCGCCTCGGTGAGCCCGGCGCGGGCCGCGGCCAGCCGATCCACAGTCACTTCGACGCGCGGCACCTGGGTGGTCAGGCTGGTGGTCACGTCCTCCACGCCCGGCGTGTCGGCCATCGCGGCCCGTACCGCCTCGGCGGCCCGGGCCAGCGTCTCCTGGTCGGCGGCCTGCACCACCACCTCGACCTGGTTGGCGGAGGCGTTCTGCCCGCCGCCGAACGTCAACTCGCCGACCTCCGGGCCGAGCGCGTCGAACTCCTTGCGCAGGCCCTGGCGTACCGTCGCGGCGTCCGTGTCGTCGGAGAGCGACAGCGACCAGGTGGCCCGGTCGCTGCCGCCGCCGGCGAACGGATTGTCGCCACCACCGGCGCTGACCTGGTAGGTCTCCACCCCGCGGGTACGCCGCAGCACCTCCTCGATCCGCGCGGCGGCCCGGTCGGTGCCGGCGAGCGAGGTGCCGGCCGGCATGTCCTGCCGGATGGCGAGCGTGTCCTGGCCCGAGTCGTCCAGGAAGTTCGTCTCCAGCTTCTGCGCCAGCCCGAACGTGCCCAGCAGCACCAGCAGGCCCAGGCCGACGGTCGCCCACCGGGTCTTCCGGGAGCGGGTGGCGAAGTCGATCACCGGCAGGTACGCCCGCTGCAACGGGTTGCGCAGCTCCTTCTCCTCGGCGGCCCGCCGGGCGGCGTCGTCAGCGCCGCCGCGCGGCCGCAGGAACCAGTACGCCAGCACCGGGATGACTGTGAGCGACACCAGCAGCGAGGCGAGCAGCGCCACCGTCACGGTGATCGCGAACGGGGCGAAGAGCTGCCCGACGAAGCCGCCCACCAGGGCGATCGGCGCGAACACGGCCACCGTGGTGAGCGTGGAGGCGGTCACCGCGCCGGCCACCTCGCGTACCGCGGTGAGGATGGCGTCCCGCTTCGGCTCGCCGTACTCCAGGTGCCGTTTGATGTTCTCCAGCACCACGATGGAGTCGTCCACCACCCGCCCGACCGCGATGGTCAGCGCGCCCAGGGTGAGCAGGTTCAGCGAGTAGTCGCCGGACCAGAGCACGATCAGCGCGACCAGCACGGACAGCGGGATGGAGACCGCGGTGACCACCGTGGAACGCACCGACAGCAGGAAGACCAGGATCACCACCACCGCCATGACCAGGCCCAGCAGGCCCTCGGTGGTCAGGCTCTCGATGGACTTCTCGACGAACGGAGCCTGGTCGAAGACCACTGTCAGCTCGGCGCCCGCGGCGGCGCCCAACTCGTCCAGCCGGTCCCGGATCTCGTGCGAGATCTCCACCGCGTTGCCGTCCGGAGCGGCCGTCACCGCGATGCCGAGGCTGGGCTTGCCGTTGGTACGGGTCAACGAGGTCGCCGGCGCGAGCTGCTGCTCCACCGCCGCGACGTCGCCGAGGCGTACCGGGGCGGCGGGCGCCGTGGTGAGCACGATGCCGCGCAGGTCGTCGAGCGTACGGATCGGCGTGCCCACCTGCACCGGCAGCGACCGGTCACCGTCGGCGAGCGCGCCCGCCGGCACCGCAACGCCGTTGCTCTTGAGCGCCGACGCGATGGCTGTCGGCGCCACCCTGGCGGCGGCCAGCTTCGCCGCGTCGGGGGTGATCGTCACGACCTGGTTCCGGGCGCCGGTGACGTCCACCGAGCGAACGCCGTCCACCGCCTCCAGCTCCGGCACGACGGCGGTGCGCAGCTTCTCCGCCAGCGCCCGCTCGTCACCGTCACCGGTCGCGGCGACCACCACGGCGGGCAGATCGTCGGTGCTGCCGGCGATCACCTGCGGATCGACGCCCTCGGGGAGCTGGGCGTCGATCCGGTTGAGCGCCGTCTCCATCTTGTTGACGACGTCGTCCAGGTCGGTGCCGAACTCGTACTGCACCTGGACCGTGGCCGAGCCCTCGCGCGAGGTCGAGGTGACCTTGTCCAGGCCCGGAATGCCCTTGAGGCTGTTCTCGATCGGCTCGGCGACCTGGGATTCGACGATCTCCGGCGCGGCGCCCGGGTACGTCGCCACGATGAACGCGGCGGGAAACTCCAGCGACGGCAGGAGCTGCTGCTTCAGCGACGGCACGGCGAACAGGCCGAACGCCGTCGTCACCAACGCGACGAGGGCGATCAGGCCCCGGTTGGCGAGACTGAATCTGGCGAGCAGCGACATCGGCGTTATTCACTCCTGAAGAGGGGTTTGCGGGGCCCTGAGTCTGCCGCACGCCCCGACACTCCCGGCATCCGCCCCAGCCGATGACATTGCCGCCCTCGGGGTCGCCCGTGCCCGCCTTGATCGACTCCACTTCGCCGGGGTGGCTGCGTCCCACGCGCCCCGATCCCGCCACCTCCCCGAGCTGGAGTAGATCAAGGTTCGATCCGGAAGCGCGGACACCCGAGGCGGGCGGGGATGCCCTTGTCGGTCCGACCCGGAAGCGCGGATGCGCGAGGCGGGCGGGATGCCCTTGTCGGTCCGACCCGCCACCACCCGACCCTCGGGTGTGGCCACCCCGCCCCACCTCAACCGGCCCGCCCGGGCACTCGGCCCCCGCCCCCACCGTTGATCCACTCCACCTCGCCGAAGTGGCTGCATCCCACCCGCTCGGATCCCTCCACCTCCCCGAAGTGAAGTGGATCAAGCTCGGGGATGCCACCACCTCCCCGAGCTGGTGTCGGAAGAGCACGCCTGCCAGGGCGAGGGGCGCCATGCGCTGTTGCGTGCCGGTTTTGCGGAAGCACGGAAGCGAGGCGAAGTGCGGTCGCGGGGGCGGGGGCGGGGGCGGGGGCGGGGGCGGGGGCGGGGGCGGGGGCGGGTGGGATGCCACAGTCGGGTCAGCCCGCCACCACTCGGCACCCGATGCGGCGGCACGGCCACCCCACCCACCTCGCTCGGCCTGCCCGCCCGCGCACATCACTTCCGGCCACGAGCCCACCCTTGATCGACTCCACTTCGCCGAAGTGGCTACTTCCCACCCACCCCGACCCCGCCACCACCCCGAACTGGAGTGGATCAAGGAAGGGGACTCCACCACCTCCCCGAACTGGAGTCGATCAAGCGCGGAGCATGCCGCCACGTACCCCGAAGAGGCGTGGGTCAGGGAGGAGGTTGCGCCACGCGCCCCGAAGTGGCGTGGGTCAGGGAGAGGGCTGTCGCCACGTGCCCCGAAGAGGCGTGGGTCAGGGAGAGGGCTGTCGCCACGTGCCCCGAAGAGGCGTGGATCAAGGAGAGGACTGCCGCCACCTCCCCGAAGTGGCGGCGATCAGGGCGGAGAAGGCCCTCGAAGTGAGGTCCGGGAGGGAAGCGCGGACCCCCCGTGAGGTCCAGCGAGTGCGTCACCAAAGGGCCCCGGAAGGTGTGAGCCGGGCCGGGGAACGCCCAAGGAGACGGAGAGATCAGACCAGGTCGAGGGAACGCGCGGCGGCCAGCGCGTCGTTGGCGATGGTCACCGGCGCCGGCGCGGTCGAGATGGCCCACTCCGGGTCCTTCAGACCGTGCCCGGTGACCGTGCACACCACCCGCGAACCGGCCGGTACCTTGCCGGCGGCGGCCTGCTGGAGCAGGCCGGCGACGCTCGCCGCGCTGCCCAGTTCCACGAAGACGCCCACCTCGCGGGCCAGCAGACGGTACGCCGACAGGATCTCCCGGTCGGTGACCGCCGAGATCAGTCCGCCGGAGGCGTCCCGCGCGTCGAGGGCCTTGGTCCAGCTCGCCGGGTTGCCGATCCGGATGGCGGTGGCGATCGTCGACGGCTCCGGCACCACCTGACCGGTGACGATGGGGGCCGCGCCGGCGGCCTGGAAGCCGTACATCCGGGGGGCCTTCGTGGCGTTGCCGTCGCGCAGGTCCTCGGAGTAGCCCATCCAGTACGCGGTGATGTTGCCGGCGTTGCCGACCGGCAGGCAGTGGATGTCGGGCGCGTCGCCGAGCGCCTCGACGATCTCGAAGGCGGCGGTCTTCTGCCCGTGCAGCCGGTCGATGTTGACGGAGTTGACCAGCGCGACCGGGTAGTCCTGGGCGAGCTTGCCGGCCAGCCCGAGGCAGTCGTCGAAGTTGCCCTGCACCTGGAGCAGCTTCGCGCCGTGCACGAGCGCCTGGGCCAGCTTGCCCAGCGCGATCTTGCCCTGCGGCACCAGCACCGCGCAGGTGATCCCGGCGCGGGCCGCGTACGCGGCGGCGGAGGCGCTGGTGTTGCCGGTGGACGCGCAGATGATCGCCTTGTCACCGGCCTCGACGGCCTTGGAGACGGCGACCGTCATGCCCCGGTCCTTGAACGAGCCGGTCGGGTTGGCTCCCTCGACCTTGAGCCAGACGTCCGCGCCGACCCGGGCGGAGAGCACCGGCGCCGGCAGCAGCGGCGTGTTGCCCTCGTGCAGGGTGACGACGGGAGTCGCGTCGGTGACCGGCAGCCGGTCCCGGTACGCCTCGATCAGTCCCCGCCACATGTCGCGCTCCTCGCCTCTGTCGCCCCGCTCCGGGGCCTGCCAACAGCGTGGACCAGCCTGCCCGGCCGGCCACCGGCACACCCTGCCTTAACCATCAGGCGGGACGCGCTGGTTACGCGCCGCCCTCCACCCGCAGCACGCTCGTCACCGAGCGGACGATGTCCAGTCCGCGCAGCTCACGGACGGTGGCCGCGAGCGCGGCGTCGGGCGCGACGTGGGTGACGATAACCAGTTCCGCGTCGCCGCCGGCCGGTCCCTGCCGGACCGTGGCGATGGACACCTCGTGCCGGGCGAAGACGCCCGCCACCCCGGCCAGCACACCCGGGCGGTCGGTCACGTCGAGGCTGATGTGGTAGCGGGTGAGCGCCTCCCCCATCGGCCGCACCGGCAGGTCGGCGTACGCCGACTCGCTCGCCGCGCGCACCCCCGCGAGGCGGTTGCGGGCCACCGCCACCACGTCGCCGAGCACCGCGCTGGCGGTCGGCGCGCCACCGGCGCCCCGGCCGTAGAACATGAGCTGCCCGGCCGCGTCGGCCTCGACGAACACCGCGTTGAACGCGTCGCCCACGCTGGCGAGCGGGTGGGTCAGCGGGATCATCGCCGGGTGCACCCGGACGTTCACCGTCTCCCGGCCGGCCGGGTCGACGCCCCGGGCGGCGATGCAGAGCAGCTTGATCGTGCAGCCCATGGCCTTGGCGCTGGCCACGTCGGCGGCTGTCACCTCGGTGATGCCCTCGCGGTGCACGTCGGCGGCGGTCACCCGGGTGTGGAACGCCAGCGAGGCGAGGATGGCGGCCTTGGCGGCGGCGTCGAAGCCCTCCACGTCGGCCGTCGGGTCCGCCTCCGCGTACCCCAGCTCGGTGGCCTCCTCCAGCGCCTCGGCGAAGCCGGCGCCGGTGGCGTCCATGGCGGAGAGGATGAAGTTGGTGGTGCCGTTCACGATGCCGGTGACCCGGGTGATCCGGTCGCCGTGCAGCGACTCGCGCAGCGGGCGCAGCAGCGGGATCGCCCCGGCGACGCTCGCCTCGTAGTAGAGGTCGGCGCCGCCCTCGGCGGCGGCGTCGTGCAGCGTCGCGCCGTCCTCGGCGAGCAGCGCCTTGTTGGCGGTGACCACGCTCTTGCCGGCGCGCAGCGCCTCGACCAGCCAGCCGCGGGCCGGCTCGATGCCGCCGACCACCTCGACCACCACGTCCACGTCGTCGCGTTTGACCAGCCCGAGCGCGTCGGTGGTGAACAGGGCCGGGTCGACCGGCAGGTCACCGCGGTCACGGCCGAGCCGGCGTACGGCGATCCCGGCGATCTCCAGCGGGGCGCCGATCCGGGCGGCGAGGTCGGCCGACTGCTCGTGCAGCAGTCGGACCACGTCGCTACCGACCGTGCCACAGCCGAGCAGCGCCAAGCGAACCGGTGAGGTCATCCCACATCCAATGCCAGCAGGTCGTCTTCGGTCTCCCGGCGGACGATCAGCCGCGCTCGACCGTCACGGACGGCGACGACCGGGGGCCGCGGGACATGGTTGTAGTTGCTGGCCATGCTCCGGCAGTACGCCCCGGTGCCGGGCACCGCAACAAGATCTCCGGGCTGCACGTCGGCGGGCAGGAATTCATCCTTCACCACGATGTCCCCGGACTCACAATGCTTTCCCACCACGCGGGCGAGCATCGGCTGCGCGGACGACGTGCGATTCGCCATCGTCGCCGAGTACGAGGCATCGTAGAGCGCGGTACGGATGTTGTCGCTCATCCCGCCGTCCACGCTCACGTACGTGCGCAGGCCGTCGACGTCCTTGACGGTCCCGACCCCGTAGAGCGTGAACACGGCCGGGCCGACGATCGCGCGGCCCGGCTCGACCGACAGGTGCGGCACGGCGAGGTTCTCCGCCGCGCACTCCCCGTCGACGATCTTGCGCAGCCGCTTCGCCAGGTCGTGCGGCGACGCCGGGTCGTCCTGGGTGGTGTAGGCGATGCCGAAGCCGCCACCCAGGTCCAGCTCGGGCAGCTCCACGCCCCGGGCGTCGCGGATCTGCGACTGCAGGGCGAGCACCCGGCGGGCGGAGACCTCGAAGCCGCTGGCGTCGAAGATCTGCGAGCCGATGTGCGAGTGCAGGCCGCGCAGCTCCAGCACGTCCTCGTCGAGGATCTTGAACGCGGCCGCGGCGGCGGCCCCGCCCGCGAGCGAGAAGCCGAACTTCTGGTCCTCGTGCGCGGTGGCGATGAACTCGTGGGTGTGCGCCTCCACGCCGACGGTGACCCGGACCAGCACCTTCGGGCGTACCCCGCGCTCGCGGGCCAGCTCGGAGAGCCGGTCGATCTCGGTGAACGAGTCGACGATGATCCGGCCCACCCCGGCGTCGACCGCCCGGGTCAGCTCCGCCACCGACTTGTTGTTGCCGTGGAAGCCGATCCGCGCAGGCTCCATCCCGGCCGACAACGCCGTGGCCAGCTCGCCGCCGGTGCAGACGTCGAGGAACAGGCCCTCCTCGGCGATCATGCGGACCACCGCGCGGCAGAGGAACGCCTTGCCGGCGTAGTAGACGTCCGCGTCCGGGAAGGCCGCGCGGAACTCGCGGCAGCGCTCGCGCAGGTCGTCCTCATCCAGCACGTACGCCGGGGTGCCGTACTCGGCGGCCAGGTCGCGGACGTCCAGGCCCGCGACGGTGAGCGCGCCGGCCGGGCCGCGCGCGACGTTGCGCGGCCACAGTTGCGGCACCAGGGCGTTGACGTCGACCGGGGGACGCAGCCACGCCGGCCCCCGGCTGCCGATCTCGCCGTGCAGCGCTCCTGCCTCGTGTGCTCGCATGCCGTTACATCCGCTCCGGCGCGGACACCCCGAGCAGGCGCAGGCCGTTGGCGATGACCACCCGGGTGGCGTCGTTGAGCCAGAGCCGGGCCCGGTGGGTGTCGGTGATCTCCTCGTCGCCCTGCGGGGCGATCCGGCAGTTGTCGTAGAACCGGTGGTACGCCTGCGCGACGCTTTCCTCCAGGTAGCGCGCCACCCGGTGCGGCTCGCGCAGCTCGGCGGCGGTGGCCACCACCGCGGGGAACTCGGCGAGCGCCTTAAGCAGCTCGTTCTCCTTGTCGTGGCCGAGCAGCTCGGGCTGGAACGCGGCGGCGTCACCCCGGGTCAGCCCGATCTCGGTCGCGTTGCGGGCCACCCCGGCGGTCCGGGCCGCGACGTACTGGACGTAGTAGACCGGGTTGTCGTTCTTGGCCCGCGTCCACAGCTCCACGTCGATGTCGATGGGCGAGTCGGCCGAGTAGCGGGCCAGCGCGTACCGGGCCGCGTCCACGCCGATCGCGTCGACCAGGTCCTCCAGCGTGACCACGGTGCCGGCCCGCTTGCTCATCCGCACCGGGGCGCCGTCGCGGACCAGGTTGACCAGCTGGCCGATGAGGATCTCCAGGTTGCGCGCCGGGTCGTCGCCGAAACAGGCCGACATCGCCTTCATCCGGCCGATGTAGCCGTGGTGGTCCGCGCCCAGCATGATCACGACCCGGTCGAAGCCGCGCTCCCGCTTGTTCAGGTAGTAGGCGCAGTCGGCGGCGAAGTACGTCCACTCGCCGTTGGACTTGCGCAGCACCCGGTCCTTGTCATCGCCGAACTCGGTGGTGCGCAGCCAGGTCGCGCCCTCGGACTCGAAGACGTGACCCTGCTCCCGCAGCCGGGCCAGCGCCGCGTCCAGCGCGCCCTGGTCGTGCAGGTCCTTCTCGTTGAAGTAGGTGTCGAACTCCACACCGAAGTCGCGCAGCGACGACCTTATCTCGGCGAACATCAGCTGGACGCCCTCGGTCCGGAACACCTCCTCGGCGGCCTCCGGCGTGAGGTCGAGCACGTCCGGCCGGCGACGGACCACCTCGGCGGCGATCTCCGCGATGTACGCGCCGCCGTAGCCGTCCTCCGGCGCGGGCTCGCCCTGCGCGGCGGCCAGCAGCGAGCGGGCGAACCTGTCGATCTGGGAGCCGGCGTCGTTGAAGTAGTACTCCGTGCCGACGTCGGCGCCGGTGGCGCGCAGCAGACGGCTGAGCGCGTCGCCGACCGCCGCCCAGCGGACCCCGCCGATGTGCACCGGGCCGGTCGGGTTCGCCGAGACGAACTCCAGGTTGATCCGCTGCCCGGCGAGGGTGTCGCTGCTCCCGTACGCCGGGCCGGCCTCGACGATGACCTTTGCGAGCTGGCCGGCGGCGGCCGCGTCGAGGCGGACGTTCAGGAAGCCCGGCCCGGCGATCTCCACCGATTTGATCCCCGGCGCCTTGGCCAGCTCGTCGGCCAGCGCGGTGGCCAGCTCCCGCGGCGGTACGCCGACCTTCTTGCTGAGCTGCAGCGCCAGCGTCGAGGCGTAGTCGCCGTGATCCGGATTACGGGGTCGCTCGACGGTGGTCTGCGCGGGCAGCGCGGCGCGGTCCAGCCCGCGCTCGTCGAAGACGGCGTGGGCTGCGGCGAGGACGACCTCGGCGAGTTCTGCGGGAGTCACTGATCCATGTTATCGGGGGTAGACTCGGGCACCGCGGGAGCGACCCAGCATGTGAACCGGCCCCGCGGTCCCCCTGACCGACCGACCTGACGAGGCACGATGAGCATCAGCACCCCGGGCGGCCCGGAGCGCCGTCCCACCGTGGTCAGCACCGGCAAGAAGCCGGCCGCCGGCCGGCCCGCGGCTGCCGACAAGCCCGCCGCGAAGGCCGGCGCGGGCAAGGCCGGGGGTGGCAAGGGCACGCCACGGCCCGGTGCCGGCGGCAAGGGCCGCAAGCCGATCGCCCCGGTGAAGGTCAGCCAGGGTCGCTCGTGGGGCCCGATCGCCCTCTTCGTCGCGGTCGGCGTGCTGGCCGTGGGCATCGTCGGCGTCGGCGCCTGGGCGGTCTACCAGGGCGGCCAGCCGTGGGAGAAGCGGGCCCAGGCGATCGACGGCATCGTGGACTACCGCGAGAAGGACAAGGACCTGGTCAAGGGCGGCAACCACCAGCCCGGCGCGATCAAGTACGACGTCCTCCCGCCGGTCGGCGGCCCGCACAACCAGGCCTGGCAGAACTGCATGGGTGACGTCTACGACGCCCCGATCGCCAACGAGCACGCGGTGCACAGCATGGAGCACGGCACGGTCTGGATCACCTACCGCCCGGACCTGCCCGCCGACCAGGTGGAGAAGCTCAAGAGCAAGGTGCAGGGCAAGGAGAAGCTGATGCTCAGCCCGTTCGAGGGGCTGGACAAGCCGATCTCGCTGCAGGCCTGGGGCTACCAGCTCAAGGTCGACAACGCCGACGACGGCCGCATCGACGACTTCATCAAGACGCTGCGGGTGAACGCCTCGATCGAGGGCCCGAACGCGCTCTGCGACCAGGGCATCACGGCCACCGGCACCACGCCGCGCGACAACCTGCAGAACACCATGCCCCAGCAGCCCACCCAGTAAGGACGACACCGCGATGACCGCTCCGGCGACCACCGACAGCGAGCTGGACGAGGCTCCGGCCGCCGACCAGGGCGGCCGGGGCACGATGCGCCGCTACGGCCTGCCGGCGGTGGTCGCCGCCCTCGTGGTCGGGCTGCTCCTCGGGTACGCCGGCGGTCTGCTCACCCCGACGCTGACCCGGCCCGGTGAGAACTCGGCGGAGGCCGGGTTCGCCCGGGACATGACCGCCCACCACAACCAGGCCGTGGCCATGGGCCTGCTGGCGTTCAACCAGGGCCAGGACCCGGAGGTACGCCAGGTCGGCGTCGACATCGCCACCGGCCAGCAGGGCGAGATCGGCACCATGCAGACCTGGCTGCGGTCCTGGAAGCTGGACCCGACCGGCGAGCAGGCGCCGATGGCGTGGATGTCGGACGGCGGCGGACTGATCAAGGACGGCCTGATGCCGGGCATGGCGACGCCGGAGGAGATGGCGAAGCTGCGGTCCGCGAGCGGCCGCGAGTTCGACGTGCTCTTCCTCCAGATGATGATCCGCCACCACATCGGCGGGGTGCACATGATCGACGGCATCCTCGACCAGGGGCGCGACGACGACGTGCTGGCGGTCGCACAGATCATGAAGAACACCCAGCAGAACGACCTGACCAACCTGAGCGCGGCGCTGAAGCGCCTGGGCGGCACCCCGTAACACCCGCCACCCCGCCCGCCCCCGAGGCCCGGTCCCCCTTCCCAGGGGCACCGGGCCTCACCCGTCCCACCCTCGCCCCCGCCTGCCCGCTCCGGCGATCTTGCACTTGCTGCCCCGGCCATGCCGGATCCGCCCCGCTTTGAGAGGGCCGCAAGTGCAAGATCGCGGGAAGATGGGTGAAGACGGACCGAGGTCGGCCCGACAGGGAATCCTCGCCGCCTCGCGCGTCCGCGCTTCCGGCTGGGCGCTTGATCGACACCAGCTCGGGGAGGCGGCGGCATCCCCGCCCTTGATCGACACCAGGTCGGGGAGGTGGCGAGGTCGAGGTGGGCGGGATGCAGCCACTTCGGCGAAGTGGAGTCGATCAAGAACCGTTCGGACAGGCGGGCCGATCGAGGTAGGACGGGGAGGCCGCGTCGAGGGTCGGGTGATGGCCGAGGGCCGGCCCGACAGGGCATCCCCGCCCGCCTCGCGTACCCGCGCCTCCGGTTCGGTGCTTGATCGACACCGGCTCGGGGAAGTGGCGGCATCCCCGTCCTTGATCCACTCCAGCTCGGGGAGGCGGCGGGATCAGGGCGGGTGGGATGCAGCCACTTCGGCGAAGTGGAGTCGATCAAGGGCGGCTCGTGGCCCGGGGTGATGTGTTCGGGTGGGCGGGGCGATCTAGGTGGGACGGGGAGGCCACGTCGAAGATTGGGGCACGGGGGCGAGATGTCCTGGTTTGGGGGTTTGTAACGGTTTGGGGTTAACGGGTCATTGTGGGGGTTGGAGAGTTTTCTACCCACATATCGTGACCAGTTGCGATTCGGGCTCGTTGCCCAAGACGTGGGGGTTGCACTCAGAGACGCAGGGCGGTCGGTGACCAGCTGGTGCCGACGCCACACCATCGGCGGTGACGGAGCGGTGGCAGCCGTCCGTCGCGGACTGCGGCAGGGCGAGCCGGGAACGCTCAGCCGCGAACAGGAACTCGAACTCATCGACGTGCTCCGGGGCGTCCACCCCGACGAGTTCGGCCTCGACGAGGAGCTCTGGACACGGCAGAGCCTGACCGCCCTCATCGAGCGCCGGTTCGGGCTGACGATGGACGCCGGCACCGTCGGGGCGTACCTGCGGGCCTGGGGCCTCGGGCCGCGCGAGCCGCGCGAGCGGGCCTGCGGCCTGTGCGTCAGCGCGGTCGAGCGCTGGGTACGCAGCGAGTACCCGGCGATCACGCGGGCGGCCCAGGAGCACGCCGCCGAGGTCTACTGGATCGGCCGGGTACGCCTGCGCGGCACCATGCCCGCCGCCGACGTGGTCTCGGCGGTCTCCTCACGGGGACGGGTGCGGTTCATGGTCACCACGCCGTCGGTGGACCCGCCGCTGCCCCGGGACTTCGTGCTGCGGCTCAGCGGCGCCGAGGAGCGCACCGTGCACCTGATCGTGGACGGCTCGTGGCCGCGCAACGAGTGGCCCCGCCGGCTGCCCCGGCGCGTCGTGCTGCACCCGCTGCCGAGCTGCGGTCGCGCCGTCGCCGCCGCCTGATCCGACGAAGATCGACTCGGGGATACCGATTCGGTGATCCGGGAGGGGGTTTGCTACTCTTCTCGGGTCGCTGAGCCCCCGTAGCTCAGGGGATAGAGCACCGCCCTCCGGAGGCGGGAGCGCAGGTTCGAATCCTGCCGGGGGCACCAGATCGGATCACCGCAAGGCCCTTGACCAGCCCGGTCAAGGGCCTTCGTCGTCTCCGGGGCGTGTTGAGCAGTTGTCCCCGAATTCGGGAATGTACCGGTCACAAGCTGGCTAACCTCGCGGTGAACGGGTCGAACCCCAGCACCTGCGAAGGTGAGCCAGTTGCCCGAGACTCCGTTGACCAACCGTCCCAAGATGCACACCGGCGTTCCCTCCTCCCTGACCACCGCGCAACGGTGGGTCCTGCGCGGCACCGCCGTCGCCGACGCCCCCTGCGGGCTGTGGTTCCTCGAAGCGGTGGCCGGCCGTACCGGCACCACGCCGGACGAGCCGATCGATGCGACGGTGGAGGAGCTGATCTCGCGCGGCTTCCTCGTCGACACCGCCGCCGGGCTGCGGCTGGCCTCGATCGCGCTGCGCGACGACGTACTGCGGGACACCCCGCCCTCGGTACGTCAGGCGCTGCGCGAGGCCGCGGCCGAGGTGCTCGCCGACGCCGGGCGCCCGGCCCAGGCCGCCCGGCAGCTCCTGCGGGTCCTGCCGGCGGTGAGCCGGTCCGCCCGGGCGCTGGCCGCGCGGCTGGCGGTCGACCCGGCGGTCGGTCCCAGCCTCGCCGCGGATCTGCTGCTGGCCACCCCGGCGCCCGGAGCGGCCGACGCGCGCCTGACCTGGCTGGTCGACGTCGCCGACAACCTCTACCTGGCCGGCCGGGTGGACGAGACGCTGCGCATGCTGCACGGGGAGGTCGCCGCCGACCGGTACGGGCCACGTCAGCGGGCGATGCTGCTCGGGCGGCTCGGCGCCTACTACGCGACCCAGCGCCCCTCGCTGTCCCTGACGTACCTCGGGCGGGCGCTGAACCAGGAGCTGGACGTCGCGGGGCGGAGCTGGACGCTCACCATGCTGGCGTCGCTGGCGGCCCGGTTCGGGCACCCCGACGCCGCCGAGCTGGTGGCGGCGGCGGAGCGGGCGCACGAGCGCAGCCCCTCCCCCGGCGGCGCCATCCGGCTGGCCCTGGCGAACGCGGCCCGGGCCACCGCCACCGGCGACCTGCACCGCGCCGCGCGGATCCTGCGGGAGGTGGACGCGGGCGAGCCGGCCGCCCGTACCCAGGCGATCTTCCTGCGCGTCGACCGGGTGGTGAACCAGATCGCGCTCGGCCGGCACGTCGACGCGGCGACCGCGCTGGACAGCGTCGCCGCGGAGATCGACATGCTCGGCGCGGTGGCGCAGCCGCTGGTGACGGCGCTGGACTGCGTTCTGCGGCTGACCGTCGGCGAACTGGCCGAGGCGGAGGCCCGGGCCCGCCTCGCCCTGACCGAGCGCGGCGGCGCCCTGCCGGCGCAGGCCCGGGTGGACCTGCTCGCCACTGTCGTGGAGGTGCTGCTGCGCCGGGGTGAGGTGGCCGCGGCCCGGGAGCTGCTGGCCCGGGAACGCCCTGCGGTGGGGTGGCCCGACGACATGCAGTGGTTCCGGCTGGGCTGCGCCGCCGCGGGCGACCCGGACCCGGCCCGGCACGCCGCGCTCCTCGGCGCCGCCTTCGCCGTGCCGGACCGCTCGATGGCGCCGCTGCTGCTGGTGCCGCACCACGGTCCGCGACTGGTCCGCGCGGCACTGGCGCTGGGTGAGCGGCACCGCGCCGAGACCCTCGCCGACCACCTGAAGCGAGCCGCCGGCATGGCGAACAACGCGCTCTGGCGCGGCGTGGCGCACCAGGTCGACGGGCTGCTCACCGGCGACCCGGCGGCGCTGCGCGCGGCGGTACGGCTGCTCCGCACCACCTCGGCCCGGCCGGCCCTGGCCGACGCGCTGCACGACCTGGCGCGGTCGCCCGGCCTGCCGCCGGAGCAGGCGCCCGGCAACCTGCTCGCCGAGGCCGCCGCGATGTACACCCGGATGGGCGCCGCGGCCGGCGGGGACGGGACGCCGGAGCGCGACGGCACGGCCGCGACCACGGCGGGCGACGACGCCGGCCGCCCGGCAGCGGCCGCGCTGACCCCCGCCGAGGTACGGGTGGCCGAGCTGCTCGCGATCGGCATGACGAAGCAGGAGGCGGCCCGGGACCTGTTCGTCTCGTTCCACACCGTCGACACCCACCTGCGTTCGATCTACGCGAAGCTCGGCGTCCACAACCGGGTGGAGCTGGCGCTGGTCTGGGAGTCCCGGGACAACGGCTGAGCGCGGACGCCACCGGGTCGTGGCGTCCGCGCCCAGCCGCGTTCTCAGTGCCGCTGCAGCGGGCTCTTCGTCTTCGGCAGCGCCTCGACCAGCTCGCGCGGCACGTTGATCGTGTCGGCGACCACCTCCGGCGGGATGTTCGCCAGCCACTGCGCGAGCGACACGTCCTCGAACTTCGCGGTCCGGAACAGCTCGAGGTAGACGAAGGGCTTGTCGCCGATGTTCTCGATGTAGTGGCCCATCGAGATCGGCACGTAGCCGACGTCGCCGGTCTCCATGTTGAAGGTGCGGGCCGTGGCGTGGTTCGCGAAGACGCCCATCCGCCCCTTGCCCGAGATCACGTACTGCATCTCCGCGCCGTTGGGGTGCCAGTGCAGTTCCCGCATCGCGCCGGGCTCGATCTCCACCAGCGCGGCGGTGGTGGTGATCGCCGCGGCGAAGTTGCTCGAGTCGGCGATGCGTACGCTGCCGCCCTCGAACTTCTCCGGCGTCTGGGCGAGCAGGCTGTGCTTGAACGTTCGGGGTACGTCGCCGGTGGGGCTGAAGACCCGGTCCTCGGCCAGCGGCGGCGGACTCTGGCCCGGGAAGATGTACCGCTCGGACTCGGCCGGGAAGTTGGCCATCTGCTGCATCGTCCAGCCGAAGTTCTTGGCGATGACCTCCCTCGGCACGTGCGAGAAGAAGTCGGTCACCTGGAACGTCGCGTCCTCGGAGTAGCAGCCGTCGTCGAAGACGAGCAGGAACTCCACGCCCTCGTCGTGCGCCTGGATGTGGTGCGGGATGCCGGCCGGGAAGTACCAGAGGTCACCCGCCTTGACGTCCTCCAGGAAGTTGCGGCCCTCCTGGTCCACGGCGGCGATCCGGCAGCTGCCGGTGAGGACGAAGGCCCACTCGGACTGGATGTGCCAGTGCAGTTCCCGGTACGCGCCGGGGTTGAGCTTCATGTTCACGATCGCCAGGTCGTGGGCGATCGGCAGCAGGCGGTTGGTGACCTCCCGGGTCCAGCCGCCGCTCTCCTGGCGGGTGTGCGACAGCGAGAACGGAAACACCAGGTTGGGCATGAGCCCGTTGTCGGTCGACGGCGGATTCACCAGGTCCGGATGTGACTTGTCGATCGCCGGATTCCGCGGGACCGTTCCGACCATCTGGTGGTCCTTGGGCGATCCCATTCCGCGGCCGTCAGTGGATCTGGGCATGACGAATGTCCTTCCGGGTGTGGGCCGCCTCGTCGACGGCCCGGGACGGGACGAACAACGCCCGCAGGTGCTCCGGGCTCTGAAAGGCCACCGCGAGCGGAATCGCGACACAGAGGAACAGCGACGCCGCAATGCTCCAGACCGGAGCATCCGTGGCGACTCCGGCAACGGCCAGCGCCGCGATCGAATAGAACGTGACGCGGAGTCTGGCGACAGGCAGCACGAACATGCGCTCGGCCTCCTTCGGCTTCGAGTCTTGCCGTCGAGACGCAATTGCGATGCTGCCGAACCGGATACGAATGGTGAATAACGCGATCGCGCTATTCACCGGAAACGACAGGAAACACTTTTACCGGCACTTCTGCGCATCGCGCGCCGCAGCGGTTTCACGGGCGCAGCCGGGGGTAGGGAGGGCGATGTCCAACAACGCCGAGGACCGCTGGCGGGTGGGGGAATACGACTTCCACGTACCGTTTCTGGCGCTTGCGCTCGCCACCGGCCTCGCCGGTGTGGTCGACGCATTCTCATTCCTCAGGTACAAGGTGTTCGTGGGTATTCAGACCGGCAACGTGGCGTTCGTCGGAATGGGCGCCGCCGATCACTTTCCGCCCTGGCCGGCCGCGGTGGCGTCACTTGTCGCGTTCGGCCTCGGCGGCCTGCTCGGCGCCGGGATCCGCCGCCTGCGCCCGGCCGGCCCACTCACCCCGCCGGGCATGGAGCTGCTCGCCATGCTGGCGCTGCTGGTGCTCTGGGGGCTGGTGGACCGGTCCCTCGACTCGGGTCGCGACTCGCTGACCGAGCGCACCGTCCTGACCGCGCTGCTGGCGTTCCCGGTCGGCATCCTCGGCGGGCTCATCGTCCGCACGTTCGGCGTGCAGACCGCCACGTCGTACCAGACCGGAACCGTGCTGCGCACGACGAAGGGCATCGCCGACTGGGTGTTCGAGCCGGAGGGCCGGGCCGCGGCCGGGCGGCTCGCCGCGACCGGGCTGCTCTGCCTGGTCAGCTACGCGATCGGCGGGTTCGTGGGCGCGGCGACCGAGACCCGCCCGATCTGGACGATGATCGTCACCTGGGGCCTGGCCGTCGTGCTCATCGCGTCCACCTGGGGCAAGCACCCGCCGGCGACGGTGACCCGGCGGCGCTGACGCGGACCGGGCTCACCCGGCCTCGCGCCGGGCCTTGGCGCGCCGCTTGCCCTCGTGCATCGCCTGCACCCGGGCCACCGGGATGGTCCGCCCCTGCTCGACCAGTTCCGCCGGCAGCCGCTGCGGCGCAGGCAGCGCCTCCGCCCAGGGATCCCGGTCACCCAGCAGCGTGGGCGCGGTCCGCACGGTGAAGTCGGCCGGGCTCGCGCTCTCCAGGTCGGTCCAGCCCACCGGGTACGACACCGGGGCGCCTGGCCGGATCCGAGGGCTGTAGGCGGCCACCACTGTCGCCCCGTACGCCCGGGTGGAGTCGACGAAGACGCGGCCGCCGCGGTCGGCGACGATGAACGCGGTGGTCGCGGCCGCCGGGTCGAGCAGTTCGGTACGGACGGCGAGCGCCCGCGTCGCGGCGGCGGCCTCCTCCGCCGTGGTGGCCGGGTCGACCGGCACGATCACGTGCAGTCCTTTCGCCCCGCTCGTCTTCACCGCGCCGGCCAGCCCGGCGTCGGCGAGCGCCTGCCGGACCAGCAGCGCGACCCGCACGGCGGCCGGGAACGAGTCGCCCTCCGGCGGGTCCAGGTCGAGCACCAGGTGGGTCGGGTGCTCGGGCTGCCCGGCGCGGCCGAGCGTCGGGTGGTACTCGACCGCCCGCTGGTTGGCGAACCAGAGCAGCGTCCGCCGGTCGTCGCAGAGGGCGTACGAGATCCGCCGGTGCGACGCCTCGGCCCACACCTCGGTGCGGCGGACCCACTCGGGCGTGTACTTCGGCAGGTTCTTCTGCATGAACGGCTCCTGGCCGGGCCGCACGCGCAGCACCGACAGCGGCCGGTCCCGCAGTTCCGGCAGGATCCGGTCGCGCATCGCGTCGAGGTAGTCGACCAGGTCGCGTTTGGTCGCGCCGGCGCCGTCGAACAGCGGCTGGTCGAGGTTGGTCAGCGACACTCCGGCCCGGGTCTCGTCGGCTGCGCCCATCGGACCACCTTCCCGGGCCGGGCCCGGCTCGGCAACCCCGACACGGTGCCGGGCGCGCTTCGGCGGCCGGCACCTGCGACGATCAGGGCGTGGGCGAGGAAGAGGCGAACCGGTGCGGGTCCGGCCCGGCGGAGCAGGCGAGCGCCTGCACGGTGCGGGAGGCGCTGGACCGGGTGGGCGGGAAGTGGGCCATCGGCATCCTGATCGCCGCCTCGTCCGGCCCGGTCCGCTTCACCGAGCTGGAGCGCCGGGTGGAGGGGATCAGCCGCCGGATGCTCACGCTGACGCTGCGCAATCTGGAGCGGGACGGGCTGCTGCACCGGCACGTCCACCCCTGCGTGCCGCCGAAGGTCGAGTACACGGCCACCCCGATGGCCCGCGAGCTGCACGACTCTCTGGTGGCGCTGACCAGTTGGGCCGAGCGGCACCGGGAGGCGATCAGCGCGGCCCGGGCCGAGTACGACCGCAGGCACGGCCACCCACCGGCCTGAACAACTGAAATCGCCCTTATGTGGCGAACACCACGCCTCTGATCTGACCGATCGGTCAGCACCTGACCGATCGGTCAGGCATGCTGGAGGACATGGCGCGCCCGACCCCGGCCACCCACGACGAGCTGCTCACCGCGGCGGCTCGCAGGTTCGCCGTCACCGGCTACAAGGGCACCTCACTCCAGGACATCGCCCGCGAGGTCGGCTGCTCCAAGGCCACCGTGCTCTACCACTTCGCCAGCAAGGACGCGCTGCTCGGCGAGCTGATGGCCCCGGCCATCGCGGTGCTGGAGGAACTCGACGCCCGGATCGCCGAGCACACCGGCGCGGACGCCCAGCGCGTCGCGGCGGACGGCTTCGTCGACCTGGCGGTCCGCTTCCGCCGCGAGATCGCGCTGCTGCGGGGTGAGTTCTCCGACCTGCTCCAGCAGCCCACGTTCATGCACATCCAGCAGATCTCCGAACGGCTCGTCGCGGCGTTCGCCGGCTTCTCCGACCGGCCCGAGGCCCGCGTCGCCGCGCTCGTCGTGCTCGCCGGCATCGCCGAGACCTGCGGCGAATTCCTGGACATCCCGGACGAACAGCTCCGTCCCGCGCTGCTCGCCGTGGCGTACCGCGCGCTCGAAGTCTCCAACTGATCCGAAACCCGAGGACAAGGAAGGTCCATGGCGACCCTGCTGTACCGGCTCGGCCGGGCATCTCTGCGCCGACGGCGACTCGTCGCCGTCATCTGGCTCGTCGTACTCGTCGGCCTCGGCCTGGCCGCGGCCACGCTGCGGGGCCCGACGGCGAGCAACTTCACCATGCCGGGCACCGAGTCGCAGAAGGCGATCGACCTGCTCGCCGACCGCTTCCCGGCCGCCAGCGGCGCCACCGGCACGATCGCGATCAAGGCGCCACAGGACGGCGCCCTCACCACGCCCGCCGGTCAGGCGGTGGTCAAGCAGGTCACCGAGCAGGCGGCCACGCTGCCCGGCGTGGTCGGCGCGGTCGACCCGTACCAGGCACAGGCGCTCACCCCGGACGGCCGGTACGCGCTGATCCAGGTGCAGTTCGCCGGCGGTGCCGACGAGGTCACCGACGAGCAGCGCGACGCGTACGAGAAGGTCGGCGAGCAGGCCGAGGCGCAGGGCTGGCAGATCGCCCCCGGCGGCGAGGTGCTCAACGGTGAGCCGGAGGTCGGCTCGACCGAGGCGATCGGCGTGCTGGTCGCGGCGATCGTCCTGGTCATCACGTTCGGCTCGCTCGTGGCGGCCGGCATGACCATGCTGAACGCGCTGATCGGCGTGGGCGTCGGCATGGCCGGCCTGTACGCGCTCAGCGGCGCGATCGAGCTGACCAGCACCGCGCCCATCCTGGCGCTCATGCTCGGCCTCGCGGTCGGCATCGACTACTCGCTGTTCATCACCTCCCGGCACCGGCAGAACCTGCTCGACGGGCACTCCCCCGAGGAGGCGGTCGGCCGCGCGGTCGGCACCGCCGGCTCGGCGGTGGTCTTCGCCGGCGCCACGGTGGTGGTGGCGCTCGCCGGCCTGGCCGTGGTGGGCATCCCGTTCCTCACCGTGATGGGCCTGGCCGCCGCCGGTACCGTGACCATTGCCGTGCTGGTGGCGATCACGCTGGCCCCGGCGCTGCTCGGCTTCGCCGGCAACAAGGTGCTGCCGCGCAAGCTGCGTGACCGCAAGGCGGTCGAGGACCCGGCCACCGGCTCGGAGGACCGCTCCGGCTTCGGCTTCCGCTGGGCGAACTGGGTCACCAGGTTCCGCATCCCGGTCATCCTGGTCGGGCTGCTCGGCCTCGGCCTGCTCGCGATCCCGGCCCAGGACATGCGCCTGGCGCTGCCGGACGCCTCCGCCGCCGCCGAGGGCACCCCGGCCCGGGTCAGCAGCGACCTGATCCGGGAGGGCTTCGGCCCCGGCTTCACCGGCCGGCTCGCGGTCGTCGTGACCGCCGACTCGCCGCAGGACACCCAGGCCGCGCTTCCGCAGGTCACCGCGCTGATCCAGAAGACCGACGGGGTGCTCGCGGTGGCCCCGCCGCAGGTCGACCCGTCGGGGCGTACCGCGCTGCTCGGCGTGATCCCGGAGACCGGGCCGACCGACGAGGCCACCGAGACGGTCGTGCACGACATCCGCAAGCAGGTCGCCGGCATCCAGAACGCCGACGTGCTGCTCACCGGCGTCACAGCGGTCGGCATCGACGTGTCCGAGAAGCTCTCCGACGCGCTGCCGGTCTACCTGCTGCTGGTGGTGGGCCTGTCGATCCTGCTGCTGATGCTGGTGTTCCGGTCGATCCTGGTGCCGGTCAAGGCGGCGCTCGGCTTCCTGCTCACCGTGGCGGCCACGTTCGGCATCACCGTCGCGGTGTTCCAGCAGGGCCACCTGGCCGACCTGGTCGGCCTGGACACCCCGGCCCCGCTGGTCAGCTTCCTGCCCATCCTGCTGATCGGCATCCTGTTCGGCCTGGCCATGGACTACGAGGTCTTCCTGGTCTCCCGGATGCGCGAGGACTTCGTGCACGGCGACACCGCGCAGCAGGCCACCATCAACGGCATGGGGCACGGCGCCCGGGTGGTCACCGCCGCCGCGCTCATCATGATCTCGGTGTTCGGCGGCTTCGTCTTCCTGGAGGACCCGATCATCAAGTCGATGGGCTTCGCGCTCGCGATCGGTGTCGCCATCGACGCGTTCGTGGTCCGGATGACCATCGTGCCGGCGGTCATGTCGCTGCTGAACAACGCGGCCTGGTGGCTGCCGCGCTGGCTCAACAAGATCCTGCCGAACGTGGACGTCGAGGGTGAGGGGCTGCGCGCCCACCTCGCCGACAAGCAGCACGCCCAGGTGTGAGCCGTACCGGGTGGGGTCCGACGGGACCCCACCCGGTCACACGCCCGCCGGGTACGTCTCCATCTCACCCGGCGTCACGTGCGCCGGCAGCGGGTGCAGCGCCGTGGTCTCGTCGCACCAGATGAGCGCGTCGTAGCGCTCGCCGAGCCGGGTCGGCACGTAGTTGCCCCAGGACTCGAAGCTCGGGTCGTACACCACCCCGATGGCCCGGTGGTCCGCCTCGCCGGTCACCCACTCCGGCTGGTCGTCGCCGCCGAACACCAGCACCGCCCGGTCCGGCATCAGCTCGTGCAGCCGGTGCTCCACCGAGCCCTCCCGGGCCGGCGGCACCACCATCGCCTCGGCCGGGGAACCCCAGCGCGGTGCGGCTATCACGCTGCCGCGCCAACTGCCGAAGCCGACGAGCGCCACCGCGTCCCGGCCGTGCCGTTCCCGGCCGAGCTGCCCGATGTTGACCATCCCGTCCGCCGCCATGTCGGTGGCCCGGGCGTCGCCGACGTGCGTGTTGTGCGCCCACACGATGCCCCGCGAACCCGGCCCGTACCGGTCGAGCAGCCGGTCGAGCGTGTCGGCCATGTGGGTGTCCCGCACGTTCCACGACTCGGGGCCGCCGCCGACCATGGCCCGGTAGTACCGCTCCGCGCCGGCCACCACCTCCGCGTTCTGCCAGGCCGAGAAGCGGTCCGGGCCGTCCGCGGCGGCCTGTTCCCGGGTACGCGCCAGCAGCCGGACCACCTCCTCCTCGCACCGGGCGGAGACGAACCGGCTGGCCATGCCGTACTCCTCGACGCGCTTGCCGTACGGCTCGAAGCAGCGGTACGCCTCCTGGGCGGCCTCCAGCGAGGCCGGATCCTCCTCGCCCAGGTAGTCGAAGATGGCCTGCATCGACTCCCAGAGGGAATACACGTCCAGCCCGTGGAAGCCGGCCCGCTCTCCCTCCGGGCGTTCCAGGTTCCACGCCCGCAACCAGCGGCAGAAGCGGGCCACCTCGGCGTTCGCCCACATCCAGGTGGGCCAGCGTTCGAACCGTTCCAGTGCGGCCAGCGGATCGGCCGACCCTCCGGGGGCGCCCACCACCGACCGGTGCACCCGGTCGCAGTCCGGCCAGTCCCCCTCCACCGCCACGAAGTCGAAACCCTGTTCGGCGATGAGCCGCCGGGTCAACTGCTCCCGCAGCCGGTAGTAGTCGTAGCTGCCGTGCGTCGCCTCGCCGATCATCACCACCCGGGCGTCCCGCACGCGGTCCAGCAAGGGGTCGAAGTCGCTCGGCGCGCCGAGCCGCTGTACCAGCATGTTCGCGGCTACCCCGGCCCTGCCGGGACAAACCGCGGCCCGGGCGCGGCGGGGGGCATGCCGACGGGCCCAGTGGGTAGCCGGGCGGCATGACCGTCACCGGCGCGCAGTTGCAGGAGTTCCTGGCCGGGCTGGACTACCCGGTCTCCCGGGAGGACCTGGTCCGCTGGGGTCAGGAGAACGGTGCCAGCACCGAGGCGCTGCAGGCGCTACGGGCCCTGCCGGCCGAGGAGTTCCAGTCCCCCACCGAACTGGGCGAGGCGATCGTCACGCTCGCCGGCGCCTGACGGCAGGTGTTAAGAAGGGGCCCCTCCTCTACCGGAGGCGTTAATAAGGGGCCCTTCCTTACAGGTCGACGGTGCGGCCCTGCGCCCGGGCGGTCTGCGCGGCGTCCAGCACCGCCACCACCTCGCGGCCGAACCGCACGTCGCACCGGTGGTCGCGGGTGCCCGCGTCGACCTCCTCCAGAAGCTGGTCGAGCGCGGCGCCGAACGCCTGGAGCACGCTGCCGTCGCCGGGCGGGACGGTCTCGGTGCCGTTCTCGCCGAAGAAGACGAAGTCCCGGGTGACCGCCTCGGACGGCGCGTCCAGGGTGAGCGACAGCGAGCTGGTCGCGCCGCCGTCGTGGGTGAGCAGCAGGTGCACCAGCCCGCTCGGGCCGTCCATCGCGGCGACCCGGGTGACCCGGCCGAGCACCGGCAGGATCAGCGACAACGCGTGCGGGCCGATGTCCCAGAGCGCGCCGCGCTCCCGCCGCCAGGTCGAGTCGCCGTACGGGTTCCCCGGCTGGAAGATCGACGCGAACATGGTGGCGCGGGCGTGCTGCCAGCCGCCGGCCGCCGCGGTCGAGGCGAGGAACCCGGTGACGTTCGGGTGGAAGCGCTGCGTGAAGAAGACCACCGAGGCGACACCGGACGCCTGGGCCGCGTCGACCACCCGGTCGGCGCCGGCGAGGTCGAGCGCCAGCGGCTTGTCCAGCAGCAGGTGCCGCCCGGCGGTGGCGGCCCGGACGGCGATGTCGGCCTGCACGTCCGGCGGGAGCGCCACGGCGATCGCGTCGGCGGCGTCGATCAGCGCGTCGACGTCGGTGAACGCCGGTACGCCGTGCCGGGTGGCCAGTTCCTCCGCCTTGGCGGGGTTGCGCCCCCACACGCCCGCGAGCCGGGCCCGCGGATGCGCCTCGATGGCCGCCGCGTGCGTCTGCGCCGCCCAGTAACCCGTGCCGAACAACCCGAACCGCACCCGGACCCCCTGCCGTCGACGTCCGCCACCGGCGCACGCCGGGACCGTGATCCACGCTAGTCCTCCCGCCCGTCCGGCGCGCCTCGACCCGGCGGGCGGGCAGCTACTACACCGGTTAGTAGGCTGTGCCGGTGAACGACACTGTGTCGACGACCGCCGCGGCGGCCGCCGGATCCCCGGTGGACGGGCCGCTCGCCACGGTCGCGATCGTGATCTCGCTGGCGGTCGCGCTCTGGGCCCTGGTGGCTGCGGTACGCCACCGGCCGCCGGACCGGATCCAGTTCGTCGGGCTGGCCGTGCTGGAGGTGGCGTTGCTCGCGCTGACCGTGGTGGCGCTCGTCGCGCTCGGCGGCGGGGAGCGTCCGGGCGAGCCCGGCGCGTTCTTCGGCTACCTGGCGACGCTCGTCTGCCTGCCGCCGCTGGCCTGGGTGCTGGCCCGGATGGAGCCGACCCGCTGGGGCTCGGGCATCGTCTGCGCGATCTGCCTGGTCACGCCCGTGGTGGCGGTACGGCTCCAGCAGACCTGGGAGGCAGTCGGTGGCTGAGACCACGACCGAGCAACGCGCCACCAACCGCGGTCCGGGCCGGCTGCTGATCGCTGTCTACATCGTCTTCGCCATCGCCGCGACCTCGCGGGCCGGCTTGCAGATCGCCACGAAGTTCGACGAGGCGCCGGTGGCGTACCTGCTGTCCGCGGTGGCGGCGCTGATCTACATCGTGGCGGCGGTCGGGCTGGCCCGGGCCGGGCACGCCGGCCGCCGGGTCGCGCTGGCCTGCTGCGCCGTCGAACTGGTCGGCGTGCTCGGCGTCGGCGTGCTGAGCATCGCCGACAGGGAGCTGTTCCCGGACGAGACGGTCTGGTCCGGCTTCGGCAGCGGCTACGGATACGTGCCGCTGGTGCTGCCGGTGCTCGGCCTGTTCTGGCTCTGGCGCACGCGGCGCGACCCCGCCTGAGCGGGATCGCGCCGGGAAGGGCCGGGCCCGGTCAGTCCTTCGGGCCGCCGGCGACGTAGATGACCTGGCCGGACACGAAGGACGCGCCCTCGCCGACCAGGAACGAGATGGTGTGCGCGACGTCCTCCGGGCGGCCGGGGCGGCGTACCGGGATCTCGGCGGCGGCGTGCTTCTTGAGATCGTCGAAGTCCACCTTCATCCGGGCCGCGGTGGCGGCGGTCATGTCGGTGACGATGAAGCCCGGCGCGACCGCGTTGACTGTGACCCCGAACGGGCCCAGCTCGATCGCGAGCGTCTTGGTGAAGCCCTGGAGGCCGGCCTTGGCGGCCGAGTAGTTCGCCTGGCCCCGGTTGCCGAGCGCGGAGGTGCTGGACAGGTTGACGATCCGGCCCCACTTCGCCTCGACCATGTGCTTCTGGGCCGCCTGGCTGAACAGGAACGCCCCGCGCAGGTGCACGCCCATGACCGTGTCCCAGTCGCCCTCGGTCATCTTGAACAGCAGGTTGTCCCGCAGCACACCCGCGTTGTTGACGAGCACGGTCGGGGCGCCCAGTTCGGCGGCGATCCGCTCCACGGCGGCCTCGACCTGGGCCCGGTCGGACACGTCGGCGCCGACGCCGAGCGCCCGGCCGCCGGCCGAGCCGATGGCGTCCACCGTCTCCTTGGTGGCGGACTCGTCGATGTCGACCACGGCGACGGCCATGCCGTCGGCCGCCAGCCGGCGGGCGGTCGCCGCCCCGATGCCGCGCGCGGCTCCGGTCACGATGGCGACGCGGGGCTCCTCCGACATGCTTACCTCCCGGTAACTTGTGGCTCGATCGAAGGAGCTTAACCCGCCGGTACGCCGCGCCTACCGCTCGTGGCCCCGGCGGAGGCGGATCCACCGGTAGCCGTACCCGCCGAGCTTGAGCCGGTCGAGCTTGCCCACGTCCTCGTAGTTGCGGTCGCTCAGCACGTCGATGGGCAGGTCCGCCTCCGGCGCCAGCGTGCTCAGGTCCACCTCGACGTCTTCAGTGCCGAGGTTGTGCAGGAAGACCATCGTCCCGGTACGCCCGTCGGCGCGGTGCGCGAGCACGCCCGGCGGCATCACCACGTCGATGTGGGTGGTGCTGCCCGAGCCGGTCTCCGGCGCCTCCCGCAGCGTCCGGATCATCCGCTCGAACCAGCCGAGCAGCGACCGCGGGTCCTTGCGCTGGGCGGTGACGTTGACCTTCTGGTAGCCGTATTCACCCTTGTCGATGACCGGGCGGACCAGCTTCTCCGGCTCGGCGGTGGAGAAGCCGGCGTTGTCGGCGTAGGACCACTGCATCGGGGTACGGATCGCGTCGCGTCCGTCCAGCGACAGGTCCTCCCCCATCCCGATCTCCTCGCCGTAGCGCAGCACCGGCGTGCCGCGCAGCGAGAACTGGAGCGAATACGCCAGCTCGATGTGCCGGCGGTCGTTGCCGAGCATGGGCGCCAGCCGGCGGCGGATGCCCCGGCCGTAGAGCTGCATGTTCTCGTCCGGCCCGAACTTCGCCAGCACGTCGTTGCGCTGGTCGGCGGTGAGCTTCGACAGGTCGATCTCGTCGTGGTTGCGCAGGAACGTCGCCCACTGGCCGCCGGTGGGCAGCTTCGGGGTGTCGCGCAGCGCCTCGATGATCACCTCCGGGTCCTCCCGGGCCAGCGCGAGCATCAGGCGGCCGTTGAGCATGAAGTCGAAGAGCATGTGGATCCGGTTGCCCGAGCCGCTGCCGTCGCCGAAGTAGACGGGCAACTCGTCCGGCTCGACGTTCGCCTCGGCCAGCAGGACCGCGTCACCGCGCCGCCACTGCACGTGCTGCCGCAGGTCGGTGAGGAAGTCGAAGTCCTTCGGTGAGTTCGGGTTGCCCGGCTCGGTGCGCTCGATGATGAACGGCGCCGCGTCCATCCGGAAGCCGGAGACGCCGAGCTGGAGCCAGAACGACGTGATCTTCTTGATCTCCGCGCGGACCTTCGGGTTCTCGATGTTCAGGTCCGGCTGGAACTTGTAGAAGCGGTGGTAGAACCACGCCTTGGCGGTCCGGTCGTAGGTCCACGTCTCGTGCTGCTCGCCCGGGAAGACCATGCCCTGGTGGCGGTCGGCCGGCTCGTGGTCGGCCCAGACGTACCAGTCCCGGTACGGCGAGTCGGGCGAGGACCGGGCGGACTGGAACCACGGGTGCTGGTCCGAGGTGTGGTTGACCACCAGGTCGATGATCACCCGGATGCCCCTGTTGCTCGCCTGGTGCAGCAACTCGGCGAAGTCGCCGAGCGTGCCCAGGCGCGGGTCGACGTTGTAGAAGTCGGTCGCGTCGTACCCGTCGTCCTCATTCGGCGAGGGATGGATCGGGTTCAGCCAGAGACACGTCACCCCGAGCCGGGCCAGGTAGTCCAGGCGCCCGATCAGGCCCTGGAAGTCACCCACCCCGTCGCCGTCGGAGTCCGCGAAAGTGTCGACGTCGAGGCAGTAGACGACCGCCTCCTGATACCACCTGTCACCCATGCGAGGACTACTTCTCCGAACGCGCGCGGCGGCAAACCCGGTACGGTGCTCCGATGAGCGAGGAGGCTTACGACTGGTCCGCCGGCACCTGGCTGAACCCGCCCGAGCGGGCCGAGCCGGACGGTCGCGGCCTGCTTGTCGAGCCGCGCGGCGGCAGCGACTTCTGGCGGCGCACCAGCTACGGCTTCGTGCACGACGACGGCTCGGCGTTGCTCGCTCCGTTTCCGGTGGGCAGCGCCGTGGAGGTGTCGTTCCGGCTCGACTACTCCGTCCAGTTCGACCAGGCCGGCGTGCTGGTGCGGGTGGACGAGCGGCGGTGGACCAAGGCCGGGGTCGAGGTGAGCGACGGCGCCCCGCAGGTCGGCGCCGTGGTCACCGACGAGTTCTCCGACTGGTCGGTGGCGCCGGTGCCGCAGTGGTCCGGCCGGGAGGTGACGGTCCGGGTGAGCCGGGCCGGCGACGCGCTGACCGTCCGGGCCCGGTGCGACGACGAGCCGTGGCGGCTGGTCCGCGTCGCCCCGCTCGACCCGTCGGCGCAGGCGTCGGCCGGGCCGTACTGCTGCTCGCCCAGCCGGGGCGGCCTGCTGGTCCGCTTCACCGGCTGGCGGCGGGGTCCGGCGGACGCCGCGCTGCACCCGGAGGGCTGAGTCACAGGTGTGACGGCCGCCTGTCCGGGTAACACCTTCGGATCTCCGGCTCTCGCGTGGAAGGACCGACATGGCCCTGGCCCAGGACGTCGACCCGAACCAGTTCACCGGGCTGACCGGCTGGGTGGCGAGTGTGATCGACTCGCTCGGCGCGGTCGGTGTGGCGTTCCTGGTGGCGCTGGAGAGCATCATCCCGCCGATCCCGAGCGAGATCGTGCTGGCGATGGCCGGCTACCTGGCCGCCGAGGGCCGGTTCAACCTGGTGCTCATCGTGGTCGCCGCGACTGTCGGCTCGCTGATCGGCGCGCTGGTGCTCTACTGGCTCGGCGCGGCGCTCGGCGAGGAGCGGCTCAAGCGCTGGCTGGACCACATCCCGCTGGTCGACCTGGAGGATCTGGAGAAGGCCGACCGCTGGTTCGAGCGGCACGGCCGGTGGGCGGTGCTGATCGGCCGGGTGGTGCCGGTGGTCCGCAGCCTGGTGTCGATCCCGGCCGGCGCGAACCGGATGCCGCTCGGCGAGTTCGTCCTGCTCACCACGCTCGGCAGCGGGGTGTGGAACGCCCTGATCGTCGGTGCCGGCTACGTCCTCGGTTCGCGCTGGGAGGACGTCGACAGGTACAGCCAGTGGTTCAACTACGCGATCTTCGCCGTCTTCGGTTTCATGATCGTGAGCTGGGCGGTGAAGAAGGTGCGCCGGCGGCGCGCCCGGCAGTCGGTGACCACCGGGCGCTGACCGCTGCGCGGGCTCAGAAGCCTGCGGTGATGCCGGTGAACTCCCAGGTGTTCTGCGCGATGCCGGAACAGTTGGCGACCACGCCGCCACCCGGGCAGGGCCGGTCCCGGTTGACCGACCAGAACGTGAACCGCGCCAGACCGCGCGCCTTGGCCCAGTCGCGGATCTGCGTCCAGGTGGCCGGCGAGGTCAGTTCCTGCTGGTCGGAGAGGCCGTTCATCCCGGACAGGCCCATGTGCGCGTACGCGGTGGCGTCCGACCAGCCGAACGCGTTGCGCAGCGCGGTCTTCAGGCCCTCGGCCGCGTTCACCGTGTTCTGGTACATGTTCGCGCCGCCGCCGAAGTCGAACGGCATGATGGTGAACACGTCGATCCCGGCGCCCTTGGCCGCCGCCTGGTTGATCAGCCGGGTGCCGTAGTACGACGGCCCGGTGGTCGAGGTGCCGAACGTGATGATCGTCTTGATTCCCGGGTTGTTCTGCTTGACGATCTTCAGGGCGTCCAGGATGCGGTCCTGCACCACCTCGTTCTCGAACTCGTCGCTGTTCTCGATGTCGATGTCGATGGCCTTCAGCCCGTACGCGTTGATGACCTGCTGGTACGCGCCGGCCAGCGCGGCGGCGGACGAGCAGTTCGGGCCGAGCTTGTTGCCGCTCCACCCGCCGAAGGACGGGATGACGTCGCCGCCGGCCGCCTTGATCGCGGCGATGGTGGCGGCGTGCGTGCCGCCGGTCAGCGGGCCGTTGCCGTCCCAGGCCGGGGTGCAGCCGCCGCCGGAGAGCACGAACGCGATGGTGAACCACTTGATCCCGGTCGCGCCCATGACTGTGGACGGCGCGGGCGGGTCGCCCCAGCCCGGGTAGAGGTAGGGGGCGGCGGCCATCGCGCCCCCGCCGCCACCGGTGCAGCCGCTGGTGGTGGCCGCGACCGCCGCCGACTTCGCCGACTCGCCGCTGCCGTTGTAGGCGGTCACCGTGTAGCTGTGCCCGCTGCACGCGGCCAGCCCGGAGACGGTGGCCGAGGTGCCGGTGACGGTGGCCTTGACCGTGCTGCCCTCGTACACCCGGTAACCGGTGACGGTGCCGGAGACCGCGTTCCAGGCGAGCGAGACCGACGACGCGGTGGTGCCGGTGACCCGCAGCCCGCCCGGCGTGGCCGGTGCGCCCGGGTTGCCGGGGTTGCCGCCGCCGGCGCAGGAGCCGCCGTTGACTGTGCAGTTCACCGGGTCGCCGGTGCCGCTGACGACGAAGCCGAAGCTGGTGCTGGCGCCGGGGGCGAGCGCGCCGTTCCAGGACTGGTTGACGGCGGTGACGTGCTGACCGGAGGTGGTCAGCCGGGCGTCCCAGAACGAGCCGAGCGTGCTGCCGGTGGGCAGGTCGAACTGGACGTTCCACGAGGAGATGGCGGCGGAGCTGTCGTTTGTGACTGTGAACCGGGCCTCGTACCCGCTGCTCCAGCTGGAGGTGCGGACGAAGGCCGCGGTGGCGGCGGAGGCGGGCGGCGCGGCCAGCAGGGCACCGGCGACCACGGCGGTGGTCAGCGCGGCGGCGAGCGTCGCCAGGCGGGGGCGGAGTCTCACGGCGTCCTCCAGGGGACGGGCGGGGGGTGGAGAGGGATTCACAACCGTCGACGTGCGCCTATTATTAAGAGTGTTAACTGTTTCTGTCCAGCGCCGGTTCGACGCGACCCGGGCCGGAGCCCGGGTCGCGTCCCGACCGGGCTCAGCGGCGGAAGGTGAACCAGTTGACGTTGACGAAGTCGGACGGCTGGCCGCTGCTGAACGTCAGGTAGACGGTGTGCCGGCCGGTCACCGCGCTGACGTTGCCCGGCACCGAGCGCCAGGTCTGCCAGCCGCCGGTGTTGCCGATCGCGAAACTGCCGATCGGCGGCGCGGTCGGGCTGTCCACCCGGACCTCCACCAGCCCGCTCACCCCGGACGCCGCGCCGGAGGCCACCCGGGCCACGAAGTCGCGCGGCGGCGTGGAGCCGAAGTCGACGTTGTCGTAGCGGGCCCAGTCGCCGTTGGCGAGCCAGCCGATGTCCTGCCCACCCTCGGCGCACGTCTCCACCTGCACGCCGTTCTGCGCGTTGAACGACTCGGCCTGGATGGTGGCGTACGCGTCGCGCACCCCGCCCGGCGGCGGCGTGGTCGGGGTCGGCGACGGATTGCTCCCGCCACCCCGGGTGTAGACGGCCACGTAGTCGACGAGCATCGACCGGCCCGACACGGTCGAGGCGGTGGGCGTCGCCGACCCGGCCACGCCGTCCGGGAAGCCGCCGCCCATCGCCACGTTGAGCAGCAGGAAGTAGCCGGCGTGGTTGGTCATCTGACTCCAGTACGGCTCACCGATCTGGTTCTGCCCGACGGTGTGGAAGAGCTGGCCGTCGACGTACCAGCGCAGTTGCTGCGGGCTGACCGAGGCGTCCCACTCGAACCGGTAGGTGTGGAACGCCGACTGGCAGGTGCTGCCCGGGCAGGCCCGGGACGCGCCGATGCCGTTGAACTCCCCGCACGGGCCGCCCGGCGCGACGCCGCAGTGCAGCACGCCCCAGACCGAGTTGATCCCGTTGACGTTCTCCATCACGTCGAACTCGCCGATGCCCGGCCAGTTCTGGTAGTTGCCCCGGTACGGCGAGCCGAGCGCCCAGAACGCCGGCCAGTACCCGGACGCCGCCGCGCCTGTGACGTTCGGCATCTGGATCCGGCCTTCCAGGGCCAGCACGCCGCCCGACGGCGCCTTGAAGTTCGAACGCACCGTCTCGATCCGGGCCGAGGTCCAGCGGCCGGCCGAGTCGCGCAGCGGCGTGATGCGCAGGTTGCCCGAGCCGTCGTGGGCCAGATTGGCGGTGCTGGAGGTGTAGGTCTGGATCTCGCCGGTGCCCCAGTTGGCCGGTCCACCCGGGTAGCTGGTGCCGGTGTCGATGATCCAGTTGGCGGACGAGGGCAGCGTGCCGGCCGAGCCGGTGAAGTCGTCGCTCCACACCAGGCTCCAGCCGGACGGAGTCGGCGGCACCGCCGCCTGGGCGGTCATCGAGACGCCCGCGAGCGCGGTGGTGAGCGCCAGCACGCCCGCGGCGAGGGCGAGGCGGCGGCGTGCTCGGGGCACGGTGGCGGAGGCGGCCGGAGCCGCCGGGATCGGGTTCATTCGGGGTGCCTCTCTGCGGGGACGGGTCCGGGAGAGCGCTCTCTGACGCGATTTCTACGCCCCGCCCCCGCACTTGTCAACGCTTGTCGATGGCTGCCGCCGGCTGCGGGCGACGCAGCACCACCTGCTCCAGCGCGGTCCACGCCGTGGTGGTGACCAGATAGAGCACGGCCGCCAGCGGCACCACGAGCGCCACCAGCACCGTGCCGTACGGCAGCAGCGGCAGCAGCCGCCCGAGCACCGCCGCGCCCGGACCCTCGGCAGGCGTCCCGGCCACGGTGCCGGTGGCGGCCGCCGCCCGGCGCATCCGCCGCGACGACCACCAGGCCAGCGCGAGTAGCGCGGCCAGCAGCACCCCGAACACCAGCGGCACCGGGCCGGACAGCCCGTCGCCGAGGTGCCACCCCAGCGGTACGCCGGCGAGCCGCTCCCCCAGCAGTTCCGGCGCGCCGTCACCGGTGGCGAACACGCGGTACATGACCAGGAAGAACGGCGCCTGCAACAGTGCCGGCAGGCAGCCCGCGACCGGACTGGCCCCGGCGTTGCGGTAGAGCGCGAACACCTCGCTCTGCAGGCGGGCCGGATCGTCGGCGTACCGGCGCTGCAGTTCCCGTACCTCGGGGGCGAGCGCGGTGCGACGCCGCTCCCCGCGGACCTGGGCCACTGTCAGCGGCGAGATCAGCAGCCGGACGGCGGCGGTGAACAGGACGATGGCGGCGGCTGTCGCGGCACCGCCGGTGAGCGGGGCCAGTACGTCGGCGAGCCAGGTGACGACGGTGGCCGCGGCCGAGGCCGCGGAGTGCAACGGTGCGAAGGCGAGCATGGGTGGACCCCTCGGTGACGATTCCGGGTGTCCCGGGCGGCGACGTGCCGCGTGGCGAGACGGATGACGACGGAATCGGCCGCGAAAGCCGGGCACAGGTGCCGGCGACCCGCCGACGCGGATCGGAAGGTGGCTACGCGGCCGAGGGGCGCAGGCCGGGTGCGCGGGGGCGCGGACGCCCCGGCGCGTTCGGGTCGACCTGCCGGGGCACCCCGCGACGGCGGGCGCGGGCCCGCAGCGCGGCGGCGAACCGGGTGCCGGGCGGCGCGGGCAGCGCGCGGACCCGCAACGCGAGCAGGGTGGCCAGCAGCAGCGCGGCGGCGACGGCCGCGCCGGCGAGCAGCCCGGCCGGCCGATCCGCGAACAGGGCGAGGGTGTACGCCCACGTCCCCGTCAGCACCGCCAGCATCGCCGCCACGCGACCACGGTAGCCCGCCGTGTCACGCCCTGCTGCCCCCTGCGCGCACACCGGCGGCGCGTGGCCCGAACGGGCGAACCGGCACCGACACGCCGTCCGGCGCGTTTCCCGGCACGGACACGGTGGGTAACAGGGCCTCGACCACGCGGCACGGTGCCGTGGACGGTCCAGAGAGACGGTGGTGACGATGAGCGGCTCAGTGGCGGAGCGGGAACGGAGCGCCGAGACCGGCGGGACCGACCTGCTGACAGTCGGCGTCGAGGAGGAGTTCCTGCTCGCCGACCCGCACACCGGGACCGCCGTACCCGCCGTCGACCTGGTGATGGAGCAGGTTCCGGCCGAGCTACGGGGTCAGGTGGAGCGCGAGTTCCAGACCAGCCAGATCGAGATCGGCAGCCCGCCCGGGCTCGAACTCTCCTCGATCCGGCACTCGCTGTCGATGCTGCGCGCCGAGCTGGCCGACGCGGCCGAGCGGGCCGGCGTACGGCTGCTCGCGATCGGCACCGGACCGGTCGACGGGCCGGTGCCGCCGGTGGTGGACAAGCCCCGCTTCGACCGGATGATCGAGCGGTTCCGGCTCCTGGTGCCCGGTCCCGGCAACAACGGCATGCACGTGCACGTCGGCATCCCCGACCCGGACACCGGCGTGCAGGTGCTCAACCACGTCCGGCCGTGGCTGCCGATCCTGCAGGCGGTCACCGCGAACTCCCCGTTCTCCCGCAGTGAGGACACCGGGTACGCGAGCTGGCGCTCGGTCGAGTGGGAACGCTGGCCGTCGGTCGCGCCCACCCCGTACCTGGAGTCGCACGAGCACTACGAGCGGCTGATCCGGCAGCTCATCGCCAGCGGCGTGATGCTGGACGAGGGAATGCTCTACTGGTACGCCCGGCTCTCCGCCAAGTACCCGACCGTGGAGATCAGGATCGGCGACGTCTGCCCGACAGTGGACGACGCGGTGCTCGTCGCCGCGCTGGTCCGCGCGCTCGTGGCGACCGCGCTCACCGACATCGCCGCCGGCCGTCCCGCCGTCAACACCGACCACCACCTGCTCGTCGCGGCGCACTGGCGGGCCGCCCACGACGGGCTGGAGGGCGAGGGCGTCGACCTCACCGACGGTGAGCTGCGCCCGGCCTGGGAGCTGCTGGACCGGCTGGTCGACCGGCTGCGCCCGGAACTGGAGCGGCACGGCGACCTGGACCGGGTGACCGACCTGCTGGGCGGGCTGCGCCGGCACGGCAGCGGAGCGGCCCGGCAGCGGGCGGTGTTCGCGCGTACCGGACGGCTCGTCGACGTGGTCACGGACGTGGCACGCCAGACCCGTGGCTGAGCGGCCGCACGGCCGTGGCCCGGCGTGACAGGATGGGCGGCGTGGCGGAGCGCATGATCGTCATCGGCGGCGACGCCGCCGGTATGTCGGCGGCGTCGCAGGCGCGTCGCCGCCGCGACCGGACCGACCTGGAGATCATCGCGTTCGAGCGCGGGCACTTCACCTCCTACTCGGCCTGCGGCATCCCCTACTGGGTGAGCGGCCTGGTGGAGGACCGGGACGAGCTGGTCGCCCGCGACCCGGCGACGTTCCGCGACGAGTTCGGCATCGACGTCCGTACCCGGCACGAGGTCACCGCCGTCGACCTGGACCGCCGCGAGGTGATCGTGCGGGACCTGGACGGCGGCGGCGAGGTCCGCGCCGGTTTCGACACCCTGGTGTACGCCACCGGCGCGTCCCCCGTGCAGCCGGACTGGGCGCGCGACGACGTGGCCGGGGTGTTCGGCGTGCAGACGCTGGACGACGGCGCGGCGCTCATCGACTGGCTCGAAGGCGAGCCCCCGCCCCGGCACGCGGTGGTGGTCGGCGGCGGCTACGTCGGCGTCGAGATGGCCGAGGCGCTCGTGCAGCGCGGGCTCTCGGTTCAACTTCTGGAGCAGGCCGACCAGCCCATGTCGGCTGTGGACCCGGACATGGGCGAGCTGGTGGCCGAGGCGATGCGCGCCACCGGCATCGGCGTCCGCACCGGCCTCACCGTCACCGGGCTGCAGGAACGGGACGGCCGGATCTCCGCCGTGGTCACCGACGAGGGGCCGATCCCGGCGGACGTCGTGGTGCTGGGTCTCGGGGTACGCCCCAACACCGCGCTCGCCGAGGCCGCCGGCCTGCCGATCGGCCCCTCCGGCGGGGTCCGGACGGACCGCCGGATGCGGGTGCCGGGCGTGCCCGGCGTCTGGGCGGCCGGTGACTGCGTGGAGTCGCTGCACCGGGTCAGCGGCATGCCGGTGCACATCCCGCTCGGCACACACGCCAACAAGCAGGGCCGGGTCGCCGGCATCAACATCGGCGGCGGGTACGCCACCTTCCCCGGCGTGATCGGCACCGCCGTGACCAAGGTCTGCGATCTGGAGGTAGGCCGGACCGGGTTGCGCGAGCGGGACGCGCTGGAGGCCGGCTTCGAGTTCGTCACAGTGCTGGCGCAGTCGACGAACCGGGCCGGCTACTACCCCGGCTCCCGGCCGATGACCGTCAAGCTGCTCGCCGAGCGGCCCAGCGGGCGGTTGCTCGGGGCGCAGATCGTCGGCTGGTCCGAGGCGGCCAAGCGGATCGACGCGCTCGCCGTGGCGCTGTGGAACGGCATGACAGTGGACGAGATGACAGCGCTCGACCTGGGGTACGCGCCGCCGTACGCCCCGGTGTGGGACCCGGTGCTGATCGCCGCCCGCAAGGCCGTCGACGCCCTCGCCGCTGTGTAAGGAAGGGCCCCCTCTTAACGCCTCCGGTAGAGGAAGGGCCCCTTCTTAACACCTGGATTTGTCGGTGCCCGGCGTTAGCGTGTGCGCGTTGCCGGTCCGGCACTTCCCCTCGGAGGTATATCCAGATGTCCCAGGAGACGACCTACCTCGAACTGTCCGAAGTGGACGGTGGAGCGCACAAGTTCTACGAGGTGGTGGTCGACGACACCGCGATGACCGTGCGCTACGGACGCATCGGCGACCAGGGCCAGGTGAAGACGAGCACCTACCCGGACAACGCCCGCGCCCGCGCCGCCGCCGCGAAGAAGATCGGCGAGAAGGTCCGCAAGGGGTACGCCCCGGCGGTGCGCGGCGTACGCCAGAAGCGGACGGTCTCGCGCCGGCAGATCGTCAGCACCCGCTCCACCGCCCGCACCGCGCCGGTCCTCTGGCGGTACGCCTCGGGCGCCCCCGCCTTCGGCATCTTCGTCGACGACCGGCACTGCATGGTCGGCAACGAGCACGGCGTGATCACCACGCTCGACCACGACGCCCGGCTGGTCAACCAGGTCCGGCTCCCCGACGGGGTGAAGTGCATCGTCGCCGACGACGCCTGGGTCTACGCCGGCTGCGACGACGGCAACGTCTACGACCTGTCCGGCAAGGTGCCCCGCGCGGCGTACGCGATCGCGCCCGAAATCGACATCTACTGGCTGGACATCCACGACGGCGTGCTGGGCGTGTCCGATCGCGACGGCGGCATCTCGGCGGTCGACCACGAGGACGAGTTCCTCTGGCGCCGGCCGGGGCGAGGCCGGTCCGCGTGGATGGTGCGCTGCGACGCCGACGCGATCTACCACGGCCACTCGCAGGGGGTCACCGGCTACGACTGGCGTACCGGGCGTGAACTGTGGCACACCGGCACCGGGGCGGTCCTCTTCGGCTGGCAGGAGCGGGATGCCGTGTTCGCCGGCACCGGCACCCGCGAGGTGGTCCGCCTGCGTAAGGACGGCCGGGCCGAGCAGACGTACCGCTGCGACGCCGCGGTCTTCTCCTGCGCCACCGCCGAGGGCGGCCGGTACGTGTTCGCGGGCGACAGCGCGTCCTCGATCTACTGCTTCGACCAGGCCGGCAACCGGCTGTGGAAGCTCGGCACCGGCTGCGGCTCGGCGTACTCGATGCAGTACCACGACAACCGGCTCTACGTGGTCACCACGAGCGGTCACCTGGCCTGCATCGACGCGAGCGAGGCGGCGATCCGGGCGGCCGAGGCCGGCAGCGTCCCGGACGTGGTCGACGTCAAGGCGCCGGCCCGGCTGCCCGAGCCGGCCGCCTGGACGTCGGTCGAGGTGACCACCGACGACCGCGACGGCGTGCTGGTGCAGTGCGTCGAGCAGGGCGGCCGGCTGCGCGTCCACGTCCTGGCCGACGGCTACCGGCGGGACTGGCCGGTGCAGTTCCCCAAGGGCATCCGCGAGCCGGGCGCGCGCTTCCTGGTCACTGAGATCCGCGAGTCCGGCCGAGGCGGCTTCTACCGGGCGTACGGGGACATCCGCCGGCTGCGATGAGCCGGCGGCCGGGTCGGAGGGCGGGTCGGCCGGGAGCCTCGGCCGACCGTCCCGGCGAATCGACAGGCCGACGGGGCAGCCGGCAACGCATCGACGGAGTACGGTACCGACAGGAAAACTCTCCGTTACGGGTCGACCTCGGAAGGGGCACCGACATGCGAGTGTGGCGCATGGCCGCGACGGCTCTTCTCCTGCTGCCCGGCGGTGTCCTCGTCGCCGCGCCGCCCGCAACCGCCACGCCCTCCGCAACCGCCACGCCCTCCCCTGCGGCCGCGGCGGACCAGACGCCACCGGTGCTGGTGGACGTCACGGTCTCACCCGACGCGGTCTCCGTCTCGGGCGTCGACCTGGTGCCGGTGACGGTGACGGTGCACCTGACCGACGACACCGGCGTCGTCGAGGCCTCCGAGATGGACGGCGGCTCCCTGCCCTACGTCGGTCTGCGCCTCGTCGGCACGGACCGCACCGACGGCGCCGAGTTGTCGCTCACCGCCGGCACCCCGCAGGACGGCACCTGGAGCGCGACGATCCACGTGCCGTCGACCTGGAACGGCACCTGGGAGGTCCACCGTCTGGTGGCGACGGACGCCGCCTGGAACCGGCTCGACGTCGACCCGCCCGCCTCGGCGGACACCAGGCTGGAGGTCACCGGCACACACCGGCCCGCGGTCACCATGCGTCTCACCCCGAACCCGCTGGTCGGTGACGGACCGCTGACCGTGGCGGGACGGTTCTACTACGAGGACACCGGCGAGGGCATCGGTAACCAGCCCATCTTCTTCGGCACCGACAACCTCTGCGTTGAATATCACAGCGAGCCCAACGGCACCACCAAGGCCGACGGCACGTTCTCCCGGACCTATCCGAAGGGCGACAGCTACCTCAAGTGCGTCGGCATCACCCGTCCGTCCAACTCGAGGGTCGCACCGTCCTACATCGTCGTCACGGCAGACCATCCCCGGGTGAAGCCGACAGTCACGGCGAAAGCGAACCGCACCACCGTCACGCCCGGCACCACAGTCACCATCACCGGCGTGGTGAAGCCCGACGCCGGCTGGAACATCGAACTACAGCAGCTCCAGGGCAGGACGTGGCGGAAGGTGGCCGGCGACCTGACGAGCGGAGACCGCGGCGCGTACCGCATCACCATCACGCCGAAGACACCCGGCACCTTGCGCTACCGCGTAGTCGTCCCGAGTGAAGACCCGGCGACGGTCGGCGTGTCCGAGGTGGTCACCGTACGCGTGTCGACACCCGGCAGCGAGCCCTCGCCGGGCGGTGGCGGAGGCGGTGGCACCGTCGGAGGCGGAGGCACCGGAGGGCTGCCGATCACCGGTCCCGCCACCGCGCCGCTGGTGACCGGCGGCGTGGCTCTCCTGATCGTCGGCGCCGGTCTGATGCTGCTGGCCCGCCGGCGCCGGCCGATCTCAACCCCGGACGGGCGGTAGACCAACGGCCGGTAGGCCGGGCAGAACGACCCGTCCCGGACGGGCGGAAGGCCGGACAAACGACCCATCCCGGCGGGCGGAAGGCCGGACAGGCGGAAGCCCGGACAGGCGGAAGCCCGGGCATGCGACCGTCCCGGGCGGGCGGTAGGCCGGACAGGCGGAAGGCCGGGCATGACGACTTCCCCGGCCCGGCTCCCCGGCGCCGAGTCCCACCGCCGCCGGTCCGCAAGCTAGCGAAGGATCTCGGCATCGACTCAGCCAGCGCGGCACGGCCAGCACCCCACCCCGCCCGCACGCCGCACGCCGCACCCCGCACCGGAACCCTGCACACCTGCCAGTTGATCAAGGAGTTTGCGGCGAATTCCTGGTGTTCCGGTGACGCGAACTCCTTGGTCAACACCGGTACCGAGTGGTGCCCGCAGGCCGACAGCCGCGGCCCAGCTTGATCAACACCAGCTCGCCGAGGTGGTCGCATCAGCGGCTCCGCGACACCACCATCTCGCCGAGCTGGTGGTGATCATGGGCGATGATGCCGCCACCTCGGCGAGGTGGTGGGAGGCGCGCCCACCTGGGCGAGGTCCTCGCCCGCCGGTGAGCAGCCGGCGTTCCCTGATCGGGCCGGGCGGCGCCGAGGGCCTCGCTCGGCCAGGATGGCCGGATGCGGTGTGACATTCCCGAGAGCCTGCGCTGGGTCGAGCGGACGGAGACCGGGCGGGCGTGGCTCGCGGAGCTGCCGGACCGGCTCGCCGCGTGCGTCGCGCGGTGGGAACTGACGATCGGACAGCCGTTCGGGTACGCGTTCGCGTCCCTCGCGCTGCCCGCGACGCTGCCCGACGGGACGCGGGCGGTGCTGAAGCTCCAGTACCCGGACGACGACAGCCGCCACGAGGCCACCGCGTTGGCGCACTGGGACGGCCGGGGCGCGATCCGGCTGCTCGCCCACGATCCCGGCCGGCGCGCGTTGCTGGTCGAGCGCTGCGACCCGGGCACCCCGCTGTACGGCCTGCCGCCCGACGCCGCGCTGGACGTGGCGGTCGAGCTGCTGCCCCGCCTCGGGGTGCCGGCCGGGCCGCCGTTCACTCCGCTCGCCGAGGAGGCGGCCGGCTGGGCGGAGCGGATGCCGGGCAACTGGCGGCGGGCAAACCACCCGTACGAGCGGCGGCTGCTCGACGCCGCGCTCGGGCTGCTCGCCGACCTGGCGCCGAGCCAGGGTGAGCAGGTGCTTGTGAACCAGGACCTGCACGCCGGCAACATCCTGGCGGCCGGGCGCGATCCGTGGCTGGTGATCGACCCGAAACCGCTGGTCGGCGAGCGGGAGTTCGCGGTGGTGCCGCTGGTTCGCGGCGCGGAGCTGGGTCATTCCCCGGCGGCGGTCCGGCACCGGCTCAACCGCCTCAGCGCCGAGCTGGGCCTGGACCGGGAGCGGGTACGCGGCTGGGCGATCGGCCAGACGGTGGCCTGGAGCATCGGCGGCGACCAGGTCTTCCCCGGCAACGTCGAGGCGGCCCGCTGGCTGCTCGACGAGATGTGACAGCGCCGCCGCCTGCAAGAGCCGCGGCACGCAAGAGCCGCGGCGAAGAGTCAGCCCGCCTGGCAGGTGGGGCACCAGTACAGGTTGCGCCCGGCCAGCGTGCCCCGGCTCACCTCGGTGCCGCAGACGTGGCAGGGTGCGCCGGGGCGGCGGTAGACGTACACCTCGCCGCCGTGCCGGTCGACGCGCGGCGCGCGGCCGGTGACCTCGGGCAGGTCGGCGTCGCGCACCGTGTCGATCCGGCCCCGCTCGACCGCGCGGGTCATCAGCGTCACCAGGTCCGCCCAGAGTTCGGCCCAGCCGGCCGCGCTCAGGTCGCGGCCCGCCAGCAGCGGCGGCAGGCCGGCCCGGAACAGCGCCTCGGTCACGAAGATCAGGCCGGTGCCGGCCACCACCGACTGGTCCAGCAGCAGCGCGGCGAGCGGGGTGGGGCTGCGCCGGATCCGCGCGTACGCCCGGTCGGGGTCGGCGTCGGCGCGCAGCGGGTCGGGTCCGAGCCGGTCGCGCAGCGCCACCACCTCGGGCGGGGTCAGCAGTTCGCAGGCGGTCGGGCCACGCAGCTCCAGCCAGTTCCGATCGCTGTGCAGGCGCAGCCGCACCTGCCCGACCGGGGCCGGCGGCTCCCCGGCCCCGTCGGCGAACTTCCCGTACAGCCCCAGGTGTACGTGCAGCGTCAGCTCGCCCGCGTAGTGGTGCAGCAGGTGTTTGCCGTACGCCTCGGTGCCGTCCAGGACGGTGCCGCTGAGGCGGGCCGCGCCCTCGGCGAAGCGCCCCTGCGGGCTGTCTGCGTGCACCTTGTCGCCCGCGAACAGCTCGGCGTGCCGGGCGGCGAGGCGGTGGATGGTGTGTCCCTCTGGCACAACGGTCAAGCGTAGCCAGCAGATCGCACCGCCGGCGACGTCGGGTCCTGGGACGACGTTGAATCGATGTCCGTCGACTGAAAGACTGGCGGCGGTAGCGCTCGGGAGCCAGTGCGAGCCGCTCGATCTCGCCGGAGGGACAAGCGCGGGGTGATGCGCCACCCCGGTGCCGGGCAGTCGTCTCCGGCGCTCCGCCGTGCCGCTACGGCGGCGACATCGCGGTCCACCACCACTCCGGCGCCGACCGCCCCCGGCGCCCCCAGCTCGGGAGAAACAGATGCTCCGTACGCTCGGCGCGGCACTGGCCGCCGCCCTCACCCTGACCGGCTGGGCCGCCTCGTCCGGCGTCGTCCGGTCGCCCGCCACCACGACGGTGACGCCCGCCGCGGCGGCGACGCCGACGCCCACGCCCACGTTCGCCTGCCCGCCGGCGCTGCCGGTCACCGGCCAGGTGACCGACGCGACCGCCAGCAGTCTCACCATCACCTACTGGATGGTGCTCAGCCCGCCCTGCGGCTACGACCCGCCGCTCCTCGTCAGCCTCTTCACCAGCCGCGAGGACGCCACCGCGTGGCGCGACCCGGTGGCCGAAGCCGTCACGGGGCCGGAGCGCCAGGGAAAGGTGACAGTCACCGGCCTGGCCCCCGACACCGACTACTGGTTCCGGTTCGGCGACACCCACGGCACACGGGATCCGTACGTGATCGGCGGACCGGCCCGGACGTCGGGAACCTGCTCCGCGACGGCCACGATCGACGCCAGCTGGGGCGGTGGCTTCGTCGCCACGGTCACCGTCCGCAACGACGGTACCGAGCCGACACCGGGCTGGCTCGTCTCCTGGCGGTGGTCGGGTGACGAGCGCATCCAGTCGGTCTGGGGCGGGGTGGCCGAGGGCGCCGGCCAGGACGCCGCGGTCCGCAACGCCTCCTGGAACGGGACGCTGCCGCCGGGTGGCTCGACGACGTTCGGCATGCTCGTGGCGGCCGGCGCGACGCCCGGCACCATCACGCCGAAGTGCGGCAGGTGACAGCCGTGCGAGGGACGACACGGTACGGCGGGAACGACCGGGCCGGTGGCAGAAGTCGCCTCCTGGCGGCAGGGCTGGCGCTCGCCGTGGCGCTCGCGGCGACGGTGCTGGGACCGGCGGCGGGCGCGCTGGCGGCTCCGGTGACAGTCACCAACGGCACCCAGTTCACCGACACCTCCGGCGCCGTGGTGCACGCCCACGGCGGCGGCGTCCTCAAGGTCGGCGACTACTACTACTGGTTCGGCGAGAACCGCAACCCGGACAACACGTTCCGGGCGGTCTCCGTCTACCGCTCGACGGACCTGCGCACCTGGGAGTTCCGCAACAACGTGCTCACCCAGTCGTCGGCGGCGGAACTAGGTGTGGCCAACATCGAACGGCCGAAGGTCATCTACAACGCCGCCACCGGCCGGTTCGTGATGTGGATGCACAAGGAGAACGGGTCCGACTACAACGAGGCGCGGGCGGCCGTCGCCTCATCGTCCACCGTGGACGGCAACTACACCTATCACGGCAGCTTCCGGCCGCTCGGGCAGCACATGTCCCGAGACATCACGCTCTACAACGACAACGGCACCGCGTACATGATCTCGGCCGCCGACGACAACTACGACCTGAACATCTACCGACTCACGTCGGACTACCTCAACGTGGCCACTCTGGTAGGCAACTTCTGGGACGGCGCGCACCGCGAGGCGCCGGCGATGTTCAAGCGGGGCAGCACCTACTTCCTGCTGACGTCGGGGGCGACGGGCTGGAGCCCGAACCAGGCCCGGTACGCCACCGCGCCGAGCATCTCGGGACCGTGGAGCGGCTGGACCGACGTGGGCAACGGCACCACGTTCAACTCGCAGCCGGCGTTCGTGCTGCCGGTCCAGGGCACCTCCGGCACCAGCTACCTCTATCTGGGTGACAGGTGGGCCGGAGCGTGGGGCGGCCCGGCCAACGACTCCCAGTACGTGTGGCTGCCGATCACCTTCCCGAGCGCCACCAGCATGAGCCTGACCTGGTACCCGTCGGTCACCATCGACGCGGCGGCGGGCACCGTCACCGGCAACTCGCCCGCGTACTACCGCGTCACGGCCCGGCACAGCGGCCGGGTGCTGGACGTGATCAACGGCTCCACGGCGAACAACGCCGAGGTCAAGCAGTGGAGCTGGAACGGCGGCGGGAACCAGAGGTGGGAGTTCCAGGACGCCGGCGGTGGCTGGTTCCGCCTCGTCAACGCCGCGAGCGGCAAGTGTCTCGACGTCGCCAACGCGAGCACCGCAGACGGCGCCAACATCATCCAGTACACCTGCGGCGGCGGCGCCAACCAGCAGTGGCAGTGGGCCGCGCGCGACGGCTGGTTCCAGCTGCGGGCCCGGCACAGCGGCAAGTGCCTGGACGTCGTAAACGCCGGCACCGGCGACGGCGCGGACGTCCAGCAGTACACCTGCGGTGCGGGCACCAACCAGCAGTGGTCACGCACCGTGTCCTGACCGGCGGCGATCTCCGCACGCTCCGGCCGGGTCGCCGGAGCGTGCGGAGCGACAGCGGGTGTCGATTTCGGCACACCTGGGTACTTCCTTCCCGTCATGCGCGGCCTCCGCGCCTGGATCAGGAGGTGCCATCGTGAACATCTTGTCCCGCCGGAACCCTCCGGCGACCAGTACCGATACCAACGGCGACGGCGTGGTCGACGAGCGCGACCGGACTGCCGAGCAGCCGACCGACCGGCCCGTGGTCACCGACCGCGACGAGGAGCGGACCACGTACCGCAGCGCCGCCACCGCCACCGACGACGAGCGCGCCCGGGACGCGGCGACCGACCGGGACGCACGCGACCTCGGCGGCACCACCGACGGCCGGACGACGACCGACGGCCGGACGGCGACGACCGACGGCCGGACGGCGACGACCGACGGCCGGGCGGCGACGACCGACGGCCGGACCGTGGCGGCCGACGACGAGCGGGACGCGGAGGCGCGGCGGCGGGCGGCGGACCGGGGCGCGGCGGCGCGTGCGGTCACCGGCCGCCGGACCGACGCCGACACGCGGACCGTTCCGGTGACCGACGCGCGCACAGTCGGCGCGGCGCCCGCCGCCGAGCGCACCACCGACCTGGACGGCGACGGCCGTGCCGACCTGGACCGCGACGGCCGCCCGGACCGCACCGACCTGGACCGGGACGGCCGCCCCGACGGTACGGACACCGACGGCGACGGCCGGGTGGACCGGCCGGAGCCGTACACGACCAAGCGTCCCCGGGCCAGCCTGCTCGCCACGCTCGGCCTGATCGTCTCCGTGGTCGGCGCGCTGTTCGTGCTCTCCGGCACGCTCGCCGGGTACGGCATCGGCGTCGGCGCGGCCGGCGCGGTGCTGGCGGTGCTGGGCCTGATCGCCACTCGTCGCCGGCACGTGGCGGGCAAGACCGACGCGCTCATCGGCATCGCTGTCGGCCTGGCCGCCGTGGTGCTCGGCATCGTGGCGATGACCGGCCAGTTCGACTGGCCGACCACCGACGGCGACTGGGTCGGCCGCTTCCGCGAGTGGCTCGACTCACAGTTTGGCAGCTGGTTCTGACGGGCACTGTCCCGATCGCCGACGCGGGGCGTCGGCAGCCTGATCAGCTCCGGTGGTTCACCGGCCGGGCAACACCTCTTTCGGGGGCGGCGGTTCGCCGCCCCCGAAGTGTGTCCGGGGTCGGCGCAATGATCGTTCGCCGCTGACCGGTTCAACGCAATGATTCGCTGCCGAACGCAACTTCTCGCGGTGGATGTCGTCTACCGGGGCCGCATAACGTTGGACCACGGCGCCAGCCCGTGGGCCGACGGTGGCCGGGCGCGCCCGACACTGGGAGCACGACATGACGATGGACGCCATCCGCCAGCGCTTTCTGATGTGCCGGCCGACGTACTTCGCCGTCGACTACGCGATCAACCCGTGGATGGACCCGACCGCCCCGGTCGACGCCGACCTGGCGATCCGGCAGTGGGAGCAGCTTCGCCGCACGTACCTCGACCTGGGCCACTCCGTCGAGCTGATCGAGCCGGTCGCCGGCCTGCCGGACATGGTCTTCGCCGCGAACGGCGGCACCGTGATCGACGGCAAGGCCATGGCGGTGCAGTTCCGCGACCCGCAGCGCGCCGACGAGGCGCCCGCGTACCGGGCCTGGTTCGAGGCCGCCGGCTTCGAGATGTACGACCCGAAGCACGTCAACGAGGGCGAGGGCGACGTCCTGCTGGCCGGTGACCACCTGCTCGCCGGCACCGGGTTCCGCACCGCGCACGCCTCGCACGCACAGCTCCAGGAGACCTTCGGCTACCCGGTGGTGACCATGCAGCTGGTGGACCCCCGCTTCTACCACCTGGACACCGCGCTCACCGTGCTCGACGAGCGCACCGTGGCGTACCTGCCGGAGGCGTTCTCCCCCGGCAGCCGGGCGGTGCTGCGCCGGCTGTTCCCGGACGCCGTCCACGCCACCATGGCCGACGCCGAGGTGCTGGGGCTGAACGCGGTCAGCGACGGCCGGCACGTGGTGCTGCCCGCGCAGGCCACCGACCTCGCCGCGAAGCTGCGCGACCGGGGCTACGAGACCATCGGCATCGACCTGTCCGAGCTGCGCAAGGCCGGCGGCGGACCGAAGTGCTGCACGTTGCGACTCCGTCAGGGAAAGGCGAGCAAGTGATCATCGACGACATGCTGCGGACTCCGTCCGCGGTCCGGGACGCGGAGCGTCACACGGCGCACAACTACCACCCGCTGCCCGTGGTGATCTCGTCGGCCGAGGGCGCCTGGCTGACCGACGTGGACGGCCGCCGCTACCTGGACTGTCTGGCGGGATACTCGGCGCTGAACTTCGGCCACCGGCACCCGAAGCTGATCGAGGCCGCGCACGCGCAGCTCGACCGGCTCACGCTCACCAGCCGCGCGTTCATCCACGACCAGTTCGCCGACTTCTGCCGCGAGCTTGCCGCGCTCTGCGGCAAGGACCTGGTGCTGCCGATGAACACCGGCGCCGAGGCGGTGGAGACCGGCATCAAGGTCGCCCGCAAGTGGGGCTACCGGGTCAAGGGCGTCACGCCGGGCCAAGCCAACATCGTGGTGGCGGAGGGCAACTTCCACGGGCGTACGACCACCATCGTCAGCTTCTCCACCGACTCCGACGCGCGCGCCGACTTCGGGCCGTACACCCCGGGTTTCACTGTGGTCCCCTACGGCGACCTGGCCGCGCTGACCGGGGCGATCGACGAGAACACGGTGGCCGTGCTGCTGGAGCCGATCCAGGGTGAGCAGGGCGTCGTGGTGCCGCCGGAGGGCTATCTGCCGGGCGTGCGGCGGGTCTGCACCGAGCGCAACGTGCTGTTCGTCGCCGACGAGATCCAGTCGGGTCTGGGGCGTACCGGCGCCACGTTCGCGTGCGAGCACGAGGGCGTCGAGCCGGACATGTACCTGCTGGGCAAGGCGCTCGGCGGCGGCATCGTGCCGGTCTCGGCGGTGGCCGCGAACGCCGACGTGCTCGGCGTGCTCCAGCCGGGCCAGCACGGCTCGACGTTCGGCGGCAACCCGCTGGCGTGCGCGGTCGCGACCGAGGTGGTCCGGCTGCTGGCGACCGGCGAGTTCCAGCGCCGCTCGGCCGAGCTGGGCGAGCGGCTGCACGCCGGTCTGCGCGGCCTGGTCGGCAAGGGCCTGGTGGCGGTACGCGGTCGCGGCCTGTGGGCCGGGCTGGACATCGACCCGGCGCTGATGACCGGCCGGCAGGCGTGCGAGCTGCTGATGGAGCGGGGTGTGCTCGCCAAGGACACGCACGGCTCGACCATCCGGCTCGCCCCGCCGCTGGTGATCACCGAGGACGAGATCGACCACGCGGTGGCGCAGCTCGCCGCCGTGCTGGCCGCCTGAGGTCGTACGCGAAAGGCGCCGGGACCACGACGGTCCCGGCGCCTTCGCACGCGCGTCACTGACGCGGCAGCCGCATCGCCATGGTCGGCGCCTCGGCCATCACCGAGTTCGGGGTGTACGTGGCGTCGCTGATCATCTGGGCGGCGCGGCCCACCTGCACGCCCGGGTACAGCTCGATCAGGTCACCCTCGCCGAGCACCCGGGACTGCTGCGGCGGCAGGGCGATCCGCTCGTTCTCCGCCATCGAGCCGCCCGGTCGCACGCCGGAGCCGTTGGTGCTGGTGTCGGTGACCACCACCTCGCCCACCCGCAGCTCCAGCCGGATGTGGCTGCGGCTGATCCAGCGCCGGGCCTCGTCGTTGAGCCACTGGCCGAGGGTCACCGCGCCCGGCCCCTCCGGCGCCCGGCCGACCGGCACCGGCTCGGTCTCGGTGAGCACGAACCGTTTGCGGACCAGCCCGCCGATGCGCACCGCGAGCACCTCGGTACGCGGGCGCGGACCGGCGTCGGAGAGCCGCGCGCCGTGCCGGGGGCAGGTCGGCGCGCCGGTGCGCAGCGTGGGCGGCGGCTGCTCGGCCGGCACCCGGTCCACGGCGGCCAGGTCGGCGAACGCGCCGCCGCCCCCGCCGCCGCCGAACAGCGCGCAACCCGGCTCGGGGCAGCGCCACTTCCGGGAGAGCAGCTTGACACCCGCCGGTGAGCGGCTGCCGGTGGCCGGGTCCTGGCCGCCGCCGACGTGCGCGATGAAGACCGGCCCACCGGCGCCGGGCACCGGGGCGAGCACGCGGCCCGCCTGCCCGACCCACGGGTACCGGCCGACCAGCCCGTCCAGCCGGGCCCGGGTGAGTACCGGCAGGCCCAGCAGGTCGGCCACCTCCAGCATCCGGTCACCGGGCTGATCGAGCACCTCCACCAGGCCGTCGTCGGCCCAGCGGCGGACCACCATCCGCTCGTTGGAGGTCAGGTCGGCGTCGGACAGCAGCGCCCGGTGCACGATCGCGTAGACCGGGACGCTGTCCTCACCGATCTGCCGGGACAGCGCGTCGATCACCATGCCGAGCCGCAGCAGGCTGGCCGGCCGACCGCCGTCCAGGTTCTGCCAGCGGATGACCTCGGCCAGGTCGACCACGGCCCGGGCCAGCGACGGATCGGTGCAGACCCGTCCCTCGATGGCGTCGAGCACCTTGCTGATCTCGAATCTCATGCCGCAGCTCCGCACGATGTCGTCCCGTGACGCGGTCGGGGCCGGTCGGCCCGCCGCGCCGCGCGCCACCACCGTGGCGCGCCCTCCACCATGCGGACCCTACCGGCAGCCGGCCGGGTCAGCCCGCGCGCAGCGGGCGGCCGACGTCGTGCAGGTGCGCCAGCGCCTGCCGGTACGACTCGATCAGCCCGGTCTCCGCGTACGGGACGCCCTGCTCGGCGCAGTACGCCATGACCAGCGGCCGGGCCCGGCGCAGGTTGGCGCGGGGCATGTTCGGGAAGAGGTGGTGCTCGATCTGGTAGTTCAGACCGCCGAGCGCCAGGTCGACGAACCGGCCACCGCGGACGTTGCGTGCGGTGAGCACCTGCTTACGCAGGTAGTCCAGCTCGTCGTCGGCGGTCGGCATCGGCATGCCCTTGTGGTTCGGGGCGAACGAGCAGCCCATGTAGAGACCCCAGAGCCCTTGGTGCACGGCCACGAACAGCAGCGCCTTGGCCGGGGACATGACCGCGAACAGCAGCCCGAGGTAACCGGCGGCGTGTGCGGCGAGCAGCAGCGCCTCCACGGCCCGGTGCCGCATCGGCACCCGCCACCTGCCGTCCGGCTCCCGCCCGACCAGCGCCTGCACGCTCGCCACGTGCAGCGCGAACCCTTCCAGCAGGAGCAGCGGGAAGAACAGCCACGCCTGGCGGCGGGCCATCCACCGGCTCAGGCCGCGGGTGGCAGTGGCCTGCTCGTACGTCCAGACCAGCGCGCCCGCGCCGACGTCCGGATCCTCGTCGGTGTGGTTCGGGTTGGCGTGGTGGCGGTTGTGCTTGTCCACCCACCAGCCGTAGCTGAGCCCGACGGCGAGGTTGCCGGCGACCAGCCCGGCTGCCTCGCTGGGCCCGCGCCGCCGGAACATCTGCCGGTGCCCGGCGTCGTGGCCGAGGAACGCCACCTGCGTGGTCGCCACCGCCATCACGACGGCAAGCGGAAGCTGCCACCACGAGTCGCCGACGAGCGCCACGACGACCCAGCCGGCCACGAAGGCGCCCAGCGTGAGCGCGATCCGCAACGCGTACCGGCCGGGCCGCCGCTCGAGCAGTCCCGCCTCGGCGATCCGGCGGGACAGCCGCGCGTAGTCGCTGCCCCGCCGTGCCGCGGGTTCCGTCGACGTGGAAGAAGTCATGTCGCCCCCGATGCCGCGAGCCACGCTCTCGTACGCGACTCTCCGTCACCGATTATGGTGACGGCCGTCGCCGTGGGTAATCCCGCATACCCCCGACTCCGGGGTGATGCTGTCCCTACCCCGCCGGGCCGGAGCGGCGCAAACGATCTTCGTCACACCGCCGCGAGCTCTCGCGCCGGTGGGCGCACCCCATCTGACCAGCTAATATGTACGTAAAGATGAGGGCCATTCATCCGAACGGTCAGCCGTGCCGGACGCACGGTCATCGACAGACGGGAGACAGCGCGGTGCGTGGATTGACAGACAAAGTGGTGCTCGTGACGGGCGGCGGCTTCAGCCCGGACCAGGTCGGCTCCGGACTCGGCATGTCCATGTGCGTCGAGCTGGCCGCCGAGGGCGCGAAGGTCGTCGTCTCCGACCTCTCCCTGGAGCGCGCCGAGGCGACTGTCACGCGCGTCAAGGAAGCCGGCGGCGACGCGGTGGCGGTGGCGGCCGACGTCACCGACGAGGACTCGGTCCGCGCCATGGTGAGCGCAGCCCTCGACGCGTACGGGCGCGTCGACGTGCTGGTGAACAACGCCGGCGTGTTCGGCGCGTACGTGCCGCTGCTGGAGATCGAGAACAACCAGTGGGACCGCGTCATGGAGGTCGACCTGAAGGGCGTCTTCCTCGCGACGAAGGCCACGCTGCCGCACATGCTGGAGCGCGGCAAGGGTGTCGTGATCAACGTGTCGTCGGCGTCCGGCGTGGTCGCCAGCGAGGTCGGCGCGGAGTACACCACCGCCAAGCACGGCGTCATCGGGCTCACCAAGCAGATCGCCTACGACTACGGCCACCAGGGCATCCGCGCGGTCGGCATCGGCCCCGGCGTCATCAAGACCGCCGCCTTTGAGGGCGCGGAGATCACCAGCGACTTCCCGTTCTACGACCTGACCATGCAGGCGCCCGCCGGCCGGTACGGCGAGCCGCACGAGATCGCCCGCGCCGTCTGCTTCCTCGCCAGCGACGACGCGTCGTTCATCCACGGCCACACCATCCCGGTCGACGGCGGTTCGCCGATCAGGTGAGGCGAGCGGACCCGGCATCCGCCCCGGTCGCTCTGCGCGGCGAAGCCCTCTCACCACCGTGCGTGAGAGGGCTTCGCCGCGCAGATCAGCTGAGCCGGGCGACGGCGTCGCGCAGCCGGACCACGTCGCGCCGGCGCCGCTCGTAGGTGGCGGCCAGTCCGATCAGCAGCAGCCCGCCGAGGCCCAGGAAGATCCAGCGCGGCAGCAGGTCCCAGCCCCGGGCCAGTTCGTGCAGCGCCAGCGGCACCAGCGTGGCGGCACCCAGCACCACCGGCGCCTGCCAGCGCCGGGCCGCCCCGGCGAACACCACTGCCACCGCCGCCGCGCCGAGCGCCAGCCGCCGCCACGGCTGCGGCTCAGCGAGGACCAGCACCGACACGAGGCTCGGCAGCAACGCCGCGCCGAGCCCGGGGCCGAGCGCCAGCCAGCTGGTCAGCCCGGGCCGGCGCCGCAGCGCCAGCACCCCGGCGCCCAGGGCCAGCGCCGCCGCCGGCAGCGTGTACGCCTCCAGCACGACCACCCCGCGCGCTGCGAGCACCAACCAGCCGCCGATCAGCTCGCTGCCCGCCGCGACAGCGGCCAGCACCCGACGCCCGTCCGGCGACTCGCCCCGGCGCAGCACCCGGACCGCGACGGCCACGCCCCACAGCACGCAGACCGCCGCCGCGTGCCGCAACGAGCCGCCCGCGAGCAGCAGCGCGAGCAGCGCCACTGCCTGCGCCGCCGCCTCCAGCGCCCACGCGCCGGCCTGCCCTGCGCCGCCCGGGCCGCCCGATCGGACCCCACGAAGCAGCGGCGCCGCGTGCAGCGTCACGGCCGCGACGGCAAGGACCGCGAACGCCCCGGTACGCAGCGACTGCCCGGCCGTGAGCGACGCGACGACGGCGAACCCGGTGGCCGCTGCGACGGCGCCCAGCCACCCCACGATCCGGACCACCGCCGGCCGCCCGGCCATCCCGGTCACCGCCCCGGCCACCACCAGCACACCGAGCGCGGTGAGCGTCCCGGCCCGGGTGGCGAGCAGGCCGCCGAACCCGGGAACGGCAAGCACCACGGCCAGCGGCACGAGCACCGCCCGGTACGCGCCGGTGAGCGCGGCGGCCAGCAGCGCGGCAAGCCCGATCCCGAACGCCGTCGCCGGCACCACCGGCCAGGGCGCGCCGGCCGCCTCGGCCAGCACCGGCAACGCCACCGCGCCGAACGGCGCCCCGGCGACCCACCACGCGACGCGGCGATCCGTCGCGGCGTACGCGCCGGCGGCGGCGCCCAGGAGCAGCAGCACCAGCCCGGCGCGGGCGGTCTCGGCAGACGCCGCCGCGGCGGCGGGCACCCCGGACCCGGGCCGCACCGGCAGATCCGCGAGCACCAGCAGCACGGTCCGCGCGGTGGCCAGCAACGCCACCACGGCCAGCCCGGCGCCCACCGCGCGCGGGGCGGCCGCCGGCCGGGAGCCGCCCCCGGCGGCGAGCGCCAGCAGGACTCCCGCCGCCGCGTAGAGCGCCACCGGTTCCCCGCCCGGCGCGACGAGCGGCACGAGGCCGGTCCCGGCGAGCGCCACGGCGAGCCCCGTCGAGGCGTACCCGGTCAGGTCGGTCCACAGACGACGGACGGCGAGGACGACGACGACCGGCACCACGACGGCGGCGGCCGCACCCCGCAGTTGCCACCACAGCGGCGCGCCGAGGCCGAACAGCGCGACGGCCACCGCCGCCGGTACGGCGACCAGCGCCACCGCCAGCGCGACACCGCCGACGACCGGCTGCGCGCCCAGCCCGCGCCGGCCCAGCCCGGCCACCGTCACGCCGAGCAGCGCCGTCACGGCGAGCACCGCCACCGCCCCGGCGGGCTCGGCGAAGCCGACCAGCAGCGCGTGCCCGAGCAGCACCGCACCGGCCGAGGCGGCGACCGGGACGGCCACCCGGCCCGGGCGCGGCCGGGCCACCGCCGCCAGCAGCAGCGCGGCGGCCGTCGCGAGGTCCACGACCAGCACCAGCGGCCACGGCGTCGCCGTCACGGCCGGCGCGGCGAGCGCGACCAGCCCGGCGGCGATCACGCCGACCAGTGGCCGGGCGGCCCGGGGCGTCAGCAGCGCCACCGCGCCGGCGGTCAGCAGCAGGGCCGCCGGGAGCTGCCAGCCCCAGGACGGGACCGGCACGTCCCGCCCGCCCTGCCAGGCCGGGAACGAGGCACTCGCGGTGGCCGCGCCGACCAGGCCGGTGAGCACGACCGCGACCTGGCCCAGCGCGGCGGCCACCGCGAGCGCGCCCACCCGCGGGCCGGTCCGGACCGACGCCGGCAGCGCCCGCACCGCACCGGCCAGCGCCGCGACCACGAGCGCGGCGGCGACCAGCAGCAGCCCGGGACGCAGCTCGGCGACCGGCCGGACCAGCGCGACCGCCAGCACCGGCACCAGCAGCCCGGCGGTCGTCGCCCGCCACGTCCGGCCACCCGCGGTGAGCGCGCCGACGAGCAGGGCCAGCGCCACCACCAGTAGCGGGCCACCGGCCAGCAGCGGCGTGCCCGCCGCGTGGCCGACCGCCAGCGGCACCAGCGCGCAGCCGGCCGCCAGGACCAGCGCCGCGCCGTGCCCGATCCAGCCCAGCGCCTGCCCGGCCACCAGCGCGCCGCGCCTGTCGGAGGTCCGGCGGCGCAGCACGGCCACCACCGCGAGGTCGCCGAGCGCCACGGCGGTCAGCACCAGCGCCCAGCCGGCGGCAGTGGGCCGGAACGCCGCAGCGGCCAGGGGCAGCACCGGCTGCGCGAGCAGCCACGCCGCGAACCAGGGCGCGGTGAGGCGGCTGATCAGCCCGTACCCGGCCGCGACGGCCGCGCCGGTGGCCGCGACGAGCGCCGCGTAGCGGCTGCCCGGCAGGCCGGTCACCCCGAACAGGTTCACCGACCAGGCGGCGTACCCGTCCAGGACCACCAGCAGCAACCCCACCGAGGCGAGCGTCTCGGCGGTGCCGCGCAGCCCGCGCGCCCGGGCGACGAGCGGCGCGGCCAGGGCCAGCGCGGTGACCGCGAGCAGGACCAGCGCCCGGCCGGTCACCCCGAACGTGGCCCAGGCGACAGCGGTGAACACCACGGCGGCGGTGCCGAGCAGCAGTCCACCCAGGACGAAGAGCAGCCCCTGCACCGCCCGGGTGGAGGTTTCCGCGCCGCCGGGGCGTACCGGGGCGGCGGGCGGAACCACACGCGGCGGCGGCGCCGGCGCGGCGACCGGGAGCGGCGCGGGGCCGGCGGCCTGCGGCACGGGCACGGTGACCGGGCCCGGCACGGGGATCTCCTGACGGATCCGGGCGGCCAGCGCCGACCGCCGCTGCCGGGCCGTGGACAGGCGGCCGGACAGATCGTGGTACGCGAGCCGGGCCGCCTCGACGCGCGGCACCAGCTCGGTGATCTCCCGGTCCAGCCGGATCACCTCGGCGGCGGGCGGATAGGGCGGGCGGCCGCAACCGCGGCATCCGGCGGTGAGGTCGGCCGGAGCGCCGCATCCGGGGCAGGGGTAGCCGGTGTTCTCCACCCGGCCAGCTTCGCGGGCGGGTGGGCGGACGGACAGAGTAGGAGTACCTAGGGCCGGGTCTGCTCGTGCACCCAGGCGGTGTAACCGGGGTTGCCGCTGCCCTCCCGGCTGACCAGGATTTCCGGCACCTCGTACGGGTGGTTGGCGCGGAGCTGGTCGACCAGCGCGTCCACCCGGTCCGGCGCGGTCTTGAACCGCACCTGCCACTCGGCCGTGGTCTGGATCGCCGACTGCCACCAGTAGGTGCTGTCCACCGGCCCGCCCACCTGGGCGCAGGCCGCCAGCCGGCCGGCGACGGCCGCGGCCGCCAGCACGTCCGCGACCCCGCGGGCGTCCACCACAGTCGTCACCACGCAGATCTGGTCCACCAGCGCACCCTACGCGGCGGACCTGGCACCGCGCTGAACACGCGCGGCGATTGCGCTCAGGCGTCGTCTGCAGTGCCGTTGCGGTTGGCCGCGATCCAGGTGTCGATGCGGGCCCACCAGTCGAACAGCCAGTCGATGCGCTCCTGCTTGCCGGCCGGGATCTCCTCCGGCGGCACCGACCAGAACCGCATCACGATCCGCTTGTCCATCGGCAGCTCGCGCCACACGTCGGCGACAGTGAGCATCTGGTCCAGGCCGGTGTGCGCCACGAAGATCACCCCGGCGTCCGGCGCGGCGTCGAGCGCGGCGAGCAGCCCGCCGGGCTGCGGGGCGAGCACGTGCCGCATCCGCTCGGCGCGGCGCGCCATCCGCTCCAGCCCGAGCCCGCGGAGCCGGTCGATCGCGCGCAGCCGCCGGGACGGGGTGAAGTTGCCCCCCTCCGGGAAGATCACGAAGGCGTCGTCGTCGTCCAGGCCGGTGGCCAGGTGCCCGATCTGCCGCACCACCGAGTCGCGTCCGTCCGGCCCGGCCGCGATGAACCGGTTGGGCAGCCGGTTGAGCAGCACGTCGATGGCCGGATCCCACTGGAGCGTCTCCTTGAGCACGATCCGGGGTTCGCGGTCGAACCAGTTCACCAGCGCGTGGATCAGGATGAACGAGTCGCCGGGCCCGGCGTGCCGGCAGACCACCAGCTCGGGGCGGCCGGGCAGGGCGGTGTCCGGGTCGGTGCCGACCACGTCGATGCTCAGCCGCAGCGTCCACCGGGCCTGCCAGAACATCACCCGCAGGAACCACCCGGCGAGCACGTAGTGGGCCCGCTGGAAGGCCGGCGACCGCTTGTAGACGCCGAAGCCCGAGGCCAGCCAGAGCAGGAAGAGGGCGAGCAGCGCGGCGGCGTCCCAGACCAGGTAGACGGTGCCGATCCAGAGCAGCCGCAGCGGGCGCAGCCGCCCCGGCACCAGCGGCGACGCGGCGAGCGCGAGCAGCGCCCAGCCGGGCAGCGTGGTCACCACGAAGAAGGCGAGCAGCACCACTCCGGGCGCGAGCACCAGCCGGCGGAGCCAGCGGGGCGGCAACGGCATCAGCGCTCCAGCGCGGTGTCCAGGTATCGGCGGGAGGCAGTGTACGCGCGACTGATCCGCCGTCCCACCGCCGCGGTGTCCCGGTACGCCCACGGGCTGTCGTCGCGGGGCTCCAGCCCGCCGGTGGGCAGCACGTGCACCTCCACGCCCTCGGGCAGCGCCGCCATCTCCCGCGCGAACCGGTGCCGGCGGGCGATCTCGAACGCCACCTGGGCGATCTCCCACGGGCGGCGCGGCGGGCTCAGCTCGCGCTCTATCCGGCCCACCTGGAGCACGAAGATCTGCTTCGCACCGAGCAGCACCGCCTCGCCGACCGGGATCGAGTTGACCACCCCGCCGTCGATGTAGTGCTGACCGTCGATCTGGGTCGGAGGCAGCAGCCCGGGCACCGAGGCGGAGGCGAGCACCGCCGGCACCAGCGGTCCGCTGTGGAACCAGTGCTCGGCGGCGCGCTCGATGTTCGCGGCGCAGCAGCGGAACGGCACGGCCAGGTCGGCGAAGGTGGTGTCCTCGCCCAGTGTGCTCTCCAGCAGGCGGTACAGCGGCCGGGGCGAGTGCAGGTGGGTACGGGCGGCGAACCGGCGCAGCTGCCGGGCGACCGAGTCGCCGTACACCTCGCTGGCCTCCGGGGAGGCCCAGAGCCGGACCAGCCGGTCGGTGACCGCCTCGGTCGGGTCGGCGGCCACCAGGGCGCCGTTGACCGCGCCGATCGAGGTGCCCAGCACCAGGTCGGGTTTGATCCGGGCGCGGAACAGGGCGCGCAGCATCCCCACCTCGACCGCGCCGAGCACTCCCCCGCCGCCGAGCACGAACGCCACCGGACCCGCTGCCATGACGTTCATCCTGGCACGCGGCCCACAACCGGCCGGGCGGGCGTCCCCGCTGGTCCCGGCGGTGACCGGGAGCCATCGCGAATGCGCGCCCCGCAATCGGCGCCGCGAGGACTGTTGACAGGTAAGACACATTCACGCAACCTGATAGCGCTCCCGAGCCCAGGCAGGTGCGAGCTGATGGCGACACTCCAGGCCGGCCGTCTGCTGGCCCGTCGGTACCGGCTCATCGACCGGATCGGCGCCGGTGGCATGTCGGTGATCTGGCGAGCCCGGGACGAGGTGCTCGACCGGGTGGTGGCGGTCAAGGTGCTCGCGCCCTCACTCGCCGCCGACGCCCGGTTCCGCGACATGGTGCGCGAGGAGGCCCGCTCGGCCGCCCAGCTCGACCATCCACATGTCACGGCCGTGCACGACTACGGCGAGACGGTGGCGCCGGACGGCTCGATCACCTCGTTCGTGGTGATGGAGCTGCTCGCCGGTGAGGAGCTGGAACACCGGCTCACCGAGGGGCCGCTGCCCTGGCCGGCAGCGGTGGAGACCGGCGCCCAGGTGGCCGAGGCGCTCGCCGCGGCGCACCGGCTCGGCATCGTGCACCGGGACGTGACACCGGCCAACGTGATGATGACCCGCACCGGGGCGAAGGTCCTCGACTTCGGCATCGCCACCCGGATCGGGACGCCGGACGACGACGAGGACGGCGGCACGTTCGGCACCCCGGCGTACGTGGCGCCGGAACGGCTGGACGGGGCGCCGGCCCAGCCGGCCACCGACGTCTACTCGCTCGGTGTGCTGCTCTTCGAGACGCTGACCGGGCAGCCGCCGTACCCGGCGGAGACCTGGGAGCAGCTCAGCGCCGCGCTCGCGGAGAGCCCGGAGCCCAGCCTGGACGGCGTACCGGGGCTGCCCGGACCGGTCGCGGAGATCTGCCTGCGCTGCCTGGCGCGCGACCCGCGACGGCGGCCCAGCGCGCACCGGGTGGCGGCCGTGCTGCGCGACCAGATGCTGCCCGCCGACCCGCAGGCCGCCACCATGCTGGCGCCGACCATGACGCTGCCCGCGCTGCCGCCCCCGCCTGCTCCCCCGCCACCCGGGCCGGCCGCGGACCCGCTCCCGCCGGACACCGCGGCCGCCGCGCCGGGCCGGCGGCGCGTCCTCGCGCTGGCGGCGGCCGGCGTGGCGGTGGTCGCGGCCGCCGCGCTGCTCGTGCCCGCGCTGACGCCGGACCGGCCGGACGACCCCCGGGTGCTGCCGACCGCCGGGCCGGTCGAGCCGCCGACCACCGTCCCGCCCGCGGCGGAGCCGCCGGTCACCACGGCGCCGGCCGCGCCGTCGAGCGCGCCCCCCACCGCCGGCAACCGCCCGCCCGCGACCGGCCAGGCCGACGCCGCCGAACGGGTCGACGGGCTGATCGAGGCCGGGCTGGCGGAGGGCCAGATCCGCGAGGACGTCGGGGTGGACCTGCGCAACCTGCTGCGCAACGCGGTCGCCGCGAGCGGTGAGGGCGAGGTGACCGCCGCCGTGGACCGGCTCCGCGCCAAGATCGACGAACGTCGGCGCGAGGGCAGCATCACCCCCGGGTACGCGCGGCGACTCGACGCCGCCGCCGCGGAACTCGTGGCCGGGCAGACCTGACCGGTCAGCCCGCGACAGCGGGCGCGACCGCCCGGGGCGCCCGTGTGCCCCCTCGCGCCGCCAGGAAGCCCCGGTAGACCGCCTCGTAGTCGGCGGCCATCCGTTCCACCGAGAAGTTCTCCGCGACGTGGGCGACGGAGTCGGCCGGATCCAGGTCGGCCGCCGCCAGCAGTGCCGCCGGCAGCTCGTCGGCGTCGTCGCAGACGAAGCCGGTGACCCCGGAGCGGACCAGCTCCGGCACCGCGCCCCGGCGCAGCGCCACCACGGGGGTGCCGGTCGCCATCGCCTCCACCATCACCATGCCGAACGGCTCCGCCCACTGGATCGGCATGATCAGGCAACGGGCCTCCACCAGCAGCCGCCACGCGGCCTCACGGTCGGCGTTCAGCACGAGCGTGACGTCCTCGCCCAGCAGCGGCCGTACCACCTGCTCCAGGTAGCGGCGCTCGCCCGGCTCGTTGCACTTGCCGGCCAGCGTGAGCGGCAGCCCGGCCGCCCGGCACGCCGCGATCGCCACGTCCGGTCCCTTGTCCGGGCTGAACCGGGCCAGCCAGAGCACCGGTCCCGTCCCGGGCGCCCCCTTGCGCGGCACGTCCCGCAGCGGCATCGCGTTGTGCACGGTGCCGGCCCAGGGCAGCCCCGGGTTCGCCCGGCGCTGCGCGTGCGAGATCGCGACCAGGCCCACCCCCCGGTCGGTGTTGCCGAGCACCGTGCCGTACTCGCCCACCGGATTGCCGTGCACGGTCGCCACTGTGGGCACCCGGCGGCGTCCGGCCACCAGCGGGCCGATCGTGCTGTGGTCGTGCACCAAGTCGAAGTCCGCCGGGCCGATCAGGCGGTCGACGTGGGCCAGGTGCGCCAGCTCGGGCAGCGACTCGCCCATCCGCTCGTACTGCAACTCGTCGCAGGTGGAGACGAAGTCGGCCGAGGTGCCGTGCCCGGTCCCGGCCCCGAACAGCGTCACCGCGTGGCCCCGCTCGACGAGCGCGTCGACCAGCCCCGCGACCAGCGTCTCCAGCCCGCCGTAGCCGGGCGGCGGCACCGACAGCCAGGGCGGCACCACCATCGCGATCCGCAGCGGCCCGGCCTGCCCGCGCTCCGAGGACTGCTGGTTCACGGCCACGAGTCCTCCCCGCTCGGTCCCCGGCGTACCCGCTGGGCCGCGGGTTCCCGGCCCGGCCCGCGGTAAACGACGCCCCGGCGGCTCAGCCGGACACCACGATCCCGACGTGCACCTCGCGTACGCCCGGCAGGGCCCAGGCGGCCCGTTCCGCCTCCTCGCGCTGCCACCAGGCGCCCACGACGCCGTCGAGCACCACCGTGTCGCCGTCGACCCGGGCGTCGATCCGCTCGGTGCCGGTACGCCGCAGCAGCAGTCGGCGCAGGTCGAGGCGCTGCTGCTCGTCGCTGGGCGGGCCCGGGGGCCGTACCTCGATCAGGTTCGTCAACCCGCGTACGCCGCGCAGCCGGCGCAGCTCACGTTCGGCGGTCCGGCTCTGGAAGCCGAACTCCACAGCGCCCCGGAGCATGACCCAGCCGTCGGCGACTGTCACGTCCAGCCGCTCGGCCGGCACGAAGCTGTCCCACTCCAGCGCCCGGCTGGCCGCGATCGCGATGTCGGCGTCGGTACGCCGGTCCGTGGCGGTCAGGTCGACCTCCAGGTCACTGGCGACCGCGCGCACCCCGCGTACCCGGTGGGCGCAGCGCTCGACGGCCCACCGCCGCGCGTAGCTGTCCACCCGCCCGGCCAGCGTGACCACGCCCCGGTCGACGGTGACGGCGACCTCGGTGGCCCGGGTCTGCGCGTCCCAGTCCAGTTCGGCGAGGACGTCGCGCTGGATCTGCTGGTCGGTACGCACGGCGGACGTGGTGGTCATGCCCCCAGCGTGGCCCCGGCGCGGGTGAGCCGGTCTCACCCGCGCCGGGTGAGAAAGAGGAGGGGCGGCGGGCGACGGAGCCAACCCCCTTGGCTCCGCCGCCCGCCGCCCAGGAGGGAGGCAGGTCTTCGGACTATGACGTCTCGGCGAGCGTCACGGTTGCGGTCTCGGCGGATCCGTTTCGCTTGTACTCGACCTCGACCCGGTCGCCGACCTTGCCGGCCTGCACCGCGCCGACCAGATCGTTCGAGTCGTTGATCACCTTGTCGCCGAACTTGGTGATCACGTCGCCGCGCTGGATCCCGGCCTTCTCGGCGGGGCTGCCAGGGGTGACGGCGGCGACGAGCGCGCCGCCGTCCTCGGCGCCGTTCACGCTCACGCCGAGCGAGGGGTGGCTGATCTTCTCGCCGCGCTGGAGCTTCTCGGCCACGTCCTTGGCCTTGTTGCTCGGGATGGCGAAGCCCACGCCGATGTTGCCGGTGCTGCCCTGCCCGGCGGTGGCGATGGCGGTGTTGATGCCGATCACCTCGCCCCGGGTGTTGACGAGCGCGCCGCCGGAGTTGCCCGGGTTGATCGGGGCGTCGGTCTGCAGCAGGCCGGAGATCGAGCTGGCGCCCTGCTGCGGGTTCTGCTGGCCGCTGCCCGCCTGGATCGTGCGGTCGCGGGCGCTGAGGATGCCTGCGGTGACCGAGCCCTGGAGGCCGAGCGGGCTGCCCAGGGCGAGCACCTGGTCACCCACCTGCATGGCGTCGCTGTCGCCGAACTTCGCCGCCTTCAGGTCGCTCACACCGCTGGCCTGGACCACCGCGAGGTCGGTCTTCGGGTCGGTCCCGACGATCTTGGCGGACGCGCTCTTGCCGTTGGCGAAGACCACCCGGACGGTGTCGCCGCCGGCGCCGGCGACCACGTGGTTGTTCGTCAGCACGAACCCGTCAGCGCTGAGGATCACCCCGGATCCCTCACCGCTGCCCGTCATGATCGTGACGATGCTGTCCTGGACGGAAGCCGCGATCTTGGGCAGGTCGGCGCTGTTGATGATCGGAGCGGCGGAGTAGGTACGGGTCGGGCCGTCCGGGTCGAGCGCGAGGGCCAGCGCGCCGCCGGCCACGCCCGAGCCGAACATCAGGGCCAGCGCCAGCGCGCCGGCGCCGATGAACTTCCCGGCCCGGCTGGGCCGCGCCGGCTGCGGCGCGCCCCACGGCGGGGTCGGCTGCCCGGCCTGGTACGGCTGGTAGCCCTGCTGCCCGTGCTGCGCGTGCTGTCCCTGGTACGGCTGCGCCTGGTACGACGGGACCGGCCCGCCGCTGTGCGGCGCCGACGGGTAGCCGGAGCCGCCCTGCTGCTGGGCCCAGCCGTGCTGCTGGTGCTGCTGGCCGTACCAGGGGTGGTGCTGCTGCGCCGCGGCCTGGTACGGCGTCCCGCCCTGCGGCGGGTACGGGCCGGCCGGCGCGGCGGCGGGGTTCGCGGTTCCGGGCTGCGCCGTGGTTCCGGCGGCCGGGGCGTCGGCCGGAACCGGCGCGGCGGCCGGGGTGTTCGAGGAGTCCGACGTCCCGCTCTCGACGCGGGGCAGCTCGGCGGTGTGGTGCGACGGCTCGGCGTCGGCGGGGGCCGGCGACCGCTGCGGATCGGTCTCGTGGTCGGTCATGGCACCAGTTTTCCCCGTGGCACTGTCATCAGCCTGGAATCCGCCTGGAAGTTTTCTGAACGTCACTCGCCCGGCTCCGGCGCCTCGGGCAGCAGCGGCAGCTTCACCCGGAACGTCGCCCCGCCGCCGGGAGTCTCGTCCACCTCGACGGTGCCGTGGTGCGCGGCCACGAGCGCGGCCACGATGGCCAGGCCGAGGCCGGTGCTGATCGGCCCGCCCGCCCGCCGGGTACGCGCGGCGTCCACCCGGTAGAACCGCTCGAAGACCCGCTCGGCCTGCTCCGGGGTGAGGCCGGGACCGGTGTCCGCCACCTCCACCACGGCGAGGTTGCCCGCCTCCGCCCGCAGCCGCAGCGTCACCGAGGCATCGGACGGGGTGTGGGTGAGCGCGTTCGTCATCAGGTTGCCGATCACCTGGCGCAGCCGGGCGTCGTCGCCGAGCACCACCAGCGGGCCGGCGCCCGGCGCCCGCTCCAGTTCGATGCGCCGGTCCGGGTCGACCACCCGGGCCGCCTCCACCGCGTCCGAGGCCAGCACCGGCAGCTCGACCGGGGCCAGCGTGATCGGCCGTTCCCGGTCCATCCGCGCCAGCAGCAGCAGGTCCTCCACCAGCAGCCCCATCCGGGACGCCTCGTCCTCGATGCGGCGCAGCAGGTCGGCGGTCTGCTCCGGCGCGCGCGCGGCGCCCTGCCGGTACAGCTCGGCGAAGCCCCGGATGGTGGTCAGCGGCGTCCGCAGCTCGTGCGAGGCGTCGGCGATGAACTGCCGCATCCGCTCCTCGGACCGGCGGGCCCGCGCCTCCGACGCCTGCGCGTACGCGGCCGCGTCCCGCGCGCCCATCTCGGCGCTGCGCGCCGCCGCCTCGGAGGCGGCCCGCGCGGTGAACGCGGCCTCGATCTGGGCCAGCATCGCGTTCAGCGCCCGGGACAGGCGACCCAGCTCGGAGGTCGGGCACGGCCGACCCATCTCCGGGTCGGGCACCCGCCGGGTCAGATCACCGCCGGCAATGGCAGCCGCCGTACGCTCTATTTCCACGAGCGGCTTCAGGCTGGTACGCACGATGCCGGCGCCGACGGACGCCAGCGAGATCAGCACCGCGCCGCCGACCAGGAGGTCTATCCACACCAGTCGCCCGACCGCGGAGTCGACGCCGGTGAGGTGCTGCCCGAGCGCGATGATCCGCCCGTCGGGCAGGGCGGTGTAGAGCATCCGCCACCGGCTCCGGCCGTCCTCGGAGCGCACGGTGAACGGGTCGCCCACCCGCTCCTGGTAGCCCGCGTAGTCGACGGGGAACCGGGGCAGTTCCTCTTCGCGCAGGCCCTCGTAGCGCGTCGGCTCTTCCGGCAACTCGCCGGGCGCCATGACGGACGCCACGTAGTCCGACGGAATGGTGATCTTGATGGGGCCGCCACCGGCCTTGTCGAGCGTGTTGGCCACCGTGTACGCGCCGCCGCGAAGCTGGTCGTCCGCCTGCCCGATCAGATAGTTCCGCAGCAGGAACGCCGTCAGGCCGCTGATCACCACCAGCGCCACAGCCACGAGCGCGAGGACCGCGGCGACGAGCTTCAGCCGGAGCGGGACGCTACGCAGCCTGCCCTTCGCGTCGTGGACGACGTTCACGCCGCCGGCTTGCGTAGCACGTATCCCACTCCCCGGAGCGTGTGGATCAGCCGCGGCTGCGTGTTGTCGACCTTGCGGCGCAGATAGGAGATGTACGACTCGACGATGTTGTCGTCACCGCGGAAGTCGTAGTTCCAGACGTGGTCGAGGATCTGCGCCTTGCTGAGCACCCGGTTGGCGTTGAGCATCAGGTAGCGCAGCAGCTTGAACTCGGTCGGCGAGAGCTGCACCCGCTGACCGGCGCGGTGCACCTCGTGCGTCTCCTCGTCCAGTTCCAGGTCGGCGAAGGTGAGCCGGGACGGGGTCTGGTCGCCGGTCGCGGTACGCCGCAGCACGGCCCGGATCCGCGCGGTCAGCTCCTCCAGGCTGAACGGCTTGGTGACGTAGTCGTCGCCGCCCAGGGTGAGCCCGCGGATCTTGTCGTCGGTGGCGTCGCGCGCGGTCAGGAAGACCACCGGGGTACGGGTGCCGCCCTCGCGGAGCATCCGGATGACCTCGAAGCCGTCCAGGTCGGGCAGCATCACGTCCAGCACGACCAAGTCGGGCCGGTGGTCCTTGGCGGCGTTCAGCGCGGCGCTGCCGCTGGTCGCGGTGGCCACGTCGAAGCCCGCGAAGCGCAGGCTCGCGGAGAGCAGTTCGAGGATGTTGGGATCGTCCTCGACCACGAGCAGTCGAGCCTCCGTCTGGGTAGCCGCCATGGGCCCCATCATCCGCGCTCCGGCTGCGGCCGCGCTGGGTGGAGCCTGGAAACAACCTGTGAGATCAGCGGAACAGCCGCCGCAGCCCTTCCAGCGCCCCGTCGAGCATCCGGATCGCGGTGCGGAGCTGGTTGTCGCTGAGCCGCCGCGCCCGTACCAGCGCGCCGACCTCGACTGTGAACGCGGCCAGCCGCTTGTCGAACTCGGCGAGCAGCGGCGAGTCGTCCGGACGGGCCGACCCCCCGTCGCCGGCGGGCCGGGCCGTGGCGGAGGCCGTCCACGCGCCCTGCCGGGTCTGCCGGGCCACCTCACGCAGTTCGCGCTTCAGGTCGCGGACCGAGCCGCGTACCTCGTTGTGGATCTCACCGGCCAGCGCGGACAGGTCCTCGACGGCGGCGCCGATGTCGGCCTCCAGGGTCGACAGCTCGTCGGCGCGCTGCCGCAGCTCGGCGCGGCCCGCCTCGGTGATCTCGTAGACCTTGCGCCCGCCCGCGGCGGTGTGCGTGACCAGGCCCTCCGTCTCCAGCCGCTGCAGGCGGGGGTAGATGGTGCCGGCGCTGGGGGCGTACAGGCCGAGGAAGCGGTCCTCCAGCAGGCGGATCAGCTCGTATCCGTGCTTCGGGCCGTCGTCGAGCAGCTTCAGCAGGTAGAGCCGGAGCCGGCCGTGGCTGAACACGGCGGTCACGGCAGTTCCTCCACGTCCTCGGCGGTCGCGACCGGGCGGGCGAGCAGCGCGATGCTGCCGGAGGTCGCGGAGGCCCAGAGCCTACCCGCGCCCCCACCGAGCACGCCGTGGCTGTCCTTGATCGGGCCGAAGCCCCGCGGACCGGCCCCCACCTGGGGGAAGCCGCTGGTGATGCGGCCGGAGGTGGTGTGCAGGTGCACGGTGAGGTCGCTGTCCTCGCGGACCCGTACGGTGATGCTGCCGGAGATGGCGCTGAGCCGGATCTCGCTGCCGCGCGGGTTGTCCAGGTCGCAGGTGATCGAGCCGGAGACGGCGTGGGCGCGGACCCGCTCGGGCGCGCTGTCGGCGAGGATCAGCTCACCGGAGACCGTCTCCAGGTCGAGGTCGCCGCCGATGCCGAGCGCCTCGACCGGCCCGGAGATGACCTTGGCGCTGGTGCGCCCCCGCAGCCCTCGCAGGGTGACCTGGCCGGACGTGACGTCGACCTTGGTGTCCCCGCGCAGGCCGGAGGCGACCAGCGTGCCGTCCACCAGGTGCAGGTCGGCGAGGACCTCGGCCGGCACGGCGATCGACACCTCGGCGCGATACCGGCGGTGGAGCGGGCCGAAGGACCAGAGCACCCCCGGCCACCGGGTCGACCGCTCGTGCTGCACGGTCAGCCGGCCGTCGCGCATCTCGACCAGGAGTGGCCGCCGGCCGATCCGGGTGACGTCGACCCGCGCCGGGCCGTCCGTGGCGACCACGTTGAGCCGGCCGCTGACCAGCCGGACGTCGAGCCGGGTGACCGGCTCGTCCACCGTGATCCGCTGCGGGCTGTCGACCGTCCAGTTGGCCATGGCGTCCTCCCCTCGACGACGTACCGACCGACGGCACGTCGAGTGACGCGAGGAGCATAACGCGATACATCGCGACTGAACAAGATGCTATCGCGACTGTGTCGCGTCTCCGACGCCCGCCTCGGTCCGCCTCCGTCGCCTCATCCCACTGACAAGGATCGCTTTTCCACACCCTGAGAAGCCGGTAGATCTTGGTAGCAAAAGGCCCTCATAGGGGCCGTTTGCTACCAAGATCTCTGACGGTCCAGGTTCAGCGCTGCCGGGCGGCAGTCGGTAGCGGGCAGGTCGCGCGGCCGGGACCGGTCCACGAAGACGGTGCCGGCGGCGTCGTGCGAACCGGGACGGCCGGTGCGGGACGGGTGTGTGCGAGGCTGCCGGGCGGACCGCCGGCGAGGGCGCCGGCGGAGCTGAACCCGGAGGTGCGCATGCTGGTCGAGGCCCGTTTCCAGGGACCGGACGGTTCGGGCAACGGCGGCTGGAGCGCCGGGATCTTCGCCGCGCTGATCGACGACCGGGGGCCGGTGGAGGTCACGTTGCGCCGGCCGCCGCCGCTGGACACCCCGCTGACCGCCGCCGACGGCGAGGTACGCGACCCGGACGGCCAGTTGATCGCCCAGGTACGCCGGGTGGCGCCGGTCGAGGCGGTGGTGCCACCGGTGGACCGGGCGACGGCGGCCGACGCCGCGCGGGCGTACCCCGGTCTGCTGGACCACCCGTTCCCCCGCTGCTTCGTCTGCGGCCCGGCGCACCCGGACGGGCTGCGGATCTTCCCGGGACGGCTGCCGGACGGGCGGACCGCCGCGCCGTTCGACGCCCCGGCGGAGGTGACGCCCGCGACGGTGTGGGCGGCGCTGGACTGCCCGGGTGGCTGGGCGGTGCTCGCGCCCGGCCGCCCGTACGTGCTGGGGCGGATCGCCGCGCAGGTCACGGCGCTGCCACGACCCGGCGACGAGTGCGTGGTGACCGGCCTCGCGGTCGGCGGCGAGAAACGGAAGGCCGAGGTGCACACCAGCCTGTACGGTGCGGACGGCGCGCTGCTCGGCCGCGCCCGGGCCACCTGGGTGGCGCTGCCGACCGCCTGATCTCCTCCCTGAGGAGGACGGCGGGTACGCGTCCCGCCTGATTGACCCCCTTGCGCCGGGTTGGAAGGCTGTTGCCGGGTGCCCCCGCAACGGCGCCCCCACCGGCGCGCGTCACGCCCGCCGGGGCAGGAGAGGAGAATGATGTCCGACGGGCAGCCACGCCCCAGTGCCGGGACCGGCCAGATCATCGTGTCCGGCCTGACCAAGCAATACAAGACCGTCCGCGCGGTGGACAATCTGTCGTTCACCGTCGAGCCGGGCCGGGTCACCGGCTTCCTCGGCCCGAACGGCGCCGGTAAGACGACCACGCTGCGCATGCTGCTCAACCTGGTGACGCCGAGCGCCGGCACGGCGACCATCGGCGGCAGCAGGTACGCCGACCTGGCCGACCCGCTGCGCACGGTGGGCGCGGTGCTGGAGGCGTCCAGCGCGCACAAGGGCCGCACCGGGATCAACCACCTTCGGGTGATCTGCGCGGCGGCCGGGCTGCCGAAGGAGCGCGCCGACGAGGCGCTCGCCCTGGTCGGGCTCTCGCCCGCGGCGAAGCGCAAGTTCAAGGGCTACTCGCTGGGCATGAAGCAGCGGCTCGGCATCGCCGCCGCGATGCTGGGCAACCCGCAGGTGCTGATCCTGGACGAGCCGGCCAACGGCCTGGACCCGGAGGGCATCCGCTGGATGCGCGGCTTCCTCAAGGGTCTCGCCGCCGAGGGCCGGACCGTGCTGGTCTCCAGCCACCTGCTCTCCGAGATGCAGCTGCTCGCCGACGACGTGGTGATCATCGCGGCCGGCAAGCTGGTCCGGCAGGGCCCGGTCGACCAGGTGATGGCCTCGATGACGCACGGCGTCCGGGTGCGGGTGCGCACCCCGCAGGCCGACGAGCTGGCCACGGTGCTGCGCGAGCAGTCCGCCACCGTCGACGCCGACCCGCACGGCGCGCTGCTGGTCAGCGGCGTGGACGCCCCGACCGTGGGCCGCCTCGCGCTGGCCGCCAAGGTCGAGCTGCACGAGCTCACCACCGAGCGCCCCGACCTCGAAGGGGTCTTCCTGGAGCTGACGGCCGGAAAGGCGGAGATCCGATGACGCTTGTCCGATCCGAACTGCTCAAGATCCGTACCACCAGCACCTGGTGGATCTTCGGGCTGATCAGCCTGGCGCTGTGGGCGCTCACGCTGTTCTTCAACTGGTTGCAGACCGAGGCGCTGGCAGGCGGGGACTTCGGCGAGGTGCCGGCCGACCAGTCCGACCAGTTGCAGGCCATCTCGGCCGCCGACAACCTGGCGGCCAACCTCTACACGAACGGCCAGTTCTTCGGGCTGCTCATCGTGCTGCTGCTGGGCATCGTGGTGGTGACCAGCGAGTTCTTCCACCAGACGGTGACCACCACGTTCCTCACCGCGCCGCACCGCACCGCTGTGATGCTGGCCAAGCTGGCCGCGGCCGGCGTGCTGGCGCTGCTGTTCTGGCTCGTCACCACGGTGCTGAACCTGGTCACCGCGCCGCTGATCCTCAGCTCGGTGGACGTCGGCTCGCAGCTCGGCAGCGGCGCCGTGTGGCGGGCGATCGCGCTCAACGGCCTCGCGTACCTGCTGTGGTCGGTGCTCGGCGTCGGGCTCGGCGTGCTGATCCGCAGCCAGATCGGCGCCACCGTGACCGGCATCCTGTTCTACCTGGGCGGCGCGATCGGCGCGGTCATCGTCCTCAGCCTCCTCGCGGCGCGGTACGGCGACTGGATCAACAAGCTCCAACTGCTGGTCCCGTCGCTGGCCTCCGGGCTCATGGTCGGCGGTGACACGGACATCCCGGGCAACCCGCCGCAGTGGGCCGGCGCCCTGGTGCTGATCGGGTACGCGGTGGTGACCGGTGCGATCGGCATCGCCACCATCCGCAAGCGCGACATCTCCTGACCTCGCCGTCAGGCGGACCCCGGCCGGTGACACTCGTCACCGTCCGGGGTCCTCGTCGTCTAGCAGGAGTCGGTGGATCACGCAGCGTTTGCCGAACTTCTGGCATCTTCTGTGAATCGGACCACCAGCCGGAGGCGAGAATGCCTGCGCCCAGCGCACGGCGTAGCCTTGGCATCGGTTTACCCAGCGTCGGCAACCGGGGGTCACCGGGGGCCACCGTGACATTCACAACCGCGTGAAAGAGGCGATTAGCGGCCGTGTCGACCCAGCAGACTTCGCAGGAGAACCCACTGGCGGGTTTCGGCCCGAACGAGTGGATCGTCGAGGAGATGTACCAGCGCTACCTCGCCGACCCCTCGAGCGTCGATTCGGCCTGGCACGACTTCTTCGCCGACTACCGGCCGGCCCCGGGCGCCGCCACACCGCGCCCGGACGGGCAGGCCAAGCCGGCCGCGAAGCCTGAGCCGGCCGAGCAGCAGGAAGCAGTGGCCACGGTCAAGGAGCAGCCCGCCAAGGCCGAGCCCGCCAAGGCCGAGCCGAAGGCCGCCCCGAAGGCGTCCGCCCCGGCCAAGCCCGCCGCCAAGCCGGCGGCGAAGAGCCCCGAGCCGGCGAAGAAGTCCGCACCGGCCAAGCCGGCCGCGAAGGCACCGGCCGCGAGCGCCGCCGGCACCACGACGCTGCGCGGCGTGGCCGCCAAGATCGTCCAGAACATGGACGCGTCGCTGTCGGTCCCGACCGCCACCAGCGTGCGCGCCGTCCCGGCCAAGCTGCTGGTCGACAACCGCATCGTGATCAACAACCACCTCACCCGGGGTCGCGGCGGCAAGGTCAGCTTCACCCACCTGATCGGGTACGCGCTGGTGCGCGCCGTCGTCGAGCACCCGGAGATGAACAACTCCTTCGCCGAGGTCGACGGCAAGCCGGCGATGGTCCGCCCGGAGCACGTCAACCTGGGCATCGCGATCGACCTGGTCAAGCCGGACGGCTCCCGCAACCTGGTGGTGCCGTCCATCAAGGGCTGCGAGCAGATGGACTTCCGGCAGTTCTGGCAGGCGTACGAGGACGTGGTCCGGCGCGCCCGCCGCAACGAGCTGACCATGGAGGACTACTCCGGCACCACGATCTCGCTGACCAACCCGGGCGGCATCGGCACCGTGCACTCGATCCCGCGCCTGATGCAGGGGCAGAGCGCCATCATCGGTGTCGGGGCGATGGAGTACCCGGCCCCCTACCAGGGCATGAGCGAGGCCACCCTGGCCGAGAACGCGGTCAGCAAGGTCATCACGCTGACCAGCACGTACGACCACCGGATCATCCAGGGCGCGCAGTCCGGCGAGTTCCTGAAGGTCATGCACGAGCTGCTGCTCGGCGAGCGCGGCTTCTACGACGGCATCTTCACCTCGCTGCGCATCCCGTACGAGCCGGTGCGCTGGATGCGCGACGTGGCCGTCGACAGCGAGGGCCAGATCAACAAGACCGCGCGGGTGCACGAGCTGATCCACGCGTACCGGGTGCGCGGCCACCTGATGGCCGACACCGACCCGCTCGAGTTCAAGATCCGTAAGCACCCGGACCTGGACGTGCTCCAGCACGGGCTCACGCTCTGGGACCTCGACCGCGTCTTCCCGGTCAACGGCTTCGCCGGCCAGCAGCGGATGAAGCTGCGCTCGATCCTCGGCGTGCTGCGTGACTCGTACTGCCGCCGGGTCGGCATCGAGTACATGCACATCCAGGACCCGGAGGAGCGGCGCTGGATCCAGGAGCGGGTCGAGCGCAAGTACGAGAAGCCGAGCCAGGACGAGCAGAAGCACGTGCTGAACCGGCTCAACGCCGCCGAGGCGTTCGAGACGTTCCTGCAGACCAAGTACGTCGGCCAGAAGCGCTTCTCGCTGGAGGGCGGCGAGTCGCTGATCCCGCTGCTCGGCGAGGTGCTGGAGTGCTCCGCCGAGGCCGGGCTGGACGAGGTCGTCATCGGCATGGCCCACCGCGGCCGGCTCAACGTGCTCGCGAACATCGTCGGCAAGCCGTACGAGAAGATCTTCTCCGAGTTCGAGGGGCACCTCGACCCGCGCTCCACGCAGGGCTCGGGCGACGTGAAGTACCACCTCGGGCAGAACGGCAAGTTCACCACCCCGGACGGCGAGCACGCGGTCAAGGTGTCGGTGGTGGCGAACCCGTCGCACCTGGAGGCCGTCGACCCGGTGCTGGAGGGAATAGTCCGGGCCAAGCAGGACCGGATCGACCTCAAGCTGGAGGGCTACACCGTGCTGCCGCTGGCGGTGCACGGTGACGCCGCCTTCGCCGGCCAGGGTGTGGTCGCCGAGACGCTCAACCTGTCCCAGCTGCGCGGCTACCGCACCGGCGGCACCGTGCACGTGGTCGTGAACAACCAGGTCGGCTTCACCACCGCCCCGGAGTACAGCCGGTCCAGCCTCTACAGCACCGACGTGGCCCGGATGATCCAGGCGCCGATCTTCCACGTGAACGGCGACGACCCGGAGGCAGTGGTCCGGGTGGCCCGGCTCGCGTTCGAGTACCGGCAGGCGTTCAACAAGGACGTCGTGATCGACATGGTCTGCTACCGCCGGCGCGGGCACAACGAGGGCGACGACCCGTCGATGTCCAACCCGGAGATGTACAAGATCATCGACTCGAAGCGCTCGGTCCGGAAGCTCTACACCGAGGAGCTGATCGGGCGCGGCGACATCACCGTGGAGGACGCGGAGGAGCTGCTGCGCGACTACCAGGGGCAGCTGGAGCGGGTCTTCAAGGCCACCCGAGACGCCGCGACCACGCCGCGCCAGCTCAGCCGCCCGGCGCGGGAGGAGGAGCCGGAGCCGCAGGTCGACACTGCCACCGACGCCTCGGTGGTCAAGGCGATCGGCGAGGCGCACGTCAACCTGCCGGAGGGCTTCACCCCGCACAAGCGGATCCAGCAGCTGCTGGAGCGGCGCCGCAAGATGTCCGTCGAGGGCGGCATCGACTGGGGCTTCGCCGAGATCATCGCGTTCGGCACGCTGCTGCACGACGGCGTCACGGTCCGGCTCGCCGGGCAGGACTCCCGCCGTGGCACGTTCGTCCAGCGGCACGCCTCGGTGGTCGACGCCAAGACCGGCGAGGACTACCTGCCGCTGATGTCGCTCACCGCCGACGGCGAGCGGTCGCGCTTCTTCGTCCACGACTCGCTGCTCTCCGAGTACGCGGCCATGGGCTTCGAGTACGGCTACTCGGTGGAGAACATCAACGCGCTGGTGGCCTGGGAGGCCCAGTTCGGTGACTTCGTCAACGGCGCCCAGTCGGTGATCGACGAGTTCATCTCCTCCGGCGAGGTGAAGTGGGGTCAGCGCTCCGCGGTGACGCTGCTGCTGCCGCACGGCCACGAGGGCCAGGGCCCGGACCACACCTCCGGCCGCCCGGAGCGGTTCCTGCAGCTCTGCGCCGAGGACAACATGCGGGTGGCCATCCCGACCACCCCGGCGAACTACTTCCACCTGCTGCGCCGCCAGGCCCTGTCGCCCAAGCGCAAGCCGCTGGTGGTGTTCACGCCGAAGTCGCTGCTGCGGCACAAGCTCTGCGTGTCGCCGGTGGAGGACTTCACCACCGGCACGTTCTCCCCGGTGCTGGCCGACACCGCGGCTCCGGCGCCGGAGCAGGTCAAGCGGGTGCTGCTCTGCTCGGGCAAGGTCTACTACGACCTGTTCCAGGCCCGGCAGGAGCGGGGCGTCACGGACACCGCGATCATCCGGATGGAGCAGCTCTACCCGCTGCCCGTCGAGGAGGTCCGGGCCGCGCTGGCGCAGTACCCGAACGCCGAGGACTTCGCCTGGGTCCAGGAGGAGCCGGCCAACCAGGGCGCCTGGTCGTTCGTCGCGCTGAACCTGCTGGAGCACCTGCCCGAGGTCCGGCTGCGCCGCATCTCCCGGCCCGCCGCCGCCGCTCCGGCGGTCGGCTCGGCGAAGATGCACGAGGTCGAGCAGAACGCGCTGATCGAGGCGGCTCTCCCCCGCCCGTGACACCACCGGCAGCGGCCCGTCCCGACCCGGGGCGGGCCGCTGCCGTACGACGACGAGAGGAACACCGTGTACTTCACCGACCGTGGCATCGAGGAGCTGGTCGAGCGCCGGGGCGACGAGCAGGTGAGCCTGGAGTGGCTGGGCGAGCGGCTACGTGACTTCGTCGACCTGAATCCGGAGTTCGAGACCCCGATCGAGCGGTTCGCCACCTGGCTGGCCCGCCTCGACGACCCGGACGACGACTGACCGGCGCGGCCGGGCGCGGCCTCAGCCGGTCGCGCCCCGCCCGGCGACCTGGAGATTCCCGGTACGGCGCAGCTTCTGCCAGCCCAGCCGGCCCCCGGTCAGCGCGGTGCCGACGGCCTGGAGCAGCACCAGGTACATCACCTGCCGGTAGACGAACTGCTGCAACGGCAGCACCCAGAGCACGCCGAGCTTCTCCCGGTCCAGCCGGAAGGCCAGCACCGCCGTGACGAACTGGAGCGCGAGCATCACCAGCCAGGCCACCACCGTGTCGCTGCGGTCCAGGAAGATCAGCCCGTAGATGGCGAGCAGGTCGATCACCGGGGCGGCCAGCGGCAGCAGCACGCCGAACAGCGTCAGGAACGACAGACACCGGCGGCCGAACCGGCCCGACGTTCCGCTCTCGATCACCGAGCGCCGGTGCTTCCACATCGCCTGCATGGTGCCGTAGCTCCACCGGTACCGCTGCTTCCACAACTGGCCGATGGTGGTCGGCGCCTCGGTCCAGGCGCGGGCGCTCTCCTCGTACACGATGTGCCAGCCGGCGCGGCCGACGGCGATGGTGACGTCGGTGTCCTCGGCGAGCGTGTCGTCGGTCATGCCGCCCACCTGCTCCAGCGCCTGCCGCCGGAACGCGCCGATCGCGCCGGGGACGGTGGGCATGCAGCGCAGCGTCTCGTAGAGGCGGCGGTCGAGGTTGAAGCCGATGACGTACTCGATGTGCTGCCACTTGGCGATCAGGCCGCGACGGTTGCCGACCTTGACGTTGCCGGCGACCACGCCGACCCGGGGGTCGGCGAAGGGCTGGACCAGCCGGCGGACCGATTCCGGCTCGAAGATCGTGTCGCCGTCGACCATGACGATCAGGTCGTGCCGGGCCAGCGCGACGCCGGTGTTGAGCGCGCTCGGCTTGCCTCCGTTGGGCTTGCGGACGACCCGGACGTTCGGCAGCCCCAGCGCCGCGACGATGTCGGCGGTGCCGTCGGTCGAGCCGTCGTCGACCACCACCACCTCGATGCCGCCGGGGTGGTCGCCGCAGGCCAGCGAGCGGACGGCCGCGGCGATGCCCTCCCGCTCGTTGTACGCGGGCACGATCACCGAGACCGGTTCGGTGACCGGCGGGCCCCAGGACCAGTCACGGCGACGGCGCCGCCGCGCGTGCCGTGTGGCCAGGACGAACAGCAGCAGCGACCGGCCGACGGTGAGCACCCCGACGAGCACGAAGAAGACGCCGAGCACCCCGAACATGCCGTCGGCCACCCGTACCGCGCCGACCAGGACGTGGCCCCGCAACCGCTCGTCGAGCGAGGCCGCCGTGAGCCCGCCCACCGGGCCGGACACACCCGCGGCCGCGAACGTCTGGTTGAGTCCCTCGCTGACAGTGGTGAAGCGGTAGCCGCGTTCCAGCATCGCCGGGATGTAGCGGTCCAGCGCGGCCACGGTGCTGGAGCGGTCGCCGCCCGAGTCGTGCCAGAGCGCGATGGTGCCGGCCGTCCCGTCCGGCGTGGCGTTCGCGACCATCTCCTCGACCGGGGGCAGCTCCCAGTCCCGGCTGTCGACGTCGTTGACGACAGTGAGGTAGCCCAGCTCGCCCGCCTGCCGCAGCATCGGCCAGTCCCGGTCGGTGTAGGCGTCCGCCCGGGACGAGTACGGGAAGCGCAGCAGCGACGTCCGGACACCTGTGGTGCTGGCGATGGCGAGCTGCGTCTGCGCGTACTCCAGTTCGCGCCGCCACTCCGGCAGCGCTGCGAGGTCGGGGTGGGTGAACGTGTGCACGCCCAGCTCGTGCCCCTCGGCCACCAGCCGGCGGGTCACCTCCGGGTTGCGGACGACCTGCGAGCCGATGACGAAGAAGGTGCCCCTCACCTGGTACTTGTCCAGGACGCGCAGCACCTCCGGCGTCCACCGCGGGTCGGGTCCGTCGTCGAAGGTGAGCGCGATGGTGCGCGGCGGCAGGCGGTGCGACTGGGTGCGGCCCTCCGCGCCGACGTTGACGATCGGGCCGCCCCCGACCACCGAGCTGGGAACCTCCCGCTGGCTGCCGGGCGTCACCCGGTTGTCCGGTACGAACGCGGCGTTCGTGTACGCCTCGACGACCAGCAGGCCGCCCAGGACGACCACGACCATGGCGACCAGGGCCCAGCTCGGCCGGGGCAGGAGACGCCGGCCGCGGGACCGGCGCGGGCCGGGGATCTGCGGCGCGCCGGGGATCTGCCGGACGTCCAGCACGACTGTGGGCGCGTCGTCCGGCTGCCGCCCGGCCCGCTGCCGGCGGGCGGCCCGCACACGGCGGGGGTCCAGCGTGACTGTGGGCTGCTCGCTCGTCGGCGGGTTCGGACGGGCGGGCGCCTGGTCACTCATCGGTGGGCGCGGCGGGTTCGGCGGGCAGGTCGACGGCGGGCGGGTCGGCCACGGGCGGCGGCACCTCGGCGGTGGGGGCGGTGGGCGGCGCGGTGGTGGCCGGCGTCTGGACGGGCCGGGGCGCGGTCGGGGCGGGCCGGGTCGGCCGTTGAGACCGAGGGCTCGGCGGGACCGTGGTGGCGGGGGCGACGGAGGTGGCCGGCGCCCGCGCCGGAGCGGTGCGGATGTCGGTGGGCGTGTCCGGAGCGGGACGGGTCGGCGCGGGCGCGTCCGACGGGTTCGGCGAGGGCAGCCGCTGCTCGCTGGTCGGCTCGACGAACGGGATGACGGTGTCCGGGCTGATCGGCCCGCCGGCGAAGCTGGCTCCGACCATGACCGTGTAGATCACACCCGCCGCGCCGGCGCAGTAGGCGAGACGGCGAAGCCGCCGGCGTCGCCGCCCGCTCGGGTCGACGAAGACGGGGGGCGATTCCGGTACGACAGGAATCAGTGCTGTCGGGCCTTCCACACGCCGAGTGTAGATGTGAAGGATTCCCACCTTCTCCCCGGCTAGCCGTGCTGACCAGGCAGAACGGACAGCACCGACCTCGATCTTGTAGGTTGGGTGCCGTGGCTCGCAGCGTGTACCTCACCGGCGTCGGCTCAGGCGGGGGAAAATCGACAGTGGCGCTCGGGCTGGCCGAGCTGTTGTCCCGGCAGGTGGAACGGATCGGCGCGTTCCGGCCGCTCGTCGCCGGTGACGGCACCGACCCGATCCTGGCCCTGCTCACCGAGCGCTACCGGATGGAACTGCCGGTCGACGAGCTGTACGGCGCCACGTACGCCGAGGCGAGCGCGCTCGTCGCGGACGGCCGCCGGGAGGAACTGATCTCCCGGATCGTCAGCCGATACCGGGAGGTCGAACGCCGCTGCCCGGCGATAGTGGTGGTCGGCAGCGACTTCGCCTACGGCGACGGCACCGGCCCGCGCGAGCTGGCCTTCAACGCCCGGCTCGCGACCGAGTTCGGCAGCGTCGTGGTGCCCGTGGTGGACGGGTTCGCGCAGGAGCCGGAGGCGATCGCTGCGGCGCTGCGTGGCGCGTACCACGATCTGGTCGACCTCGGCGCGACGGTGATCGCGGCGCTGGCCAACCGCGTGCCGCAGCCGATGACGCTGCCCGAGCTGCCGGTGCCCGCGTACGCGATCCCGGAGGTGCCGACCGTGTCGGCGCCGACGGTGGCCGAGGTCGCGGCGGCGCTGCGCGGCACTGTGCTCACCGGCGACGAGACCGCGCTCGACCGCGACGTGCTCGACTACGTGGTCGGCGCGGCGCACGTGCCGACGCTGCTGGACCACCTCACCGACGGGGCGCTGGTGATCACCCCGGGCGACCGCGCGGACCTGCTGGTGGCCGCCGGCGCCGCGCACGTCGCCGGGCAGGTGTCGCTGGCCGGGCTGGTGCTCACGCTCGGCGAACAGCCCGACCCGCGCGCCATGCGCCTGGTCGAGCGGATGAACACCGGGCTCCCAGTGCTGTCGGTGCCCAGCGACAGCTACGACACGGTGTCCGCGTCCAGCCGCATCGAGGGCCGCCCCAGCACCGCCAACCCGCGCAAGGTCGAGGCCGCGCTCGGCGCGTTCGAACGCTGCGTGGACACCGACGACCTGGCCCGCCGGCTGCGCGTCAGCCGTTCCGCACGGGTCACCCCGCTGATGTTCGAGAACGACCTGATCGACCGGGCCCGCGCCCAGCGCCGCCGGCTCGTACTGCCCGAGGGCGCCGACGAGCGGATCCTGCGCGCCACCGAGGTGCTGCTGCGCCGGGGCGTCGCCGAGATCACCCTGCTCGGCCGCCCGGACGAGATCGCCCGCCGCACCCGGGAACTGGGCGTGGACCTCGGCGACGCCCAGGTGGTCGACCCGGCGACCAGCCCGTGGCGGGACGAGTTCGCGCAGGCGTACGCGCAGTTGCGCGCCCACCGCGGCGTCACCGTGGAGCTGGCACACGACATCGTGGCGCAGGCCAACTACTTCGGCACGATGATGGTGCAGACCGGCCACGCCGACGGCATGGTCTCCGGCGCCACCCACACCACAGCCGCCACCATCCGGCCCGCATTCGAGATCATCCGGACCGTGCCGGGCGTCTCGGTCGCCTCCAGCGTCTTCTTCATGCTGCTCGCCGACCGGGTGCTGGTGTACGGCGACTGCGCCGTCAACCCCGACCCGGACGCCGACCAGCTCGCCGACATCGCCATCTCGTCGGCCGACACCGCGGCCCGGTTCGGCATCGAGCCACGGGTGGCGATGCTGTCGTACTCCACCGGCAGCTCCGGCGCCGGCGCCGACGTGGAGAAGGTCGCCGCGGCCACCAAGCTGGTCCGGGAACGCCGGCCCGACCTGCTCGTCGAGGGCCCGATCCAGTACGACGCGGCGATCGACCCGCAGGTGGCGGCAACCAAACTGCCGGACAGCCCGGTCGCCGGACGGGCCACCGTGTTCATCTTCCCGGACCTGAACACCGGCAACAACACGTACAAGGCGGTGCAGCGCTCGGCCGGAGCGGTGGCGGTCGGGCCGGTCATGCAGGGCCTGAACCGGCCGGTGAACGACCTCTCCCGGGGCGCCACCGTGCCGGACATCGTCAACACGGTGGCGATCACCGCCATCCAGGCCGCCGCGGAGGCGTCGCAATGAGCCGCATCCTGGTCCTCAACAGCGGATCCTCGTCCGTCAAGTACCGGCTGTACGACGGCGACGACGTCCTGGAAAAGGGCACCGTCGAGCGGATCGGCGAACCCGGCGGCGGGCCGGCCGACCACGAGAGCGCGGTCCGGGAGATCATCGGCCGCCTCGACCTGACCGGGCTGGCCGGCGTCGGTCACCGGGTGGTGCACGGCGGGCGGAAGTTCAGCGAGCCGGTACGCATCGACGACGCGGTCGTCGCCGCCATCGAGGACCTGGTGCCGCTGGCCCCGCTGCACAACCCGGCCAACCTCGCCGGCATCCGGGTCGCGCTGGAGGCGCTGCCGGACACCCCGCAGGTGGCGGTCTTCGACACCGCGTTCCACCACACGCTGCCCGAGGCCGCCGCCACGTACGCGATCGACAAGACCACAGCCGAGCGTTACGGCGTCCGCCGGTACGGTTTCCACGGCACCTCGCACGCGTACGTCTCGCGTCGCGTCGCCGACCTCCTCGACCGCCCGTACGACGAGCTGAACACCATCACGCTGCACCTGGGCAACGGGGCGAGCGCGTGCGCGGTCCAGGGTGGCCGCAGCGTGGCCACCTCGATGGGCATGTCACCGCTGGAGGGCCTGGTGATGGGCACCCGAAGCGGCGACCTCGACCCGACAGTCATCTTCCACCTGCGCCGCGAGGGCGGCATGGGCGTCGACGACATCGACGACCTGCTCAACCACCGCAGCGGTCTGCTCGGGCTGACCGGCGTCAACGACATGCGCGAAGTGCTGGCCCGGCGCGCTGCCGGTGACCCGGACGCGACCCTGGCGTTCGACGTCTACTGCCGCCGCATCACCGGCTACGTCGGCGCGTACTACGCGCTGCTCGGCCGGGTCGACGCGATCGCGTTCACCGCCGGGGTCGGCGAGCACGCCGCGCCGGTACGGGCGGCGGCGCTGGCCGGGCTGGACCGGCTCGGCATCGCCGTCGACCCGGCGCGCAACGACGGCCACGGCGACCGGGTCGTCTCGCCGGACGGCGCGGAGGTGGCGGTGCTGGTGGTGGGCACCGACGAGGAGCGGGAGATCGCCCGCGAGACCCGCGAGGTGCTGGGCGTCTGACAGCGGTTTGGGCGACGGTGCCGCCACTTCGGGGAGGTGGCGTGGTCCGGTGCGCGCGACGCCGCCACCTCGGGGAAGTGGCGTGATCCCGACCCCTCCGATGCCACCACTACGGCGAAGTGGCGTGACCCCGGTGCCTCAGGTGCCGAACCTGCCGCTGCCGGCGACCGGCTTGCGGCGGCCGGGTCAGCCCAGGGCGATCCAGGCGACCAGCGCGACCACCACGACGACGGCGACAGCCACACCGGCGATCAGCGGCACCCGGGACGGCGCCGACGCCGACGCGGCCGGCTCGGGCGAATCGACGAACGCGCGGAACTGCGCTGTGTTGCCACTCGGGTCGGTGTAGTTCTCAGCCATGCGGGTGACCCTAGCGAAGCCGGCCGGACCAGGCCGCCCCGCCGGGCCGGAGCTCGACATCCGGCTCACCCGGCCCGCGCAAACCCGCCCGGCCGGTGGAGGTGTCGCCCAGCCGGGTGGTGACGGCAGCCGATCCGGACGGCGGGCGCGGACCGACCGCTCGGCTGCCTACCGTGCAGGTGTGAGGGGGCAGCGGCTGGTGGCCGCGCTGATGACGGCGCTGCTGGCCGGCTGCGGCCAGGCCGTCGCCACCACCGATCCCGTACCGGCCGGTGTCCGGCCCGCGCCCGAGCGCCAGTACGCGGTGGGGATGCGCCAGTTCACGCTCGACCCGGACGGCGCGCGGCCGCTGCCGGTCACCGTCTGGTACCCGGCCGCCCTGCCCACGCAGGCGACCCCGTCCGCGTCCACGGATCCCGCCGGACAGGCCCGCGCCACCGCGCGCACCCTCGCCACCACGGGTCCCGCCGCACCGGCCCACGCCCCCGCACAGACCTCCGCCACCACAGGTCCCGCCGCACCGGCCCACACCACCGCACAGACCCTCGCCACCACGCCCGACCGGACCACCGCGCCAGGCTCCGCCGCGCTACCCGGCTCCGCCCCCTCGCCGGGCCCCGCCGCTACCTCGACCGGCCCCGCCTCCAGGCCGCCCGGCACCGGCACGCTGGACGGGCCACGGGTGCGACCGGGCGCGCCGTTCGCGGCGGGCCGGTTCCCGGTGGTCATCTACAGCCACGGGCTGCGCAGCCTGCCCGCGCTGCACGCCGCGCTGACCAGCCGCTGGGCGGCCGCCGGGTTCGTGGTGGTAGCGCCCGCATACCCGCGTACGAACCTGCGCGCCCGCCACTACACCCGCGATGACGTACGCAACCAGCCGGCCGACGCCTGGCGGCTGGTCCGCCACCTGGTCCGCCTGGGCGCCCGCCCCGGCGACCCGCTCGGCGCGCACCTGGCCGTGGACCGGTTCGCCGCCGCCGGGCACTCGGCCGGCGGTCACACCAGCCTCGGGATGTTCGCCTCGGGGCAACCGTCCCCGTTGCGGGCCGGGATAGTGATCGCCGGTGGCCGGATGGTCGCCGGCTTCTCCCGGCCGCTCGCGCCGATGCTGTTCGTGCACGGCAGCGCCGACCGGATCGTGCCGGAGTCGATCGGCCGGGCCGCGTACGCCCGCTGTCTCGGCCCGGCCGCCTTCCTGAGCCTGCGCGGTCAGGGCCACGGCGAGTACCTGACGCCCGGCCGCTCCGGCTTCGCCCAGGTGCTCGCCACCACCACCGACTTCCTGCGCTGGACGCTCTACGCCGACCGGGCGGCGCTGCGCCGCCTCCCCGCCGACGCGACAGCCCTCAACACCACCTTCACCACCCGCTCCCTCCCGGCGTGACCGCACCCTGCCCGGCCCAGCGCCGTTGATCATGAGGTTGACGGCGACAAACCGGACAGCAGATGCCGCCAACTTCATGATCGACGCGAGCCAGGGCGGGGGTGGGTAGGGTGCGGGCGTGGACGGGCTGGAAGGGCGGCAACTGGGCGCCATCCGGGAGGTCGTCGAGGTGGCCGGAGCGGCCGGGATCGACGTCTGGCTGCGTGGCGGCTGGGCGATGGACTTCCACCTCGGCGCGGTGAGCCGCCCTCACGTCGATGTCGACTGGTACTGCTGGCGGCGGGACGCCGACCTGCTGGCCGACCGGCTCGGCACGCTCGACTGGCGGCCCGACCCTCGAATGCCGGCAACGCTCCAGCTCGACCTGGTCCGGGACGACGTCGAGCTGAGCTTCGCGTACCTCGACCGGGACGCGGCGGGCCGGGTCGTCGTGGGCGCCGGACCGTGGGCGGGCACCGTACTGCCCGAGGGCATGCTGAGCGCCCCACCGGGCCGGATCGGTCCGCTCGCGGCGCCGGTGATCAGCGTCGCCGCGCAGATCGAGTTCAAGGAGATGTTCCCGGTCTGGATGCCGGAGCGGCCCCGCCGTGCCAAGGACGCCGCCGACCTGGCCCGGCTGCGGGCATCGGCGTGCGACCATCCGACGGGCTGACCGGGCCGGATGTCAGGCGATCGCGAGGCACAATCGAGTTCATGCGCCGTCGTTCCGCCGCCCTCGTCACCGCCGCCGTCCTCGGCGCCACCCTCGCCGGCTGCTCGGAGCAGCCCGCCGCCCCGGCCGGGCGGCCCGCTCCGGACACCTCACCGACCAGCGTCACACCGACCCCGCTCGTACCCGCCGGCAAGGCTCCCACGGAGAGCTTCGCGGTCGGCGTACGCCAGGTGAAGCTGAACCGGGACGGCACCCGGCCGTTGCCGGTGACGCTCTGGTACCCGGCGGCGGGCGCGGCCGGCGGCGCGGTCGAGCGCTCCGCCCCGGCGGCCGACGGGCGGTTCCCGGTGGTGCTGTTCAGTCACGGGCTGACCGCCCGGCCCGAGGACTACCAGGTGCTGCTCACACGCTGGGCGGCGGCCGGTTTCGTGGTCGCGGCGCCACGTTTCCCGCACACGTCCCGGGGCACCGACGGCAACGCGCTGGACGTGCTGAACCAGCCGGCCGACGTGTCGTACGTGCTGACCCGGGTGCTCGCGCTCGGCGAGAAGGCGGGCGATCCGCTGCGCGGCCGGCTGGACCCGGAGCGGGTGGCCGCGACCGGGCACAGCGCCGGTGGCGTGACCACGATCGGCCTGTTCACGGCGGGCCGGGACGCGCGGCTGGATGCGGGCATCGTCTTCTCCGGCACGGCGCTCGGCGTGGGTACCGCGTTCGCCGGCACCGTCGCGCCGCAGTTGTTCGTGCACGGCGAGGCCGACGAGGTGGTGTCGTACGCCGCCGGCAAGGCCGTCTTCGACGCGGTGCCGTGGCCGAAGGCGATGCTCAGCCTGCCGAAGGGCGACCACGGCCGGGCCCTGCTCGGCGACGGCAAGGCGCTGGGCGTGGTCGCGGACACGACAGTGGAGTTCCTCCGCTGGACGCTCTACGGCGACCCGGCGGCGAAGGAGCGCCTCCCCGTCGACGCCGCCAAGGGCGGCGTGGCCACGCTCGACGACCGGCTGTAAGGAAGGGCCCCTTCTTAACGCCTCCGGTAGAGAAGGGGCCCCTTCTTAACACGCCATCCGCGCCGCCCGCGCCGTACGCCTCAGGCGGTGTGGTCGACGACCACCTTGCCGAAGACGTCGCCGGAGTGCAGCCGCGCGAACGCCTCCGTGATCTCGCTGAACGGCACCACCCGGTCGACCACCGGCCGCACCTCGTGCTCGGCGCAGAACGCGAGCAGTTCGGTCAGCTCGTCCGGGGTGCCCATCGAGGTGCCGAGGATCTCCAGCTGCATGGCGAAGACCCGGCGCAGGTTGACCTTCGGCTCGTGGCCGGAGGTGGCGCCGGAGACCACGATCCGCGCCATCGGGGCGGCCGACTTCAGCGAGTGGTCGAAGGTGGCCGCGCCGACCGTCTCGATCACCACGTCGACCCGTTCCGGCAGCCGCGCGCCGGGCTCCAGCGCGGTCGCGCCCAGCTCGGCGATCCGCTCCCGCTTGGCGGCGTCGCGGCTGGTCGCGTACACCCGCTTGCCGAGCGCGACGCCGAGCGCGACCGCCGCGGTGGCCACGCCACCGCCGGCGCCCTGGACCAGCACCGACTCGCCGTCGGCGACCCGGCCCTTGGTGGTGAGCATCCGCCAGGCGGTGAGCCAGGCCGTGGGCAGGCACGCCGCGTCGGTGGCCGACAGGCCGTCGGGCAGCGGCAGGAGGTTCACCCGGGGTACGGCGACCAGCTCGGCGAATGTGCCCTGGTAGTGCTCGGAGAGGATGGAGACCCCGCGGGGGTCGCCCGGAGTGGGCACCACCGGGTAGATCACGACCTCGTTGCCGTCCGGGTCGGTGCCGACCGCGTCGCAGCCGAGGATCATCGGGAGCTGGTCGGCGGTCAGGCCCACGCCACGCAGCGACCAGAGGTCGTGGTGGTTGAGCGAGCTGGCCCGGACCCGCACGGTGACCCAGTCGTCCTGCGGGTGGGTCGGCTCGGGACGGTCGCCGACGGCGAGCGCGGCAAGCGGGTTGTCGGTGTCGAAGGCCGAGGCGAAGGCAGCACGCATGATCGGCACGGTAACAAGCTGAGCAGCAGTTAAGAAGGGGCCCTTCCTCTACCGGAGGCGTTAGGAAGGGCCCCTTCCTTACATCTCAGCGGCGGGCGACGCCGTCGCGGCGAGCGGCCTCGGCGACCGCTTCGGCCACCGCCGGCGCCACCCGCGGGTCCAGCGGCGAGGGCACGATCGCGTCGGCGGTCAGCGACTCGGCCACCACGCCGGCGATGGCGTCGGCGGCGGCCACCTTCATCGAGTCGGTGATCCGGGTGGCGCCGGCGTCCAGCGCGCCCCGGAACACACCGGGGAACGCGAGCACGTTGTTGATCTGGTTCGGGTAGTCGCTGCGCCCGGTGGCGACCACCGCCACGTGCCGGGCGGCCACCTCGGGGTGCACCTCCGGAGTGGGGTTTGCGAGCGCGAACACGATGCCGCCGGGGGCCATGCCGGCCACCGCCGCCTCGGGGATCTGGCCGCCGGAGACGCCGATGAGCACGTCCGCGCCGCGCAGCGCCTCGGTGACGTCGCCCTGCCGGCCCTCGGCGTTTGTGAGTTCGGCCAGCTCGGCCTTGGTGCCGGTCAGCTCGCGGTGCCGGCCGATGATGCCGCGCGAGTCGCACACCACCACCCGGGCCGGGTCGACGCCGCCGGCGATCAGCATCTTGGTCACCGCGACGCCGGCCGCGCCCGCGCCGCTGACGGCCACCCGCAGGTCGCCGAGCTTGCGGTTGAGCAGCGTCGCGGCGTTGCGCAGCGCGGCGAGCACCACGATCGCGGTGCCGTGCTGGTCGTCGTGGAAGACCGGGATGTCCAGCGCCTCGTCGAGCCGCCGCTCCACCTCGAAGCAGCGCGGCGCGCTGATGTCCTCCAGGTTGATCCCGCCGAACGAGGGCGCGAGCGCCTTGACCGTCGCGACGATCTCGTCCACGTCCTGCGTGTCCAGGCAGACCGGCACCGCGTCGACGCCGGCGAACTGCTTGAACAGCACCGCCTTGCCCTCCATCACGGGCAGCGCGGCGCGCGGGCCGATGTTGCCCAGACCGAGTACGGCGGAGCCGTCGGTGACCACGGCGACGGTGTGCGACACCCAGGTGTAGGTGTCGGCGAGCGCGGGGTCGGCGGCGATCGCCTCACACACCCGGGCAACCCCCGGGGTGTACGCGAGGGAGAGGTCCTCGCGGCTGGTCAGCGGCACGGTGGAGGTGACTGCCATCTTGCCGCCGACGTGCAGGCGGAAGACGGGATCGGCGGGGTCCGGGGTGGACGAAGACATGGTGACTCCAGGATCTGTCGAGCAGACGGACCGGCCGGCACGGTCAGCGGTGGTCAGCGACCGGCGGCGTGGCGGTGCGGGGGTCACCCGGGCACTTTCCGAGCATAGTCACGCTCCGGCCCTCAGGATGTGAGCGGGGTCATATCGCCCCCTCACCTACCTGCGCCGCACCCGTCCGGGTCGTGGCCACCAGCGGGCCACCACCCGGCCCCGGACGTCGGCCACCCCGTACGCCCGGGAGTCGTCGGTGACGAACTCGTTGTCGCCGCGCAACCACCAGCCGCCGTCGCGCGGCTCCACCGCGCGCTTGACGACGAGCAGGTCGGGACGGCTGCGGAAGACCGCGACGACCACGTCCCCGGGGCGCACCGCCCGGCCTCCGGTGCGGACCAGCACCGCGTCGCCGTGACGCAGCGTCGGGGACATGGACGGGCCGGTCACCAGCACCGGCGCCAGCGGGCCGCGCAGTAGCGGAGGTTCGCCGGTGGGCGCCATGTCACCTCCCAGCCCCTGAGGGCGTCTCCAGGAGTAATGTCGTCTTGGATCATCGCAAACAACCCATGGAGGACCCTGATGCGCCTTCCCCGCATCCTCACGCCCCGGGTGACGGCCAGCGCTCACTGCGACCTGCCCTGCGGCGTATACGACCCGGCCCAGGCCCGGATCGAGGCCGAGTCGGTCAAAATGATCTGCGAGAAGTACCAGGCCAACACCGACCCGGAGTTCCGTACCCGCGCCATCCTGATCAAGGAGCAGCGGGCGGACCTGGTCAAGCACCACCTGTGGGTGCTCTGGACCGACTACTTCAAGCCGCAGCACTTCGAGAAGTACCCGCACCTGCACCAGCTGTTCAACGAGGCCACCAAGCTGGCCGGCGCGGCCGGCGCCAAGGGCGGCACCGACCCGGCCAAGGCCGACGAGCTGCTGGCGAAGATCGACGAGATCTCGAAGATCTTCTGGGAGACCAAGCAGGCGTGACGTCGCCCGACGACACGTTGACGATCCGGCCGGTACGTCCTGGGGACGTACCGGCCGTCGTCGCCATGGTGCACGAGCTCGCCGAGTACGAGCGCGCCCCGGAGCAGTGCCACCTCACCACCGAGCAACTCGACGCGGCCCTGTTCGGGGCGTCGCCGGCGCTCTTCGGTCACGTGGCCGTCGACGCGGCGGACCAGCCGGTCGGCTTCGCGCTCTGGTTCCTCAACTTCTCCACCTGGGCCGGCGTGCACGGCATCTACCTGGAGGACCTGTACGTCCGCCCGGCCGCCCGGGGCACCGGCGCGGGCCGGATGCTGCTCGCCACCCTCGCCGCGATCTGTGTCGAGCGCGGCTACCAGCGGCTGGAGTGGTGGATGATCAACTGGAACCCGGCGGCCCGCTTCTACGCCGCGATCGGCGCCACGCCGATGGACGAGTGGACCCCGTACCGCCTGGCCGGGCCGGCGTTGCGCGAGCTCGCCACGCGCGCGACGGCCGCGCCCACGCGGTCGGCCCCCTGACCGGGTAGAGTCCCGCACCGGGGGGAGGAGCCGTGACTCAACTGACCGGGCACCCGACGACTGACGACGACGTCGTCCATCTCACCGTGCCCGCCGACGGTGGTTACCTCGGCGTGCTCCGCACCGCCACGGCCGGCCTCGCGGCCCGGCTCCAGTTCGCCCTCGACGAGATCGAGGACCTGCGCATCGCTGTCGACGAGGCGTGCGCCATGCTGCTCGCCATCGCCACCCGCGACGCCGAGCTGGAGTGCCGCTTCGCGGTCACCGAGGACGCGCTCACCGTCGAGGTGACGGTGCCGACGGTCCGGGGCGCGACGTTGCCGTCGGAGTCGTCGTTCGCCTGGAAGGTCCTCACCGCGCTGACCACCGGGGCCAACGCCCACGCTACGGACGGCCGGGCCACCATCTCGCTGCTGACCCGCCGCGCCGGCGGCTACTGACCGGTCGCGGCCGCCGCTCCCCCGCTCAGCGTTCCGGGTCGCCGAAGCCGAGCGCGCGGTTGGTCGGGCCGCTCACGAGCAACCCGACCATGCCGATGCCGAACGCCATGAGCGGCAGGCCGAGCCAGCCCATCCCTCCCTCGATCATGAACCAGCCGACCGGCAGCAGCATGAGCTGAAGCACGATCGCGGGAGCGCGCGCCCCGGCGCGACGGCGGGACAACGCGCCGCCGAGCGCCCAGAGCGCCACCGCGCCGCCGATCGCGAAAGCGGTCACCCACAGCGCCGAGACCAGGTCCGTCGTTTCAGCGGTGAGGTCGGACCAGATGAGCCACACCGCGATCAGCCCGAGCGCCACCGCCTCCGCGCGTAGCAGGAGCACCGCGGCGCGCAGCGTGCCGGGGACCGGGTCGGAGTCGATCGTCACGGGCGCCACGATACCGGTGGGTAGTCGCGGTACAGTGCCGCCCATGCGGGCCGTCCTGGTGGTCAATCCGAAGGCCACCACCACCAGCGAGCGCAGCCGGGACGTGCTGGTCCGGGCGTTGCGCAGTGAAGTCGACCTGTCGGTGCGCTACACGCGCCGGCGGGGCCATGCCATGGACCTGGCCCGGGAGGCCGCCCAGGAGGGCGTCGACCTGGTCGTCACGCTCGGCGGCGACGGCACCGTCAACGAGGTGGTCAACGGCCTGATGGCGGCGGAGCCGCCGACGTTCCGGACCGGGCAGACCTCGGCCGAGCGGCTGCCCGCGCTGGCCACTGTGCCCGGCGGCTCGACGAACGTCTTCGCCCGCGCGCTCGGGCTGCCCCGGGAGTGGCCGGACGGCACCAGCATGATCCTGGAAGGGCTGCGGCTGGGCCGGTCCCGCACGATCGGGCTGGGCCGGGCGGACGACCGCTACTTCACGTTCTGCGCCGGCTTCGGGCTGGACGCGGCGGTCATCCGCCGGGTGGAACAGTCCCGCAAGAAGGGGCGTGTCTCGACTCCGGCGCTCTACTTCCGCTCCACCGCGAGCCAGTACTTCGTCGGCTCGGACCGCCGCCACCCGTCGATCACGCTGGAGCGTCCGGGTGAGGCGCCGGACACGGAACTGGCCACGGCGATCATCCAGAACACCGCGCCGTGGACGTACCTGGGCGACCGGGAGATCAACCCGAACCCGGAGGCGTCGTTCGACCTCGGGCTCGACGTGTTGGCGCTGCGACGGCTGCGGGTGGCCAGCACGGCCCGTACGGCGGCGCAGTTCTTCTCCCGGAAGCCGGATCCGCACGGCAAGCAGGTGCTGCGTCTGCACGACCTGGCGGAGTTCACCCTGCGCTCGGAGCGCCCACTGCCGTTCCAGATGGACGGGGACTACCTCGGCGAGCGGGAGAAAGTCCGATTCACCTCCGTGCCGGCGGCACTGAGAGTAATCTGCTAGGTCTCGGGTACTCCACTCGGTTGACGCGGATCCCCCCCGCCGCGCGGGCGCGGTGGCCGCCACGCCGAGGAAGGGTGCCGGAAATGTCAGCAACGTCACGCAGACCGTACTACATTGATTATCGACTGTGGCACGCCGGGTAACCAGGACCCTGGTAAACCCGGACAAATGGGTGGTGAGCCCGCTCACTGTTCGGAGTTTTTCCGAGCGGCACCCTTGACATCGCTGTAGTTCGTGAAAGTATTCACAAGCGAACTCGTGTTGCCGGGACATTGCCTGGATATGCTCGTTCGGTTGAGCTGTTCCAGCAGGTCCAGGCACCCCACAGCCTGCTCACGCTGCGCCGAATTGATGGATGCTGAACGTCACCATTCGGCAATGCGGACGCATATAGCAATAACAACGAAGCGTTTACTGGCCACCACTAAGAATGAGGAGTGTTGCCGCCATGGACTGGCGCCACGATTCGGTCTGCCGCGACGAGGACCCGGAGCTGTTCTTCCCGATCGGGACGTCCGGCCCGGCCCTCCTTCAGGTGGAGCAGGCGAAGGCCGTCTGCCGGCGCTGCCCCGTGACCGACCAGTGCCTGCAGTGGGCGCTGGAGTCCGGTCAGGACGCCGGCGTCTGGGGCGGGATGAGCGAGGAAGAGCGCCGCGCGGTGAAGCGCCGCGGCGGTCTCCGGGTGCTGCGCGCTCACTCCGCCTGACCCGTACCACTCGTCGACGCCCCGGCCGGGATTCCGGCCGGGGCGTCGCGCTGTGTCCGGGCCGGTCAGGCCGCCACCGTGTCCACGCGCCGCCGGACCAGGTCCGCCAACTCCGGCAGGTCGGTCAGCGGCTCCGCCACCGCCACCGCGCCGGCCGACCGGGCCGCCTCGCGTACCCCGTCGTGGAACCGGCCCGGCGCCAGGAAATAGGCCGCCACCGCGACCCGGCGGGCCCCCGCCGCGCGCAGTCGCGCCACCGCGCCGCCGACCTCCGGCGGCGCCGCCGAGGCGTACGAGACGCGGCACGGCACGCCCAGCCCGGCGCCGAACGCCGCGGCGACCCGACCCACCGAGGCACGCGCGGCCGGATCCCGGGTGCCCGCCGCCGCAAGCACCACCGCGTCCAGCCCGGCCGGCTCGTCGCCGGTCGCCTCCGCCAGGCGGCGGCGCAACCCGTCCAGCAGCCCGCCGTCCACGCCGGCGCCGGCCGGGCCCAGCACGTCTGTCACCCGTACCTCGATGTCCGCGCCCGCCGCCGCGACCGCCGCCGGGATGTCGACCTTCCGGTGGTACGCGGCGGTCAGCAGCAGCGGCACCAGAACCGCCCGGGAGTGGCCGGCGGCGGCCAGCCCGCGCAGCACCTCGGCCGGGCCCGGATCGGTGTGGTCGAGCCAGCTCGGGAGCACCGCACGACCGGGCCAGGTGTCCGCCACGGCCCGGGCCAGCGCCCGGGTCGCCTCGGCCGCCCGAGGGTCACGGCTCCCGTGCGCGACGAGCACCACGGGCGGCCCGGCCCTCAGGTGTGCAGGCCGCACTCGGTCTTCTCGAACATCGCCCAGCGACCGGAACGCGGATCCTCCCCCGCCTTCGTCCGCCGGGTGCACGGCCAGCAGCCGATCGAGCCGTAGCCGCGGGCGAACAGCTCGTTGACCGGGATGTCGTACCGGGCCACGTACGCGTCCACCTCCCGCTGCGTCCAGGCCGCGATCGGGTTGACCTTGACCTTGCCGCGCCGCGCGTCGAAGCCCACCACCGGCGTGTTGGCCCGGGTCGGCGACTCGTCGCGGCGCAGCCCGGCGGCCCACGCGTCGTACCCGGACAGCGCCCGCTCCAGCGGCTCCACCTTGCGCAGCTGGCAGCAGTCGTCCGGGGACCTGTTGAACAGGCGCGGGCCGTACTGGCCGTCCTGCTGGCCGACTGTCATCCGGGGGCGGATCGAGCGCACCCGCACCGGCATCCGGCGGGCCACCTCGTCGCGGACCCTCAGCGTCTCCGGAAAGTGCAGCCCGGTGTCCAGGAACACCACGTCGACGCCGGGCGCGACCCGGGACACCAGGTGCGCCACCACTCCGTCGGCCATCGAGCTGGTCACGCAGAACCGCTCGCCGAACGTCTCCGCGGCCCACCGGGCGATCTCGATCGCGGGCGCGTCCGCCAGTTCCCGGCCGGCCTCCTCGGCCAGCGCGCGCAGCTCCTCCGGGTCGCGGCGGGCCGGGCCGGCCTCGCCGATCAGGCCGAGACCGGCGGCGGAGACGAGGCCGCTCACCGGGTCACCGCCCGGCTCAGCAGGCCGGTGAACTTCACCGCGAAGACCCGCGCGCAGGCGTGGCACTCCCAGGCGCCGTGCCCGGCCTCGTGCGGTCGCAGGTCCTCCTCGCCGCAGTACGGGCAGTAGAGAGGCGCAGACCGAGCGTCGCTCATCGCAACTCCTCCTCGTCGGCTCTGATCACCCAGTTGGCGAACGTCTCACCCTCGGTCCGGCCGGCCAGGTAGCGGCGGGCCAGCCGTTCCACGTACTCCGGAAGCTCCTCGGCGGTGGTCTTCAGGCCGCGCAGCTTGCGGCCGAAGCCGGCGGTCTGCCCCTGGGCCATGCCGAGGCCGCCGCCGAGGTGCACCTGGAAGCCCTCGACCTGCCGGCCGTCCGGGCCGACCACGAGCTGGCCCTTGAGCCCGATGTCCGCGACCTGGGTGCGGGCGCAGGCGTTCGGGCAGCCGTTGAGGTGGATCGAGATGTCCGCGTCGAAGTCGCGCAGCCGCTCCTCCAGGCGCGCGACCAGCTCCTCGCCGCGCCGCTTCGTCTCGACGATGGCGAGCTTGCAGAACTCGATGCCGGTGCAGGCCATCGTGCCGCGCCGCCACGCCGACGGCCGGGCCTCCAGGCCGATCCCGCGCAGCGCCGTGACGAGCGAGTCGGTCCGCTCCGCCGCCACGTCCAGCACCAGCAACTTCTGGTACGGGGTGAGCCGCACCCGGCCGCTGCCGTGCGCCTCGACCACGTCGGCGAGCTGCGCCAGCTGGGTGCCGGAGACCCGCCCCACCACCGGGGCCGCGCCCACGTAGTTCGCGCCGTCACGCTGGGCGTGCACGCCGATGTGGTCCACCGGCTTCGCCGGCAGGTCCGCGGCCGGGCCGTCCAGCAGCGTGCGGCCCAGGTACTCCTTCTCCAGCACCTCCCGGAACCGCTCCACGCCCCAGTCGGCGACCAGGAACTTCAGCCGGGCCCGGTTGCGCAGGCGACGGTAGCCGTAGTCACGGAAGATGCCGACCACGCCGGCCCACACGTCCGGCACCTCGTTCAGCGGAACCCAGACGCCGAGCCGCTTGGCGAGCATCGGGTTGGTGGAGAGCCCGCCGCCCACCCAGACGTCGAAGCCGGGACCGTGCTCCGGGTGCTCCACGCCGAGGAACGAGATGTCGTTCGCCTCGTACGGCGTGTCGACCAGCCAGGAGATCGAGGTCTTGAACTTGCGGGGCAGGTTGGAGAACGCCTTGTCGCCGACGTACCGGCGGACGATCTCGTCGATCGCCGGCGTCGGGTCGAGCACCTCGTCCCGGGCCACCCCGGCGACCGGGCTGCCGAGCACGATCCGGGGGCAGTCGCCACACGCCTCGGTGGTCTGCAGGCCGACCGCCTCCAGCCGACGCCAGATCTCCGGCATGTCCTCGACCCGGATCCAGTGGTACTGGATGTTCTGCCGGTCGGTGATGTCCGCGGTGTCGCGGGCGAACTCGCGGGAGATGTCCGCGATCACGCGGAGCTGGGCCAGGTTGAGCTGGCCGCCGTCCACCCGGACCCGGAGCATGAAGAACTCGTCCTCCAGCTCGTGCGGCTCCAGCACTGCGGTGCGCCCGCCGTCGATGCCGGCCTTGCGCTGGGTGTAGAGGCCCCACCAGCGGAACCGCCCGCGCAGGTCCTGCGGGTCGATCGAGGCGAAACCGCGGTGGGCGTAGATGTTCTCGATCCGGTCCCGCACGTTCAGCGGGTCGTCGTCCTTCTTGATCCGCTCGTTGGGGTTGAGCGGCTCTTTGTGCCCGAGCGCCCACTGGCCCTCGCCGCGTGGCCGGCGGGGCGCACGGGCGGCGGGCGCCGGGGAGTCGGGTCGGGTCGGGGTGCTGCTGACCGCCATCGCGGCGTCCTCCATTGCTTGCTGCGGTGCCTGCGAGCGCGGACGCGACGGCCGGCCCGAGAGTGGGCCGTGGACGGCGATGTCGATGACGGCCGGCGCGAGTGCGCGCCCGAGACGGATGGGTCGGGCGTCGTCAGTAGGCCGGACAGATCGCGCTGCGCACGCGGCCGTAATCGACGTGGCGGCGAGCCACGAAGCGGCGGACGACAGCGGCGGTCATGTGCCTCATGCTGCCACACCACGCCCTGCCCGACCACAGCTCCGCACTGTGATCCCACATCACGGGCCCCACCGAGATCGACTCTCATCCACTCCCCCTCCCACCCCCTCCCCGTTGATCATGAAGTTGACGGGGACAAAAGGGACGGTGAGTGCCGTCAACTTCATGATCGACGGGCTCGGGGCGGGTGAGGGTTGGGGCGGGAAGGGGTCGGGCGGGTGGGAATTGGTGGAGCGGGCGGGTGAGCGGGAGCGGGCGTGTGACGCTGCGTGGGTGAGGAGGTTCGCGCCAGCGTCTGTTCGCGCCCGTCCCGGCTGGGCGGTGTGGGTGGCGCCGGGGCTGCTCACGCTCGCCGTGACGCTGGCCGGGATCGGGCACGCCCAACCCTGGCGGGACGAGCTGGCCACCTGGAGCGCGGCCACCCGCCCGCTTTCCGACCTGTTCCGGATGACCCGCACCATCGACGCCGCCACCGGGCCGTACTACCTGCTCATGCACGGCTGGACCGCGGTGGCCGGCACGTCACCGACGGCGCTGCGGCTGCCCTCCGCGCTCGCCATGGCCGTGGCCGCCGCGCTCACCGCCCGCCTCGGCGCGGTGCTGGTCGGCCGTCGCGCCGGGCTGCTGGCCGGACTGCTGTTTGCGGTCCTGCCGGCCACCTCGCGGTACGGGCAGGAGGCCCGCCCGTACGCGCTCGCCACGCTGTTCGCGGTGCTGGCCACGCTGCTGCTGGTCGAGGCGCTGCGCCGGCCGGGGCGGTGGCGCTGGGCGGGGTACGCCGCCGCGGTCGCCGCGCTCGGGCTGCTCCACCTGCTCGCGCTCACGCTGCTCGCCGCGCACGCAGTGGTGGTGCTGCTGGTCGCCGCACATGGCCCTGCGGGGGTCGTCGATCCGCCCGGCCAGTCCCGGGCCCAGATGCCCGACGCGAGCCGGCCACGCCGCAGACACCTGTGGCGTTCCACCCAGCCACGAGATCGAACGCGAGTGGAACACCACGGGTGTCACGGCGCCCCGCAGACACCCACGGCGTTCCACTCAGCCACGAGATCGAACGCCGGTGGAACGCCACGGGTGTCACCGCATCCCGGGCGCAGGGAGCACGGCACGGACGCGCCGGAAGCGGAACCGCAGGACGTGACCGGCGAGGCTCGGGAGGCGTGGGCGCCCGGCCGACGGGCGCTGGCCGGGTGGCTGCTGGCGCTGGTGCCGGCCGTCGTGCTCGTCACCCCACTGGCACTCGTCGCCCGGGGGCAGCGCGGTCGACAGCTCGACTGGGTCGACCCGGCGCGCCTGCCCGACCTGGCGGCGCTACCGGGTGCGCTGGCGCAGAGCGGCGTCGTCGGCGGTTTCGTGCTCGCGCTCGCGGCGCTCGGCGTGGCCCGGCTGGGTCGCCGGGCGCTGCTGCCGGCCGCCGCCGTGCTGCTGCCGGTGCTGCTGGTGTTCGCCGCCGGAACGATGGTGCCGCTCTGGGTGACCCGCTACCTGGTCTTCACCGTGCCGTTCGCCTGCGTACTGGCCGGCGCCGCGCTGGCTGCCGCGCGGGTCACTCCCGCACCGGCCCGAACGCCGGCAACAGCAACGCCCGCTGAACCAGCGCGCACTGCGACACCCGCCGCAGCCGGCCGCACTGCCGCGCCCGTGGAAGCAGAGCAAGGGCCGACATCGCCGCGCGGACGGGTCGCGGCCGGGGTCGCGGTGGTGGTCCTGGCCGGGCTGCTCGGCCTGCCCGACCAGTCGGCGCTGCGCCGCACCCACGAGTGGCCGCGCAGCGCCCCTGTCGACTACGCGGGCGCGGCCCGGATCATCGGCGCCGAACAGCGGCCGGGCGACGCGATCGTCTACGCGCCCCGGGACAGCTGGCTCTTTCCCGACCTGGGCGTGGCGTACCACCTGGGGTCGAGGCTGCCACGCGACGTGCTGGTGGTCCGCGACCAGCGTCAGGACGCGAGCCTCTGGGCCGTGGAGTGCGACGACCCGGCGCGGTGCCTGGCCGGGGTGGACCGGGTGTGGCTGGTGGTCACCGGCCGGCGCACGGATCCGGTGGCGGCGGTGCCGGGCGCGAAGGGCGACGCGTTGCGCGCGGGCTACACGGTGCGCCAGGTGTGGCCGCGACCGGGGATCACAGTGGCCCTGCTCGCCCGGTGAGGCGGTCGGTGGTGCCGCGGGCCAGCGGTACGACGATGGCCGCCTCGGTGCCGCCGTCGGCGCCGTTGCGCAGCTCGATGGTGCCGCGCAGCTCGCCGGTGACCAGTGCCCGGACGATCTGCAGGCCGAGGTTGCCGCCGCGCTCGGCGTCGAACTGCTCGGGCAGCCCTCGGCCGTTGTCGCTGACCGTGACGTGCAGTTGCTTACGGGCCCGGTGCGCGGAGACCACCACCTCGGGCCGGGGCGCGGTGACTGCCGCCTCCGGCCGGGGAGCGTCCGCCGGCGAAGGCGTGGCAGCCTCCTCGTCGGCCGGCGGGAAACCGTGCTCGACGGCGTTGAGCAGCAGCTCGTTGAGGATCATCACCAGGGAGGTGGCGATCTCGGCGGGCAGTATGCCGAAGCTGCCGCGCCGGCGCATGCCGACCGTCACCTCGGTGGCGGCGACCTCGGTGGCGGCGCTGGCCACCCGGTCCACGATGCCGTCGAACTCGACCGCCTCGTCGCTGGACATGGAGAGCGTCTCGTGCACCAGCGCGATCGAGGCGACCCGGCGTACCGATTCTTCGAGCGCGACCCGGGCCTCGGGCATGGAGACCCGCCGGGCCTGCAGGCGTAGCAGCGCGGCGACGGTCTGGAGGTTGTTCTTCACCCGGTGGTGGATCTCCCGGATGGTCGCGTCCTTGGTGATCAGGGCGCGGTCGCGGCGGCGTACCTCGGTGATGTCGCGGACCAGCACCAGCGCGCCGATCGGCACTCCGGCGGGCATCAGCGGCAGCGCGCGGGTGAGCATGGTGGCGCCGCGGGCGTCGATCTCCCGCCGGGGCGGCGCCTCGCCGCGCAGCGCGGCGAGCACGGCGTTGCCCGCGTCGGTGCCTTCGAGGGGGTCACCGGCCAGCCGGCGGTGCAGCTTGGCCAGGTCCTCGCCGACCAGATGGGAGGCGTAACCGAGGCGGCGGTACGCGGACTGCGCGTTCGGGCTGGCGTAGGTGACCTTGCCGTTGGCGTCGAGCCGCACCAGGCCGTCGCCGACCCGGGGCGCCGAGGTGGTCTCGCCCGGGTGCCGGGGCGGCGGGAACGTGCCGTCGGCGATCATCTGGGCGAGGTCGTCGGCGGTGGTGAGGTAGTTCAGTTCGAGCTGGCTGGGGGTGCGCGCGGTGGACAGGTTGGTGTCCCGGCCCACCACGGCGATCACCTCGCCGGCCTCACCGTCGCCGGTGCGCAGCCGGACCGGGATCGCCTCGTGGCGGGCCGGGACGTCGCCGTACCAGACCGGGTCGCCCTCGCGCCAGATCCGTCCCTGCCGGTAGGCCACCTCCAGGTGGGCCACCTCGGCTCCGCCGACGATCCGCCCGACCTGGTCGTCCAGGTAGGCGGTCGGGGCGGTGGTGGGACGGACCTGGGCTACGCAGAGGAACGTGCCGTCGCCGTCCACCGGCACCCAGAGCAGCAGGTCGGCGAAGGACAGGTCGGACAGCAACTGCCAGTCGCCGGCGATCCGGTGCAGATGGTCGATGTCGGCCGGCCGGAGCGCGGTGTGCTCCTCGGCGAGGTCACGGAGGGTGGACACGCCCCACAGCGTGCCACGCCGGACCTCACATCGTCGCCGTGACCTTCTTCAAGCCGCGCGGCGCGTCCGGGTCCTCGCCCCGGGCCAGGGCCAGGGACAGCGCGAGTCGTTGCAGCGGCAGGATGTCGAGCAGCGGCGCGTACCGCTCGTCGACCTCGGGCACCGCCATCCGGGTCTCGCCGATCTCGGCGGAGCCGACCACCACCACGTCGGCGCGACGCTCGCCGAGGCGGGGCAGGACCTCGCGCATCGACGTACCGCCGGGGCCGGAGCCGACCACGGCGAGCACCGGCACGTCCGGGTCGGTCATGGCGAGCGGGCCGTGCAGCAGGTCCGCGCCGGAGAAGGCGAGCGCCGGCAGGTACGAGGTCTCCATCAGCTTCAGCGCCGCCTCCCGGGCGGTCGGGTACGCGTAGCCCCGGCCGGTGGTGACGAGCTGGGCGGCGAACCGGTAGCGCGGCGCGAGCCGGGCCGGGGTGTCGTCGGCGAGCGTCTGCGCGGCCAGCTCGGGCAGGCGGCTCAGGGCGGCCCGCTCCTCGGCGGGCAGCACGCCGTCGCCGGCGCGTACGCCCTCGATGAGCATGAGCAGCGCGAGCAGCTCGGCGGTGTAGGTCTTGGTGGCGGCGACCGCCCGCTCGTGGCCGGCGGCGATGTCCACGCTCAGCTCGGCGGTCTCGACCAGCGGCGAGCCGGGGTTGTTGGTGACGGCCAGGGTGAGCGCGCCGGAGGCGCGGGCGACCCGCAGCACCTCGGCGAGGTCGGGTGAGCCGCCGCTCTGGCTGACGCCGACGACGAGCGCGTCGGAGAGGTCGGGCCGGGCGCCGAAGACGGTGATCGCGCTGGGCGAGGCCAGTCCGGCGGGCAGTCCGAGGCGGATCTCGGTCAGGTAGGCCGCGTAGAGCGCGGCGTGGTCGGAGGTGCCCCGGGCGGTGAACACCACGTGCCGGGGGCGCCGTTGCGCGACGACGGCCGCGACCTCGGCGATCGCCGCGGCGTGCTCGGTGGAGAGCAGGCGCTCGTAACCGGCTGGCTGCTCGTCGATGTCGGCGGCCATACCGGCCCCTGGACGCGTCACTCCAGACCTCCTTCTGCGCGTTTCTCGCGCGTTCGATGCTCAGTCTTGCACGTTTCAGAGATACCGAGCAACGCAACGAACAGAAGTGCGCAGTGGATCACCATTCCACGGAAGATCCCCTAGGCTTGCCCGGCTGACCGACCCGACCGGCGGAAGGACGACGTGCCCGAGGACGACGCCGCGCTCTCGGCGGAGGAGGAACTCGCGCTGGCCCGGCTGGCGCTGGGTGAGGGCGACCTGCGGCACGCCGCCGACCACATCGCCGCCGCGCTGGTCCGCTCCCCCACGCTGCCCGAGGCGCACGAAGCACTCGCCCGGCTGAACGCGGCCAGCGGCGGGGACCTGGACCTCTTCCCACTCGGTCAGCAGGCGTTCGTCGGCGCCGTGGTGGCCCGCGCGCACCTGCTCGCCGCCGCCGGCCGCCCCGCCGAAGGGCTCGACCTGCTGGCCGCCGCCACCGGCTACGCGCCCGCCGCGCCATGGGCCGCCGTGCCCTGGGTGACCGCCGCCGACCTGCCGGAACGCCTCGATCCCGAGCGCACGGCCCGGATCCTCATGCAGGTCTGCGCGGCGGCGCCCGACCCCGCGCCGCGCCGGCTGCGCGAGCCGCTGGAGCCGTACCTCACGCTGGCCCGCAACGCGATCACCGTGCATCCGGCCCACCCGCTGCTGCTGGGTGCGGCGTCCGCGCTGGCCCGGCGCCTCGGCGAGGTCGCCCTCGCCGTCACCTGGGCCACCCGGGGGGTACGCGCGGAGCCCACCAAACTCGGCGAGGTGTGGCTCGGGTACGCGTACCGCAGCGCCGGCCGGACCGCCGAGGCGCTGGCGGCACTGGAACGCGCTGTCGCGCTCGACCCCGACGACCTCGCCGTCTACGCGGACATCGCCGGCACGCTCGCCGACAACGGCCGGCTCGACGCGGCGCTGGGCTGGATCGACCGGGCGCTGGCGAAGGACCCCGCCTTCGACTGCGCCGTACACACCGCCCACCGGCTGCGCTTCCAGCGCGACGGCGACGTGGACCACCTGGTGGCGCTCGCCGACTTCGTCCGGGAGCACCCCGACGACACGCACGAGCACGGCGACCTCGCCGAGTGCTGCCGCGGGCGACCCTGGCTGGGTCAGGTCACACCGGCCGGTGACGAACTCGCGTCCACCGACGGACCCGCCCCCTCGGCGGCCGCGGTACGACGGCTCCAGCACCTGGCGCACCCGGCGTGGGCGCACCCCCCGGCCGCGTACGACGCCGCCGTCGGGCTGGCCACCGTGGACCTCACCGATCTGCTCGCGCTGCTGGCGTACCCGCCCGACGCGCCGGCCACCGCGCTGGGCCGGGTACTCGGCGGGCAGGACCCGGCACTGTGGAAACGCTGCGCGCAGGTCTGGGCCTGCCTCGGCCTGCTGCACCACCGCACCGACGAGCCGTGGGAGTCGTCGACCCGTCGGCGGGTGCTGCGCGAACTGGCCACCGGTCCCGGCCCGGCCGCCGACGCGGCGCTGTTCGCCCTGGTCACCGCCGCCTGGGTGGACCCGGCCACCCGTGCCGACGTGGCCGCCGTGGTGGCCGGCCGGCTCACCGAGGTGGCATCGGGCGCCGCCCGGCGTACCCGGGAGGCGGTGTCGCTCGCATACCTGGCGCGGGCCACCCCGGCCCTCGACCCGGCCGCCCGAGCCACCGCCGACTCGCTCATCGCCGGCGCCGCCGGCGGCCCGCTGCGCCGTCTCTGGCGCCGCCTCACAGCCGTGTTCCGCCGAGGCTGACCGCAGACGCGCCCGTCCCTTACGGCGCCGAGGTGGCCCGCCCTGGCCCTCACCACCTCGCCGAGCGCCGCCACTTCCCCGAGCTGGCGCGATCAATTCCCTTCCGACCCCGCCCCTCCCCCGAGCTGGCGGGCACCGCGCGGCGACCACGGCCCCAGGCCCACCCCCGCACACCAACTCCCAGTGGCCGGAGCCTCGCCACCTCCCCGAGATGGCGCAATCAACCCACCCCGAACCCCACCACCACCCCGCACTGCCCGGCGCCGGCCATCCAGAGCGGCCCCGCCGACCACCCGAACACCCGCCACCTCCCCGAAGTGGCGCGATCAACTCACCCCGAACCCCACCACCTCCCCGAGATGGCGCGATCAACTCACCCCGGACCTGACCACTACCCCGAACTGGCGGGCAGCGGGCGGCAGCGGCCGGCACCCGAAACACCTCGCCGACCACCAGCAGACCGCCACCTCTCCGAAGTAGCGCGATCAACTCAACCGGACACCACCACTTCCCCGAACTGGCGACCACAGCCCGAGGCCCACCCCCGCACACCAACTCCCAGCGCCGGCGCCCCGCCACTCCCCCGCAATGGCGCGATCAACTCACCCCGGACCTGACCACTGCCCCGATCTGGGGAGCACTCGGCACGGGCATACATCCACACCCCGCCACCTCCCCGAAGTAGCGCGATCAACTCACCCCGGACCCCACCACTTCCCCGAACTGGCGGGCACCCGGCACCGGGCACCGGGGACCGGGCGCACCTCGCCGACCGCCCAGACACCCACTGGCCCGCCACCTCCCCGAAGTGGCGCGATCAACTCGCCTCGGACCCCACCACTACCCCGAGATGGCGGGCAGCGGGCGCAAGGCATCCCGGTACCAGGCACCGGGGCACCTCGCTGGAATGGATACGCGGCGGCCCCGCGTACCCCCGGGGTGGGGGCGCGGGGCCGCGGCGGGTGCGTCAGGCGACCGGGGCCTTGCCGAGCGCGGTCTCGGCCTCGTCCTCCGGGGTGGCGCCGGCCGGCCGCACGTCGTTCGTCGCGCGCAGCGGCACCTCCTTGATGAACCAGGCGAGCACCGGCACGGCGACGGTGAAGAGGACAGCCCAGAAGAAGACGTGCGAGATGGCGTCGGCGAGGCCACCGAGCACCGCCTCGCGCACCGGACCGGTGAGCTTCTTGAGGGCCTCCAGGTTCATCGCGCCGCCCTCGCCGCCACCCGAGCCCGCGAACGCGGGACCGGCCGCCGAGTCGGCGAGACGGTTGGCGAAGATCGCGCCGAAGAGGGAGACGCCGAATGAGCCGCCGATGGACCGGAAGAACGTGGCGGCGCCGCTGGCCGCGCCGAGGTCCTTCTGCTCGACGCTGTTCTGGGCGATGAGCATCGAGGTCTGCATCAGGAAGCCCATGCCGACGCCGAGCACGACCATGTAGAGCGAGGACTGCGCCTTGCTGGTGTCCACGTCCAGCAGGCTGAGCAGGCCCATCCCGGCGGCCATCACCACGCCGCCGACGATCGGGAAGACGCGGTAGCGGCCGGTCCTGGTGATCGTCCGGCCGACCACGAGCGACACCACGAGCATGCCGAACATCAGCGGGAGCAGCAGCAGGCCGCTGTTCGTGGCCGAGGCGCCCTGGACGGTCTGCTGGTAGAGCGGCAGGAAGTTCATCGCGCCGAACATGGCGAAGCCGAGCAGGAACCCGATCACCGAGATCAGCGCGAAGTTGCGGTTGGCGAACAGGCCCAGCGGCAGGATCGGCTCGGGCGCGCGCCGCTCGACGAGCGCGAACGCGCCGAGCGCGACCGCCGCCAGCACGGCGAGGCCGAGGATCTGCGGCGAGGCCCAGGCGTACTCGTTGCCGCCCCAGGTGGTGACCAGCACGATCGCGGTGATGCCCACCGACAGCAGCGCCGCGCCCAGCCAGTCGATCTTGTGCTCGGTGCGGTACTTCGGCAGGTGCATGGTGGTGGCCAGGACCAGCAGCGCCACGCCGCCCAGCGGCAGGTTGACGTAGAACGCCCAGCGCCAGGAGAGGTTGTCGGTGATGAAGCCGCCGACGAGCGGCCCCGCGACCATGGCGATGGCCATGATGCCGGCGATCATGCCCTGGTAGCGGCCTCGCTCGCGGGGCGGCACCAAGTCGCCGATGATCGCCATGACGCCGACCATCAGGCCACCGGCGCCGAGGCCCTGCACGGCGCGGAACGCGATCAGCTCGATCATGCCGCTGTCGGCGCCGCCGAAGACGCCGGAGCCGGACATGCCGCACAGCGCCGAGCCGACCAGGAACACGACGACGGCGGTGAGGAAGACGGCCTTGCGTCCGTAGAGGTCGCCGAGTTTGCCCCAGATCGGCGTGGAGACCGTCGTGCCCAGCACGTACGCGGTGACCACCCAGGTGAAGTGGTCGGCGCCCCCGAACTCGAAGACGATCCGCGGCAGCGCGGTGCTGACGATCATGTTGTCGAGCATCGCGAGCATCATCGCGATCATCAGGCCGAACAGGACGACGCGGATGTTGGGTCTCGCGGCGACCGGGGCTTGTTGACTCATCGGTAGGCTCCCCCGCAGATCATGTGATCAACTTACTTGCCGCCCGGCTAGTTGACTTACTAGCCGGACGGTAAGCTGATGACGGTCGGACGTCAAGCGGATTGGAAGGAAGTCGGTTGGTGAGGGAGACCACAGGGGGCACGCGGCAGCGCATCCAGGCCGTCGCCTTGGAACTCTTCACCGAGCATGGCTACGAGAAGACCTCGCTGCGGGAGATCGCCGAGCGGCTCGGCGTCACCAAGGCGGCGCTCTACTACCACTTCAAGAGCAAGGACGAGATCGTCACCAGCCTGGTCGACGACCGGCTGCGCCGGATGGACGAGCTGATCGCCTGGGCCGCCGACCAGCCGCCCACCCTCGCGACCCGGCGCGCTCTGCTCGGCCGGTACGCCGACAGCATGTTCGCCGGCGACCTGCCCCAGGTGATGCGCTTCTTCGAGCAGAACCAGACGGTGCTCAAGAGCCTGGTTGCCGGCCAGCAGATGCGGGACCGGATGATGCGGCTGGCCCACGAACTGTGCCGGGGCGACGACTCGCCGGCCGCCCAGCTCCGCGCCGCGCTGACGCTGTTCGCGGTGCACAGCAGCTGGTTCGCGGTCCGGGCGCCCGGCATCACCGACGACGAGCGGAAGCGGATCGCGCTCGAGGTGGCCGACGAGCTGCTCGCGAAGATCGGCGAAACCGGATCGGACGGCGGAGACCGGGACGGGACTGGGCCGGCGGCCTGAGCCGCGCCCGGCTCAGCGCGCCGCGGTCAGGTCCAGCCGCAGACCGAGCAGGTCGATGCCGGGCAGCGGCGACCAGTCCTTCTCCGGCAGCCGGACGAAACCGAGCCGGTCGTAGAGGCGGTGCGCGTTCGCCGCCATCCCGGCGCGTACGCAGATCACCACAGCCGTGCAGCCCAGCTCCGCCGCGCGCGCCACGCACGCGGCCGCGAGCGCGGCGCCCGCACCCCGGCCCTGCGCGGCCGGATCCACCGCGAGCATCCGGAACTCGGCCTCGCCGGCACCGGCGAGTTCGGCGTACGGCGTGCCGGGCAGCACGAACGTCACCGCGCCGAGCACCTGGCCGGTGGTGTCGTCGACGGCCACCAGCACCTCGCCGGTCCGGGCGCGGGTGGCCACGTCGGCGAGCACCGGCGCGTACCCGCTCTCGTCCTTGAGCTGGCCGTCCGCCTCGTACGCGGCGACCGTCAGCCGCGCCACGGCGGGGAAGTCCGCCGGCTCGGCGCGGCGCACCAGCAGGGCGGTCAACCGATCTCCGCGATCAGGTCGCCGTCCTGCACCACGTCACCCTCGTTGACGGCGAGGCGCTGCACCACGCCGTCGGACTCGGCGACCACCGGGATCTCCATCTTCATCGACTCCAGGATGACGAGCGTGTCGCCCTCGGACACGGTGTCGCCGGCCGACACCACGACCTTCCAGACGTTCGCCACCATCTCGGCGCGGATCTCCTCGGCCATGTCCCGGCCCTCCCTCTCCCCGACAGCTCCCCGACAGTCCTGCGAACGGTATCCAATCATGACGCCGGTCACGCCCGACCGCGCACCACCGGCACGCGATCCGCCCCACCGCGCTCCGGTGGGCGGCGGCGGCACTAGCATCGTGCGGGTCGGCCACCGGCGAGCCGGGGAGCCACACCGCGACCTCCGCCGCGCTCACCCGCGGACGGAACCGTGACCAGCACAAGGAGGCAGAGCATGGCGAAGAAGGCCCGCAAGAAGAAGGCCCGTAAGAAGAGCAGCGCCAACCACGGCAAGCGCCCCAACTCCTGATCATCGGGATCAGCGCGGCACCTGCCGCAAACGCGGAACGGCCCGGGTCCGATCATTCGGACCCGGGCCGTTCCGTCGCTTGTCAGTCGGCCAGTTCGCGGGACTCGGTGGTCTCGAAGACCACCAGCTCGGTCAGCCGCAGGCGCAGCCGCTCGCGCAGCTTCTCCGGCGCCGCCTCGTTGCCGCAGCAGCGGGCCACTAGCGCCTTGACCTCCTGCTCGATGCCGTACTCGCGCAGGCACGGCCCGCACTCGTCCAGGTGGTGCCGGATCAGCACCCGGCGCTCCTCGCCGCACTCCAGGTCGAGGTAGAGGTAGACCTCGGCGAGCACCTCGCGGCAGTCCGTCTCGTGCGGTTGTCCACAGCTCACGGTCACACCTCCCGGCTGGCGGCGGCGGTCGAACCCTTCTTCGACGAGGCGGCGCTGAAACCGCGCTCCGCCGCGTACTGCTCGAGCAGCTTCCGCAGATTACGTCGGCCACGGTGCAGGCGGGACATCACGGTGCCGATCGGCGTGCCCATGATGTCGGCGACCTCTTTGTAGGAGAAGCCCTCGACGTCGGTCAGGTAGACGGCCAGGCGGAACTCCTCCGGCAACTGCTGGAGGGCCTCCTTGACGTCGCTGTCCGGCAGCCGGTCGAGCGCCTCCGTCTCGGCCGAGCGCAGGCCGCTGGACGTGTGCGACTCGGCCTCGGCGAGCTGCCAGTCGGTGATCTCCTCGGTCGGCGCCTGGATGGGCTGCCGCTGCCGCTTGCGGTAGGTGTTGATGTAGGTGTTGGTCAGGATCCGGTAGAGCCAGGCCTTCAGGTTCGTGCCCTGCTCGAACTGGTGGAAGGCGGCGTACGCCTTCAGGTACGTCTCCTGAACCAGGTCCTCCGCGTCGGCCGGGTTGCGGGTCATCCGCAGACCGGCCGCGTAGAGCTGGTCGACGAAGGGCATCGCGTCCCGCTCGAAGCGGGCCCTGCGCTCGTCCGTCTTCTCGGTGGTCAACCGCACATCCCCTCGCGTCGGATGCTTTCCCGCCGAGGATACGCGTACCCACTTTCCGGCAGATTCACTTCCGGAGTCTGTGCCGGTGCTCACGACCGACGCCGCCGCGGGCCACTCCGGCGCGTCGAGCAGCCGCTTGAGCTGCCGCTCGTCCCGTTCGTCCCGTTCCCGGCTCCGTGTCTGTATCGGCACCGGTCACCCCCCTCGCGCTGGCACTGTCGTCGTCCACAGGGAGGTAACGCGAGGTACGGGGTGCGGCATTCCACAGGTCCCACCCGATCCTGGTCCCGGCGGCGGCCGCGACCGCCGCTGGGACCAGGAAGGGCCTGGGAGGGTGGCCCCGGCGCGCCCGAACCGGGCGGCCGGCACCAACCGGTGCAACGACCCGCTGCGGGCGACGGTCACGGCGCGGGCCGCCGGTCAGGACAACCATCCGCGTACGCGCAGCCAGTCCCGGACCACGGCGGCCGTGCCGGCCGGGTCGCCCCGCAGGTCGTGCCGCTGTCCCGGCCGGACCACCACCTCGATCCCGGGGCCGGGCTCGGGTACGCCGAACGGGTCCCGGTCGCCGTTGACCACGAGCGTGGGCAGTCCGGTGAGCAGTTCCGCGGCCCGGGAGCGTTCCGGCCGCCCCGGCGGGTGCAGCGGGAACGCCAGTGCCACCACACCTGCCGCCCCGGTGGCGACGGCGGTGCGGCAGGCCACCCGGGCGCCGCTGGACCGCCCACCGACCACCCAGTCGCGCACCTGCGGGGCGCGACGGCGAAGCTCGGCCAGCACGGCCGTCCACGCCTCGTCGAGGTGTCCGGCGGGAGCGGGCGCGCGCCGCCCGGCGACCCGGTACGGCTGGGTCACCAGGGCCACCCCGGCTCCGGCGTCGCGGACCGCGTCCCGGACCGCCGTGAGGTCCGGCGCGTCCACGTCGCCACCCGCCCCGTGACCCAGCACCAGCACCGTGGCGCCGCCGGTGGGCGGGTGGAAGCGGAACCGGGCCCGTCCCCGGGGTGTGTCGATCTCGTCGTCGTGCCGCACCGGCCCATTCTGCGCACGCCGGTCGGGCCGGCGGCGGCAGGGCGGGAGAACCGCTCGTCGCCCGTGGCCCGCGAACGGGCCCCGGGCGACGAGGGATCAGCTCAGCGGCACCAGGGTGAGCAGGCGGTCACGCACCGGCGGGCCGGCGTCGTCGATCGCGTCCGGATCGGGTTGCACCTCGCTACGCCAGGCCACGAGCATGGCTCGCCGCTCGCGCGGCGTGGTGCCGCCCCAGACGCCGTGGCAGTCGCCCACCTCCAGCGCCCAGGCCAGGCAGGAGCCTTGGACGTCACACGTGCGGCAGAGTGCCACCGCCGCATCGGCGGGCTCGTTGGGCGCCGGGAAGAACGTCTCCGGATCGACGTTCTGACAGGTGCCTCTGGTGCGCCACGCCTCGTCCTGGCGTCGTTCGTGCAGAGCCCGCAGCAGTCGTGGGTCGCGCCGTGCCGCGGCGACCTCGTGCGGGCGGGGCATGCGTGCCCGTGTCAATACACCCACCTCCCCCGTGGGACCGGCGAAGATCTTTCAGCAAGATCGATGGGTGTCGTCGCCCCGTGCGAACCGACGCCCATCACCGGCGCTGTGTTCTATCGCATTCGCATACGTAAGGACAAGAGTCTTCAATGAAACTGACTGAACGTCCGGGCGACTTTTCTGGAGAAACCCCGGCAAACGGGGTGCGTCGATGTGGCGGAGCGTGATCAGAACAGGGTCGGCCCGGAGACCGCCTGCACGCCCTCCGGGGACACCCGCGCGATCAGCTCGGGACCGTCGTTGCGGACGTCGCCGACCGCCCGGGAGACCGGGCGGATCTCCAGCCCGGCGAGCAGGCCGGCGTCGGGCGGCGTGAGCAACCCGGCCGGGTCGTCGGCGGGGCCGAGCCAGTCCGCCCAGCGGTCCGGCGCCAGCAGCAGCGGCATCCGGTCGTGCACCTCGGCCAGCTCGCCGACCGCGGCGGTGGTGAGCACGCTGAACGTGAGCCGGGCCTGCCCGGCCGACTCCCACGTCGACCAGATGCCGGCGAAGGCGAGCACCGAGCCGTCCCGGGGCGTCATGAAGTAGGGCTGCCGCCCGCCACCGGCGAGCCGGACCCACTCGTACCACCCGTCGGCCGGGACCAGGCAGCGGCGGCGGGCGAAGGACGGCGCGTACGCCCGGCTGGTGGCGACCGTCTCGGCCCGCGCGTTGATCATGCGGGCGGCGCCGGCGGCGCTGCGCGACCACTGCGGCAACAGCCCCCAGCGGCCGAGGGAGAGCAGCCGGTGCCCCTCCGGAGCGAGCCGGACCAGCGGCACCGGATCGGTCGGGGCGACATTGAAGTCCGGCCCCACCCCGCCGGTCTCGTCGGCCGAGGAGAAGAGCGCGCTCAGGTCACCGGCGCTCCGGGTCGTGGCGTACCTCCCGCACATGGCGCCCACGCTAGCTCCATCCGGACACTTCGGCTGTCCCGCCCAACGGGAGCAGCGGCCGCGGACGGTTCCACCGGGCCGGGAACTTGGCAGAATGTGACCGTGGGGAATCCGACCGCGACACATCAGCCGCAACCATGGACCGCGCCGACCGCGAGCGACCCGGTCGCCGCGACGCTGCGTCTGCCCGGCTCCAAGTCGATGACCGCCCGGGCCCTGGTGCTCTGCGCGCTGGCCAGCGGGCCGTCGACACTGGCCCGGCCGCTGCGCGCCCGGGACACCGAGCTGATGGCCGGTGGCCTGCGCGCACTCGGCGCCCACATGTCGATCTCGGACGACGACCGCTGGCTGGTCCGCCCCAACCCGCTGGCCGGCCCGGCGCACGTCGACGTCGGCCTGGCCGGCACCGTGATGCGCTTCCTGCCCCCGGTGGCGGGGCTGGCCGCCGGCCGGGTCACGTTCGACGGCGACCCGCACGCCCGCACCCGCCCGCTCGGCCCGCTGATCGGCGCGCTGCGGGCGCTCGGCGTCCGCATCGACGCCCCGCCGACGGGCAGCCTGCCACTCGTCGTGCTCGGCGCCGGCCGGGTGGCCGGCGGCGACGTGGTGATCGACGCCTCCGCCTCCAGCCAGCTCGTCTCCGGCCTGCTGCTCGCCGCGCCCCGCTTCGACAGGGGCGTCGTGGTCCGGCACGAGGGGCCGCCGGTGCCGTCCGCGCCGCACGTACGGATGACTGTGCAGATGCTGCGCGCCGCCGGCGCCGCGGTGGACGACACCACGCCGGACGTCTGGTCCGTCGAGCCGGGCCCGCTGTCCGGGCGTGGCTGGGAGATCGAGCCCGACCTCTCCGGCGCCGCGCCGTTCTTCGCCGCCGCGCTCGTCACCGGCGGCGAGGTGACGCTCCAGGACTGGCCGCGCAGCAGCCTCCAGCCGGTCGAGCAGCTGCGGGAGCTGCTGCACCGGATGGGCGGCGAGGTGACGCTCGGCACCGGCGGCCTGACCGTGCGGGGCACCGGCACGGTACGCGGGCTGGACGCCGACCTCTCCGACGTCGGCGAGCTGACTCCGGTGCTGACCGCGCTCACGCTGCTGGCCGACGGCCCGTCCCGGCTCACCGGCATCGGCCACATCAGGGGCCACGAGACCGACCGGGTCACCGCGCTGGCGAAGGAGTTCACCGCGCTCGGCGCGGACATCACCGAGACCCCCGACGGCCTGGAGATCCGGCCCCGCCCGCTGCGCGGCGGGACGTTCCGCACGTACGCCGACCACCGGATGGCGCACGCCGCCGCGGTGGCCGGGCTGGCCGTCCCCGGCATCGAGGTCGACGACGTGGCGTGCACCTCCAAGACCATGCCGGAGTTCCCGGCACTATGGTCGGGGATGGTGACCGGCAAGAACTGACAGCGGGGGGACGTCCTGGCGACGAAGCGGCGGGAGTACGACGAGGACGACGTCCGGGTCCGACCGGGCAGATCGTCGCGGCCGCGTACCCGAACCCGCCCTCAGCACGCCGACGCCGTCGACGGCTTCGTCATCGCCGTCGACCGGGGTCGCTACACCTGCGTGCTCGCCGGCGCCGGGCCCGACGCCCCGCTCGTCACCGCCATGCGCGCCCGCGAGCTGGGACGCAAGTCGGTGGTGGTGGGCGACCGGGTGGGGCTGGTCGGGGACACCTCCGGGGCGCCGGGCGCGCTGGCCCGCATCGTGCGCATCGCCGAGCGGACCTCGGTGCTGCGGCGTACCGCCGACGACGACGAGACCACCGCCGAGGGACGGCTGGAACGGGTGGTAGTGGCGAACGCCGACCAGTTGGTGATCGTCAGCGCGCTCGCCGACCCGCCGCCGCGCACCGGGTTCATCGACCGCTGCCTGGTGGCCGCGTACGACGCCGACATCGAGCCGCTGCTCTGCCTCACCAAGGCCGACCTGGGCGGCCCGGAGGCGGTGCTCGGCTACTACACCGAGCTGGAGCTGCCGTACGTGCTGATCCGCCCGGACTCCGACCTGGCCGCGCTCCGCGCGCTGCTCGCCGGCCGGGTGTCGGTGATGGTGGGCCACTCCGGGGTGGGCAAGTCGACGCTCGTCAACCGCCTGGTCCCGGACGCCGAGCGGGCCGTCGGCACGGTCAGCGCGATCGGCCGGGGCCGGCACACGTCGACGAGCGCGGTGGCGCTGCGCCTGCCGCCGGAACCGGACACCGACGGAGACACCGGCTGGATCGTCGACACCCCGGGGGTACGCAGCTTCGGGCTGGCCCACGTGTCCGCCGAGAGCCTGCTGCACGGCTTCCCCGACCTGGTCGAGGCGACTGTGGACTGCCCGGCCAACTGCCCGCACACCGCCGACGAGGCGGACTGCGCGCTGGACGCCTGGGTGGCCGCCGGGAAGGCGGACGCGCGCCGGCTCGCCTCGTACCGGCGGTTGCTGGCCTCCCGCAGCGGCGAGGGCGACCCACGCGAGCCCGAGCGCAACCCCGGCGACCCGCTCGCCGGGTCCTGACCGGCGGACCGGCGGCGACCCGCCGTCGCGGGCCGGGCCGCCGCCACTAGCGTGTCGGACATGACCGGGTACGCCGACGACCTCGCCCTCGCCCACCTGCTCGCCGACGCCGCGGACGCGGTCTCCTCGGCCCGGTTCCGCGCGCTGGACCTGCGCGTCGAGTCGAAGCCGGACCTGACCCCGGTCTCCGACGCGGACACCGCGGTGGAGCGGGAGATCCGCGCGCTGCTGGCCGCCCACCGTCCCGGCGACGGCCTGCTCGGCGAGGAGTACGGCGAGCAGCCGCCCGCCGGCCCCGACGGGCGGCGCTGGGTGATCGACCCGATCGACGGCACGAAGAACTTCGTCCGGGGCGTACCGGTCTGGGCCACGCTCATCGCGCTGCTGGAGCACGACCGGCCGGTGCTCGGCCTGGTCTCCGCCCCGGCGCTGGGCCGCCGCTGGTGGGGCGCACTAGGCGCGGGCGCGTTCGCCGGCACCGGACCGGCGGACGGCACACCGATCCGGGTCTCCGGCGTCACCGCGCTCGGCGACGCGAGCTTCTGCTACTCGTCGCTGACCGGGTGGGAGCAGGCCGGCCGCCTCGACGCGGTGCTCCAGCTCATGCGGGACACCTGGCGCAGCCGCGCGTACGGCGACTTCTACGGTTACATGCTGCTTGCCGAGGGTGCGCTGGACGTGATGGTGGAGCCGGAGCTGTCGCTGTGGGACATCGCCGCGCTGGTGCCGATCGTCACGGAGGCGGGTGGCGTGATCACCGATCTGGCCGGGCGGCCCGCCCCGGCCGGCGCGGACTCCGCCGACATCAGCGCCCTGGCCAGCAACGGAGCGCTGCACGACGACATCCTGGCCCGGCTCGGCCGTCCAGCCGAGCGCTGAACCGGGAAGAGCCTCTATCCTCGCCAGGTGGTTTCCTCCGGTTGGTGCTTCCTGGCAGCGATGATCATCGCGTACGGCTTCGCCAACCTTCTCCAGTCGGTCGCCGCGGCGCGGACAACTGTGCACCACACGTTCGACCCGGGGCTGCTGCTGCGCCTCGCCGGGCACCGGACGTACCTGATCGGTCTGGCCTGCCAGGTCGTCGGCTTCGTGCTGGCGTTCCTGGCCCGCCGCGACCTGCCGCTGTTCCTGGTGCAGGCGAGCGTGGCGGCCGGGCTCGGGGTGACCGCCGTGCTCGGCGTGCTGGTGCTCAAGTGGCGGTTGCCGGCCTCCGAGGTGGTGCTGCTGGTGCTGCTGTTCGCCGGCATCACCGCGCTCGTGCTGTCGGCCCAGCCGGCCCCGTCGCGGCAGCTCGGCACCGCCGGGCTGGTCGGCCTGGCGGTGGCGGTGGCCGCGATCGCCGTGTCCGGCTTCTTCGCGGCCCGGCTGCACGGCGCGCTCGGGTCGGTGGTGCTCGGCTCACTGGCCGGGATGGCGTTCTCCGCCGCGGCGGTGGCGGCCCGCCCGCTCGCGTCGGCCGGCTCGGCGGAGGCGTTCGTCCGCGACCCGCTGCTCTACCTGCTGATCGTCCACTCGGTGATCGGGCAGCTGCTGCTCGGCCTGGCCATGCAGCGGGGGTCGACGACGGCGGCGGTGGCCGCGATGGACGCCGCCGGCGCGGTGCCCGCGGCGATCGTCGGCCTGCTGCTGCTGAACGACAAGATCTGGCCCGGGCGGGAGTGGCTGGCCGGCCTGGGCTTCCTGGTCACGCTCGCGGCGGTGGTCGGCCTGACCCGGTACGCCGAACCGCAGCACCACCACGCCAGCGCCCGCGACCGCCAGAAGGCGACAGCGGCCGGGATGGTGCCCGTTCAGGCCGCCTCGACCGGTCCCCGTTCCGAGACGGCCACCTCGACCGGCGGCGTCACCTCGACCGGCGTCGGCTCGATGGGCGTGGCCGGCCGGCGACGCCCGATCACCCGCTCGTAGAGGCGTTCCAGCGCGGTGGCGGTACGTTCCCAGGTGTAGCTGCACCGGACCCGGTCCACAGCGGCGTGCCCGTACGCGAACCGTCCGGCGTTGTCCGACAGCAGCCGGCGCAGCGTGACCCCGAGCGTGCGCACGTCACCCGGCGGCACCAGCTTGCCGGTCACCTCGTCCACCACCGCGTCGGCGATGCCGCCCATCGCGTACCCGACCACCGGCACGCCGCAGGCCATCGCCTCCAGCGACACCCGCCCGGCCGCCGCGTAGTGCGGCGTGCAGGCCACCACGTCGGCGGAGCGGTACCAGGTCGCCATCTGGTCGTGCGGCACCGCGCCGACCAGCTTCACCTGCTCCGCCACGCCGGCCCGCTCGGCCAGCTCACGCAGCCGGCGCGCCTCGGCGTGCCCGTCCAGCCGCTCGGCCGGCGGGCCACCGGCGATCACCAGCTCCGCGTCGCCCACCAGCCGCATCGCGCGGATCAGGTCGTCCTGCCCGTGCCCGGGCGCCAGCCCCCCGACGGAGAGGATCCGGGGCCGCTGGTCCCGGGGCGCCGCCTCGCCGTCCGGGTGGAACTGGCCGGTGTCCACCCCGGTCGGCACCATCGCCACGGCGGTGCGTTGCAGGCCCATCCGGGTCAGCTCGTCGACCTCGTCGTTGCACTGGGCCACCGCCACGTCCACCGCCCGGGTCAGCGCCCGTTCCAGCGGGATGCGCTCGCCCGGCCCGCCGTAACGGGACCCGAGGTGCCGCAGCTGCTCGACGCCGAGCGAGTGGAACGTCTGCACCACCGGGATGTCGGTGGCGCGTACCGCGTGGGCGGCGGCCAGCCCGCCGACCCAGTAGTGGCCGTGCACCACGTCGGGGGTCCAGTCGCCGGCCCACTGCCCGGCCAGCCAGCGGCCGTACTCGGCGACGAACGGCACCAGCTCGGCGGTGGAGAGCACGTCGGGCGGCCCGACCGGCACGCGTTCCACCCGGTAGCCGTCGAGTTCGGTCAGGGCCGGCTGGGCGGCGGCGGCACGGCGCTCGTACACGCGGACGTCATGGCCCCGGGCGGCGAGCTCCGCCGCCACGCGCGCAATGTGCTCCTGCGTCCCGACGGTGGGACCGTCGGTGGACGAGCCGGCGTGCGCGCATACAAGGCCGACGCGCATGGTGCACCTCCATGCGTTTCTCGCGTAGCGGGGTCTCCGGTCAGAGCGTCCCATTAACCCAGGTCCGGCGCGCCCAAACCTGGCAGATCGGCATCACCGGGCCACCGCCGTCCCGCGAGCGGGACGGCCGACCGAACGCGATCACCGTCGAAATCGGTCGGCATGACCGGGCGGTCCGGGGGTACCGCCGGAGAATGCCGCTCACCCGCAGCCTCTCCGACGCCACAGTCGTCATCACCGGCGCCTCCAGCGGGATCGGCGCGGCGACCGCGTACGCGCTGGCCCAGCGGGGCGCCGACGTGGTCCTCGCCGCCCGGACCGAGTCCGCGCTGCGCCGGGTGGCGGCCAGCTGCCGGGAACTGGGCGGACGGGCCCTCGTGGTGCCCACCGACGTGACCGACCCGGAGGCGGTGGAGCAGCTGGCGGCGCGGGCGGTGGCCGAGTTCGGCCGGATCGACGCCTGGGTCAACAACGCCGCCGTGGGCACCGTGGGGCTGTTCGACGAGATCCCGGTGGCCGAGTTCCGCCGGGTGGTGGACGTGAACCTGCTGGGGGCCGTGTACGGGACGCGCGCGGCGCTGCCCTGGCTGACCGCGGCCGGTGGCGGGGTGCTGGTGAACAACGCGTCGGTGCTGGCCGAGGTGGCGATGCCGTACCAGTCGGCGTACAACGCCACGAAGCACGCGATCCGCGGGCTGGCCGACACCGTGCGGCAGGAGCTGCGGGTGACCGGCCGGGGGAACATCTCGATCTGCACCGTGCTGCCGGCCACCATCGACACGCCGTTCTTCCGGCACGCGGCCAACCACACCGGCCGGGAGCTGACCCCGCCACCGCCGGTGTACCCGCCGGAGATGGTCGCCGAGACGATCGTGAAGCTGCTGCGCCGGCCCCGGCGGGAGGCATACGCGGGCGGCGCGGCCCGGCTGATCGGGCTCCAGTGGCGGCTCGCCCCGGCGCTGGCCGAGCGGGTGCTCGGCTGGTACACCGCGCGCACCCAGTTCGGTCCCGGCGTACGCGCCGACTCCACCGGCGCCGTCTTCGCCCCTGCCGGGGCGGCCGAGCGGACCGACGGCTGGTCCGGGCGGCGTGGTCAGTTGCTGCGGCTCACCGCGGCCGTCGGCCTGGCGGCCGGCACCGCCGTGGGTACGGCGGCGGCGATCAGCCGCCGGTCCCGGGTGGGTCGGCCGTGAGTCCCGCCGACCGGACCGATGCGCGGGCGGCGGCCGAGGTGCACAATGGGGCGATCATGCCGACGGATGCGCGTTGCCTGGTGGAGACCGACGATTCCTCCGCGAGAGTCCGGCTGACCGGTGTGCTCGACCGGGCCGAGGTGGAGGCCGTACGGGAAGCGCTGCTGGCCCGGCTGTGGCAGCGCCCCGGCCTGCTGCTGGTCGACCTGTCCGGGGTACGGATCCCCGACCCGCTGGCCCGCGAAGCGCTCGACGAGGTCTGCCGGACGGTGGCCGACTGGCCCGCCAGCGAGATGCTGCTCGACCCCGACGGCGCGCCGCCGGACCCGCCGCTGGACCCGCTCGGCGTCGAGCTGCCCCCGGTGGTCGAGGCCGCGCGCCAGGCGCGGTCGCTGGTCGCCGCCGGGTGCCTCCGGTGGGGCCTGCCGGAGCTGGTCGAGCCGGCCTGCATCGCGGTCACCGAGATGGTCAACAACGTGGTGGCGCACGCCCTGACCCCGATGACGCTCCGGCTGGCGCCGCGCGGCAACGCGCTGCACGTGGCCGTCCGCGACCACTCGGCCGGGCAGCCCGCGTACGTGGGGCCGGCGGCGGCGGACGCGCTGGGCGGGCGCGGGCTGCTGCTCATCGACACGGTGGCCCGGCGCTGGGGCAGCACGCCGCTGCCCGACGGCAAGGTGGTGTGGTGCGTGCTGTACGTCGAGGACGAGGCGGCGGTCCGCAACTGAGGTGCCCTTTCGCACCGTTGCTCCCGATCCACCCGGCCGGTTGCGGTTAGGGCGGGGAGCCCAGTGGGTAGTTCCCGGGCATGCGCGACGACGAGTACCCCACCCCCGTGTCCGATCCCGAGGCGGCGGGCCTGCCCGACACCGCCGACGACGACTCCACCGCCAACGACGACGTGCTCACCGGGCGCGAGGCGGACGGCCCCGAGCCGGCGCAGCTCCCCGGCGACCGCACGCCGGTCGCGGTGGACCAGTTCGGCACCACGGCGGAGGAGCAGCTCGACGGCGAGTCGCTGGACTACAAGCTCCAGCGCGAGCAGTACGAGCGTCCCGCCGACGACCCGCTCGCCGGCCCGGTCGACCCGGACATCGCCGCCGAGGCGGACAGCGAGGAGGCCGCCGCGCAGGCCCAGCTCGACGCCGACGTGATCGACCCGGGCCCGGTCTCCGACCCGGACTCCCCCGTGTCCGTGTACGACCACGGCCAGCTCGGCACCGTCGCCGACCACCAGGTGGGCCGGCTGGTCGAGCCGGACGAGGGCGCGCACACCGACCAGGAGACCGACAACGTCGCCTACGACGCGGGCGCGGCCGGCGGCGGCGCCAGCGCCGAGGAGCTGGCGGTGCACGAGACCCGGGCGCCGGAGGCGCACTAGCTAGCCGTCCAGGCCCCGCTCGATGGCGTACCGGGTCAGCTCGACCCGGTTGTGCAACTGGAGCTTGCCCAGGGTGTTCTGCACGTGGTTCTGCACGGTCCGGTGGGACAGGCCCAGCCGGTCGGCGATCTGCTTGTAGGACAGCCCCTTGGCGACCAGACGCAGCACCTCGGTCTCCCGTTCGGTGAGCCGGGGCGCGTCGTCGTGCGGGGCGGGCGGCGTCGCGGCCAGCCGCCGGTACTCCCCCAGCACCAGCCCGGCCAGGCCGGGCGTGAACACGGGCTCACCGGCCGCCGTCCGGCGGACCGCGTCCAGGAACTCCGCCGGGGCGGCCGACTTGACCAGGTAGCCGGTGGCGCCGGCCTTTACCGCGTCCAGCACGCCCTGCGGCTCGCCGCTGGCCGAGAGCATCAGCACCCGCACCTCAGGCAACAGGGCGCGCAGCCCTCTGATCACCTCGACGCCGGAGATGTCCGGCAGCTGGAGGTCGAGCACGACCAGGTCGGGGCGGGCCGCCGCGGCAACCCGTACCGCCTGCCGGCCCTCGCCGCTGGTCGCCACCACCTGGTGACCCGCCTCGGTGAGGTCGCGGGCCACGCCCTCGCGCCACATCGGGTGGTCGTCGACCACCATCACCCGGATGCTCACCCGCGGCTCCTCGGCACGATCAGCTCGATCTCGGTGCCGGCGCCCGGCGCGGACATGATCCGCACCTCGCCACCCAGGTCGGCCACCCGGCCCTGGATGGACTGCGCCACCCCGAGCCGCCCCTGCGCGGCGGCCTCCGCCAGCCGCCCGGCCGGGATGCCCGGCCCCTCGTCGCGTACCGAGACGGTCACCGTCTCCTCCTCGTCCTCGATCAGCACCCAGGCCCGTCCACCGGCGTGCCGGGCCACGTTGTCGAGCGCCGCGCCGACCGCCGCGCCCAGCTCACCGGCGGCCCGCGCCGGCAGCGGCACCGGCGTGGCGGGCGCGGACACCACGACAGTGGCCGAGGCGTACCTGTCGATCAGGTCGCGCAGGTCCTGCTCGGCCCCGGCCGGGTCCGGCGGCGCGCCCGCCCGGCCGATGAGCGCCCGCAGCGCCGCCTCCTGCTCGCCGGCCAGCCGGGCCAGCTCGGCCGCCTCGCCGTCCAGGTCCGCGCCGCGCCGCCGGACCAGCGCGAGCACCTGGAGCACGGAGTCGTGGATGTCGCGGGCCAGCCGCTCCCGTTCCCGGGTCGCGGCCTCCAGCTCCACCGCCCGCTGCAACCGCTCCTCCGCCTGCACCGCCAGCCGCGCCACGTGCCCGACCACCACACCGGCGAGCAGCATCAGGATCGCCCCGGTCAGCGCGGACGGGCTGATCCGGTCCCGGGTGGCGAGGTCGGCGCCGCCGAGCACCAGCGCGGCCACCGCGCCACGCCGCCGCCCGCCGGAGACCGCCCAGGCCAGCACCGGCCCGGCCAGCCAGGCGGCGGTCAGCATCGGCACACCGGCGGCGAGCGCCGCCCGGCCGACCACCCAGGGCGTGACCAGGATGATCGCCAGCACCACACCGAGGTCGGCCAGCAGCAGCGGCCAGCGCCGCCCGGCCGGGCGGCCGTAGCCGGCCGCCGTCACGCCGCTCCAGGCCAGCATCGCCAGCAGGACGCCGCCCGCGGCGACCGGGTGCGCGTAGCGGTCCGCGTCGCGCAGCACGACCAAGCCGACGTACGCGAGCGCGGCGAAGCGGAACACCGCGATGGATCGCCAGAACGGGCCCTCGAGACCGGAGGACGACGGCATGTGCGTCACCATGTCACAGCCGGTCGAGGGGACCCCGGCCGGTGCGGCCTGGGAAACCCTGACGTACGGTTGAAATGCCGCGAAAGTCGTCGAGAACCATCGCCGGGACGGGGTCATGACAGACGCAGAACTCCCCGCACCGCGTACGGTTGTGCCCATCGAACCTTCCCTCCTTCTCGCCACGGCCTTCGGCCAGGCGCAGGTGACCGAGCTGCGGCACTCGGTGACGTCCTGCGCGCAGGGCTCGGGCCTGTCCGGTCAACGGCTGGACGACTTCGTGCTGGCGGTCAACGAGCTGATCACCAACGCGGTGCGGCACGGCGGCGGACAGGGCTGGTTGCGGCTCTGGCAGCGCGGCGACGAACTGGTCTGCGAGGTCGCCGACCACGGACAGGGGATCAGCGAGCGACGGCTGCGCGACCGTGACCGGCCGGCGCCGGACACCGCCGGCGGCTGGGGCCTCTGGCTGGCCCGCGAGCTGAGCGACACGATGGAGGTGGAGACCGGCGACGCGGGCACTGTCGTCCGCATCACCGCCGCGCTCGCCACCCGGCAGTCCGCCACCGGCCCGCGGGACGGCTGACCCACCGCCGGGCCGCCGGCCGCAGCGTGTCAGGCGAAGAGGGCGCTGACCGACTCCCCGTTGTGGATCCGCCGCATCGCCTCGGCCAGGGCCGGCGCCACCGACAGCACCTCCAGCTTCGGCACCCGCTTCTCCGCCGGGATCGGCACCGTGTTGGTGCAGACGATCTCCAGTACGCCCTCCTGCCCGCTCAGCCGCTCCAGCGCCCCGCTGGAGAAGAGCCCGTGGGTGCACGCGAGCCGGATCGAGCGGACCTGCCGCTCGCGCAGGTGCGAGATCAGCTCGATCACCGTGCTGCCCTTGGCGATCTCGTCGTCCAGCACGATCACGTCCCGGTCCGCCACGTCGCCGATGATGGTGCTGATCTGCACCCGGTCGTCGCTGAAGCGCTGCTTCGCGCCGGCCGCCACCGGCGTGCCGAGCATCCGGGCGAACGCGGCGGCCTCCTTGGCGTTGCCCAGGTCCGGCGAGACCACCACCGCGTTGCTCAGGTCGTGCCCCTTGAAGTGCGCGGCCAGCTCGCGCAGCGCGTGCAGGTGGTCCACCGGGACGCTGAAGAAGCCGTGCACCTGCGGCGAGTGCAGCGTCATGGCCAGCACCCGGTGCGCGCCGGCGGAGGTGAGCAGGTCGGCGACGAGCCGGCCGCCGATGGAGATGCGCGGCGCGTCCTTCTTGTCCGACCGGGCGTACGCGTAGTGCGGCAGCACCACGGTGATCCGGGCGGCCGACGCGCCCCGGGCCGCGTCGATCATGAGCAGCAGCTCGACCAGGTGCTCCTGGACCGGCGGCACCAGCGGCTGGATGAGGAAGACGTCGCGCTCCCGGCAGTTCGCCTGCAACTGCACCTCCAGGCAGTCGTTGGCGAACCGGGACACCCGTACCGGATGCAACGGGACGTGGAGGTGGGCGCAGATCTCGGCGGCGAGGACGGGATGGGCCGACCCACTGAACACGGCAATGTCACGCACGTCTGTTGATCGTACGGGCCGCCGGAGGAAGACGGTGGACACTGGCGGCGGGTACGGTGCTGCCGTGACCGCAGAGTTCGTCGCCGCCATCGACCAGGGCACCACGTCGTCGCGCTGCATCGTCTTCGACCGGGCCGGCGAGATCGTCGCCGTCGCCCAGCGCGAGCACCGGCAGATCTTCCCCCGGCCCGGCTGGGTGGAACACGACGCCGAGGAAATCTGGACGAACGTCGAGCACGTGGTGCGCGAGGCGCTGGCGAGTGCCGACATCGGCACCGAGATGCTGGCCGCGGTGGGCATCACCAACCAGCGGGAGACCACTGTGGTGTGGGACCGGGCGACCGGCCGCCCGGTGGCGAACGCGATCGTCTGGCAGGACACCCGCACCGGCCCGCTGCTGCGTGAGCTGGCCGAGACGTACGACCAGGAGCGGCTGCGGTCCCGCACCGGCCTGACCCCGGCCACCTACTTCGCCGGGCCGAAGCTGCGCTGGCTGCTCGACAACGTCGACGGGCTGCGCGAGCGGGCCGAACGCGGCGAGGTGCTGTTCGGGACCATGGACAGCTGGCTGATCTGGAAGCTGATCGGCCGGCACGTCACCGACGTGACGAACGCCAGCCGCACGATGCTGATGGACCTGGAGACGCTCGACTGGGCCCCGGAGCTGCTCGACGCGCTGCGGATCCCGGCCGCCGTGCTGCCCGAGATCCGCAGCTCGGCCGAGGTGTACGGCACCGCGCAGGGGGTGCTGGCCGGAGTGCCGGTCGCCAGCGCGCTCGGTGACCAACAGGCAGCGTTGTTCGGGCAGACGTGCTTCCAGCCCGGCGAGGCCAAGTGCACCTACGGCACCGGCAGCTTCCTGCTGCTCAACACCGGCGCCAGCCCGGTGCCGTCGCGGCACGGCCTGCTCACCACCGTGGCGTACCGGATCGAGGGCCAGCCCGCCGTGTACGCGCTGGAGGGCGCCATAGCGGTCACCGGCTCGCTGGTGCAGTGGCTGCGCGACAACCTCGGCCTGATCTCCAGCGCCCCGCAGGTCGAGGAGCTGGCCCGCACCGTCGACGACAACGGCGGCTGCTACGTGGTGCCGGCCTTCTCCGGCCTGTTCGCCCCGCACTGGCGCAGCGACGCCCGGGGCGTGATCGCCGGGCTGACCGGCTACATCACCAAGGGGCACCTGGCCCGCGCGGTGCTGGAGGCGTCCGCCTTCCAGACCCGCGAGGTGGTCGACGCGATGAACGCCGACTCCGACGTGGCGCTGCGGCGGCTGCGGGTCGACGGCGGGATGACCGGCAACGAGCTGCTCATGCAGTTCCTCGCCGACGTGCTGGACGTGCCGGTCGTACGGTCCCGGATCACCGAGACGACGTGCCTCGGCGCCGCGTACGCCGCCGGCCTGGCCGTCGGGTTCTGGCCCGACCTGGCCACGCTGCGCGAGAAGTGGCGCTCGGACGCGCAGTGGGAGTCGACGATGGACCCGGCGCACCGGGAGCGCGAGCTGCGCCAGTGGCACAAGGCGGTCCAGCGCACGCTCGACTGGGCCGAGTGAGCGTCAGTCCCAGCGGTTGCCGGTGAGCTTCTCGTACACCTCGACGTAGCGGGCCCGGGTCGCCTCGATCACCTCGGCCGGCACCTCCGGCGCGGGCGGCTGCTTGTCCCAGCCCGCGGCCGTGGCCCAGTCCCGCACGTACTGCTTGTCGTAGGAGAACTGGGCGCGGCCCGGCTGGTACGACTCGGCAGGCCAGAACCGGGACGAGTCGGAGGTGAGCACCTCGTCGCCGAGGACCAGCGTGCCGTCCGCCGCCCAGCCCAGCTCCAGCTTCGTGTCCGCGATCAGGATGCCCCGCTCGGCGGCGATCTCCGCGCCACGCCGGTAGACGTCGATGGTGATCTGCCGCAGCCGCTCCGCCAGCTCCGGCCCGACCTTGTCGACCACCTGCTCGTACGTGATCGGCTCGTCGTGTTCGCCCTTCGGGGCCTTCGTCGTCGGCGTGAAGATCGGCTCGGGCAGGATCGACGCCTCCACCAGGCCACGGGGCAGCGGCACCCCGCAGACCGAGCCGGAGCGCTGGTACTCGGCGAAGCCGCTGCCGGTCAGGTAGCCCCGGGCCACGCACTCGACCGGCACCATCTCCAGCCGCCGGCAGCGGATCGCCCGGCCGGCGAACTCCGCCGGCACGTCAGTCGCGGAGATCACGTGGTTCGGCACCAGGTCGGACAGCTGCTCGAACCACCACAGCGACAGCGCGGTGAGCAGGCGGCCCTTGTCCGGGATCGGGGTCGGCAGCACCACGTCGTAGATGGAGACGCGGTCGGTGGCGACCAGGATCAGGTCCTCGCCGTCGGCGTAGACGTCCCGGACCTTGCCCGAGTGCAGAAGTTCCACGGCGCTAGTACACCATGACCGGCGGGGGCGGCCCGGCGCGCCCACCGGCGGTCCAGCCCGGCGTTGACACCCCGCCGGGGGCCGGTGAAATGATCCGTCCACCGACGTTCGGAGAGAGATCCGTGCCCGCAGCGCAGTCCGTACCCCGTCCCGGCCTCGACCGACGACGGCTTCTCGGCGCGCTCGCCGGGCTTCCGCTGCTCGGCGGCGGGCTGCCGGCGCTGGCCGGGTGCAGCCCGGAGGAGACGGCCGTCGACGACGGGCCGGTCGAGCTGTCGGTGTTCTGGTGGGGCGGCGACCGGCGGGCGGCGGCCACCGAACAGGCGCTGCGCCTGTACTCGCAGCAGAACCCCCGGGTGAGCTTCCGGGTCACCTGGCAAGGGCTGAGCGGCTACTACGACCGGCTGGCCACCCAGGCCACCGGCGGCAACCCGCCGGACCTGTTCCAGATCGACGACACCCTGCTCGCCGAGTACGCCGGCCGGGACATCCTGCTCGACCTCAGCCCGTACGCCGCCGACGGGCGGATCGACCTGCGCGAGGTGCCGGCGCAGCTGGCCCGCTACGGCCAGGTGGACGAGCGGACAGTGGGCGTGCCGGCCGCGCAGACCAGCGCGGCGCTGGTGTTCAACCGCGCGCTGCTGCGCCGGCTGGACCAGCCCGAGCCGCGCACCGGCATGTCCTGGAAGGAGTACGTCGCCTGGGCCGCCCGCGTGACCCGCGCCTCCGGCAACCGGGTGGCCGGCACCATGGACGCGTCCGGCGACTACCGGGCGCTCTGGCTCTGGCTGCGCGGCCAGGGCAGCGAGATGTACCGGGGGCGGCAGCTCGGGTTCAGCTCGGCCGAGCTGCTCGACTGGTTCGAGTTCTGGGAGGTGGCCCGCTTCAGCCGGGCCACCCCGAGCGCGGCGCTGGTCGAGCAGGCGGACAGCGGCGAGCTGGCCCGCCAGCTCGTGGTCACCGGGCACACCGCCGCCTCCTTCGCCTGGTCGCACCAGTTGCCGGAGCTGCAACGCCTGACCGACGACGAGCTGGCGGCGGTGGCCCTCCCGGGCACGCCCGCCGCCCAGTGGCCCCGGGCGTCGATGTACTGGGCCGCCTTCCAGGGCACCCGCCACCCGGAGGTGGTGGTGAACGTGATCGACTTCCTGACCACGAACGTGGCCGCCGGCCGGCTCCTCGGCGTGGAACGCGGCCTCAACGCCAGCAAGCAGGTGCGCTCGTTCGTCGTCGCGGACGTGACCGACCGGTCCGAGAAGCGGATGGCCGCGCTCGGCGCCGAGCTGGACGAGCTGGCCGGTCCGTCACCCACGCCGCCGCCCAAGGGACACGCCAAGGTCCGCACCCTGCTGATCGACGCGGCCGAGAGCATCCGCGGCAAGCGCTCCGGCGCCCGCACCGCGACATCCCGCTTCATGGCTCAGGCCAACGCCGCCCTGGCCAGCTGAGCCGCCTCCACCCCCGCCGCCCGGCGGGGGTGCGACGGGGTACGTCAGCGCGGCGGGCGGTTGCGGCGACCACGCATGAGCATTAGCACCAGCAGCACGATGCCGCCGACCACCACGAGGCAGCAGAGCAGGCCGAGGAAGCCGAACCCGCCGCGGGAGCGACGGCGCGCGGCCTCCACCACGATCTCGCCGGTGCCCGACGACGCCCAGGCCGCGACCGGCACGAACACCGAGAGCACGACCGTACCGAGGACCGCGCCCAGGCGGCCCCACCACTTGTTCCATGCAGACATGCCCCCATCCTCGCCGAGACACGCAACCGAGGCACGGCGGACGGGGCGGATGTCGCCGGACACGGCGAAGGGCCCCGGAAAGAATTCCGGGGCCCTTCGTCACGAGTAGCGGGGACAGGATTTGAACCTGCGACCTCTGGGTTATGAGCCCAGCGAGCTACCGAGCTGCTCCACCCCGCGTCGGCTCGTAAAGCTTATCGCACTCCGATCCTGGAGATCAGCCGGGTCCCCGATTCCCTGGCCGGGCTGCGCGCGGCCGGCGGCAGGCGGGAACGGCGAAGGGCCCCGGAGAGAACTCCGGGGCCCTTCGTCACGAGTAGCGGGGACAGGATTTGAACCTGCGACCTCTGGGTTATGAGCCCAGCGAGCTACCGAGCTGCTCCACCCCGCGTCGGCTCGACAACCGTAGCGCACCGACCCGGGGCGGCGCAAAACGGGTACTCAGTCCAGCCACCGCCGGATCGCCTCGACCGCCCGGCGGCTGTCCGCGTCGAACTGGGCGCGCTCGGTCGAGGTGCTCTCCCAGCCCTGTTCCCACAGCACCGTCACCACGTCACCGAAGCGGATCGCGCGGATGAGGTGCACCTCGTCGCCGCCGCTCGGATCGCCGTTCGCGTCCCGGTACGGCGTCCGCGTCTCGAACAGCACCGACTCGTCGCCGTATCCGGTGTCGGGCAGCAACTGCTGCCGTACCGTCACCGACGGCCGCCCCCGGGCGGGCTGCTCGGGGCAGGCCCGGACCGCCGCGCGCAGCTCGGCCAGCGCCGCGCCGGCGCCGCCGGCCCGGTAGATCGTGATGCTGTGCCGGTAGTTGCCGGACGGCACCTCGTCGGCCGGGGCCCCGGTCCGGCGGTACGGCAACGACCGGGCCCGCTGCGCCACCACCCGCTCGTCGGCGGGGCTCGCGCCGCAGAGCACCGGCAGCACCGGTCCCGGGCCGAAGTAGTTGCCGGTGCCGGCGTCGTTCGCGGCGGGCATGACGAAGAACGCCCGGTCCGGGACGGTGGTCGGGGTGGCCGGGGCCGGAGGCGTGGTGGTCACGGCCGGGCTCCGCGAGCCGGGCGTACGGCCGACGGTCGGCGACGGCGGGGGCGGTGACGACGGTGCGACCGAGGGCGTGACGGTGGACGGCCGCGGGGTGGGCGTACCCGCGGGCGGCGGAACCGGGTTCGGAGCCGGCCCGGCGGCGAGCACCAGCTGACTGCCGGCCACCGTGCCGCCGACCAGCCCGGCCACCGCCAGTACGGTCAGCGCGGCGCGGCGCCGGGCCCAGCGGTCGGCGCTACGGCGCAGCCGGTCCGGCGCGGGCAGCACCCGCTCGTCGGTGTCGGCGGCGAGGGACCGGTAGTAGCGGTGCAGTTCAGGCGACATCGTTGACCTCCAGCTCCTCGGCGGCGACGCCGGGCAACAGCTCGGCCAGCCGGGCCCGGCCCCGGGACAGCCAGGACTTCACAGTGCCGGCGGGTACCCCGGCCTCCCGGGCGATCTCCTCCACCGGCAGGTCGAACAGGTAGTGCAGGGCGAGCGCCTGCCGGTGCCGGGGCGGGAGCTGCCGCAGCGCCCCGACCAGCAGCACGGTGTCCTCGCCCGGCGGGCCGACGTCGGGCGGCGGCCCGGTGCGGCTGGCCGCGAGGCGCCACCCGCGCAGCCGCCGGAACCGGTCGGTCGCCAGCCGGCTGATCACCAGCCGCAGCCACGCCTCCGGGGCGGGGTGGGCGGCGAGCTTCGCCCACTGCCGCCAGGCCCGCGCGTACGCCTCCTGCACGAGATCCTGGGCCTCGGCCGGATCACCGGCCACCGCGTAGCCGTACCGGACGGCCCGCCCCGACGTGCTGCGGTAGAAGTCGTCGAAGCTGTTCGCGTCACGCATGTGCCCTCCCGCCCCCCACACGTCCATCTGCACTGTTGACGGCGCAGTGGGGTGCGGGGTTGCGGGCGGGGAGTCCGTAAGACGACACGAGCCCGGGGTCCGGGTGACCGTTGCGGTCCCGGACCACGGGCTCGTGGTGTCGGCTCGGCGTCAGCCGCTCGGTGTGGGCGCGGGCGAGGTGGACGCCGGCGGTGAGACGCTGCCCGACGGCGCCGGGTTGCCCGAGCCGCCGGCCGCGGCCTGGGCCTGCTGGAACGCGCTCATCGCCTCGTCCAGCGCCTTCAGCGCGCGCCCGTACCGCTCGAAGTCGCCGGACGCCTGCGCGGCCTTGACCTCGCTGATCGCGGTCTGCACCCGGGCCGCCGCCTGGGCCAGTTCGCCGGTCGCCGGCGGGGTGTTGTTGTCACCCCCGGTCGGCGTCGGCGTCGGCGTCGGCGTCTCGTTGTCGTCGGTGCTCGGCGGCGGGTTGTTGTTCGGCGCCCGCTTGCCCTGTTCGACGAGCTGCTTGATGCCGTCGTTGAGGTTGTTGGCGAGCACCACGTACGAGCCGCCGTCACCGTAGGAGAGCAGCACCTTCTGCAGCAGCGGGTACGCGTCCTGGTTGCTGCTCTTCACGTAGACCGGCTCGACGTAGAGCATGCCGTCGGCGAACGGCAGCGACAGCAGGTTGCCGTACTGCACCTGGGCCTGGTTGGAGGAGAGCAGGTTGAGCTGCTGCCGGATGTCGCCGTTGTTCGTCATCTGCTGGTGCACCTGCGTCGGCCCGGAGATACGGGTCTGGTCCGGCAGCTCCAGCACCTCCAGCTGGGGCTTGCCGTCGACGTACGAGCCGGAGACCAGCGCGGCGAGGTTCTGCCGCCCGTTCGGGGTGACCGCGGAGGTCAGCTGGAAGCGTGGCCCCTCCTGCCCGGGGAACTGGGTGAAGAGGTAGTACGGCGGCTGCTTCTGCCCGCTGTCCGGCGCGTCCGGCACGTTCGGCACCTGCCAGAAGTCCTGGCCGGAGTAGAAGTCGCCCGGGTCGGTGACGTGGAACTTGGTGAGCAGGTTGCGCTGCACCTTGAACATGTCCGCCGGGTAGCGGAAGTGCTCGGCCAGCTCGGCCGGGATGTCGCCCTTGGGCAGCACCAGGTCACCGCCGAACGCCTTGTTCCACGCCTTGAGCACCGGGTCGGTGTCGTCGTACGAGTAGAGCTTGACCGTGCCGTCGTACGCGTCGACTGTCGCCTTCACCGAGTTGCGGATGTAGTTGACGTTCTCCCGGGCGAGCTGGAACGTGCCTCGGCCGGTCAGCTCGTCGGCGGTCTCCGACTGGAGGTTGACCCGCTCGGCGTACGGGTAGGTCGCCGCCGTGGTGTAGCCGTCGATGATCCACAGGACCCGGCCGTTCACGACCGCCGGGTACGGGTCGCCGTCGAGCGTGAGGAACGGCGCGACCTTCTCGACCCGGTCACGCGGGTTACGCACGTAGAGCAGCTTCGAGTTCTCGTTGACCGCCTCGGAGAGCAGGAAGTTCGGCTCCTGCTCCTTGATCGAGTAGAGCAGGCGGCGCGGGAACGAACCGATCTTGACGCCACCCTCGCCGCTGTAGGTGTAGTACTGCTCGCCGCCGGTGGAGGTGGGCCGGTCGAACTCGACGTTGCGGTCGCCGTTCTGCCCGACGATCGCGTAGTCCCCCGGCTCCATCCGCTCGCCGTAGTAGATCCGCGGCTGCTGGGCCGGGATCTCCTCGGCCGGCGAGGAACACGCCTCCTGCGCCTTCTCGCCCAGGAAGCCGGAGACGAAGTACGGCTGCCCGCCGCAGACCACCTGGTTCGCCGGGGCGGCCACCAGGCCGTACCCGTGGGTGTAGACGGTGTGGCGGTTGATCCAGTTGCTCTGCTGGTCGGTCAGCTCGCCGTAGTTGATCTCACGGACGCCGACCACGTAGTCGGAGGTCTTGTCCTTGACCGAGTACCTGTCGATGTCCAGCTTCGAGCCGAAGTCGTAGAAGCCGCGGACCTGCTGGAGCTGGGTGTACGTCTCGGAGACCAGCTGCGGGTCGAGCAGCCGGATGTTCTGCACCACCGAGGTGTCGGTGGCCAGGCTGGCGGGTGGAACGAGGTTGCTCGCCGCGTACGGTGTGGTCTTCGTGCCTTCCAGGCTGAACGCGGTGCGGGTGGCCTTGATGCTGCGTTCGATGTACGGCGCTTCCTTGTCCCGGGCGCTCGGCTTGACCTCGAACGTCTGCACGGCCCACGGGTAGATGCCACCGATCGCGACAGCGGAGACGCCGAGCAGGGCGAGCGAGATGCCCGGCCAGACCAGGTTCCGCATCACCGCGTTGGAGAACACGATGATCGCCAGCGCCACCAGGACGGAGATCCAGGCGAGGATCTCCTTCGCCGGCAGCAGCGCGTTCACGTCGGCGTAGCCGGCGCCGTAGAGCTTGGCGCCCTCGTTGTACTCCAGCAGCATGGCCCGCCGGTCCAGCACGTACGCGATGGCCTTGAGCAGCACGAAGACCGCGACCAGCGAGCTGAGGTGGGCGCGGGCGGCGTTCGTCATCCGGTCGCCGACGCCCTGGAGCCGCACCCCGCCGAAGATGTAGTGCACGGCGAGCGCGCCGAGCAGGGCCAGCACGACAGCGGTGAAGCCGACACCGAGCAGGTAGCGCCAGAACGGGAGCTGGAAGACGTAGAAGCCGACGTCGATGCCGAACTCGGGGTCCTTCACGCCGAAGTCGCCGCCGTTGCGGAACAGCAGCCACTGGCTCCACCGGCTCTGCGCGGACAGGCCGGCGAACAGCCCGACGACGGCGGCGGCGAGCGCGATCCAGGTGCCGAGCCGGGGGCTCAGGAGCATCCGGTAGCGCTCCAGCGTGGCCTGCTCGGCCGAGTGCGGGCGCATCCGGGGCCGGAGCCGGTAGGCCAGCCAGAGGTTGCCGGCGACGATCAGCGCCATGCCGACACCGATCACCAGGAACAGCAGCAGCCGGGTGGCGAGGACGCCGGTGAAGACCTGGGTGTAGCGGACCTCGTCGAACCAGAGCCAGTCCGTCCACGCGTTGACGCCCCAGCCGAGCAGGGTGAACAAGACGAACACCCCGACCAGAACACCGATGGTGACGCGTCCGCGTCGGCTCATCCTCGGCAAGGGACTGCTACGCATGACCACTGTTGGCTCCGCACGCTCGATGTGATCGGCTCCGACCAGGCACCAAGAGTACGGGGTCTTCCTGAGCACGTCGGGTCAAGGTCACGTCACGATCGGCACAGCAGCCGTGGTCCCGGCCGGTTCAGCAGCGCGTCGGCTGTCCCCCGGCACGCAGCGCCTCGAGCGCCGTCAATGCGTCGTCCAGCGTGGCGACCTTCAGCATGGGCAGGCCCGGCTGCGGGTTGCGGACGGCCTCGGCGCAGTTGTCGGCGGGCACCAGGAAGGCGCTCGCGCCGGCCTCCTTGGCGCCGACGAGCTTCTGCGCGATGCCGCCGATCGGGCCGACGCGGCCCTCGTCGTCGATGGTGCCGGTACCGGCGATGATCTTGCCGCCGGTGAGGTCGGCCGGCTCCAGCTTGTCGATGATGCCGAGCGAGAACATCAGCCCGGCGCTCGGCCCGCCGATGTCCCCCAGGTCGATCTTGAGGGTGAAGGGGTGCGGCTGCTGCTGGTCGATCTCCACGCCGATCCGCGGCCGGCCGTCCTGCTCCTGACTGGTCACGGTGGCCGTGCCGGGAGTGTCGCCGCGGGTGTAGCCGATCTTCAGCGCGGTGCCGGCCGGCTTCGCCCGGATCAGCTCGGTGAGCTTGGCGGCGCTCGTCACCGGCACCCCGTCGACCGAGGTCAGCACGTCGTCGGGCCGGAGCACGTCGACCGACGGACCGCCCGGCGTGACCGCCTTGACCAGCACCTTGATCGGGTAGCCCAGCTCACGCAGGGCGGCCGTCTCGGCGCTGGTCTGCGAGTTCTGGAAGTCCTCCGCGTTGCGCTTCTCGACCTCCTCCTGCGACTGCCCCGGCGGGTAGACCAGCTCGCGCGGCACCACCGCCTCGTCCGAGGAGAACCACCCGGCCAGCGCCGACCGGAGCCGCACTGTCGGCTGCACACCGACTGTGGTGAGACGGAGCTGACCGGCGGACGTCGACGTCGCGCGGCCGGTCACCTGGATGACCTCCTTGCCGTCCTCGGTGCCCAGCGTGTTCACCGTCGGACCGGGGCCGAGCACCACGTACGGCAGCGGCACGCTCAGCACGCCGACGCTGAGCAGTGCGGTGAGCAGGGCACCGAGAAGGACGGTCACGCCGCGACGTCTCATGCGCCAGAGCGTACCGATCCGTACCCCGCCGCCCGGCGCGGTGACCCGAGGACTTCGCCCTCAGCGCAACGCCGAGTGGCACGACCTGCGGCGGCGCGCGCGTACCGTAGAGGTCGTGCCTGATATTCCGTTCGGTTTCGCGCTCCCGGGTGGTCAACCACCGGACCCCAACGATCCCGCGGCGATGCAGCAGTTCATGTCGCAGTTGCAGCACCTGCTCTCGGCGCCGGGCAGCGGGCCGGTCAACTGGGACCTCGCCCGGCAGGTAGCCGCCAGCCAGCTCGCCGCCGCCGGCGACCCGGCGGTCTCGCCGTTCGAACGCAACGCGGTCGAGGAGGCGCTGCGGATCGCCGACCTCTGGCTGGAGCCGGCGACCTCGTGGCCCTCCGGCATCCGCACCTCGGTCGCCTGGAACCGCAACGAGTGGATCTTCAAGACGCTCGACGTGTGGCGCAAGCTCTGCGACCCGGTCGCCAGCCGGATGGTCGGCGCGATGGGCGACCTGGTGCCGCCGGAGGCCCGCGCCCAGCTCGGCCCGATGCAGTCGATGGTCGCCACGCTGGGCGGCGCGCTCTTCGGCGGCCAGCTAGGCCAGGCGCTCGGCTCGCTCGCCGCCGAGGTGCTCTCCGCCGGTGACATCGGCCTGCCGCTCGGCCCCGCCGGCACCGCCGCGCTCGTTCCCGCGAACATCAAGGCGTACGGCGAGGGCCTGGAGCTGCCCGAGGACGAGGTACGCCTCTACGTGGCCCTGCGCGAAGCCGCCCACCAGCGGCTGTTCCAGCACGTGCCGTGGCTGCGCGGGCACGTGCTGACGGCTGTGGAGAACTACGCCGCGGGCATCCGGGTCAACCGGGAGGCGATCGAGGAGGCGATGGGCCGGGTCGACCCGACCGACCCGGAGTCCATGCAGGCGATCGCGCTGGAGGGCATCTTCACGCCCGAGGACACTCCCGCGCAGAAGGCGTCGCTGGCCCGGCTGGAGACCGTCCTCGCCCTGGTCGAGGGCTGGGTCTGCCACGTCGTCGACAGCGCCGCCGGTGACCGCCTCCCCAACGTCGTACGCCTCGGCGAGGCGTTCCGCCGCCGCCGCGCCGCGGGTGGCCCGGCCGAGCAGACGTTCGCCGCGCTCGTCGGTCTCGAACTGCGGCCCCGCCGGCTGCGCGAGGCCACTGTGCTGTGGGCGGCGCTGACCGAGCACCGCGGCATCGCCGGCCGGGACGCGATCTGGGGCCACCCGGACCTGCTGCCCTCCGACGACGACTTCGCCGCGCCGGAGGCGTTCGCCGCGACCAGCACCGATCTCGACGACGAGCTGGCGAACTTCGACTTCTCCGCGCCGGGCGCCCCCGAGGAGAAGTCCCCCGGCGAGGACGACGACAAGCGCTGACGCAGTACGCGTCCGGGCCCGCACGGTTCCACCGTGCGGGCCCGCCCCCGTCTCGCCCCGCTCTGCCTCGCCCCGCTCGCCCTCGCCCTCGCCCGCGCCCTCGCCCGTCGATCTTGGAGTTGTGGCGCCCAGGATGCCCGAGTGGCGAACTTTGCGAGGTGCCACAACTCCAAGATCGGCGGAGTGGCGGTGCGCGGCCGCGGGCGCGGGTGGGTGGGGGCGGCAGGCGTCAGGCGGGGCGGCCGGACAGCAGGGCCCGGGTGGCCTCCCAGCCCTCGACGGCCTGGTCGAGCGCGGCCAGGTCGGCGGGGCCGCGCATCCGGCGCCAGCCGGCGGTGACCGCCACGTCCCCCGGGCTCGGCGCGGCCCGGCGCACCTCGGCCGGCCCGGTCGTGTCCAGATCCAGCGCCGGTAACCACGCCGGTACGGGCAGTCGCGCCGCCACTCCCAGCAGCCCGGTTCCGCTTCCCTCGGCCGGGGCCACCGCCACCGGCCGGGTGGTCAGCGGCCGCAGCAGCTTGCCGAGCGTCAGCCCGGGCACGTCCGGCGCGTCGGCCGCCACCACTGCGACCTGGTCGTAGACCGCCGCCGAGCCACCAGCGGCGAGCGCCGCGAACACCGCGTTCGGCGTCGGTTCCGGCACCTCGTACACCGGGGTGCCCGGCCAGACCACGGCGTCGGCCAGCCATCGGTCCGGCGCGGTGACCGCGACGGCGGTCTCCACCTCGTTCAGCGTGGCCAGCAGGTCCACCACGTCCTCGGCGAGGGCGGTACGCCATCGCGCCGGCTCGATTCCGGGCGGCGTCCAGGTCACCGGGCCGAGCAACGCCACCACCACACGTCGGGACACCCGCCGACCCTAACCCCGGCGCCCTGCCGACCCCGCGCCCGCCCGCGCGGTACGCGGATCCCGCCCGTTCTCGACGATCATGAGGTTGGCGGTGACGAAACGGACGGATCAACAGGTCAACCTCATGATCGACCGCGCGGTGCCGGGCCGGGGCCGAGGGCGGGGCCGGAGGCGGGGGCGGGGGCGGGGGCGGGGGGCGGTCAGGGGATGGCGGCGGTGGCGGCCACGCCCTCCAGGTAGCCGCGGGCCCGTTCCGAGCGCGGGTACCGGGCGACCAGCGCCCAGAACTCGGCGTTGTGGCTGGGCACGATGAGATGCGTCAGCTCGTGCAGGAGGACGTAGTCGATCACCCAGTCGGGCATGTCCTGGATCCGGTGCGAGATCCGGATGGTGCGGTCGGCGGGGGTGCAGGAGCCCCAGCGGCCGTTCTGATTCGTCACCCAGCGCACGCTCGCGGGCACCGCCGCCGAGCCGTACTCGGGAAGGTAGCTGTCGATCAGGCGGCCGGCGCGGGCGAGCAGTTCGGCGTCCGAACGGGCGAAGCGGCCCTCGCGGGCGGCGAGCCGGGCCAGCATCCGGTCGACCCACTCGCTCTCCTCGGCCCGGGAGAACTGGTCGGGGATCAGCACGACGACGCGCTCCCCGTCCCGGTACGCGGACACCGTGCGCCGCCGGCGCTGGCTGCGCCGTACCTCGACGACGGGCTTCCGCGTCACGGCCATTACCGGCCCGCGCAGCCTCGGTTGACTGTCACGATGGAAAGCTAATGCGTACTGACCAGGACTCCGCAAGAGTCAACACGACGACACGCGCCCGGAAAATGGCGGTTGATTGTCAGGAGTCCAGAAAAAATTCTTTGCGATGGTAGGTGACCATCACCTAGCACCCCTCTGCAACGTTAAGTGATCTACGGTGAGTGACCGGCGTCAGGGGCACACGAAGGGGATCTGGGCTCTTTTACCCGGCGTGTCCGCGCGAAACTGACTTATCCGACGTAACTCGGCATGCACACTCTCGACGTCGACTTGCTCACAGAGTCGGCGTACAGCTGACATGGAACCGCCCAGACCTGGGTAGGGTCCGCCAACCACGGTCAGGTGACTGATCGTGGAGAACCCCCCGGCGCCGACGTCACGTTCGGCCGCAGGGAGACCCGCCGGGACACCTCCGGCGGACGAGACGAGGAGGCTACCGTGGCCGACCAGGCCCAGACCTACAACGGTTACTGCGTGAAGTGCAAGGAGAAGCGGGACTTCGAGGGGCACGTGGAGGTTTCGAAGACCGGCATGAACATGGCCAAGGGCAAGTGCCCGGTGTGCGGCACAACAGTGAACCGCATCCTGGGCAAGGCCAAGGTCTGACCCGTACCGCGCACACGGGGAGGGTGGCCGAGAGCCACCCTCCCCGTCGTGTAGCCGACACAGTTACCGGCTAGTTGTGGAAAACCGGCGAGATCCTGTGGACAACGCTGGCCACGGCTCGCCGCACCTGTGGACAACGAACGACGGAGCGCGTGGAGACGGTCACGATCAGTGGCGTGACCGACTCGACACCGCTCGTCCGCCCGACCCTGCTGCCCGGCCTGACCCGGCTCTGGCGCGACCGCCGCACGCTCCAGCTCGGTGAGCCGCCCGGCCGGGCGGTGCTGCTGGAGATGTCCTCGCCGGGGACGGCCCGCCTGCTCGACCTGCTCGACGGCACCCGCAGCGAACGCGCCGTGATGGCCGAGGCGGGCGCCGCCAAAGTCCCGCCCGACGAGGCACGCGCCCTGCTCGACACGCTCCGGGACGCCGGGCTGGTGGTGGCCGCCCAGGCCCTGCTTCCCCGTGACCTCGCCGGAGCGGTCCGGGCCCGGCTGGTCGCCGAGGCCACCGCGCTGGCGCTCGCGTCGCCCGATCTGCCGGGCACACCGGCCCGGCTGCTGCGCCGCCGCCGTGCCGCCCGGGTGCTTGTCACCGGCACGGGACGACTCGGCGCGGCGGTCGTCGTCGCGCTGGCCCAGGCCGGCGTCGGGCACGTCGTACCCGATCTGGCCGGCCCGGTCGGCCCCGGCGACCTGGTCGGGACCGGCCTGACCGCCGCTGAGCTGGGCCGGCCGCTGGCCCCGGCGGTACGCGCGGCGCTAGACCGGTGCGCACCCGGAACTGTGACCGGCCCGTCTCGGGCGACCCGGCCGGATCTGGTGGTGCAGCTCGGCGTCGACCGTCCGGCCGAGCTGCTGGCCAGCGGGTACGCCCGCCGGCGCCAGCCCCACCTGCTGCTCGACCTGCGCGGCGGCGTACCCGTCATCGGTCCGCTGGTCCGCCCGCCGGTCGGCCCCTGCCTGCGCTGCCTCGACCTGCACCGGGGCGACCGGGATCCGGACTGGCCCGCGCTCGCCGCGCAGCTCGCCGCCGACCGAGGCGAGCGGGCGTGCGCCGCCACCACCCGGCTGGCCGCCGCCGCCTTCGCCACGGCCGAGGTGCTGGCACAGCTCGACGGCGGCCATCCGGAGACGCTCGGCGGCGCCGTGGAGATCCCGGGCCCGGGCCGCGTCCGTCACCGACGGTGGCCGCCGCACCCCTCCTGTGGCTGCTGCCGGCGTCGCCCGATCCGGTCGGCCCCGGCCGCTCCCGGCCGCACGGCAGCAGCGGAGGCCCTGAGTCGGTAACAATGGCCGGGTGACCGACATCCCGCGCCGGGCCGTGTCCCGCACCGCCAAACTCGCCGCCCTGCCGCTCGGATTCGCCGGTCGAACCGTCCTCGGCATGGGCAAGCGGGTGACCGGGCTCGCGTCCGACGTCATCTCCGCCGAGATCCAGCAGCGCACCGCCGAGCAGCTGTTCAGCGTGCTCGGGCAGCTCAAGGGCGGGGCCATGAAGTTCGGCCAGGCCCTGTCGGTGTTCGAGGCCGCGCTGCCCGAGGAGATCGCCGCGCCGTACCGGCAGGCGCTCACCAAGCTCCAGGAGGCCGCGCCGCCGCTTCCGGCGGCCACCGTGCACAAGGTGCTCGCCGAGCAGCTCGGCCCGGACTGGCGAGACCGGTTCGTCGAGTTCAACGACACCCCGGCCGCCGCGGCCAGCATCGGCCAGGTGCACCGCGCGGTCTGGCGCGACCCCGGGTACGGGCCGAACGGCGGCCCGCTGCACCGGGACGTGGCCGTGAAGATCCAGTACCCGGGGGCCGGTGACGCCCTGCTCGCCGACCTCAAGCAGCTCTCCCGGCTCGGCGGCATGTTCCGGGCCATCCAGCCAGGGCTGGACGTGAAGCCGCTCCTGGCCGAGCTGCGCGAGCGCATCACCGAGGAACTGGACTACGAGCTGGAGGCGGAGTCGCAGCGGGCGTTCGCCGCCGCGTACGCCGACGACCCGGACATCTTCATCCCGGAGGTGCTCGACGCCGCGCCCCGGGTGCTGATCACCGAGTGGGTCGAGGGCATCCCGCTGGCCCAGATCATCCGGGAGGGCACCGAGGAGCAGCGCGACGAGGCCGGCCGGCTGATGGCCGAGCTGCACCTCTCCGCGCCGGAGCGGGCCGGGTTGCTGCACGCCGACCCGCACCCGGGCAACTTCCGGCTGCTGCCGGACGGGCGGCTCGGTGTGATCGACTTCGGTGCGGTGGCCCGGATGCCGCAGGGCACGCCGGAGCCGATCGGCCGGATCGCCGCGCTCGCGCTGCAGGGGGACGCCGACGCCGTGGTGGAAGGGCTGCGCGACGAGGGCTTCGTCAGCCGTACCGAGTCGATCGACGCCCCGGCGGTGCTCGACTTCCTCCGCCCGATGCTGGAGCCGATCGCGGCCGACGAATTCCGCTTCACCCGGGCCTGGCTGCGCGCCGAGGCGACCCGGCTGGCCAGTCCCCGCTCCCCCGCCTACCAGCTCAGCCGGCAGCTCAACCTGCCCCCGTCGTACCTGATGATCCACCGGGTCACGCTGGGTTCGATCGGGGTGCTCTGTCAGTTGGAGGCGAAGGCGTCCTACCGGTCCATCCTGGAACGCTGGTTGCCCGGCTTCGCGCCGGTGCCCTGAGCACCGGCTGAGCACGCAACGGCGAAGGGGCGGTGACCAGCAGGTCACCGCCCCTTCTTCACGCGATCGTTCTACAGGACGCCCAGGTCGCGGGCCGACTGGCTGCGACTCCGCATGGCGACGTTACGGGCGGAACGGGTTGCCTCAGTGCTCGTGGTGGTGCGACCGGCCTGAGGCCGGCGCATTCGGGCCCTGGACAACGCTTCGTGAAGTAGTTGCATCTCAAATCCGTTCGGCAGGTTCAGCATCAGGGTTTCTCTCTCAGGTCGGCCGGTGGAGGGACACCGGCATCGGTCGGTTTCGGAACGTAGGTGTGTCAGGCTGCCAGCCGGACGGCGCTACGCGACTCGGACAGCCCGCTGGCCGCCAGTCGCGCCTCCGCCTCGACCCGGAGCTGGGCGTCACGGGCGAGGTCCTCCTTGCGCGGACGGCCACGGGGCCGCTTGCGCGGGACGACCGCGCCACGCTCGAAGATCTCGCCGCCCCAGACGCCCCAGGGCTCGGCTCGCTCGACGGCGCCGGCCAGGCACTCGACGCGCAGCGGGCAGTCCCCGCAGAGCGACTTGGCCAGCTCCAGCTCGGCGGGCGAGTCGGAGAACCACAGGTCGGGGTCGAACTTCCGGCAGGGCAGGTTCGCCTCCACCTCGACGCTCACGTCGAGTGGGGCCAACGCCAGACTCATCCTCCGGTCACCTCTCTCTCACTTCGATCTCGTGGATCGCATTCCGACGTACTTCGGCGGGGCAAAAAACTGAGGCCGCGGATCCCGGTAGCGGGTTCCGCGGCCTCGAGGTGAGCCGGTGTCTGATGGATCAGACCGGTCTACCTCGAGGTGGAACGCCGCGGACATCCGTGCGCTTCTTGGCGCCATCGATGCCCATGCCCGCGAAGCCACTGGTCCCCTCGACTCCGGCGATCGGCGCAACGGTCAGGTTCAGCTCGGCCTGAACCTGGACCTGGTGCACCTGCGGAGCCGACGGTCGAGCAGCGAGGGCCACCCGGACGGCCGACAGCGGAGCGACGGCAGACGGCATCGCCGCGAGACGCTCATAGTTGAAGATCTTCACTGGTGCCACCTCCCTACTCTCCTCGTGCCGACCACGGACTCATCCCCCTTGAGCAGCCAGAACGGCGCCGCTCGCGAGGTGTGTCCTGAGGCTATTCCTCGCCCTCGGGCGAGGGCAAACGATTTACGGCTAGATTTCGAAAGTTTTCTGCGGGCAGACCTCGTCCACGGTGGCGCCGGCCACCAGGGCCAGCACCGTATCCCCGTAAAGCCCCACTTTTCGGGGCCCGATCCCGGCGATCGCCACCAGTTCCTCGGTGCGGCCCGGCTTCCGCTCGGCCAGCGCGGTGAGCGTGGCGTCGGTGAAGACCACGTACGCCGGCACCTTCTGCGCGCCGGCCACCCGCTGCCGCCACTCGCGCAGCCGCTCGTACAGCTCCTCGTCGATGTCCGACGGGCAGGTCGGGCAGCGGCCCAGTTTGCGGTCCGCGCCGGCGAGCAGCGTGGCGCCGCAGATCCGGCACGAGACCACCTGCGGCCGGCGCCGCTCGGCCCGCCGTGCCGGACCGGCGCTGCCGGCCCGCTCACCGCCGCCGGACCGGTCGAGCTGGGGCAGGAAGCGGGAGGGACGCCGGGCCCGTCCGCCGGGCGAGCGGGCCGTGGCGTACGACAGCCAGAGCCACTCGCGGGCCCGGGTGATCCCGACGTAGAGCAGCCGCCGTTCCTCCTCGACCTGCTCCATGGTCTTCGCGTACGTGGTGGGCAGCGTGCCCTCGGCCAGCCCGACCAGGAACACCGCGTCCCACTCCAGCCCCTTGGCCGAGTGCAGCGAGGCGAGCGTGACGCCCTCGACTGTGGGCACGTGCTGCTGGGCGGCCCGCCGGGCGAGTTCCTCGGTGAACCCGGTCAGGCCGGGCTCCTCCTCGGCCTGCGCCGCGTACTCCTCGGCGAGCTGAACCAGCGCGGCGAGCGCCTCCCACCGCTCGCGCGCGGCACCGCCGGGCGGAGGCGCGTCGGGCGCCCAGCCGACAGCGGTGAGCCCGTCGACCACTGCGGCTCGCAGCGGCGTGTCGGCGGGCGCCGATCGGGTGGCGGCACGCAGCGCGATCATCGCCTGGCGAACCTCGGGCCGTTCGAAGAACCGCTCCGCGCCCTGGAGCACGTACGGCACACCGGCCTCGGAGAGCGCCTTCTCGTACGCCTCGGACTGCGCGTTGGTGCGGAACAGCACGGCGATCTCCCGCGCCGGGGTGCCGCCCGCGATCAGCACCCGGCAGCGGGCGGCTACCGCGTTCGCCTCGGCCGGCTCGTCGGTGAAGATCCGCAGTTCCGGCTCCGGACCGGGCCGGCGCTGGCCGTGCAGCTCCAGCCGCAGCCGCGCCTCGGTGCCCCGCGCCTGGGAGATCACCGCGTTGGCGAGACCGACCACCTGCGGGGTGGAGCGGTAGTCGCGGACCAGCCGGACCACAGTCGCGCCCCGGTGCAGCCTGGGGAAGTCGACCAGGTACGACGAGGTGGCCCCGGTGAACGAGTAGATCGTCTGGCTGGCGTCGCCGACCACAGTGAGGTCGTCCCGGCCGCCCAGCCACGCCTCCAGCAGCCGCTGCTGGAGCGGGTTGACGTCCTGGTACTCGTCGACCACGAAGTGCCGGTACTGGTTGCGCACCTGCTCGGCGACGTCCGGATGCTCCTCGATGCCCCAGACCGCGGCGCGCAGCATATCCTCGAAGTCGATCACCCCGTTGCCGCGTTTGAGCCGCTCGTACGCGTCGAACACGTCGGCCACCCGGGCCGGCTCGTACGGCGTCTCGCGCAGCGCCTTGGCCGCGGCGACCACGTACTCCCCCGGCTCGACCAGTGACGACTTGGCCCATTCGATCTCGGCGGAGAGGTCACGCGCGGCGGCCCGGTCGGCGCGCAGCCCGACCTTGGCGGCGGCGAGCGTGACCACCCGCACCTTGCTGTCCAGCAGCTCCGGCATGGCCCGCCCGGCCAGCAGCCGGGGCGCGAAGTAGCGGACCTGGCGCAGCGCCGCGGCGTGGAACGTGCGCGCCTGCACACCCTGCACCCCGAGCACTGTGAGGCGGCTGCGCATCTCGGCCGCGGCGCGGGCGGTGAACGTGACCGCCAGCACGTGCCGGCCGGCGATGTCGCCGGTCAGCGCCCGGTACGCGATCCGCGACGTCACCGCCCGGGTCTTGCCGGTGCCGGCGCCGGCCAGGATGCAGACCGGCCCGGCCGGGGCGATCACCGCGGACCGCTGCTCCGGATCCAGCCCGGCCAGCACCCGTTCCGCACCTGAGTGAACGCCCACAGCAGGGAATCATCCCAGCATCGTGTGACGTTGCAGCGGTTAGCCTGGCCTGATCGGACCGGGCGCGAGCCACCCCTTGGAGGACCAGACCATGTTGACGATGTATTCCACCCCGTGGTGCGGCTACTGCCACCGGCTGAAGTCGCAGCTCGACCGGGAGGGCATCGCGTACGAGGTGGTCGACATCGAGCAGGACCCCGCGGCCGCGGACTTCGTGATGAGCGTCAACGGCGGCAACCAGACCGTCCCGACGCTGCGCTTCGCCGACGGCAGCGCCCTGACCAACCCTTCGATCAACCAGGTCAAGCAGCACCTGGCCGCGCTGCCCGGCTGATCTCCCGCGACACTGCGAGCGGCCGTACCCGACCCGGGTACGGCCGCTCGTCGCCGTTCAGGAGCCGCCCCGACTGAGCACGCCGTCGTCGGCCGGCTTCCGGGGCCCCGGGATCCGCACCGGCCCGGCGACCGGCGCGCTCAGCCCGCGGCCCCGCCACAGGTAGAGACCCGCCGCCGTGGTGACCGCCCCGACCACTGCGAACAGCAGCCGGTAGTCGAACACGCCGACGAGCAGCGCGCCGGTGCCGATGGAGAGCGCCTGCGGCCCGCTGACCAGGGCCTCCGACGCCGCGGTGACCCGGCCCAGCAGCCCCGGCGGGGTCCGCCGCTGGATCAGCGTGTTCAACCCCACCATGGTCAGCGGCAGCGAGAGGCCGGCCAGCAGCAGCGCCACCACCCCGAGCCAGAGCCGGGGGTACGCCAGCGCCAGCGCGGCCGGTCCGAAGAACGTCACGCCGGCGGCCAGCGCGCCGACTTCGCCGTACCGGCGGACCACGGCGGCCGAGAACAGGCCGCCGACCAGGCCGCCGACGCCCTGCACCATGACCAGCACGCCGACGAACGCGGCCTCACGGCGCAGGCCCAGATCGACGTACGCGAAGATCAGCGACTCGGTGAAGCCCATCACCAGCGAGCCGAGCCCGTACCCGAGCAGCGCCCGGCGCAGCGCGGGCTCGCCGGTCAGGTGGCGCAGCCCGGCGCCCAGTTCGGACGGCCCGCGGCGGCCGGACCGCGACGGTTTCCGCTCCCGCACCCGCAGCCGGCCGACCACCGCCGCGGCCACCACGAATCCGGTCATGGCCAGGACGGCGAGCAGCCAGCCGCCGACGGCGGCGTAGACGCCCGCCCCGGCGAGCGGCCCGATCAGCCGCAGGCCCTGCCGGACTGTCTGCAGCAGACCGTTCGCGTCGGCCAGCGAGTCGGCCGGAACCAGATGCCGGATCAGTCCGTTGAGCACGGCGGCGAGCGTGATGTACGACAGTCCGTAGAACGCCGCGACCACGTAGATCACCCAGACGTCGGACCGGTCCCGCACCGTGAGCAGCGGGCTGAGCAGCGCGGCCGCGACCAGGTTGGCGGCGATGAAGAAGGGTTTCCGGCGGTAGCGGTCGACCACCCAGCCGACGAGCGGGGCGAGCGCCATCGGGGCGATGACCGCGAAGATGGTCGCCCCCGCCATGCTGTCCGACCCGGTCAGGTCCTTGACCCAGACGGCCAGGGCGAGCAGCAGCACCGACTCCGCCGCCATGCTCGCCACCAGTGCGGCGAAGAGGAGACGGAAGTCGGGGCGGCGCAGGACGGTGCGCATCGGATTGCCTCCGGCAGGGGTGCGCCACCAGGGACGCGTCGGGGGTGGGCGCTGGTGAAGACACCCTCCACAGTCCTCTTTTTGTCTCATGACACGCCCGTGCCGGAACCTCCGACGCCGGTCGCGCCGTCCATACTGACCGTGGGGGGCGAATTTCATACAGTTACCGTCGTGTCCTGCGACGGTCGACGGGAAAGAGGACACCGTGCCTCCTGCCGTACCAGGCCCGATTCTGCGCCGCCGTCGACTCGGCATCGAGCTGCGTCGGCTCCGCGAACAGGCCGGTCTGACCGGTGACCAGGTCATCGAGCGGATCGGCTGGGCCTCCGCATCCAAGTTGTCCCGCCTGGAGAACGGCCGCAGCCGGCCCGACCCGGACGACGTGGACGTGTTGTTGACGCTCTACGGCGCCGACGAGGAGCAGCGCGCGGACCTGACCGGGATCACCCACGAGGCCGGCGACATGCGCGGGTGGCTGCGCAACTTCCCGGTGATGACTCAGCAGCAGCGCGCCTTCGCCGAGCTGGAGGCCGGCTGCGCGGAGATCTCCGAGTACAACCCGGTGCTGGTCCCGGGGCTGTTGCAGACGCCCGGGTACGCCCGGCACCGGATCATGTCGGCCGCGCAGGTCGCCGCCGAGGCCGGCGACCAGGAGCACGAGGACCCGGAGACCGAGGTACGCGCGCGGCAGGCCCGCCAGTCGCTGCTGACCCGCTCCCCCGATGTGCCCCGGTACACGGCCGTGCTGGAGGAGGCCGCTCTCGGCCGGCGGGCCGGCCCGCCGGAGGTGCTGCACGACCAGCTCGTCCACCTGTGCGAGATGGCCCTGCTCCCGAACGTGACGTTGCTGCTGCTGTTGCGGGACACCCGGGTCGGCGACTGGTACCTTCCGCCGACCGCGTTCTCGGTCTACCGGTTCGCCGATCCGCTCGATCCGGAGACATTGGCCATCGAAGGTGGGTTCACCGACGTCATGTCGACCGAGGTGAACACCCTAAATCGCTATAAAGTGGTGTTCGAGTGGCTATGCTCGTCGGCACTCTCCGCATCGGACACCCTCTCCTGGTTGATCGAGGCGACAGGACGGCTGACCGGCACGGCAGTCGAGTCCACGGCGGTGTACGGGCCGGCAACGGCGCCGACCCAGCGCCGCCGGGACTCGGGGCGCCTCACCACGGAGCGGTGATCCGGCAGGACACCGTCCGCGCTCCGGCGTCGCTCGGTCCCATCGGAGCACCTCACCAGGAGCAAGCACCATGAACGAGATCCGTACCAGCACGACCGCCCTCTCGGGAGAGCTCGCCGACGCCACCTGGCGCAAGAGCACCCGCAGCCAGACCTCCAACTGCGTGGAGGTCGCGCCGCTCGGCACCGGGCCGGCGACCATGGCACTGCGGGACAGCAAGGATCCGAGCGGGCCGGTCCTGCTGTTCAACCGGGCCGACTGGCTCGGCTTCCTCGCCGGGGCGAAGAACGGTCAGTTCGATCTGGACTGATCCGGCGAACGTTCGGGGCCGTCGGCGTCACGCCGGCGGCCCCCTCGCGTGTCCGGCCCCGACAACGGTGCTGACCTGGCATCCCCCGATCGGTCGAGCTGGCGCGTTCCACTTGTCGGGAGGACACAGCGGCGTAACATGACGCGGGAGTGACGTGGAAGTTCCAGCGGGTAACCGTCCACTCTCCGGGGGACACCATGCGGTTCCTGATCGTCCGCACCGAGATCCGTACCGCCGCCGACGCCGACATCGCCGCCGTCTGGGCCGGCGGGGGCCGCCTGCGGGACGAGACGAGCACGCCGGAACCCCGCCGCCAGGTCGTCCACGCCGAGGACCGGGACGCCGCGCTCCTGCTCGCCCGGGCGCTGTCCGCCGTCGGGGCGGTACGCGCCGGCCGGCACCGGGTCAAGGTGCTGCCCATCGAGGAGCCCGCACCCGGGCACCCGTACCGCTGGGACGGTGGATGACCGGACGCTGACGTCCGTCGTGGCCGGACCGGCTTCCCCCGCCGATCATCGCCTCACCCGGCCACGACGGCCCGTGTTCCCGGCCCGAGACCGTCGCGGCAACGACGGTCCGGGCCGGGACCGTGTCCGCCCGTCCTGTGTCCACCCGGCCCTGTGTCCGCCCGGCCCTGTCTCCACCCGGCCCTCTGTCCGCCCGGACCGGCCGGCAGCTTCGCCAGCTCGGCGAGGTGGCTGCATCCCACCGCCCTCGACCACACCACTTCCCCGAGCTGGCACCACCTACCAGCCGAAACCCGCCAACCCGACCCCGAGTCCCGCCACGCACCCGCGGTGGCACGACCACCGAAACCCGGCCCACCCACCAGCTCGGCGAAGTGGTGACATCGCACCCAGCCCGGCCCCACCAGTCCGGCGAAGTGGCGGTAACCACCCACCTCCACCCCGCCAGTTCGGGGAGGTGGCGGTATCCCACCGGCCCCGACCACACCACTCCCCCGAACTGGCGCCGCCCGCCAGCCGAAAACCGCCAACCCGACCCTGAATCCCGCCCCACGCACACCCGACGGTGGCACGACCACCGAAACCCGGCCCACCCACCAGCCCGGCGAAGTGGCGATAACCCACCCACCCCGACCCCGCCAGCCCGGCGAAGTGGCGGGATCCCACCCACCCGACCCCACCAGCCCGGCGAAGTGGCGAGATCCCACCCACCC
>NZ_LIVU01000004.1:175534-406582 GCF_001905625.1 Micromonospora sp. TSRI0369
CCCGACCCCGCCAGTTCGGGGAGGTGGCGGGATCCCACCGGCCTTGACCACACCACTTCCCCGAGCTGGCGCCGCGGCACCAGCCGAAACCTGCAGCCCGACTGGCAGGCAGACGTCGGGTGGGTCAGCAGTGGCCGTCGAGCCAGCGGTGCACCAGGAACAACGCGATCGACGACGGCGGCGGCAGGACCAGCCGGTCTCCCCCGCCCACCGGTACCGGCTCGCCGGCCAGCGCGGCCCCGATCTCCCGGCGGGTGAACCAGCGCGCGTGCGCGATCTCGGCCAGGTCGACCCGGATCGGCGCCTCCGCGTCGGCGCGGGCCAGGAAGCCGAGCATCAGCGAGCCGGGGAACGGCCAGGACTGGCTGCCGACGTACATGATCTCCTCGACCGGGACGCCGACCTCCTCACGGACCTCGCGGAGCACGGCGGCCTCGGCCGACTCGCCGGGCTCGACGTATCCGGCCAGGCAGGAGTAGCGGCGCTGCCCGGGGGTGCGCGGCCAGGCCGCGTTGTTGCCGAGCAGGCAGCGGCCGTCCGCGCCGTCCGCACCGTCGTGCACCAGCACGATCATGGCCGGGTCGGTACGCGGCCAGACCCGGTCGCCGCCCGGGTCGATCCGCGACCAACCCGCCTCGTCGGCCCGCGTCGCCTTCCCCGTCGTGGACGAGTAGCCGTGCCGCAGGTGCCAGTTGAGCAGCGCCAGCGCGGTGGTGAACAGGCCGGCGTCCCGGTCGGTCATCAGGTGGCCCACCTCGCGCAGGTGCGCCGGGCGGGTCTCCGGCAGCGCCGGCAGCGGCCCGTCCACCGCGAAGACGGGCACGCCGTCCGGCTCGACGCCGAGGAACATCGGCACCGAGCGCGGCACCTCCGGCAGGTCGCCGGGGCCGACCAGGACCAGTTCCGGCGGGGCCGCCACGCCCCGGACCAGGGCACGCCCCTCGGCCGCCGAGTCGAGCACCAGCACCCGCGACCGCTCCCACGCCTCGGCCAGCCAGGCCGGGTCGGTACGCCGGTGGGCGGCCCGGTCGAGCGTGGACCGGGCCAGCGGGGGCGCGGGCTCGCCGCTCATGCGGATTCCGTACGCACCGGTGTGAGCGTGGCGAGCGAGTCGGCCACCCGCTCGGCGTCGCCGAGCACGACGGTGACCGCGCGGGCCGGCGCCAGGTAGCGGGCGGCCACCTCGGCCACGTCGTCCACCGTCGCGGCGGCGAGCCGGGCGGCGTGCTCGGCGAGGAAGTCCAGCCGCAGCCCGTTGCCGGCGTACGCACTGGTCAGCGACGCGAGCCCGGCCTGGGTGGACATGCCGAGCTGAAGCGTGCCGAGCGCGTACTGGCGGGCCTGCTCCAGCTCGTCGGCCTTCGGCGGCACCGTGGCCAGGCGGCCCAGCTCGTAGTTCGTCTCCACGAGCGCCGCCGCGGTCACCTCGGTGGCCACCTCGGCGCCGGCGATGAGCACCGAACCGGCCACCGAGTGCTCGACGAGCGAGTGCGGCCCGTACGTGTAGCCCTTGTCCTCGCGGATGTTCTCCACCCAGCGGGAGGAGAAGTAGCCGCCGAAGATGAGGTTCGCCAGTTGCAGCGCGGCGTGGTCCGGGTGGGTGCGCGGCACCGCGGGCAGGGCGAGGCGCAGCGAGGACTGCACCGAGCCGGGCCGGTCGACCAGCAGCAGCGGTCCGGGTTCCAGCGGCGGCGCGGGCGGCAGTTCGGCGACGTGCCCGTCGCCGCGCCAGCCGGTGAGCGCCTGCTCGGCCGCGTCCAGCGCCCGCTCCGGCTGTACGTCGCCGACGACCACGAGCACCGCCCCGGCCGGGTGCACCCGCTCGGCGTGCAGCCGCCGCAGCGCGGCCGGCCGGACCGCCCGGACCTGGTCCGGGTCGGGGGTCTGCACGGCGTACGGGTGGCGGCCGTACATCCGCTTGAGCAGCGCGGTGCGGGCCAGGTGCGACGGCTGGCTCTGGGCGACCTGGATGCGGTCGACGAGCCGGTCCCGTTCGGTCTCCACCCAGTCGGCCGGGTAGTTGGCGCCGGTGAGCACCTCGGCGAGCAGTTCCAGCATCCGGTCCAGCCCGGTGACCAGACCGGCGCCGGAGAGCATCAGCCGGTCCGGGTCGAGACCGGCGGTCAGCCCTCCGCCGACCTTCTGCAGCTCGGCGGCGATCTCGGTGGCGCTGTGCGCCTGCGTGCCGGCGAGCATGGTCTGCGCCAGCATCGCGCCGCGCGCGAGGTGGGCACGGCCGAACGGCATCCAGAGCCGCAGTTCCACCAGCGGCACGGCGGAGCGGCGTACCGCGATCACGGTGAGGCCGTTGCGCAACGTGCGCTCGGCCTGCTTGGGCACCTTGAGACGGCGGTTCGGGCGCAGCGCCGGAAGCGGCCGGACGGTGGTGGCGGCGGTCGTACTCGTGCTCATCGGGCTCCTCCGGCGACGACCTCGACGGACGCGCGGCGCTCGGGCCGCAGGGTGGCGGCGGCGGCCCGGACCTGGTCCTCGGTCACCGCGCCGACCAGCCGGGGCAGCTCGTTGAGCAGGCCCGGCTCGCCGCGCTGCTGTTCCAGCACCGCCATCCGCAACGCCCGGCCGAGCACCGCGTCGGTGTCGCGCAGCAGGTGGGTGGCCATCCGGGCCTGGGTACGCGCCAGCTCCCCCTCGGTCAGCCCGTCGGTCGCCAGCCGGTCCAGCTCCTCGTCGATCGTGCGCAGCACCTTGTCGACGTCGCCGCCGGGCGGCAGGTGCGCCTGGAGCAGCAGCGCGGTGGGGTCGCGCACGTCGAACGGGTCGCCCATGAAACCGACGTACCCGCCGAGGCTGGTGACCGACCGGTCGCGCTGCACGAGCCGCTCGACCAGCCGCGAGGCGTCGCCGTCGGTGAGCACCTCGGCCAGCACCACATAGGGCAGGTAGCCGGCGAAGTCGCTGATCGGGTCGGGCACCCGCCACGCGCCGGCCACCGCCGGGAGCGGGGCCAGCGCGTCGGTGTACGTGCTGCGCCGCTCGGTGGTCAGGTCGGGCTCGGCGAAGTCGGGCCGCTGCGGCGCGGGACGGGCCGGCACGTCGCCGAAGTGCCGCTCGATGAGCGTGGTCGCCTCGGCCACGTCGATGTCGCCGCTGACCGCCAGTACGGCGTTGCCGCTGGCGTAGTAGCGGCGGAAGAAGTCGGCGGCGTCGGCAACTGTCGCCGACTCCAGGTCGACGAAGGAGCCGTAGCCGTCGTGCGCGTTGGGGAAGGTGTCGAACATCACCGGGGGCAGCGTCAGCCAGGGGAACCCGCCGTACGGCCGGTTCAGCACGTTGACCCGGATCTCCTCCTTGACCACGTCGACCTGGTTGCGCAGGTTCTCCTCGGTCAGCCGGGGGCCGCGCATCCGGTCGGCCTCCAGGAACAGCGCGCGTTCCAGGGCGTTGGCGGGCAGCGTCTCGAAGTAGTCGGTGTAGTCCAGGTGGGTGGAGCCGTTGAACGTTCCGCCCGCGCCCTGGACGTGCCGGAAGTGGGCCAGCTTCTCCAGGTTCTCCGAGCCCTGGAACATCAGATGCTCGAAGAGGTGGGCGAACCCGGTGCGTCCCTCCGGCTCGGAGCGGATGCCGACGTCGTAGACCACCGCCACCCCGATGACCGGGGCGCTGCGGTCCGGCGTGAGCACCACACGCAGGCCGTTGTCGAGGGTGAGTCGTTCGACCGGGTACTTCGTCGCTGGGATCTTCGCTCTCGGCGTGGGCACGAGATCGACATTAGCGCTTCCGTACCGGCTCTACCGCCGGTGTGCGGCGGCCCGCCGGACGGCGGGGCCGGGGGCCGACCGACCGGCCACGCCTTCTCCACCGAACAGGTGGGAATTATCGGGAAAGCCGAGGTCGCGGTCCCGACGCCCGGATCGGGTCTTGACGCCGCTCGACGTCTGCCCCAGTCTTCCTACCAACTAAATAGGAATACTGCGGATTGGACATTCGATGAGAGGGCTTCCCCTGCGCCGCCTGGTCACCCTGGCGACCCTGGCCGCGGTCGGCGCGGCCACGCTCGGCACCACTGCCGCCTGCGGCGAGGACAGCGACGCCGCCGGCGGGTCCGGCCCGGTGACGCTGCGCCTGGGTTACTTCCCCAACATCACGCACGCCCCGGCCGTGGTCGGCGTGGAGAAGGGGATCTTCAAGGAGAAGCTCGGCAGCGACGTCGAGCTGGACACGAAGACCTTCAACGCCGGCCCGGCCGCCATCGAGGCCGTCTTCTCCGGCGCGCTCGACGCCACGTACATCGGCCCGAACCCGACGGTGAACGCCTTCTCCAAGTCCAAGGGCGAGGCCGTCCGGGTCATCTCCGGCGCGGCGTCCGGCGGCGTCGCGCTCGTGGTCAAGCCCGGCATCACCTCGGTGGAGCAGCTGCGCGGCAAGAAGATCGCCACCCCGCAGCTCGGCAACACCCAGGACGTGGCGCTGCGCTTCTGGCTCAAGGAGAAGGGCCTGGAGACCACCAAGGAGGGCGGCGGCGACGTCAAGATCGTCCCGCAGGAGAACGCGCAGACGATCGAGACGTTCGGCAGCGGCGCCATCGACGGCGCGTGGGTGCCCGAGCCGTTCGTCTCCCGGCTGATCAACGCCGGCGGCAAGGTGCTCGTCGACGAGCGTGACCTCTGGCCGGACAAGAAGTTCGTCATCACCAACCTGCTGGTCAGCACCAAGTTCCTCAACGCGCACCCGGACGTGGTGAAGAAGCTGGTCGAGGGCCAGGTCGCGGCGAACGAGTTCGTCAACACCAAGCCGGACGAGGCGCAGCAGGCCATCTCCGACCACATCGGCAAGATCACCGGCAAGCCGCTGGACCTCAAGCTGATCAAGCAGGCCTGGCCGACGCTGGAGTTCACCAACGACCCGATCCCGGCCTCGCTGAAGACCGGCCTGGACCACGCCGTCGCGGTCGGGCTGACCCAGCCGGTCGACCTGAACGGCCTCTACGACCTGAAGTTCCTCAACGAGGTCCTCAAGGCGCAGGGCAAGGCCGAGGTCAGTCAGCCGTGACGTCGACGACCACGACCCCGCGCAGCGCGACCGGCTCGGTCGCGCTGCGCGGCGTGACCAAGGTGTACGGCCAGGGCGATCAGGCCGTCCTGGCACTGGACGGGCTGTCGCTGGACGTCGCGCCCGGCGAGTTCGTCTGCATGGTCGGCGCGTCCGGCTGCGGCAAGAGCACGCTGCTCAACCTGGTCGCCGGCCTGGACCGGGCCAGCGGCGGCACGATCGAGCTCGGCGAGGGCGTCAACCCGGGACTGATGTTCCAGGAGCCGGCGCTGTTCCCGTGGCTGACAGTCGAGGGCAACGTCGAGGTGCCGCTGAAGCTGCGCGGCCTGCCCCGCGACCAGCGCAAGGAGCGGGTGGCCGAGCTGCTGCGCACGGTCCACCTGTCCGAGTTCGGCCGCAAGCGTCCGCACCAGCTCTCCGGCGGCATGCGGCAGCGCGTCGCGCTGGCCCGCACGCTCGCGCTGGAGACGTCGGTGCTGCTGATGGACGAGCCGTTCGGCGCGCTGGACGCGATGACCCGCGACATCCTGCACGACGAGCTGGAGCGGATCTGGACCGAGCGCAAGCTCACCGTCCTGTTCGTCACGCACAACGTCCGCGAGGCGGCCCGGCTCGCCGACCGCATCGTGCTGCTCTCCAGCCGGCCCGGCCGGATCATCTACTCCACCGAGGTCGCCGTGCCGCGCCCCCGGCGGATCGACTCGCCGGAGGTCTCGGCCATCGCCGCCGAGGTCACCGACCGGCTGCGCAAGGAGGTGGGCCGGCATGGCCAGTGACACCCTGTCCGCGGCGGCGCGGGCCGACGCGGAGATCTCCGGGCTCGACGCGCTGGAGATCGCCGGCCGGGAGAAGGGCCCGTCCCGGGTACGCCGCCTGTGGTCGGCCACCTGGCCCAAGCTCGCCGCGCTCGCGCTCGCGGTGGCGATCTGGCAGGCGGTGGTCTGGTCCGGGTGGAAGGAGCCGTGGGCGCTGCCCGGCCCGGCAGTGGTCTTCGGCGACCTCGGGGAGTACCTGCTCAGCTCGGCGCTCTGGGAGGGCCTGGCCACCACGGCCCGGCGGGCGGCGGTCGGCTTCGCCGCCGCGGTGGCGGTCGGTCTGCTGCTCGGCCTGGGCGTGGCCCGGGTCAAGGTGCTCCGGGCCGCGCTCGGCTCGATGATCACCGCGTTGCAGACCATGCCGTCGATCGCCTGGTTCCCGCTGGCCATCCTGCTGTTCCAGCTCAGTGAGCAGGCGATCTTCTTCGTGGTGGTGCTCGGCGCCGCACCGTCGGTCGCCAACGGCGTCATCCACGGCGTGGACTACGTGCCGCCGCTGCTGGTCCGCGCCGGCCGCAACCTCGGCGCGCGAGGGCTGAACCTCTACCGGTACGTGATCGCGCCGGCCGCGCTACCAGCCATCGTGGCCGGGCTCAAGCAGGGCTGGGCGTTCGCCTGGCGCAGCCTGATGGCCGGTGAGCTGCTGGTGGTCATCGCCACCCGCACCTCGATCGGCGCTCAGCTCACCTACGCGCGCGAGCTGAGCGAGGCGCCGCGGCTGATGGCCATCATGATCGTCATCCTGGTGGTGGGTCTGCTGGTGGACACCGCGTTCGGGGCCGCCGACAAGGCGATCCGCCGCCGCTGGGGCGTGCTGGACCAGGCCGGCAACTGACGCCGTGTACATCTCCGCGCGCGCCGACTACGCGCTCCGGGCCATGCTCGCCGTCGCCGACGTCGCCGACACCACGGGTGACTCGGGGGTCGGTGGCGGCGAGCTGGTCAAGGCGGCGAGCCTGGCCGAGAGTCAGGACATCCCGCTCAGCTTCCTCCAGGGGATCCTGCTCGACCTGCGGCGGGCCGGACTGCTGCACAGCCACCGCGGCACCGAGGGCGGGTACGCGCTCACCCGTCCGCCGGACGAGATCAGCGTCGGTGACGTGCTGCGCGCGGTGGGTGGCGCGATCACCAGTGTCCGGGGCATTCCCGCCGACCGGGCCGGCTACCACGGCGTGGCCACCGGCCTGCGGGACGTGTGGCTGGCGGTGGACGGCGCGATCGCCCTGGTCGTGGACCGGACCACGCTCGCCGACCTGCTGAGCGACCGGGCGACGGCACCCTGACGCGCGGGTTCGGGGCCGCCCGGGCTCTGGTCCACCGGCTTTCCGCCCGGCCGCCCGCTGCCCGGCCGGAGAAGGTATGACTTCCGACCGATATGACTCTGGGGCATATTCATGCCTCAGAGTCATATCGGTATTCGGGCATCGCCCCTCCGCGACCGTTACGGAGCGTGAGGGGCGCTCATTCCGGGGGTGAAGCTGCGGGCGGCACCACGGTCCTGCGGGCCGTCGTCGGACGGCTGCCACGGCCCGAACGCGGCCACCGCGGCGAGCGCCAGGCCGGCGCCCGCGACCGCGAGCACCAGCAGCACTTCCCGTGCTCCGCCTGGGCCTACGTCCCCCGCCATGACCGCTCCCTCCGCGTCCGGCCGACCCCCCGACCGGTTCTCCGCGCGACAGCATCACCGTCACGCGGCGGTCGCACAGTCGGGCAGCCGACCGAACATCGACTGATTCCCGACTCAGGAACGAACGCTCGGCCCGATCGGAGGCGAGCCGGTCAGGCGGGGCCCGGACAACGCAGGCCGACCGGACGCGAGGCCGCTCGGGCGCGGCCCGCACAGACGCGGGCCGACCGGACGCGAGGGCGGTCGGGCGCGGCCCGCACAGACGGGAGGCCGGTCGGGCGACGGGCCGCGGTCAGCGGCGGCGCGGACGCCGGCGAGGGCGGGTCGCCGGGGCGGGGTGCGCGGCGGCGGGCGCGGTGATGGTCACCGGCACACCGGACGGCTCGCGGGCGCCGGTGAGCCGGCTCAGCTCGCTGTCGCCGGCGCGTACCCGGGTGTTCTTGGGGTTGATGCCCGCGGTGCTCATCAGCCGGGCGACGTCCCGGCGCTGCTCCGGCAGCACCAGTGTGACCACGGTGCCCGACTCGCCGGCCCGCGCGGTCCGGCCACCCCGGTGCAGGTAGTCCTTGGCCTCGGCGGGCGGGTCGGCGTTGACCACCAGGTCCAGCCCGTCGACGTGGATGCCCCGGGCCGCCACGTCGGTGGCCACCAGCGCGGTGACCTGGCCGGTGCGGAACTGCTCCAGGATGCGGGTGCGCTGCGGCTGCGACTTGCCGCCGTGCAGCGCCGCGGCGCGTACGCCCTTGGCGAGCAACTGCCGGGCCACCCGGTCGGCGCGGTGCTTGGTGGCGATGAAGACGATGGTGCGGCCCTCGCGGGCGGCGATGTGGGCCAGCGCGGCCTGCTTGTCGTCCGCCTCGAGGTGCAGCACGTGGTGGGTCATCGCGGTGACGGTGGCGGTGCCCGGGTCCACGGAGTGCGTCACCGGATTGGCCAGGAAGCGGCGGACCAGCCGGTCCACGCCCCCGTCCAGGGTGGCCGAGAAGAGCATCCGCTGCCCACCCGGCGCGACCTGCTCCAGCAGCTTCGTCACCTGCGGCAGGAAGCCCATGTCGGCCATCTGGTCGGCCTCGTCCAGCACGGTGATGGTCACCTGGTCCAGCCGGGCGTCCCCGCGGTCGATCAGGTCGTGCAGCCGACCCGGGGTGGCCACCAGCACCTCGGCGCCGGCCCGCAGCGCGGCCGCCTGCCGGGTCAGGGAGAGCCCGCCGACCACTGTCGCGCAGCGCAGCCCGAGCGTGGCCGCGTACGGGGTGAGCGCGGCGGTGACCTGCGCGGCCAGTTCCCGGGTGGGTACGAGCACCAGCGCGAGCGGGCGGCCCGGGCGGGCCCGGCGACCGGCCGTACGGTGCAGCAGCGGCAGCCCGAACGCGAGAGTCTTGCCGGAACCGGTACGGCCCCGGCCGAGCACGTCCCGGCCGGCCAGGGAGTCCGGCAGCGTGGCCGCCTGGATCGGGAACGGCGCGGAGATGCCCTGCGCGGCCAGCTCGGAGATGAGCGCCGGAGCCAGGCCGGTGGCGGCGAACGTGGGCAGGGTCGTGGTCATGCGGAAAGCCTTCCTCGAGGCGGCACGTGTCGAGGAAGGGCGCCGGGCTGCGGCGCGTCACCGGCGTAACCGGTGGTCACAAGCACGAACCGAAGGGACGGGCCGGCCCAGCAGAGGCGGGCCGGCCCGTGCACCGCGCCCGAGAGGGCGCGGTGGTGGTGCCGGTTGATCCGAAGATCAGAGCGGGCGGATGTTCTCCGCCTGCGGGCCCTTCTGGCCCTGGGTCACCTCGAACTCGACCCGCTGGTTCTCGTCCAGGCTCCGGTAGCCGGAGGTCTGGATCGCCGAGAAGTGGGCGAAGACGTCGGCGCCGCCGTCGTCCGGGGTGATGAAGCCAAAGCCCTTGTCAGCGTTGAACCACTTGACGGTGCCAATTGCCATGTGTTTCGTCTCCTTGACGGAACGGTCGGCCCGCACGTGTTGCGGGCCGGAGAGGAGCACCCCGCGCGTGGAATACGCGGCGTGCCTGTCGCTGCTGGTCGCCCCGCCCGGAGAACTCCGGACACAACAAAGAGCGCCTGGGGCCACAATCCGCCAGGCGCACACAGAGTCTCTGGAAACCAAAACTGCAACCCGGACAACGTATCACGGACTCGTGCCCTGCGGTAGATCCCCCGGGATTTCCGGCACGGCGGCCACCAGATCGGCCAGCCCCTCCGCGTCGAGCAGGTCGGCCGGGCGGACGGTGGCGGAGTCCCGGACGTAGTGGAACGCGGCGCCGACCCGCTCCACCGGCACCCCGGCCAGTTCCGCCCAGGCCAGCCGGTAGACCGCCAACTGCACCGCCGCCGCGTCGGCCTCCCGGCCGGTGGGCTGCCGCCCGGTCTTCCAGTCGACCACGTCGTAGCGCCCGCCCGGGCGGGCGAAGACGGCGTCCATCCGGCCCCTGATCACCACCCCGGCGACGACTGTGGCGAACGGCACCTCCACCTCCACCGGCACCCGGTCGGCCCACTCGCTGGCCAGGAAGCGCTCCTGCAACTCGACCAGCGCCTCGTCCGGGGCCGCGTCCTCGTCCGCCGCGCCGGGCAGCTCGTCCACGTCGAGCAGCCGGTCGGCGCCGAAGCGCTGCTCCAGCCAGGCGTGGAACGCGGTGCCGCGCCGGGCGTACGGCGTCGGTTCGGTGGGCATCGGGCGGCGCAGCGTCCGGGCCAGCGCCTCGGGGTCGCGGCGCAACGCCACGAGCTGGGTCACCGAGAGCTGGCCGGGCAGCTCCACCTCGACCGCCTCGGCCTGCCGGGCCAGCTCCGCCCGCTCGGCGAGCAGCAGCTCGGCCTCGCGCCGCCAGCGCGCCACCTCGGCGTCCTCCACCGCGCCGGTCGTGGCGAGCAGCGCCGCCTCGCGCCGGGCCACCTCCGGGTCGGCGAGGTACCGGCGGACCAGCGCCGCCGCCTCGGTGAGCGCCGGCCGGCGGGCGCCCAGCGGGTCGGCCGGCCACTCGGCCCGCAGCACGGTCTCGGTGGTCGGGTTCACCGCGTCGCCGGCCGGCTCGGGCGTCCAGGCGTCGACCACGTGGCCGTCCGGGTCGGCCAGGCAGGCGTCGTGCACCTCGCGCAGGAAGACCGACGGGCCCCGGAACCGTTTGGTCCCCTCCCCCCACCAGTAGCCCGAGCAGAGCAGCAGGCGGCGAGGGCGGGTCACCGCCACGTACGCCAGCCGGCGCTCCTCCCGCTCGTCGTGCGCCCGCCAGGCGTCGGTGAACTCGGTCAGCGCCCGGGCCACCCCGCGCTGGTCCTCGGCCTCCGGCAGGGCCAGCTCGGGCAGGCCATCCGCGTCGCCGCGCAACGGGAACGGCAGCACGCCGAGCCCGCCCAGCCAGTGGTCGGAGTTGCGGACCGGCCCCGGCCAGACGCCCCGGGTCATCCCGGCGACCGCCACCACGTCCCACTCCAGGCCCTTCGCGGCGTGCGCGGTGAGCACCTGCACCGCGCCGGCCACCACCTCGACCTCACCGGGCGCCAGCCCGCGCTCCTCGTCCTCGGCCGCGGCCAGGTAGGCGAGGAAACCGGCGAGCGTCGCGCCGGGCGTCTCACCGCTGAACCGGGCCGCGACGTCACCGAGCGCGTCCAGGTGCGCGCGGGCCAGCCCGGCGTCGCCCGCGCCGTCCCGGCCGGCCCGGACCGCCACCTCGACGTCGAGCCCGATGGTCCGCTCGATGTCCGCGATCAGCTCCGGCAGCGACTGGTCCAGCCGGTAGCGCAGCAGCGCCAGCTCCATCCCGTACGAGCGCAGCCGCGCGTAGCCCTCGGCCGAGTACGCCTGCGCCGGCCCCAGGTCGGCCAGCGCCTCCACGAGCGTCGCCTCGTCCAGCGCGTCCACGGTGATCTCCGGGCCCTCGTCCCCGGTCAGCTCCCGGCGGCCGCGGGCGATCGCGCGGGCCCGGCGGTGCAGGGCGACCAGGTCACGCGGGCCGATCCGCCAGCGCGCGCCGGTGAGCAGCCGCAGCAGCGCCGCGCCGTCGGTCGGGTCGGCGAGCACGCGCAGCGTGCACACCACGTCCCGTACCTCCGGGGTGTCCAGCAGCCCGCCCAGGCCGACCACGTCGACAGGAAGCCCGCGGGCACGCAACGCCGCCTCGATCGCCGGGATCTGGCTGCGCACCCGTACCAGCACCGCTGTGGTGGGGCGGCGGTCGGCCGGGATGTGCTCGGGCAGCGCGCCGGGCATCCCGGCCGCGCCCCGCCACGCCGCCAGCACGCTGTCCGCGATCCAGTCGGCCTCGTCGGCGTACGTCTCCAGCAGCGCGCAGTGCACGGTCCCGGCGGCCTGCCCGCCCGGAGTGCGGTGCGGGATCGGGTCGCGGACGCTGAGCGCGGCGTGCAGTTCCGGCACCCGCGCGCCGGCCGCCCGCAGCGGCACCGACAGCGCGTTGGCGACGCCGAGGATCTCCGGCCGGTTGCGCCAGCTCGTGGTCAGGCTGAGCACGTCGGCGGGGCTGCCGTCGGCGCGGGCGAACTCGGCGGGGAACCGGTCGAGCGTGCCGGCGCTTGCTCCCCGCCAGCCGTAGATGGACTGGCACGGGTCGCCGACCGCGGTGACCGGGTGGCCGCCGCCGAAGAGCGCGTTGAGCAGCACCACCTGGGCGTGGCTGGTGTCCTGGTACTCGTCGAGCAGCACCACCCGGAACCGGTCCCGCTCGATCACACCGACGCCGGGGTGGTCGCGGGCCACCCGGGCGGCGCGGGCCAGCTGGTCGGCAAAGTCCATCGCCTCGAAGTCGTCCTTGCGCCGGGCGTACGCGCGCACCAGCGGCAGCAGCTTCAGCCGGGTCCGCTGGAGCTGGAGCGCCTTGCGCACGTCGGCGTAGACCCGGCCCGGCCGGGACTGCACCTCGGCGAAGAAGCGGCCCGTCCAGGCGGCCAGCTCGTCCGGGTCGACCAGGTGCTCGTCCAGCTCACCGGCGAGCGCCAGTACGGCGTCGGTGATCGTGGACGGCATCCGGTCCACCTCGGACATGTCGCCGTCGTAGTTGCGCACCAGCAGGTCGACAAGCTGCCAGCGGGACGCCTCGGTGAGCAGCCGGGTGGTCGGCTCGTACCCGGCGCGCAACCCGTGCTCGGTGACGATCCGCCCCGCGTACGAGTGGTACGTGGACACCGTCGGCTCGCCCGCCAGCGGGTCGTCGTGCGGGTCCCGCCCCTGCCGGCCGAGCCGCCGGATGAGCTGGTCGAGGCGGGTCCGGACCCGGTGGGCGAGCTCACCGGCCGCCTTGCGGGTGAAGGTGAGGCCGAGGATGTGCTCGGGGCGTACGTAGGAGTTGGCGACCAGCCACATCACCCGCGCCGCCATCGTCTCGGTCTTGCCCGAGCCGGCGCCCGCGACCACCAGCAGCGGCTCCACCGGCGCGGCGATGATCGCGGCCTGCTCCCGGGTGGGCGCGGGCAGCCGCAGCAGCCGGGCCAGCTCGACAGGCGTGTAGCGGGGCCCGGCGTCGGCGGTACGCGGCGCGGGCGTGGCGGAGGCGCCGAACAGCGCCGGCTGAACGCTCACGAGTTCTCCGGGGGTGGCTCGACCACCTGGCGGCCCTGGCCGGAGACCGGGCAGCTGGTGCGGACCGGGCAGACCCGGCACTTGGAGTTGGCCACGGCGGCGAACGTCGAGGCGGCCATGGTCTCGGCGGTACGGCGTACCAGCGCGGTGGCCCACCCGGCCTCCGGCCCCTCCCCGGCCGCTGCCTGGGTCTGCTCCTTCGCGTCCCGCGCGCCGGTGCCGAGCTGCACAAGCGCGGCCCCGCCCGGCTCCTCGCCGAACTCGGCGAACCCGCCCGCCTCCACCGCCGCCTGGTACGCGCCGAGCTGCGGATGCTCGGCCACCTCCCGCTCGGTGACCGCCGTCGACTTGCCGGTCTTCAGGTCGATCACCACGAGCCGCCCCTCGGCGTCGACCTCCAGCCGGTCGACCCGGCCGGTCAGCTGGATCGGGCGGGCCGGGTCGTCGAGGCGGACCGCGAACTCGTGCTCGATCGCGAGCAGCCGGCGCGGGTTGCCCGCCAGCCAGCGCAGCAGCTTGTCCACCATCGCCTCGGCGCGCTGCCGCTCCGGGCCGGCCATCCACCGGGCGGCCAGCTCGATCGCGTCGAACCGCGCAGCCACGTACTCCAGCAACGCCTCCCGGTCGACGCTCGCGTCCTCGGCCAGCATCGCCGCGGCGTGCACCAGGTTGCCGACGCCCTGCGCGGCGCTGGCCGGCCCGCTGCCGCCGTGCCGTTCCAGCAGCCAGCGCAGGCTGCACCGCAACGCGCTCTCCATCGCCGACGGGGTGACCCGCACCGGCTCGCCCTCGTCGACCAGCGGCCGGTCGTCGGAGAGACCGCGCAGTCCCCACCAGTCGTCCGGGTGCGCGCCGGGCACCCCGGCGGCGGCCAGCCGCGCCAGCTCACCCGCCGCCGCGTGCCGCCGGGTGACCGGCGCCGCCGGGTCGGTGACAGCGGTACGCAGCTCCGCCACCAGCGCGGACAGGGTGAGCCCGCGCGGCGGCAGGGTGACCGGGAGCGCGGTCGGCGGCCCGTCCTGCGGATGCTCGTCCCCGTGCGGCACCGGCCCGTCTGCGGCTTGCCCGCGCGTGGCCTGGCCTGTCGGACCGTTCCCCGCCGGGCCGTTCGAGGCCGGGCCGGTCGGGTTCGGGCCGGTCGGAGCCGGGCCGGTTCCGCCGGTGGCGGGCGGGTCGGCGGCGGCGAGCTCGTGCAGGAAGCGGCTCGGCTGCTCCTCGTGGTCGTCCCCGCCGACCGCCGCCGACGCCACAGCGGTGACCAGCAGCCGCCGCCGTGCCCGGCTGATCGCCACGTGGAACAGCCGCCGCTCCTCGTCCAGCAGCGCCGACGTCTGCCCGACCAGGCTGGCGCGCAGGCCGGCGCCGTCGGCCCGGCCGGCCAGCACGTCGACCAGGCGCTCCGAGCCGAGCAGGCTGCCGCGCAGGCGCAGGTCAGGCCAGACGCCCTCCTGCACCCCGGCCACCGCGACCAGGTCCCACTCCAGGCCCTTCGCGGCGTGCGCGGTGAGCAGGCGTACCGCGTCGCCCCGGTCGGCGGCGGCGGCGAGCGTGTCGGCGGGCAGTTCCTGCCCGAGGACGTGGTCGAGGAACACCTCGGTACGCGCGCCGGGCAGCCGGTCGGTGAACCGGGCCGCCGCGTCGAACAGCACGAGTACGGCGTCCAGGTCCCGGTCGGCGGCCTCGGCCCGCCACCGCTGGGCGGTCTCGTGCTCGCCGGTGGCCGCCCGCCCCCGGGTGATCGCCCCGGCCCAGCGTTCGGCCAGCCCGCTCTCCCGCCACACCGCCCAGAGCACGTCCTCGACTGTCGCGCCCGGGGTGGCGGCGGACTGCCGGGCGGTCTCCAGCAGATGCGCCACCGCCTGCGCGGGGGCCGCCCAGCGGCGCTCGATGGTGGACAGCTCGGCCGGGTCGCGCAGCGCCTCCACCAGCAGGTCGCCGGAGGGACGGCGGTCGCCGCCGGCCAGCGCCAGCGCCCGCAGCCCTTGACGCAGCCGTCGCTCGGCCAGCGGGTCGGCCCCGCCCAGCGGCGAGTGCAGCAGCGCGACAGCGGCCTCCTCGTCCAGCCGGTCCGGTTCGAGCGCGCAGCGCAGCAGGAGCAGCAGCGGGGCGACCGCCGGCTGAAGGTGCAGCGGAAGGTCCTCGCCGTGTACGACTGTCGGCACTCCGGCCGTGTGCAGCGCGCGCCGCAGCGACGGCAGCTGTCGGCCGGTGGAGCGGACCAGCACCGCCATCCGGGACCAGGGCACGCCGTCGAGCAGGTGCGCCTCGCGCAGCGCGTGGGCCAGCCAGGCCGACTCGCTGGTGGCGGAGCGGAACGTCCGTACCTCCACCGATCCGGCCGGCGCGCCGGGCAGCGGGCGCAGCCGCCGGTGCGCCGCCGGGCCGCGCAGCCGGCGGGCCAGCCGGGCGGTGGCCGCGAGCAGTTCCGGCCCGGCCCGGTACGAGGTGGTGAGCGTGACCTGGGCCGCCGGCGCGCCGGAGGCGGTGCGGAAGCGGTGCGGGAACGTGGCGACGCCGGCCGGGTCGGCGCCCCGGAAGGCGTACGTGGACGAGTCCGGGTCGGCGAACGCAACAAGGGACCGCCCGCCTCCGGCCACCACGGCGAGCAGGTCGAGCTGGGCCGGGTCGGTGTCGGCCAGCTCGTCGACGTACACGTGGGTCAGGCGGCGGCGCTCGGCGGCGAGCAGGTCGGGATCGTCGAGCAGCATGCCGGTGGCGGCGCGCACCAGCTCCGCCGGGTCGTACGCCACCGAGCCCCTGTTGCTCACGTCGCGCAGGGCGAGCACGGCGACGTACTCCCGCAGGAAACGCGCGGCGGCCGGCCAGTCGGCGCGGCCCAGCTTCTCGCCCAGCCGGGCCAGCTCCACCGGCCCGACACCGCGTTCCGCGGCCCGCATCAGCAGGTCGCGCAGCTGCTGGGCGAAAGCCCGGGTACGCAGCGCGGGGCGCAGGTCCTCCGGCCAGCCGACCGGGTCGTCGCCGGGCTCCTCCCCCACCACGTCGAGCAGCTCGCGGATGATCAGATCCTGCTCCGGGCCGGTGAGCAGCCGGGGCGAGGGTTCGCCTCGTTCGGCAGCGGCGCGACGCAGCAGCCCGAAGGCGTACGCCGGGAACGTGCGCACCAGCGGCTCGCGGATCACGCGGTGTCCGTCCCCGGCGATGCGCGCCTCGATCCGGTGGCGCAGCTCGGTGGCGCCCCGCCGGCCGAAGGTGAGCACCAGGATCCGCTCCGGGTCGACGCCCTCGGCCACCCGGGCGGCGACCGCCTCGACGAGCGTGGACGTCTTGCCGGTGCCGGGACCACCCACGACGAGCATCGGCCCGTCGGTGTGCGCGACCACCTCGGCCTGCACCGGATCAACCCGGCGCGAAACGTTAGTGCCCTCCCCAGACCCGTTCCGCGCCGAAACGGCCGACGGTGGCGACACCCCCGCCCGCGAAGTGCCACTCTCGGACGACGGGGACGGCGCTCCGGTTCGCGGCGTGCCACCCCCGCTCGACGGCGGGCATGCTCCGGTCTCGGTTTGCGGCGAGGCGTTTCCGGGCGGCGTGGCGGTCTGCGGGTGCGCGGCATCGCCCGCCGACCCCCCGGATCGCGGCTCCGCATCGGCCGGCCCACCGGGCCGACCCACCCCCTGCCCCGCCCCGGCGTCGTGGGTGACCCCCGCCCCCGCGCCGCCGGGCCGGCGCACCAACCGGTACGCCTGCATCACCGACATCCCACCACGCCGGTACGACACCCGGAAACCGCCCGCCGTCCCGGCCGCCACCAGCTAACCCGCCCGCAGCGTGCACCACCGCCAGGCTCCGCCCACGCCCGGCTCCCGGACGTCCACGCCACTTCCGCGAAGTGGCGGCATCCCACCCCTAGATCAACACCACCACGGCGAGGTGGCCACATCACACCAGCCTGGACACCACCACCTCCCCGAAATGGTGACGATCAAGCTCGCCGAGACGGTGTTGAACAAGCACGGGGCCGACCGGACGAACGCGAACCGAACCCCGCCACCACAGCGAGCAACGCACCCACACCCCCGGCACCAGCGCGTCCGCGCCACTTCGGCGAAGTGGCCACATCCCACCCCTAGATCAACACCACCACGGGGAAATGGCCACATCACACACACCCGGACACCACCGCCTCCCCGAAATGGTGACGATCAAGCACGCCGAAATGGTGGCGAACAAGCGCGGGCCGGCCGGGCGCGCGTCAGGTCAGGCGGGCGTCGATCAGGTCCAGCGCGGCGGGCACGCTGTCGGCGACCATCAGTAGGTCCAGCGCGGCCGGCTTGAGGAAACGCTGCTCGCCGAGCCCACGGATCCAGTCGAGCAGCGGCCGGTAGAAGCCGTCGACGTCCACGATCACCATCGGTTTGGCGTGCAGGGCCAGGGTGGCGGTGGTCCACACCTCGAACAGTTCGTCCAGCGTGCCCAGGCCGCCGGGCAGCGCCACGAACGCGTCGGACTTCTCGTCCATCAGCGTCTTGCGGTCGGCCAGGCTGTCGGTGACGAGCAGTTCGTCGGAGGCCAGGTCGGCGACCTCCAGGTCGACCAGGGACTGCGGGATGACGCCGATGGTCCGGCCGCCGGCCGCCCGCGCGCCCTCCACCACGGCGCCCATCATCCCGACGCAGCCACCGCCGCTGACCAGCGTGTGACCGCGCCGGGCCAGTTCCTCGCCGGTCTCCGTGGCCAACGCGAGCCAGCGGGCGTCGAGGGTACGGGAGGACGCGCAGAAGACGCAGACGTTCGCCATGCTCAGCTCCGTCCGGCCGGGCCCTCGGGGGCGGCCTCGGCGGCGGCGCGCTGGTCGGCGGCGACCCGGGCGACCGCCTCCTCGCGTACCGCCTCCTGTTCGGCGGAGAGCACGGCCTCGGCCTCCACGATGTGCCGGACCGCCTCGTTGACGTCGTCGGTGAGCCGGATCAGGTCGAGGTCGGCCGGGCCGATCTTGCCCTCGGCGGCCATCGTCGCGCGCAGCCAGTCGAGCAGTCCGCGCCAGTAGTCGGTGCCCATCAGCACGACCGGGAACCGGGTCACCTTGCCGGTCTGCACCAGGGTGAGCGCCTCGAACAGCTCGTCCAGGGTGCCGAAGCCACCGGGCAGCACCACGAACGCCTGGGCGTACTTGACGAACATGGTCTTGCGGGCGAAGAAGTAGCGGAAGTCGATGGCCAGGTCGACCCAGTCGTTGAGGCCCTGCTCGAACGGCAGCTCGATGCCGAGCCCGACGGAGAGACCGCCGGCCTCGCCGGCGCCGCGGTTGGCCGCCTCCATCACGCCGGGGCCGCCGCCGGTGATCACCGCGTAGCCGGCCCGGGCCAGTGCCGCGCCCAGTTCCTCGGCCAGCCGGCACTCCGGGCTGTCCGGCTTGCTGCGGGCAGAACCGAAGACGCTCACCGCCGGGGGCAGGTCGGCGAGGGTGTCGAAGCCCTCGACGAACTCGGACAGGATCCGCAGGGCCCGCCAGGCGTCCTTGGTCTTCCAGTCACTGCGTCCCCGGGAGTCGAGCAGTCGCTGATCGGCGGTACTCGTCGGAAGCGCCCGGTTGCGCAGCGTCACCGCACCGCGGTGCCGTTCTCCCCGGCGCCGATCCTCCCGCTGCCCCTGCCCGGCCGACTTCCCGCTGCTCTCGCCCATGTGGTCACCGTAATGGAGCGGATCCGGCGCGACGCGCTGGCCCGGGAGCCCGAGAAAATCTGGGATACGGGCAACTAAATCGCTGGCTCGTACGTCTTACTATTCACATACCCGGTATACCCCGGGCGACGCGCCTTCGGGGGAGGAGCCAGCGTTGATCAGTAACAGCGAGATGATCCGGATCCGCCGTCAGATGCAGCGGCGGATCCGCGACGTGGTGGCCGAGCGCCGCCGCGCCCGGATGATGGAGACCCACCGCACCGACCTCACCGGGGAGACCGGCGAGGCGGATGCGCCCCTGACGACCAGCGTCTGACGATCCGGGGCCCGCCAGGCGGGTGCGGGCCCCGGATCGTGGCGCGCGTCAGGCGGGGGCGAGCCAGCGGTGCAGGGTGGCCGCGCCGTCCCGGATCTTGGTCAGTTCGACGTGCTCGTCCTTGTGGTGCGCCAGGTTGGGGTCGCCGGGGCCGAAGTTCAGCGCCGGGATGCCCATGGCCGCGAACCGCGCCACGTCCGTCCAGCCCAGCTTGCCGATCGGAGCGGCGCCGACCGCCGCCAGGAACTCCTGCGCCGCCGGGTTGTCCAGCCCGGGGGGCGCGCCGGCCGCCGCGTCGGTGACCGCCAGGTCGAAGCCGGCGAAGACCTCGCGCAGGTGCGCCTCGGCGCCCGCCGGGTCGCGGTCCGGGGCGTACCGGTAGTTGATCTCGATCTCGCACCGGTCGGGGATGACGTTGCCGGCCACCCCGCCGGTGATCCGTACCGCGTTGAGGCCCTCGCGGTAGTCGCAGCCCTCGATCGTCACCCGGCGCGCCTCGTACGTGGTCAGGCGCCGCAGCACCTCGCTCGCGCCGTGGATGGCGTTCACCCCGTGCCAGGAGCGCGCCGCGTGGGCCCGCTCCCCGTGCGTCGTGACCACCGCCCGCATGGTGCCCTGGCAGCCCGCCTCGACGATCCCGTACGTCGGCTCCAGCAGCACCGCGAAGTCGGCCTCCAGCCACTCCGGGTGGCTCTGCGCGACCAGGGTGAGGCCGTTGTACTTCGACTCGATCTCCTCGGCCTCGTAGAAGAAGTACGTGACGTCGTAGCGCGGGTCGGGCAGCGTGACCGCCAGGTGCAGCGCGAACGCCACGCCGGACTTCATGTCGGAGGTGCCGCAGCCGTACATCAGGTCGCCGCGCATGGTCGAGGGGAAGTTGCCGTTGAGCGGGACGGTGTCCAGATGGCCGGCGAGCACCACGCGCTGTGCCCGGCCCAGGTCGGTACGGGCCATGACGGTGTTCTGGTGCCGGTACGTGGTCAGGTGCGGCACGCGGCGCAGCACCTCCTCGACGCAGTCGGCGATCGCCTTCTCGTTGAGGGAGACCGACTCGATGTCGACCAGGGCGCGGGTCAGCGCCACCGGATCGGCCAGGACCTCGGGGGTCAACGGGTTCTGCATGTCTCGCACGGTACCGTCAACCTCGGCGGGCCAGGGAACACGTTCGGCGAGGCCCGCGGCCGCGAGCAGCGGCGGACGCCGTTGCCGGAACGAAAGGTGACATCGTGACGTCCGCACCATCCGCCTGGGGCATCGGCCTGGCCACCGTCACCGCCGAGGACCAGGTGCTCGACACCTGGTACCCGACCGGCAAGCTGGGCCTGGGCGAGCTGCCGCTGGTGCCCGGCGAGGACCAGGCCGACGTGCTCGACCTGCCGCCGGGCGCGATCGGCGCGCGTGCGCTGCCCGGCCTGCGCACGGTCGAGGTGACCACGGTGATCGGTTCGCTGGACGACCCGATCAAGGACGCCGCCGACGCGTACCTGCGGTTGCACCTGCTCTCCCACCGCCTGGTGCGGCCCAACGAGCTGAACCTCGACGGCATCTTCGGCAAGCTGGCGAACGTCGCCTGGACGTCGGCCGGGCCGTGCCCGCCGGAGCGGGTGGACGAGCTGCGTGTCATCGAGCGGGCGGCGGGCCGCCACCTGGCCGTGTACGGGGTCGACAAGTTCCCCCGGATGACCGACTACGTGGTGCCGTCCGGGGTGCGGATCGCCGACGCGGACCGGGTCCGGCTGGGCGCGTACCTGTCCTCCGGGACGACTGTGATGCACGAGGGCTTCGTCAACTTCAACGCCGGCACGCTCGGCACCTCGATGGTCGAGGGCCGCATCGTGCAGGGCGTGGTGGTCGGCGACGGTTCCGACATCGGCGGCGGCGCCTCGATCATGGGCACGCTCTCCGGCGGCGGGACCGAGCGGGTGCGCATCGGTGAGCGGAGCCTGGTCGGCGCGAACGCGGGCGTCGGGATCACGCTCGGCGACGACTGCGTGGTGGAGGCGGGCTGCTACATCACCGCCGCCTCGAAGATCACCCTGCCGGACGGCCGGGCCGTGAAGGCCCGCGAGCTGTCCGGCGTCGACGGGCTGCTGTTCTGGCGCAACTCGGTGACCGGCGCGCTGGAGGCGAAGCCGCGTACCGGCCAGGGCATCAAGCTGAACGCGGCGCTGCACGCCAACGACTGAGCCCGTACCCCCGTCCGGGTCCGCGACGGCCGTCGCGGACCCGGACGGCCGGCTCACCGCAGGCGGTACGCCTGGATGATCCGCTGGGTCACGGTGTTGCCGGCGTCGTCACGGGCGGTGGCCCGCAGCGACGCGTACCCCGGGCCGGCCGGGTGCCGGACGGTGGCCGTCCACGCCCCGCCCTGCTTCTTCAGGGCCGCCTTGCGCCAGGTCTTCCCGCCGTCGTAGGAGACGTCGACGGTGAGCGCGACGACCCGGCCGGACGGCGCGCCGGGCTGGCGCTGCACCGCCACCGGCACGGTGAACGTCCGGCCCGCCGGGGCCGAGCTGTCCACCGCCAGCGGCGGGGTGAACCGGACCGCCATGGCCGGCAACCGGGCCGGCACGTCACCCGGCACCCGCTTGGAGCGGAACGTCCAGCTCGCCGAGACCTCGGTGCTCAGGTCGGTGAAGCCGCGCTTCGCCACGGTCTCCAGCCGGTAGTTCGCCGCGCCCGGCGGCACTGTGAACTCGCCGTAGCCCGGGTAGGGCGACTCGCCGACCAGCTTGCCGTTGCGGAACAGCCGCGTGTGCTCGGTGTCGTTGAGCGAACCGCCCGGGTGGCCGGCCGCGTCGCTGTGCACCGGCAGCGCGACCACGATGGTGTCGCCGATACGGGTGATGCTCTCCTCCGGCCAGCGCGGCTGCGGGAACGACGGGCCGAAGGGGCCCTTGTTCCATTCCTCGGTGTAGGTGTGCCCGGCCCGGTAGCGGGTGGGCCCGGACTGCAGCACCGCCCGCGCCTCCAGCCAGCCGTCCTCGTCCCGCTCACCGAAGTTCAGCTCGGTGCTCCAGCGGGTCTTGGCGGTGGAGAGGTGCTCGATCCGCTTGCCGGGCACCTGGACCGGCAGGACGATCGCCGAGCCGCCGATGTCGTAGTCGGACTCCGGGAACACGACCCGTTCGTTCTCCATCCCGGTGTAGCCGGCGGCGAACCGGCTCGTGACGGTGGCGAGGTCGGCGGGCCGGTAGTGCCGGACGAACCCGGTCGGGAACCGGCCCGGGAACAGCTCGTTCAGGCCGTAGAAGTACGGGCTGCGCTCGGGCGCCCTCCCCTCGGTCCACTGACTCGCGACCGCGCCGACGAAGAGGTCGCCGGAGACGTTGCGGCCGACCTGGGCCGAGTAGAGACCGTCGAACGTGTCGGCCCACAGCCCGAAGCTGGCTTGGAAGTCGTCGAGCTTCCAGGCCGCGGTGAGGTCGATCAGCAGTGGCGCCGCGCCGCGCTGCGGCACGGTGGTACGGATCGGCTTCGCCGCCCGCGCGTCCAGCACGAGCCGCTGGTTGCCGGTCACTACCAGCTCCGGCTGGGCGAGGAAGGAGACCTCCGACCAGCCCTCGTCGCCGGCTGCGAAGATCAGGCTCTGCACGCCGTACCGGCCCTTGGGCACCCGCAGCCGGGCCTCGCCGTCGGCGTCGTACACGTCGCGGTAGCTGCCGTCGTCGAGCCCGAGCAGGCTCGTGAAGTAGTCACCGGTCAGGGCGCCGGAGCGGTCGCGGTGCGTCACCGTCAGGTCGTAGCTCTCCACCTCGCGGTCGACAGCGAGCGGGGTCACCGCCACCGCATCGCCGGCACGGGCGGTCAGGCGGCCGGTCCAGTAGCCGTCGGCGCCGCCGAGCCGGGTGTCCACGACCACTGTCACCTGGGCGCTGCCGCCCGCCGGGAGGGTGAGCCGGGAGGTGCTGAGGGTGAGCATGCCGGCCGGCGCGGACCGCCCGCCGGGACCGGTGAACTCGCTGCTCAGGTCCACCGTGATCGCGGCGTTCCCGCCGTTGCGGTAGGTGACCGTCCGGCTGATCGGCTGGTCGTCGGTGTGCGGCCAGGTCGCCACGCCGAACGAGACGGACGGCGGGTCGCTGGTCACCTGCTGGGTGATCGCGCGAGCGAGGTCGACCCGGCCCGCGCCCTGCTGGAACGCGGTCTGCTCCGGGTGCGGCTTCGCCGAGGCCATCAGCGTCGCCTTGTAGCGGGCGGGCGTCCAGCCGGGGTGCTGCTGGGCGAGGAGCGCGACCGCGCCGGCCACGTGCGGGGTGGCCATCGACGTGCCGGACAGCGAGGCGTACTTGTCGCCCACCGGGTCGCCGATCTGGCCGTTCGCGGCCCGGGCGGCCACGATCTCCACGCCGGGCGCGGTGATGTCCGGCTTGATCGCCCCGTCGCCGACGCGGGGGCCGCGGCTGGAGAAGTCGGCGAGCGCGTCGTCGCGGTCCACCGCGCCGACCGCGAGCGCGGCGTCGGCGGTGCCCGGCGAGCCGACCGAGCCGTCGGCGCCGGCATTGCCGGCGGCGACCACGAAGAGCGTCCCGTGCTGCTCGGTGAGCGTCCCGATCGCCTCCTCCAGCGGGTCCACCTCGGGGGTGTCGCCGCCGCTGAGGCTCATGTTGACCACCGTGGCGTGCTGCTCGGCGGCGGCCCACTGCATGCCGGCCAGGATGGCCGAGTCGGTGCAGCCGTAGATCTCGCACACCTTTCCGGACAGCAGCGTGGCGTCGGGCGCGACGCCCCGGTACTTCCCGCCGGATGCGGCCCCGCTGCCGGCGATGGTCGAGGCCACGTGGGTGCCGTGCCCGACGATGTCGTCCGGGTTCGTCTCCTCGGTGAAGTTGCGCGACTCGGCGACCTTGCCCGCCAGGTCCGGGTGGGTGAGGTCGACGCCGGTGTCGAGCACCGCGACCCGGACGCCCTTGCCGGTGTATCCGGCGGCCCAGGCGGTCGGCGCGCCGATCTGCGGCACGCTGTGGTCGAGCGTCACCCGCCGCCGGCCGTCGAGCCAGATCCGCTCGACACCCCCCGCCGCGTCGAGCCGGGCTCCGGAACGGTCGGCGCTGACCGCGTTCCAGAGCGCGCCGGTGTCGCTCTTGGACGCGACGACCGCCGCGCCGGTGATCGCCGGCAGGTCGCGGGTCACCCGCGCGCCGGCGAGCGGGGCCGCCGTCCGCCGGTTCACCCCCGGCCGGTACGACACGAGCAGCGGTACGGTGTCGCGCCGCGCGTCGTCGTAGCCGGCCTCGATCAGCCCGGTGACGTCGAACAGCCGCCGGTCGAGCTTGCCGGAGCGGACCAGCGGGAGCGCGTCCTGCGGCAGCACGGTGAGGCGGTCGCGCTCGCGGCGGACCATGAACTCGATGCCGGCACGGCCGGCGCCGGGGCGTACCGCGGCGCGGCCTCCGGCGGCGACGGTGACCCGGTCCCCGGTGATCAGGGTGACTGTGGTCGCGCGGCTGCCGGCCCGGTCGGACGGACCGGTGAGCGCGGACGGGCCGGCCGGGCCGGTGGGCGCGGCGGCCTGCGCGGGCACTGGCAGACCGAGCGCCAGCGCCAGGGCCATGCCCAGCGCGCCCAGTTTTCTGCGATTCCGGAGCAACCTTCCTCCTTCGTCGAACGTTTCATCGATGAGGGACACATCGATGCGGGTATCAGCATTACATACCGCGTATGCAACGGGAAGTCGCTGATCCGACGGAACCGCCAGCACGCTCCCGACCCGGCCGGGACGATCGAGCGATGACCTCCATGAAGGACCGGATGCTGGCGGGCGAGCAGTACATCGCCGACGATCCGGCGATCATCGCCGACCTGGAGCGCGCGGCCCGGCTCAGCGAACGCTTCAACCGCAGTTCCGCCGACGACCCGGCGGGCCGCCTCGCCGCGCTGCGCGAACTGCTCGGCTCGCTCGGCGAGGACGCCTGGGTCCGGCCGCCGCTGTACTGCGACTACGGATATCAGACGCACATCGGCCCGCGTACGTTCGTCAACTTCAACGCGGTCCTCCTCGACGTCGCCCGCATCACCATCGGCGCCGACGTCCAGATCGGACCGAACGTGCAACTGCTCACCGCCACCCACCCGGTCGAACCGGAGGCACGCCGGGCCAAGTGGGAATCCGCACAGCCGATCACCATCGGTGACAACGTCTGGCTCGGCGGCGGGGTGATCGTCCTGGCCGGGGTGACCATCGGCGAGAACACGGTGGTCGGCGCCGGCGCGGTGGTGACCCGCGACCTGCCGGCCGATGTCGTAGCGGTAGGCAACCCCGCTCGTCCGATCAGGAGCCTGGCCAAACCATCCTGAGCTGCGGAAACACCGTTCCAGCGGATGCGGATTGCGGAACCGGCATGCACTCTTAGTAGTAGAGCGTTTACCGGGAGGCACTATGGAGCGGGTCCTCGAACTGCGGGTGCACGGAGTCTCCAACACCCCGCCGGATCAGCTGCTCGGCCTGAGGGCCGGCGCGAACGGTGACGGTGGGCAACCAGCACTTGTCGCCGGCGGTCAGGTGACCGGCTTCTACCGGTCCACAGCGGCCGGCCGGGACGACCCGATCACCGTCGAGGCGTACAGCTGGGGGCAGCTGACCTCCGGCGCGCGGACCCGGCGGGACGTGGAACGGGCGCTGTGGACGCTGATGCTCCCTTTTGCGCTGGCGAACGTCGCGCTGCACGCCCGCGCGGGCATCCCGCCGGACCCGGACCAGGAGCGCTGGGGCAGCCGGTCCGGCATCACCGCCTGGCTCATCCGCCTGTTCTGCCTGAGCCTGACCTGCACGCTCGTCATGACCGTCACCGGCGTCGGCGTGGACCTGGTCGGCTGGCAGTGCGTCGAGGCGGACTGCCTCGGCCGGCTCCCCGGCCCGTGGGAATTCCTCGGCGACTCCTGGTGGCGGCAGGGCACCCGGACGCTGGCGCTCGGGCTGCTGCTGCCGCTGCTCGTCCTGGCCGCGATCGGACTCGTCGCCTTCCGCACCTACCAGTACGAGGCGCAGATGCCCGCCGACCCGCACCACCACGCCCCTGTCCGGGAGAACGGTGAACCGGCCGAACGACCCGAGCCGCGCGAGCCGCCGGAGAACCCGCTCCAGGACCCGACGTTCTGGAACGGGGAAGGGCAACTGCGCCGAGCCGCGGTGCTGCACCTGTGCACCGGGGCGGTCACCGCCGCCGCCGTACCCGTCACCGCGGCCCTGATCATGGATCCGCCGCGCGGCCTGCGGGCCGCTGTCGCCTGGCCGACCGTCGCGCTGCTCGCCGCCGTGGTGGCGATCGCCGTGGTCGCGGTGGGCCGGCCCTGGTTGAGCCGGCGCCAGGGCGCGACCCCGCTCGGCCGGTGGAGCGCTGCGGTCGCGGCGCTCACCGCGCTCGGCCTGGTCGGCACGTTCGTCCTGCTGCTGGCGCCCGAGAGCCCGGCCGGCGAACCGCTGTCGACGTACCGGCCACCGCTCGGGTGCGCGGAGCAGCCGGAGGCCGCCGGCTGCCGGGCCGACCGGTCACTGCCCGGGTACGACACCGCCACCGCCTGGCTCGTCGCCTACCAGGTGCTGCTGCTGGTGGCCATCGCCGCGGCGAACCGCTCCGGCCGGCGGGCACTGGCCGGTCCGGCCGCCGGTGCGCTGCTGCTGCCGCTGGGCGCGGTCTGGATCGAGCACGGGCTCCCCGGCCTGCCCGACGCGCCGGACGCGCTGCACACCTGGATGCTCGTCGGCCCGGCCGCCGTGCTGGCCGGCGTCGGACTGCTCCTGCCCCGCCTGCGCCCGGCGGTGCCGACCCAGCCGCTCGGCGCGTACACCGATCTCGCCTGGCGGGGGTGCGCCCCGGCGGTCATCGCCGGTTTCGGCTGGATGATGGCGGTGGCCTACTGCGCCGGGCTGCTCTACTGGGTCAGCGACCGGCTGGACGCGTCGGCCGAGCCGAGCGGCCCGAGCCGGGTGGTTCCGCCGCTCGCCGTCTTCTGGGCCGGGCTGGCCTGCGCGGTCGGCCTGCTCGCGCTGCTCGGGCTGCTGATCCGGGTCGCGGTCCTGCTGCACCGCCTGCGCCGGGTGGAGTACGCCCGGCTCACCGCCAACCCCCGCCTGTCCGCGCACGACCGGCGACGCTGCCGTGACGTCAGCACGTACCGGGCGCTGCACCGGCTGGTCGGCGAGCACGCGGTCCGGCTGATGGGCTGCTACGCCGCGTTCTGCGCGGTCCTGGTCACGCTCTGCTGCGCCGCCGCGCTCTCCGGCGAACGGCCCAGCCCGCTGTCCCCCTCCGGCTGGCAGATCGCCATCCACTGGACCGCCGAACGGGGGGACGCCATCCTCGGCTGGCTGCCGGTCGTGATGGCGGCGCTCGGGCTGCTGGTCTACCGCACCGACTCGGTACGCCGCTCGGTCGGCGTGATCTGGGACGTGTGCACGTTCTGGCCCCGGGCCGCGCACCCGCTCGCCCCGCCCAGCTATGCCGAACGCGCCGTACCGGAACTCCAGACCCGGGTCGCGGGCCTGCTGGCGCTACCGCCACACCACAGCGACCGGATGGACGGCGTCATCCTCTCCGGGCACAGCCAGGGCACCGTCATCTGCGCCGCGGTGCTGCTGCAACTGCCCCGCCGGTGGCGGATGCGCACCTGGTTCTTCTCCTACGGCTGCCAGCTCACCCGGCTCTACGGGCGGGTCTTCCCGTCCTACTTCGGCCCGGAGCGGCTACGTACGCTGGCCGGCGCGCTCACCTGGCCCGGCGGCCACGTGGCCTGGACGAACTTCTGGCGGGACACGGACCCGCTCGGCTGGCAGGTCAGTGCCGGGCAGCGGGACGTACCGGTGGTGGACCCGGAGGCGCTGCACCCGACCGGCGGCGAGGTGGCCGACCCGCCCATCCGCAGCCACAGCGGCTACCCGGAGGCGGCGGAGTTCACCCGCGAGCGCGCCGTGGTGGCCCGGCTGCTGCGCCGCACCGTGCCGTCGCCCCGGCAGCGGGCCGGCTGACGCGCGTCACTCCGGCGCCGGGTCGGCCAGGCGTACCACCAGGTCGGCGTGCACCGCCGTGCCCGCGACCAGCCGGGCGTTCTCCTCGTCGCTGCCCAGCGCCCAGGCGCGGGCCTGCTCCGGCGACTTCCCGTACGCCTCGTGCCGCGCGGTGAGCCGGCGCACCCGCACCTCCGCGTCCAGGTCGAGGAACCAGGCCTCGTGCAGCAGCGTCCGCACCTCCTCCCACGGGTCGTCCCGCAGCAGCAGGTAGTTGCCCTCGGTGACCACCAGGCGCACCTCGGGCGGGACCTCGATCGCCCCGGCGACCGGCTCCTCCAGGTCACGGCGGAACTCCGGCGCCCACACCGACGTCGGTTCGAGCCGGCGCAACCGGCGCAGCATCGAGGCGAACCCGTTGACGTCGAACGTGTCCGGCGCGCCCTTGCGCCCCGACCGGCCGAGCCGCTCCAAGGCCGTCCCGGCCAGGTGGAAGCCGTCCATCGGGACCAGCCGGGCGACCGGGCCGAGCGCGGCCACCACCCGCTGGGCGAGCGTCGACTTGCCCGCCCCCGGCGCGCCCGCGATGCCGAGCAGCTGCCGTGGGCCCGCCCCGGCCAGCGTCCGCGCCCGGGCGACCAGCTCGTCGAACGGGAGCACCTGTGCCGGCGGCATCAGTCCAGCACCGGCTCGCTGATGGTGAACCGCGCCTCGACCGCCGCCTGCACCGGCTGCGGCGCCGGGTCCAGCTCCAACTCCAGCTCCGGCTGCTCGCCGGAGCGTGCGTACGCCGCCTTGACCATCATCGGCGGGGACGCGCTCAGCCCGGTGTCGGCCAACTCCCGCAGCGCTGTCACCCGGGCGCCGAGCGCCTCGGCGTACTCCCGGGCCCGGACCAGCGCGTCCGCGATCGCGGCCTGCCGCGCCTCCCGGTAGGCCGGGCTGTCCGGCCGCAGCGACCACACCGGGCCGGCCACCTCGACCTGATCCTGATCGGCCAGACGGAGCATCAGCTCGCCGAGCGCGGTGAAGTCGCTCGTCGTGACCGTGGTGCTCACGCTGCCCTGGTAGGCCACCACCCGGTCGCCGGAACGCTTCGTCACCGGCCAGACGTGGACCTGGCCGGTCTCCCGCCGCTCCACGGCCGGTTCCGCCGCGTCGAGCAGCGCCCGCACCGCGGCGGCCCGTTCGGCCAGCCGGGTCAGCGTGGTCTCGCGATCCCGGTCCCGGGCCGTCGCCGTCACAGTGAAGCGCGCCAGCTCGGGCGCCACCTCCCGGTACGCCTCACCGCGTACCGCCACGACCGGTGCGTCCGCCATGCCGATCAGCCTAACGGCGGGGTGGCCGGCAGGTGCCCCGTGTAGGTGACCGCGCCGCCCGCCTCGCGTACCTCGGTCAGGTGGCCGCCCGCGGCGCCCAGCTCCCGCAGGTACGCCAGCTCGCCGACGTGGTCGGCGGCGCACGGGAACTCCCGCCGGTGCGCGGTGAACTCGCGCGCCCGCAGCGTGGACCGGGTCTGCCGCCCCTCGGCGAGCCGGTCGGCCAGCGTGCCGGCGTCGCCGGCGCGCAGCGCCTCGGTCAGCTCGCCCAGGAAGACGCCGAGCGCGTCCAGCTCGGCGAGTACGCGGTCCCGGTTCCCGAGCAGCATGTTCGCGGTCCGTTCGGGCGGCCCGCCGGCGACCCGGGTGCCATCGGAGAAGCTCCCGGCGGCGAGCGTCAGCACCGCGTCCCGCAGCGCCGACCGGTGCACGGCGCCGGCCAGCGCCCCGGCGAGCACGTGCGGCACGTGCGAGGCGAGCGCCGCCGCTCCGTCGTGCTCCGGGGCGGACATCGGCACCACCCGGGCCTGGAAGACGTCCACGAGCAGCGCGGCCAGCCGCCGGAAGGCGTCCAGCCCGGTCGGCCCCGGGCAGAGCACCCAGGCGGCGCCGGCGAGCAGGTCCGTAGCGGCCGCGTCCGGCCCGGCCCGGTCGGCCCCGGCCATCGGGTGGCCCGGCACGAACCGGTGCCCGAGCCCCTGCACTGTGGCGGCGGTGCTCACCTCGGCCTTGACGCTGCCCACGTCGGTGAGCACGCAGCTGTCGTCGGTGACGGCGGCGACCCGGGTCAGCGTCGCCGGCAACGTGGGCAGCGGGCCGCAGAGGAACACCACGTCCCGTTCGGCCACCGCGTCCTCGACCGTGTCGGCCACCGCGACGCCCCGTTCGCGTACCCGCCCGCGGATCGCCGGGTCCGGGTCCCAGCCGGTGACGTCGAGCCCGGCGTCGCGCAGCCGGAGCAGCACCGAACCGCCGATCAGCCCGGTGCCGAGCACCGCCGCCCGTGCCAGCTCGCCCGCCATGTCAGAACCCGGCGAGCCGCCCGGCCACCGCGTCGACACGCTCGTCGGACTCGGTGAGCGCCACCCGGACGTGCCGGGCGCCGGCCGGGCCGTAGAAGACCCCGGCCGCGACCAGGATGCCCCGGCGGGCCAGCCAGTCCACGGTGTCCCAGCAGTCCTCGTCCCGGGTCAGCCAGAGGTAGAGCCCGGCCTCCGAGTGCTCGACGGTGAAGCCGGCGCCGGTGAACGCCGCACGCAGCTTCTCCCGCCGGACCCGGTAGCGCTCCCGCTGGGCGTCGGCGTGTTCCTGATCCCCGAGCGCGGCCACCATCGCGGCCTGCACCGGGGCCGGCACGATCAGGCCCGCGTGCTTGCGGATCTTGAGCAGCTCGGCCACCAGCGCCGGGTCACCGGCGACGAACCCGGCCCGGTATCCGGCCAGGTTCGAGCGCTTGGACAGCGAGTGCACCGCCAGCACGCCGTCGTACGAGCCGCCGCACACCTCGGGCGAGAGCACCGAAACGGGTTCGGCGTCCCAGCCCAGCGGCAGGTAGCACTCGTCGCTGGCGACCACGGCCCCGCGCTCGCGCGCCCACTCGACCACCTTGCGGAGGTGGGCGGCGGGCAGCACCCGGCCGGTCGGGTTACCCGGCGAGTTGACCCAGACCAGCCGTACCCGGGGATCCGGGCCCAGCGCGGTCAGCGAGTCGGTGCGTACGGTGGTCGCGCCGACCAGCCGCGCCCCGTCCTCGTACGTCGGGTAGGCCACCGACGGCACCACGACCACGTCGCCGGGGCCGAGCCCGAGCAGCGTGGGCAGCCAGGCCACCAGCTCCTTGGAGCCGATCGTGGGCAGCACGCCGAGCCCGTCGACGCCCGCGCCGCAGGCCCGCGCGACCCAGGCCCTGATCGCGTCCCGCAGGACGGCGGTGCCGGCGGTCAGCGGGTAACCCGGCGCGTTCGACGCGTCGGCCAGCGCCTGCCGGATCAGCTGTGGCACCGGGTCGACCGGCGTGCCCATCGACAGGTTGATGAGACCGCCCGGGTGCGCCGCGGCCGTGGTGGCCGCGGCGTCCAGGGTGTCCCAGGTGAAGTCGGGCAGCCGCGCCGAGACCGGCGTGGGCCGGTTCAGTGGCCCTCGCCGCGCGGCGGCTGCGCGGCGACGAAGGTGGCGTCCTTCTCCACCTTGCCGATCTTCGAGGCGCCCCCGGGCGAGCCCAGGTCCTCGAAGAACTCGTAGTTGGCCCCGGTGTAGTCCTTCCACTGCTCCGGGACGTCGTCCTCGTAGAAGATCGCTTCCACCGGACAGACCGGCTCACAGGCACCACAGTCGACGCACTCGTCGGGGTGGATGTAGAGCATCCGGTTGCCCTCGTAGATGCAGTCGACCGGGCACTCCTCGATGCAAGCCTTGTCGAGCACATCCACGCACGGCTCGGCGATGATGTAGGTCACCGGTCTTCTCCTCCGCAGACTCGTCGCGATCACCCGCAACGGTAAGAGCCTAGTATCTCGCCGGGGAGGGGGTCGATCGTGCTCCGACAGCAGGACGTGGGACACCGTATCGTGGTCCGCCGGATTGTGGGGATTCGTGAGGGCCGCACGCTGTTCTCCGACGCGCTCGGCGAGCTCGTCGAGCTGAGCGAGACCCACATCACCCTCTCCACCGACGCCGGTCCGCTGCGCGTACCGGTCGCCGAGGTGCACCGGGCCAAGCGGGTGCCACCGGCCCGCCGGCCCACCGCAGCCGCCGTGGTCGCGCTGGAGCTGGCCGCCGACGAGGCGTGGCCCGCACCGGTACGCGGACGGCTCGGCGACTGGCGGCTGCGCTGGGCCGACGGCTGGACCGGCCGGGCGAACAGCGCGCTGCCGGTCGGCGACCCGGACCGTCCCCTGCCCGCCGCGCTGGACGCCGTGCAGCGCTGGTACGCCGAGCGCGGCGGCACCGCCCTGGTGAACACCCCGCTGCCGCTGGCCGCCCCGGTCGGCGCCGAGCTGGACGCGCGCGGCTGGACGGCCCGGCCACCGGTGCTGGTGCAGACCGTCCCGCTGCGCGCCCTGGCCGCGCCGCCGGACGCCGGGCTCGCCGACACGCCGCCGGACGCCGACACGCCGCCGCTCGCCGGCCCGGACGGCCCGCCGCTCGGCGGTCCGGCGGGCACGCCGCCGGTGACGCTTGCCGACGCGCCGGCCGACGACTGGCTGGCGATCGCGGCCGGCCGCAAGGGTGGCCTGCCGGACGCCGCGCGGCACGTGCTCACGGCCGTCGACCGGGTCCGCTTCGCGGAGCTGCGGATCGACGGCCGGCTGCTCGCGGTCGGCCGGGGCACGGTGACCGGCGAGGGCCGTTGGCTCGGAGTCAGCCTGCTCGAAGTGCTGCCCGAGGCGCGTCGGCGCGGATTCGCCGTCGCGGTCGTCCGCGCCCTGGCCGGCTGGGGTGCGGCCGAGGGCGCAACGCGCGCGTTCCTGCAGGTGGAGCAGAGCAACACCGGCGCGGTCGAGCTCTACCGCAGGCTCGGGTTCACCACCCACCACACCTACCTGACCCGGGTCGCCCCGGCCCCCTGAGCGGCGGGCGGTCGGTCAGCGGCGGACGATCCGGCGCGGCCGGGAACGCCGCATCTCGGCGTACCGCTTGAGCTGGCGGGACCGGTAGTCCCGGCCGAGCGCGGTGAGGATCAGGTAGCCGACGAGCACACCGGCCGCGGTGGCGGCGAGATAGAGCCAGATCTGCGCGAAGAAGAGACCGGCGCCCCCGCCGAACGGGTTCTCCCCGACCACCAGCGGACCGACGAACACCGTGAGCGCCAGCGCCACCCCCACCGCGGCGGCCAGGTCACCGGCCAGGCGGCCGAGCGGCCGGTCGGCCCCCCACCGGAACGCGGCACCCGCCAGGATCAGCCCGATCACCAGGAACATCACCAGCGAGACCCGGTCGGACGCGGCGTCGTCGTCCGGGAACGCGAATCTGGTCACCAGCCGGGCCACCACGTTCACCACGAACAACGCGGCCGCCAGCACGCCGACCGCACGCCACCGCTGACCCATCGCACGCCTCCCGCCGTACCGCCCGCTCCCTCCGCGGGCCTCTGGCAGGAATGTCTACCACCGTCGCCTGTGTGGCGTCAGCACCTCATCGGCCAGGCGGTGGCGTCACCAGGTGCCGGAAACCGACCACGGCGAACGTGACCGCGCCGGCCACGATCAGCGCCAGGCCGAGCACGTTGTCGCCGACCAGCGCGAGATCACCCTCGACGGTCCGGACGCCGCCCGCCACGATCACCACGAACCACGGCAGCGCCGCAAGCACCACCGCCCAGCGGCCGTTTGTCGACCGGTGCCCGAACGAGCCCAGCAGCACCGTCGCCGCCACCACCGCCGGCACGCCGACGACCACCGCGCCCACCCCGACCAGCGCCTGCGCCGCGCCGGAGCGGCCCTGCACGAGTTCCCAGGCCCAGGTCGAGAAGATCAGTTCGAGCAGCGCGAGCAGCACGCCGCCCCAGACCGTCAACACGCCGCCGGTCACCCGCAGCGCGCGGTCGAGCGTCCGCTCCGCCCGGCTCGGCGGCGCGGCCTCCGGCGGCGGCGCGGCAACTGTCGACACGGGTACGGCCGGCAGCGTCACCGGACACCGGCCGCCGCGACCGGGGACCGGTCCGGGGCGTCCAGGGCGATTCCGGCGAAGAGGTCGTCCTCCCAGCCGTACGGGCCGTGGCCCGGCCCCTTCTCGCCCACCGCGAGCGTGAAGTACTCGACGCCCATGAACTCGCCGCCGAAGTTGCCGGCGATCGAGTAGAGCCAGGAGTTCGCCGGGATCTGCGTGGCGTGGGCCCGCATCGCCGCCTCCTTGGCGACGTGCTGCTCGGTGCCGTCGATCCGGGCGGCGATCTCCGCGTCCGGCGTGCCGAACGGCAGCTCGTCGGCGCTCTCGATGCCGGCGAACGGGTTGTCCGAGGACTCGGTGAACGTCTCCAGCCCCGCGTCGAGCACGCTGCGCGGCATCGCCGTCCAGTAGACCTTCGCCGGGGCGATCCCCTCGGCCGCGGCCAGCTCGACCGCCCGCATCGCCACCCGGTGGGCCTGGATGTGGTCCGGGTGGCCGTAGAAGCCGTGCGGGTCGTACGTGACGAGCACCTGGGGGCGGACCTCGCGGATGACCTCCAGCAGATGGCCGGCGGCGACGTCCAGGTCGGCCTGCCAGAACGCCCGCGGATGCTCGTTGGTGGCCATGCCCATCATGCCCGAGTCGCGGTAGCGGCCCGCGCCACCGAGGAACCGGTGGTCGGTGACGCCGAGCGCGGCGCAGGCGGCGGCCAGCTCGCCGATCCGGTAGCCGCCGAGCTGGTCCGCCTCGGCCGCGCAGAGCTGGGCCAGCTCGGGGACGTGGATCTCGCCCTCCTCGCCCAGCGTGCAGGTGACGAGCGTGACGTGGGCGCCGGTGGCGGCGTAGTGCGCCATCGTCGCGCCGGTGCCGATCGACTCGTCGTCGGGATGCGCGTGGACCAGCAGAAGGCGTCGGTCGGGCAGCGTCGTCACGCCCGTCACTCTAACCGGCGGTCCTGCCCGCTCGACGGTGATGCGTCCGCGCAGGTCGGCCACATCACCTCCGGTGCCCGCCTACGCTGCAGGCGTGGACTTTCCCGAGCTGGCCGCCCGTACCCGTCGGTTCAGCCACGGGGCGCCGCGCGCCGTCACCGTCTCCGGCGACGGCTCCCGGGTCGTCTTCCTGCGCTCCGCGGGACCGGAGGACCCGGCCGACGCGCTCTGGCTGCTCGACATCGACAGCGGCGAGGAACACCTGGTAGCCGATCCGGCGGTGCTGCTGGGCACGGACGCCGATCCGGCCCGTCTGGCCCCCGGTGAGCGGGCGCTGCGCGAGCGGCTGCGGCTCAGCTCCGGCGGCATCGGCTCGTACGCCTTGGACGCGGCCGGCCGGGTGGCCGCGTTCGCGCTGGCCGGGCGACTGTTCCGGGCCGACCTGGTGCACGGCGACGTGGTCGAGGTGGCCGCCGGCGGGCCGGTGATCGACCCCCGGCCCGACCCGACCGGCGAGCGGCTGGCCTACGTCACCGACGCCGCCGAGGGCGTACGCCGGGGCCAGCTGCGGGTGGTGGAGCCGGACGGTACGGACAACCTGCTCGCCGGTGAGGACAGCGGCGTGACCTGGGGGCTGGCCGAGCACATCGCCGCCGAGGAGTTCCACCGCTACCGCGGCTACTGGTGGGCGCCGGACGGGCGCAGCGTGCTGGCCGCCCGGGTCGACGACTCCCGGCTGGAACGCTGGTACCTGCACGACCCGGCCGACCCGGCGAGCCCGCCGACGTCGCTGGCGTACCCCGTCGCGGGTGGCCCGAACGCGGAGGTCAGCCTGCACCTGCTCGACCTCGACGGCGGCTGGGTCGACGTGCACTGGGACCGGGAGACCTACCCCTACCTGAGCTCGGCGGACTGGGCCGACGGGGGGCCGCTGATCACCGTGCTGCGCCGCTCGCAGCAGCACGGCCTGGTGCTCGCGGTGGACCCGCGCACCGGGGAGACGCAGGTGCACGCGGAGCTGGCCGACCCGCGCTGGGTGGAACCGATCCCCGGCACCCCCGCCCACCTGCCCGACGGGCGGGTGCTGGTCGGCGGCGAACTGGCGCACGACGGGTACGACGCACGCTGCCTGTTCGCCGACGGCACCCTGCTCACCCCGCCCTCGCTGTACGTGCGGCGGGTGGTCGGGCGGCTGCCGAACGGCCCGAGCACGACCGCCGACCTGCTGGTGGAGGCGAGCGAGGGCGAGCCGAGCCAGCGCCACCTCTACCGGGTGCGGACCACCATCGGCGGCGGCATGGACGCCCGCCGGATGGGCAGCGACCCCGGCTGGCACACGGCCGCGATCGGCGGCTCCACGCTGGCGGTGGGCGTCGCGTCGCTGGAGCACCCCGGGGTCCGCTGGCGGGTGTGGCACGGCGACCGCGAGGTGGGTGAGCTGCGCTCGCTGGCCGCCACCTGCTCGTACGCGCCGCGGCCGACGATGGTCCGGGTCACCGACCGGCGGCTGCCCAGCGCGGTGCTCTACCCGGCCGAGCACGTCAAGGGCACCCGGCTTCCGGTGCTGCTGGACGTCTACGGCGGCCCCGGCCACCAGGAGGTCGTCGCGGCCCGCAGCGTCTGGCTGGAACGGCAGTGGTGGGCCGAGCAGGGCTTCGCGGTGGTCACCATCGACAACCGGGGCACCCCCGGCATCGCGCCCTCGTTCGAGAAGGCGATCCACCGCCGGGTCGCCGACGTGATCCTCACCGACCAGGTGGACGCGCTCACCGCGCTCGCCGACAAGCACCCCGACCTGGACCTGGAACGGGTGGCGGTGCGCGGCTGGTCGTTCGGCGGCTGGCTGGCCGGGCTGGCGGTGCTGCGCCATCCGGAGTTGTTCAAGTGCGCGATCGTCGGCGCGCCGGTCACCGACTGGGCGCTGTACGACACCGCGTACAGCGAGCGCTACCTGGGCATGCCCGACGACGCCATGGACGTCTACGCCCACCACTCGCTGGTCGAGCTGGCCGCCGAGCCGCTCGGCGACCCGGCGCAGGCCCGGCCGATGCTCCTGGTGCACGGCCTGGCCGACGACAACGTGCTGGCCGCGCACACGCTGCGGCTGTCGGCGGCGCTGCTGTCCACCGGCCGCCCGCACGCGGTGCTGCCGCTGACCGGGGCGAGCCACCTGGCTGCGGGCGGGGTGTCCGAGCGCCTGCTCCGGCTGGAGCTGGACTTCCTCCGCCGCTACTTGTAAGGAAGGGCCCCCTTTTAACGCCTGCGGTAGAGGAAGGGCCCCTTCTTAACACCTGGCGTTAAGAAGGGGCCCTTCCTTACAGCTCAGCTGCGGGCTACTGCTTGACGTACGCGTCGACGAAGCTGGGCCAGCCGAAGATGCTGCCGATGAAGATGCCACCGGCCTTCTCGCCGTGCGCCACGGAGACCACCTCGTTGTAGAGCGGCACCGCCGGCGCGGACTCCTTCATCAGCTTCTCGTCCAGCTTGCTCCACTCCTCGGCCTGCTTGGCCGGGTCCAGCGCCAGCACCCGGTCGAACTCGGCGTTGATCGCCTCGTTGTTGAGCTGGGACGTGTTGCTGTTGCCCTCGGCCTTGAGGCTGCGGCCGTCGAAGAGCACCGGCAGGATCGAGGCGCCGCTGGGCCAGTCGGCCGCCCACGAGTCGACCCACAGGTCCCACGGGTTGCTCTTCTTCTTCACGAAGTCGAGGTAGCCGTCCTCGGGGATCGGCTTGACGGTCACCGTGAAGCCGGCCTTCTCCAGCGCGTTCTTGACCTGGGTGGCGGTCTCCTGCGAGGCGGTGTCGTCAGAGGTGCCGAGCACCAGGTTCACCGACTTGCCGCCCAGCGTCTCCTTCGCCTTCGCCGGGTCGCCGCTCTCACCGGCCGGGTACGCGTCGAACTTCTTGTACCCGAGCGTGGTCGGGGGAAGCAGCGTGGTCAGCGGCACCGCGCCGTACGGTCCGCCGAGGTTCTTGGTGATGCTGCTGCGGTCGATCGCGTAGTTGATCGCCTGCCGCACGGTCAGGTCGGTGACCCGGGTGGTGTTGATGCTCAGCCGGTACGCGTTGGGCGTCGCCGCGACGATCATCCGCGCCTTGAGCGCCGGGTCGCCGGTCACCTTCGCGATCAGCTCGGGCGGTACGCCGCCGGTGGCGACCGCCGCCGCGTCGTTGCCGGTGCCGGCGAGGACCCGGTTGGTCTGGGTGGTGTTGTCCGAGCCGAGCGCCCAGACGAACTTGTCCGGGTATGCGTGCCGCACCGGGTCGGTGGCCGGGTCCCAGTTCGTGTTGCGCTCCAGCACCATCTCCACGCCGGGCTGGATCTTCGTGAACCGGTACGGCCCGGACGAGAACGGCATGTTGTCCAGGTTGACGCCGGTGTCCTTGTCCGGCGGCAGCGGCGCGGTGGCCGGCAGCGACACCGCGAACGGCAGGTCGCAGCGGGGCTTGTTGAACTCGAAGCGCAGCGTGCGCGGGTCCGGCGTGGTCAGGCCGGGCGGCAGCGAGGTCTTGTTCTTCTTGAAGTCCCACTTGGTGTCGTACTGCGGGCTGTCGGCCAGCCACTCCTGCAGATAGGTGGGGCCGCCGGTCAGGTCCGGGTCGAACGAGCGGGCGATGCCGTACGCGATCTCCTTGGAGGTGATCGGACGGCCGTCCTCGAACTTGACGCCCTCCTTGATCGTGAACTCCCAGACCTTGCAGTCGTTGTTCACGTTCTTGCCGGGCGTCTCGGCGAGGTCGCCGACCAGCGTGACGTTGCCCTTGCCGTCGTCCTTGAAGGTGGTGAGGAACCGGGCGTAGAGCTGGCTGCCCATCAGGCCGGCGAACGAGTAGACCCGCTGCGGGTCCAGGTGGGAGATCTTGCTCTCGCGCAGGATGTAGAAGGTTCCGCCCTTGGCCGCGCCGGGCACGTCGGCCGCCGGGCCGAGCGAGTCCTTCGGGTCGGTCGCGATGGCGCCGCTGCGGGGCTTGTTCGTGTCCGCGGTGTCGCCGTTGTCGCCGGTGTTCTTGCTGCACGCACTGAGGGCGACCACCAGTGCCATCGCACCGCCCACGGCGGTGGCGAGTCTTGCTCGCATACTCAACTCCTCGGGTCCGATGAAGGAAAGCTTCGCCTAGCTTTCGCTCGCGGTAAATTTCGAGCAGGTAACGGGGCCACAACGATCGACCACCGGCGACGCCCGGATCAGCCCAGACGCACTCGCGGATCGATGAACGCGTAGAGCAGATCGACAACGATGTTCGCCACCACAACGAACAGCGCCGACACCAGGACGGTGGCCATGATGGTCGGCAGGTCGCCCTGCCGGACCGCCTCCACCGCCGTACGCCCCAGCCCCTGGATGCCGAACGTCGTCTCGGTGATGACAGTGCCGCCCAGCGCCGCGCCGACGTCGATGCCGGCGATCGTCACGATCGGCGTGATCGCCGCGCGCAGCGCGTGCCGTCCGTACACATTGCGTTTCGCCACGCCCTTGGCCCGCGCGGTCCGCACGAAGTCCTCGGAGAGCGTCTCCAGCATCTGCGCCCGCGACAGCCGGGCGTAGATCGCGGAGAAGAGCAGCGCGAGCGTCACCCACGCCAGCACCAGGCCGCGCGCCCATTCGATCGGATTCTCCAGGAACGGCACGTAGCGGGGTGTCGGCAGGATCTTCAGCGAGTACACGAAGACCAGCAGCAGCACGGCGCCGACGAAGTAGAGCTGCAGCGAGGCGAACGTCAGCGTCAACCCGATCGAGATGCGGTCGAGCAGCGAGCCCCGCCGTAGTGCCGAGATCATCCCGAGTCCGACCCCGAGCGCCAGCCAGAGCACCGCCGCCGGGAGCACGATGTTCAGCGTCACCGGCAGCACCCGGGCGAACGTGTCGGTCACCGATTCGCTGTTGACGTAGGAGTAGCCGAGGCAGGGCGCCTCGCACTTGCCGCCCTGCGCGCTGCCGAGGTCACGGCCGACGAAGATGCCCTTCATGTAGTTGACGTACTGCGTCGGCTTCGGGTCGTTGAGCCCCAGTTCCGTACGCACCCGTTCCAGCCGCTCGGCGTTGCAGTTCTTCGGGCACATGCCGGTCACCGGGTCGCGGGGCAGCGCGAAGAACATGAGGAAGCTGACGATGCTCACCGCCAGCAGCACCGAGACGGCGAGCAGCAGCCGCTTCAGCAGAAACCGCACCATGGCGTCGAACCCCCTACCGTGACGACTTCGGGTCGAGCGCGTCGCGCAGCGCGTCGCCGAAGAGGTTGAACGCCAGCACGAGCGCGAAGATGGTGATGCCGGGGAAGAAGACGTACGCCGGGTCTGTCTGCAGGTAGTCGATGCTCCGGTAGATCATCCGGCCGAAGCTCGGCACCGACTCGGGCAGGCCGACGCCGAGGAAGGACAGCGCCGCCTCGCCCGTGACGTACGACGGCACGGCGAGCGAGAACGCCACCAGGATCGGGGCCCAGATGTTCGGCAGCAACTGCCGGAACAGCATGTGCCCGAGCCCGGCGCCGCTGGCCCGCGCCGCCTCCACGAACTCCCGCTCGCGCAGCGAGACCACCTGGCCCCGGACGAGGCGGGCCGTTCCGGTCCAGCCGAACGCGGCGAAGACCACGATCAGCGTGGTCACCGCGAACCAGGTCGGCACCGCGTCCCGGGGGCCGTAGAAGCGCAGCGAGAACGTCGGCACCACGGCGAGCGCGAAGATGAGGAACGGCAGCGCCAGCGCGACGTCGGTGATCCAGCTGATCACCGAGTCGACCACGCCGCCCAGGAAGCCGGCGACGATCCCGAGCACCACGCCGATCGTCGTGGTGACCAGCGCGGCGCCGAGCGCGATCAGCAGCGACGTCCGGATGCCGTAGATCATCCGGATGAAGATGTCCCGGCCCAGGCCCGGTTCCAGCCCGAACCAGTGGTCGCCGCTGACGCCGCCCACGTAGCCCAGCGGCATGCCGGTGGCGTCCAGCAGCTCACCGAACTGCTGGTTCGGCGACACGCCGTAGAGCCGCTGGATCAGCGGCGCGGCAACCGCCACCAGGATGAACAGGGCCAGCACGATGCCGCTGACCATGGCGGTGCGGTCGCGCCGCAGGCGGGCCCAGACGAGCTGGCCCGGTGAGCGGCCGACCAGCCGCTTCTTCTCGTCCGGCTCCTGCCCGGGGGACTCGATCTCGGCGAGCGCCACGCCCTCGACCGGCGACAGGCTCATTTCGACACCTCCACGGGTTCGCCGGTCGGCACGCCGACCGGTCCGCTCTCCGGGTAGTGGCAGGCGGTGAGCTGCCCGCCGCCGTCCCGGGTGACCAGCGCCGGCTCTTCGGCGGCGCAGTGGTCGGTGGCTTTCCAGCAGCGGGTACGGAAGCGGCAGCCCGACGGCGGGTTCAGCGGGGTGGGCACGTCACCGGTGAGGCGGATACGGCCGGCCGGGCCGAGCGTGGTGACGTCGGGGATCGCGGACAGCAGCGCCCGGGTGTACGGGTGCTGAGGGCGGTTGTAGATGTCGTCCCGGTCGCCGATCTCGACGATCTTGCCGAGGTACATGACGGCGACGCGGTGGCAGAAGTGGCGGATGACGGCCAGGTCGTGGGCGATGAACACGAACGCCAGGTCGAGGTCGCGTTGCAGGTCGCGCAGCAGGTTGATGACCTGCGCCTGGATCGACACGTCCAGCGCCGAGACCGGCTCGTCGGCCACGATCAGCTTCGGTTTGAGCGCCAGGGCGCGGGCGATGCCGATGCGCTGGCGCTGCCCGCCGGAGAACTCGTGCGGATACCTGTTGTAATGCTCCGGATTCAACCCGACGAGTTCCAGCAACTCCTGGACCCGTTTCTTCACGCCGCCGGGCGGGGTGATCCGGTTGACCTGCAACGGCATCGCCACGATCCGCCCGACCGTGTGGCGGGGGTTCAGCGAGGCGTACGGGTCCTGGAAGATGATCTGCAGGTCCTGCCGCAGCGCGCGCAACTCACGCCGCCCGCCGTGGGTGATGTCCCGCCCCGCGAACATGATGCTGCCCGAGGTGGGTTCCAGCAGGCGGACCAGCATCCGCCCGGTCGTGGTCTTCCCACACCCCGACTCCCCCACCAGGCCGAGCGTCTCACCCGGCCGCACGTCGAAGTCCAGCCCGTCCACCGCCCGCACCGCACCCCGCGCCCGCAGGCCCTGCCGCACCGGAAAGTGCTTGGTCAGCCCGCGTACCCGCAGCAGCGGCTCGGTTTCGGCGCTCATCGGGCCACCCCCACCTGTGCGACCTCGTCGCGGTAGATCCGCTCCCGGTCGGCCGCCGACAGGTGGCAGGCCACCAGGTGACCGGGTGCTCCGGCCGGCCCCAGCTCGGGCACGTCGGTGCGAGACCGGTCGCCGTTGACGTCGGCGTACCGGCAGCGCGGGTGGAACGCGCACCCGGACGGCAGGTTGATCAACGACGGCGGGTTGCCGGGGATCGGCACCAGATCCGCGTCCGCGTCGCCGTGCAACGACGGCACGCTCGACAGCAACCCCCACGTGTACGGATGCTGCGGCGCCCGCAACACCCGCTCCACACTCCCGTGCTCCACCGCCCGCCCGCCGTACATCACCAGCACGTCATCGGCGACCTGCGACACCACACCCAGGTCATGCGTGATCAGGATGATCGCCGACCGGAACTCCTCCTGCAGATCCGCCAGCAGATCCAGAATCTGCGCCTGCACCGTCACGTCCAACGCCGTCGTCGGCTCGTCAGCGATCAACAGATCCGGATCGTTCACCAACGCCATCGCGATCATCGCCCGCTGCCGCATCCCACCCGAGAACTCGTGCGGGTACTGATCGAACCGCTTCGCCGGCTGCGGAATACCGACCCGGTCCAGCATGTCCACCGCCCGAGCCCGCGCCTCCCGCTTCCCGGCCCTCGGATGGTGCACCCGGTACGCCTCGGCAATCTGCCGCCCGACCGAGTAGTACGGATGCAACGCCGACAACGGATCCTGAAAAATCATCGCCATGTCCCGGCCCCGCAACCGACGAATCTCCTCCTCGGCCAGCCCGACCAACTGACGCCCACCCACGGAGATCTCCCCGGAGATGGTCGTGCGCTTCGCGTTGTGCAGACCCAGGATCGCCAGCGACGTGACACTCTTGCCGGACCCGGACTCCCCCACGATCCCGAGCGTGCGGCCCCGCTCAACAGCGAACGACACGCCGTCCACGGCCTTGACCACGCCGTCCTCGGTGTCGAACCGCACCCGCAGGTCTCTGACCTGGAGATAGGGCCCGTCGCCGGAGCGCTGCTCCGGCACCTCCGGACGGTCCGGCTCCCCGGACGGCACCGCCTCCGACCTGCCCATTGACCGCCTCCCCTTCGGTGATGAAGAGAACCTACAGGAAAACCCAGGAGGCGAAAATAAGCTACATCGAGCGGTCTGTCAGCGGCCGTAGCGTAACGACATGGTTTCTGGTCCGCCGATCCTGCCGCAGAGCCAGACCCACCACCCGCGCTCCCGGTGGGCGGGGCTCGGCCCGCCCACCGGGAGACATCAGCCTGCGGCGGTGAGGGTGAGGACCACCGGGCCGCCGGGAAGCGTGCGGCTGTTCGAGCGATCCGGCATGTTCCAGGCGGTGCTGTTCCGGGCGGCGTCGCTCAGCTCGAAGCCCACCGTGTACGCCCCGGCGGGCAGATCCTGCCACCACGGAAGGTAGAGCCACGCGGTAAGCGTCCCGTCGGGGGCCTGGCTGCTACCCCCACCCGACTGGGACACCACCTCGCCGTTGGCGTCGTACACGTAGACGCTCACGCCGGTGATCGGTGCGACCTTCACATCGGCGTCGATGGTGAGCTTGATCGAGGTCTGCCCCACCTCGCTCACCGGCAGCGAGGACGGGTCGAGGCTGGCGCTGCGGGCCGTCGGCGGCTCGGTGCTCGGCACCCGCGTGATCGTCAGATCCGGATCCGGCGCGCCGTACATGCTTCCGTAGAGCGCGACGTTGCCGGCACCGTCGATCACCGCCAAGCCCTCGACCTCACACTGCGCGGTCTGCTGATACACCATGACCTTGACGGCGACACGACCGTCCGCCCTGGTGGTCGGGAGACCCCACTGCTGGCAGCCGCCGACGAGATCGAGCTGCACTGTCGACAGACCCTTGCGGGTGTCGGTCACGACCATGGTGATGTCGGTCATCACCGAGTCACGCCAGTTGTCCACCGGGTTCGGCTCGATCGCGAAGTCGCTGGCCCGTACTGTCGAGTTGGTCGTCGTGGTGACGGACGGCGCGGTCGGGTTCTTGTAGGTGGTCGTCCCGCCGGCGTTGTTGCGCAGCACCAACGCGGCAACCCGCCAGTTGCCGGTGGCGGCATCCGCGGGCACGGTCACGTCGAGCACGCACGGCATGTAGATGCCGTCCTGCTGGCCGCCGGTGACCCGGCCGCATCGCAGCCCGGTGCTGTACTCGTCCCGCTCCCAGGTGAAGGCGGTGGTGACGCTCGCGCCGCCCGGACCGGCCAGCCGGATGGTGCCCTTCCAGAAGCCGGACTGCCCGTCCTGCACGGTGAAGTCGTAGGTCACAGTGGCCGCGCCGTTCCCCACGTAGAAGTAGGGACGGCGCACCGGGGAGCTCAGCGAGATGGAGTCGGCGCTCGGCCCCGACGAGTCGATCAGCGTCCGGGCCGTGAACCGGTAACCGAACGCCTGGAGGCGGGTGCCCGAGACCGTGATGGTGGTGCCCTGGGAACCTATGGTGACCTTCGTGACCTCCCAGATCGCGGTGTCCGCGTCGGAGTAGGCCCGCACCGGAAGGTCGAAGGAGTAGGTGGACTCCTGCGGCGTGCCCGACTCGTACACACCGTCACCGCAGCAGGTCTCCTGGTACGCGTAGCGCGCGACCATGTCGTGACCGACCAGTTCACCGCTGACGGTGCTGCGCATGCGCATGGTGACGGTGCCGAAGATGGAGCCGGCCTCCGGGTCGGTGTTGGTGACCGTCCAGGTGAGCTTGTTGCTGGCGTAGTCGCCGGTGGCGTCGACCGTGTCGTTGGTGAAGGCGAGGGCGGTGAGCTTGAGTCGCGGGGCCGCGGCGTGGGCGGCAGTGGCACCGAACATGGTTGCGGCGACCATGACGACGAGCGTCAACGCACCGCGGAGTAGTCGGTGCCCGGAAGTGGCAGACATGGACCATTACTTATCAGCGTCCGGCGACTCGGGTTGTCCCGTTCACGCGCAGGTCGGCATCGATTTCACCACAGCCCACCTCGGAGCCGGTCGGATGACGTCGTCCCCTGACGGATGTCGGTGCGCTGGCCTAAGGTCGGGCGCATGAGCGAGTTCGACGCGGCGACCGCCGCCGTCCAGGCCGCCCTCGACGCGGGCGCCCGGTACGCCGACGCCCGGGTCATGCACCGCCGCTACGAGTCGATGTCGGCGCGCAACGGCGACATCGAGGAGCTGAGCCAGGACGAGAGCATCGGGCTGGGCGTACGCGCGCTCGTCGGATCGGGGTGGGGCTTCCACGCCGTACCCGATCTGTCCGACGCGGCGGCCCGCGACGCCGGCCGGCGCGCCGCGGCGATCGCCACCGCGAGCGCGCGGGTTCCCGGCCCGCCGATCGACCTGGTGCCGGCCGAGGCGGCGGTGGCGAGCTGGGTCTCGGAGTGCGCCGTCGACCCGCTCGGGGTGCCGCTGTCGGACAAGGGTGACCTGCTGGTCCGCGCCACCGCCACGATGCGTGAGCACGGCGCCGACCTGGCCGAGGGGCTCTACCAGATCTGGGACACCACGAAGTGGTTCGTCTCCAGCGAGGGCCATCGGATCGACCAGCACATCCGGGAGTGCGGCGGCGGCATCTCCGCCACGTCGATCGGCGACGGCGAGACGCAGCGCCGGTCCTACCCGAGCTACCGGGGGCAGTACGGCACGACCGGCTGGGAGCTGGTCACCTCGCTGGACCTGGCCGCGCACGCCGCCCGGATCGCCGAGGAGTCCCGCGAGCTGCTTACCGCCCCGCTCTGCCCGGCCGGCGAGACCGACCTGATCCTCGGCGGCGAGCAGCTCGCCCTGCAGATCCACGAGTCGGTCGGGCACGCCATCGAGCTGGACCGCATCCTCGGCTGGGAGGCGGCGTTCGCCGGCACGTCCTGGCTCGACCTCGCCCGGCTCGGGTCGCTGCGCTACGGCTCGGAGCTGATGAACGTGACCATCGACCCGACCATCCCCGGCGCGCTGGGCAGCTTCGGTTACGACGACGAGGGCTCCCCCGCGGTGGCCCGGGACGCGGTCCGCGAAGGGCGGTGGGTGGGGGTGCTCGCCGGCCGGGACTCGGCCGCCGTCGCCGGCCTGGACTACGGCGGCAGCGTACGGGCCGACGGCTGGGCGCGTCTGCCGATGGTGCGGATGACGAACGTGGGCCTGGAGCCCGGCCCGCACACGCTGGACGAGATCATCGCGGCCACCGACGACGGGGTGCTGATGGACATCAACAGGTCCTGGTCGATCGACGACAAGCGGCTCAACTTCCAGTTCGGCTGCGAGGTCGGCTGGGAGGTGAAGAAGGGCCGTCGGGGGCGGATGCTGCGCAACCCGACGTACACCGGAATCGGGCCGGTCTTCTGGCGCTCGATGGACATGCTCTCCTCCGAGACCGTCGCCTGGGGCACGCCCAACTGCGGCAAGGGGCAGCCCGGCCAGGTCGGGCACACCGGCCATCCGGCCGCGCCGGCCCGGTTCCGCGGCGTCCGGGTGGGGGTGCGCGCATGAGCGAGCGCAGCGAGCGAATCAGCAGGCTCAGGGCGGCAGTGCCTCATGACGGCACGGAGCGAAGCGGAGTGCCGGCATGAGCGCCGAACTGGGGATCGCCGCCGGGGTGGTGGACCTGGTCCGGCGTACGGCCGGGGCGGATGCCGAGGCCGAGGTGCTGGTGACCCGCTCCGATCTGGCGCTGACCCGGTTCGCCAACTCGTTCATCCACCAGAACGTGGCCGAGACCGGCGTCGCCGTACACCTGCGGTTGCACGTCGACGGGCGGACCGCGACCGGCAGCGGCAGCCGGGCCGACGCCGACGGGCTGGCCGCGCTCGTCGAGCGGACCCGGGCCGCGGCCCGGCTCGCGCCGCCCGACCCGGCCTGGCCGGGGCTGACCGCGCCGACCGCGACGCCGTCCGGCCCGGCCGTCGACGAGGCCACCGCGTTCGCCTCACCCGACGAGCGGGCCGAGCGGGTACGCGCGTTCGTGGACGCGGTCGACGGGCTGGAGGCGGCCGGCTACTGCCGCACCGCGTACCGGTCGGGGGCGTTCGCCAACTCGGCCGGGCACACGGCGGCCGGAAGCGCGGCCGAGGCGGCCATGGACGGCATCGCCCGCGCCGGCGCGGCGGACGGGGTGGCGCGGCTCTGCGCCGACCGGCTCGCCGACCTCGACGGCGCGGCGCTCGGCGCGCACGCGGCGGCGAATGCACGGGCCGCGGCCGACCCGGTCGAGCTGCCGCCCGGACACTACGAGGTGGTGCTCGAACCGGCCGCCGTCGCCGACCTGCTGCAGAACCTCGCCTGGTTCGGCTTCAACGGCAAGCGGTACGCAGAACGGCAGTCCTTCGCCGAGCCCGGCACCGCCCAGTTCGACCCGCTGGTGACGCTGGTGGACGACCCGCTGCACGCCGGCACGCTGCCGTTCGACCTGGAGGGCACGCCCCGGCGGGCGCTGCCGCTGGTGCAGGCGGGCACCACCCGGGCGGTGGCGTACGACAGGCGCGGCGGCGCGGAGGCGGGTGCCGGGTCCACCGGCCACGGTATGCCGGGTAGCGCGACCTTCGGGCCGATCCCGCACAACATCCGCCTGCTGGCGGACCCGGGCGTCGCCGATGCGGGCGCGACCGTCGCGGCCGGGCCGGTGAGCGCGGGCGTCACCGGAGCGGTGGGCGACCCGGACACGGCCGCGCTGGTGGCCGGGATGCGGCGTGGGCTGCTGGTGAGCGACTTCTGGTACACGCGGGTGCTGGACCCGAAGCAGTTGGTGGTCACCGGGTTGACCCGCAACGGGGTGTGGCTGGTCGAGGACGGCGTGCCGACCCGGGCGGTGCGCGACTTCCGGTTCACCGAGTCGTACCCGCGGGCGCTGGGGCCGGGGCGGGTGCTGGGCCTGGGCCGGGCACCGGTCCGGCAGCCGGGCCGGGTCGACGGGTCCTGGTACGAGGCGCCGGCGTTGCGGCTGTCCTCCTGGCACTTCACCGGCGGCGCGTCCGGGTGATCCCGGCGGGCCGCCGGGCGCACCGCGGCGCCGGTCCGGCGCACCGTTCGACCGACCCGCCACATTGATCATGAAGTGACTCTTTCCAAGCTGCGGGACACACGGGACACTGCGTTGCGCGGCCGGGCCGTGAAGATCGGCGTAACGTGTGTCACTTAGCCGCACCGGTTCGCCGGTGTGGCCTCGTGCGTGCGCAAGACGTGACAGTGACGTCAGGGAGATGACTCGAATGACAACTACGTCGGCCAAGACGCCGAGATCGCAGCCGCGGGGAGGGCGGGCGCGCGCCGCCATCGCGGCGAAGACCTTGCGGACCGACAGGTGGTGGTTCGCTCCGCTGATCACCGTGGTCGGGCTCAGCGCCTGGGTCATCTACGCGACGGTCCGGGTCTTCATGCACAAGTGGTACTGGGTCGAGCAGTACCACTACCTGACACCGTTCTACTCCCCCTGTGTCACCGACCGCTGCGTCGAGGGCTCCTCGCACTTCGGCCAGTTCCTGCCCGGCTGGTGGATCATCCCGGACGCGGCGCTCACCCTGCCGTTCCTGCTGCTGTTCCGGCTGACCTGCTACTACTACCGCAAGGCGTACTACCGGTCGTTCTGGCTGTCGCCGCCGGCCTGCGCGGTGCCGGACGGGCACCAGTCGTACAGCGGCGAGACGCGGTTCCCGCTGCTCGGGCAGAACCTGCACCGCTACTTCTTCTACGCCGCCGCGATCATCTCGCTGGTCAACACCTGGGACGCGATCCTGGCCTTCCACTCCCCCGAGGGCTTCGGCTTCGGCCTGGGCAACATCATCCTGGTCGGCAACGTGGTGATGCTGTGGGCGTACACGATCTCCTGCCACTCCTGCCGGCACATCATCGGCGGGCGGCTCAAGCACTTCTCCAAGCACCCGATGCGCTACAAGGCGTGGACCGGGGTGTCCTGGTTGAACGTCCGGCACATGCAGCTCGCCTGGATCACCCTGGGCACCCTGGCCCTCACCGACTTCTACGTGATGGCGGTCGCCGCCGGCTGGATCAACGACCTGCGGTTCATCAACTGAGAGCCTGGACATGACTGAGACGCGAATCGAACGACACCACTACGACGTCGTCGTGATCGGGGCCGGTGGCGCCGGCCTGCGCGCGGCGATCGAGGCCCGGCTGGCCGGCAAGAAGACCGCGATCATCTCGAAGTCGCTGTTCGGCAAGGCGCACACGGTGATGGCCGAGGGCGGCGCCGCCGCCGCGATGGGCAACGTGAACTCGCGCGACAACTGGCAGGTGCACTTCCGGGACACCATGCGCGGCGGCAAGTTCCTCAACAACTTCCGGATGGCCGAGTTGCACGCCAAGGAGGCGCCGCAGCGGATCTGGGAGCTGGAGACGTACGGCGCGCTGTTCGACCGCACCAAGGACGGGAAGATCTCGCAGCGCAACTTCGGTGGCCACGAGTACCCGCGCCTGGCGCACGTCGGCGACCGGACCGGCCTGGAACTGATCCGTACGCTCCAGCAGAAGATCGTCTCGCTCCAGCAGGAGGACAAGCAGGAGTTCGGCAGCTACGACGCGCGGATCCGGGTCTTCTCCGAGACCACGATCACCGAGCTGCTGCTCGACGGTGACCGCGTCGCCGGCGCGTTCGGCTACTACCGCGAGTCCGGCGAGTTCGTCCTGTTCGAGGCGCCCGCCGTGGTGCTCGCCACCGGCGGCGTCGGACGGTCCTACAAGGTCACCTCGAACTCCTGGGAGTACACAGGGGACGGTCACGCGCTGGCGCTGCGCGCCGGGGCGACGCTGATCAACATGGAGTTCCTCCAGTTCCACCCGACCGGCATGGTCTGGCCGCCCTCGGTGAAGGGCATCCTGGTCACCGAATCGGTACGCGGCGACGGCGGGGTGCTGAAGAACTCCGAGGGCAAGCGGTTCATGTTCGACTACGTCCCCGACGTGTTCCGCAAGCAGTACGCGGAGACCGAGGAGGAGGCGGACCGCTGGTACACCGACCCGGACAACAACCGGCGTCCGCCGGAGCTGCTGCCCCGTGACGAGGTCGCCCGCGCGATCAACAGCGAGGTCAAGGAAGGCCGGGGTACGCCGGCCGGCGGCGTCTACCTGGACATCGCCTCCCGCAAGTCGGCCGAGGAGATCCGCCGCCGCCTCCCGTCGATGTACCACCAGTTCAAGGAGCTGGCCGACGTCGACATCACCAAGGAGCCGATGGAGGTCGGCCCGACCTGTCACTACGTGATGGGCGGCGTCGAGGTGGACCCGGACTCCGGCGCGGCGTTCGGCACGGTGCGCGGGCTCTACGCCGCCGGCGAGGTGTCCGGCGGCATGCACGGCTCCAACCGGCTCGGCGGCAACTCCCTGTCCGACCTGCTGGTCTTCGGCAAGCGCGCGGGCGGGCACGCGGCCACGTACACCGATCAGCTCACCAGCCGCCCGGCGGTGTCGGTGGCGGCGGTGGAGGCCGCCGTGGAGACGGCGCTGGCGCCGTTGCAGCGCGACACCGGCGAGAGCCCCTACCAGCTCCAGCAGGACCTCCAGGTGGTCATGGGCGACCTGGTCGGCATCATCCGCCGGGAGGGCGAGCTCGCAGACGCCATGCGCAGACTGGCCGAGCTGCGGGAACGGGTGGCGAAGGTGAGCGCGGTCGGCGGCCGGCGCTACAACCCGGGCTGGCACCTCGCGCTGGACCTGCGCAACATGCTCGTGGTCTCGGAGTGCACCGCGATGGCGGCGCTGGAGCGGCAGGAGTCGCGCGGCGGGCACACCCGGGAGGACTACCCGGCGATGGACCCGAAGTGGCGCGGCGTCAACCTGGTCTGCTCGCTGGACGGGGAGACGGTCCGGCTGACCCACAAGCCGCTGCCGAAGATGCGGCCGGAGCTGATCGGGCTGTTCGACCGGGCCGAGCTGGCCAAGTACCTGACCGACGAGGAACTCGCCGAGTTCGACGCCCTCACCGAGGAGGCGAACAACTGATGGGAAACAAGCGCCAGTTCCGCATCTGGCGGGGCGACGAGACCGGCGGCGACCTGAAGGACTACACGGTCGAGGTCAACGAGGGCGAGGTGGTCCTCGACGTGATCCACCGGCTCCAGGCCACCGAGGCGCCCGACCTGGCGTGCCGGTGGAACTGCAAGGCCGGCAAGTGCGGCTCCTGCTCCATGGAGATCAACGGCAAGCCGCGGCTGGGCTGCATGACCCGGATGTCGACGTTCGAGGAGGCCGAGACCGTCACGGTGACCCCGCTGCGCACGTTCCCGGTGATCCGGGACCTGGTCACCGACGTCTCGTTCAACTACGAGAAGGCCCGGGAGACCCCGGCGTTCGCGCCGCCGGCCGACGTGGCGCCCGGCGACTACCGGATGCAGCAGGTCGACGTGGAGCGCTCGCAGGAGTTCCGCAAGTGCATCGAGTGCTTCCTGTGCCAGAACGTCTGCCACGTGATCCGTGACCACGAGGAGAACAAGCCGGCGTTCTCCGGCCCCCGGTTCTTCATCCGGGCGGCCGAGCTGGACATGCACCCGCTGGACGCCCGTACCGACCGCCGGGAGTACGCGCAGTCCGACATGGGACTCGGCTTCTGCAACATCACCAAGTGCTGCACCGAGGTCTGCCCCGAGCACATCAAGATCACCGACAACGGGATCATCCCCATGAAGGAACGGGTCGTCGACCGCAGGTACGATCCCCTTGTGTGGCTCGGTAACAAGATCTTCCGGAGGGGTCAGGTGCCTCAGACCAGCGCGACCAGCGGGCATTCCAGCGGTGCCGTCACGTCCGGAGGGGCGCACGGCGGGGCGCACGCGCACTCCGGCGGGACGCACTCGCACGGCGGGGTGCACTCGCACGCGGGCGGCTCGCACGACAGCGCCGCCGAGCGGCAGGCCCAGCAGGGCGTCAACTGGCACCGTGAGGTGCCGCACCCGACCGCCCCGGCGGTGGACGCCAACGGCAAGCTGCCGCTGACCGAGCTGACGTTCAACCGGGCCGCCGCGCCGTCGCCGTTCGGCGACGACGTGACGTTCCCGCTGCCCCCGGAGCACCTCAACTTCGCTCACCCGCAGCAGGACGAGCCGAAGCACTGAGCAGCAGCGCGACGACGACGGGGGCCAGCGGCACACGCCGCCGGCCCTCGTCCCGTTTCGGCCGGGCTGTCCGACTCGACGCCCGGTTCGGCCCGCCGCACTCAGTCGGCGGCGAGCAGCGGGCGCAGCGCGGCCACGATCGGCACGTCGGCCGGCAGCCAGTCGACGCTGTCCAGCTCGGCGGCGGAGAGCCAGCGCAGCTCCGCGTGCTCCAGGGCCTTCGGCTGGTCGCCATGGAGCAGCCGGGCGGCGTAGACGCGCAGCACGGACCGGCCATGAGCCATCCGTACGTCGCGGCCGACGCGGGCGCCGACAGCCACCCGTACGCCCAGTTCCTCGGCGCACTCGCGGGCCAGCGCGTCGGTCTCGGCCTCACCCGGCTCGACCTTTCCGCCGGGGAACTCCCACCGGCCCGCCACCTCGGGGGGCGCGGAGCGCTCGCACGCCAGCACCCGGCCGCCCTCGATGATCGCGGCTCCGACGACCACCCTCGGCTCCCGCCGGTCGGCCTGCCCGTTCCCGCTAATCCGTTCGGTCCGCACGGGCCACCAGCGTGCCAGATCAATCGGCGGTTTGGGTAGCCGCGTCGGCCGTCAGGTCAGCAGAACACGGAAGTGTGGGCGTGGACACACCATCTGAGTGGCGAGAGACTAGAGGGCGTCGACTGGGACACGGGATGGCGACGATTTGGCCACAAGCCGGCAACGACGCCTGGGAGGTGCGGTGATGCGCGTGCTGTTCAGCGGCCGTGCGAAGCACGACTACCTCAGCGACGCACTCGCCCTGCTGTCGGGATGGACGCGCGAGGGCGAACAGATCCGCCGCACGATCGTCCTCGACGACACCCAGCACGCCGCGCTCACCGAGCGGGTCGCGGTGGTCGCCGACGCGCTGCGGCTGCGCCCGGAGATCAGCCGCCGGGCCGATCGTACCCAGATCCGGCTGGGCCACGGCGACGGCGAGCCACTCACCGAGGGTGAGGTGCTGCTCGCGGCGCGCATCGAGGACGCGGTCCGCGCGGTCACCGAGACCTGAGCGCTGGCGCGCCCCGCCTACCCTCGGGTACATGTCTGGCCCCACGTACGACCGCAAGGAACAGTTCCAGCAGATCCAGAGCGGGCTGCTGCCCGGTGAGCAGATCATCGCCGTCTACGACGCGGTGGGCACCGGCACCGGCTTCATCGGCCTGACCGACCGGCGGGTGATCATCCAGGACCGCTCCTTCGTCGGCAAGCGCTACGCGATCACCAGCATCCCATACTCGAAGATCACCAGCGTGAGCGTGGTGAGCAACAAGTCCTGGGGCGGCTCGTTCTTCTCCACCGGGTCGATCGCTGTGCACGTCGGCACGCACACCTACGAGGTGGAGTTCCGGGGCGCGGAGAAGAGCCACCACGTGCACAACGTGATCCTGCACCACATCTCCTGACCCGCGCTGGCACAATCGCCGCCATGCGAGGGCTGACGGCGCGGTGGCGGGCCTGGCGGGGCGACCATCGCCGGGCCGTACGCCTGATCCGTCGCCTCCTGGTGCTCGCCACGGCCGCCGTGATGCTGCTGGGCGCCGCCACGATCGCCAGCGTGACCTGGGTCCGCGGCGCCGCCGAGGGCCGCCTGTTCGACGCCGCGGACGTGCCCGAGACGCCGGTGGCACTGGTGCTGGGCACCAAGGTGGAGCCGGACGGCAGCCCGGCGCCGTTCCTCGCCGGCCGGCTGGAGATCGCCCGCCAGTTGTACGCCGCCGGCAAGGTCCAGGTGCTCCTGCTCTCCGGCGACCACATGGACTGGGACTACGACGAGCCGGACGCGATGCGGCGCTGGCTCGTCGACCGGGGCGTCCCGGCGGAGAAGACGGTGCTGGACCACGCCGGCTTCGACACGTACGACTCGTGCGTCCGCGCGCACCGCGTCTTCGGAGTCCGGCGGGCCACAGTGGTCACCCAGTCGTTCCACCTGCCGCGCGCGGTGGCGCTCTGCCGGGACGCCGGCATCGAGGCCGTCGGCGTCGGCGACGACACCGCCCGCCGGTACGCCGACCAGTGGCGGATCAGCTCCACCCGGGAGTACGCCGCCTGCGTCAAGGCCGCCGTGGACGTGCTCAGCGGGCGTGACCCGGTGCACCTCGGCCGCCGGGAGACCGGTGTGGACGACGCGCTACGGGCGTAATCCGGTTGTCCCCCGGCACGGCTCCTGGTCTGCTGGACCCCTCGAAGCCGACCGGAGGGAGCACCGCCATGCCACACGCTGCGAAGCCCAGCCGACCCGTCGTCACCCTTGCCGAAACGAGGCTTCGTGTTTCCGTACCCCATTCCGGCGGAGGTCGCTGACCTCGCGCCGCGTCCTGCCCCTTCCGCCCGACGGGAGGGCGTGTGATGTCCGTCTTCGACGATCCCGGCCTGTTCGGCCGGCTCTGGGCCGACACCTACGACGGCCCCGGCAATCCCGACCCGGCCCCGGCCGTCGACTTCCTCGCGCCGCTGGCCGACGGCGGCCCGGTGCTCGAACTGGCAGTCGGCACCGGCCGGGTGGCCCTGCCGCTGGCCGCCCGCGGTCTGACCGTGGAGGGCGTCGAGGCGTCCCCGGAGATGGTCGCGCACCTGCGCGCCAAGCCGGGCGGCGCGGACCTGCCCGTCACCATCGGCGACATGGCGGACGTCCCGGTCACCGGGCCGTACCGTCTGGTCTTCCTGGTGTTCAACACGCTGTTCAACCTGGTGTCCGAGGAACGCCAGGCGGCCTGCTTCCGCAACGTCGCCCGGGTGCTCGCGCCCGGCGGGGCGTTCGTCATCGAGACCTTCGTGCCCGACCCGGCGGACTTCGACCGGGACGAGCAGATCCAGGTGCGGGAGGTGACCGAGGACTCGGCCACCATCCGCCTGCACCGGTACGACCGGGCGGCGCAGACGTTCGTGCGGCAGACCGTCACGTTCGACGCCTCCGGCGTGCACCTGAAGCCGTTCGCGATGCGCTACGCCTGGCCGGAGCAGGTCGACGAGCTGGCGGAGCGGGCCGGGCTGCAGCTCACCGAGCGGTACGCCGACTGGGACCGGTCGCCGTTCGACGCGGACAGCCGCTCGCACATCTCCGTCTACCGGCGGCGGTAGCGCTCACGTCGAGGGGCCGGGCATCCCGTCCCGGCCCCTCGACGCGCGACTACGCTGACGACCGCCGGGTCCGGACAGGGGGAACCGATGACCGTCACCGTCGCCGCCATGGACGACTCGCACGCCGACGCCGTGCTGGAGATCTACCGCCTGGGCATCGCCGAGGGGAACGCCACGTTCGAGACCGAGCCGCCCGACTGGGCGCGGTTCACCGCCACCCGCCTGCCCGGCCACCGCTGGGTGGCGCTCGACGAGAACGGCGACGTGCTCGGCTGGGTGGCCTGCTCCGCGGTCTCCGACCGCTGCGTCTACGCCGGTGTGGTCGAGCACTCCGTCTACGTGCACCCGCGCGGGCGTGGGCGCGGGGTCGGCCGGGCGCTGCTGGAGGCGTTGATCGCCTCGACCGAGGCGGCCGGGATCTGGACCATCCAGTCCGGCGTGTTCCCGGAGAACGCCGCGAGCCTCGCACTGCACGCGACGTGCGGCTTCCGCGTGGTCGGCACCCGGGAACGGGTCGGCAGGCACCACGGCCTCTGGCGCGACGTGACTCTGCTCGAACGCCGCAGCCCGCGCATCACCTGAGCCGGCTGCCGTCGCTGATCACCGGGACGGCCGGTCAGCCGCCGACCAGGTGCCGGCGTACCAGGGCGTGCGAGCCGTGAGCGGCCGCGCGTACTCGAAGAAGACTTGACGCCCCGGCCCGCGAGCGCCATGGTTAGTTACATGAGTAATGAACCAAAGAACCAGGATGGATGACGGCCGGCCGATCTTCGTCCAGATCGCGGAGATGATCGAAAACTCGATCATCGACGGGACGTACGCGGAGGAGACCCAGGTGCCGTCGACGAACGAGCTTGCGGCGTTCCACCGGATCAACCCGGCGACCGCCGCCAAGGGGATCAACCGCCTGGTCGATGACGGGCTTCTCTACAAGCGCAGGGGGATCGGAATGTTCGTGGCAACGGGCGCCGTCGAAACACTCCGGGAACGCCGCCGGCGCGAGTTCTCCGACCAGTACGTGCGGCCCCTCATCGAGGAGGCACGCAAGTTGGGCATCGGCACCGAGGAGCTGAAGAAGCTCATCGACACAGGGGAGGAACAGCGATGAGCGTCGTGGCGGCAGCCGGACTCACGAAGCGGTTCGGCGAGGTGACCGCTCTCGACGACGTCACCTTCACGTTGACGGGCGACAAGATCTACGGGCTTCTCGGCCGCAACGGCGCCGGCAAGACGACGCTGATGCAGCTGATCACCGGCCAGAACAGCGGCACCAGCGGCGACCTCATGCTCTTCGGTGAGCGGCCGTACGAGAACGAGCGGGTGCTGTCGCGGGTGGTCTTCATCAAGGAGAGTCAGACGTACCCGACCGCGTACCAGGTCCGGCACGTGCTGAGCCTGGCCAAGCGGCTGTTCCCCAACTGGGACGAGGACTTCGCGCAGTCCCTGGTGGACGACTTCGACCTGCCGCGCAAGCGCAAGGTACGCAAACTGTCCCGCGGCATGCTGTCCGCGCTGGGCGTGACGATCGGCTTGGCCGCACGCGCGCCGCTGACCTTCTTCGACGAGCCGTACCTCGGTCTCGACGCGGTCGCCCGGCAACTCTTCTACGACCGGCTGCTCGCCGACTACGCCGAGAATCCGCGCACCGTCGTGCTCTCCACGCACCTCATCGACGAGGTGGCCGACCTGATCGAGCACGTGCTGCTGCTCGACCGCGGCAAGCTGCTGCTCGACGCGCCCAGCGACGAGCTGCGCGGCGAGGTAATGGAGGCGTCCGGCCCGGCCGCTGCGGTGGACGAGTTCGCCGCCGCGCACCAGGCGCTGCATCGTGAGCAACTCGGCGGCGCAGTCCGCGCGTCGCTGCGCGGGTCGTTCGACGACGCCGAACGGACGCGCGCCAAGAAGCTCGGCATCGACCTGGCGCCGGTGTCGCTCCAACAGGCCGTGGTGCGCCTGACGACGGAAAGGACGAACGCGCGATGACTCGTATCCTCGACGTCGCCCGGATGCACACCATCGCCTGGGTCAGCCAGTTGGCCTGGCCATGGGCCATCATGGCCATCTCGCTCGGCGTCAACCTGCTGATCTTCGCCTCGATCGACGAGGCCGCGCCGGGCAAGAACACCACGGGCGGTCTGGCCAGTATCTACATCGTCTGCTCGATCGTCGCCGCCGCCTCGATCAGCCAGGCGTTCCCGTTCGCGCTCGGCATGAGCGTCACCCGGCGCACCTTCTACCTCGCCACGGTGCTCGTCAACGTGGTGCAGGCGGTCGTCTACGGCGTCCTGCTCTACCTGCTCAACCTGATCGAGGGCGCCACCGGCGGCTTCGGGATCCAGCTGCGGTTCTTCCGGATCCCGTACGTCGACGTCGACAACGGGCTGCTGCAGATCGCCGTCTACGCGGTGCCGTTCCTGTTCCTGAACTTCGTCTCCGTCTTCGTCGCCGTCTGGTACGTCCGGTTCGGCATGAACGGCCTGTTCGGGGCCGGCGCGGCCCTGATCCTGGTGACCGGCCTGCTCGTCGCGTTGATCACCTGGCAGGGATGGTTCGGTGACATCTGGCAGTGGCTGAGCAGCCAGCACCAGGTCAGCCTGCTGGTGGGGTGGCCCGCCCTGATCGCCGCGGTGGCCGCTCTCGGGGGGATGGCGGCCATCCGCCGGGCGAACGCCTGACGGCAGGCACGGATGGTCGGCCGACGATCCGCGCGATGCGGGTCGTCGGCCGCCACCCGCAGCTCCCCGGTTCGGTCGCATCGACAGCTGTTGTCGGACCTGCTCGCTAGCATTGCCGCGATCGCCGACGAGAGGGGTGCGCCGTGGACCAGAGCGACCTCACGACGTTCGTGGACCGGGACCTGCAAAGCGCGCGCTTCACCAGGTCGACGCTGGCCGGCGCGGTGATGCGCGGCGTCGACGTGCGCGGGCTCGACATCGACGCGCCGTGGCTCACCGACGGCGCGCTGCTGGTCAACGGTGTCGACGTCGTGCCGCTCGTCGAGGCCGAACTCAACCGGCGGTTCCCCGGGCGCGAGCTGAGGCATGCCGAGGATCCCGACGGCCTGCGCGCGGCGTGGGCAGCGCTCGAACGAGCCTGGGCGGCCGCGGTCGACCGGGTCGTGTCCATGCCCGACGGCGCCGCCGACATCTCGATCGACGGCGAGTGGTCGTTCGCGCAGACCCTGCGCCACCTCGCGTTCGCCACCGACGCCTGGCTCGGCAAGGCGATCCTGCGACTGCCGCAGCCCTTCCATCCGCTCGGGCAGCCACACGCCGAGTACGAGACGGACGGACTCGACATGTCGATCTTCCCCGCGGCGCGTCCGAGTCTCGCCGAGGTGCTCGATCTGCGGGCCGAGCGGCAGGCCATGGTGCGGGAGTTCCTCACGGGCGTCACTCCGGAGCTGCTCGCCGAGCCTCGACCGACAGCGTGGTCACCCGAACACGAGAAGCCGGTCCTGCACTGCCTCCACGTCATCTTCGACGAGGAGTGGGAACACCTCCGCTTCGCAGTGCGCGACCTGGACGCGCAGGAGTAGCGTCCGGTGTCCACGTGGACCGGCCTCGCATCGGAGGCCTCGTCGGACGGCTCTCCCAGGGCGCGCATCGTCACCGGGTTGCTGTGCGACGGCAACGGGATACTCCTGTGCCACCGCTCTCCCCTGCGTCGTGTGCTGCCCGACGTCTGGGACCTGCCCGGCGGGCACGTCGAGCCCGGGGAACCGCCCCGTGTCGCACTTGCTCGTGAGCTCCGAGAGGAAGTGGGCATCGACGTGACGGTGCCGTCGGGTCCGCCCGTGCACGAGGTTCACGCCGACACGTTCTCCATGCGGATCTGGCTGGTCGAAGCGTGGACGGGGTATCCGGCCAACCTCGCGCCGGAGGAACACGAAGCCATCGGCTGGTTCACCGAAGACGCGCTCGGAGCGCTACCGCTGGCTCATGCCGACTACCCCGCCCTGTTCCGCAGGGTCCTTGCCGAACGTCGCGCCTGACCACCAGGGAGAACGGCGGCGATGGTCAGCGACGTCGCAGCCAGTCCGGCGTCGGAGGCGACGAGACCCGCATCGGTCCGCGACGGTTGCGGATGTACGTCGGGTAGTCCGCAACATGACGGCGGCGGCTCAGGTAGTGCGGGTAGTGGTCGAAATGCCACCGGCACTCCTCGATGAACCCGGTGTGGTCGTCGAGTCCGAGGCGGGCACAGGTGCGAGCGAACTCGTCCAGACCGTCCAGCATCTCGGCGCACTGTGCGGGTGTCGCGCCGTCGGCGCCCCACAGCACCCCGGCCGGAAGCTCGTGCACCGCGTGTTCGAGCCACCGGCGATTATGCCGGTAACGGTCCTGGTCAGCGCTCACGCCGCGCCTCGCGCCACAACTCGTGGCCGCGCATCAGCCAGCCGACCCAGAACACCGCGAACATGATCAGGAAGCACGCGAACAGCACCACGGCGAGCACCGCCGCGATCGGCTGGAACCGCCCTGCGTCGCCGTTCCATCCGCTCGCCGCAAGGGTCCCGAGGCCACCACAGACGATCATGGAGATGAGCAGGCCCGGCCGGTCAACCGGGTGGGGCTCACGGGGCAGGCGCACATCGGCTCCTCGGTCGGTGAGACACGAGACGTCCACACACGGCCGCCTCCGACGGCCTGCATCGTCGCAGTGCCGGCCAAGAGATCAAAGACCCGGAATCCGGCGTACGGGCGTCTGACAGGTCGGACGGTCGTCCCGCTCCCAGCGCTCCTGGTCGATTCTGGCTCACGGTGGCAGTGTCCTGCCGTGATGCAACGAGACCTGGTGACCTGGCGGGAGGATCTGCGGAAGGCGGTCGCTTCCGCGGTGCTCGACTTCGAGGACCGCTACGGATACCCGCCTGGCGAGAACGTCGTCAGTGAGCCCACGACGACCTCTGCCGCGCTGATCGCCGCCGCCCGTCCCACCGTCCCCGCTGTCCTTGCCGACCTGTACGCGGTGGTTGACGCCGTCGACCTGGCCGACATCGACAACGGGTTCTTCCTGCACAGCGCCGCCCACGTGGTCCACGTCCACGAGGCACGGGACCTCTGGCGCGTACGCGGCCGCCACGACGCCGATGTCGTCGTGTTCGCCAGCGACGGCGGCGGCACACAGTACGCGCTGGCGACGCCGGACGGGTCACCCGTCTACCGGCTGCCTCCCGACCTCGTCCTCGACGGCATCTACACCTCGGAGGACCCGCGCTTCGACGTGGCTGCCCCGGACCTGGCCATCTTTCTCGACCTCTTGCTCCAGGACGTGAAGAGGTTCGCTGCGTCGAGCACGTGTCGGTAGCCTCGCGCAGTGACTTCTGCTGATCGGGAAGGCTGGTCGTTCGCCACCGCACGGGTGCCGGCCGAGTTCGCCGCTGCGATCCACCCGCTCACACCCGGCGTGCAGCACGCCTGGAACGGCGAGGAAACCCTGTACGGCCTCATCGAGGATCAGATCGAGTTGTACCGGCACCTCTTCGACGGCGAGGACGGCTCGGCCTGCCCGACCTGCCGGCAGCAGGCCGCCGCCGCCCCGACCCGGCCTTGCGCGCAGGAACGCCTGCACGACCGGGTCCTGGCGACCACGGCGGGACCGATGCGCGAGGAACTGCTCGACGCTCTGCGCCGAGGTGCCCGGATCAAGCTATGGATCAACGGCCCCGCCGTCAGCCTGGCCAGGCACTACGCCCGGCTGGACCAGATCGTCGAAGGCGGCCCCGCCATGGTCGCGGCCCTTGGCGTCAACGGATCGATCGGGCTTGCCCGGGTCGAGTACGGACCGTGGCAGTTCATCGTCGTCCTGCCCGACCACGGGCCATCCCGGATCGCTCGCGCAACGGCCGACCGGTAGGCGCCCGCCTCCACCACCGGGCCGTACTCAACGTTGAAGCGGGCTGCTGTCACCAACTCCGCTCGCGCCTGTCAGGTCCTCGGCCCAAAGAAGCACCCGGAGGACTGCGGCTTGAGTCAGCCCCTCTGCCGGATCGACATCGACCAACAGCGTCGGTGCCTTGCGACCCTCGGCCCAGGCATGCGCCTCCGGCGTCAACGCATCGTCGATCCACACCGCAGGTCGTGAGCCGACATAGCTGGCGATGGCAGGCACCTTCTCCCGTGGCTCGAACGGGATCGGAGGAAAGCCGATCACGGGTAGCTGTGGAAGCTGTAGCACCGGCGCGAGAAGTTGGTTCGCCTCGGCACCCCACCCGGTTGCCCAAGCCATCTCGAACCGGTCACCCAGTTCCCGAAGCCAGGCCACGTGGGCGCGGCACAGTCGTACCGGCTCCTCGTCAGGGAAGAAGTCGAACTCCTCGTAGCCAGGTGGACACCGGTCGGCCCCGAACGGGTTCAGAACCCCGTCGACGTCCAGCAGGAGAAGAGGCAGACCGCGCGACATGGCTGCCACGATACGGATCGGGAGCACACGTCGACTCGTCCGTCGGTGTGCCCCAGAGCGAGAGGCCGGCGTACTGACCTGCGGAAACGGACCGGGTTCAGACGTTGAAGCGGAACTCCACCACGTCGCCGTCCTGCATGACGTACTCCTTGCCCTCGATCCGGACCTTGCCGGCGGCCTTGGCCGCAGCCATCGATCCGGCCTCGACCATGTCGGCGTAGGAGACCACCTCGGCCTTGATGAAGCCGCGCTGGAAGTCGCTGTGGATCACCCCGGCGGCCTCCGGCGCGGTCGCGCCGACCGGGACGGTCCAGGCCCGCGCCTCCTTGGGGCCGGCGGTCAAATACGTCTGGAGCCCGAGCGTCCGGAAGCCCACCCGGACGAGCTGGTCCAGGCCCGGCTCGGACTGCCCGATCGACTCCAGCAGCTCGCGGGCCTCGTCCTCGGGCAGGTCCACCAGCTCGGACTCGATCTTGGCGTCCATGAAGACCGCCTCGGCGGGCGCGACCAGGCCGCGCAGCTCGTCGAGGAACTCGGCGTTGCCCAGCTCCGCCTCGTCGACATTGAAGACGTAGATGAACGGCTTGGTGGTGAGCAGGTGCAGCTCACGCAGGTGTTCCAGCTCGACCTTCGCGGCAGCGGCGCCCGCGTACAGGGTCACGCCGTTGTCGAGGACCTCGACCGCCTTCTTGGCTGCCTCGACGGCGGCGGCCCGGTCCTTGCGGAGCTTGGCCTCCTTCTCCAGCCGGGGCAGCGCCTTCTCCAGCGTCTGGATGTCGGCCAGGATCAGCTCGGTGTTGATCGTCTCGATGTCGTCGGCCGGGGAGACCTTGCCGTCGACGTGCACCACGTTCGGGTCGGAGAAGGCGCGCACCACCTGGCAGATCGCCGAGGCGTCGCGGATGTTGGCGAGGAACGCGTTGCCCCGGCCCTGCCCCTTGGACGCGCCGCGGACCAGGCCGGCGATGTCGACGAAGGAGACGGGCGCCGGCAGCACCTTCTGCGAGGAGAAGATCTCGGCCAGCTTGGCCAGCCGCTCGTCGGGCAGCCCGACCACGCCGACGTTCGGCTCGATGGTGGCAAACGGGTAGTTCGCGGCGAGCACGTCGTTCTTGGTCAGCGCGTTGAACAGGGTGCTCTTGCCCACGTTGGGCAGGCCGACGATGCCGATGGTGAGACTCACGACGAACCAGCTTACGCGCCTCGCCGCCACCGCCGGGCAGGCAGGTACGCGAAGCCGGTCACTGCGGCGCGGCGGACAGCAGGCGTGGCTCGATCCGGGTCTCCCGGACGGTGCCGTCCTCGGCGCGAACCAGCTCGTACGCGGCCACGCCCGGCCGGTCGGCCACCGCCTCGGCCAGCCGGGTGCCTCGGTAGATCAGCCCCACGCCGTCGTCGGTGCAGTGGCTGGCGGGCAGCGTGCCGTCGGCGACCAGCCGGTGCATCAGCGGTCGCCGCTGCTCCTCGCTGTCGTAGTGCACGCCGTTGCCGTACGGGAGCCAGCCCAGTCCTTCGGTGAAGGGCCGCAGCGTCGGCCCGTAGCTGTCGGTGGCGCCGCCGGTGTGCCAGCAGATCGACCCGGCGGAGACCCCGCCGAGCACCACGCCTGCCTGCCAGCACTCGTGCAGGATCTCCGGCAGGCCGTGCACCCGCCAGACCGCGCAGAGGTTGGCCACGCTGCCACCGCCGACCCAGATGACGTCCTGCGCGAGCAGGTGGGCGCGGATGTCCTCGACGTTCGGCATCGGATAGAGCGCCAGGTGGGAGGCGCGGAACCGGGTGCCGGCGAAGGCGCCGTAGAAGACGGTGAACCCGGTCGGCTGGTCCCCGGTGGCCTGGCCGAGGTAGCAGACGCGGGGCGCGTCGCCGGCCCCGGCCAGCTCGGCCATCAGGTCGAACAGCGCGCTGGGCCGCGCGTCCCAGGGGCCACGACGACGGCTGGCGAAACCCATGCTGGTGGCGACGATCGTCGGTTCAGTGGCGGGCACGGGCGTCCTTCCGGCCGATGACAGTGACGATCATTGTGCCGGATCAGAGGTGTCGGCCGCGGCGAGCAGCGTACGCAGCAGATCGGCGAGCCGGTCCTGGTCGGCCGGGGGCAGCGCGTCGAGGATCCGCCGCTGCACCACGAGCCCGGCCTCGGCGGACTCCTCGACCACCCGGCGACCGGTGTCGGTGAGTGTGACCCGCAGCGCCCGCCGGTCGGCCGGGTCCGGCGAGCGGCGCACCAGACCGGCCCGTTCGAGGCGGTCGAGCCGCCCGGTCATGCCGCCCGAGGTGAGCATCAGCGAGGCGGCGAGCGCCTTCGGCGCCAGCGTGTACGGCGAGCCGGAGCGCCGTAGCGCGGCGAGCACGTCGAACTCGCCCCGGCCGATGCCCCAGGCCGCGTACACCTTTTCCTGCCGGTCGCCGACCAGGCGCGCCAGCCGGTAGATGCGGCCGAACACGGCCATCGGCTCGGGCCGCATGCCTGGTCGTTCCCGCCGCCACTGCTCGACGATCGCGTCCACCTCGTCGCCTGTCACGGCTGCCGATTGTGCCGCACGTCCCACTTCCCCTTTTCGCTCGGCCCTGATTAGCTTAGCGCTAAGATACTTACGGATGAGAAGAGAGCCCATGAACCGCCGTTGGACAGACGTCGCGCTGACCGCCGCCGCCCCTGTCACATGGGGCACCACCTACCTGGTGACCGCCGAACTCCTGCCACCGGACCGGCCGCTCTGGGCCGGGGCGATCCGAGCCCTCCCGGCCGGCCTGCTGCTGCTCGCGTTGACCCGAAGACGACCACACGGCCTCTGGTGGGGGCGGGCCGCCCTGCTCGGCGCCCTCAACATCGGGGTGTTCTTCCCGCTGCTGTTCCTCGCCGCGTACCGGCTGCCCGGCGGCACCGCCGCCGTGCTCGGCGCCGCGCAGCCACTGCTCGTCGCGGTGCTCACGGTGGCCCTGCTCCGCGACCGTCCCACCCGGCCGGCGCTGGTCGCCGCCGTGGCCGCCCCGCTCGGCGTCGCCCTCGTGGTGCTGCGCCCCGGCGCCGGCCTCGACCCGCTCGGCGTCGCCGCCGGGCTCGCCGGAGCCGTGGCGATGGCCGCCGGGCTGGTGCTCACCCGCCGCTGGGGCCGGCCGCCCGGCGTGGGCGTCCTGGCCGCGACGAGCTGGCAGCTCGTCGCCGGTGGCCTGATGATCGTGCCGGTCGCCGCCGCCGTCGAGGGCGCGCCGCCCGTGCCCGACGGGCCGGCAGTCCTCGGGTACGCGTGGCTCGGGCTGGCCGGCACCGCGCTGGCGTACGTGCTGTGGTTCCGTGGCGCGACGCGGCTGCCGGTGGCCCAGGTGTCGGTGCTCGGCGCGTTGAGCCCGCTCACCGCGGCGACGCTCGGCTGGGCGGTGCTCGGCGAGGCGCTGGATCCGGTCCAGCTCGCCGGGTTCGCGGTGGCAGTGGCGGCGATGGTGCTGGCCCAGCTGCCGGACCGACCGTCGCGCCCACTGCCGACCCGCGACGCGGACCGCCCGACGGCGGCGCTGGCCGGCGTTCGGGCAGGCGGTGGGAGGGCCACCTGGTGGCGGCGCCGTCAGCCGGCTCGCAGCCGGCGCCAGTCGTCCGGCCACGCCTCGGCGGCGACGCCCTCGGGCAGCACACCGGCCGGCAGTTGCGCCGCGGCCGCCAGCGGCAGCGTGAACCGGTGCCCGGCGGCGGGACCGGCCTCGTACGACCGGTCGAGCAGCCACCGCACCTCGTCGGCGGTCCAGCCCAGGCCGGAGCGGGCGGCGATCTCCCGGACCAGCCGCAGGCCGACGCGCGTGTCGTCGTCGTAGAAGCGCATGCACCAGTGGTGCGCCCACATGCCGAGCGCGCGCAGCCCGTCCGGGTCGAGCGAGCCGGCCAGCCGGCCGCAGGCGGTGTCGGGGAAGGGGCGACCGGCGTCACCGGCCCGGTCGCGCTCGATCGCGCCGTACGCGGCCGGCGCCACCATCCTCATCCGCTCGTAGAAGCCCTGCACCACCGCGGCGTCCAACGGTGCCCGCCCCGATCGCATCAGCGGACACCCCGCCCGGCCACGCTCGCCATGCCCCGCACCTTTTCTTGAGTTGGTGGCGGGACCGTACCGACCACTTACGACACTTTCTCGGGTCCGCCGATCATGATCCACGCCATCTCGCCGAGGTGGCGGTGTCCCGGGGGCGGGGATACCGCCAGCTCCCCGAGCTGACGCGACTGCCACACGTCATGTCCGAATCCCGCCAGCCACGCCGGCGGGCCGGGGGGCAGGATCGGGGGCATGGAGCTGGACTTTGAACGGTGTTACCGGGCCGTCGACAGCCGCGACCCGCGGTTCGACGGCTGGTTCTACACCGGCGTGACGTCGACCGGGATCTACTGCCGGCCGTCCTGTCCGGCGATGACACCCAAGCGGCAGAATGTCCGCTTCTTCCCGTCGGCCGCCGCCGCGCAGGGGGCCGGGCTGCGGGCGTGCCGCCGGTGCCGGCCGGACGCGGCGCCGGGCTCCCCGCAGTGGGACGTCCGGGCCGACCTGGTCGGCCGCGCCATGCGGCTGATCGCCGACGGCGTGGTCGACCGCGACGGGGTGCCCGGGCTGGCCGGCCGGCTGGGCTACACCGAGCGGCACCTGCACCGGATGCTCCAGGCCGAGCTGGGCGCCGGCCCGCTGGCGCTGGCCCGGGCACAGCGCGCGCAGACCGCCCGGATCCTGATCGAGACCACCGGCCTCGGCCTGGCCGAGGTGGCCTTCGCCGCCGGGTTCGGCAGCGTCCGGCAGTTCAACGAGACGGTCCGTGAGGTCTACGGCGGCACCCCGTCCGAGCTGCGCGCCGGGCGACGCGGTCCGGCCTCGGCCACCGGCGCGGGCACGCTCTCGCTGCGGCTGGCATACCGGCCACCGCTGCACGCGGGCGCGCTGCTGGACTTCCTCGCGCTGCGCGCGCTGCCCGGCGTCGAGGTGGTCCGCGACGGCACCTACCACCGGGGGCTGCGCCTGCCGCACGGTCCCGGCACGGTGGCGCTGACCCCGTCCGACGGCCACATCGACGCCACGTTGCGGCTGGCCGACATGCGTGACCTGGCTCCCGCGGTGGCCCGCTGCCGCCGCCTGCTCGACCTGGACGCCGACCCGGTCGCGGTGGACGCCACCCTGGCCGCCGACCCGGCGCTGGCCCCGGCGGTCGTCGCCGAGCCGGGCGTCCGGCTTCCGCACGCGGTCGACGGCTTCGAGCTGGCCGTCCGCGCCGTCGTGACCCAGCAGGTCTCGCTGACCTCGGCGCGGACCACGCTCACCCGCCTGCTCTCCGCCGTCCGGTCGGCGAGCGGTTCGGGCACCGACGACCCGGCCGACGGCCTGGTGGCGTTCCCGGGTCCCGCCGACGTGCTCGCGGCGCCGGACCCGGCGTTCCGGATGCCGGCCGCCCGCCGGGAGACGATCCGGGCGCTGGCCCGCGCCGTCGCCGACGGGACGCTGGACCTGGAACCCGGAGGCGACCGGGAGGAGACGGTCCGGCTCCTGGCCGCGGTGCCCGGCGTCGGCCCGTGGACCACCGGCTACCTGGCCATGCGCGCACTCGGCGACCCCGATGTCGCCCTCACCACCGACCTGGGCGTACGCCGCGGCGCAACCGCGCTCGGCCTGCCCGACACCCCCAAGACCCTGCTCGCGTACGCCGATCGATGGCGCCCCTGGCGGTCCTACGCGACGATCCGACTCTGGAGAGCAGCATGAGCACTGTGGACAGCACCGTCATCGACACACCGGTCGGCCCGTTGAGCGTGCTCGCCGGCCCCGACGGCGCGGTACGCGCGGCCGGCTTCACGCCCGACCCGGCGGCCCTGGCGCCGTTGACCCACCCGAGCCTGCGTGGTGACCTGCGGGAGCGGGCCGACCTCGGTCCGGTCACCGCCGCCGTCCGGGCCTACCTGGACGGAGACCTCGCCGCGATCGACGCGATCCCGGTGGAGCAGCACAGCGGCGGGCTCTTCCTGACGCACGCCTGGCAGGTGCTGCGCGACGTCAAGCCCGGCGACCCGGTCACCTACACCGGGTTCGCCGCACTGGCCGGACGCCCCGCCGCGGTCCGCGCCGCCGCGGCGGCCTGCGCGCGCAACGCCGCAGCGCTCTTCGTGCCCTGTCACCGGGTGCTGCGCACCGACGGCACGCTCGGCGGCTACCGCTGGGGCCTGCACGTGAAGAAGTGGCTTCTCGGGCATGAGGGACGGGTGACGGCTAGCTGACAGCGGAAACGTCACCCCCGGCGGCTACCGTCGGGTAGTGCCCGCGCCCAGCGACGGCAACCCCGCGGCGCAAAACGACGCCCGGTCCCAGCCGCTGCGCAACCTCTGGCGGTTGCGGCCCTACCTGCGCCCGTACGCGAGGGAGTTCGCCTGGCTGCTGGTGGCGGCGCTGGCGGCCACCGCGGCGAGCCTGGCCGTTCCGCTCGTGGTGCAGCGGGTGGTCGACGGGCCGGTGGCCCGGCACGACGAGGCCGGGCTGCTGCGGCTCGGCGGCCTCGCGCTGCTGCTCGGGCTGGCCGAGGCGGTCCTCATCTTCATCCGCCGGTGGACCCAGTCGTCGTCCTCGGTCGGCATGGAGGCGGCCATCCGCGCCGACATCTACGCCCACCTGCAACGCCTCCCGGCCGGCTTCCACGACCGCTGGCAGTCCGGCCAACTGCTGTCCCGGATCACCAGCGACCTCTCGGTGATCCGGCGGTTCCTCTCCTTCGGGCTGCTGTTCCTGGTGCTCAACCTGATCACCTACGCCGCCGTGGTGGTGCTGCTGATCCGGCTGCACCCCTGGCTGGGGTCGCTTGTCGCGGCCAGCGCCGTACCGCTGTTCCTGATCAGCCGCCGCTTCGCCCGGCACTACCACGCGGCGTCGCGCCGGATGCAGGACCAGCAGGGCGACGTGGCCACGCTCGTCGAGGAGACCGCGCAGGGGCTGCGCACCATGCGGGCGTACGGGCGGGGGCCGGAACTGGCGGCCCGGTTCACCGTCGGCGCGCGCCGACTGCACGACACCGGCATCGGCAAGGCGCGGCTGCTGGCCCGCACCTCGGCGCTGTTCGACCTGGTGCCCAACCTGACCCTCGGCGCGGTCCTGGTGACCGGCGCGGCGGCGGTCGCCGAGAGCGCGCTGTCCATCGGGGAGCTTGTCGCGTTCGTCAGCCTTCAGCTCATGCTGATCTGGCCGGTGCAGTCGCTCGGCTGGATCATCGCCAACGGTCAGGAGGCCGCCACCGCCGCCGACCGGATCCAGGAGGTGCTCGACACCCGGCCGACGATCGTGGACGCGCCGCACGCCCGGTCGCTGAATCGCACCGACGTACGCGGCCGGCTCCGCTTCGAGGGGGTCACCTTCCGCTACCCGGGCACCTCGGCGCCGGTGCTGCACGACCTGGACCTGACAGTCGAGCCGGGGGAGACGATGGCGCTCGTCGGCGTCACCGGCTGCGGCAAGAGCACGCTGCTGTCGCTCGTCCCCCGGCTGCACGAGGTGACCGGCGGCCGGATCACCGTCGACGGGCGCGACCTGCGTGACCTGCGGCTCGGCTCGCTGCGCCGGCTGGTCGGGGTGGCGTTCGAGGAGCCGACCCTGTTCTCCATGTCGGTCTGGGAGAACCTGACGCTGGGGCGGCCGGACGCGGGCGAGGAGGAGGTCCGGGCGGCGCTGGCGCTGGCGCAGGCGGACTTCGCGTACGAGCTGCCCTGGGGGCTGGCCACCCGGGTCGGCGAACAGGGGCTGTCGCTGTCCGGCGGGCAGCGGCAGCGCCTCGCGCTGGCCCGCGCGGTGCTCGGGCGGCCCGCCCTGCTGGTGCTCGACGATCCGCTCTCCGCGCTCGACGTGCACACCGAGGCGCTCGTGGAGGCGGCGCTGCGCCGGGTGCTGCGGGAGAGCCGCACCACGGCGCTGCTGGTGGCGCACCGCCCGTCCACTGTGGCGCTGGCGGACCGGGTGGCGTTGCTGGACGGCGGCCGGATCGTCGCCGTCGGCACCCACTCGGAGCTGCTGGCCCGGGTACCGGCGTACCGGGCGGTGCTCTCCGCCGAGCCGGAGCGCCGTTCCGACGGCGTCGGTCTGGTGCGCTCGTGACCGGCGGCGCGCCGCGGGTGCCCCGGCCCCGCGACGCGCCGCGCGACACCGGCGCGCGTACCGCCGGGCACCGGAAGTCGCACGGCGCAACCGGCGCACGCGACGACGACGCGAACCGCACCGGCGGACGCGAGGACCTGTCCCGCTGGCGGGGCCGGGCCACCGACCCGGACGCCGACCGCAGCCGCGCCGAGGACTCCTCCCCGGCGGCGGTAGCCCGGCTCCGCGCCCGCAGCCGGCTGCTGCTGCGGCAACTGCTGCGCCCGCACCGGCGCGCGCTGGGGCTGGCGGTGGCGCTGCTGCTGGCCCAGAACGCCGCCGCGATGTCCGGGCCGTACCTGGTCATGCTCGGCATCGACCGGGGCATCGGGCCGTTGCGGTCAGGCGATCCCGGCCCGCTGATCGCGGTCGCCGCCGCGTTCGTCGTCGCGACCGGCGTCGAGTACGCGGCCCGGCGCGCGTTCCTCACCCTCGCCGCCCGGATCGGCCAGGCCGTCCTGCTGGACCTGCGACGACGGGTGTACGGGCATTTCCTCCGCCTCGACGTCGGTTTCCACGAGCGCTACACCTCCGGCCGGATGGTGTCCCGGTTGACGAGCGACCTGGAGTCGATCGCCGAGCTGGTCGACGGGGGCATCGACAAGCTGGTGATGGCGGGGCTGTCGGTGCTGTCCGTGGCGGGCATCCTGCTCTGGCTTGACCTGCCGCTGGCGGCGGTGACGCTGCTCGCCTTCCCGTTCCTGTTCGTGCTGTCGCGCTGGTTCGCCCGCGCGTCAGCGGGCGCGTACCGGCGCACCCGGGAGGCGGTGGCGCTGGTCATCGTGCACTTCGTCGAGTCGCTGCGCGGGATCCGGGCGGTGCAGGCGTACCGCCGGGAGCCCCGCAACGAGCGCATCTTCGCCGCCGTGAACGACGACTACCGGCGCTCCAGCCTGCGCGCGTTCCGGCTGATCGCGATCTACTCGCCGGGTATCCGGCTGATCGGCAACCTGACGACGGCGGTGGTGCTCGGGTACGGCGGGTGGCGGGTGCTGGGCGGCGGCGTGGAGGTGGGCGTGCTCGCCGCGTTCCTGCTCTACCTGCGCCGGTTCTTCGAGCCGATGGAGGAGCTGAGCCAGTTCTACAACGCGCTCCAGTCGGCGACCGCGGCGCTGGAGAAGCTGGCCGGGGTGCTGGACGAGCGTCCGGCGGTGGCCGAGCCGGCGGATCCGGTGCCGCTGCCGACCGGGCCGCCGCGCGGGGCGGTGGCGTTCCGCGCCGTCGACTTCGGCTACCGACGGCAGACGCCGATCCTGTCCGGCCTGGACCTGACCGTGCCGCCCGGGCAGACAGTGGCGCTGATCGGGCCGACCGGCGCCGGGAAGTCCACGGTCGCGAAGCTGCTGGCCCGTTTCCACGACCCGGACGCGGGCGCTGTCGACCTGGACGGGGTGGACCTGCGCGACCTGGCCGACGCCGAGCTGCGCCGGGCGGTGGTGCTGGTGACCCAGGAGACCCACCTGTTCAGCGGGTCCGTGGCCGACAACATCCGGTTCGGGCGGCCGGACGCCGACGACGAGGCGGTGGTCGCGGCCGCGCGGGCGATCGGCGCGCACGACTTCATCGCCGCGCTGCCCGACGGGTACGCCACGGACGTGCACCGGCGCGGCGGCCGGCTCTCCGCGGGGCAGCGGCAGCTCGTCGCGTTCGCCCGGGCGTTCCTCGCCGACCCCCGGGTGCTGATCCTGGACGAGGCGACATCGTCGCTGGACGTGCCGACCGAGCGGCTGGTGCAGCGGGCCCTGCACAACGTGTTGCGCGACCGCACCGCCCTGGTGATCGCCCATCGTCTCTCCACTGTGGAGACTGCTGACCGGGTGCTGGTGCTCGACGGCGGCCGGATCGTGGAGGACGGCCCACCGGCCGAGCTGATCGCCGCCGACGGCCGCTACGCCGCCCTGCACCGCCAGTGGCGCGACTCCCTCCTCTGACCCTCCCTCCGACCCCCGTCGATCTTGCACTTACGGCCAAAGTCGTGGAGCGGCACGGCCGGGCTGCCTACCATCGGACGATGACCGACACGACGATCAGCGCCCGCGGCGGCGTCCCCGAGCGTCCGAGCCTGGACGGCCTCGAGGAGACCTGGGCCCGCCGCTGGCAGTCCGACGGGACGTACGCGTTCGACCGCACGAAGGAGCGGTCGGACGTATACGCGATCGACACTCCCCCGCCGACCGTGTCGGGCGAGCTGCACATGGGGCACGTCTTCTCGTACACCCACACCGACACCGTGGCCCGGTTCCAGCGGATGCGCGGGCGCACCGTCTTCTACCCGATGGGCTGGGACGACAACGGGCTGCCCACCGAACGCCGGGTGCAGAACGTGTACGGCGTGCGCCCCGATCCGGCGCTGCCGTACGACAGGGACTGGCGGCCGCCGGCCGCGCCGGTGGACGACGCGGCCCGGAAGAACCCGACGGCGATCTCCCGGCGCAACTTCATCGAGCTGTGCGAACTGCTCACGGTGGAGGACGAGAAGGCGTTCGAGGCCCTGTGGCGGCGGCTCGGGCTGTCCGTGGACTGGTCGCTGACGTACACCACGATCGGGTCGGCGGCCCGCGCGGCCAGCCAGCGCGCGTTCCTGCGCAACCTGGCGCGGGGCGAGGCGTACCAGGCCGAGGCGCCGACGCTGTGGGACGTCGGGTTCGGCACCGCTGTGGCGCAGGCGGAGCTGGAGGACCGGGAGCGGCCGGGCGCGTACCACCGGCTGCGGTTCACCGGGCCGGACGGCCGCGAGGTGCTGATCGACACCACCCGGCCGGAGCTGCTGCCGGCCTGCGTGGCGCTGGTCTGCCACCCCGACGACGAGCGGTACGCGGACCTGGTCGGCGCGGCTGCGCGTACCCCGGTGTTCGGGGTCGAGGTGCCGGTGCGCGCGCACCCGCTGGCGGACCCGGCCAAGGGCACGGGCATCGCGATGGTCTGCACGTTCGGTGACCTGACCGACGTGACCTGGTGGCGTGAGCTGCGGCTGGACACCCGGGTGGTGATCGGCCGGGACGGGCGGCTGCTGCCGGAGCCGCCGGCCGGCGTGCCGGCGGAGCCCTACGCGGCGCTGGCCGGGCAGACGGTGAACGGCGCCCGGCGGACGCTGGTGGAGCTGCTGGCCGACGCGGGTGACCTGGTGGGCGAGCCGCGCCCGATCACCCACCCGGTGAAGTTCTACGAGCGCGGCGACCGGCCGCTGGAGATCGTCTCGACCCGGCAGTGGTACCTGCGCAACGGTGGCCGGGACGCCGGCCTGCGTGCGGAGCTGCTGGCCCGGGGGCGGGAGCTGCGCTGGGTGCCGGAGCACATGCGGCACCGGTACGAGCACTGGGTGGGTGGCCTCACCGGTGACTGGCTGGTCAGCCGGCAGCGGTTCTTCGGCGTGCCGGTGCCGGTGTGGTACCGGCTCGACGACACTGGCGAGCCGGACTGGTCCCACCCTCTCACACCGGACGAGGCGACGCTCCCGATCGACCCGAGCAGCGAGCCGCCGCTCGGATACGAGGAGTCGCAGCGCGGCGTGCCCGGCGGTTTCACAGGTGACCCGGACGTGCTGGACACCTGGGCCACCTCGTCGCTGACCCCGCAGATCGTCGGCGGCTGGGAGAGCGACCCGGACCTGTTCGCCCGGGTCTTCCCGATGGACCTGCGCCCGCAGGGGCACGACATCATCCGGACCTGGCTGTTCGCCACTGTGGCCCGCGCCCACCTGGAGCACGGCACGCTGCCCTGGCACACGGCTGTGCTCTCCGGCTGGATCCTCGACCCGGACCGCAAGAAGATGTCGAAGTCCAAGGGCAACGTGGTCACGCCGATGGCGCTGCTGGAGCAGAACGGGTCCGACGCGGTCCGCTACTGGGCCGCCAACGGCAAGCCGGGCACGGACCTCGCCTTCGACCCGGCCCAGGTCAAGGTGGGCCGCCGGCTGGCCACCAAGCTGCTCAACGCGTCGCGGTTCGCGCTCGGGCTGGGCGCCGCCGACGCGCTGCGGGCCGCGGCGACGCAACCGCTGGACACCGCGATGCTCGCCGAACTGTCCGGCGTGGTCGCGACCGCGACCACCGCCTTCGACGGGTACGACCACACGGCTGCCCTGATGGCCACGGAGGCGTTCTTCTGGCGGTTCTGCGACGACTACATCGAGTTGGTGAAGGAGCGCGCCTACGGCACCGGCCCGGCGGCGGACTCGGCCCGGGCGGCGCTGGCGACCGCGCTGTCGGTGCAGTTGCGCCTGTTCGCGCCGGTGCTGCCGTTCGTCACCGAGGAGGTCTGGTCGTGGTGGCGGTACGGCTCGGTGCACCGCGCGCCGTGGCCGACCACGTACGAGGTCGGCCGCGCGATGGAGGCGCCCGGTGATCCGGAGCTGCTGCGCCTGGCCGCGGACGCGCTGGGTCAGGTGCGCCGCGCCAAGTCGGAACGGAAGCTGTCCATGAAGGCGGACGTGCCGCTGGCCGAGGCGCTCGGACCGGCGGCGGTGCTCGACCAGCTCGGCACTGTCGCCGACGACCTGCGGGCGGCGGGCCGGATCGCGAAGCTGGACCTGCTGCCCGACCGCACCACCGAACTGGTCATCGCCTGCGCGTTCTGAGCGCCGCCGGCGATGTAAGGAAGGGCCCCTTCTTAACGCCTGGCGTTGTAGAAGGGGCCCTTGTTAACACCCGAAGGGCCGGCCGGGCCGGCCCTTCGGGGTACGTGGCTCAGTCGGCCGCGCAGGCCGCCTTGAGCTTGTCCCGGGCGGCGGTGAGATCCGCCCTGCTCGGCGCCTTGCCCGGCGCCTTGGCCCAGGCGTCGGCGAGGTCGGCCATCTCGGTCGCGACGCCCTTCACCGCGCTGTTGACCTCGTCGCTGTTGGTGAAGGCGTGCGTGTAGAGCGTCGCCGCTCCGGCCGAGTACTGCGCGCTGACCGCGGAGTGGCCGGCCGGCGGGCCGATCTTCTCCGCCTCGGCCACCTCCTTCAGGGCGGCGGTGATGTCCTTCTCCGCCGTCGCACAGGTCGTCCTGGTGGCGGCGTCGAGGCCCACCGGAGCCGGGGTCACCGGCGGCACGGACGTGGCGGCCGGCGCGGAGGGTGCCGCCGACCCGGCCGAGGGCGTGTCGTCGCCGTCGCCGCAGCCGGACATGACGATCATCGCCACCGCGGCCGGAGCGAGCAGGGCGAGTCGAGCTGAACGCAAGGTGTTCTCCCCGTGTCGGTGTCGTAGCCGCCGCAAACTAGCAGAGCGGACACGGCAGGGCGGAACCCGTTTTCCGTCGCGAACGTCGGAAAACGGGTTCCGCCCTCAGATCAGCTCGTCTCGCCGGCCACGCTGAACGAGCGAAGCCGGTCGATCGCCAGCACGGTGAAGCCGACCGCCACCAGCGCGGTGAGCACCGCCGCGACCGGCACCGAGACACTGGTGCCGAGCAGCGGCGTCGGCGCCATCCTGTCGGCCAGGGCGATCACCCACTGCTGGATCGACAGCACCCGGGTGCCGCCGACGAACCGGCCGAGCAGGCCCTCCCAGATCAGCACGTAGACCAGGCCGAGCAGCACCGGCCGCCGGGTCACCAGGCTCAGCGCCAGGAACAACGCCGAGTACGCCAGCGCGCCCGCCGCCGAGGCGACGACAAGCGCGAGTCCGAGGCGTACCGAGTCGGCCAGCACGCCCGCGACGTAGATCGGGACGCCCACCGTGACGGCGCTGACGCCGGCCGCCACCGCCAGCTTCGGCAGCACGATCTGCCAGCGCGGCAGCGGCTTGGTGAGGATGTGCACCACGGTGCCGTCGTCGATCTCCGCGCCCAGCACGCCGGTGCCCACGATCAGGGCGACCACCGGCAGCACCACTGCCAGGCCGAGGCCGACGAGCACCGGCGGCCCCCACTGGCCCGGGTCCACGCCGAGCGACCGGCAGAGCACCGCCAGGCCGATCAGGATCAGCGGCAACGGCAGCAGCATGAGGAACCGGCTCCGGCCGAACAGGCCGCGCGCGGTGATCCAGGTGACTGTCGACATCATGCCTCCACCAGATACGAGAAGACGCTCTCCAGCGACTCGTCCTCCGGCAGCAACTGCCGGACCCGGATGCCGTGCCGGAGCGCGATCCGGGGCAGGGCCCGGGTGAACGCGCCGTAGTCGCCGGCCTTGACAGTCAGGCCGGTGCGGCCCAGCTCGACGCCGGAGACCGACGCCTCGGCCATCAGCGCCACCGCCAGGGCGCGGTCGTCGGTGGAGCGGACCGCGAAGACGTGCGGCCGGTTGGTCATCAGGCGGCGGATGGTCCGGTAGTCGCCGGAGGCGGCGAGCCGGCCGGCCACCATCACCTGGACGGTGCCGGAGACCTGCTCGACCTCCTCCAGGATGTGCGAGCTGAACAGGATGGTCCGTCCCGCGTCGCCGAGCCGGTGCAGCAGCGCCATCATGTGCAGCCGCTGGCGCGGGTCCATCCCGTTGAACGGCTCGTCGAGCAGCAGCACCTGCGGGTCGTGCACCAGCGCGGCGGCGACCCGGGTGCGCTGCCGCATGCCCTTGGAGTAGGTGCCGATCCGACGGGTCTGCGCGTCCTCCATCTCGACCAGCTCGATCGCCTGCCGGGTGGCCGCCTCCGGGTCGGGCAGCCGGTGCAGCTTCGCGCTGGCGAGCACGAACTCGTACGCGCTGAGGAACGTGTGCACCGCCTCGCGCTCGCTGACCAGGCCGAGACGCCGGTAGACGGCGGGGTTGCGCCAGGTCGGCTCCCCGTCCAGCGTCACGGTGCCGCGCGACGGCGACAGGAAACCCGCCATCATGTGCAGCAGCGTCGTCTTCCCGGCGCCGTTGGGGCCGAGGAGACCTGTCACGCCGGGGCCGAGCCGCATGGTGACGTCGTTCACCGCCACCACGTTGCCGTACCAGCGGGAGACGCCCGCCAGGTCGAGCGTGCTCGTCGCGGTGGCGGGCGCGCCGGCCGTCGACTGGGTGCTGATCGCCGTCATCGGGCGGCCACCTTCCGGTATCGCAGGAGCAGCAGGCTGACGCAGCCGGCGACCAGCAGCACGGCGACCGCGGCGTAGACCGGCCCGAAGTCGCCGATCGGCATGCCGCCGCGTCCCTGGGTCAGCCGGTCGCCGAGCGCCCAGTTGCCCACGCCCCCGACGAGCGTCGGCGGAGAGGCCACGAAGGCCAGCTCGTTGATCGTCCGCGAGGGCAGGATGGACAGCACACCCACGACCGGCGTGGTCATCAGGAAGACCGCCACGATGCCGCCGGCGGCGAACGCGCGCTTGCCGGTGAGCGAGGCGACCAGCAGGGCGATCGAGCCGAACACCACCGCCCACAGCCCGGCGTAGAGCAGCCCGGGCAGTAGGTCGAGCAGCTCGTCCCACACCCCGCGTACGCCCCGGTTCGTGGTGAACGCGGCGCCGAGGAACATCACCAGCTGCGGACCGCCGAGCAGCAGCCAGAGCGCTGTCACGAGCGCCAGCAGCTTGGACAGGGCGTAGTCGCCGCGCGGCAGCGGGCGGGAGAAGTACAGCGGCAGCACGCCGCTGCGCAGGTCGCGGGAGACCAGCTCGGGCGCGGCCACCGCGGCGAAGAAGATGACGAGCCAGCTCATCGCGTCGGCGAACTGGGCGTACGTCATCACCACCTCGCCGATCTGGCTGCGCACCGCGGTGACCCCGGCGGCCACGACGGTGACCACGGCGACCACCAGCCAGGGGAAGATCTTCGCCTTGGCGCTGCGGCCGAAACCGAAGACGGTACGCACACCGTGCGCGTAGAGCGCGCCGAAGACCTGCCGGCGGCCGAGCCGCGGACCGGTGTAGCGCTGGTAGCCGATGTCGTGGATGACCCCGGTTGCTTCAGACATGGCTGGGCTCCCTCGTGGCGAAGAGCTCGGCCACCCGGTGCCGCCGCTGGTCCAGCCGGTGCAGCGGCAGGTCCAGCTCGGCGACCGCGCCGAGGATCTGGTCGTAGGTGGCGTCGTCGGCGAGCGGGACGAGCAGCAGCAGCCCGTCCCGGGTCACCGGCAGGTCGAGCGCGGCGAGCCGGGCGGCCAGCTCGTCGGTGCCCTCGCTCACCTCGACGGCGAGCACGTCGGTGGCGGTGGTCATGGCCGACACCCGGTCCGCGCGCAGCAGCCGGCCGCCGTCGATGGCGACGAGCGTGTCGCAGATCCGCTCCACCTCGCCGAGCAGGTGCGAGCAGACCACCACCGAGATGCCGAACTCGGTGCCGATCCGGTGGATCAGCGCGAGCATGGCGTCCCGGCCGGCCGGGTCGAGGCCGTTGGTCGGCTCGTCGAGCAGCAGCAGATCGGGATCGTGTACGAGCGCCTGGGCGAGCTTGACCCGCTGCTTCATGCCGGTGGAATAGCCACCGACGGCCCGGTGCCGCTCCTCGTGCAGGCCGACGTGGCGCAGCGCCTCGGAGGCGCGTTCCCGGGCGACGGTGCGCGGCAGCCCGCTGATCCGCCCCAGGTGGGTGACCAACTCGGCGGCGGACAGGTCGGGCGGGAGGGCGTCGTGCTCGGGCATGTAGCCGACCCGGGCGCGGACCGCGGCCGGATCGGTGGTCGGGTCGAGGCCGAGCACCTGTACCCGGCCGCTGGTCGGCGGGAGCAGACCCAGCAGGATCTTGATCAGAGTGGACTTGCCGGCGCCGTTCGCGCCCACCAGCCCGATGATCCCCGGCTCGACCGACACGGTGAGGTCGGCCAACGCGGTGACCCGGCCTCCGTACGTCTTGGTCAGCGACTCGGTCGCGAGCAGTGTCACGCCGTTCAGCGTAGGACTCCGGCGTCGCGTCGGAGCCCGTCCTGACCCGGGCGATCCCCTGATCCCTCGGCTCCGGGCCCCCTAGGTGACCCCCGGGACGGGGTAGCGGCGGCGTGAGGAAGCTGCCACCGTGTGTGGGCGAAACGGACCGGGCGCCCCGGTCCGATCGGACCGTAGGGGGCGGTATGGGCGGGGGAACGGACCGGCCGGCGGTGAGCGTCGTGGTGCCCACGTACAACTGCTGGGCCCACCTCGACCCGCTTGTCGCGTCGCTGTCGCGGCAGGGGCTACCGCCCGGCGGATACGAGGTGATCTTCGCCGACGACGGGTCGACCGACGACACGCCGCGTCGCCTGGACGAACTGGCCGCCGCCGACCCGCAGGTGCGGGTGCTGCACCTGGAGCACTCGGGCTGGCCGTCGCACCCGCGCAACCAGGGGCTGGAGCAGGCGCGCGGCGAGTACGTCTTCTTCGCCGACGACGACGACTGGTTCGGCGACGAGGCGCTGGCCCGCCTGCACGCCTGCGCCCACGACCACGACGCGGACATCGTCATCGGGCGGATGATCGGGCACCGGCGGGGCGTACCGCGGGAGCTGTTCCGGGAGAACCGGTTCGACGCCACGCTGGCGAACGCGCCGCTGGCCGACAGCATGACCTGCCACAAGCTGTTCCGGCGGTCCTTCCTCGACCGGCACGGGCTGCGGTTCCCGGAGGGCCGTCCGCGACGCCTGGAGGACCACCGGCTGATGGCGGCTGCCTACCTGCTCGCCGAGCGGGTCTGCGTGCTGGCCGACCACCCCTGCTACCACCACGCCCGCCGGCAGGACGCGGGCAACGTCACCGCCACCCGGATGGACCCGGCGGATTACTACGCGGCCCTCCGGGAGGCGCTGGACATCGTGGACGCCCACCGGCCGCCGGCCGCGGCCCGCCTCCGGCTGCACCGGCGCTGGCTGCGCAAGGAGATGCTGAACCGGCTGCGCGGGCAGGCCCTGCTGAGCGCGCCGGAGCACTGGGTCGAGCAGGTGGCGGACGAGGTGGGGCAGCTCGTGAAGGAGCGTGTCGCGCCGGACGCGATCGCCGGGGTGCCGCCGATGTACCAGGTGATCGCCCATCTCGCCGCGCAGGGGCGGATGGCGGACCTGCGCCGGCTGGCGGAGTGGGAGGTGAGCGTCCGGGCCCACGCCGCCGTCGACAGGTGGCAGGTGGAGGGACGGACGCTGACCGTCGCAGTCTCCGCCCACCTGCGCGCTGGCGACGAGCCGCTGCGCTTCGACGACCGAGGGCTGCCGGTGCTCCCGGTGGCCGAGGCGACGCCTGACGGTGTGGTGATGCGGGCCGGCGGGGCGAGAACCGACGTCGTGATCCGCCGCCGGGAGACCCGGGAGGAGTTCTTCCTGCCGGTCGACGCCACCACCGAGCCGGCCGCCGACGGCCAGGTCTGCCACCGCAGCACCGCCACCGTCGACTTCGCGGCGCTCGACGGAGGCCGGGCCCGGGGCACCTGGGAGGTCCGGGCCCGGGTGATCCAGGCCGGGTGGGCCCTGGACGCGAACCTGCCCCTCGTGGTGCGCTGCGCGGCCGACGGCGGCACACCCCGGGTGGAGGACCCGCGCCGGCTCCGCGCCCGGATCCGGCGGGCGGTCCGGCGGATCCGGGATCGCACGCTCGGCCGGACGGCGCGCGCCGGGAGCCGTTCGCACGATCGACCGGCGGCGGCCCGCCGGTAAGGATTCGGTGACCCCGGTTCGTCCTCGGCGCTCTCGCCGGAACGCGCGATTACCGGGAGGCCGGGTGGCGCTCTCGACCGATCGCCGGTGGGCTGCGAAACTGTGTGCCGGCCGGTGAGTTGGGGGTTCGATGAGCAACGGGTGGCTGCTGCCCGAGGACGTTCTGCGGGATGCGCCGTCGTACGCGCCCAGGCCCGCTGAGCTGGCCGATCTCCAGTTGCTGCTGAGTGGGGCGTACGCGCCGCTCACCGGTTTCATGAGCCGGGCCGACCTGACTTCGCTGAGCCGGCGCGGCCGGCTGGCCGACGGCACGCCGTGGCCGGTGCCGGTGACGCTCCAGGTGCCGGCCGCGCTGGCCGACGGGCTCGACCCGGCGGACCCGGCCCGCCGGGCGGTGGTGCTCACCGACGGCGAGGGCGCGCCGGTGGCGGCGATGGACGTGACAGACGTCTGGCCGGGCCGCGAGGGCATGGTGGGCGTCGGTGGCGCCGTCCGCCGCCTGGGCGACGGCGGCCACGGGCCGTTCCAGCGCCTGCGGCGCGGCCCGGAGGAGGTACGCGGCCTGCTGCCGCCGGGCCGGGTGCTCGGGGTCTTCGCCGACCGTCCGCTGCACCGCCCGCAACTGGCGCAGATCGCGCACGCGGCCCGCACGCTCGGCGCACATCTGCTGGTGCTGATCCCGGTGGGCGAGGGGTCGAGCGGTGGCCTGCCGTCCGAGGCGCTGGTGCGTACCGTGTTCGCCGCCCGCGACCGGATGCCCCCGGCGACGCTGGTGGCGGTGCCGCTGGCCCGTCGGCGCGACGAGATCAGCGACGCACTGCTGCGGGCGCGGGTCGCCGCCGCGTACGGCGTGACCCACCTGCTCTCCACCGAGGGCATGCTCTCCGGCGCCGGCCTGCGCGTGCTGGTGCCCCGCGAGCTGGCCTACGACAACCGGGACGGGCAGTGGCGCTGGCGCGAGGACATCCCGCCGCGCAACCGCCGGCTGGCGCTGAGCGCGGAGGAGATCGACGACCTGCTGGACCGGGGCTTCCCGCTGCCCGAGTGGCACACCCCGCCAGCGGTGGCGAAGGAACTGGTCCGGGCCCGCCCGCCGCGGCGGTACCGGGGTCTGGTGATCTTCCTGACCGGGCTGTCCGGCTCGGGCAAGTCGACCATCGCCCGGGGCCTGGCCGACGTGCTCCGCGAGCAGGGCGACCGCACTGTGACGCTGCTCGACGGCGACGTGGTGCGGCGGGAACTCTCCGCCGGGCTCGGGTTCAGCAAGGCCGACCGGGATCTCAACGTGCGCCGGATCGGCTGGGTGGCCGCCGAGATCGCCCGGCACCGCGGGGTCGGCATCTGCTGCCCGATCGCGCCGTACGCGGCGGCCCGCGCCACCGCGCGGGAGATGGCCGAGGCGGCCGGCGCGGGCTTCCTGCTGGTCCACGTGGCGACGCCGCTCGAAGTCTGTGAGCAGCGCGACCGCAAGGGCCTGTACGCCCGCGCCCGGGCCGGCCTGCTCACCGGGATGACCGGCATCGACGACCCGTACGAGGAGCCCACCGACGCCGAAATCGTGGTGGACACCTCCGACCTGTCCGTCGAGGAGGCCATCGGCCGGGTGATGGAACACCTCACCGAAACCGGATGGGTGGAGCCCCGCATCCAACCCGCCTGACCGCCGGCCGCGTACCGGCACGTCAGCGCCTCCGACCGCCGTCGTCCAGCCTCTGGACGACGGCGGTCTCGCGTCGCCCCTCATTGCGCGGTAGTGTTCGTCTTTGTTGGAACACGTTCGACCGCGTGACATCGCGCGGTCGGTGACGCTCGGAGGTGTGCCCGGGATGCTGGCGCGGCAGCGGCAGACGGCGATCCTGGAACGACTGCGTCTCGCCGGTGGCGTCCGGGTCACCGAGCTGGCCGCCGAGTTCGGCGTGTCCGACATGACCATCCGCCGCGACCTGGACACGCTGCACGAGCAGGGCCTGCTCGCCAAGGTGCACGGCGGCGCGACGCCGGCCGGCCCCGGCTCGACCGACGAGCCCGGCTTCCGCGCCAAGGCCGACCGCCAGTCCGCCGAGAAGGCAGCGATCGCCGAGCACGCTGCGGGACTGGTCCGACCGGGCGCCGCCATCGCGCTCTCCGCCGGCACCACCACCGCCGAGCTGGCCCGGCGACTGGTCGACGTGCCCGGCCTCACAGTGGTCACCAACTCGCTGCCGGTGGCGGAGGCGCTGCACGTCGGCGGCCGGTCCGACCAGACAGTGGTGCTCACCGGCGGGGTACGCACGCCGTCGGACGCGCTCGTCGGTCCGCTCGCCGTGGCCGCGATCGCCGCGCTCCACCTGGACGTGCTCTTTCTCGGCGTGCACGGGATCAGCGAACGGGCCGGGTTCACCACGCCCAATCTGATGGAGGCGGACACGAACCGGGCGCTCGTGGCCGCCGCGGACCGGCTCGTGGTGCTGGCTGACCACACCAAGTGGGGCACCGTCGGCATCTCGTCGATCGTGCCGCTGGACGCGGCAGACGCGCTGGTCACCGACGACCGGTTGGCACCGGAGGCACGACGGGTACTCGAGGACAGGGTGGGCGAGCTGGTGACGGTGCCCGCGAAGAGGGGGGCGGAGTGAAGCGTACGCAAATCGCGCTGGCCGACGGCCGCGAGCTGATCTACTTCGACGAGCGGGACGACGCGGTCCGCGACCAGCCGGACCGGCGGGACCTGCCCCCTCCCCCGCCCGCCTCGCAGCTGCGGTACGACCCGCTGACCGACGAGTGGGTGGCGGTCGCGGTGCACCGGCAGACCCGCACGTTCCTGCCCCCCGCCGACCAGTGCCCGCTGTGCCCGTCCCGGGGCGACCGGCACAGCGAGATCCCGGCGCCCGCCTACGACGTGGTCGTGTTCGAGAACCGGTTCCCGTCGCTGAGCCAGCGGGTGGCCGACGAACCGGCCGAGATCACGCCGTTCACCCCGGTACGGCCCGGGCGCGGCAAGTGCGAGGTGGTCTGCTTCACCGACGACCACAACGCCTCGTTCGCCCGGCTCTCCCCGCACCGGGTGCGCACGGTGCTGGACGCGCTCGCCGACCGCACCACCGCGCTGAGCGCGCTGCCCGGCGTGGAGCAGGTCTTCCCGTTCGAGAACCGGGGCGTCGAGATCGGCGTGACGTTGCACCACCCGCACGGGCAGATCTACGCGTACCCGTTCGTCACGCCGCGCACCCGCGACATGCTGGCCGCCGCCCGGCGGCACGCCGAACGCACCGGGGGCAACCTGTACGCCGACGTGCTGGCCGCCGAGCGCGCCGCCGGGGAGCGAGTGGTGGCGAGCAACGAGCACTGGACCGCGTACGTCCCGGCGGCGGCGCGCTGGCCGTTCGAGGTGCACGTGGCGCCGCACCGGCCGGTGCCCGACATTCCGGCGCTCGACGACGCCGAGCGGGACGCGTTCGGGCCGCTCTACCTGGACCTGCTACGCCGCTTCGACGGGCTGTTCGACATGCCCATGCCGTATATCGCGGCCTGGCACCAGGCGCCGGTACGGATCGACAGGGAGCTGGGCCACCTGCACCTGCAGCTGTTCAGCATCCGGCGCGCCAAGGACAAGCTGAAGTACCTGGCCGGGTCGGAGTCCGGCATGGGCGTGTTCATCAACGACATCGCCCCCGAGCGAGCCGCCGAGCTGCTCCGCGCCGCGTGAAAGGAAGGGCCCCCTATTAACGCCTGCGGTAGAGGAAGGGCCCCTTGTTAACAACCGCGGCCCGGGCATGGGGGCGCGGGGGGCCCGGGACAGGACCCCCCGCAGGGAAGGGACGGCTGGCTGCGCTCGGCAGCCACGAAGGTCGGCCGGCCGGCGCGCGACCGTGACCCACCTTCCTGGACGCGACTGGCATCTCGTCCACCCTGTCAACGAGGGCGCACCGAGCGAGGTCACGCCGCCCCGACGGCCCTGAGGTGTTAAAAAGGGCCCCTTCTACAACGCGAGGCGTTAAGAAGGGGCCCTTCCTTGCACGTCAGGCGGCGAGCCGGCGCGCCAGGTTCTCGTCGAGCGCGTTCATGAACTCGTCGGTGGTCAGCCACGGGGCGTCCCGCGAGATGAGCAGCGCGAGGTCCTTGGTCATCTGGCCGCCCTCGACGGTGTCCACGATGACCTTCTCCAGCGTGTCCGCGAACTCGGTGACCGCCGGGGTGCCGTCCAGCTTGCCCCGGTGGGCCAGGCCCCGGGTCCAGGCGTAGATCGAGGCGATCGGGTTGGTCGAGGTCTTCTCACCCTTCTGGTACTGCCGGTAGTGCCGGGTCACGGTGCCGTGGGCGGCCTCGGCCTCGACGGTGCGGCCGTCCGGGGAGAGCAGCACCGAGGTCATCAGGCCGAGCGAGCCGAAGCCCTGCGCCACGGTGTCGGACTGCACGTCACCGTCGTAGTTCTTGCAGGCCCAGACGTACCCGCCCTCCCACTTGAGCGCGGCGGCGACCATGTCGTCGATCAGCCGGTGCTCGTAGGTGAGGCCTGCGGCGTCGAACTCGGCCTTGAACTCGTTCTCGAACACCTCGGCGAAGATGTCCTTGAACCGGCCGTCGTACGCCTTGAGGATGGTGTTCTTGGTGGACATGTAGACCGGGTAGTTGCGGTCCAGGCCGTACCGGAACGAGGCGCGGGCGAAGTCCCGGATCGACTCGTCGTAGTTGTACATGCCCATGGCGATGCCGCCGCCGGGGAAGTTGGCGACCTCCATCTCCATCGGGGTGCCGCCGTCGGCCGGGGTGTAGGTGATGGTCACCGTGCCCGGGCCGGGGACGACGAAGTCGGTGGCCTTGTACTGGTCGCCGTGCGCGTGCCGGCCGATGATGATCGGCTTGGTCCAGCCCGGGACGAGCCGCGGCACGTTCGACATGATGATCGGCTCGCGGAAGACCACGCCGCCGAGGATGTTGCGGATGGTGCCGTTGGGCGACCGCCACATCTTCTTCAGGCCGAACTCCTCAACCCGGGCCTCGTCCGGGGTGATGGTGGCGCACTTGACGCCGACGCCGTGCTCCTTGATGGCGTTCGCGGCGTCGACCGTGACCTGGTCGTCGGTGGCGTCACGGTGCTGGATCGACAGGTCGTAGTAGTGCAGGTCGACGTCGAGGTAGGGCAGGATCAGCTGCTCCCGGATCTGCTTCCAGATGATCCGGGTCATCTCGTCGCCGTCGATTTCCACGACCGGGTTGTTTACCTTGATCTTCGCCATCGGCCGGCGCTCCTCTCGGGGGACACGTGCTCAAGCAGTACGAGCGTACTGGAAACTGGTCGGCAGTCCCCAGGCGGCCCGGGGTGGACCGCCGGAAAGCGGGCTGCGCCGCACCGCGAGCCGCTGGCATCATCGTCCGATGCCGCGCAGCCGCACCCTCGGGTCTATCACGGTCACCGCGCTCTCCGACGGCGAGGGGCCCTTCTTCCAGCCCCGCGGCGAGGCGTTTCCCGGCGCCACGGAGGCGCACTGGCGGGCGGCCGACCGGCTCGATCCGGGCGCGGTGACCGCCGACGGCCGGTGGTGGCTGCCGTTCCGCGCGTTCGCCGTGCGATCCGGCGACGGTCCGGTCACCCTTGTCGACGCCGGTATCGGCCCGGCCGACTCGCTCGCCGCGAGCTGGGCGCCGGTGCCGGGCCGGCTGCCCGCGGAGCTGGCGGCCGCCGGGATCGATCCGGCCGACGTCCGGACGGTGGTCCTCACCCACCTGCACACGGACCACGTGGGCTGGGCCGGCCCGCTCTTCCCGAACGCCGATCATCTGGTCCAGCGCGCCGAGCTGGACGCGCTGGAGCTGTTCCACCCGGAGCTGCCGGCCCGGCTGCTGGGGCCGTTGCGCGCCGCCGGCCGGCTGCGGGTGGTCGACGGTGAGACCACCCTCACCCCGGGGGTACGGCTGCTGCACACGCCCGGGCATACGCCGGGCCACCAGTCGGTGCTCATCGAGGCGGACGACGAGCGCCTCCTGGTCACCGGCGACCTGCTGGTGCACGCGATCCAACTGGTCGCCCCGGAGCTGGCGTACGCCCACGAGGAGGACCCGGACAAGGCCCGCCACTTCCGTCAGCACCTGCTGGCGACCCTCTCCCCCGCGGTCCTGGCCACCCCTCACCTGACCGCGCCCTTCACCCCCCACCCCTCCGCGCTTGATCATGAGGTTGGCGGCTGAATTGATCGCCATCTCCGCCGCCAACCTCATGATCGACGGGGCGAACCGGGGGCGGACAGCAGAAGGCCCGCCGGCGGAAGCCGGCGGGCCTTCGACGCGGTGGTACGGGCGTCACATGCTGGCGACGTCGCCCTGCTTGGCGCGGACCGCCTCGGCGGCCTCCTTCAGCGCGGCCAGCTCGTCGGCGTCCAGGTCGGTCTCGACGACCCGCTTCACGCCCTCGGCGCCGATCTCGGCCTCGACGCCCAGGTAGACGCCCGAGATGCCGTACTCGCCGTCGACCCAGGCGCAGACCGGCATGACCTCGCCGGAGTCCTCGGCCACGGCCTTCGCCATCCGTGCCGCGGCGGCGGACGGGGCGTAGTACGCGGAACCGGTCTTGAGCAGCGCGACGACCTCGGCGCCACCGTTGCGGGTCTTGACGACCAGCTCCTCGATCTGCTCGGCCGGCATGACGTCACGCAGCGGCTTGCCGTCCACGGTGCTCTTGGACGGCACCGGGACCATGGTGTCGCCGTGCGAGCCGAGCGTCAGGGTCCGTACCGACTTCACCGGTACGCTCAGCGCCTCGGCGACGAAGTTGGTGAAGCGGGCGGTGTCGAGCATGCCGGCCTGGCCGAGCACCCGGTTCTTGGGGAACTGGGTGGCGAGCTGGGCCAGCGCGGTCATCTCGTCGAGCGGGTTGGACACCACGATGACGACGGCGTTCGGGGCGTACTTGGCGACGTTCTCGGAGACCTGCCGGACGATCTTGGCGTTGGTCTCCAGCAGGTCCATCCGGCTCATGCCCGGCTTGCGCGGCAGGCCGGCGGTGATGACGACGACGTCCGAGCCCTCGATGGCGTCGTAGCCCTCGCCGTTCGGGCCGGTGGTGACGCCGACGACAGTGGTCTCGAAGCCCTCGACCGCGCGGGACTGGTTGAGGTCGAGCGCGAGACCCGCCGGCTTGCCCTCCACGATGTCGGTGATCACGACGGTGTCGAAGACGTCGTACTCGGCCAGGCGCTGTGCGGTGGTCGAGCCGTAGAAGCCGGCGCCGACGACAGTGACCTTCTTACCCATGGTCGTCCCACTCCCTGATACCAGTCGGTTTTCCGGACCGTATCAGCCATCCTGGCACCGATCGGGCCAGGGGCGGACGGTTATGACCTGGGTGGGTGTCAGCCCGCCCGCTCGGCCCGTTCGACCACGTTGGTGAGCAGCATCGCGCGGGTCATCGGGCCGACGCCGCCGGGCATCGGCACCACCTTGCCGGCGACCTCGTTCACCTCCGGGTCGACGTCGCCGGTGTAGCGCCCCTTGCCGTCGTCGCCGATCACGCGCGTGATGCCGACGTCGACCACTGTCGCGCCCGGGTTGACCATGTCGGCGGTGAGCAGGCCCGGCACGCCGGCGGCGACGATGACGACGTCCGCGGCGCGGGTGTGCGCGGCGAGGTCGAGCGTGCCGGTGTGGCAGAGCGTCACTGTGGCGTTCTCGCTGCGCCGGGTCAGCAGCAGGCCCAGCGGGCGGCCGACGGTGTTGCCCCGGCCGACGACGGCCACGTTCGCGCCGCGAAGCGGCACGTCGTGGCGGCGCAGCAGCTCCACGATGCCGCGCGGGGTGCAGGGCAGCGGCGCGTCGTACCCGAGGACGAGCCGGCCCAGGTTGACCGGGTGCAGCCCGTCGGCGTCCTTGTCCGGGTCGATCGACTCCAGCGCGCGCTGGGTGTCGAGGTGCCCGGGGAGCGGGAGCTGGACGATGTAGCCGTGGCAGGCCGGGTCGGCGTTCAGCTCGGCGAGTGCCGTGTCGAGCTGCTCCTGGGTGGCGTCGGCCGGCAGCGTGACCCGCAGCGAGGCGATGCCGACCTCGGCGCAGTCGCGGTGCTTGCCGTTGACGTACGCCTGGGAGCCGGGGTCCTCCCCGACCAGCACCGTGCCGAGGCCGGGGGTGATGCCGCGTTCCGCGAGCGCCTTGACCCGGGCTCGTAGCTCGTCCTTGATCTCCGCCGCGGTGGCCTTGCCGTCCAGGATCGTCGCCGTCACGTCGTGATCGTCTCACGGCCGCGGGCGGGCCCGGACGACGACGGCCGACGATCACGCTGCGCAACGTGCCCTAAATCACGGAGAGTGACCAGTCACGGTGACGCGCCGGCCCGATCGCACCCGCGCAGGCAGGGACCGGACACCGGTCACGCGCACCCCAGAACCTGCCGGGTGCACTCGAACGGAACACCAACGGCCAAGGAAAGGCCAGGAAGGAGCGGGATTTAGCACGCTCGAGCGGCAGCGACAAGGCGGGGCGAACACGATCCGTCATCGATCCACCACGCGCCAGTTGTCGATGGGCCGGATCGCGACCTACCGTTACCGCTCGTTGCGCAGAGTCACCCAATGTCGGGACGACCGCGCAGCGTGAGGAGATGAGGAGACCACATGCGTGTTCGTAGGCTCGCGGCCTGGGCCGCGCTCCCGCTCGCGGTGACGCTGGGCCTGACGGCCTGCGGCTCGGGCGGCGGCAGCGGCGGTGCCAGCAACCCCGACGCGGCCGTGCGGATCGAGATCGCCGAGCCGCAGCACCTGGTGCCCACAAACACCAACGAGACGAGCGGCTCCCAGGTCCTGTCGGCCCTGTTCAGCCCGCTCGTCGACTACGACGAGGCGAACAAGCCGCACGAGGTGGCGGCGGACTCGGTGACGACGTCGGACAACAAGGTCTGGACGATCAAGCTGAAGCCCGGCTACACGTTCCACAACGGCGAGAAGGTCACCGCCGACAACTACATCGACGCCTGGAACTACGGCGCGTACGCCCCGAACGGCCAGAACTCCAGCTACTTCTTCGAGAAGGTGGCCGGCTACGACGACCTCCAGGGCGAGACGCCGAAGGCGAAGACGCTCAGCGGCCTGCAGAAGGTCGACGACCTGACCTTCACCGTGACGCTCGCCGAGCCGTACGTGGACTTCAAGTCCATGCTGGGCTACACCGCCTTCTACCCGCTGCCCGAGGCGGCCTTCTCCGCGCCGGGCGTGCTGGCCGAGGGCTACGAGCAGGCCCCGATCGGTCAGGGCCCGTTCAAGATGAAGGGCAGCTGGCAGCACGACGCCAAGGTCGAGGTGGAGCGCTACGACGCCTTCCCGGGCCAGCAGCCCAAGGTCGGCGGCGTCGAGTTCCGCATCTACCAGCAGCCGACCGCCGCGTACGCCGACGTGCTGTCGGACAACCTCGACGTGATCAAGACCATCCCGACCGAGAACCTGTCCACCGCCGCGACCGACCTGGGTGACCGCTACCAGCAGAGCCCGGCCTCGTCGCTGCAGGTGCTGGCCTTCCCGACGTTCCAGGAGGAGTTCAGCAAGCCCGAGGTGCGCAAGGCCATCTCGATGGCGATCGACCGGGACGAGATCACCAAGTCGATCTTCAAGGACTCGCAGCAGCCGGCCCGCTCGTTCGTCTCGCCGGTGGTCGCCGGCTACCGGGAGAACACCATCGGCACCGCCGGCGCGTTCGACCCGGTCAAGGCCAAGGCCGAGTACCAGGCCGCGGGCGGCCCGAAGAAGATCGAGCTGTCCTACAACGGCGACGGCGGTCACAAGGACTGGATCGACGCCACCTGCAACCAGCTCAAGGCCAACCTGGGCGTGGACTGCGTCGGCACCGCCGAGCCGAAGTTCGCGGACCTGCTGACCAAGCTCAAGCAGAAGCAGCCGGTCGGCCTGTTCCGGATGGGCTGGGTCATGGACTACCCGTCCATGGAGAACTACCTCGGCCCGCTGTACAGCAGCACCGGCTCGTCGAACTACTACGGCTACAGCAACCCGGAGTTCGACAAGCTGCTCGCCGAGGGCGCCCGGGCGGCGTCGGAGGACGAGGCGATCAAGAAGTACCAGGCGGCGGAGGACCTGCTCGCGCAGGACATGCCGGTGATCCCGCTGCGGTACGGGCAGAACAACTTCGGCCACTCGACCAAGGTCAAGAACGTCCACGTGGACCTCTTCGACCGGGTGGACCTGCTGAAGATCGAACTCGCCTGACACCCTGCTGACGGGCCGGGCCACCCCCACCGGGTGGCCCGGCCCTGGCATTGGCACGCATTTAACCTGTTTTCGGCAGACTTGCCAGCATGCTCCGGTTCATCCTGCGGCGACTGCTCCAGATGGTCCTCGCCTTCTTCGGGACCACTCTGATCGTCTACGCGCTGATGTTCGCCGGGCAGGGCGACCCGATCCAGGCCCTCGCCGGGGAGCGGCCGGTGACCGCCGCGCAGCGGGCCTACCTGACCGAGAAGTACCACCTGGACGCGACGGGGGTCGGCGGCTTCTTCTACCGCTACTTCGACTACCTCGGCGGCCTGGTCCGGGGCGACCTCGGGCAGTCGCTGACCGGGCGGCAGATCAGCGACATCCTCGCCGCCGCCTGGCCGGTCACCCTCAAGCTGGCAGTGATCGCGATGGCGGTCACCGTGATCTTCGGGGTCACCGCCGGCGTGATCGCGGCCATCCGCCGCTCCGGCGTGTTCGACCACGCCACGCTCGTGGTCACGCTGCTGGTGCTCGGCATACCCACAATCGTGCTCGCGCCGCTGGCGCAGTACTTCCTCGGCGTACGGTGGCCGATCTTCCCGCCCACCGCCGGCGCCCAGCCGTCCTTCTACGCGCTGCTGCTACCCGGCATCGTGCTCGGCTCGCTGTCCCTGGCCACCGCGCTGCGGCTGACCCGGACGTCGGTGACCGAGAACCTGCGCGCCGACTACGTCCGCACCGCCCGCTCGAAGGGCCTGCGGCGACGCCGGATCGTCGGCGTGCACGTGCTGCGCAACTCGCTCATCCCGGTGATCACCTTCCTCGGCGTCGAGCTGGGCAACCTGATGGGCGGCGCGATCATCACCGAGGGCGTCTTCAACGTTCCCGGCGTCGGCTTCAACCTGTTCCGCGGCATCCGCACCGAGGACGGCCCGCTCGTGGTCGGCATCGTCAGCGTGCTCGTCGTGGTCTACCTGCTCTCCAACCTGGTGGTGGACGTGCTCTACGCCGTCCTCGACCCGAGGATCCGCTATGAGTGACTTCGAGACGGTGGCGGCGACGGAGAACCAGGCGGCGCGGCGCGGCGTCTCCGGCGAACCGGGTACGCCCGGCCGGGCCGGGCGGCCGGACCGGGCCCGCAGCCTGGCCGGGGACGCCTGGCGGGACCTGCGCCGCAACCCGGTCTTCTGGATCAGCCTGCTGCTGGTGGTGCTGGTCGCTGCGATGGCGGTGGCCCCCGGGCTGTTCGCGGCGAACGACCCGCGCGACTGCGTGCTCTCCCGCCAGCACGCCGGGCCGTCCGGCGGGGCCATCTTCGGGTACGACTTCCAGGGCTGCGACACGTTCGCCCGCGCGGTCTACGGCGCCCGCGCCTCGCTGCTCGTGGGCGCGCTCTCCGCGCTGATCACCGGCGTGATCGCGCTCGTCGTCGGGATGCTCGCCGGCTACTTCGGCGGCTGGGTCGACGCGGTGCTCTCCCGGGTGATCGACATCGTGCTCGGCATTCCCCTGCTGCTGGCCGCGATCGTCCTGCTCAAGCGGGTCAGCACCAGCGGCGACACGGTACGGCTATTCGCGGTGATCTTCGTGCTGGCGCTGCTCGGGTGGACCACAGCGGCCCGGGTGGTCCGCTCCTCGGTGATCACCGCCCGGGAGCAGGACTACGTGGCAGCCGCCCGGATGCTCGGGGCCGGCAACGGCCGGATCATGTGGCGGCACATCCTGCCGAACGCGCTCGCCCCGGCCATCGTGGTGCTCACCATCGCGCTCGGCTCGTTCATCGCGGCCGAGGCGACGCTGAGCTTCCTCGGCATCGGTCTGAAGGCGCCGACCATCTCCTGGGGCATCGACATCGACGCCGGCCGGGTGCACATGCGGGAGTCGGCGACGCCGCTGATCGTGCCGTCGACGTTCCTCGCCCTGACCGTCCTCGCCTTCATCATGCTCGGCGACGCGATCCGCGACGCCTTCGACCCGAAGCTCCGGTGAACTCTCATGACGCAGAACGCGGTCCGGCCCACGCCGGCCTCACCCACCCCGCCGGGCGGGCACCTGCTGGAGGTACGGGACCTGCACGTGGAGTTCCGCACCCGCGAGGGCGTGGCCCGGGTGATCAACGGGGTGACGTACCACCTGGACGCCGGCGAGACGCTCGCCGTGCTCGGCGAGTCCGGCTCCGGCAAGTCCGTCACCGCGCAGGCGATCATGGGCATCCTGGACACCCCGCCCGCGTACGTGCGCGGCGGGCAGATCCTCTACCAGGGGCGGGACCTGCTCACCCGCCCGGAGGAGGAACGCCGGCAGGTACGCGGCACCGAGATCGCGATGATCTTCCAGGACGCGCTGTCGGCGCTGAACCCGGTCTTCCCGGTCGGCTGGCAGATCGGCGAGTCGCTGCGTGAGCGGGCCAGGATGTCCCGGGCCGACGCGCGCAAGCGCACTGTCGAGCTGATGGACCTGGTCCGGATCCCGGCGGCGGCGAAGCGGCTCGGCGACTACCCGCACCAGTTCTCCGGCGGCATGCGCCAGCGGGTCATGATCGCCATGGCGCTGGCGCTCGACCCGAAGGTGCTGATCGCCGACGAACCGACAACGGCGCTGGACGTCACCGTGCAGGCGCAGATCATGGACCTCCTGGCCGACCTGCGCCGCGATCTCGGCACGGCGCTCATCCTGATCACCCACGACCTGGGTGTGGTCGCCGGCGTGGCCGACCGGATCGCTGTCATGTACGCGGGCCGCATCGTCGAGCACGCCGACGTGCACGCGCTGTACCGGGCGCCCGCCCACCCGTACACGAAGGGGTTGCTGGAGTCGATTCCGCGCCTGGACGTGCGCGGCCAGGCGTTGTCGAGCATCCGCGGGCTGCCGCCGAACCTGATGGCGATCCCGTCCGGCTGCCCGTTCCACCCCCGGTGCCCGTACGTCCAGCAGGTCTGCGTGGACGAGGTGCCGCACGACCTGGTGCTCGGCGACGGTCGGACCAGCGCGTGCCACTTCGCGCAGGAGGTGCACGATGACAGCGCCGGCTGAGTCCGCCAAGGTGCGCGGCGAGACCATCCTCGCCGTCGACGGCCTGGTCAAACACTTCCCGATCAGTCAGGGCGTGCTGTTCAGGAAGACCATCGGCCAGGTCAAGGCGGTCGACGGCGTCTCGTTCGAACTGCGGCGCGGCGAGACGCTCGGCGTGGTCGGCGAGTCCGGCTGCGGCAAGTCCACGCTGGCCCGGCTGCTCATGCGGCTGGAGACCCCGACCGCCGGGCGGGCCACGCTGGAGGGACGGGACCTGTTCCGCGCCAAGGGCGCCGAACTGCGCCGGCTGCGCCGCAACATGCAGATGGTGATGCAGGACCCGTACACCTCACTGAACCCGCGGATGACAGTCGGCGACATCGTCGGCGAGCCGTTCGAGATCCACCCGGATGTCGCGCCCAAGCGCAGCCGGCGGCAGCGGGTGCAGGAGCTGCTGGACGTGGTCGGGCTCAACCCGGAACACGTCAACCGGTACCCGCACCAGTTCTCCGGCGGTCAGCGGCAGCGCATCGGCATCGCCCGGGCGCTCGCGCTGCGCCCCGAGATCATCGTCTGCGACGAACCTGTGTCGGCCCTGGACGTGTCCATCCAGGCCCAGGTGATCAACCTGTTGGAGCAGCTCCAGGACGAGTTCGGGCTGTCCTACATCTTCATCGCCCACGACCTGTCGGTGGTGCGGCACATCTCCGACCGGGTCGCGGTGATGTACCTGGGCCGGATAGTCGAGATCGGCACCGAGGAGCAGATCTACGAGCGGGCCACCCATCCGTACACCCAGGCACTGCTGTCGGCGGTGCCGGTGCCCGACCCGGAGGCCCGCGACCGGCAGACCATCATCCGGCTGAGCGGCGACGTGCCCAGCCCGGCCGAGCCGCCGTCCGGCTGCCACTTCCGGACCCGCTGCTGGAAGGCCGAGGAGGTCTGCGCAGTCCAGGACCCGCAGACCGTGCCCCGGGCGGCGGACCCGCACCCCAGCGCCTGCCACTTCGCCGAGGTCCGCGCCGACGTGTGAGCGCGACGAAGGCCCCGTCCCCCGGAGGAAGAGGGGGCGGGGCCTCCGCTGCGGCGGGTAAGCATGGACCCGGGCGATCCCGGCGGCGTTGAGGCGCGCCGCCGTACGTGATCGGTGTCCCGCGACGGAACCGCCGGGTCGACGCGGCGGTTCGGTGCGGCTCGGGTGAGGTGTCCCGGCGTGCGGGTCCCGGGTCCGGCGCGGCTCAGGCGGCCGGCGGGGCGCGCGCGGCGAGCGGGCCGCGCGGCGGCAGCGGCACGACCGGCGGCCGGGGCGCGGGCACGACGGGCTCCGGGACGGCCGGACCGGCCACGCGCGGGAGCGCGGCCGGGGCCAGGTCGTCCGGTCCGTCGGCGTATCCGAGGCCGCCGCCGTGGTCGTGCCACGGCCCGGCGGCGAGCTCCGACCAGGACCGTTCGGGGTACGCGGCACGCAGCGCGGCCGGGCTCGTTCCGCTCGCCGAGGCGGCGGCCGCGGCGGCGAGCGCGGCGGCCGGTGCGGTGACGGCGGGTGCGGCGGCCGATCCCAGCCCGGCCAGGACGAACGCCAGCGTGACGACGACGGCGGTCAACCGGTCGCGAACGCGCATGGCACACCTGCCGGTCTCACGGGCGGCGGAGACGGTCGATCGTCGCCGCGCACACGCTAGCAACCGGTTCCGGCGGCGGGCAACGGCGCGACGTCCGGGTGCGCCCGCCGTGTGGACGACAGGCGCACCCGGACGGGTCGGGCCGGACTCGTCAGTGGAAGAAGTGCCGGGTCCCGGTGAGGTACATGGTGACGCCGGCCGCCTTGCAGGCCGCGATGGTCTCCTCGTCCCGGATCGAACCGCCCGGCTGGACGATCGCCCGCACCCCGGCGTCGATGAGGATCTGCGGGCCGTCGGCGAACGGGAAGAACGCGTCCGAGGCGCAGACCGAGCCGCGGGCACGCTCGTCACCGGCCCGGCTGACGGCCAGCCGCGCCGAGTCCACCCGGTTGACCTGACCCATGCCGACGCCGACGGTGGCGCCGTCGCGGGCCAGCAGGATGGCGTTGCTCTTGACCGCGCGGACCGCCCGCCAGGCGAACGCCAGATCGCGCAGCGTTGCCTCGTCGGCCGGGTCGCCGGTGGCGAGCGTCCAGCCGGACGGGTCGTCGCCGGGCGCGTCGACGGCGTCCCGCATCTGCACCAGCACGCCGCCGCTGACCTGCCGCCACTCCGCCGGCCGGGTGGCGAACGCGGGCGCCCGCAGCAGCCGGATGTTCTTCTTGGCCCGCAGCACCTCCAGCGCGCCCTCGTCGAAGCCCGGCGCCACCAGCACCTCGGTGAAGATCTCCGCGACCTGACCGGCCAGCTCCACGCTCACCGGCCGGTTCACCGCGATCACGCCACCGAACGCGGAGACCGGGTCGCAGGCGTGCGCCTTGCGGTGTGCCTCGGCCACGTCCGCGCCCACAGCGATGCCGCACGGGTTGGCGTGCTTGATGATCGCCACCGCCGGCTGGTCCGGGAAGTCGTTGGCGGCCCGCCAGGCGGCGTCCGCGTCGACGTAGTTGTTGTAGGACATCTCCTTGCCGTGCAGCTGCTCGGCCTGGGCCAGCCCGGCCGGCGCGCCCGGGTCGGTGTAGAGCGCGGCGGCCTGGTGCGGGTTCTCGCCGTACCGCAGCACGGCCTGGCGGCGCAGCGCCAGGCCGGCGAACTGCGGCCAGCCGTCCTCGGCCGGCGCCACAGTGGTGGCGAACCAGTCGGCCACCGCCACGTCGTAGTCGGCGATGTCGGCGAAGGCCCGGGCGGCGAGCGCCCGGCGCTGGGCAACGGTGAAACCGCCGTCGGCCAGCGCGGCCCGCACCGCCGGGTACGCGGCCGGGTCGGTCACCACCGCCACCGAGGCGTGGTTCTTCGCCGCGGCCCGCACCATCGCCGGACCGCCGATGTCGATCTGCTCCACGCACTCGTCGGTGTCGGCGCCGGAGGCGACGGTGGCCTGGAACGGGTAGAGGTTGGAGACCAGCAGGTCGATGCCGACGATGCCGTGCTCGTCGAGCTGGGCAGCGTGCGCGTCCTTGCGCAGGTCGGCGAGGAGACCACCGTGGATCTTCGGGTGCAGCGTCTTGACCCGCCCGTCGAGGATCTCCGGGAAGCCTGTGACCTGCTCGACCGGCGTGACCGGCACCCCGGCGCCGGAGATCGTCGACGCGGTGCTTCCGGTCGACACGATCTCCACGCCGGCCTCGTGCAGGGCGCGGGCCAGCTCGGCCAGGCCGGTCTTGTCGTAGACGCTGACCAGCGCGCGCCGGATCGGGCGGCGGCCGGCGTCCTCAGTGGCGTTCACGGGATGGTGACCTTTCTTCCGGTGATCGTCCAGCCTTCACGGACCAGCCGGCCGACCTGCTCGACGAGCTGGCGCCGCTCGGCGGACTTGATGCGCTCGGTGAGCGTGTCCTCGTCGTCGCCGTCGAGCACCGGCACGGCGACCTGGGCCACGATCGGCCCGGTGTCCATCCCGGCGTCGACGAAGAACAGCGTGGCCCCGGTGACCTTCACGCCGTACGCCAGCGCGTCACGGGGGCCGTGGATGCCGGGGAACGCCGGCAGCAGCGTGTTGTGCGTGTTGAGGTAGCGGTCGCCGAACGCGGCCAGGAACTCCGGCCCGACCAGCTTGAGGAACCCGGCGCTGATGACCAGGTCGGGCCGGTGCTCGGCGACCCGCGCGGTGAGCGCCTTGTCCCAGTCGGCGCGGGTGGGGTGGTCCTTGAGTCGCTCGACGAAGGACGGCACGCCCGCGGCGGCGGCCCGGTCCAGGCCGGCGATCCCGTCCCGGTCGGCGCCGACGGCGACGACCCGGGCGCCGTAGCCGGGGTCGGCGGTGGCGTCCAGCAGCGCCTGGAGGTTGCTGCCGGAACCGGAGACGAGGACGACGAGGCGGGCGACGGACGCGGGCTCGGTCACGCGGCAACCCTATCGGGCAGGTCAGGCGCTCCGGCCACGGGGCGGCGGGCCGGTCGCGTCACCTCGGGGATGGCGTGCTCGCGGTACGCTGCCGGTCGCCCGGTGTCCGGTCTCTCCCCCGGCCCGCACCCCCACGAAGAAAACCGGCACCCGCGTGCCGCCGGACCGAGGAGTACTTCGCATGCAGCCCGGATACCCCCCGCAGCAGCCGCAGCAGATCGACAACAACATGACGATGTCCATCGTCGCGATCTTCCTGTTCTGGCCGCTCGCGATCCCGGCCATCATCAACGCGTCGAAGGTCAACCCGCTGATCCAGCAGGGTGACTACGCCGGCGCCCAGGCCGCCGCCGCCGAGTCCAAGAAGTGGTCCAAGTGGGCCCTCATCGCCGGCCTGGTCTGGCTCGGCATCATCGTGGTGATGTGTTGCCTCTTCGGCGGCCTGGCTGGCCTCGCCGGCAGCAGCGGCACCAACTGACGCACAACCGAACCGAACTGAGGAGCACCCAGACATGCAGCCCGGTTACCCCGGACAGGACCCGTACGGCCAGCAGCCGAACCAGGACCCGACCGCTCAGCCGAACGACCCGTACGCCCAGCCGCCGCAGGCCCCGCAGTACGGCCAGCAGCCGCAGTACGGCCAGCAGCCGACCTCGGGCCAGCCGTACGGCCAGCCCACCTCGGGTCAGCCCGCCTACGGCCAGGACCCGTATGCCCAGCAGCAGCAGCCGTACGGCGCGGCGCCGCAGTACCCGGCCGCCGGTTACCCGACCGGCCCGGCTCCGGGTCAGGGCCAGAGCAACACCATGGGCCTCGCCGGCATGATCGTCGGCATCGCCTCGATCGTGCTGGGCCTGTGCTGCCCGCTGCTGGGTGTCCCGGCCGGCATCGTGGCGGTCGTCCTCGGCGTGCTCGGCCAGAAGAAGGTCCAGGCGGGCGAGGCCAACAACGCCGGCCAGGCGCGGGCCGCCCTGATCTGCGGCGCCGTCGGCGTGGTCGTCGGCATCATCAGCGCCATCGCCGGCGCTGCGATCAACATGAACAACTTCGGCGCCTGACCGTCGTTCGAACGAGGGGCGTCCGGCGACCGCCGGGCGCCCCTCGCGCGTCTCTCCCCCAGGCGGCGCCGGACGGGTCAGCGCGGAGCCGGGGTGGCGCGAGGCGGGGGCGTCGGACGCGCCGGGCGGGTCAGGGTGCGGGTGGCGGCCGCGCCGAGTACCGCGCCCACCGCGATCACCAGGGTGGCCACCACCGCCACCGGCCAGGGTGACGGGCCGACCTCGGCCAGCCGCCCGCCGCCGAGCGGCCCGCCGGACGCCGCCGCGACCAGCCCCAGCAGCGCGCCGGCGACCGGTCCGGCGAGCGCGGCCGGCCCGAGCAGCGCCGGCCAGCCCACAGCGGCCCGTTCCTCGGCGGCGGCCCGGATCAGCCGCCGGGCCAGCAGCCAGCCGGCCGCCATCGCGGCCAGCACCGGCACCGCGAGCAGCGCGGCGCCGAGCCCGTCCATCGGCCCGCGCGGCAGGCCGGCCAGCAGCGGTACGGCCGGCAGCGCGCCGACCGACACCTCACTCGTGCGGACGGCGGTGTCGGTGCCGACGGCGAACCCGGGACCGAGCAGGTAGGCGGCCGACCAGGCGATGGCGTTCGGCGCGTACGCGAGGCTGACCAGGGTGATGCCGGCCTGACCGGCCACCCCGGTCCGGTAGGCGCCGATCATGTCGGCCGCGTCGCCGCCGCCGGTGGCCACCGCCAGTCCGGCCGCGCCCGCGCCCGCGCCGAGCAGCAGCAGCGCCGCGACCAGCCCGGTACGCAGGCCGTCGCGCAGCGGCGGTGGGCAGCGTGCGGTCAGCAGCGCCCAGACGCCTGTGGTGCGCAGCGCCCCGACCAGGGCGGCCGGCACGCCGAACGCGGCGAACATGAGCGCGGCGGTGATCGGGGAGACCCGCAGGCCGCCCGCGTCGACGGCGAACGCGGCGAGCGCGCCGATCAGCGCGTACCCGATCCCGACGGCGACCGCGACGGTGAGCGCCTGGCGGGGCGAGCCGGCCCCCCGCGCGCCGACGGCCCGGCTGACGTGCACCCCGGCGCGGGTGAGCCGCCAGACGGCGAGCGCGCTCAGCGCGAGCGGGATCAGGCCCAGCGGCCCGGCGGTGGTCTGCAGCGGCACGCCGTGCCCGAGCAGCCAGCCGGCCAGGCCGGCGCGCAGCGCCCCGCCGAGCGAGCCGGCGTCCTCGCTGAGCTGGGCCAGGCCCAGCACGACGGAGACCGGCAGCCAGGAGGTCAGCGCCGCCCAGAGCGCCGCCACCCCGGCCGCGACGGGCAGTGGCGCCCGGCTGCGCGGCTCCTCGCCCGAGCGCGGCGCGGGCACGCGTGCGGCCGGACGGGCGCGGCCGGGTGGCCGGTCCCCGGCGCGGGGACCGGTGGCCGGGCGGCGTGGCTGGTCAGGGGTGACGCGTGACATCGTGTCTACTCTGGCACGCCGCGCGGAGGACGGCAGTCCGATACCCGGTCGGCAGCGTGGCGAGTTCGCCGAACCCCGGCCCCACGGCGGTGATCCGGTCTAGCCTCGGCCTCAGACGCGACCGTTCCCGTCGCGGCGCCTACCGCTCGGAGGAAGCCGTGCACGCTCCGTATCCGCCACCACCGCCGCCGCCGGCCGTCGGCCGGGACCGGACCACGCTCTGGGGCGTCCTCGGCATCGTCTTCGGCCTGTTCTGCTGCGGGATCCTGGGCATCGTCTTCGGCGCGCTGTCGATCCGCGACGCGCGGCGCAACGGCAAGTCGCAGCTGCTCGGCTGGCTGGGCATCGCGTTCGGCGTGATCAACATCGTCGCCAGCGCCATCGTGCGGGCCCGGGGCAACTCGTACTACCCGTACTGGTACCGCTGAACGCGAGGGGGCCGACCGGTTTCCCGGTCGACCCCCTCGGCACGCGTCGTACGGCCGCTCAGCGGCCGGACATGAGCTCCCGCATCAGGTTGGCGGTCTCGGTCGGGGTCTTGCCGACCTTGACGCCCACCGCCTCCAGCGCGGCCTTCTTGGCGTCGGCGGTGCCCGCCGAGCCCGAGATGATCGCGCCGGCGTGACCCATGGTCTTGCCGGGCGGGGCGGTGAAGCCGGCGATGTAGCCGACCACCGGCTTGGTGACGTTGGCCTTGATGAACTCGGCCGCCCGCTCCTCGGCGTCGCCGCCGATCTCACCGATCATGACGATCGCGTCGGTCTCCGGGTCCGCCTCGAAGGCGGCCAGGGCGTCGATGTGGGTGGTGCCGATGATCGGGTCACCGCCGATGCCGACGCAGGTGGAGAAGCCGATGTCGCGCAGCTCGTACATCATCTGGTAGGTCAGCGTGCCGCTCTTGCTGACCAGGCCGATGCGGCCGGAGCCGGTGATGTCGGCCGGGATGATGCCGGCGTTGGACGCGCCCGGCGAGGCGATGCCCGGGCAGTTCGGGCCGATGATGCGGGTGCGCTCGCCCTTGGACTTGTTGTACGCCCAGAACGCGGCGGTGTCGTGCACCGGCACGCCCTCGGTGATGACCACGGCCAGGTCGATGCCGGCGTCGATCGCCTCGACCACAGCGGCCTTGGTGAACTGCGGCGGCACGAAGATGACTGTGACGTCCGCGCCGGTGTCCTTCATCGCGTCCGCGACGGAGGCGAAGACCGGCAGCTCGGTGCCGTCGAAGTCGACAGTGGTGCCGGCCTTGCGCGGGTTCACGCCGCCGACCACGTTGGTGCCGGCGGCGAGCATCCGCCGGGTGTGCTTGGAACCCTCGGAACCGGTCATCCCCTGCACGATGACCTTGGAGTCCTTGGTCAGCCAGATAGCCATTGTCAGACCCCCGCAGCTGCCAGCTCGGCGGCCCGCTCGGCCGCGCCGTCCATGGTGTCGACCCGCTGGATCAGCGGGTTGGCCGCGCCGTCGAGGATCGCCCGACCGGCCTCGGCGTTGTTGCCGTCGAGGCGGACGACGAGCGGCTTGGTGGCCTTCTCGCCGCGCTGCTCCAGCAGCGCCAGCGCCTGCACGATGCCGTTGGCGACCGCGTCGCAGGCGGTGATGCCGCCGAAGACGTTGACGAAGACGCTCTTGACCGACGGGTCGGACAGGACGATCTCCAGGCCGTTCGCCATCACCTCGGCGCTCGCGCCGCCGCCGATGTCGAGGAAGTTGGCCGGCTTGACGCCACCGTGCCGCTCGCCCGCGTACGCGACCACGTCGAGCGTGGACATGACCAGGCCGGCGCCGTTGCCGATGATGCCGACCTCGCCGTCGAGCTTGACGTAGTTGAGGTCCTTGGCCTTGGCGGCCTGCTCCAGCGGGTCCACCGACGCCTGGTCGACCAGGGCCTCGTGGTCCGGGTGCCGGAACGCGGCGTTCTCGTCCAGGGTGACCTTGGCGTCCAGGAGCAGCAGCTTGCCGTCCTTGGTGGTGGCCAGCGGGTTCACCTCGACGAGCGTGGCGTCCTCGGCGACGAACGCCTGCCACAGCTTCACCGCGACGTCGACGACCTGGTCGGCGATCTCGGCCGGGAAGCCGGCCGCGGTGACGATCTCCCGGGCCTTCGCCTCGTCGACGCCGGTGTTGGCGTCGATCGGGGCCTTGACGACCCGCTCCGGGGTCTCGGCCGCCACCTGCTCGATGTCCATACCGCCGGCCACGCTGGCGATGCAGAGGAAGGTGCGGTTCGCCCGGTCGAGCAGGTAAGAGAAGTAGTACTCCTCAGCCACGTCCGCGGTCACGGTGATCATGACCTTGTGGACGGTGTGACCCTTGATGTCCATGCCGAGGATGTCGGTGGCCCGGGCCACCGTCTCCTCCGCGCCCTCGGCCAGCTTCACGCCGCCGGCCTTGCCGCGGCCACCGACCTTCACCTGCGCCTTGACGACCACCCGGCCGCCGAGGCGTTCGGCGATCGCGCGGGCCTCCTCCGGGGTAGTGGCGACGCCGCCGGCGAGCACGGGCAAGCCGTGCCGCTCGAACAGGTCCCGCCCCTGGTACTCGTACAGGTCCACGTTTGCGCGTCCCGTCCCGTCTCCGCGGCGCGCCGTCGCGCCGCCACCAGCGTTGGAAAATCAGTTTGACGCCTGTCATCAGAAGAGACAGGCCATTTGCCGCAGCCTAACGAGATGGGAACCGGCGGCAACCGAGCGGGTGCGGGGTGTGCGGTAATGCACAGCCGTCTCCGGCCGGGCTGGTTCCGGCCAGCACGCCGCCGCGACGGGCGGGCGGCACGCGTCGGCGACCGCCGACGTCAGCCGTCCGGGGGATGTGCCGGACCGGGCGTAACCGCCGGTCGGGGGCGTCGTTGAGTGTGATGTCGGAGCGCTGGTCAAGCGCGACGACGGGAGCGGCCGATGCCCTGTCGGTCGAGGGGTGGCGGCGGGGCATCGTGCATAGAGGGGCCGGGCGTGTGAGGGGTGCGTCCGGCCCCTCCCCCGTGCCCGGAGCCGGAAATGCGGCGGGTCAGCCGACCGGCTGAGCGACGTTCTCCCGCACCCATTCGACGATCGACCCGGTGGTGGCGCCGGGGGTGAAGATCTTCGCGACGCCGAGCCGCTCCAGTTCCGGCAGATCGGCGTCGGGGATGATGCCGCCGCCGAACACCACGATGTCGGTGGCGTCGCGCTCGGCGAGCAGTTCGAGGACGCGCTTGAACAGCGTCATGTGCGCGCCGGAGAGCACCGACAGGCCGACCGCGTCCGCGTCCTCCTGGATGGCCGTCTCCACGATCTGCTCGGGCGTCTGGTGCAGGCCGGTGTAGATGACCTCCATGCCCGCGTCACGCAGGGCACGCGCGACGACCTTCGCGCCCCGGTCGTGGCCGTCCAGGCCGGGCTTCGCGACGACGACCCGGATACGAGAGCTCATCTGCGCACACCTTTCACCAGGACACTGACCTGAACGAACGGTAACCCGGCGGAGCGGGGGGCGGAAAGCGGGGCCCGGACCGTCCCACGCACGGGCCACTGCCCCTACCGCTCATGCGCGTACGCGGAAAGCCGGACACCTCCGCCGATCGGTCACTGTCCGCGACGAATGGACAGTCGGAGCCCCACCCGACCGGCGGCACGAGATATGACAAGCCAGGATGGAAACGGACATAAAGAAACGCCAGTTCGGCGCTTCGGCTTGTGACAGGAGTGGCGGTTGGCTAACGTGTCCACGGTTGTCATCAGGTCCACGGACGGGTGACGACGCGACACCGGAGGTTCAACCGAGCTTCACCGAACGGTCCGGAGTCGCATCGGATCCCCGACAACGGAGGGTGTGCGTGCGCCAGCGCCTGTCGTCTGAGCCCGATCGCTATCGCGGCCGCCGCCGCGTGCCCACCCCCCCGCGGAGCCGCTACGCGGCGGTGGTCACCACCGCATTCGTCGGCGCCGGCATCGTCGCCATCGGCGCGAACGCCCTGCCCGACGCCAAGAGCGTCAACCCCTCGGTCCTCGACGAGCTCCGGCAGGCCTCGGTCGCCAGCCAGGACGCCGCGGCCCGTGCCGACAGCGCCGACCGCGCGTCCCGGTCCGACCGCACCGACAGCAAGATCACCGAGCAGGACCCCTGGCTCCTGCCACTGCACGGCTACGACTTCAAGTCCCCCTACGGCGTGCGCTGGGGCAAGCTGCACACCGGCATCGACCTGGTCGCGCCGGAGGGCACGCCCTACAAGGCGGTCCACGCCGGCACTGTCACCAAGGCCGGCTGGTTCGGCGGCTACGGCTACGCGGTGATCGTGAAGCACTCCGACGGCACCGAGGCCATCTACGGCCACTCCTCCGCCGTGTCGGTCAAGGAGGGCCAGGAGGTGAAGGCCGGCGACCAGCTCGGCCTGGTCGGCAACACCGGCCACTCCTACGGCTCCCACCTGCACCTTGAGATCCATGTCAAGGGCCAGCCGCAGGACCCGGTGGCGTTCCTCAAGGAGCGCGGAGTGGACATCCAGCTCGAAATCGAAGCGATCTACGGCGACGTAGCCGCCTCCTGACGCTCAGTACGCCCCGTCACCGCCCGGATCACACGATCCGGGCGGTTTCGTTTGGCCGAAGTCTGCCACGTCACACCCGCCGGTGTGAGCGGGACCACAGCCATCGGTGATCGTCTTCGCCGCGGAACCGCCCGTCCGGTCGGGAACCGGGCACGAGGCGACGCCCGGCGCCCCTTGCCCCGGCCACCCGATACCCGCCGCCACCTGCGCCGACACCAGTATTTCGTGGTCACGTGCCCCTCGACTGGTGAAGGATCCCGTGCAGCACAGCAGCCCCACCCCGGACAACGCTCCCGCCCGGCACCGGCGCCCACGCCGCGCCCGGCGCACCGCATACGTGGTCACCGGCGCGGTGGCCCTGCTCGGCCTCGGCATCGGCGGCGTGGTCACCGTCGCCGACCGCTCCGCACCGACGCCCGCCGCCGTCGACCTCGGCGTACAGGCCCGCGTCGACGACGCGGCCCGCGCCGACCGTTCGGCCCGCGAGCCGCTCACCCCGTCCGCCGTCCCGGCCAGCCCGTCGCCGAGCCCGAGCGCGACCACCCCGGCGCCGAGGAAGTCGGCGACCGCGAAGCCCAAGCCCAAGCCCAAGCCCAAGAAGACGACAGTGGCGAAGAAGCCGGCCTGGGTCATCCCCATGAAGGGCGCCGGCATCACGTCCTGCTACGGGCCCCGCTGGGGCACCCAGCACGCCGGTATCGACTTCGCCATGCCGGCCGGCACCCCGATCCACGCCGCCGCGGCGGGCACCGTGGTCAAGGCCGGCGACGTGGGCGACGGCTACGGCATCTCGGTCTTCATCGACCACCACAACGGCTACCTGACCCACTACGCCCACCAGAGCCGGCTCGCCGTCGCCGTGGGCGACAAGGTCAAGGCCGGTCAGGTCATCGGCTACGAGGGCTCCACCGGCGACTCCACCGGCCCGCACCTGCACTTCGAGGTGCACCAGGGTGCCATGTGGAACCAGATCGACCCGGCTCCGTTCCTGCGCGCGCGGGGCATCGACGTGGCCTGCTGACCGCGCCACGGCAGGAGGAGGAGGGCCCGGTCCGGCCACAAGCCGGACCGGGCCCGCTCACGCTCAGAGCTTGTCGATGGGCGCGTGCCGCAGCACCAGCCACATGGTCTGGTCGCCGAAGTCGATCTGGGCCCGGGCGCCCGGACCGGCCCCCTCCACCGCCAGCACCCGGCCCAGGCCGTACCGCTGGTGGTTGACCCGGTCCCCGGCCGAGACCTTCGGGGCCTGCTTCAGCTCGCTCGCCGTGGACAGGCGGCTGGCGTCCACGCCCAGCCGCTTCGCCAGCTCGGTCGCCTTCGGCGTGCCGCCGGCGAAGCCGCCGCGGCCCAGGCGGTCCGCCCGGCCGCCGACGCCGCCGCCCCCGCCACCCCACGAGGTGTACGACCCCTCGGTGCGCTCCCAGCGGACCAGCTCCGGCGGCAACTCCTCCAGGAACCGCGACGGCGGGTTGTACGCGGGCGCGCCCCACGCCGACCGGGTGACCGCGCGGGACAGGTAGAGGCGCTGACGGGCCCGGGTGATGCCGACGTACGCCAGCCGCCGCTCCTCCTCCAGCTCGCGGGTGTCGCCGAGCGACCGCAGGTGCGGGAAGACGCCGTCCTCCAGGCCGGTCAGGAAGACCACCGGGAACTCCAGGCCCTTCGCGGTGTGCAGCGTCATCAGCGTGACAACGCCCTGGTGGTCCGGGTCGTCGGAGGGGATCTGGTCGGCGTCGGCGACGAGCGCCACCTGCTCCAGGAACCCGGCCAGGGTGGCCCGCTCGTCGTCGGCGCCGAGCGCCTCGATCCGTTCGGTGTACTCCCGGGCGACGCTCACCAGCTCCTGGAGGTTGTCCACCCGGCCGGCGTCCTGCGGGTCGAGGCTCTCCTCCAACTCGGCCAGGTAGCCCGAGCGGGTCAGCACCGCCTCCAGCACCTCCTCCGGCGTGCCGGTGTCGGCCAGTTCCCGCGCCGCGTCGAGCAGCGCGACGAACTCGGCGATGCCGTTCGCCGCCCGGGTGGAGATGCCGGGCGCGTCCTTGGCCCGGCGCAGCGCGGCCCCGAAGGAGATGCGGTCCCGCGCGGCCAGCGCCTCCACGCACGCCTCGGCCCGCTCGCCGATGCCCCGGCGCGGCGTGTTGAGGACCCGCCGCAGGCTGACCGTGTCGTCGTCGTTCACCACCGCGCGCAGGTACGCGAGCGCGTCGCGGACCTCCTTGCGCTCGTAGAAGCGCACCCCGCCGACCACCTTGTAGGGCAGACCGACCCGGATGAACACCTCCTCGAACACGCGTGACATGGCGTTGGTGCGGTAGAAGACCGCCACGTCGCCCGGGCGGGTCTCGCCGTCGTCGACCAGCCGGTCGATCTCCCGGGCCACCCAGTCCGCCTCGGCGTGCTCGGTGTCGGCGACGTACCCGACGATCTGCTCGCCGGACCCGGCGTCGCTCCACAGCCGCTTCGGCTTGCGGGAGGTGTTGCGGTCGATGACCGCGTTCGCCGCGTTGAGGATGGTCTGGGTCGAGCGGTAGTTCTGCTCCAGCAGGATGGTGCGGGCGTCGGTGAAGTCCCGCTCGAACTCCAGGATGTTGCGGATGGTCGCGCCGCGGAACGCGTAGATCGACTGGTCGGCGTCGCCGACCACGCAGAGTTCGGCCGGCGGGATCCCCTCGGTCCCGGAGACCAGCTCCTTGATCAGCACGTACTGGGCGTGGTTGGTGTCCTGGTATTCGTCGACGAGCACGTGCCGGAACCGCCGCCGGTAGCTCTCCGCCACGTGCGGGTGCGACTGGAGCAGGTGCACCGTGGTCATGATCAGGTCGTCGAAGTCCAGCGCGTGGGCCTCGCGCAGCCGCCGCTGGTAGAGCGTGTACGCCTCGGCAAGCGCCCGCTCGTTCGGCCCCTTGGCCCGGCCGGCGAACTCCTCCGGGTCGACCAGCTCGTTCTTCAGGTTCGACACCTGGGCGGCCAGGCCCCGGGCCGGGTAGCGCTTCGGGTCCAGGTCCAGCTCGCGGGCGACCATCTGCATCAGCCGGCGCGAGTCGTCCGCGTCGTAGATCGAGAACGTCGACTTCAGGCCGGCGTGCTCGTGCTCGGCCCGCAGGATGCGTACGCACGCCGAGTGGAACGTCGACACCCACATCATCCGGGCGCGCGGGCCGACCAGCGCGGCCACCCGTTCCTTCATCTCACCGGCGGCCTTGTTGGTGAAGGTGATCGCGATGATCTCGCCGGGGTGCACGTCCCGGGCGGCGAGCAGGTAGGCGATCCGGTTGGTCAGCACCCGGGTCTTGCCGGAGCCGGCGCCGGCCACGATGAGCAGCGGGGAGCCGGCGTGGGTCACCGCGTCCCGCTGGGGGCCGTTCAGGCCGTCGAGGAGGGCCTGCGGGTCCGACCCGGCGGCCCCGGGGCGGCGCGGCGGGGTCGGCCGGGACTCCGGCGCGGGCGGGGACGCGGGGATGTCGAAGAGAGGATGCATCGCAGCCCGAGTCTATGCCGCCGGCCGGACACTTCCCCGCCCGCGGCCGGTCGGCGCGCGGCGGCACGTCTCACCTGTTGGTGCGTCTTCTTGCGCGCCCGCCCGGGTGGTCGGCATACTCGACGACGTGTTCGATCAGCGCTTCTACTTTTACTACGGCACCGGGAGTCCGGCAGCCGTGGGTCGCGCCTGATCACAGACCTACGAAACGCCCCGGGCTCCCCGAGCCCGGGGCGTTTTCGTCCCGGGATCCGGGTACCGGGCCCGAGCCCCGAGAGGGACGACGATGATGACTGACGTGGTGGAGTCCAGCGGCAGCCTGGCGCGCAACGGCCGGCCGGCCGACGCCGATCCGACCGGCGCCGCGGCGGCCCGTACCGGCACCGACGACGCGGCGGCGGCCGAGCGGATCGGCGAGATCCGGCGGCGGATCGACGAGATCGACAGCACCCTCATCGCGCTCTGGCAGGAGCGGGCCGCGCTCTCCCAGGAGGTCGGCGCGACCCGGATGGCCTCCGGTGGGACCCGGCTCGTGCTGTCCCGCGAACGGGAGATCCTGGAGCGGTTCCGCGCCGAACTCGGCGCCGACGGCACCCAGCTCGCGCTCCTGCTGCTGCGCGCCGGCCGTGGCCCGCTGTGACGTGCGCGGAGACGCCGTGACGCGCCCGGAGACGACGAACCGCCTGCCGGCGTCGAGCTGACGCCGGCAGGCGGTCCGGTTCGGGTCAGGCCGCGTCGTGGGTGACGACGATCTCCCGCTTCTCCGCGAAGTGGCAGGCGCTCGGGTGATCCGAGCCCGGCCGGATCTGGAGCAGCGGCACCTCCTGGGCGCAGACGTCCTGCGCCTTCCAGCACCGGGTCCGGAACCGGCAGCCCGAGGGCGGGCTGATCGGCGAGGGGACGTCGCCCTGGAGCCGGATGATCGCCTTGCTCTCGCGCACGGTCGGGTCCGGCACCGGCACCGCCGACAGCAGCGCCTGGGTGTACGGGTGGGTCGGCCGCTCGTAGATCTCGTCCTCGGTGCCGATCTCCACCATCTTGCCCAGGTACATCACCGCGACCCGGTCGGAGAGGTGACGCACCACCGACAGGTCGTGGGCGATGAAGACGTACGAGAGACCGAACTCGCCCTGGAGCTTCTCCAGCAGGTTCATCACCTGCGCCTGGATGGAGACGTCGAGCGCCGACACCGGCTCGTCGCAGACGATCACCTCGGGCCGCAGCGCCAGCGCCCGGGCGATGCCGATGCGCTGCCGCTGGCCGCCGGAGAACTGGTGCGGGTACCGGTTGATGTGCTCCGGGTTGAGGCCGACCAGGTCGAGCAGCTCCTTGACCTTGGTGCGCCGGCTGCCGCGCGGAGCCACCTCGGGGTGGATCTCGAACGGCTCGCCGATCAGGTCACCCACAGTCATCCGGGGGTTGAGCGAGGTGTACGGGTCCTGCATCACCAGCTGGATCTGCCGGCGCAGTCGCCGCAGCGCGCCACCGGAGAGCTTGGAGATGTCCTGGCCCTTGTAGAGCACCTGACCGGCGGTCGGCTTCTCCAGGTTCATCAGCACGCGGGCCAGCGTCGACTTGCCGCAGCCGGACTCGCCGACCACGCCGAGCGTCTCGCCGGCCTTGAGGTCGAAGGAGACTCCGTCGACCGCCTTGACCTGGCCGATGGTCTTCTTGAACACCACGCCCCGGGTCACGGGGTAGTGCTTGACCAGGTCACGAACCTCGATGATGTTCTCAGTCACGGTTCACCAGTTCCTCGGCGAAGTGGCAGGCGCTGGCCCGGCCGTTGCCCAGTTGCAGCAGCGGCGGGACCTTCTCCCGGCACACCGGCTGCGCCATCGGGCAACGCGGGTTGAACGCGCAGCCCGGCGGGATGTTCATCAGGTTCGGCGGGAGGCCCTTGATCGTGCGGAGCTCCTGCCCCTTCTCGTCCATCCGAGGGATCGAGTTGAGCAGGCCGAGCGTGTACGGGTGTCCCGGCTTGCGGTACAGGTCGTAGACGTCGGCTTCCTCGACGATCCGGCCGGCGTACATGACCGCGATCCGGTCCGCGACGTCGGCGACCACGCCGAGGTCGTGGGTGATCAGGATCATGCCCATCTGCCGTTCCCGCTGGAGCTCACCGAGCAGGTCCATGATCTGGGCCTGCACCGTCACGTCCAGGGCGGTGGTCGGCTCGTCGGCGATCAGCACCTCGGGGTCCAGCGCCAGCGACATGGCGATCATGGCGCGCTGCCGCATACCGCCGGAGAACTGGTGCGGGTAGTTGCTGAACCGGCCCTTGGCGTTGGGGATCTTCACCTGGTCGAGCATCTCGATCGCGCGCTTCTTGGCGTCCGAGCGGCTCATGCCGCGCCGGATGCGGAACTGCTCGGCGATCTGGAAGCCGACCGTGAAAACCGGGTTGAGGGCCGAGAGCGAGTCCTGGAAGATCATGGCGATGCCCTCGCCCCGGATCCGCCGCCGCTGCTCGGGGGACATGGTGAGCATGTCCTTGCCGTGGAAGCGCACCTGGCCACCGGTGACGAACCCGGGCGGGGTGTCCAGGATGCCCATGATGGTCTGCGCGGTGACGCTCTTGCCGGAGCCCGATTCGCCGAGCACGGCGAGGGTCTCCCCCGCCTCGACGTGGTACGTGACTCCGTTGATGACCTTGGCGACGCCGTCCCGGGTACGGAACTCCACCCGAAGGTCGTCGACCTCGAGCAGCCGGCCCGAGGGGCGGCCGGATCCGTCGGCGCCCGGCGAGGACTGCTCGGACACGAGAATGTCGGACAACTCAGTTCCCCTATCGGAGCTTCGGGTCGAGGGCCTCGCGGACCGCCTCGCCGAGCATGACGAAGCTCAGCACGGCGGCGACGAGGAACGCGGCGGGGAAGAACAGCAGGTAGGGCGAGACCCGGATGTAGTTCTGCGCCTCGCTGATCATGATGCCCCAGGAGACGACCGGGCTCTTCAGGCCGATGCCCAGGAACGAGAGCGTGGCCTCCGCGCCGATGAACGAGCCGACCATGATCGTGCCGTAGACCAGAAGCGGGGCCAGGCAGTTCGGCAGTAGGTGCTTGAGGATGATCCGGCCGGTGCTGGCGCCGAGCGCGCGGGCCGCGACGATGTAGTCGGCCTCCTTGGTGGAGAGCACCGAGGACCGCATCAGCCGCATCACCACCGGCCAGCTCAGCACGCTCAGGGACAGAATGACCAGACCCATGATCGTCCACTCGCCGTTGTCGCTGCCGGACCCGTTGAACGTGGTCAGGATGACGATCGAGCCGAGCACGAACGGCAGGCCGAAGAAGATGTCCGCGACACGGGACAGCAGCGCGTCCACCCAGCCGCCGCGGTAGCCGGCGATGATGCCCATCGTGCCGCCGACCAGCAGCGTCAGGAGGGTGGAGACCACTGCCACCACGATCGAGGCGCGGGCGCCGTAGATGACCCGGGCGTAGACGTCGCGGCCCTGCACGTCGTAGCCGAACCAGGCGGCCGACGACGGCTCGACCCGGCTGCGGTCCAGCGAGCCGTTCACCGCGTCGCCGGAGGTGAACAGCCACGGGAAGGCCGCCATCACGAGGAAGACCAGGATGATCGTCGCCGAGATCCAGAACAGCGGCTTGCGGCGCAGGTCGATCCAGGCGTCACCGAGCAGGCCACGCGGCTTGTTCTGCTTCGCGCTCTCCGGCAGGCCCGCGTTGGTGGGCGCGCCCGACCCCGCCTCGGTGGGCATGGTCGCGGGCGGCGTCGACACGATCGACGCGGTATTCGGGTCACTCATGCCCGTACCTCGCTGCGCTCGGCACGGGCGTGGTTGCCCGCGCAGACTGCTGGGACGTTTCGTACGCTGCGGCCGTCACTCATAGCGGATCCTCGGGTCGAGGGCGGCGTAGAGCAGGTCCACCACCAGGTTCATGATGAGATAGACGAGCACCAACACCACGACGATGCCGACAACGGTAGCGCTCTCCTTGGTGACGATCGAGCGGAGCACCTGCCGGCCGATGCCGTTGATGCCGAAGATGCCCTCCGTCACGATCGCGCCACCCATCAGCGCGCCGAGGTCGGTGCCGAGCAGGGTGACCACCGGGATGAGCGAGTTGCGCAGCAGGTGCACGCCGACCACGCGGCGCATCGGGAGGCCCTTGGCGATCGCGGTGCGGACGTAGTCGGCACGCCGGTTCTCGGCGATGCTCGTACGCGCCACCCGGGCGATGTACGCCATCGATGCGCTTCCGAGCACGAAGCCCGGCACGATCAGTTCACTGAACCGCATCTCGTTGGACACGGTCGGGTTGATGATGCCCCACTTCACGCCGAGCAGCCACTGCAGCACGAAGCCGATGACGAAGACCGGGAGGGCGATCAGGAAGAGGGTGGAGACCAGGACCAGGTTGTCCAGGAAGCCGTTGCGCCGCAGGCCGGTGAGGATGCCGGCGCCGAGACCGATCACGGCCTCGATGGCGAGGGCGACCACCGCCAGCTTCAGGGTGTTCGGGTACGACGTGGCGATGATGTCGCTGATCTCGCGACCGCCGAACGTGATACCGAAGTCACCCTGCAGAAGGTTCTTCATGTAGCTGGCGTACTGCACCCAGATCGACTCGTCGAGGTTGTACTTCTCGGTCATCATGGCGCGGTAGTTCGGCGGGCAACCGCGGTCGCCGCACTTGCCGGCGAAGGGGTCACCGGGTACTGACCAGACGAGCCAGTAGATCAGGAACGTCGTACCGATGAACACCGGCACGAGTTGCAGCAGCCGTCTCAAGAGATAACGGCCCATGGGGTGGTCCTCCAGACAGGGAGCGCCGGGGCGGGCCGGCGCGGCGGCGACAACGTTTGCGAGGGGTTCGTTGTACACCCCCTCGCGGAACGGCCCCGGGTCGGGCTCACCGGTAGGCGAGCCCGACCCGGGGTCAGAGCGTTCGGATCAGAGCTCGACCGAGGTGATGTCGAGCTCGCCGACGTTGGTCAGCTCCAGCTTCTTGATCTTCTCCGAGTGGCCGGACTGCTGGCCACCGAAGTAGATCGGCATCGACGGAACGTCCTGGTCGATCAGCTTGACGGCCTCAGCGAACTTCTTGTGGGCCTCCTCGATGCTGGGGGCCGCGGTGGCCTCCTTCGAGAGGGCGTCCACCTGCGTGTTGCTGTACTTGCCGTCGTTCGAGGAACCACCGGTGACGTAGAGCGGGTTGATCCAGTTCTCCACGTCCGGGTAGTCCTGCTGCCAGCCGGCCCGGTACGCGCCGGTCATCTTGTAGGCGTTGATGTTGGCGCGGAAGACCGCGAAGGTCGGCACGCCGACGGCGACCGCGTCGATGCCCAGGTTGGTCTTGATCTGCTGGGCGACGGCCTCCATCCACTCCTTGTGGCTGGCGTCCGCGTTGTACGACAGGGTCAGCTTGCCCTTGAAGCCACCGGACTCGGCGTACAGCTTCTTGGCCTCGGCCACGTCGAACTTGCAAGCGGTGCAGTTGCCCGGCTCGGCGCCCGGGGTCAGCGGGTTGGCCCAGCTGTCGGCCGGCTTACGGGTACCGAAGAAGATCTTGTCGGTGATCGCCTGCCGGTCGATGGACAGCGAGATCGCCTTGCGCAGCTTCGGGTTCTGGAAGCGCTTGTCGTAGATCGGGAAGGCGATGATGCCGGTCGACGGGGTGGTCGAGGACATCGCCCGCTCGCCCAGGTCGGTCTTCCACTTCTCACCGGCCAGCGCGGAGACCGGAACCTGCTGCTGGAAGTCCAGGTTGCCGGCGAGCAGGTCGTTGTAGGCCGCCGTGTCGTCCTGGTAGATCTTGACGGTGACGTCCTTGACCTTCATCTTGTCGCGCAGGCTGTAGTCGTCGAAGCGGGTCAGCTTGATCTCGACGTCGTCCTGCCAGGAGACGAGCTTGACCGGGCCGTTACCGATCGGCTTCTTGCCGAACTCCGCCGGGGTGGTGGAGAAGAAGGCGTCCGGCAGCGGCACGAAGGCGCTGTAGCCGAGCTTGGTCGGGAACACGGCGGTCGGCGCGTTCAGCGTGACCTCGAAGTTCCAGTCGTCGACGACCTTGAGGCCGGACATGTCCTTCTTGGCCGGGTCCGGAGCCTTCTGCGGGCCGTCCGGGCCGTCCGGGTCCTCGGTGTAGACCTCGTCGAAGCCCTGGATGTCGGAGAAGAAGGAGGCGTTCTGCGCGCCGTTCGGGCCGTACGCCGCCCAGTTCCAGGCCTTGACGAAGCTCTCGGCCTTGACGGTGGTGCCGTCGTGGAACTTGGTGTTCTGCTTGATCTTGATCTTGAAGACCTTCGAGTCGCTCGTCTCGATCGACTCGGCGAGCAGGTTCTGCGGCGCCCCACCGTTGTTGGGGTACTCGACCAGACCGCTCCACATCCAGTCGATGATCGCGCCGCCACCGGTCTCGGTGGTGTTCGCCGGAACCAGGGGGTTCTCCGGCTGGGTACCGTCGATGACGATCGCGCCGTCCGAGCTGGCGCCGGCGTCGCCACCGTCGTTGTTCCCGCTGGAGCAGCCGGACGCGACGAGCGCGAATGCCGCGCCCACCGCGAGCGCGCCGCTCGCCCGCTTCGAGACTCTCATTCCGAGGGGCCTCCTCTTTCTTAACCTGGTTCCGTCGTGGGTTTCACGCACGTTTGGGGGTGACACCACCGGCGACCCGGACAAGCGGGACGTCGGTTAACCGCAGAGGATTTCGGGACACCCCAGGGGTACCGATCCGCCGGGCGCCACACCTTGGACGCGGGCACCGCGCAGGGTCGACAACCACGCGGCGACGCTGGTGGCGGCGTCACGTGGTCGGCAGGCCCGACGAGATGCCTCACACCGGGGGGTGAGGTGCTGCCACTGTGACACCCACCGGCCCTTTCCGTGAAGGTGCCGTTATCAAGACGTTAGTTGCCCGCCGCGTTGCCGATACTTGAGAAAAGATCACAAAGCGTACGGACGATAGGGCCCTGAACAGGCAAGACGGGCACGTAGGGGTTGACGGGCGTCCCTGCCGCCCGCAAGCGCTGTGACGAGGACCGCGCCCGCTCCGGGCCCGCCGACGGGCGCACGACTGCGGCATTTTTGTCCGTCCGGAGGATACCGACATCGACTGTGCGGACACCAACGACCCCCCGGGGGGACGATGCCTCCCAGGGGGTCGCCGTGCGGCGCGGGCTCAGACCAGGCGGCGGTCCGCGGCCCAGCGGGACAGCTCGTACCGGTTCGACATCTGCAGCTTGCGCAGGACGTTGGAGACGTGCGTCTCGACCGTCTTGATCGAGATGTACAGCTCCTTGGCGATCTCCTTGTAGGCGTAGCCGCGGGCGAGCAGCCGGAGCACCTCGCGCTCCCGGTTGGTGAGCTGGTCCAGCTCGGGGTCGGCCACCGGCGCGTCCGGCCGGGACGCGAACGCGTCCAGCACGAACCCGGCCAGCCGAGGGCTGAACACGGCGTCACCGTCGGCCACCCGGCGGATCGCGTCGGTCAGCTCCTCCGGGGAGATCGTCTTCGTGACGTACCCCCGCGCGCCGGCGCGGATCAGCCCGATGACGTCCTCTGCGGCGTCGGAGACGCTCAGCGCGAGGAACCGCACCTGCGGGTGGGTACGCCGCATCGCCTCCAGCACGGCACGGCCGCCGCCGTCGGGCATGTGCACGTCGAGAAGCACCACGTCCGGCTGGGTGGCCGCGATCCGGGTCACCGCCTCGGCCACCGAGCTGGCCTCGCCGACCACCTCGACCCGCGCGCCCAGCTCGGCGCGGACGCCGGCCCGGAACATCGCGTGGTCGTCGACGAGGAAGACCCGCAGCGGCCCTCGCGGCGCCGTGCCCTCGACCGGTTCCTGCTCGGACATGTCACCTGTCCCTTTCCGCCGTGGAGCCGGAGCCGCTGATCGGCAGGATCAGCCGGACCTCGGTCCCCTCTCCCGGCTCGGACCGGATCTCCGCCCGGCCGCCGTGCCGCTTCATCCGCCCGATGATCGATCCTCGGACGCCGTGCCGGTGATTCTCCACCGTATCCGGGTCGAAGCCCTTGCCCCGGTCCCGGACGAAGACGCTCACCTGTTCCGGCTCCACCTCGGCGTAGAGCGACACGGTCTGCACACCGGCGTGCCGGGCCGCGTTCACCAGAGCCTCGCGGGCGGCGGCCACGAGGGCGCCCACCCGCTCGTCGGTCTCCCGGTCGCCGACGACCACCGCCTCGACAGTGATGGCGAACGTGTCCTCCACCTCGGCGGCGGCCTGCTCCAGCGCGGCCGCGAACCGCTCGGTCGGCGAGGCGGTCGGCTTGTAGAGCCAGTTGCGCAGCGAGCGCTCCTGGCCACGGGCCAGCCGCTGCACCGTCTTGACGTCGCTGGCGTTGCGCTGGATCAGGGCCAGCGTGTGCAGCACCTGGTCGTGGACCATGGCGGCCAGCTCGGCCCGCTCCTGCTCGCGGATGCGTCCCTCCCGCTCCGACCGGAGCTGGTTCCAGGTCCGCCAGAGGACCGGACCCGTCACCACGCCGACGCCGGCCAGCCCGACCAGCGCGAAGATCACGCCGTTGAGCACCGCGTCGAAGTTCTGCGCCGGCGAGTAGACGGCCGCCACGCCGATGATGCCGACCGCGACGAGCACGCCGCCGCCGATGAAGCGCAGCACGAACGCGCGCCGGTCGGTCTCCTCCACCACCGCGCCCAGCCAGGGCACCGCCGCGTCGCCCCACTGCCGGCGCCGCTCCGGGCCGGACTGGTGCCAGATGACGCCCGCGCCGACCGCGATGATCGCCACCAGCCAGCCGGCGGTGCCGGCCGCGCCCACCGAGTTGAAGGCGAACACCTGCAACAGCAGTACGCCCAGCCCGATCGCCACGAACGGCAGCAGCTGGGCGAGGTCACGGCGCGGCGGGACGGCGGTGTCGCCGGGGCGGGGTGGCACCACCGCCCAGAAGGCGGCGTAGAGCAGCAGCCCGAGGCCGCTGAGCCCGAGCAGGACCATGAACGCCATCCGCACCCGCAGCACCGGGATGCCCAGGTGCTCGGCGATGCCCGCGGCCACCCCGGCGGCCAGCCGGTGCTCGGTGGCCCGGTAGAGGCGCGGGACGTGCGGGGCGGGGGTGCTGCTGATCGGAAACTCCCAGGTCGAGGCGGAGAAGCCGGCGACGCCGACGCTCAGATCGTCACACGACGGCGACGTCCCGGACCACGGGGACGCCCCGGACTTTCGTCGCCGGCGGATCTCAGGGTGGGGTCAGGGTCGGGTCCTGAGGCAGTCCGGGCGGCCGGGGCAGCAGTATCGGAGGCATGACCGAGGACGCTGCCCGTCCGCCCCGCCCCTGGGCGGCAGCACAGGACGCCCCGCCGCCGCCCCCACCGGGGTCGGCGCCCCCCACCGACCACGCGACCCCACCGCCCGGCGGCGGCGCGCCGTTCACCGGCCCGCCACCCGGCGGGTACGCCCCGCCGCCCGGCGCTGCCGGCTTCACCACCCGGTACGGCCTGGTGCGCCCCCGCGAGGGCCGCTACCTGGCCGGGGTGTGCGCCGCCATCGGCCGGGCCACTAACACCGACCCGGTGCTGTGGCGCGTGCTGCTGGCCGTGCTCGGCTTCTTCGGCGGCATCGGCATCATCGTGTACGTCGCCGGCTGGCTGATCATCCCGGGCGAGGGCGACACCGCGTCACCTGTGGAGGCCATGCTCGGTCGCGGCCGGTCCAGCATGTCGCCGATCACCGTGATCGTGCTCGGCATCGTGGTCGCCCTCGGCTTCGCCTACGTCGTCACCGACGGCTTCCGGGCCATCCTGCTGGGCGCGGTGATCCTGATCGGCGGCGCGCTGCTGCTCAACCGCGAACAGCGCGGCCCGGGGCAGCGGCCGGCTCAGCCGACGCCGCAGCCCGGCCCGCCGCCGGGTCCGGTGCCACCGGTGGCCTGGCCCGCGCCGCCGGCCTCGGCACCGGGCGCCTGGGCCGCAGGGCCCGCCGCGCCGCCGGTCCGCCCCGAAGCAGCCTCGTACGCCGCCCACGCCGAGCCCGGCTACCCGCCGGCCGGCCGGCCCGAGCCCGGCTACCCGCCGGCGACCGCGTCCGAGCCGGGCTACCCACCCGCGTCCCCGTCCGAGCCGGGCCATCCCGCGACGTCCGAGCGCGACCCGGGCCTCGCGGGGGCCGGGACGAGCTACCCGACGCTGCCGGCGCCGGGCTGGCCCGCCGCGGCCGGCACCCGGCCGGGCTGGCCCGAGCCGACGACCGCAGCGCTGCCGCCGGTGAGCGGTCCGGTCGCCGACACCGCCACCTGGCCGGCCTACGGCGCGGCGCCCTCCTGGCCGGGTACCCGGAGCACCGACGCCCCGCTGGGTGGACCCGCAGCCGTGCCGCCCCCCGGGCCGGTGGGCGCGCCGCTGCCGCCCGGCGGCTACCGCCCGCCGTTCGCCCCGCACGGCCCGTACGCCGGGTCGCCGCCCCCGCAGCCGCCGGTCCGGGCGCCGCGACCGCCGAAGCGGCCGAAGGAGCGCTCCCCGCTCGGCGCGATCACGTTCTCGCTGATCTTCCTGGCGCTGGGCGTGGTGGCCATGCTCGACCTGCTCGACGTCTTCCCGGTCGGCGCGGCCGGCTACTTCGCAGCGGTGCTCGCCACCATCGGCCTCGGCCTGCTCGTGGGCACCTGGTTCGGCCGGGCCCGCTGGCTCATCGCCCTCGGCCTGGTGACCGCGGCGGCGCTCGGCGTCGCCACCATCGCCGAGTCCTACGACCGGGTGCGCGGCATCGACGGCAACGTCACCTGGGCGCCGACCGACCTGCGCGACCTGGCCAACCGCTACGAGAACAACCTCGGTGACGCCGTGCTCGACCTGCGCGGGATCAACTTCGACAAGCAGGACGTGCAGGTGACAGTCGACGTGAACCTCGGCAACGCGACAGTGGTCGTACCGCCGAACGTCGACGTGACCACAGTGGCCGACGTCAACGCCGGTGACGCCACGGTCTTCGGCCGGCGCAGCGGCGGGCTCGGCGGTCGCCAGTGGGAGACCACCGACGTCGGCGCCGACGGTCCCGGTGGCGGCAAACTGCGCCTCTTCGTCCACGTGAACGCCGGCAAGCTGGAGGTGACCCGATGAAGGCGCACCGCACCGACGTCGTGTCGTTCGCTTTCGGACTCGTCTTCCTCGGCCTGTCCGTCTGGTGGCTGCTGGCCCGGATCCTCGGGTTGTCCGTACCTCCGGTCGGCTGGTTCCTGGCCGGCGGGCTGGTCCTGATCGGGCTGCTCGGGCTGATCGGCGCGCTGCGCTCCGGGCAGACCGCGGAGCAGCCCGCGCCACCGGAGGCGACGGTCTCCGCGCCGTACCGGGACGACAGCCCGGCCGGCGGCGGCGACGCGACGTCCGACGTGGCCGACGAGTGGGCCACCGAGGCGACCACCGACGTGTCGGAGCCCGCCACCCGCGAGATGCCGACGGTGGACCAGCCGGCGGACGAGACGCGCGAGGAGCGGCGTACGCCGGGCGACCTGGCCTGACCGCGCCACTGCGGGGCCTTCGGAACGCGGCCTATGCTGGTCGGCGGAGATCTCGCCTCCGCCGGCCGGCCCGCGCACCCGACCACGCCGGAGCCGTGTCGGGTCGCCGGAGCCGCTGCCCGCCCGTCCGCTACCTCGTCAGGAGCCCGCCCGACATGACCCAGTCCCCCGCCGTGCGCGTCACCGGTCCCTCCGGTGCGGTCCGCATCGGCGAGCGCGCCGCCCGCACGCTCGTCAGCGAGTTCGCCCGGCGCAACGACCCGAAGGCCGGCCTGCTGGTCGGCGCGACCCCGGAGTCCGCGGTGCTGGCCGCGGCGATCGAGGCGCTGCTCCCCGGCGACCGGCTCACAGTGGTACCGGCGGAGGGCGCCGCGACGGCCGCGCTGCGGGAGCACGTGACCGCGCAGGGCCGCTGGGTCGCCGACCGGGTACGCGTGGTCGAGACCCTCGCCGAGGCGGACGCCGCCGCCGTGGTGGTCGTCGCCGAGCCGTTCACCGGCACCGCCGAGCAGGCGCGCGCCGCTGTCGACGGGCTGACGAAATACCTGGCCGACGGCGCCGTGCTGAGCGTCGCCGCGCCGCTGTTCCGCACCGAGGGCGCGGACGGCGAACTGGACCGGCAGGGCGTGCTGCACGGCGTACGTACCGACCTGGTGTTGCGCAACACCCCGCCGGTACGCGTGCACCACCTGCGTTTCACCCCGGCGCCGGTCGCGCTCGCGGCCTCGCTGTCCCCGGCGTACCGGCCGTCGAGCGTGCCGCTGACCCGGGGCATGCACATCGACTCCAACGGGGTGGCCGCCGCCGGCATCACGCTCGGCCTGGCCGCCCTGGCCCGGGCCACCCGGCCGAAGTCGAAGCTCTGGCTGCTGCCGGCGCTGACCGCCGCGCCGGTGGCCGCGTTCTTCCGGGACCCGGAGCGGGACGTGCCGGAGGACCCGTCGGCGGTGGTCGCCTCGGCGGACGGCCAGGTGCTCTCCGTGCAGCGACTGCAGGACGAACGCTTCGGCGACGGCGAGTGGCTGCGGATCGCGGTGTTCCTGTCGGTGCTGGACGTGCACGTCAACCGCGCCCCGGTGGCCGGCAAGGTGGTCGACTACTTCGTCGCCGACGGCGGGTTCGTCAACGCCATGAAGCCGGACGCCGAGCACAACGTGGCGGCGTACACGGTGCTGGACACCGACCACGGCACCGTGGTGGTGGCGCAGCGCACCGGGCTGATCGCCCGCCGGATCGTGCAGCGGGCGCCGGTCGGCTCGCTGCTGGCGCGGGGCGAGCGCTTCGGCCTGATCCGGTTCGGCTCGCGTACCGACGTCTACCTGCCGGCCGACGCGGCGGACCCGCTGGTCGGTCCGGGCGACAAGGTGGTCGGCGGCGCGACTGTGATCGCCCGCTGGCGCTGAGCGCCGGACACGAAGAAGGGGCGCCGCTTCTCGCGGCGCCCCTTTTGTCGTTCTCGGGGATCAGGCGGTACGGCGCTGGTGCAGCCAGAGCAGCGGCCCGCTGACGAGGTAGCCCACCACCACGAGGGCGAACGTGAGCCGGATGTCGACGAGCGCGCCGATCACCGGGGCCAGCCACAGCCACGGCGGCAGCTTCAGCAGCCGGGCGAGCTTGGCGTACGGGAAGCTCGACACCATCGCGAAGGCGAGCAGCGCCACGCCGGCCACCATCACCAGGCCGGGGACCGGCACGCCGATGGCCACGGTCAGGGCGAGCACTGCCGCCGCCATGGTGGTCGGCACGCCGCAGAAGAAGCGGCCGTCCTTCGGCGAGACGTTGAACCGGGCGAGCCGGATCGCCGCGCACGCGGCGACGAGCGCGCAGGAGACCGCGGCGGCCGCCGGGGGCGCCGAACCGGCGAGCGAGGCGTAGACCACGACCGGCGCGGCGAGGCCGAACGAGCACATGTCGGCGAGCGAGTCCATCTGCGCGCCGAACGGGCTGGCCACACCGAGCTTGCGGGCCAGCGCGCCGTCGAGGCCGTCGAAGGCCACGCAGGCGATCAGGAAGATCGCCGCGATCTGCACGTCACCGCGCATGGCCAGGAAGATGGCCAGCATGCCGAGCATGAGGCTGCTCAGCGTGCACGCGTTGACGAGCGCGAACTTGGCCCGGCGGGCGGCGGTGCGCTCACCCGGCAGGAGCGGGATCGACATCGCCGGGGACTCGTCGTCGACCGGTGCGGCCGGCGCGAGCGCCGGGCTGACCGGGCGTACCGCCTCGATGTCGGTGTCGAGCCGGCCGTAGCGGAGGCGCTGGCGGTCGGCGTAACGGTGGTCGGGGGTGACCAGGTCGGTCCCCGGAACGGCCGCGCCGTCCCGGCGGCCCACCCGGACCAGCAGCACCTGGCGGGCGAACGTACTGCTGCGGCGCAACCTGCCCGCCCAGCGACGCCCTGCGGGGCGCGGACTGTCAGTCGTACGACGCCGGCGCCATGGGGCTCTCGGCACGTTTCCTCCATCACCGGATCGGCTGGCCGCCCTCGACGGGGCGGGTGTCCGGCTGTCTCGTGCCGGACCTTTCGGGTCCGGCAGCCCTTTTGCGGAGTACACCATTGCACAGGGAACAGGGGCTTGGCGATAGCTGCCGGCGGTACTTATATCTCCTCTAACCGCGCGAACCGCTCAATCATTCCCATCTCGGGCTTCAACGTCCGTTTTCGTCGGCCAACCCCTACTTCCGACTGTACCGGAGCTCACCCAGGGCGGCTCGGCGAGCGATTCACCTCACCCGTTGCCCGGTGGCGCGGGCCGCCACGTCGGTCATCGACAGGCCGCTGACCTGCTCCGGCGCGAACCAGGCCGCCCGCGCGGTGGAGCCTCCGGCCAGCTCGGTCACCACCGCCTCGGTCGGCGCGTCCACGCGTACCCGGTAGATCACCCGGATGCCGTGCCAGTCCAGCGGACGGCCCTCCGGGCCGAGCGCGGCCGGGTTGTGCAGGTTGTCCACCGCCATCAGATCGACCACCCGGCCCAGCTGGCCGGCCTCCTCGACCAGCTCACGCAGCAGCCCGGTGGCCGGCTGCTCGCCGTGGTCGGTGCCGCCGCCGGGCAGGTGCCAACGGCCCGCGCCCGGGTAGCCGTCGGCGATCATGGTGAGCAGCACCCGGTCGGCGGGGTCGGTGACCAGCCCGTACGCGGCGAAGCGCTGGCGGCGGTCGGCGGTGAGGCCGGCCGGTTCGACGGGCAGGCCCCGGGGCATGTCGGCCGGCAGCGGGGACACCGGCAGGCCGAGCAGCTCGGCGGTGAACACCATCAACGGGAGGCCGGCGGCCTCCTCCGGGGTGAACCAGCCCACCTCGTCGGTGCCACCGTCCGGCTCGGGTCGCAGCCGCCCGTCCCGTGCCTCGACCTCGAAGATCAACCGGTCCGTGTGCATCGCGACGTTCTCGGCGCGGAACGCGACCACGTCGGCGACGGCGGCCCGGATCGCGCCGGGCGCGACGGTCAGCCCGGTCTCCTCGGCGAACTCGCGGACCACCGCGTCGGCCGGGTGCTCCGCGTGCTCGACGCCCCCGCCGGGCAACTGCCACACCCCCGGGTACGGGCACCGCGCCGAGCCACGCGCCAGCAGCACCCGCCCGTCGGAGTCCCGCAGCATCCCGTACGCCGCGACCCGCCGCCGCTGCTCCACCCGCACCACTCCCCCGCGCCCGCGCACACCCGCGCCCCACTCCGTCGATCATGAGGTTAGCGGTACCGAGGCGGACATTTCCCGCCGTCAACTTCATGATCGCCGGAGTGGGGCGCGGGTGTGCGCGGGGTGGGTCTAGAGGAGGTGGGCGGCCTGGACCGCCTCGGCGGTCACCTCGGTGAGGCGATCGGTGGGCAGAGCGCCGAGTTCCTCACGGCGGAACCAGCGGGCCTCGCAGGTGGAGCCGCCGACGTCGGCCACCGTGGGCGTCGCCGGCTGGTCCACGACCACGCGGTAGAAGGCGCGTACGCCGTGCCAGTCGATCGGGTAGCCCTCCGGGCCGAGCGAGGCCGCATCCCGGTGGCTGGCCACGCCGAGCAGCTCGACCAGGCGGCCGGTCTGCCCGGTCTCCTCGACCAGCTCCCGGATCAGCGCGGCGCCCGGCTGCTCCCCGTAGTCGGTGCCGCCGCCGGGCAGGTGCCAGCAGCCGGCGCCCGGGTAGCCGTCGGACACCCGGGTCAGCAGTACGCGCTCCTCCGGGTCGGTCACCACCGCGTACGCGGCGAAGCGCTGCGCCCGGTGCAGCCCGTCCGGGCCGGGCACGGCGTAGAACGAGGGGAACTCGGGCACCTCCTCCGGCACGATGTCGTCGGTGGAGGTAGGCAGGCCCAGGGCACGCGCGGTGAACGACCGCAGCGGCAGTTCCCGGGCCTCGTCGAGGGTGAACCAGCGGGCCAGGTCGGTCGGGCGGTCGACCCGCTCGGTGAGCGTCCCGCCGCGTACCGAGACGGTGTAGAGGAGGCGGTCGGTGTGGATCGTGATGCGCCGCTCGGGCAGCGCCCGCATGTCGGCGAGCACGTCCTGAAGGCCGGCGACCGTCACCGAGAGCCCGGTCTCGGCCGCGGTCTCCCGGACGACTGTGTGCTTGGGGTCCTCACCGTGGTCGACCGCTCCTCCGGGGAGCGACCAGGTGCCGGGGGTGCCGGAGCGCTCCGATGCGCGGACCAGCAACACTCGGCCGTTCGAATCAGCACAAACTGCGTATGCCGCGATCCTGCGGAGCGGCTCCAGCGAGGTGGTCACGGGATCAAATTCTCCCCGCAGCGGGTTACCGGGATCGAAAAGAGTCAGATTCCTGACTCTTCGCTGGCGTCTCAGGGATGCGTCAGGGTAGGGCTCCGGGCGGTCACCGAGGTCGCCCGCCACGGCGCGCGGCACCGTTGAGACATGACCTCCCCGAATCCCTCACACGCCCCGTACAAGCAGCTCCGCCGCCCGGTCAGCGACCGCATGATCGCCGGCGTGGCCAGCGGCCTCGGCCGCTACTTCGCCGCCGACCCCACGCTCATCCGGGTGATCTTCGCGACCGCCACGGTGCTCACCGGCGGGCTCGCCGCGCTCGCGTACCCGATCATGTGGTTCCTGATGCCCGAGGAGCCGACCGGCGCGCCCGCCTGGCCGCACCCGCCGGGCACCGCGCCCGGGTGGCCGCCGGTCCCGCCGACCGGGCCGACTCCGCCGGCCACTGTCGTCCCGCCGGCCGGGCCGGACGCCGGACCGCCGCCCGCGGCCTGAGCCGCGTCACTCCCACTCGATGGTGCCCGGCGGCTTGCTCGTCACGTCCAGGACCACGCGGTTGACCTCGGCGACCTCGTTCGTGATCCGGGTCGAGATCCGGGCCACCACGTCGTAGGGCAGCCGGGACCAGTCGGCGGTCATCGCGTCCTCGCTGGAGACCGGGCGCAGCACCACCGGGTGACCGTAGGTGCGCCCGTCGCCCTGCACCCCGACGCTGCGGACGTCGGCCAGCAGCACCACCGGGAACTGCCAGACGCCCCGGTCCAGGCCGGCCGCGGTCAGCTCCTGCCGGGCGATCAGGTCGGCCTTGCGGAGCACGGCGAGGCGCTCCTCGTCGACCGCGCCGATGATCCGGATGGCCAGGCCCGGGCCGGGGAACGGGTGCCGCCACACCATCGCCTCGGGCAGTCCCAGCTCCAGGCCGATCGTGCGGACCTCGTCCTTGAACAACGTGCGCAGCGGCTCGACCAGCGAGAACTTCAGGTCCTCGGGGAGGCCGCCGACGTTGTGGTGGCTCTTGATGTTGGCGGTGCCGGTGCCGCCGCCGGACTCCACCACGTCCGGGTAGAGCGTGCCCTGCACGAGGTATTCCACGTCGCCGTGCGCGGCGATCTCCCGGGCGGCGGCCTCGAAGACCCGGATGAACTCCCGGCCGATGATCTTCCGCTTCTGCTCCGGGTCGGTCACCCCGGCCAGCGCGCCGAGGAACCGCTCCCGGGCGTCGACCACCTTCAGCCTGATGCCGGTGGCGGCGACGTAGTCCTTCTCGACCTGCTCGGCCTCACCGGCCCGCAGCAGGCCGTGATCCACGAACACGCAGGTGAGCTGGTCGCCCACCGCGCGGTGCACGAGCGCCGCGGCGACAGCCGAGTCGACGCCGCCGGAGAGGCCGCAGATGACCTCCTTGTCGCCGATCTGCTCCCGGATCCGGGCGACCTGCTCGTCGATGATGTTCGACGGCGTCCACGTCGGTTCGATGCCGGCGATGTCGTACAGGAAGCGGGTCAGCATCTCCTGGCCGTGCGCGGTGTGCCCGACCTCCGGGTGGAACTGCACGCCGGCCCGGCGGCCGGGCAGGTCCTCGAACGCGGCGACCGGGGCGCCCGCCGACTCGGCGGTGACGGTGAAGCCCTCCGGCGCCTCGGTGACGCAGTCGCCGTGGCTCATCCACACCGGCAGGTCGGCCGGGAGGTCGCGCAGCAGCACACCGGGCTCGGTCAGGCGCGGGCGCAGCGGCGTGCCGCCGTACTCGCGGTTGCCGGTGCGCGCGACAGTGCCGCCGAGCGCCTGCGCCATGGCCTGGAAGCCGTAACAGATGCCGAAAACGGGCACGTCGGCGGTGAACACCCCGGCGTCGATCTGGGGCGCGTCCGGCGCGTACACGCTGGCCGGACCGCCGGAGAGGATGATCGCGGCCGGGTTCTTCGCCAGCATCTCGGACACCGGCATGGAGTGCGGGACGATCTCCGAGTAGACCTTCGCCTCGCGGACACGGCGCGCGATGAGCTGGGCGTACTGGGCTCCGAAGTCCACCACGAGGACGGGGCGAGGCGTGCTCATGTGCGCAAAGCCTACCGACAGTCACCGGGCCGCCGGACGCGCCCCGGCGGTGTGGCGGGGTGAATGTGTTAACAAGGGCCCCTTCCTCTACCGGAGGCGTTAAGAAGGGGCCCTTCCTTTCACCGCAGGGCGGCGGGGGCGTGGGCGGGGACGGCGGGGCGCCGCGGCGGCACCGGCCCCACCCGGGTGTACGCCGAGCCGAGCGCCGGGCGCGGGTCCGCCTCGCCCTTGTTCGGCCAGTACGACATGGCCCGCTCGGCCTGCGCGGTGATCGTCAGCGACGGGTTGACGCCCAGGTTCGCCGAGACCGCCGCGCCGTCGACCACGTGCAGCCCCGGGTGGCCGTACACCCGGTGCCACGGGTCGATCACCCCCTCGTCCGGGGTGGCGCCGATCACCGCGCCGCCGAGGATGTGCGCGGTCACCGGGATGTTGAACGGTTCGGTGACCGCCCCGCCGGGGGTGCCGCCGATCTCCTCGGCGAGCAGCCGGGCCGCGGCGTTGCCGGCCGGGATCCAGGTCGGGTTGGGCGCGCCGTGGCCGGGGCCGGAGACCAGCCGGCCCTTGCGGTACCGGGTGGTCAGCGAGTTGTCGACCGACTGCATGACGAGCGCTATCACGGTGCGCTCGGACCACCGGCGCACGGACAGCATCCGTGCGGCCAGCGCGGGCTGCCGGACGATGCTGCCCAGCCAGCGCCGGGCCCGGCGGGGACCGCCGTCGACGAGCAGCGACTGGAGCAGCCCCATCGCGTTGGAGCCCTTGCCGTAGCGGACCGGCTCGATGTGGGTCTGCGGGTCGGGGTGGAACGAGCTGGTGATCGCCACCCCCTCGGTGAAGTCGAGGCCGCGCCGCCGGGCCGCGCCGGGCGCCACCGACGCGCCGAGGATGGCCTCGGAGTTGGTCCGGGTCAGCTCGCCGAGCCGGGCCGAGAGCGCCGGCAGCGCGCCGGTCGCCTTCATCTGGTGCAGCAGCCGCTGGGTGCCGAGCGCGCCGGCCGCGAAGACGACCTGGTCGGCGTGGATCACCTCGCGCCGCTTGCGCAGCCACGCGCCGGTGCGTTCGGTGTGCACCGCGTACCCGCCGGCCGGGTCCGGGCGGACCGCTGTCACAGTGGTCAGCGGGTGCACCTGCACGCCGAGTCGTTCGGCCAGCCAGAGGTAGTTCTTCACCAGCGTGTTCTTGGCGCCGTGCCGGCAGCCGGTCATGCACGACCCGCAGTGGCTGCACCCGGTGCGGTCCGGTCCGGCCCCGCCGAAGTACGGGTCGGCCACCCGCTCGCCGGGACGCCCGATGTGCACGCCGACCGGCGTCGGGTGGTAGGTGTGCGCCACCCCCATCCGCTCGGCCACCGCGCGGACGGCCTGGTCCGCGCGGGTGTCGATCGGGTACGTGGTGACGCCGAGCATCCGCTTCGCCTGGTCGTAGTGGCGGGCCAGCTCGTCGCGCCAGTCGGTGATGTCCCGCCACTGCGGGTCGGCGTAGAACGCGTCGAGCGGCTCGTAGAGCGTGTTCGCGTAGACCAGCGAGCCGCCGCCCACTCCGGCGCCGGAGAGCACGAGCACGCCGCCGCCGGCCTTGCGGTCGGTCGAGCGCAGCAGCGTGATCCGCTGGAGCCCGAAGCAGCCGAGCCGGGGCGCCCAGAGGAACCGCCGCGCGCGCCAGGACGTACGCGGGAACTCGTCGTCGGCGAAGCGTCGCCCCGCCTCCAGGACGCCTACCGAGTAACCCTTCTCGGCCAGCCGCAGCGCGGTGACGCTGCCGCCGAACCCGGACCCGATGACGACCACGTCGTAGCGCATGGACGCATCATTACCGACGGGTAGCTATAGCGCCAACGAGGCTTTTTCGCACATCATGCAGAGCGCTCGATCGCCGGGATTCCCGCCGCTGCAACCTGTCGGCCACCCTGGCGCGTCGAATCACACGGGGAGGCACGAACGTGACGAGACGACGCCTGCTGGGCCTGGCCGCGCTGGTGGCCGCGCTGCTGGTGGCCACCGCAGCGGTGGTGACCACCCGGCTGGTGGCCGACCGCCCGGCCGCCCCGGCCGCCGGACCGAGCACCACCCCGCCGGCCTCGCCGACGCCCGCCCCGACCACCGCCAGCCCGACGCCGCCGCCCGGCGCCGACCTGAAGGGCCCGCTCAACCTGCTGCTCGTCGGCGTCGACACCCGGGTCAGCATCCCCGGCTGGGAGCCGCACGCCGACGCCGTGCTGCTGTTGCACGTACCCGCCGGGCTGGACCGGGCGTACCTGTTCTCGCTCCCCCGCGACCTGGTGGTGGACATCCCCGCCTACCCGAAGGCCCGCTACCCGGGCGGCCGGACCAAGCTCACCCACGCGATGAGCTACGGCAGCCGGGTGCCGGGCGACAAGGCCAACCCCAGCACCGCCCAGGGGTACGAACTGCTGCGCGCCACCGTCTCCCGCTACACCGGGCTGCGCATCGACGCCGGGGCGGTGATCACGTTCGGCGGCTTCGACAAGCTGGTGGACACGCTCGGCGGGGTGGACCTCTACGTGGACCAGCGGGTCGAATCCCGGCACCGCCGCCCGGACGGCACCATGCGGACGCTGAGCGGCGGCGGCTACATCGGTCCGCAGATGGTCTACGAGAAGGGCACCCGGCACCTGACCGGCTGGCAGGCGCTGGACTACGCGCGGCAGCGCTACACCGCCGGTGGCGACTACACCCGCCAGCGGCACCAGCAGCAACTGCTCCGGGCGCTGGCCCGCAAGATCGTCGACGAGGGCACCGCCCGCGACCCGCAGCGGGTCGAGCAGGTAGTCGCCGCGCTCGGCAGGACCCTGGTGTACGCCGGCGGCGGCCGGCAGCTGATCGACTTCGCGTACGCCCTGGGTGGCGTGCCGGCGGACCGGCTCACGCTCGTCGTGCTGCCCGGCGCCGGGGTGAGCAGCGGCGGCGCGTACCGGGGCGAGCAGCTCAAGCCGCTCGGCCGCGACTTCCTCACCGCGCTGCGCGGCGGACGGGTCGACGCCTTCCTGACCGCCCACCCGTCGCTGCGCGTCAAGAACTGACGCGACCTACAGCGGTTTCGGGGTGGGCGGGCGTTCGGTGCCGTACAGCCACGGGTCGAAGACCTTCGCCAGCTTCTTGCCGGAGACCCGCTCGGCCAGCGCCACGAAGTCGGCGGTGGTGGCGTTGCCGTTCTTCCGCTCCGCCGCCCAGGTACGCAGGACGGAGAAGAACGCGGTGTCGCCCACCGCCACCCGCAGCGCGTGCACTGTCATCCCGCCCCGCTCGTAGACCGAGCGGCTGAACAGGTTCTCCACCCCCGGCTTGCCCGGCGGCGTCCGCCACACCTGAGCGCCGGCGTTCGCGTACTTCTGGTCGAACGTGCGTTGCACGGTGGTCGAGCCGCTGTGCTCGGCCCACAGCCACTCCGCGTACGTGGCCAGCCCTTCGTTGAGCCAGATGTCCTGCCAGCGCTGGATCGACACGCTGTTGCCGTACCACTGGTGGGCCAGCTCGTGCGCGACCACGCCGGTGTTGTCGCCCTGCCGGAAGAAGGTGGCCGAGTAGACCGGACGGCTCTGCGTCTCCAGCGCGTACCGGATCCGCTCGTCGGCGATCACCACCCCGCCGTACGAGTCGAACGGGTACGGCCCGAAGACGCTCTCCAGGTAGTCGGCGACCTCGACGGTCCGCGCGATCGACCGGTCCGGGGCGCCCTGGGGCAGCTGCGTGGTGACCGCGCTGTACACCGGCCGTCCCTTGTGCTCGCCGGTGGTGACCCGGAACTTGCCGATCGCCACAGTGGTCAGGTAGCTGGCGGTCGGCGCGCCCTCCGACCACTTCCAGGTGGTCCAGTCGCCGCTTGTCGTCTTCCCCTTCGGCACGCCGTTGGAGACCGCCGTCAGTCCCTTCGGGACGGTCAGCTCGATGTCGTAGGTGGCCTTGTCCGACGGGTGGTCGTTCACCGGGTACCAGGTGCTCGCCGACTCCGGCTGCCCGAGCGCGATCGCCCCGTCGGAGGTGTGCAGCCAGCCACCCTCGCCCAGCGCCTCGGTCCGCAGCGCCTCCGGCCGCCCGTCGTACCGGATCTCGGCGGTGAAACCGTTGCCGGAGGTCAGCCCGGTGGCCGGGGTGACCACCAGTTCGTTGCCGGTACGGCTGTGCCGGGCGGCGGCGCCGTCCACGGTGACCGAGCGGACGGTCAGCCCGGCCAGGTCCAGGTTGAACGCGGACAGGTCGGCGGTCGCGGTGGCCCGCAGCGTGGTGGTGCCGTTGAGCTTGTCCGTCTCCGGGTCGTAGCGCACCTTCACCGTGTAGTGCGCGACGTCGTAGCCGCCGTTGCCGTAGCTCGGGAAGTAGGGGTCCCCGGCGCCGGGCGCGCCCGCCGCGAAGCTGCGCGTGGCCGCCGGAGCGGCAGTGGTGGAAGCCGCCGGTCCCGGGTCCGGCTCGGCCGAGCCGCAGCCGGCCACCAGCAGCGTCGTGCAGGCCAGCAGCCCGAGCCGTCGTCGTCCGCCGCGCCGCGTCATCGCTTCGATCCCTCCGGGGTCCCGAACAGCGGCCCCGCCCACGGGCCGCTCCGCCCGCGGCAGCCTACCCAGCGGCGGTCACGCCCACGTCACGGCAGTCCCGGTGGCGTCGCGCCGACCAGCCAGGCGTCCAGCAGCGTCCGCAGCGGCCGCCCGGACGTGCGTTCGGCGTACCCGACGAAGTCGGCGGTGGTGACGTTGCCGTTGCGGTGCTGCGCCAGCCAGCCGCGCAGGACGCGGTAGAACGTCTCGTCGCCGACCGCGCGACGCAGCGCGTGCACCGCGAGCGCGCCCCGCTGGTAGACCGCGTCGCCGAACATCCCGGACCGGCCCGGGTCGACTGTGGGCTTCGACCAGTCGGTGTCCGCGTACCGTTCGGCGACGGTCTGCGCCACCGTCCGGCCGCCGTCGTGCTCGGCCCAGAGCCATTCGGCGTACGTGGCGAAGCCCTCGTTGAGCCAGATGTCGCTCCACCGGGCCACCGAGACGCTGTCGCCGAACCACTGGTGGGCCAGCTCGTGCGCGACCACTTCGGTGTTCGGGCGGTCGCCCCGGAAGAAGCCCGGCCCGTAGACCGGCCGGCTCTGCGTCTCCAGCGCGTACCGGATGCGCTCGTCGGCCACCACGATCCCGCCGTACGCCTCGAACGGGTACGGGCCGAAGCGCTCGGCCAGGAAGTCGGCGATCTCGCCGGTGCGGGCCACCGACGCGGCGGCCGGCCCGTCCGCGGGCAGCGCCTCGGCGACGGCGGTGACCAGCGGTTTGCCCGCGTGCGTGCCGGTGCTGACCCGGTAGTCGCCGATCACCAGTGTGCTCAGGTAGCTGGCCATCGGCGCGCGCTCGGACCAGCGCCAGGTGGTCCAGCCGCCGGCGCTGGTGCGGCCCTGCGGCACGCCGTTCGCGAGCGCGGCGAGCCCGTCCGGCACGGTGACCGCGAAGTCGTAGGTGGCCTTGTCCGACGGGTGGTCGTTGACCGGGTACCAGGTACTCGCCGACTCCGGCTGGCCGAGCGCTATCGCGCCGTCCGGTGTGGCGTGGAAGCCGCCGTCGCCGAGTTCGGCGTTCGGCAGCGGTTCCGGCACCCCGCCGTACGTCACCTCGACGGTGAGCCGCTTCCCCGACGGCAGCCCGCGCGGCGGGGTGACGATCAGCTCGGCGCCGTCGTGGCGGTGTTTCGCCGCCTCCCCGTCCACCCGGACCCGCTCGACGTCCAGCCCGGCCAGGTCCAGCTGGAACCGGGACAGCGCACGGGTGGTGGTGACGGTCAGCGTGGCGGTGCCGGTGAGCTTGTCGCCGGCCGGGTCGTAGCGCACGTCCAGCGCGTAGTGGCCCACGTCGTAGCCACCGTTGCCGGCCCCCGGCACGTACGGGTCACCGACGTCCGCCGCGCCCGCCCGGAACCCGTTGTCGTCGCCGCCCGTGCACCCGCCGGCCGCGAGCGCCACCGCCACCAGCCCTGCCGCCCAGATCCGCCGCCGCCTCACCCGGCGAGCCTAGACGCGCGACGGCGCGGGCGGGGCCGGAACACGTCCGGGCCGCCGCCCGCGCCGTCGCGCGGTGCTCAGCGGTGCTCAGCGGTCGAGGACCAGCCCGACCTTCTGGAACTCCTTGAGGTCGCGGTAGCCGCACTTGGCCATCGCGCGGCGCAGGCCGCCGAAGAGGTTGAGCTGGCCGTCCGGCTCGTCGGCCGGGCCGAACAGCAGCTTCTCCATCGAGCCGAGCGGCTCGCCGGCCACCTCGAACGCGCCCCGGGGCAGCGACGGGTGGCTGGCCGCGGAGTGCCACCAGGCACCACCGGCCGGCGCCTCCGCGCAGAGCGAGAGCGGCTCGCCGAGCATCACCGCGTCCGCGCCGCAGCCGAGCGCCTTGGCGATGTCGCCGGAGGTCTGCATGTCGCCGTCGGCGATCAGGTGCACGTACCGGCCGCCGGTCTCGTCCAGGTAGTCGCGGCGGGCCGCGGCGGCGTCGGCGATGGCGGTGGCCATCGGCACCCGGATGCCGAGCACCGACTCGGTGGTCGACCAGTCGTCGCCGCCGATGCCCACGATCACGCCGGCCGCGCCGGTACGCATCAGGTGCAGCGCCGTCTTGTAGTCGGTGCAGCCGCCGACGACGACCGGCAGGTCCAGGTCGGCGATGAACTCCTTGAGGTTCAGCGGCTCGTCGGTGGTGGAGACGTGCTCGGCCGAGACGAGCGTGCCCTGGATGACCAGGATGTCCACGCCCGCGTCGAGGATCACCGGGGCCAGCGCCAGGGTGTGCTGCGGGGAGACCCGCACCGCCACCGTGCCGCCGCCCTCGCGCAGCTCGCGTACCCGCTCGGCGATCAGGTCGGGCCGGATCGGCTCGGCGTAGACCTCCTGGAGGCGCTTGGTCGCCCGCGCGTCCTCGCCGAGACCGGCAAGCTCCTCCAGCACCTTGGCCGGGTTCTCGTACCGGGTCCAGAGGCCCTCGACGTTGAGCACCCCGAGGCCGCCGAGCTGGCCCAGCCGGACCGCCGAGGCGGGGCTCATGGTCGCGTCCGAGGGGTGGCCGACACAGGGGATGCCGAACTGGTACGCGTCGAGCTGCCACGCGGTGGAGACGTCGTCGACGTCCCGGGTGCGGCGGCTCGGCACGATGGCGATGTCGTCCAGGTGGTAGCCGCGCTGCGCGGTCTTGCCCAGCCCGATCTCGACCACGTCACGCATGGGGGACTCCAGGTGGTTGGGGGTGGTGGGTCAGCGGGAGTGGTAGTTGGGCGCCTCGACGGTCATCTGGATGTCGTGCGGGTGGCTCTCCTTGAGCCCGGCCGCGGTGATCCGGATGAGCTGGCCACGCCGGTGCAGCTCCGGGATGCTCTCCGCGCCCACGTACCCCATCGCGGCGCGCAGGCCGCCGATGAGCTGGTGGGCGACCGCGGACAGCGGCCCCCGGTAGGGCACCTGGCCCTCGACGCCCTCCGGGACCAGCTTGTCCTCGGCGAGCACGTCCTGCTGGAAGTAGCGGTCCTTGGAGTAGGACTTGCCCTGGCCGCGCGACTGCATCGCGCCGAGCGAGCCCATCCCCCGGTACGCCTTGTACTGCTTGCCGTTGATGAAGATCAGCTCGCCGGGGCTCTCCTCGCAGCCGGCCAGCAGGCTGCCGAGCATCACCGTGTCGGCGCCCGCGACGAGCGCCTTGGCGATGTCGCCGGAGTACTGGATGCCGCCGTCGCCGATCACCGGCACGCCGGCCGGGCGGGCGGCGCGGGCCGCCTCCATGATCGCGGTGATCTGCGGTACGCCGACCCCGGCCACGATCCGGGTGGTGCAGATGGCGCCCGGGCCGACGCCCACCTTCACGCCGTCCGCGCCGGCCTCGACGAGCGCCTTCGCGCCCGCGTACGTGGCGATGTTGCCGCCCACGATGTCGATGGTCACGTCCCGCTTGAGCCGGGCGACCATCTCCAGCACGGCGCGCTGGTGGCCGTGCGCGGTGTCCACGATGACCACGTCCACGCCGGCGTCGACGAGCGCGCGGGCCCGCTTGTAGCCGTCCTCACCCACGCCCACCGCGGCGGCGACCCGGAGCCGGCCCGCGTCGTCCTTGGTGGCGTTCGGGTACTGCTCGCTCTTGGTGAAGTCCTTGACAGTGATCAGGCCGCGCAGCTTGCCGCCCGCGTCCACGATCGGCAGCTTCTCGATCTTGTGCTGGCGCAGCAGGCCGAGCGCGTCGTCCTTGCTCACGCCGACCGGGGCGGTGATCAGCGGGGTGCGGGTCATGATCTCGCGCACCGGCGTGGCCGGGTCGGAGACGAAGCGCATGTCGCGGTTGGTGACGATGCCGACCAGCTGGCCCTGCCCGTCCACCACCGGCACGCCGGAGATCCGGTAGCGACCGCAGAGCGCGTCGACCTCGCGCAGCGTGTCGTCCGGGCTGGCGGTCACCGGGTTGGTGATCATGCCGGACTCGGAGCGCTTGACCAGGTCGACCTGGAGCGCCTGGTCCTCCACCGAGAGGTTGCGGTGCAGCACGCCGATGCCACCCTGGCGGGCCATGGCGATCGCCATCCGCGCCTCGGTGACCGTGTCCATCGCGCTGGACAGCAGCGGCACGGTCAGCTCGATGTTGCGGGTGAGGCGGGTGCGGGTGTTGACGCGGCTGGGCACGACGTCCGACTCGCCCGGCTGCAGGAGCACGTCGTCGAAGGTCAACCCGAGCGGTACCACCCGGGCCGAACCGGCCGGCAGCTCGGGCAGATGGCCACCCAGCTCCCCACCGTCGGTGCCGGCCGGGATCTCGGTGCTGGGCGAATTCTCCACGATTGCTCCCCTGAGCTGGTCGATCGGGCTGCAGCGAGGCGGCGCGCGCGGGCACCGGCGGGCGCCTGGTGACGGCGCGTCGCCTCATCGTACCCACTGGCCGGTTCGCGTCCGGGCAGCGGCGGGCCCGGGGGTAGGCCGGGCCACAGCGCGGGCTGGGGCGGGCTTTCCGGCGGCCCGGGGTCTACGGTGAGAGGGTGCACGACGAGCCCATCGACCCGTTCAACGGCGATCCCGCCGATCCGGCTGCCGGTCTGCACGACCCCGGCGACGACGACGCGCTCGACCCGCTGACCGACGTCGAACGCCAGGACGTGCTGGAGGATCTCGCCGACCTGGAGATCTACCAGGCGCTGCTCCAGCCGATCGGGGTGCGCGGCCTGGTGATCGAGTGCGAGGACTGCCGCGAGCCGCACTACTTCGACTGGGACCTGCTGCGCGGCAACCTGCGCCACCTGCTCAACTCGGGGCGTCCCCGGGTGCACGAGCCGGCCTACGACCCGGACCCGGACCATTACGTGAGCTGGGACTACGCCCGTGGCTACGCGGACGGCGTGCACGACACGCTCACCGAGGGCACCGACGAGTCCAGCGAGAGCTGAGCGCCGACAGCCGGTTCGTCAGGCCACCAGGCCGGCCCGGAACCCGGCCGCCACGGCGTGTGCCCGGTCCCGCGCGCCGAGCTTGCGGAACAACCGCCGGGCGTGCGTCTTGACCGTGTCCTCGGAGACGAACAGCTCCCGCCCGATCTCCGCGTTGCTCTTGCCCTCGGCCATGCCGAGCAGCACCTGAAGCTCCCGCTCGGTCAGCCCGACCGCGCCGCGCGGCGTCCGCGCCGCGCGCTGGCCGGCACCCGGCCGGGGCGCCTCCGCCGCGTCCGCCGCCGGGTCCTCCGCGTCCTCACCCCGTTGCACAGGCACCACCGTGGGCAGGCCCGCGGCATCCACCGGCGCCGCCGCCGGCCAGCCGGGTCCACCCTGGGTACGCCCCGCCGACCGGGCCGGTCCGCCGACCGCGGCCGCGTCCCGGGCGGTGTCCGCGACCCGGTGCCGGTTGCTCCGCCCGGGGGCGGAGAGCAGCAGCAGCGCCTTGGCCACAGCGCTGGTCAGGTCGTGGTCGGCGTTCTGGATCAGTCCGCGAGCGCCGGCGCTGATGGTGGCCGCCGCCGACTCCGACTCCTCGGCGCCGAGCAGCAGCACCGCCGCCTGCGGCGCGCGGGCCAGCACCCGGCGCACGAAACCGGCGCTGTCCGGCCGGGTCAGGGCGGTGTCGGCGAGCACCACGTCCACCGGACGCTCGGCGAGCCGCAACATCACCTCCGGATCGGAGACTGCCGTCCGGACGACGCCGGACAGCCCGAGCCGCGCCGCGGCGGAGGTCAGATGCTGGGCCGCCAATGGTGTCCGAACGCACACAAGAACACTACGCACAGTGGGCTCCTCTCCGACTCAGAGCAGACCATGCGGAGGTGGGCTCGGGAGGGGGTTCCGGGCAATCATCCGAACTTTTCCGACAGATGGGGCATATGCCGCTGACTGTCCGAGGTTTTCGATCACAGATGTGTGAGGCGGGGACGGCTCGGGTACCGAGGGGTTCATCCGGAACCGGCATCCCGCGCGGACCGCCGCCCGGTAGCTGGCCACGAACATTCTCCGCGGTGCCGCGCGGGAGGAGGGGTGCTGATGTCGAACGTACGTAGGCTGCCTGGACCGATCGACGAGCTCTGGGACTGGCAGCGGCTCGGGGCCTGCCGTGGCCGCGACAGCGCGCAGTTCTTCCACCCGGACGGCGAGCGCGGCTCCTCCCGGATGCGCCGTGAGATGGGCGCCAAGTCCGTCTGCCGCGCCTGCCCGGTACGCGCCGAGTGCGCCGCGCACGCGCTCTCCGTCCGCGAGCCGTACGGCGTCTGGGGCGGGTTCAGCGAGTCCGAGCGGCTGCGGCTGCTCGCGCTCGGCTGGGAGGACCTGGCCGACCGCCGGCAGACCCGGGTGGACATCGCCCGGCTGGAGGCCCGCCTCGGCCGTCCGCACAACACCGCCGTGCCAGACCAGCGCAAGGTCGCCTGACCGGCTTCACGACCCCCGACGCCGCGCCCCGATCCCGGGGCGCGGCGTCGTCGCGTCGGGCCCGTCCCGCCCCCGCTTGATCAACACCGGCTCGGCGAAATGGTCATATCGCAGAGCCTCTGATGCCACCACTTCCGGGAACTGGTGTTGATCAAGCCTGGGCGGTGGTCAGGTGACCGTGACTCGCACTGTGTGCCATCCCGTTGCGCCGTCGGGGGCGACCGGGGCCCGCTGTTCCGTCTGGGTCTCGCCGGTCGTGTCCGTCGCCCGCACCTGGAGCGTGTGCTCGCCCGGCGTGGCGTCCCACCGCCAGGACCACTGCACCCAGGTGTCCGCCGACACCGCCGGGGCGAGCGTCGCCTCCTGCCACGGGCCGCCGTCGACACGTACCTCGACGCGCCGGACGCCGCGGTGCTGCGCCCACGCCACACCGGCGACAGTCACCGGACCCGCGGCGGGACGGCTGCGAGGCCGGGGCGTGTCGATCCGGGACTGCGTCTTGATCGGCCCCTGCGCGGACCAGCCGCGCGGCACCCAGTACGCGTCGAAGTCGGCGAAGCTGGTCAGCTCCAACTCGGTGAGCCACTTGCAGGCCGAGACGTACCCGTAGAGGCCGGGCACCACCATCCGCACCGGGAAGCCGTGCCGGATCGGCAGCGGCTCGCCGTTCATGCCGACCGCGAGCAGCGCGTCCCGCCCGTCGCGCAGCACCGAGGTGGGCGTGCCGCAGGTCCAGCCGTCGACGGCCCGGCCGACCACCTGGTCCGCGCCGTCCTCCGGGTCGGCCTCGTCGAGCAGTTTCCTGATCGGTACGCCGAGCCAGCGCGCGTTGCCGATCAGGTCGCCGCCCACCTCGTTGGAGACGCAGGCGAGCGTCACGTAACGCTCGACCATCGGACGGGCGAGCAGGTCGTCGAAGCTCAGCTCGATCGGGTTGCGGACCCGCCCGTGGATGCGCAGCCGCCAGGTGACCGGGTCCACCTGCGGCACCACCAGCGCGGTGTCGATCCGGTAGAACTCCCGGTTCGGCGTGACGTACGGCGCGAGCCGGGACAGCGACAGGTCGGCTCCGGCCGGCAGCGGTGGGGCGGGCGCGGCCGGGGCGGGCAGCGTCACCGCGTCCCGGGCCGTCGACACGCCACGCCGGCCGGCCAGCCAGTGCCCGCCCAGCCCGGCCACCGCAGCCGCGCCGGTGAGCAGCCCGGCGCCACGCAGGAACCGTCGTCGCGACTCCGCGTCGTCGGGCCGGGCCGGCTCCCAGCCGCCCGGCGTCTCCCCCTCCCGGGCCAGCGCGGCGACCGCCGGAGGCGGGGCGGACGGCAAATCGGCGCCCAGCGGGCCGGCCACGAACGCCCAGAGCGTCAGCGCGCCGAGTCCGCCGCCGACCAGGGAGGGCAGCGCGTCGAACGCGTCAGCGCCGGCCCGGGTCAGCGCGGCGGCGACACCGAGCGCGGCGAACGCGGCGATGCCGGCCAGGCCGATCGCCAGCCGCCGGACCGCCGCCAGACCGAGCAGCGCCCCGAAGGCGGCCAGCAGCAGCGCCGTCCCGATCAGCAGCGCGATCTTGTCGTACGTGCCGAAGACGCTGATGGCGAACTGCTTGAGCGGCTCGGGCACCAGGTCGACGACGAGTCCGCCGACGGCGACGAGCGGAGCCGACCGGGGGCCGGTCAGGACCGCAACGGGTTCGGCGGCGCCGAGCGCCACCACGGCGGCGACGACACCGGCCAGCGCCGCGCGGCGGCGGGAGAGGGTGCTCACGGCATCCAGTCTGGTCGACCCGCGGGGACTGCTGCCAATTCCGTCAGCGTTCCGTAAGGGGACCCGGCCCGGGAAAGCCGTCAGGGCACACCACCGGGTCGGCGGTGTGCCCTGACGTCGAGCCGTACTCCTCGGGTCAGAAGCCCGGGCCGTGCTGGTGGCCGTGACCGTGCGAGTGGCCGTGGCCACCGGCGCCGGCCGGCTCCGGCTCGGCCGGCTTCTCCACCACGAGGCTCTCGGTGGTGAGCAGCAGGCCGGCGATCGAGGCGGCGTTGCTGACCGCGTTGCGGGTCACCTTCACCGGGTCGATGATGCCGGACTTGGCCAGGTCGACGTACTCGCCGGTGGCGGCGTCGAGGCCGTGGCCCCAGTCCTTGCCGACGACCTTCTGCACCACCACGTAGCCGTCGTGGCCGGCGTTCTGGGCGATCCAGCGCAGCGGCTCGACGAGCGCCTTGCGCACGATCGAGACGCCGACCTTCTCGTCACCGGTGAAGCCCAGGTCGTCGTCGAGCGCCGGCAGGATCTGGGCCAGGGCGGCGCCGCCACCCGGGACCGTACCCTCCTCGACCGCGGCCTTGGTCGCGGCGATGGCGTCCTCGATGCGGTGCTTGCGCTCCTTCATCTCGACCTCGGTGGCCGCGCCGACCTTGATCACGGCGATGCCGCCGGAGAGCTTCGCCAGACGCTCGGCCAGCTTCTCCCGGTCCCACTCCGAGTCGGACGCCTCGATCTCCTTGCGGATCTGGGCGACCCGGTCGGCGACCTCGGAGGCCTGCCCGCCACCGTCGACGACAGTGGTGTTCTCCTTGTCGACCACGACGCGGCGGGCGGTGCCGAGCACCTCCAGGCCGACCTGGTCGAGCTTGTAGCCCAGCTCCGGGGCGACCAGCTCGGCGCCGGTCAGGATCGCCATGTCCTGGAGCATCGCCTTGCGGCGGTCGCCGAAGCCGGGGGCCTTGACCGCGCAGACCTTGACGGTCTTGCGCAGCGCGTTGACCACGAGCGTCGACAGGGCCTGGCCCTCGACGTCCTCGGCGACGATGAGCAGCGGCTTGTTGTTCTGGAGGACCTTCTCCAGCAGCGGCAGCAGCTCCTCGATGGCCGAGATCTTCTGCGTGGTGATCAGGATGTACGGGTCCTCCAGGACCGCCTCCTGCGCCTCCAGGTCGGTGACGAAGTTCGGCGAGATGAAGCCCTTGTCGAACTGGAGACCCTCGGTCACCTCCAGCTCGGTGATGAGCGCGGAGCCCTCCTCGACGGTGATGACACCGTCGCGGCCGACCTTCTCCATCGCCTCGGCGATCAGCTCGCCGATGGCGGCGTCCTGCGCGGAGATGGTCGCCACGTTCGCGACCGACTCCTTGCTGGAGACCTCGACGGCCTTGCCGAGCAGCGCCTCGGAGACCTTGGCGGCCGCCGCGTCGATGCCCCGCTTCAGGCCGGTCGGGTTGGTGCCTGCGGCCACGTTGCGCAGGCCCTCGCGGACCATGGCCTGGGCCAGCACGGTGGCGGTGGTGGTCCCGTCGCCGGCGACGTCGTTGGTCTTGGTCGCCACCTCCTTGACCAGCTGCGCGCCGAGGTTCTCGTACGGGTTGGTGAGCTCGATCTCCTTGGCGATGGTCACGCCGTCGTTGGTGATCGTGGGCACACCGAACTTCTTGTCCAGGACGACGTTGCGCCCGCGCGGGCCGAGGGTGACCTTGACCGTGTCCGCGAGGGCGTTGACACCGTGCTCCAGCAGGTGCCGGGCATCGTCCGAGAAGCTGAGGATCTTCGCCATCAGTATCCCTTCGAAGCGACGTTGCCCCGGCCCGGCGAGCCGGACCGGGGCAACGACACTGATCGGTTGCTTACTTCTCGATGACCGCGAGGACGTCGCGGGCGGAGAGCACCAGGTACTCCTCGCCGGCGTACTTGACCTCGGTGCCGCCGTACTTCGAGTAGAGGACGGTGTCGCCGACCTTCACGTCGATCGGCACGCGGTTGCCCTTGTCGTCGATCCGGCCCGGGCCGACAGCGAGGACGGTGCCCTCCTGCGGCTTCTCCTTGGCGGTGTCGGGGATCACGATGCCCGAGGCGGTGGTGGTCTCGGCCTCGTTCGCCTGGACCACGATGCGGTCCTCGAGCGGCTTGATCGCAACCTTGGTCGCGGTAGTCACGGGCATACCCTCCCGGGTACTTGGTGTCGTTGCCGGCCGGCGTGCCGACCAGCGTCAATCTGCCACATGCCACCGGGCGGGGCCGTCGTCGCGGGTGCCGGTCCGCCTGGCGCTCAACCCCCGGGCACCAGGGCCCGGGCGTTGGCACCCTCAGGGTGAGAGTGCTAATCGCAGGTTATTCCTCGGCTAGCACTCCGTCAAGGAGAGTGCCAACGCGTCGCCCTCCGTGTCGCGCCGGAAACGAGCCGGGACAATGGGCGCGTGGATCTCGACCAGCTCGCCGCGCTGCGTACCCCCGAGGGGTCGGCCGCGCTGGCCGCGGCCGGTCGGGTGGCCGGCGGCGACCCGCTGGCGGCGGCCGCCGCGCTGCGCTCGGCCGGGATTCCGGGCGACCTCGCCGCCGCCGCGCTGACCCAGGCGGAGCTGCGCCGCCGCGCGGTCGGCAAGTTCGGCGCGGGCGCCGACGGGATGTTCCTCACCCGGTCCGGGCTGGAGCAGGCCACCCGCGGGGTGGTCGCCGACCGGCGGGCCGCGCGGCTGCGCGCCGCGGGCGTGACCACCCTCGCCGACCTGGGTTGCGGCCTGGGCGCCGACGCGCTCGCCGCCGCCCGCGCCGGGATCCGGGTGTACGCGGTGGAGGCCGACCCGCTCACCGCCGCGATGGCCGCCGCGAACGCCGGGGCCGCCGGGCTGGCGGAACTGGTGACCGTCGAGTGCGGCGACGCCACGGCGTTCGACGTGAGCCGGGTCGACGGCGCGTTCTGCGATCCGGCGCGGCGGCGGGCCGGCACCGGGCGGCGCGTCTTCGACCCGAGGGCCTACTCACCGCCGTGGGACTTCGTCACCGGCCTGGCCGCGCGGGTGCCGCGCACAGTGGTGAAGGTGGCGCCAGGGCTGGACCACGCGCTGATCCCGGCCGGCGCCGAGGCGGAGTGGGTGAGCGTGGACGGCGACCTGGTCGAGGCGGCGCTGTGGTGCGGCGAGCTGGCCGGCGTCCCCCGCCGCGCCACACTGCTGCGCGAGAAGGAAGGGCCCCTTCTTAACGCCTCCGGCATTAAAAGGGTCCCTTCCTATCACCTCACCGGCACCGGGGCGGCCGAGGCGCCGGTGGGGCCGGTCCGGCGGTTCCTGTACGACCCGGACCCGGCCGTGGTGCGCGCGCACCTGGTCGCCGAGCTGGCCACGGACCTCGACGCCACGCTCGCCGACCCGTCGATCGCCTACCTGTACGCCGACGAGGCCCGGCCCACCCCGTTCGCCCGCTGCCTGGAGATCACCGACGTGCTGCCGTTCTCGCTGAAGCGGCTGCGCGCCCTGCTGCGGGAGCGCCGGGTCGGCCGGGTCGAGATCCGCAAGCGCGGCTCGGCGCTGGAGCCGGAGAAGCTGCGCCGTGACCTGCGACTCTCCGGTGACGCGGCGGCGGACCTGGTGCTTACCCGGGTCGCGGGCGACCCCACGGTGCTCGTCTGCCGGCCGGTCCCGGCCGGCGGCTGACCGCGGTTTCGGCTCGCGGCCGGCCGACGACCGGGCTAGCTTGATCCGGTGGCGGGCCCTGGCACTCCGGCGATCGCGTTGCTGAGCAAGCGGAAGATCGCCCACAGCACCCACACCTACGACGTCTCGCCGGACGCGCCGAACTACGGCGCGCTGGTCGCCGCGGCGCTGGGCGTGGCGCCGGACCGCGTGTTCAAGTCGCTCGTCACCGAGGTCGACGGCGGGTTGACAGTGGCGGTGGTGCCGGTGACCGGCGAGCTGGACCTGAAGGCGCTCGCCGCCGCGGTGGGCGGCAAGCGGGCGGCGATGGCGGACCGGGCGGTGGCGGAGCGGGCGACCGGGTACGTGCGGGGCGGGATCAGCCCGCTGGCCCAGCGCAAGCGGCTACCGACAGTCGTCGACTCCTCGGCGCTGGCGCACCCGACGGTGTACGTCTCGGCGGGCCGCCGCGGCTTGCAGGTGCAGCTCACGCCGACGGATCTGGTGACGCTCACCGGGGCGGCCACGGCATCGATCGCCGCCGTCTGACGGGCCTCGTGACGGTACGTGTGGGAGCGTTCCCGAAACGCGCCCGTCCGGCGGTGTCTCGCGGGTGACAACCGCGTTGCTGAATTGTTACCGCCGCCAACAAACTTCTGACCTCGGCAGTCTTGCGGCCCATGGGAGGTGAGGAATACGTTGCCGGACACAACAAAACATCACCACTCCCCCACCTCCGAAAGGACCCTGCACATGCGCAAGGGCTTCCTCACCTTCGCGGCCGTCGGTCTCCTCGCGACCGGCAGCATGGCCGCCTGTGGTGACAACGGCGGTTCTTCCGACGAGGCCGGCGGCTCCAACGCCAAGAAGCCGAAGATCGGCGTGATCCTGCCCGACAGCAAGTCCTCCGCCCGCTGGGAGGGCGCGGACCGCAAGTACCTCAAGGCGGCGTTCGACGCGGCGGGCGTCGAGTCCGACATCCAGAACGCGCAGAACGACAAGACCGCGTTCCAGACCATCGCCGACCAGATGATCACCAGCGGCGTCAACGTCCTGATGATCGTCAACCTGGACTCCGGCACCGGCAAGGCCGTGCTCGACAAGGCCAAGTCGCAGGGCGTGGCGACCATCGACTACGACCGGCTGACCCTGGGCGGCTCCGCCCAGTACTACGTCAGCTTCGACAACGAGGCGGTCGGCAAGCTCCAGGGCGAGGGCCTGAGCAAGTGCCTGACCGACAAGGGCGTCAAGAACCCGTCGATCTCGTACCTCAACGGCTCGCCGACGGACAACAACGCCACCCTGTTCAAGAACGGGTACGACTCGGTGCTCAAGCCGAAGTTCGACTCGAAGGAGTACACCAAGGTCGCCGACGACCCGGTACCGGCGTGGGACAACGCGCAGGCCGCCACGATCTTCGAGCAGCAGATGACCAAGGCCGGCGGCAAGATCGACGGCGTGCTCGCCGCCAACGACGGTCTCGGCAACGCGGCCATCTCGGTGCTGAAGAAGAACAAGCTCAACGGCAAGGTCCCGGTGACCGGTCAGGACGCCACCAAGGAGGGCCTGCAGAACATCCTCGCCGGTGACCAGTGCATGACCGTCTACAAGGCGGTCAAGAAGGAGGCGGACGCCGCCGCCGACCTGGCCATCGCGCTCGCCAAGGGTGAGCGGAAGGACACCGGCCAGACGGTCAAGGACCCGGAGGGCAACCGGGACGTGCCGGCCGTGCTGCTGGAGCCCAAGGCCATCTTCAAGGACAACGTCAAGGACGTGGTGGCCGACGGCTACGTCACCAAGGAAGAGCTCTGCACCGGTGCCTTCGCGAAGCTCTGCACCGACGCCGGCGTGAGCTGACCCACCCGCCTCAGGCGGCGCCGCCCGGCACGGGTTCCCCCGTGCCGGGCGGCGCCCGCGCCGGACGGGATCCGAGACCTCCCTCCGCCCAAAGGAGAACCCCGTGTCCGCAACCCCCCTGCTGGAGCTACGCGGGATCGACAAGAGCTTCGGTCCCGTCCAGGTGCTGCGTGACGTCGCCTTCACCGCGCACCCCGGCGAGGTGACCGCGCTTGTCGGCGACAACGGCGCCGGCAAGTCGACCCTGGTCAAGTGCATCAGCGGTATCCACCCCACCGACGCCGGCGAGTTCCTCTTCGACGGCCGGCCGGTGAGCATCAACAGCCCGCGCGACGCCGCCGCGCTCGGCATCGAGGTCGTCTACCAGGACCTCGCGCTCTGCGACAACCTCGACATCGTGCAGAACATGTTCCTCGGCCGGGAGAAGCGCAGCGGCATCGTGCTCGACGAGCCGACCATGGAGCAGATGGCCGCCGAGACGCTCGCCGGCCTGAGCGTGCGCACCGTGAAGTCGCTGCGCCAGCACGTGGCCAGCCTCTCCGGCGGCCAGCGGCAGACCGTCGCCATCGCCAAGGCCGTGCTCTGGAACAGCCGGCTGGTCATCCTGGACGAGCCGACCGCCGCGCTCGGCGTCGCGCAGACCGCCCAGGTGCTGGAACTGGTGCGCCGACTGGCCGACAACGGCCTCGCAGTGGTGCTCATCTCGCACAACATGAACGACGTCTTCGCCGTCTCCGACCGGATCGCCGCGCTCTACCTCGGCCAGATGGTCGCCCAGGTGAAGACCTCCGACATCACCCACTCGCAGGTGGTCGAGCTGATCACCGCCGGTCGATCCGGCGGCCTCGGCCTCACCGGCGAGCCGGGCGGCAACGGCGCCGCGCCCGCCGACACCACCCCAGGAGCCATCCGATGACCGCCATCGTCGTGAAGAAGGAAGGCCCGGCCGGCGTCGCGCCGACACCGACCCTGAACAGCCACGTGAACAACTACTGGCGCCGGGTACGCGGCGGCGACATCGGCGCGCTCCCCGCGGTGGTGATGCTCGTGGCGCTGGCGGTGGGCTTCTCGATCGCCCGCCCGTCGTTCTTCACCGCCGGCAACCTGGCGAACCTGTTCACCCAGGGCGCGGCGGTCACGCTCATCGCCATGGGCCTGGTCTTCGTCCTGCTGCTCGGCGAGATCGACCTCTCCGCCGGCTTCGCCAGCGGCGTCTGTGCCGCGATCCTGGCCAACGTCGTCACAGTGCTCGGCTACCCCTGGTACGTGGCGGTGCTCGCCGCCGTCGTCACCGGTCTGGTGATCGGCACCGTGCTGGGCCTGCTGGTCGCCAAGGTCGGCATCCCGTCCTTCGTGGTGACGCTCGCCGGGTTCCTCGCCTTCCAGGGTGTCGTGCTGACGCTGATGGACGAGGGCGCCAACATCGCGATCCGCGACGACGTGCTCGTCGCGATCGCCAACCGCAACCTCTCTCCCGCGCTGGGCTGGGCGCTCGCCGCGGTGGCCGTCGCCGGGTACGCGGCAGTGCAGTTGCTCCGGTACCGCAACCGGGCCGCCCGTGGCCTGCTCACCGACCCGCTCACGGTGGTCGGCGCGCGGATCGCCGGCCTGGCCGTGATCCTCGGCGTGGCGGTCTACGTGCTCAACCTGGAGCGCAGCCGCAACGTCCTGATCACCTCGCTCAAGGGCGTGCCGATCGTGGTGCCGATCATCGCGGTGCTGCTGATCGTCTGGACGTTCGTGCTCCAGCGCACCAGCTACGGACGGCACATCTACGCGGTCGGCGGCAACGCCGAGGCGGCCCGCCGGGCCGGCATCAACGTCGACCGGATTCGTATCTCCGTCTTCGTCATCTGCTCCTCGATGGCCGCCATCGGTGGCATCGTGGCCGCCAGCAGGGGCAACTCGGTCGACCCCAACACCGGGGGCAGTAACGTACTGCTCTACGCCGTCGGCGCGGCGGTGATCGGCGGCACCAGCCTCTTCGGCGGCAAGGGCCGGGTCCTCGACGCCGTGCTCGGGGGCGCGGTGGTCGCGGTCATCGACAACGGTATGGGACTGATGGGATACAGCTCGGGCGTCAAGTACGTGGTCACCGGCGTGGTGCTGCTCGCCGCGGCGACCATCGACGCGCTGTCGCGTCGGCGGGCCGCCGCCACCGGCAACCGCTGAGCAGGGGCACGGAAACACATGGCAGTGGCAATGCGCGCAGGCCCCAGTCAGGACGAGATCCGTCGGCAGAACCTGGGCGCATTGCTCCGCTACGTACACGTTCACGGGGCCACCACCCGCGCCGAGCTGACCACCGCGCTCGGACTCAACCGCAGCACCATCGGCGCGCTGACCGCGGACCTGGCCGGCGCCGGTCTGGTCAGCGAGGGGACGCCGAAGGAGACCGGCCGGGCCGGACGACCGTCACTCGTCGTCCGGCCCGAGTCGGAGCGGGTCTACGCGTACGCGTACAGCGTCGAGGTGGACCGGCTGCGGGCCGCGCGGGTCGGGCTCGGCGGTGAGGTGCTCGACCGCCGGGAGATGGAGCGGCCGCGCAACCTGGTCGCCGGGGAGGCCGCCCCGCTGCTCGCCGGGGCGGTCAAGGAGATGCACCAGTCGGTGCCGCCGGACGCGATCTGCGTGGGCGCCGGGGTGGCGGTGTGCGGCATGGTCCGCCGCGAGGACGGGCTGGTCCGGCTCAGCCCGACCACCGGCTGGGTGGACCAGCCGATCGGTGCGGCGCTCGCCGTCGAGCTGGGGATAGACGTACCGATCACGGTGGGCAACGTGGCCGACGTGGCCGCGTACGCCGAGCACGCCCGGGGCGCGGCCGTCGGCTGCGACAACGTCATCTACATCTACGGCGACGTCGGTGTGGGCGCGGGCATCATCGCCGGGGGCCGGCGGCTGACCGGGCACGGCGGCTACGGCGGCGAGGTCGGCCACATGGTGGTGGTCCGCGACGGCGTGCGCTGCGACTGCGGCCGGCGCGGCTGCTGGGAGACCGAGATCGGCGAGCACGGGCTGCTGCGCGCCGCGGGCCGGTCCGAGGCGCGTGGCCGGGACGCGCTGCTCGCCGTCTTCGACGCCGCCGACCGCGGCGACGCCCGCGCCCAGACCGCGGTACGGCAGGCCGGCGACTGGCTCGGCTTCGGCGTCGCGAACCTGGTGAACATCTTCAACCCGGAGATGGTCATCTTCGGCGGCACCATGCGCGACCTCTACCTGGCCGCCGCGGCGCAGGTGCGCAGCCGGCTCAACTCCAACGGGCTGCCCGCGTGCCTGGAGCACGTGCGGCTGCGTACCCCGAAGCTGGGCGACGACGCGGCGCTGATCGGCGCCGCCGAGCTGGCGTTCGAACGACTCCTCGCCGATCCGCTGAACTGATCGGCCCGGTGATCCGTACCAGTGTGCGGACGGGCGGCCGTCCACGACACCCCGTGTACCGGTCCGGACCGAGGAGGCACCGCAACCATGGCATCGCTGGAATCCGCACGCCGCAAGCTGGCGCACCGGGTGGTACTGCTGCTCGCCGCGCTGGGCGCGGGGATCGGCGTCGTTCCCGGGACGGCGCAGGCCGCGCCCAACCCCGGCGTGCAGATGAACGCCGCCGACATGACGCTGCTCAACGGGGTACGGCTGGCCGGGCTGTGGGAGATGCCGGCCGGGCAGATGGCGGCCGAGAAGGGCCAGTCCGCCCGGGTACGCGAGGTCGGCGCGGAGATCGCCAAGCAGCACGCGGAGCTGGACCAGCTGGTGGTCGAGGCGGCCAACAAGCTCGGCGCCACCCTGCCGACGGATCCGACGGCCGAGCAGCAGGGGTGGCTGACCGAGATGCGGAACGCCAACGGCGCCCGGTTCGACCAGATCTTCGTCACCCGGTTGCGGGTCGCCCACGGCAAGATCTTCCCGGTGATCGGCGCGGTCCGGGCCAGCACCCGCGACCCGATCGTGCGCAAGCTGGCCGAGGACGCCAACAAGTTCGTCAACGACCACATGACCATGCTGGAGAGCACCGGGCTGGTGCGCTGGCAGCAGCTGCCGCCGGCCGCGCTGCCGCCCGCGCAGAGCGACTCGCTCGTCGCCGCGGCCCAGGCCAACGTGGGCAGCGGTGGTGGACTCCAGGTCGGCACCGGACTGGTGTGGGCGGTGTTCCTGATCGCGCTGGGCACCGGCGGGTACGCCACCTGGCGGCTGACCCGCCGCTCGTGACCCCGGCCGTCGAGCGGGCCCCGGCGCACGTCCGCCGGGGCCCGTCGCGCGTTCTCAGCCGTGCCAGGACCGCCACAGCGCGGCGTACGAGCCACCGGCCACTACGAGTTCGTCGTGTGAACCCAGCTCGGTGATGCGCCCGTCGGCGACCACCGCCACGCGGTCCGCGTCGTGCGCGGAGAAGAGCCGGTGCGCGATGGCGATGACGGTACGGCCGTCCAGCACCGCCGCCAGCGACCGCTCCAGGGCCCGGGCCGCCCGCGGGTCGATCAGCGACGTGGCCTCGTCCAGCACCAGCGTGTGCGGGTCGGCGAGCACCAGCCGGGCCAGCGCGAGCTGCTGCGCCTGCGCCGGGGTGAGCGGGTGGCCGCCCGCGCCGACCGGCGTGTCGAGCCCGTCCGGCAGGGCCAGCGCCCAGTCCAGCGCGTCGACGGCGGCGAGCGCGGCGCGTACCCGTGCCGGGGCGGCGTCCGGCCGGACCATCGCCACGTTGTCGGCGAGCGTGCCGATGAACACGTGGTGCTCCTGACTGACGAGCGCGACATGGGTACGCAGCTCGGCCAGGGGCATCCCGGCCAGCGGGCGGCCGTCCACTGTCACAGTGCCGGCGTTCGGCGCGTGCACGCCGGCCAGCAGCCGGCCCAGCGTCGACTTGCCCGCCCCGGACGGGCCGACCATCGCGAGCCGCTCCCCCGGCCGGGGTTCCAGCGTCACGCCGTGCAGCACGTCGTGTCCCGGGCGGTACGCGTACCGCACGTCGCGCGCGGCGAGCCGGCCCTCGCCGCCCGCCCGGCCCGGAGCGGCGGCGCGCTGGTCCGGCGTGGCGGATGCCCTGGCGCGCTCGTCCGGCTCGGCGGCCACCCCGAGCAGCCGGGCCAGCGAGGCGCCGCCGACCTGGAACTCGTCCAGCCAGCCGAGCAGCCGCTCGATCGGGTCGGTGAGCTGCTGGGCGTAGAGCGTGGCGGCGGTGACCTGGCCGAGGCTGACCCAGCCCTTCAGGTGGAACCAGCCGCCGATGAGCAGCGTCGCCACCATCGGCACCAGATAGCCGAACTCGGCCACCGGCCAGAACACGGTCCGCAGGTGGAGGGTGTAGCGCTCGGCGGCGTACGACCGGCGGATGTCGGCGTCCCCGCGAGCCCGGCGGCGGGCCGCCTGACGCAGCGCCTCGGTGGTCCGCGCCCCGTCGACCGTCTCGCTGATCCCGTCGGTGATGTCCGAGTAGGCGGCGTTCTCCCGCAGGTAGCCCTGCGGCGCGCGGCGCAGGTACCAGCGCGTGCCGGCCCACAGCACCGGCACCGACAGCAGACTGGGCAGCGCCAGCAGCGGGCCGGTCAGCACCAGCGCGCCGAGGATGAGCAGCACGGTCAGCGCCGAGATCAGCGTCTCCGGTCCGGCGAACCGGACGGTACGGGACAGCGCGGCGACGTCCCGCGAGGTGCGTGTGAGCAGGTCGCCGGTGCCGGCCCGCTCCACGGTGGCGAGCGGCAGCGCGAGCACCCGGTCGACGAACTCCTCCCGCAGCTCGGCGAGCACCCGCTCACCGAGCCGGGCCGAGGCCAGGTGCGCGAAGCGGACCAGCACCGCCTGCACCACCACGAACGCGGCGATGGCCGCCACGACCCGGTCCACAGTCGTCGCGGCGATGCCCTGGGAGATGCCCTGCACCAGGTCACCGAGCAGGCGCGGGGCGACGAGCCCGGCGCCCGCGGCGAGCGCGTGCAGGCCGAGCGCGACGGCCAGGCCCCGCGGGTGGCGGCGGATCAGCTCCCGCACGTACCGGCGGACCTGGGCGACGTCGGCGACGGGCAGCGCGTTGCTCATCGGTCCTCCTCCCGGCTCACCGTGGCGGCGTAGCGCGGCTCGCCGGCGAGCAGTTCCTCGTGCCGGCCCTCGGCGACGACCTTGCCGTCCTCCACGAAGACCACGTGGTCGGCGTGGCCGAGCACCAGCGGGCTCGTGGTGCAGACCAGCGTGGTGCGGCCCCGGCGGGCCGGGCCGAGCCGTTCGGCGATGCGCGCCTCGGTGTGCGCGTCCACCGCGCTGGTCGGCTCGACCAGGATCAACATCTCCGGGTCGGCGACGAGCGCGCGGGCCAGCCGCAGCCGTTGCCGCTGCCCGCCGGAGAACTCCCGGCCGCGTTCGGCGACCTCGCCGTCCAGGCCGCCGGGCAGCGCCTCGACGATGTCGGTGGCGCTCGCCGCGGCCAACGCCGCCTCGACGGCGCCGGGCCCGGCCCGGTCGTGCGGGTCCAGCTCCGTGCGCAGCACGCCGCTGAACAGCTGCGCGTCGTTGTCGGCCACCAGGATCCGCTCCCGCACCGTCGCCAGTGCCACGTCCCGCAGCGGTACGCCGTGCAGCGTGACGTCCCCGTCGGCGTACCGGCCCAGCCGGTCGGCGATCTCGACGGCGTCCTGCGGCGTGGCGGTGGCCAGCGCGGTGAGCCGGCCCGGTCGCAGGACGAGTCCGGAACGCACGTCCGCCAGTTCGCCCGGGCCGGCCGGCACCGGCACCGGGGTGGCCGGGTCGGTGAACTCCGGCGCGAGCCGCAGCAGCCGGACCACCCGGCGAGCAGCGACGTGTCCCCGGGTCAGCTTGTCGGCCGCCTCGGTGAGGTTGCGCAGCGGGCTGACCAGGAACGCGGTGTAGCCGTAGAACGAGACCAGCTCACCGGCGCTGATCTCGCCGCGCAGCGCGAACCGGGCGCCCAGCCAGGTCACCAGCACCACGAAGACACCGGGCAGCAGGATCTGCGCGGCCTGCAGCAGCGACTCGACCCGGGCCACCCGCAGCCCGTCCGCGCGCAACGCCTGCGACCGTTGCCGGTAGCGCTCGGACAGCACCGGCTCGCCGCCGACTCCGCGCAGCACGCGCAGGCCGGAGACGATGTCGGCGGCCCGGGCGGTGAGCCGGCCGGTCGACTCCCGGTACGCGGCCTGCTGCCGGTGCAGCGGGCGGATCAGCAACGCGACGAGCGCCATCAGCAGCGGTACCCCGAACACCACCACGAGGCCGAGCGGCTGGGAGGCGCTGAGCAGGATCACCGCGACTGTGACGATGCCGACCACCGAGCCGACGCCCCGGGCGGTGATGTCGATGGCGCTGCCGATGTGCTCGATGTCGGCGGTGCCGATGCTCACCACCTCGCCGGCCGCGACGCGCCGGGGCAACGCGGCGCCGAGCCGGTTGGTGGCGTCCACCGTGACCTGCACGGTGCGGTAGGCGGCGCCGAGCCAGTTGTGCACCGCGCAGCGGTGACGCAGGATCCCGGCGACGGCCTGCACCAGACCCAGCCCGAGCAGGGCCAGACTCCAGCGCACCAGCGCGTCCGGGTCGCGTTGCGCCAGGCCGGCTTCCACGGCGCGGCCGAGCACGGCCGGCACGAGCGCCTGGGCCAGCATCCAGATCACGCCGAGCGCGAGACCGGCGCCGAAGATGAAGGGGTGCCGCCCGGCGAGCCACACGAGGTATCGGGTGGCCGACCGCGCGTCGGGGGTGCCGGGGTCGCCGGCCGGTGAAAAGCGCATGACCCACCGACGCTAGGTGCCGGGACGACCGGGACGCCAACCAATTCCGGCCGTCGTGACGACCCTCGCGTCAGCGGTCGACCTGGGCGAAGTCCCAGCTGTGCGGCGGGCGGGCGATCAGGCGCGCCGGCGGCTCGGGCAGCTCCCGGGGGTTGTTCCGCCACTTGGAGATGACCACCAGCCGGTGGTCGGTGGAGGAAAACACCTCGCTGGAGACGTGCATCGGGTCGTGCTCGAACTCGGGCAGCGCGGTCTCGCAGACCCAGGTGATCAGGTCGGCGAAGCCGTACGACTCGGCCTTGGCCTCCCACATCCGGACGATCATGTCGGTTCCCTCCCCGCTCACACACTGACCACTGTCAGCGGCATCGCCGAGTCGGCCGGCAGGTCCAGCCGGCTCGGCGCGACGCCCGCGGCGACCAGGTGGGAGCCGAGCGCGGCCACCATCGCGCCGTTGTCCGTGCAGAGCTTCGGCCGGGGCGTACGCACCCGGATGCCGTGCTTGCCGGCCCGCTGCTCGGCCATCGCCCGCAGCCGGGAGTTGGCTGCCACTCCGCCGCCGATCACCAGCGTGTCGATGCCGCTGGTGCGGCAGGCGTCGATCGCCTTGCCGACCAGCACGTCGCAGACCGCCTCCTGGAAGGACGCGGCCACGTCGGCGACCGGGACCGGCTCACCGGCCCGCTGCCGCGCCTCAACCCAGCGGGCCACCGCCGTCTTCAGACCCGAGAACGAGAAGTCGTAGCGGTGCCCGGCCAGGTCCTTCGCGGCGGTCAGCCCGCGCGGGAAGGCGATCGCCGCCGGGTCACCGGCACGCGCCTCGCGGTCGATGTACGGTCCGCCGGGGAACGGCAGCCCGAGCAGCCGCGCCACCTTGTCGAACGCCTCGCCGGCCGCGTCGTCGATGGTGGCGCCGAGCGGTACGACGTCGCGGGCCAGGTCGTCGACGCGCAGCAGCGAGGAGTGGCCGCCGGAGACCAGCAGCGCGATGGCGGGCTCGGGCAGCGGGCCGTGTTCGAGCGTGTCCACCGCCACGTGCGCGGCGAGGTGGTTCACCCCGTACACCGGTTTCTCCGCCGCCACCGCGTACCCCTTGGCGGCGGCGACCCCGACGAGCAGCGCGCCCGCGAGCCCCGGCCCGGCGGTCACCGCGATCGCGTCGATGTCGGCGATGGTGACGCCCGCCTCGCGCAACGCCCGGTCCATGGTCGGCACGATCGCCTCCAGGTGGGCGCGGCTGGCCACCTCGGGCACCACGCCGCCGAACCGGGCGTGCTCCTCGACGCTGGAGGCCAGCGCGTCGGCGAGCAGCGTGTGCCCGCGCACGATGCCCACGCCGGTCTCGTCGCAGGAGGTCTCGATGCCGAGGATCAGGGGTTCGTCAGCCATGCTCGTCAGTCCTCGTTGCGCTGCATGACCAGCGCGTCGGTGTTGCTCGGTTGGTAGTAGCCGCGCCGTACGCCGATCGGCTCGAAGCCGTAGCCGGCGTAGAGCCGCTGCGCCGGGGCGTTGTCCGCGGCGACCTCCAGCAGCGTGCTGCGGACGCCGCGCCGGGCGGCCTCGGCGAGCAGCGCCTCCAGCAGCAGCCGGCCGACACCCCGGCGCTGGGCGTCGCGACGGACCGCGACGTTCTGCACCCAGGCCTCGTCGGGCGGGTAGACGGCCAGTCCGGCGTAGCCGAGCACGGCGCCGTCGTCGTCGGTGGCGGCCAGGTAGAAGTGGCCGTTGGCGAGTTCGTTCCAGAACATCCCCGCCGACCACTGCTCTGCGCCGAACAGGTCCGCCTCAATGGGCAGCACCTCCTCGACGTGCCACCAGCGGAACCGGCCCAGCCTCATGGCAGGACCGGCTTGTGGCCGGTGGCCGCGACCGCGTCGGGGCGACGCAGGTAGAGCGGGGTGAGCGTCTCACCGGGCGCGCCCGCGCGGATCCGCGGCGCGGCCAGACGCGCCAGCGCCAGCGGGTCCGGGTAGCGCGGCTCGTCCCGCACCGGCAGGCCGAGCACGTCGGCGTACCGGTGCGCGCCGTCGCCGACCGCGACGGTGACCGCCAGGTCGCGTGCCCGCTGCGCGACCACCGCCGGGGCGGCGACCTCCGGCCCGACCAGACGCTGGCCGGCGCCGTCGTAGACGGCCCAGTAGATTTCCCGCCGCCGCGCGTCGCTCGCCGCCAGCACCGGCTCGCCGGCTGCCGCCGGGTGGCCGAGCCCGTCCAGCGAGCAGACACCGTACGTGGGGACGCCGAGCACCTGACCCATGGTGGCGGCGGTGACCAGCCCGACCCGCAGCCCGGTGAACGGGCCCGGGCCGAGGCCGGCGACGATCGCGGCCAGGTCGGCGGGGCGCGCGCCGACGTCCGCGAGCACGGCGTCGACCTGCGGCGCAAGCAGCTCGCCGTGGGCGCGGGCGTCGACGGTGCATCGGGACGCACGAACCGCGACGCCGTCCGCCGAGACCTCGGCCAGCGCCGCGGTCACCGCGGGCGTCGAGGAGTCCACCACGAGTACGAGCACGGTAAGCCAGCCTAGCCGTCCGCTCCGCCCACCCCTGGCACGCCCTCGCCGCTCGCACGGTCACGTTGGGTAGCGTCCTGACAGAAGAGATGACCTGAGAGCGATATACCTCTCGGTCATAAATATGACTCACAGGTATATCGCTCGACGGCGGACTGCCATCCTGCGGAGATGACGGAGAGTCGCCTGGTCCAGGAGATCGCCCGCGCCCTGCGCCACGAACGGGAGATGGCCGGGCTCACCCAGCAGGCGCTGGCCGTCCGGGCAGGGATCAGCCAGGCGACCATCGCCCGGATCGAGCGCGGCGACCGGCTCCCCAGCCTGACCACTGCGGAACGCCTGCTCGGCGCGCTCGGCCGGCAACTACGGATCGAGGTCGAGCCGCTGGACAGTCACCTGGACGCGGCGCTTGACGAAATGGCCGGGACCGCGCTGACCGAGCGGATCGATCATCTCCGGCTGGACCCGATCATCGACGCGCTGGGCGACCTGCCGTACGTGCTGGCGGGCGGCACGGCGGCCCTGTTGCAGGGCGCGCCGCTGCCGGTGGACGCGGTCGAGATCGCGGTGCGGTGGCGGGACTCCCCGCGGTTCACCGCGTTCCTGGAGCGGGGCCGCGCGCAGCGCTGGGATGCCCGGTGGCAGGAGTGGGGCGGGGGCCACCCGGAGCCCGAGGAACCGGGCGAGCACCGCTGGCGGACCCGATTCGGCGAGCTGCGGGCCCGGATGTGCGACGAACTGCCCGAGCCGATCGAGGTCCGCCTCGGTGAACGCACGTACCCGGTCGAGTCGCTGCTCGAGGTGGAGGTGACCGACCGGCGTACGGCCGAACTGCTGTCCCGGTACCGCCGGCGCCTCGCTGCGGCGGGCGAGGCGCCGGACGGGTCAGCCGGCTGAGCGCTCCCAGTCGATGGTGGGCAGCCCCGCGTCGGCCAGGGCCTTGTTCGCCGCGCTGAACGGGCGGCTGCCGAGGAAGCCCCGCGGGTTCATCGGGCTCGGGTGGCCGGCCTCCAGCACCACGTGCTGCGGGTTGGTCACGAGCGCCGCCTTCTTGCGCGCGTAGCCGCCCCAGAGCAGGAAGACCACGCGCTGGTCGAGCGCGTCGAGCGCCCGGATGGTGGCGTCGGTGAACTCCTCCCAGCCCTTGTTGGCGTGCGAGCCGGGGGTGGCCTGCCGAACGGTCAGCACCGAGTTGAGCAGCAGGACGCCCTGCGCGGCCCAGCCGTCGAGGTTGCCGCTGCGCGGCTTCGGCACGCCCAGGTCCTCGCTCATCTCCTTGAAGACGTTGCGCAGCGACGGCGGGACCGCCACCCCCTCGCGGACGCTGAAGCTCAGCCCGTGCGCCTGGCCCGCCTTGTGGTACGGGTCCTGCCCGAGGATGAGCACCCTCGTGTCGGCCGGCCCGCACTGCCGGTAGGCGGAGAACAGGTCCTCCAGCGGCGGGAAGACAGTGGCGCTCGCGTACTCCCTGGTGACGAACTCGGCCAGCGCGGCGGTGCGGGCCGGGTCGAGGTGGGGGGTGAGCGCGGCACGCCAGGCCTCCGGCAGCAGCGCCGGCAGGTCCAGGGTGGGGGCGTCGGGCATCGGCAACCTCTCCTCGTGGGGTCGCCATCTTCATACCAGCCGCAACCGACACTCCCGTGCTGCGGCAGCGCCGGGCACTGGACGAGAAAAGTTACCGGAGCGTAACCTACTGGCAAGTTACTTACGCCACACCGCCACTGCTAGCTTGCATCCACCACCATCGATGCTCGCTAGGAGTGCCCGTGAGCAGGAGAAACAACCGTCCCCGCACGCCCTCCACCGCCCTCTCCCCCCGCCGCACGACCGGCCTCCGGATCCTGGCCGTCGCCGCGGCGGCAGCCGTCTACCTGGCCGGATCCGGCACAGCCGCGTCCGCCGACGGCGCCGCGCCCGTGGTCTCCCGCGGCGTGACCATTCCCGCCTTCTACCAACCGCCCGCCGACCTGCCCGCCACCAACGGCACGCTGATCCGCACCGAGCCCTTGCCGCTCGGCCTGAGCATTCCCGGGCTCGACGGCCGCCCGATGCCCGGCACCGCCACCCGGCTCATGTACCGGTCCACCGACTCCAACGGCCGGCCCGTCGCGGTGACCGGCGCCTACATCGAACCGTCGGCGGCGTGGCGGGGCGCCGGCCCGCGCCCGCTGGTCGCCGTCGCCTCGGGGACCATGGGGCAGGGCGACCAGTGCGCACCGTCGTTCTCGCTGCAACATCCGCTGACGCTCACCGGCGACACGGTGTCGGTCGGCTACGAGGCCCTCGCCGTCTACCGCCTCCTCGCCACCGGCGCGGCGGTCGTCGTCACCGACTACGTCGGCCTGGGCGCGACCGACCGGCTGCACACCTACGTCAACCGCCTCGACGGGGGACGCGCCCTGCTGGACGCGGCCCGCGCCGCCCGCGCCGTACCCGGAGCGTCGGTCACTGCGGAGTCCCGCGTCGGTCTGTACGGATACAGCCAGGGTGGGGGCGCCAGCGCCGCTGCCGCCGAACTCCAGTCCACCTACGCGCCCGACGTGCCGGTCGCCGGAACCTACGTCGGCGCGCCGCCCGCCGACCTGACCGCGGTCATCGGCGGCATCGACGGCAGCGCGCTGGTGGGGGCGCTCGGGTGGTCGCTGAACGGCTTCGCCCAGTCCGACCCGGCCCTGCGGGACGTCATCGAGGCCGCCCTCAACGACACCGGCCGGGCCGCGCTGAAGGACACCTCGACCATGTGCGTCGGCGACGCGATCCTCCGGTACGCGTTCACCAAGAGCACCAGGTGGATCACCGGCGGCCGATCCCTCACCGCCGTCATCGCCGCATCGCCCGAAGCCCAGGCCGTCCTCGACCGGCAGCGCATCGGCACGCTAAAGCCCACCGGCCCGGTACGTGTGGCGACCGGCATCCAGGACGACATCGTGCCCCACCGGCAGGCCCGCCAACTGGCTGTCGACTGGTGCCGCAAGGGCGGCAACGTGGCCTACCAGGCGATCAGCCTGCCCAACCTCGGGGACAAGATCCTCACCAACCACCTGGTGCCGCTCATCACCGACCAGGGCGACGCGGTGGCCTGGCTGACCGACCGGCTCGCCGGGCGGACTGCCTACTCCAACTGCTGGACGATGCCCCTTCAGCCCTGACTCAGGACAGTTCGGCGACCCGGGCGGCCCAGTCCCCGCCCACCGGCTCCAGCGTGACCGCCCGGGTGTCGTCGTCGCGGCGGTCGATGCGTACCCGCAGGTGCGCGTCGCCCAGTTGCTCGACCATTCCCTCGCCCCACTCCACCACGGTGACCGCCTCGTCCACCGAGGCGTCCAGGTCGAGGTCGTCGATCTCCGCCCGCGGGTCGGCGGCCTCACCCAGGCGGTACGCGTCGGCGTGCACGAGCGTCACCCGGCCGCCCCGATCCGGGTCGGGCCGGTGCACCCGGGCGATGACGAAGGTGGGTGAGGTGATGCCGCCGCGTACGCCCAGGCCGGCGCCGATGCCCTGGGTCAGCGCGGTCTTGCCGGCCCCGAGCGGGCCGCTGAGCAGCAGCAGGTCACCGGCACGCAGCACCCCGGCCAGCCGCCGCCCGAACTCGTGGGTGTCGTCGACGGTCTTCAGCTCCACGATCACCGTCACAGCGACTCCAGGAACCTCTCCAGCGCCGCGTTCACGTCGTCGGCGTGCTCCAGCATCAGCACGTGCCCGCTGTCGTGGATCTTCACGAACTCCGCGTGCGGCAGCCGCCGGACGATCTCCTCGGAGTGCGTCACCGGCGTGATCATGTCCTTGTCCCCCACGATCACCAGCACCGGCGAGCCGGCCAGCGCGGCCAGCGCCGGGAAGCGGGAGTGGGTGGCGATAGTGCGCAGGTAGCGGGTGACCGTGTCGGCCGAGGTGCGCGAGTTCATCATCTCGACGTACGACACCAGGGCCGGGCTCGGCGTCGAGGTGCCGAAGCCGTACTTGCGGGTGAGCAGCCAGGCCACGTTCGAGGTCGACCGGCGCGCCCTGTCGATCACGGTGCCGCCGTACCGGGTGGCGTTGCTCATCATGTAGAGCACCGGCGCGCCGACCCGGCCGAGCAGCGCGGGCGCCACCAGCTTGGTCTCCGCCGCCAGACCGCCCGAGGTCGCCATCAGGACGGTGCCGACCACCCGGTCACCGAACATCTCCGGGTACAGCTCGGCCAGCGCCATGATCGTCATGCCGCCCATCGAGTGGCCGACGAGCACCAGCGGACCCTCCGGGGCCACCTCGTCGAGCACCCGGCGCAGCGTGTGGCCCAGCGCGGTCAGGTCGTACTCGCCGCTCTCCAGCCGGCCGGACCGGCCGTGCCCCGGCTGGTCGTACGCGACCACCCGGTAGTCGCCGCGCTCGGCGAGCCGCTTGCGCTGGAAGTGGAACGTGCCCATGTCCAGGCAGAACCCGTGCACAAGCACCACAGTCGGGTGCCCGGCCACCGGGCGGGTCGGCTCGACCACCTCCACGTGGATGTCGGTGCCGTCCGGCATCTCCAGCCGGTACGCCTGGTCGTAGCGCTGCTCGCCGAACACCTCGTCGGCGTACCGGTCGGTCGGGTCGTTCTTGAGCCGGCGGACCAGCACCCGCTCGCTGACCACGCCAGCCGCGAGCCCGGCGGCGGCCACGCCGACGGCCGCGCCGACCAGGCCGGCGACCTTGCCGGCGGCGGTACGCGGTCGCGGCAACCGGACACTCATGCGCGCTCGCCGTCGTAGACGCGGGGCACCCGGACGCCGCCGAAACGGGTCACGATCTCGTAGTTGATGGTGCCGACGGCCTCGGCCCAGTCGTCGGCGGTGGGCTCGCCGTCCGCCCCGCTGCCGAACAGCGTCGCCACGTCGCCGTCGGCCACCTCGTCGTCGCCGCAGTCGACCACGAACTGGTCCATGCAGACCCGCCCGGAGATGTTCCGGCGCTTGCCGGCAAGCTGGACCGGCCCGGTGTTGGAGGCGTGCCGGGGCACCCCGTCGGCGTAGCCGAGCGGCACCACCGCGAGGTTGGCCTCCTGCTCGGTGAGGTAGGTGTGCCCGTAGGAGACGCCGGTGCCGGCCGCCACCCGTTTGGTGAGCATCACCCGGGCGCGGGCGGTCATCGCCGGACGCAGACCGAACTGCTCGCCCGCGACCGGCGACAGGCCGTAGACGGCGATGCCGGGACGGACCAGGTCGAAGTGGGTGTCCGGCCGGGTCAGCGTGGCGGCCGAGTTGGCCAGGTGCCGGTAGCGCGGACGCAGGCCGGCCCGCGTCACCATCTCCAGCCCTTCGTGGAAGACGGCGAGCTGGCGATCGGTGGTGGGGTGGCCGGGCGAGTCCGCGTACACGAAGTGGCTCCACACGCCGGCCACCTCGACCAGACCGTCGGCCTGGGCCTTCGCGGCGGCCTCCAGCAGCGCCGGCCAGTCGGCGACGGTGGCGCCACCACGGGCCAGCCCGGTGTCGATCTTGAGGTGCAGCCGGGCCGGGCGGTCCGCCCGGCGGCTCGCCTCGATCATCTCGTCGAGCTGGGTGAGGCCGGCGCAGCCGAGGTCGACACCGACGGTGATCCCGTCGTGCAGCGGCAGGCCGGGGCTGAGCAGCCAGGCCAGCACCGGCGCGGTGATGCCCTCCTCGCGCAGCCGCAGCGCCTCGTCCAGCGTGCAGACGCCGAGCTGGTCCGCACCGGCGTCGAGCGCCGCGCGGGCCGCCGGCACCATGCCGTGCCCGTACCCGTCGCCCTTGACCACCGCCATCAGCTCGGCGTTGGTGCCGGCCTTGAGCCGGGCCACGTTCTCCCGGATCGCGTCCAGGTCGACGCGCACCTCCGACTGCCACATGCTCCCCAGCCTACTTCCGTCAGTGATCATCAGCGCCCTGAGCCGTGCGGGCGGTGCCAATCGCCACCGGTCGTCGCGGCCCGGATCAGCCCAGCCGGGCCAGCACCGGACGCAACGCCGCGGCCACGTCGGGCGCGGTCACCGGACCGCCGCGCGCCGCCTCCCGGCCGGCCAGCCCGTGCAGGTACGCCGCGGCGCCGGCCGCCCGCTCCGGGGCCAGCCCGGCGGCGAGCAGCGAGCCGAGCAACCCGGCCAGCACGTCGCCGGTGCCACCGGTGGCCAGCACCGGAGTGCCGGTCGGGTTCACGTACGCGCGGCCGTCGGGCGTGCCGATGACCGTCCGGTCGCCCTTGAGCAGCACCACCGCGTTCATCCAGGCGGCCAGCCGTAGCGCGGCGGCGACCCGGTCCTCCCCCGGCATCTCGCCGCAGAGCCGGGCGTACTCGCGGTCGTGCGGGGTCACCACGATCGGGGCGTCCCGGCCGCGCAGCCGGTCGGCCAGCTTGCCGTCCACGAGCAGCGTCAGCGCGTCCGCGTCGAGCACCACCGGCACCGGCGCGGCGAGCACCGCGCGCAGCTCGGCGGCGGAGTCCTCGCCGGTGCCGAGCCCGGAGCCACAGACCCACGCCTGCACCCGGCCCGCGTCGGCGACCCGGCCGGTGGCGATCACCGACGGATGCTGGTGCAGCACCTCGTCCTTGGCGCTCCCGGCGTAGCGGACCAGGCCGGTGGGGCCGGCGAGCGCCCCGGCGACAGAGAGCACCGCCGCGCCGGGGTAGGTGGCCGAGCCGGTGGCCACGCCGACCACACCCCGGGTGTACTTCTCCGACGACGCGCCCAGCGCCGGCCACCAGTCGACCACGTCCGTCAGCTCGATCACCTGGAGCGCCGGCGTGCCGCGCAGCCACGGCGTCAGCCCGATGTCGACCAGCTCGACCTCTCCGGCCAGCTCGGCGGCCGGCCCGACGGCCAGCGCCGGCTTGAGCGCGCCGAAGGCCACTGTCACGTCGGCGCGGACCGCGCGGGGCCGCCCGGCGTCGGTCAGCGGGACGTGGCCGGTGTCGACCTCGACACCGCTGGGCACGTCGACCGCGACCACGGTGGCGCGCCTGCCGTCCCTGCCGAGGTGCTCGGTCAGGCTCGCGGCGAGCTGCTCGGCCGTGTCCCGCAACCCGCCCGTGCCGCCGATGCCCACGATGCCGTCGACCACCAGGTCGGCTCCGGCGGGTGGCCGGTCGACGACGCGCCCGCCGGCGGCACGCAGAGCAGCCAGACCCTCCGCGTGCGCCCGCCCAGGGCTCAGCAGCAGCGCGGCCACCGCCGCGCCCCGGCGGGCCAGGTGCGCGCCCGCGAAGAGCGCGTCGCCTCCGTTGTCGCCGGAGCCGACAAGCAGCAGCACCCGGGCGCCGTAGACCCCGCCCCGGTCACCGAGCAGCAACGCGCAGCGGCGGGCCAGCCCTGCCGCGGCCCGGTGCATCAACGCCCCGGGCGGGAGGGTGGCCATCAGGCCCGCTTCCGCCGCGCGAACGTCCGCGACGCGCCATACCGGTCTCATGCCACCCCGTCCCGTTCGTCGCGCCGGCGCGGCCGGCTTCAGCTTCCGCCCGCGGCTGTCCCGATCACGGCCTCACCCTACCGGCGGTACGAGCCCGGGACCGGCTGGCGGAAGCGCCCTGTGGAAAACCCCGGCCGTTGTCCACAGGGGTCCGCGGTGGGACCGCCGGGCGGCCTAGCGTCCCGGTGTCCGGGGCCGGTGGATGGCGTCGGGCGACCTGGGGAGGTCACGTGGTGGAGAAACCGTTCGACGTCGACCCGGAGCTGCTGCGCGCGGTCGCGCGGGAGTTGGCCGACGACGCGTACCGGCTGGCCCGGGGCCCGGGGGCGGCGGCGGAGTCGCTGCTGGTGGCGGCGGCGGACGGCTGGCGGGCCGGGGCGGCGCTGGCCGACCTGGAGTCGGCGGTGCGGCGCTGGTCCGGCACGCTCGGCGCCCGGGTGGCCGACACCGCCGGGGCGTTGCGCCGCGGGGCGGACGGCTACGAGGCGGTGGACGAGCGCGCCGCGCGCCGCCTCACCGGGGTGCTCCGGTGAGCGGCGGCGCTCCCGGGCGGTCCGCGCCAGGCTCCGCAAGCCCCGCCGGGCGGTCCGGCGGCCTTGCGGACGTCCCGGTCGATTACGCGCAGCTCTGGCGGGCCGATCCGGGCGCCTGGTCCACCGCCGGGATGGCCTGGCGAGGGCTCGCCGGGCCGGTGCGCCGTCGCGCCGACGCGCTGACCGCCCGGATCGGCGCGCTCCGGCCCGGCTGGTCGGGCGCGGCCTCGGCTGCGGCACAGCGGCGGATCGGGGACCTGCGCACCGACCTCACCGACGTGCTGCCCGCCCTGTTCGAGGCCGACCAGGTGCTGGCCGAGTTCGGCGCCCGGCTGGGCGCGGCGAAGGCCCGGCTCGGCGCCGAGGTGGCCCGCGCCGAGTCCGGCGGCCTGCTCGTGGACCGCTCCGGCGCGGTGCGGCCCGATCCGGCCCGGCCCGTGTCCCAGGCCGGTCCGGCGGTGGTCGACGCGCGGGCCGGGATCCGGGGCGCGCTGACGCTCGCCGGCGCCGCCGACCGGGAGGCGGTTCGCCGCCTGGCGGAGCTGACCACCGCGACGGTGACCGGCTGGGTCAGCGTCCCGCCCGCGTGGCGGCCGGGCCCCGGCGCCGGGCCGACCGAAGTGAGCCGCTGGTGGGCCGGGCTGAGCGCGGCCGAGCGGCGCTGGCTGGTCGGGCGGGAACCGGATCGGATCGGCCGCCTCGACGGCGTGCCGGCCGCCGCCCGGGACCAGGCCAACCGGCTGCTGCTCGGCGACCGGCGGACGGAACTGCTCGCGCGCCGCCACGCGCTGCTGCACCCGCTGCCGGCCGGACCGCTGGAGGTGTCCCGGCGCATCCGGCTGGCCGGCGTCGAGGCGGCGCTGCGCGGGCTGGAACGGCTCAGCGAGCGGCTCGCCGCGCCGGGGCTGCCGCGGGCGTACCTGCTGGGGCTGGACCCGGGCGGCGACGGGCGCGCGGTGGTGGCGCTCGGCAACCCGGACCGGTCCGCCGCGGTGCTGACCTACGTCCCGGGCATGACCTCGGACCTCGCCGACGCGCCGGACGAGCTGGGCCGGGCCGCCCGGGTGCTGCGGCGGTGCGCGGCGCTGGGGCCGGGCGAGGAGGCGGCGGCGGTACTCTGGCTGGACTACGACGCGCCCGACTTCCTCACCGAGGCGGCCGGCGCCAGGCAGGCCGAGGACGCCGGGCCAGCCCTGCACCGCTTCCAGGAGGGGCTGCGCGCCGCGCACGAGGGTTCGCCGGCCCGGCAGACGGTGCTCGGGCACAGCTACGGCTCACTGGTGGTCGGCGCCGCCGCCCGGGACCACGGGCTGAGCGCGGACGCGCTGGTCTTCGTCGGCTCGCCCGGCGTCGGCGTCGACCACGCCACCGAGCTGCGGATGCCCGCCGGTGAGGTCTGGTCGTCGACCGCGCCGGACGACGTGATCCGGCTGGCGCGTCCGCCGGACGAACTGGCCCGCCGCGCCCTGCTCGCCGGTACGCCCCTCGGCCCGGCGCTCGCCGTGCTCGACCCGCACGGCGAGCGGCTCTGGTTCGGCGCCGATCCGAGCGCGCCGGGTTTCGGCGGGCGGCGGTTCCCGAGCGCCCCGCACGGCCACACCGGCTACTGGGACCCGGACAACCCGGCGCTGGACGGCATGGCCCGGATCGTGCTGGGCCGATGACCCGCCCGAGGCGGGCCGGAGACGGCGCGGTCCCTCCGCCCAGGGCTACGGGCGGAGGGACCGTGGACGAAAGCGGACTACTCGACCGTCACCGACTTGGCCAGGTTCCGGGGCTGGTCGACGTCGTGCCCCCGGGCGGCGGCGATCTCGGCGGCCAGCACCTGCAACGGCACGGTGGTCACCAGCGGCGCCAGCAGCGTCGGCGTACGCGGCACGTAGATCAGGTGATCGGCGTAGCGGACCACCGCCTGGTCGCCCTCCTCCGCGATCACGATGGTGCGGGCGCCCCGGGCGCGTACCTCCTGGATGTTGGAGACGACCTTGTCGTGCAGCATGCCCCGGCCGACCGGCGACGGCACGATGCAGATCACCGGGGTGCCCTGGTCGATCAGCGAGATCGGGCCGTGCTTCAGCTCACCGGCGGCGAAGCCCTCGGCGTGCATGTACGCCAGCTCCTTGAGCTTCAGCGCGCCCTCCAGCGCCACCGGGTAGCCCACGTGCCGGCCGATGAACAGCACCGTCGGCTCGGACTTCAACTCGCGGCCCAGCTCGCGGACCGGCTCGATCCGTTCCAGCAGCTCCCGCAGCTTGCCCGGCATCTCCTGGAGCTGGGCGACGACCGCGCCCACCTCGTCGGCGAACTTGATGCCGCGCACCTGGGCCAGGTGCAGGCCGATCAGGTAGCAGGCGACGACCTGGGTGAGGAACGCCTTGGTGGAGGCGACGGCGATCTCCGGGCCGCCGTGGGTGTAGAGCACGGCGTCGGACTCGCGCGGGATGGTGGAGCCGTTGGTGTTGCAGATCGCCAGCACGCGGGCCTTCTGCTCCTTGGCGTGCCGCAGCGCCATCAGCGTGTCCATCGTCTCGCCGGACTGCGAGATCACCACGATCAGCGTGGACCGGTCCAGCACCGGGTCGCGGTAGCGGAACTCGCTGGCCAGCTCCACCTCGCAGGGGATGCGGGTCCAGTGCTCGATGGCGTACTTGGCGACCAGGCCGGCGTGGTAGGAGGTGCCGCAGGCGACGATGAAGATCTTGTCGACGTCGCGCAGGTCCTGCTCGCTGAGGCGGACCTCGTCGAGGGCGATCTCGCCGGTCTCGGTGAGCCGGCCCAGCAGCGTGTCGGCGATCGCCTGCGGCTGCTCCTCGATCTCCTTGAGCATGAACCAGTCGTAGCCGCCCTTCTCGGCAGCCGACGAGTCCCAGTCGATGTGGAAGTCCGTGCCGCTGGCCGGCTGACCGTGGAAGTCGGTGATGTCGATGCTGTCCGGCGTGATCAGGACGATCTGGTCCTGCCCCAGCTCGACCGCGTCCCGGGTGTGCTCGATGAACGCGGCGACGTCGCTGGCCAGGTAGTTCTCGCCGTCGCCCCGGCCGACGACCAGCGGCGAGTTGCGCCGGGCGCCGACCACCGCGCCGGGGATGCCGGCGTCGACGGCGAGCAGCGTGAACGCGCCCTCCAGACGACCGCAGACCACGCGCATGGCGGCGGCGAGGAGCTGCGGGCTGTCGGTCTCGCCGGCCGAGCGCAGGTCGGCCAGCGCGCGGGCGATCAGGTGCGCGGCGCACTCGGTGTCGGTGTCGCTGGCGAACTCGACGCCCTCGTCCTCCAGCTCGGCGCGGAGCTTCGCGAAGTTCTCGATGATGCCGTTGTGGATCACGGCCACCCGGCCGTCCGGGGAGAGGTGCGGGTGGGCGTTGCGGTCGGTCGGGCCGCCGTGCGTGGCCCACCGGGTGTGGCCGATGCCGGTGGTGCCGTCGCCGATGCCGATCGGGCTGGCCGCGCAGTCCTCGGGGTTGTCCGCCGCCCGCTCGGAGAGGACCTTCTCCAGATTCGCGAGCTTGCCGGCCTTCTTCTCGGTCAGCAGCTCGTCCTCGCAGACCACGGCGACACCGGCCGAGTCGTAGCCGCGGTATTCGAGCCGCCGCAGTCCGTCAAGCACGATGCTGAGCGCCGGGCGCGCACCGGCGTAACCCACGATTCCACACATGGTCCGCAGCCTAACCGAGTTTCGCTCATCGCGCGTGCTCGGAATGCCGGTTAACGATCACTGAACTTGAGCGAACCGAACACCGGGGCTGCAATGTCGGACAACACACGAGCCGGGCTCATCTGCCGCGTGTGTACCGGTTCGGGCCGCGGCACGCCCGGACGGACCGGGTCCACGCGGCTGGCCGCCACGGCCTACATTGGGGCCGGGCTCCGCCCCCCGGGCCCATCGTTCCGCGGGCGTCCGCGCCGTACCCCCTGTGAGCTGAGCCGATGTCCGAGACGACCCCCGCCCCCGAGCCGACCTCCGGACCGGTCGACCCGACCGCCGCGCCGGTGACCCCCCAGCCGTCCACCTGGACGCCGCCGGACCCGCTGGCCGCTCCGCAGCCGTGGACGCCACCCGAGCCCTGGTCGCCGTCGTCCTCGGCCCCCTTGAGCGCCCCCGGCGCCGAGGGCGGTCACCCCGACCCGGCGGGCGGCGCCGAGGGGCGACCCGCGGGCGACCCGGGCCGGGCCGCTCCGGCCGACTCGCCGGGCGCCGGCGACCAGGGACAGCCCGGGGCGCCGGGCGGGTGGCCATCCCAGCCCGGGGGCCCGGGCACACCGCAGTGGCCGGGCCAGCCGGGAGCACCGGGCTGGCCGGCGCAGCCGGGCAACCCCGGCTCGTCGCCACCGCCGGGCGCCTACCCGCCCGGCGCCTACCCGCCCGGCGTTTACCCGCCCGGGCCGTACCCGCCCACCGCGTACCCGCCCGGGCCCTACCCGCCGCCGTACGCGTACCCGGGGATGCCGCCGCGCCGCAGCGGCGGCGGTTGGGCGGTCGGGGTGGTCGTCGGCATCGTCACCGTCCTGGCGCTGATCGTCTGCAGTTGCGTCGGGCTGGCCTTCCTCGGCAGCACCATGGACGACGGGACGGCAGCCGGCGAACGGTACGAGGAACCGATCTACGGCGAACCGGGCGACTGGACCGACGAGCCGACCGCGCCCCCGGCGAAGCCGGCGACCACCCCGTCCGGCGGCCCCGGCAAGTACACGGTGCTGTACGAGGTGACCGGCTCCGAGGGCGACGCGGAGGTGCAGTACTACGACGCGAACGGCGACTTCCACCAGCTCAACCTGGTGGACTCGTCCTGGCGGCTGAGGTTCACCACGAACAACCGTGAGCGGGTCCAGATCGTCACCCTTCCCGGAAGCGCTGCTGGGTTGACCTGCCGGATAACCATCGACGGCAAGGTCGTCTCCCAGAAGTCGGGAAGGTGGGGCGTGACCTGCTTCGGCTGGTGAGCCCGTGGCGGCGGGCCGTAGGCTCGCAGCCGTGACGACGACCGATCCCCTGGTGGCCCGGATGCGGCCGTTCGGCACCACCGTCTTCGCCGAGATGTCCGCGCTGGCCGTGCGTACCGGCGCGGTCAACCTCGGGCAGGGCTTCCCGGACACCGACGGCCCGCCGGAGATGCTCGCCGCCGCGGCCGAGGCGCTGCGGACCGGCCACAACCAGTACCCGCCCGGTCCGGGGATCCCCGCGCTGCGCGCCGCCGTCGCCGCGCACCAGCGCCGGTTCTGGAGCCTGGAGTACGACCCGGACGGCGAGATCGTGGTGACCGCCGGAGCGACCGAGGCGATCGCGGCGAGCATCCTCGCGCTCTGCGAGCCGGGTGACGAGGTGATCTGCTTCGAGCCGTACTACGACTCGTACGCCGCCTCGATCGCGCTGGCCGGAGCGGTGCGGCGCCCGGTGACGCTGCGGCCCGGCGCTGACGGCCGGTACGCGTTCGACCCGGACGAGCTGCGCGCCGCGTTCGGGCCGCGTACCCGGCTGGTGCTGCTGAACTCGCCGCACAACCCGACCGGCAAGGTCTTCACCGCCGACGAGCTGACGACGGTCGCCGAGCTGTGCCGGGAACACGACGTGTACGCGGTCACCGACGAGGTGTACGAGCACCTGGTCTTCACCGACGCCGCGGCGCCGCACGTGCCGCTGGCCACGCTGCCGGGCATGCGGGAGCGGACGCTGCGCATCTCGTCGGCCGGCAAGACGTTCTCCTGCACCGGCTGGAAGGTCGGCTGGGTCAGCGGCCCCGCGCCGCTGGTGGCGGCGGTGCTGCGGGTGAAGCAGTTCCTGACGTTCGTCAACGCCGGGCCGCTGCAACCCGCGGTGGCGGTGGCTCTCGGGCTGCCGGACGCCTACTTCACCGGGTTCCGGGACGACCTGCAACGCCGGCGGGACCAGCTCGTCGCCGGGCTCGCCGACGCCGGGTTCGGCGTGCTCGCGCCGGAGGGCACCTACTTCGTCACCGCCGACGTCACGCCGCTCGGCGGCCGGGACGGGGTGGAGTTCTGCCGGGCGCTGCCGGCGCGCTGCGGGGTGGTGGCGGTGCCCACGCAGGTGTTCTACGACGACGTCGAGGCCGGCCGCCGGCTGGTCCGGTTCGCGTTCTGCAAGCGGCCGGAGGTGCTGGCCGAGGCGGTGACCCGGCTGCGCCGGCTTCGGGCGGGCGGATGAGCGACGAGCAGGCCACGCGACTGCGCCGGTTCGCCGCTCAGCGCGGCTGCGACACGATGCTCTCCGGCGTACGCCCGGCCTCCGTGCCGGAGCAGCTCGCCGCTCTCGGCACGGCGGCCGGGGACTACCTGCCCGACCTGTACGGCGAGGGCGGACCGGTCGCGGAGCTGGAGGTGCGGGTCGCCGAGCTGCTCGGCGCGGAGGCCGCCGTGTTCTTCCCGTCGGGCACGATGGCGCAGCAGGTGGCCATGCGGTACGGGGCGGAACTGACCGGCCGCGCCGGTGTCGGCCTGCACCCGCTCAGCCATCCGCTGACGCACGAGCGGGACGCGTGGGCGCTGCTCACCGGGGTACGCCCGGTGCGCACCACGAGCGCGCCGCGCAACCCGACGGCCGACGAGGTGGCGGCGCTCGACGAGCCGATCGGCACGCTCTTCCTGGAGTTGCCGCTGCGCGACGCCGGGTTCGTGCTGCCGACCTGGGACGAGCTGGTGGCTGTGGTCGCGGCGGCGCGTGCCCGTGGTGCCCGGGTGCACTTCGACGGGGCCCGGCTCTGGGAGTCGTCAGTCCACCTCGGCTACTCGCCGGCCGAGATCGCGGCGCTGGCCGACAGCACGTACGTCTCGTTCTACAAGTCGCTGGGCGGCATTTCCGGGGCCGCGCTGGCCGGCGACGAGGAGCTGATCCGGTACGCCCGTGCCTGGCGGCACCGCTACGGCGGCACGCTGTTCCAGCAGTGGCCGGCCGCGCTCGCAGCGCTCGCCGGGCTGACCCGGGAGCTGCCCCGGCTCCCCGGGTACGTGGCGCACGCGAGGGTGGTGGCCGAGGCGCTGGCCGCCCTGCCCGGCGCGCGGGTCCACCCGACGCCGCCGCACACCCACCAGTTCCGGTTCTGGCTGCCGTATCCGGCGGCCGTCCTGGACGCGGCCAACCTGGCGCTGGCCGAGGAGGAACGCGCGTGGTTCGTCGGCGGCTGGCGGGACACCGAGGTGCCCGGGCTGGCGCTGGCCGAGGTGACTGTGGCCGGTCCGGCGCAGGAGCTGGACGCCGACGCGGTGGCGGACCTGGCCGCCCGCTTCCTGCGCCGCGTCGGTACGAGCTGACCGACGGGTCGTAGGAGCAGGCGGCCCCGGGTCGGTCAGGCGACCGGGCTGGCGGTGCGTACCTGCTCGGCGATGCGCTCGGCGACCTCGCGCGCGGTGTCCTCGGTGGCCGCCTCGACCATGACCCGCACCAGCGGTTCGGTGCCGGAGGGGCGCAGCAGCACGCGGCCGGTCTCGCCCAGCTCGGCCTCGGCGCGCTCGACCTCGGCACGGACGGCGGGCGCGGCTGCGCCGACGGTACGGTCGCCGACCGGCACGTTGATCAGCACCTGGGGCAGCTTGGTGACCACGGCGGCCAGCTCGGCCAGCGAGGTGCCGGTGGCGGCCATCCGCGCCATCAGGTGCAGGCCGGTGAGGACGCCGTCGCCGGTGGTGGCGTACGCGGGCAGCACGATGTGCCCGCTCTGCTCGCCGCCGAGCGCCAGGCCGGAGGCGCGCAGCTCCTCCAGCACGTACCGGTCGCCGACCTTGGTCTCGACCAGCCGGATGCCGTGCTCGGACATGGCCAGCCGGAGACCGAGGTTGCTCATCACGGTGGCGACCAGGGTGTCCTGGGTCAGCTCGCCGGCGTCCCTCATGGCCAGCGCGAGGATCGCCATGACCTGGTCGCCGTCGACCTCGTCGCCGTCGGCGGTGACCGCGACGCAGCGGTCGGCGTCGCCGTCGTGGGCGATGCCCAGGTGCGCGCCGTGCTCGACCACCGCGGCGCGCAGCGCGTCGATGTGGTTGGAGCCGCACTCGTCGTTGATGTTGAGCCCGTCCGGCTCGGCGTGGATGGCGATCACCTCGGCGCCGGCCTCCCGGTAGGCGACCGGGGCGACGTCGGCCGCCGCGCCGTTGGCGCAGTCCACCACGACCTTGATCCCGTCGAGGCGGTGCGGCACGGTGCCGACCAGGTGCTGCACGTAGTGGTCGGCGCCGTCGAGCAGGTCGTTGACCCGGCCCACGCCGGCGCCGATCGGGCGCTTCCAGGCGGTGGTGGCGTTGGCCTTCACCGCCTCCTCGATCCGCATCTCGATCTCGTCGGGCAGCTTGTGCCCGCCGGCGGCGAAGAGCTTGATGCCGTTGTCCGGCATCGGGTTGTGCGAGGCGGAGAGCATCACGCCCAGGTCGGCCTTGATCTCGGCGGTGAGGAACGCCACGGCCGGGGTGGGCAGCACGCCGACCCGTACCACGTTGGCGCCGGCGCTGGTGAGCCCGGCGACCACCGCCGCCTCCAGCATCTCGCCGCTGGCCCGGGTGTCCCGGCCGACCACCGCGAGCGGCGGATGGCTCTTGTCGGTCTCGGCCAGCGTGTGGGCCGCGGCCACCGCGACCGCCAACGCCAACTCCGGGGTGAGATCCGCGTTCGCCCGCCCGCGTACGCCGTCCGTGCCGAACAACCGGCCCATACCCGCCAACCTCCGTGGAACTGCCGATGAGAGGAGAAACGCGAAACGGCCGGTCCGCCTCCCGGGAAGGGGAAGCGGACCGGCCGTCCGTCAGAAGTACAAGGCGCTTGTGGTGATCAGCGCTTCGAGTACTGAGGAGCCTTGCGGGCCTTCTTGAGGCCGTACTTCTTGCTCTCCTTGACCCGGGCGTCACGGGTCAGGAAGCCGGCCTTCTTCAGGGCCGGGCGGTCGTCGGGCTCGCTGACGATCAGCGCCCGGGCGATGGCGAGCCGCAGCGCGCCGGCCTGGCCGGTGGTGCCGCCGCCACGCAGGTTGGCGATCACGTCGAACGCCTCGGGCTTCTCGGCGGTGACCAGCGGGTCCTTGATGAGCTGCTGGTGCACCTTGCTCGGGAAGTAGGCCTCGAGGTCACGGCCGTTGCAGGTGATCTTGCCGGTGCCCGGGACGATCCGGACCCGGACGATGGCTTCCTTGCGCCGACCCACGGTCTGGATCGGGCGGTCACCACGGGGCGCGCGCGCGACGGGCGCCGGCGCCTCGGTGGCCTCGGGGGCGACCTCGGTGGCGGTGATGTCGGTCATGCTGCTTCCTTCGCCCGCGCTCACTGCGCGATCTGCTTGATCTCGAACGGCACCGGCTGCTGCGCGGTGTGCGGGTGCTCGGCACCGGCGTAGACCTTCAGCTTCTTGAGAAGCTGACGGCCCAGCTTGTTGTGCGGGAGCATGCCCTTCACGGCCAGCTCGATGGCCCGCTCGGGCCGCTTGGTGAGCAGCTCGTCGTAGCCGACCCGCTTCAGACCACCCGGGTAACCGGAGTGGCGGTAAGCAACCTTGGTCTGGCGCTTGTTGCCGGTCAGCGCGACCTTGCCCGCGTTCACGATGACGACGAAGTCGCCCGTGTCGACGTGCGGCGCGAAAGTCGGCTTGTGCTTGCCACGCAGGAGCGTGGCGGCGTGGGTCGCCAGGCGGCCCAGCACGACATCAGAGGCGTCGATGACGTGCCACTGACGCTCGATCTCACCCGGCTTCGGGCTGTACGTACGCACAGGTCTACCTTGTCTCGTCGTCGGTCTGGGGTCGCGCGCCGAGGTGACCAGGAATACCCAGCCGGACCAGCGCGCACGAACGACCAAGCGTACCTGATGCGGCACGCCTAAGAATGTCGTACAACAGCAGGCAACGATACCCGGCCGCCCTGCGGCAGGTCAAAACGGGGTCGTACCCCGCGTGGCCTGCGCGTTCGCCATGGCGCAGCTCACACGCCGACCAGCGTACGCGGCCCGGGACGCAGGTAGACCACCCAGGTCACCAGGAAGCAGAGCGCGTACCAGGCGATGAATGCCAGGTAGGCGGCGTCCGCCGTGCCGGAGGCCAGGAACGACTGCCGGAACGCCACGTTCACCAGCACCCCGCCCGAGGCCCCGACCGCGCCGGCGATCCCGATCACCGCCCCGGCCAGGCGCCGGGCCCGCCGCTGCGCCGCCTCCGGGTCGCCGGTCAGCTCGCTCTCCATGACGGCCCGGGCCCGGAAGATCGCCGGGATCATCTTGTACGTCGAGCCGTTGCCGATGCCGGAGAAGACGAACAGCGCCAGGAACCCGGCCAGGTAGAGCGGGAACGACCGGTCCCGGGCGGCGTACAGCACGAGCCCGGCCCCGGCGGCCATCGCCACGAAGTTCCAGAACGTCACCCGGGCCCCGCCCAGCCGGTCGGCGAGCTGACCGCCCACCGGCCGGATCAGCGAGCCGATCAGCGGACCGAGGAAGGTCAGCCAGGCGGCGTCGACGGGCGTCGGGAAGCGGTCGTGGAACTGGAGCTGGAGCACCTGGCCGAAAGCGAAGCCGAAGCCGATGAACGAGCCGAACGTGCCCACGTAGAGCAGCGACATCACCCAGGTGTGCGGGTCGCGGGCCGCCGCGCGCAGCGCGCCCGGCTCGTTGCGCGCCCCCGGGACGTTGTCCAGCCAGCGGGCCGCGGCCAGCGCGGCCAGCACGATCAGCGGCAGGTAGACCGCCGGCACCAGCCGGGGGTACGCGGCGCCGGCGGTCGCCAGCACCGCCAGGCCGACCAGTTGCACAGCCGGTACGCCGAGGTTGCCGCCACCGGCGTTGAGCCCCAGCGCCCGGCCCTTGAGCCGCTCGGGGAAGAACAGGTTGATGTTCGCCATCGAGGAGGCGAAGTTGCCGCCGCCGACGCCGGACAGGCAGGCCAGCACCATCAACGTGGCGTACGACACCCCGGGCTCGATCAGCACTGCCATCGGCACCGCCGGCACCAGCAGCAGCAACGCGCTGACGATGGTCCAGTTCCGGCCGCCGAAGCGGGCCACCGCCAGCGTGTACGGCAGCCGCAGCACCGCGCCCAGCGCCGCCGGCACGGCGGTGAGCAGGAACTTCCCGGCCGGGTCGATGCCGTACCCGGGGCCCAGGAACAGCACTGTCACCGACCAGAGGCTCCACACCGAGAAGCCGACGTGCTCGGCGAAGATCGAGACGTACAGGTTGCGCCGGGCCACCCGGGCGCCCCCGGCGGCCCAGAACGCCGGGTCCTCCGGCCGCCATTCGGTGAGCCGGCCGGCGGTGGTGGCCGGCGGCGTGGTCGGTGCGGAAACGAGCGTGCTCACTGACGGACTCCTCCTCGTCGATGACGAGGCGACGCTCTCAGCCGGTGGTTTCCCCGGCGTGCCCCGCGCGCGTCGGCGCGGCAACGGAGATCGCACGTCCGCCGGACGGCGCCGGTGAGGCGATCACAGCTCCTGCAGGATCCGCAGGGCCCGGCCGACCCGCTGCATGGTCTCGGTGTCGGCCACGTCCACGCACTCGGCGAACCACTTCTTCATCGGCGAGGAGATCCGGTCGGGCATCACCACGTACGCGCCCATCGGCACGGCGAGCGGCGAGTCGCGCAGCAGCGACTCCTCGACCACCTCGGCCACGATCACGATCGGCACCGCCGTGGCGTTGTAGACGTCGGAGCTGATCACCAGACCGAACCGCTCCCGGGCGCCGGAGATGCGCCAGACCTCACCCCTACGCAGCACGCGGACGCCCGCCGAACAGGGCGTCGTCGACGAGCGCGACCTCCTGGGCGTCGGCCAGGGCGGCGGCTTCCAGGTCGAGACCGGCACGGCCCACCGCGTCGGCGTGCGCGGTGAAGACCTCGCGCAGCGCCTTCTCCCGGGCGGCCTGGTCCATCCAGGCGGAGAGCGAGAGCCCTTCCCGCTTGGCGAACCGGCGCGCCTCCTCGATCGTCTCGTCGGAGAACGACAGTGTCACCTTGGCGGTCATGCCGCGAAGACTACCCAGCGGTATGACCGATAGTCATCCTCGTCCCCGCCGAGCGCGGAAACGGACAGCGACCTCAGGGAGGCCGGCCGCCGAAGACCCGGCCACCTGCTCGTCGGTCAGGTCCTAATATATGAGATTTATGTCCCACATTCTAAACCCCACGGACGGCTCCGTCACGTGCGTGCGGTGTGAAGCGCTCGTGACAGGACCGAAACAGAGCAGACCCGGACCGGAAACTGCCCGACGGCACGCTTTTCCGACATGACAGACGGTGCACGCACGGCGACGCGAAGGGGTTCACGCCCCGAACAGGTCGCCACGCACTGCCCGTACTGCGCCCTGCAGTGCGGCATGGTGCTGAGCGCCACCGGCGACGGCGTCGAGGTCGGCGCCCGGGATTTCCCCACCAACCGGGGCGGGCTGTGCCAGAAGGGGTGGACCGCCGCCGACCTGCTCGACCACCCGGACCGGCTCACCACCCCACTGCTGCGCGACCGGCCCGGCGGCGAGCTGCGCCCGGCGACCTGGGACGAGGCGCTCGACCGCGTCGCCGCCGGCGTGCTGGACGTGCAGCACCGCCACGGGCGGGACGCGGTGGCCGTCTTCGGCGGCGGCGGGCTGACGAACGAGAAGGCGTACGCGCTGGGTCGCTTCGCCCGGGTGACGCTGCGGACCCGGCACATCGACTACAACGGGCGCTGGTGCATGTCCTCGGCCGCCGCGGCCGGCAACCGGGCGTTCGGGATCGACAGGGGGCTGCCCTTCCCGCTGGCCGACCTCGGCCGCGCGGACACGCTGCTGCTGGTCGGCGCGAACCCGGCCGAGACCATGCCGCCGCTGATGCGGCACGTCACCGACCTGCGAGAACGCGGTGGCCGGCTGATCGTCGTGGACCCCCGGGCCACAGCCACCGCGCGCCAGGCCGACCTGCACCTGCAACCGCTGCCCGGCACCGACCTCGCGGTGGCGAACGCGCTGCTGCACATCGCGCTCACCGAGGGCTGGCTGGACCGGGCGTACGTCGCGGAGCGGACCACCGGCTTCGACGAGGTCCGGCGGACGGTCGCCGGCTACTGGCCGGCGGAGGTGGAACGGCTCTCCGGCGTGCCGGTGGCCGACCTGTACGCGACCGCCCGCGCGCTGGCCACTGTGGACCGGGCGGTCATTCTCACCGCGCGGGGCGCCGAGCAGCACGCCAAGGGCGTGGACACGGTCACCGCCTTCATCAACCTGGCGCTCGCCCTGGGCCTGCCCGGTCGCCCCGGCTCCGGCTACGGCTGCCTGACCGGGCAGGGCAACGGGCAGGGCGGCCGGGAACACGGGCAGAAGGCCGACCAGCTGCCCGGCTACCGGCGTATCGACGACCCGGCGGCCCGCGAGCACGTGGCCGGAGTGTGGGGCGTCGACCCGGACGCGCTGCCCGGACCGGGGGTGCCGGCGTACCAGCTCCTGGACGCGCTGGGCACGCCGTCGGGCGCGCGGGCGCTGCTGGTGTTCGGCTCCAACCCGGTCGTGTCCGCGCCCCGCGCGGCGCGGGTCGAGTCCCGGCTGCGCGCCCTGGACCTGCTCGTGGTCGCGGACTTCGTCCGCTCCGAGACGGCCGAGCTGGCCGACGTGGTGCTGCCGGTCGCCCAGTGGGCCGAGGAGGACGGCACGATGACCAACCTGGAGGGCCGCGTGCTGCGCCGCCGGGCGCTGCGTGAGCCACCGGCCGGGGTCCGTACCGAGCTGGAGATCCTCGCCGCGCTCGCCGGGCGGCTGACCGACGGCGCGCCACTGCCGACCGACCCGCGTGAGGTGTTCGCGGAGCTGGGCCGGGCCTCGGCCGGCGGGCCGGCCGACTACGCCGGGATCACCTGGGACCGGATCGACGCCGACACCGGCGTCTTCTGGCCCTGCCCGGACCGGGACGGCCCGGACACCCCCCGGCTGTTCGCCGACCGCTTCCCCACCCCGGACGGCCGGGCCCGGTTCCACGCCGTGACCCACCGGCCGGCCGCCGAGCCGGTGTGCGCCGACTACCCGCTGCACTTCACCACCGGCCGGGTGCTCGCGCAGTACCAGTCCGGCGCGCAGACCCGGCGGGTGGCCGCGTTGCGCCGGGCCGCACCGGGCGGGTTCGTCGAGCTGCACCCGGACCTGGCGGCCCGGATCGGCGTGACCGAGGGAGCGCCGGTACGTGTGGTCTCCCGCCGGGGTGAGCTGCGGGCGCCGGCCCGGCTCAGCACGGCGATCCGGCCGGACACAGTCTTCGCGCCGTTCCACTGGCCGGGCGCGCAACGCGCCAACTCGGTCACCAACGACGCCCTCGACCCGGTCTCCGGGATGCCCGAGTTCAAGATCTGCGCGGTCCGGGTGGAGCCGGCATGAACGAACGCATAGTCGTCGTCGGCTACGGCATGGCCGGCGCCCGGCTCGCCGCCGAGCTGCACGCACGCGGCGGGGACCGGCGGATCACCGTGCTCGGGGCGGAGCCGCACCGCGCGTACAACCGGATCATGCTCTCCACGCTGCTCGCCGGGCGCATCGGCGAGCCGGACGTGGAACTGGTCGAAGCGGTCGGGCCGGGCGTCGAGGTGCACACCGGCGCGGCGGTCACCGCCGTGGACCGGGCCGCCCGGGAGGTGGTCACCGCCGACGGCGAGCGGCACGGGTACGACCACCTGGTGCTCGCCACCGGCAGCGTGGCCGTCGTGCCGCCGCTGCCGGGCCTCGCGCCGCTGCCCGAGCGGGTCGTCCCGTTCCGCACGCTCGGCGACTGCCGGCGGATCCTCGCCGCCGCCGAGGGCGCGCGACGCGTGACAGTGCTCGGCGGCGGGCTGCTGGGCCTGGAGGCGGCCCGAGGGCTCGCCGCGCGGGGTCTCGACGTGACTGTGGTCCACCCGGTCGGGCACCTGATGGAACGTCAGCTCGACCCGCCGGCCGGCGCGGTCCTCGCCGGCACGCTCGCCGGCCTGGGCGTCCGGTCCCGGCTCGGCGCGGCGGCCACCGCCGTGACCGCCGACGCCGATGGCGTCCGCCTGCACCTGGGCGACGACGCCGAACCGCTCGACGCCGACCTGCTGGTGCTCTGCTGCGGGGTACGCCCCGACACCGCGCTCGCCGCCTCCGCCGGGCTCGCCGTCGAGCGGGGCGTGGTGGTGGACGACCGGATGCGGACGAGCGACCGGCGGATCTCCGCCATCGGCGACTGCGCGCAGCACGACGGGACGCTGACCGGGCTGGTCGCGCCGGCCTGGGCGCAGGCCCGGGTGGTGGCCGACGTGCTGACCGGAGCGGATCCGCTGGCCCGTTACCGCCCTCGGCCGGCGGTGACCCGGCTCAAGGCGGCCGGCATCGACCTGGCCGCGATGGGTGACGTGGCCGGGACCGGCGACCCGGGCGGCCCGGTCGAGGAGCTGACCTTCGCCGACCCGGCCCGGGGCACCTACGCCCGGCTGCGCATCCGGGACGAGCGGCTGACCGGCGCGATCCTGCTCGGCGACAACCCGGCGGTCGGCACGGTGGTCCAGCTGTTCGACAGGGGTGCGCCGGTGCCGGCGGACCGGCGTTCGCTGCTGCTCGGCCGGGCGTTCGGCGAGACGCCGTCCGGGCCGGCCGCGTCCCCGGCGCTGATGCCGGACGCCGCGACCGTGTGCCGCTGCAACGACGTGACCAAGGGCGCGCTGGTGGCGTGCTGGCGGGCGGGCGCCCGGACGGCGGCGGCGCTGTCCGCGTCGACCCGGGCCGCCACCGGCTGCGGCAGTTGCCGGGACGCGGTGGCCGGCATCGCCGCCTGGCTCGCCGAGGCCGACCCGCAGGCAACCGACGAGGTACGCGAGACGGTGGAGGTGGCGTCATGAGCGAGCGAAGCAGCAGGCTGGTCGTGGTCGGGAACGGCATGGTGGGGCAGCGCTTCGTCGAGGCGCTGCGGGCCCGGGACACCGGTGGGCGGTGGCGGGTCACGGTGCTGGCCGAGGAGCGGCGTCCGGCGTACGACCGGGTGCGCCTGTCAGCCGTCTTCGACGGGGTGGACGCCGACGAGCTGACGGTGCACACCCCCGACGACGGAGTGGACCTGCGGCTGGGCGAGCCGTCCACCGGGGTCGACCGGGTGCGCCGGGTGGTGACCACGGCGGCCGGGGAGTACCCGTACGACGCGCTGGTGCTGGCCACCGGCTCGTACGCGTTCGTGCCACCGGTCGACGGCACTGACCTGCCGGGCGTCTTCGTCTACCGGACGCTGGACGACCTGGCCGCGATCCGGGAGCACGCCCGGGGGCGGCGCACCGGCGCGGTGATCGGCGGCGGGTTGCTCGGGCTGGAGGCGGCGAACGCGCTGCGGCTGCTCGGGCTCGACACCAGCGTGGTCGAGTTCGCGCCCCGGCTGATGCCGGTGCAGGTGGACGAGGCGGGCGGCGCGATGCTCCGCCGCTACGTCGAGGAGCTGGGCGTCACGCCGTACCTCGGGGTGGCCACCACGGCGCTGCGCCCCGGGCCGGACGGCACTGTCGCCGCGCTCGACCTGGCCGACGGCCGCACTGTCGACGCGGAGCTGGTGGTGGTGGCCGCCGGGATCCGGCCGCGCGACGAGCTGGCCCGGGCTGCCGGGCTGCCGCTCGGCCCGCGCGGCGGCGTGCTGGTGGACGCCTCCTGCCGTACCGCCGACGAGCGGATCTGGGCGGTCGGCGAGTGCGCCGCGGTGGACGGGGTCTGCCACGGGCTGGTCGCGCCCGGGTACGCCACCGCCGAGGTGGTCGCGGACCGGCTGCTCGGCGGCGCGGCCACGTTCCCCGGCGCGGACACCGCGACGAAGCTGAAGCTGCTCGGCGTGGACGTGGCCTCGTTCGGCGACGCGCACGGCGTCACCCCAGGCTGCCTGGACGTGACGTTCACCGACCCGGCCACCCGGTCGTACGCGAAGCTGGTCCTCTCCGACGACGCGCGGACGCTGCTGGGCGGCGTGCTGGTCGGGGACGCGAGCGCGTACCCGACGTTGCGGGCCAGTGTCGGCGGGCCGCTGCCCGCTCCCCCGCTGGCGTTGCTGGCGCCGGCCGGCGGCCCGGGTGCCGGCGCGGGCGCGTTGCCGGCCGCCGCGCAGGTCTGCTCCTGCAACGCGGTGACCCGGGCCGACCTGGACGCGGCGATCGCCGGCGGGGCGACCGACGTGCCGGCGTTGAAGGCGTGCACCCGGGCCGGTACGAGTTGCGGCTCCTGCCTGCCGATGCTCAAGCAGTTGCTGGACGCCGCCGGGGTACGCCAGTCCACCGCGTTGTGCGAGCACTTCGACATCAGCCGGCAGGAGCTGTTCGACCTGATCCGGGTGCGGGGCATCGGCACGTTCTCCCGGCTCGTCGCCGAGCACGGGCGCGGGAGCGGCTGCGACATCTGCAAGCCGGTGGTGGCCTCCATCCTGGCCTCGCTCGGCGCCGGGCACGTGCTCGACGGCGAACAGGCGTCGCTGCAGGACACGAACGACCACTTCCTGGCCAACCTGCAACGCGACGGCAGCTACTCGGTGGTGCCCCGGATTCCCGGCGGGGAGATCACCCCCGAGAAGCTGATCGCGATCGGCGAGGTGGCCCGCGACTTCCAGCTCTACACGAAGATCACCGGCGGGCAGCGGATCGACCTGTTCGGCGCGCGGGTCGACCAGTTGCCGCAGATCTGGCGCCGGCTCGTCGACGCGGGCTTCGAGTCGGGCCACGCCTACGGCAAGGCGCTGCGCACCGTGAAGTCCTGCGTCGGCGACACCTGGTGCCGCTACGGCGTGCAGGACTCGGTCGGGCTGGCGATCGCGCTGGAGCTGCGCTACCGAGGGCTGCGCGCGCCGCACAAGCTCAAGTCGGCGGTGTCCGGCTGCGCCCGGGAGTGCGCCGAGGCCCGGAGCAAGGACTTCGGCGTCATCGCCACCGAGGGCGGCTGGAACCTGTACGTCGGCGGCAACGGCGGCTTCCGGCCCCGGCACGCCGACCTGTTCGCCACCGACCTGAGCACCGCCGAGCTGGTCACGCTGATCGACAGGTTCCTCATGTACTACATCCGCACCGCCGACCGGTTGCAGCGCACCGCCGCCTGGATCGAGGCGATGGACGGCGGCCTGGACCATCTCCGGGCGGTGCTCGTGGACGACTCGCTCGGCCTCTGCGCCGACCTCGACGCGGCCATGGCCCGGCACGTCACGAGCTACTCCGACGAGTGGCGTGACGTGCTGGACGACCCGGAGCGGCTGCGCCGCTTCGCCTCGTTCGTCAACGCGCCCGGCGTGCCCGACCCGTCCATCACGTTCACCCGGGAGCGGGGCCAGCCGGTGCCGGCCCGCGACGCCGGGCACCGCCGTCAACCCGTCGCGCTCGGACTGCCGGAGGTACGCCGATGAGCCCTGTCGTCACGCTGGACTGGACGCCGGTCTGCCCGCTGGACCGGCTCGACCTCGACAGGGGCGTGGCCGCGCTCGTCGACGGCGTCCAGGTAGCTGTCTTCCGCACCGCGAGCGGGCTGTACGCGGTGGACAACCTCGACCCGGTCGGCGGCGCGTACGTCATGTCCCGCGGCCTCGTGGGCAGCCGGGGCGGCGTGCCGACGCTCTCCTCGCCGCTGCACAAGCAGGTCTACGACCTCACCACCGGGCGGTGCCTGGACCTGCCCGGCGTGACGCTGACGCGGCACCGGGTGCGCTACCGGGACGGCCAGGTCGAGGTGCGGTTACGGCAGGAGCAGTGATGCGGGACGAGCTGGCCGGTTTCACCATCGGGGTCACCGCGGACCGGCGGCGCGACGAACTGGCCGCCCTGCTCCAGCGGCGCGGCGCGCGGGTGGTGCTCGCCCCGGCGCTGCGGATCGTCCCGCTCGCCGACGACACCGACCTGCGTGAGGCCACCCGGGCCTGCCTGGAACATCCGCCGGACGTGCTGATGGCAAACACCGGCATCGGCATGCGGGGCTGGCTGGAGGCGGCCGAGGGCTGGGGGCTGGCCGAGCCGCTGCGCGCCACGCTCGCCCGCGCGTACGTGGTGTCCCGGGGCCCCAAGGCGACCGGGGCGATCCGCGCCGCCGGGCTGCGCGAGCACTGGTCGCCGGGGTCGGAGAGCTGCGACGAGGTGGTGGATCATCTGGTCTCGCGCGGCGTGGCCGGCCAGGTGGTGGCGATGCAACTGCACGGCGAGCGGCAACCCGAGTGCACCGACGCGCTGGTGGCGGCCGGGGCCACGGTTATCGAGGTGCCGGTCTACCGGTGGGCGCCGCCGGCCGACCCGGCGCCGCTGCACCGGCTCATCGACCTGGTCGCCGGGCGGCTCGTCGACGCGGTCACGTTCACCTCGGCCCCGGCGGCCGAGGCCCTGCTGCGAGCGGCCGGGGACCGTACCGAGACCGTGCTGGAGGCGCTGCGCGGCGACGTGCTGGCCGGGTGCGTGGGCACCGTCACCGCCGAGCCGCTGGTCCGGCGCGGAGTGCCGGTGAGCGCGCCCAGCCGGGCCCGGCTGGGCGCGCTGGTCCGCACCATCGTCGAGGAGCTGCCCCGGCGCACGGTCTCGGTGAAGGCGGCCGGGCACGTGCTGACGCTGCGCGGCCACGCCGCGGTGGTGGACGGGGAACTGCGCCAGCTCGCGCCGGCCCCGATGGCCGTGCTGCGCGCGCTCGCCGCGTCACCCGGCAAGGTGCTCTCCCGCACCGCGCTGCTGCGTACGCTGCCGCGCGGCGCGGACGAGCACGCCGTGGAGATGGCTGTCGCCCGCCTGCGGGTCGGCCTGAAGGCACCCCGGGTGGTGCAGACAGTGGTCAAGCGGGGCTACCGCCTGCGGGTCGACTGACCCGCAGGCGGTCAGCCCACCGAGGCCGGGTAGCCGTGCTCGGCCTGGAGGCGGAGCATCGCGTGCTCGACCACAGTCACCAGCACCTGCTTGACCGAGTCCCGATGGCGCGCGTCGCACAGGACCATCGGCACGTCCGGGGAGATGGCGAGCGCCTCCCGGACCTCCTCCAGCTCGTAGTGCGGCGCGTCTTCGAAGCGGTTCAACGCCACGACGTACGGCAGCTTGCGGTTCTCGAAGTAGTCCAGCGGCGCGAACGCGTCGGTGATCCGGCGGGTGTCCACCAGCACCGCCGCGCCCACCGCGCCCCGGATGATCTCGTCCCACATGAACCAGAAGCGGGTCTGGCCGGGCGTGCCGAACAGATAGAGGATCAGGTCCTCGGCCATTGTGATACGGCCGAAGTCCATGGCGACCGTGGTGGTCTCCTTGCCCGGCACCTTCGACGCGTCGTCGATGCCCACGCCCGCCGCGGTCATCAGCGCCTCGGTGGTCAGCGGCTGGATCTCGGAGATCGCACCGACCAGGGTGGTCTTGCCCACGCCGAAGCCGCCCGCGATCACGATCTTCGCGGAGATGATCTCCCGGCCGCGGTTCACCCCGTCGGGGTCATAGTTCGCGAAGTCCACTTAGCACCCTTCCAAGCAGGTTCATCCGCGCCGCGAAACCCGTCGCGGGAGCGGCAGTGTGTAGCGTCAGCAGGCCCTCGGCCACCATGTCGGCGACCAGCACCCGGGTGACGCCCAGCGGCATCCGGGTGTAAGCGGCGATTTCCGCCAGCGACTGTGCCCGGCCTTCACAGACCGAGGAGATGCGGTACTTGTCGTGCCCGGCGAACCGCGCCTCGGCAGACTGCGTGGGCGTGCTCGACAGCACCGCCTCGAGCGCGATGTTCTGCAACGGCTCGGTGCGGCCCCGGGTGACCGCGTACGGTCGCACCAGCGCGCCGCGCGGATCACGTCGCGGTTCCATCTCGCGATCACCTCCCCTCGTACGGAGCGCAGCGGCTCCGGCTCATGTCGGCGGCCCGGTCAGGACCGGACGGCGTCCCTCGGCAGCGGGACCAGCGCCTGGCCGACCCGTTCCACGAGCAACGCCATCTCGTAGCCGACCTGGCCCACGTCGCAGCTGCGCGCCGCGAGCACGGCCATCGAGGAGCCGTCGCTGATGGACATCAGGAACAGGTAGCCGCTGTCCATCTCGATCACGGTCTGCAGCACCCCGCCGGCGCTGAACATGCGCGCCGCGCCCTCGGTCAGGCTCACCACGCCGGAGGTGATCGCGGCGAGCTGGTCGGCCCGGTCCCCGGGCAGGTCCCGGGAGGAGGCGAGCAGCAGCCCGTCCGCGGAGACCGCCACCACGTGGGCGATGCCCGCCACGCTGTCGGCGAAGTTGGTGAGAAGCCAACCCATGTCCTGCATGGCCGCCGGCCTGTTCATCGGTTCGTCTCCTTGGTCGAGGTGCTGTTCGGGTCGGCGCCGGCCGTACGGCCCCGCTGGACGCCACGGTGGTAGGCGGAGAGCAGCCCCCGTACCTCGTCCGGCGTGCGCCGGCTGCGGTCCCGGCCGCTCTTCGGCTCGATCCCGCCGGGCACGAGCTGGGCCTGCGGCACCCGCTTGGGCAGGCCCGAACGGGTGGTGCCGCCGGTGGTGGGCTCCGCGGCCCGGCTGGCCCGCGTCCAGCCCTCGTCGGCCGCGGTACGCCAGGCGCTCGGGTCGATCCCGGGTGCGGGCTCGGCGGCGGGTGGTGGCGCCGGGACGGCCGGTGGCGGCGGCGCGGCCACCGGGGACGACGGGGCGGCCGCCGCGGGTGGCGCGGACGGCACGGCCGGTGCGTTGTACGCGGCCGGCGTGCTCAGCCCCGACGCCTGCGCGCCCGGGGTACGGGTGGGCAGCGGCGGACGCGCCGACGCCGCGGGCGGCGGCACGGCCGGCTGGGCCGGCGCGGGCGGCTCGTCGAAGGTGGGCCGGGTGAAGATGGTGGTCTCGTCCTCTCCGTGCGAGCGGAACCAGACCGCCTCCATCTCCCGGAATATCGGGGCCTCGGCCCGCTGCTCGGGACGAGCCACCACGGGCGTTGCCGGGGTGGTCTCCACCGCCGGCGCCGCGGCGAGCGGCTGGTAGGCCGGAGGCGCCACCGGCTGCGCCGCCTCGGTGCTGGGCGACCGCTTGGGCAGCGGGTCGAGCGCGGGGTACGCCACCGTCGGCCCGCCGGCCGACCAGCCCGCCCCGGAGACCGGGGCCTGCGTGGCCGGGGCCGGGGCCGCCGGCAGCGTGCCGGGCGCCCCGCCGAGCTGCACGGCGGGAGTGGTGTCACGCACCTCGGCGGGCGTCTGCCACCTGGCGGGCGGGGCGGTGGTGGCCCCGCGCCATCCGTCGGCGAGCGTCGCGGTGGCGGCGCCCCGGCCGGCGCCGGCAAGCGCGTCGGCGGCGCCGACCTGGCTCAGCGGCGACTGCTCGACGGCCAGCGGCTGGCGCGGCCGGGTCAGCGGGGCCTGACCCCGGTTGGCCGGCAGCACCACAGTCGAGTTCGGCAGCGTGACCTGGGCGACAGTGCCGCCCTCGACGTTGCGGCGCAGCTCGACCCGGATGCCGTACCGGGAAGCGAGCCGGCTCACCACGGCCAGACCCATCAGCCGGAACGCGGCCACGTCGACTGTCGGCGGCGCGGCCAGGCGCCGGTTGAGCGAGTCGAGCTGCTCGTCGCTGAGGCCGAGGCCCCGGTCCTCGATCTGGATCAGCACGTAGTCGCGGATCCGCCGGCCGTCGGCCACCACCGAGGTGTTCGGCGGCGAGAAGCGGGTGGCGTTGTCGAGCAGTTCCGCGACCAGCCGTACGACGTCGTTGACGGCGTGGGCGGCCACCGAGATGTCGGTGTCGACGGTGCCGAACTCGACGCGGTTGTAGAGCTCCACCTCGGACTGCGCGGCACGCAGCACGTCGACCAGGAGCGCGTCGTCGCGACGCGGCACCGCCGAGTCGGCGCCGGCGAGCACCAGCAGGTTCTCGTCGTTGCGGCGCATCCGGGTGGCCAGGTGGTCCAGCTCGAACAGCTGCGCCAGACGCTTCGGGTCCTCCTCGGACCGCTCGATCGCGTCCAGCTCGCCGATCATGCGGTCGACGAGGCTCTGCGAGCGGCGGGCCAGGTTGAGGAACATCGCCGAGACGCTCGTCCGCAGCGCGGCCTGCTCGGCCGCCACCCGTACCGCCTCCCGGTGGACCACGTTGAAGGCGACGGCCACCTGGCCGACCTCGTCGCGGTTGGTCAGCTTGATCGGGTCCCGGACCTGCTGGACGATCTCGTCCACGCCGCCGTCGCCGATGGCGTTGATGTTCTGCAGCCGGCTCACCGCGTCCGGCAGGTCGTGGTTCGCCACCGCGAGCGCGCCCTCACGCAGCCGGCGCAGCGAGTCGTTCAGCGACCGGGCGAGCACCACGGCGAGCGTCACGGCGATGGCCAGCGTGATCAGCACCAGCAGGCCCTCCACGACCGCCTGCCGGATCACGTCGGCGCGTACCTCGTCGGCGTCGGCGAGCAGGTCGTCCAGGAGTTGGATCTCCGCCCACCGCATCAGCTCGTCGACCGCGCCGATGGCGTCGGCGGCCTCCTGCCGGGTGACGAGCGCGGGGCGCCCGACCGAGCGGGACAGGTCGGCGGCGACCCGGTCGGCGAGCTGGACGGCGTCACCGGAGACGGTGCGGTCCACCAGGGCCCGCTGGGCCGGCGTCGCGGACCGGGAGAAGGTGAGCAGCGCCTCCTGCTGACTGGTCAGGGTGGCCACGAAGGAGGAGAACTGCTCCTCGTCGATCCGGCCGGCGCCGAGCGCGGTGAAGGCGACCGCCTGTTCCTCGGCCACCGCGGCCTTGGCGTGGGCGAACGCGGCCACCGCGCGGCGGGCGTCGGCCAGGCTCTCCGCGCCCGGCTGCTGGGCCAGGGCGTCGCTGTACGCGACCAGGTCGTCCAGGACGATGCCGTAGCGCAGGCTGGCCTCGGCCACCGGCATCTGCGACCGGTCGAGCACCTCCTGGCGCACGCCGTTCAACGTGGACAGGTGGGCGTCGATGACCTTGAGTTGGTTGCTGACCGCGCCCGGCACGTCACCGAGCCGGCGCCGCTCCTCCTGGTACGCCGCGATGCGCTCGTCGGTCTGGCGCACCCGCAGGTTGTACGCGTCCGGCTTCTGGTCCGGCTGGGCCAGGAAGACCGCCGCCGCCATCCGCTCCTTGTGGAGGTCCTGGGTGAGCGCCGAGATGTCGACCGACACCGCCGTCAGCGACCGGACCCGGTCCGCCTCGAACGCGCCCTGGCCCACCGAGACGAGTCGGATAGTTGCCAGTGCGATGACAGCCGCTACCGGAACGACCAGGATGAGGGCGAGTTTCGAGCGGATCCGCGCGTCGCGCAGCCTCGGCAGGCGCCGTCGCCGGTTCCGCTGATCGGCGTTGGGGCTCCCGGGCAGGGTCGTAGGTCCGGTGCTCACGACATCGCCTCCGTCGTTTCTTCCACGCGCGACCCGCTGACCCGTGCCTGGTGCAGCGGCGAGCGCCGCGCGCGGCACGGCCGCGATTTCATCAGACGAGATCGTGTTTGGGAAGCCGCAGGGAGGCAGGAAACGGTCGGGGTCGGCGCAACCCGTGATCCGATCACCTAATACCTTCTTTTCTCCAACCCCCTGATCAGGGGATGTCACTCCAGAGTGGTCACGCGCTTCTGTGCAGTAATTGTCAGTTAATGTTCCGTGTCCCCAGCATGTGGGATGGCTGTCCCGAAACAGCACTCGAGATCCCGGCTTGACCACAGGCCCCGGCATTGGCAAGGTTTTGCAGGCTTCGCGCACACCGTACGGCACACCAATCCCGTTCCTCCACTGAGGACGGACTAGCGGCGGTGATCGGGCGTCGGCCCGCGCCGCACCTGGAGGACTGAGTTGAGCCCCATCCGCTCCGCGAGCTTCGCGGCGCTCGCATCGGCCGTGCTGGCCACCACGCTCACCGGCTGCGGAATCGGCGGGGAACCGCAGGACACCAGCCCCATCGTCATCGCCGCCGACCTGGAACTCTCCGGCGCGTCGGCGCCGGTCGGCAAGGTGTACCAGCGGGCGCTGGAACTGAAGGTCGAGCAGGTGAACTCGTCCGGCGCGCTGGGTGGCCGGAGGATCGACCTGAGGATCAAGGACAACCGCTCCGACGCGGCGGAATCCTTGCGGAACATCAATGATTTCAGCGGCGACTCACGGGTCAGCGCCGTCATCATGGGCGGCTGCAACGAATGCGCCGTCGGCGCGGCCCGCACCATCGGTGAGAAGCGCATTCCGACGATCGCACTGGCCTCGTCGAGCGCGGTCACCGAACCGGTGGACCAACGACGATATGTCTTCAAGCTCGCCCCGAACGCCGCCGACAGCGCCGCCGCGCTCGCCACCGAACTGGAGCGGCGCAACATCCGCAAGGTCGCGCTGCTGCACAGCGCCGACGGTTACGGCCAGGAAGGGCTCACCGCGCTGCGGCGGGAACTGGAAAAGACCACGGTGCGACTGGTGGGCAACGAATCGGTGCGGCTCACCGACACCGAGGTCGGCACGCAGGTCAACGATCTGATCGACGCCAAGCCGCAGGCCCTGGTCCTCTGGACCACGCCGGAGCAGGCGACGCTGGCCGCCACCACGGCCCGGCAGAGCAAGTTCGGCGGGTCGCTGTTCTTCGACGCCGCGGCCGCCGGCGACCTCTTCCTGGGCCCGTCGGCCCGCTCCACCGAAGAGGCCACGCTGATCTTCACCCAGACCATGGTGATCGACGACGTGATCGCCACCACCCCGGCCAAGGCCGCACGCCGGCAGTGGTTCCAGGACTACACCGCCCGGTTCGGCGGCTACAACGGCTTCTCCTCGTTCGCCGCGGACGCGGTCCAGCTGATCGTCGACGCTGAGCAGCGCGCCGGTGGCGAACCGGGCAAGGTCGACCGGGACGCGCTGCGCGACGTGCTGGAGACCTCGCAGCTGGACGGGCTGTCCGGGCCGATCCGGATGACGCCGGACAACCACTCCGGGTTGATGCCGCAGGCGTTGACGACGCTGGTGGCTCGTGGTGGTCGTTGGCGGCTCGCCGGTTAGTCGCTGTGGGGGTGTCGCCCCCGGCACAACCGGCTCCGGGCGGTCAGGCTTGATCCCTGCGCCGGTTGCGCCGGGGGCGACACCTTCGTGGTCGGCCGCGACCCGTGGGTTGAGGTTTCCTTCTGGGTGCTCGGTCGACGTCGGGTGCTCTTGTCGGTGCTCTCAGCGGGCTGAGGTGGTGGCCTTCACCCAGGGCAGGGCCAGGCGCTCGACGAGGCTCAGAGCGGCGTAGAGCACGATGCTCATCAGGGCCACCAGCACGATCGCGGCCCAGGCGGTGGCGGTGTCGCCGACGCCGTTGTACTGCAGGATCTGGTAGCCCAGGCCGGGACGATCCGAATAGAACTCACCGATCACCGCGCCGATCGCGGCCAGCGGCATGGCCACCTTGAGCCCGACGAAGATCTGCGGCAGCGCGGACGGGAAGCGCACCTTGCGGAACGACTGCCACCACGAGGCGTTCAGCGACCGGCTCAGCTCCGCCAGGTCCGCCGGCGTGGTGGTCAGGCCGGTGGCGGTGGAGAGCACGATCGGGAAGAAGCAGAGCAGGAACACCATGGTCAGAATGGGTTTCTGACCCCAGCCGACGGCCACCACCAGCAGCGGCCCGAACGCGATCTTCGGGACCGCGTTCACGGCCACCAGCAACGGCGCGAACATCCGCTCGACCCGGCGGGACGCGGCCAGCGCCATCCCGATCAGCACCCCGGCGGCCGACGAGAGCAGGAAGCCGAGCACTGTCATCCAGGTGGTGATGCCCAACGCGGGCAGCAGCACGTCGGTGGCGTTCGCGAGGGACTCCCCCACCGCCTGCGGCGGCGGCAGCGCGGCCGGGTGCACCAGGTTCAGCCCCGAGGTGACCAGCCACCAGGCCGCCACCGCGATCACCAGGCCGAGCGCCGGCAGCCCGACCGCGGCCGGACGCTCGGCGAATCCCCGCCGGGCCGCCGGGCGCGGCTGCGGCGCCTCCGGCCGGGCCTCGGTCAACTGTGTCAACGTGTCCTCCTGTCTGCGCCGGTCGGTGCGACCGGCACGGGAAGGGGGTGCGCCCCGCCGGGTGTCCGGCGAGTCGCACCCCCGTTGGCCCGAGCGGACCGGTCAGGCCTTCGGCGCGAGGTCGAAGTCGATGATCTGGTCCGGGGTGAGGTCCTGCTTGAGCGCGCCCGCGCCCTTCAGCAGCGCGATGCTCTTGGCCACCCGGCCGCTGTCCAGCGTGCCGATAGCGGTGCCGGAGTTGCTCGACCGGACGTACGCGGCCATCAGCTGAAGCTCGGCGGAGGCCGCGGCCGGGACGGCGGCCGGCACGTTCTTCTTCAGGATCTCGGCGGCCTCGTCCGGGTTGGCCAGCGAGTACTCCAGGCCCTTGAGCAGCGCGGCGGTGAACTTCTTCACCATCTCCGGCTTCTCCTTGGCGAGCTTCGTGGAGGTGATCAGCGCGTTGCCGTAGAGGTCCTGCATCACGTTGCTGTAGGGCAGGACGACCGGCTTCTTCTTGGTTACCGTCTCCACCGTCGGCTGACCGACGACGAACTGGCCGATGCCGTCCACCGAGCCGGAGCCGAGCATCGGCATCAGGCTCTGCGCCTCACCGTTGACCCAGGTCACCTTGCTGCCGTCGATGCCGGCGAGCCGCGCGTACGTGGGGAAGAGGTTACGCACGACGGAGCTGGGGGTGTCGGCGAGCTTCTTGCCCTCGAGGTCCTTCGGGGTGGCGATGTTCTTGCCCTCGACCGTGACGATCGCGGCCATGGTGCGCTGCTGGATCGCCGCCACCGCCACGAAGTCCTTCGCCTGGCCGTTGCCGAGCTGGAGGATGCCACCGGTCAGGTCGATCGGGCCGAACTGGGCCTGGCCGCCGGTGATGGTCTGGATGACGGAGCCGGTGCCCTGGCCGGGCTTGATGTCGACGTCGAAGCCGGCCTCCTTGAAGAAGCCCTTGTCCTTCGCCACCCAGGCGTAGGAGTCACGGCCGAAGTTGCCGAACGAGGTGAGGTACGTCACCTTTTCCAGCGCACCGCCGTTTCCGCCGCCGCTCTCGGACTTGTCCGAGTCGCTGCTGCAGCCGCCCACGAGGGCGAGGGCGGTAGCCAGAGCCGCGGCGGCGACCGTACGGGTCAGCCTTCTCATCAGTGCACCATGTCCTTTCCGACCAGGACTTTCTCGCCGGTCGGGTCGTGTGTCCGACGGGGTCGGCAGGAGGGGTTGGGCCGACTGGACCGTCGTGAGGGGACTCTTCGCGCGCAACAGCGTACGAGAAGGCGGATGGCGTGCCCCCTCCGTCCCGGTTGCGGAACGGAAACGAAGTTGCGTGACGGAAAGTGGACTGACGTCCACCCCGGACAGTGCTATAAGCACCGTCCGCTACGCTAGCCCGGCTCGCATTAGGGACGACGTGGAAGGGAGCCGGCGGGAGATGATCCGACTGTCCGGGGTGTCCCGCACCTTCGACGGCCGTTCGGGGCGGGTGGAGGCGCTGCGCGGCATCGACCTCGACGTCGCCGAAGGCGAGTTCGTCGCCGTACTCGGGCGGTCCGGCTGCGGCAAGTCCACGCTCCTGCGCATGATCGCCGGCCTGCTCCCGGTCAGCGGCGGCGAGATCACAGTGGCCGGTACGCCGATCACCAGGCCCCGCCGCGACGTGGCCATGCTGTTCCAGCGACCGGCGCTGCTGCCCTGGCGCACGGTGCTGGACAACGTGCTGCTGCCTGTGGAGATCTTCGGCTGGCGCCGGGCCGAGCACCGCGACCGCGCCCGCCAGCTGCTGGAGATGGCCGGGCTGAGCGGCTTCGAGAAGCGGCTCCCGCACGAGCTGTCCGGCGGCATGCAGCAGCGCGTCTCGCTCTGCCGGTCGCTCATCGGCTCACCCCGGGTGATGCTCATGGACGAGCCGTTCTCCGCGCTCGACGCGCTCACCCGCGAGGAACTCTCCGGCGAACTCCAGCGGGTGCACATGGAGACGAAGGCCACGATCGTCTTCGTCACCCACTCGATCGACGAGGCGGTGCTGCTCGCCGACCGGGTCGTCGTGCTCAGCCCGCGCCCCGGCCGCATCCGCGAGGTGGTCGAGGTGAACGTCCCCCGGCCCCGCACGCTCGGCCGGCACGCACACCTGGCCGACGTCGCGCGGATCAGCGCCGAGCTGCACGAACTGCTGATGGAGCGGGACGCCCCGGGCGTACCCGCGGCGGGAGGACGGTGACCATGCGGGTCTCGGTCTTCACCGAACCCCACCGCGGAGCGGACTACGACGACCAGCTCCGGTTCGCCCGGCTGGTCGAGGAGACCGGCTTCGAGGGCTTCTTCCGGGCCGACCACTACCGGGCGATGGGGGACGAGCCGGCGCTGCCCGGCCCCACCGACGCCTGGCTGACCCTCGCCGCCCTGGCCCGGGAGACCTCCCGGATCCGGCTCGGCACGCTCGTCACGTCCGCCACGTTCCGGCTTCCCGGCCCGCTGGCGGTCATGGTCGCCCAGGTCGACCGGATGAGCGGCGGACGGGTCGAGCTGGGCATCGGCGCCGGCTGGTACGAGCGTGAGCACACCGCGTACGGCATCCCGTTCCCGCCCGTCGCCGAGCGCTTCGACCGGCTCGCCGAGCAGCTGGAGATCGTCACCGGCCTGTGGCGCACCCCGGCCGACGAGACGTACAGCTTCACCGGTGAGCACTACCGGCTGGCCGACTCGCCGGCGCTGCCCAAGCCGGTGCAGCAGCCCGGCCCGCCGGTGATCGTCGGCGGCCGGGGACCGAAGCGCACGCCCGAGCTGGCCGCCCGCTACGCCGACGAGTTCAACATGCCGTTCAAGAGCGTGGCCGAGACCGCCTCCGCGTACGACCGGGTCCGGGAGGCGTGCGACCGCACCGGCCGGGACGCCTCCGGCCGGGCCCCGCTGACGCTCTCCGCCGGCATCGTGGTGGCGATCGGACGCACCGACGCCGAGGCGCAGCGCCGGGCCGCCCCGCTGCACGTCACCAGCGCGCTGCCGCCGGAGGACCCGGTGGTCGGCTCCCCCGCCCAGCTCGTCGACCGGATCGGCGAGTTCGCCGCGGTCGGGGCCACCCGGGTCCACCTGCGCCTTATCGACTTCGACGACCTCGACCACGTGGAGCTCATCGCCGCCGAGGTGCTCCCCCAACTGGACGGACCGCGATGACCGAACTCTCCGCCGACCTCGAACTCGGCCCGGTGGGCCAGGAGATCGTGTACGAGAACGACCGGGTACGGGTCTGGCACATCCGGCTGGAGCCGGGTGAGCGACAGCCGCTGCACCGCCACGACCACCCGTACCTGGTGGTGGCGATCCAGGGCGCGAAGAACGTGGTGCAGACGATCGACGGCGCCACCATCGACGCCGACGAGCCGACCGGCGGCGTCGTCTACCGGGATCCGGGCGCGGTGCACATGCTGACGAACGTCGGCGACACCACCTACCTCGCCCGCCTGGTCGAGCTGAAGTAGCCACGCCGGCAGGTTCGCCGCGCCGCGCGGCGGCAAGGTGGCGATCGGGGGCACCGGGCCGTAACGTGCCGGACATGGCCTTTCGGACGTGGGGCAGGCTGCTGCTCACGGCGCTCGGCGTGAGCGTACTGGCCGGGGCCGGCCAGTTGGGCATCGCGTACGGCTTCGGAGTCGTCCGCCTCGACGGCGCGTTCGTCGACGCCTCGGTGAACAGGTGGCCCGCCCAGCTCGTCTGGGTGGGCTGGTTCGCCGTGGTCGCGACGGTCGCCGGAGCCGTCCTCACCGAGCGCTTCGCCCGCCAGGACGACCTCCCCGGCGGCACCACCGAACTGCTCTCCATCGCCGGCGTCAGCGCGCTGGGCGCGACAGTGGTCGCCCCGCTGTGCATGCAACCGGCCCGCGCGGCCGAGCTGGCCGGGTCCGTCGACCCGGTCTGGGCCGCCGGCGTCTGCGCCGCGCTCGGCGCGGTGGTCGGCGCCGGCGCGGCGATCGCCGTACTGCTGAAGCCGCCGTTCGGCTGGGGTGTGGCGATCACCGCCGGGATCGTCTGGCTGCTGGCGCTGCTGTCCGTCGCGCCCACGATCGTCTCGGACCGTCCGCTGGCCACCGTCCGGCTCGGTGTCCTCGAACCGTCCTGGCTGGATGCGGCGGCCGCCCAGCGCCTGTCCATGCTGCTGCTGCCCACGCTGGCCCTGCTCGCCGGTGGCGCGGTCGGCGTGCTGGCCCGCCGGGCCGGGTGGCCGCCGCTGGTCGGTGGCGCGGCCGGGGCGGCCGGTCCGGTGCTCGTCGCGTTCGCCTACCTGACCGCCGGCCCGGGCGCGGCGACCGACAGGTACCAGATCGCGCCCTACTACGGCGCGCTGATCGCTGTCGTCGCCGGGGCGCTCGGCTCGACCGCCACCACGATGCTGCCCCGGCCGGTCACCGCCGGCGGCGATCCGGACGCCGTCGAGGCCACCGACATCCTCGCGCCGCTGCCGCACTCGGCCGCTCCGGGCGTACCGGCCGCGCCGCCCGCGCCTCCGGTGACGAGCGGCGCCGCCGCGCCGGCGCACTGGAACTGGCCGGAGGCCGGCGGCTCGGCCACGGCGGCGACACCTGGCGGTACCGGCCTTCCCGCCGCCGATCAGCCGGCCGTCCCGGGTCTGACCGCCACCGATCAGCCGGCCGTTGTCACGGGACAGCCGGCGGGCGACCGCCCGGCCGTGGTCGAGGTGAGCCACGGCCAGCCCATGCCGGGTCTGCTGCCCCCGGGGCGCCGGACCTCGGCCATCGACGTCCTCGCCGCGGGCCGCCCGGGCCCGGTTCGGGGCACGGCACATCCGGACAGCACCGGCGAAGTAGCCGCCACGGACCGCACAGCCACGGCCGACCGCGCCTCCGACATCTCCGCGGTCACCCCCGTGGACAGCGAGGGCACCTCCGCAGCCGCCCCGGCCACCGGCTACGGCTCCGCGCCCTCCGGGACCGGCGACGCAGCGCCGGAACCGGCTCAGGAAGCGGCGGCGCCCGCGCCACGGGTGACCCGGCCGCGCCGTACCCGCGCCGGCAGGGCCAGTGGGACGCCCGACGGATCGGCGTCACCGGCAGACGAGACCACAGCGCCCCGCGCCGGGGACGCCGGTGCGGGCACCGCCTCGAAGGACGCGTCACCGGCCACCGGCGGCACCGCCGAGGGCCACGTTCCCGGCCCACGTACGGACAGCGGCACCCTCGCCGGATCGGCCCCGGCCGACGCGGACAGCGGCACCCTCGCCGGATCGGCCCCGGCCGCCGCGGACAGCGACACCCCCGCCGCACCACCGGCCGAGTCCAGTGCCGGAACCGGCCGCTCCACCCGCTCCCGGCGTCCCCGCACCCCGAAGACCGGACCGCGCGCCGGCGTACCGGCCTCCCCCGGATCCGACCCGGCCGATGTCGCGCCGACGACGCCGAACGGCCACACCGACGCCGCGCCGACGACGCCGAGCGGGCAGACCCCGGAGGCCACGGACACCGCCCCGATCCCACCGGCGGGCCGGGACGACGCGAGCGTCACCTCGGCGCCGGGCCGTCCCGGCACGCCTGACGCTTCCCTCGGCGGCCCGGCTCCTCGCACCGACTCCCCCACCGGGGATGTCGCACCCTCCGGACGCAGTTTCTTCTTCGACGCCCCGGCGCCGGTCCCGCCGGCCCGGCCCCGGTTCTCGATGTTCGAGGACGTCACCAGCGCGCCCGGCGAGGTACGCCCGGCCTGGCCGATCACCCCGGCGGCCCGCCCGCAGCGCGCCACCACCGAACCGGACGCACCGGCCCGGGACGGCGTGGACGCGGCTGTCCCGGCCGAGCCGGCGCAGCGTCCCCGGCACCGGGGCCTGCCCGAGCCGGGCGCGAGCACCGGTTGGGACGCGCTCGCCACGAACGCCCGCCCGGCGGGGCCGCTCGCCCGGCCGGAGGCGGGGAGGCCCGTCGCCCGATCGGAGGCCGCACCGGGCGAGGCGGATGCCGCGCTGCCGGAGGCCAGCGCTGCGGAGGCGGAGACGGATTCCCGGCGCGGGCGGCACGCCGGACCGGACGACGCCGACGCGCCGGCCGGAAAGCCGAAGGCCCGGCGCGGCCTGTTCCGGCGCAACCGGGCGAAGGTGGAACCGGAGCCGGCGGACCGTACGGCCGAGCCCGGCGACGCGGCCGACGACGAGTACGTGGACTGGGTCGCCGGTCTCGCCTCGGACGACAACGCCGACGACGCCCGCTCGCTGCGTACCGGGCGGCACCACCGCGACTGAGAGGCGGCCCCGGGGCGGGCCTGGACGGCCCGCCCCGGCCCCGCTCACGCCAGTGGCAGGTAGACCCGTGAGCCGCCGGCGACGAACTCCTCCGACTTTCCGCGCATGCCCCGCGCCGCGTACTCCTTCAGCTCCTGCGTGATCTTCATGGAGCAGAACTTCGGGCCGCACATCGAGCAGAAGTGCGCGGTCTTCGCGGGCTCGGCGGGCAGCGTCGCGTCGTGGTACGACCGCGCGGTCTCCGGGTCGAGCGCCAGGTTGAACTGGTCCTCCCACCGGAACTCGAACCGGGCCTTGGAGAGCGCGTCGTCCCACGCCTGCGCGCCGGGGTGCCCCTTGGCCAGGTCGGCCGCGTGCGCCGCGATCTTGTACGCGATCACGCCCGCCTTCACGTCGTCCCGGTCCGGCAGCCCGAGGTGCTCCTTCGGGGTGACGTAGCAGAGCATGGCGGTGCCGAACATGCCGATCATCGCCGCGCCGATCGCGGAGGTGATGTGGTCGTACGCGGGCGCGATGTCGGTGGTCAGCGGCCCGAGCGTGTAGAACGGGGCCTCGTGGCACCACTCCTGCTGGAGGTCCACGTTCTCCTTGATCTTGTGCATCGGCACGTGCCCGGGGCCCTCGATCATCACCTGGACGTCGTGCTCCCAGGCGATCTTCGTCAGCTCCCCGAGCGTACGCAGCTCGGCGAACTGCGCCTCGTCGTTGGCGTCCGCGATGGAACCGGGGCGCAAGCCGTCACCGAGGGAGAACGTGACGTCGTACCGGGCGAGGATCTCGCACAGCTCGGCGAAGTTCGTGTAGAGGAAGTTCTCCTCGTGGTGCGCCAGGCACCAGGCCGCCATGATCGAGCCGCCCCGGGAGACGATGCCTGTCACCCGGTCCACCGCCAGCGGCACGTACGGCAGCAGCACCCCGGCGTGCACGGTCATGTAGTCGACGCCCTGCTCCGCCTGCTCGACGACGGTCTCGCGGAACACCTCCCAGCTCAGCTTCACCGGGTCGCCGCCGACCTTCTCCAGCGCCTGGTAGATCGGCACCGTGCCGATCGGCACCGGCGCGTTCCGCACGATCGCCTCGCGCGTGGAGTGGATGCGCTTGCCGGTGGACAGGTCCATCACGGTGTCCGCGCCCCACCGGGTCGCCCAGGTCAGCTTCTCCACCTCCTCGGCCACCGACGAGGTGACAGCCGAGGTGCCGATGTTCGCGTTGACCTTGACCAGGAACGCCTTGCCGATGATGGCCGGCTCGCACTCCGGGTGGTTGACGTTGAGCGGCAGCACCGCCCGCCCGGCCGCGATCTCGTCCCGGACGAACTCCGGCGACACCGACTCCCGGATCGCCACGAACTCCATCTCGGGCGTGACGATCCCGGCCCGCGCGTACGCGAGCTGCGTCGGACGGGTCCCCGCCAGCGGCGTGCCGGCGCCGCGGACCGGGGCGACGTCACCGCGCTCGGCGATCCACGGCCCGCGCAGCGCGGGCAGCCCCACCTCCGGGTCGGAGCCGGGGCCGGACGTGTCGTAGAGCCGTACCGGCGGGTTGTCCCCGGTCAGCGGCACCTCGGCGAACGGCACCCGGATGTCCGGCCGCGACCCTTCCACGTACACCTTGCGACGTGCCTGCATGTGAGCCTCCCTGTCGCTCATGCGGACCAGCCGAAGTGGTCCAGCGGGCCGCGTCCCGCGCCCAGCTCCCAGGTCCGCGCGCCGGTCAGCGCGCGGGTGACGTACTCCTTGGCGGCCGCCACCGCGACCGGCACCGCGTCGCCAGCGGCCAGCCGGACCGCGACGGCGGCCGAGAACGAACAGCCGGTGCCGTGGTTGTGCCGGGTGTCCACCCGGGGCGCGCGCAGCAGCCGCGTCGTCCCGCCGCCGGACAGCACGTCCACCGACTCGCCGTCGGCGTCCACGTCGCCGCCGGTCACCACCACGAACGCCGGGCCGCGCGCCGCCAGCGCCTCGGCCGCCGCCACCATCTCCTCGACGGTGCCCACCGAGCCTCCGGTGAGGGCGGCGGCCTCCGCGCAGTTCGGCGTCGCCACCTCCGCGTACGGCAGCAGCCGTTCGACCGCCTCGACGACGCCGAGCCGGTGCCCACTGGTGGCGACCAGTACCGGGTCGACGACCAGGTGCGGCAGCCGCCCGGCCCGGGCCGCCTCGGCCACCGCGTCGGCGACCGCCGGGGTGCCGAGCATCCCGGTCTTCACGGCCCGGACGTCGAAGTCGCCGAGCACGCTGTCCATCTGGTCGCGGACCGTCTGCGGGGGCAACGGCAGGACGGCGTCCACGCCCCGCGTGCTCTGCGCGGTGACGGCGGTGAGCACGCTCGTGCCGTACGCCCCGAGCGCGGCGAACGTCTTGAGGTCGGCCTGGATGCCTGCTCCTGCTCCGGAGTCGGATCCTGCCACGGTGAGAACTGTTTTCGGCGTCACTGCTTTCCTCCACCGGTGGTTGCGGTTGAGGGCTGCGGCCGACCGTGCCCACTCCGGGCGGTCAGGCTTGATCCCTCCGTGGGCACGGTCGGCCGCAGCCCTGTCGCGTGCGGGCCTTCGTCGGGTCGCGCGGGGTGGGTGCACGTCAAGGGGGTGGCCGCCTCCTGGAAGGCTCTGACCAGCGTGGTGGCGGTTTCTCGCGGCTCCTGGGCGCGCATGATGGCTCCCAGGACTGCTACTCCTGCTGCGCCTGCCTCTACGCAGGCCGCTACCTGAGCTGCCGTTTCGATGCCGCCCAGTGCGAGCACCGGGACCGGGCTGACTTTCACCAGCTCGGCGAGTCCGGCCGGCCGCAGCGCCGGGCCGTAGCCGGGCTTCGTTCTTGTCTCGTAGACCGGGGACAGGGTGGCGTAGTGCTCGGTGGTGAGCCGGGCCAGCTCGGCGGTGTCGTGGCAGGACCGGCCGACCAGGTCGACGGCCGGCGGCGGGTACGGGCCGGCGGCCGGCAGGTGCACCGCGTCCCCGTCGAGCGGGTCCGGCCCGGCGACGACGAGCGTGCCGCCCGCCTCGGCGAGGATCGCGCGCAGATCGACGGCGAGCGCGAGGCGTTCGGGGCGCGGCAGGTCCTTCTCCCGCAACACCACCCACCGCACTCCCCCACCCACGGCACCCGCGCACACGTCGACGAGCGCCCCCCGAGCGAGGCGCCGATCGGTGAGCACCACGACGCCGCTCGGCCCGCCCTGGATCTTGGTACGCGGCCGCCCCTCCGGGGGCGCCTCCGTACCAAGATCTGCAACGCGTGACGCGGTCACAGGTCGGGGCGGCCGTCGTCGGGGGTGGACGCCAGGGCGTGGAAGCGGCGGGTGATGCGGCCCGCGCCGTACGCCAGGCGGCCCGCCTCGACCGCGTACCGCATCGCGGTGGCCATCGCCACCGGGTCGGCGGCCCGGGTCACGGCGCTCGCCAGCAGCACCGCGTCGCAGCCCAGCTCCATCGCCAGCGCGGCGTCGGAGGCGGTGCCGATGCCCGCGTCGAGCACCACGGGCACGTCGACGGCCTGCCGGATCAGCCGGATGTGGTGCGGGTTGCCGATGCCCAGCCCGGAGCCGATCGGCGACCCGGCCGGCATCACCGCCGCGCAACCCACGTCCGCCAGCCGCCGCGCCAGCACCGGATCGTCCGACGTGTACGGCAGCACTGTGAACCCGTCCGCCACCAGTTCCTCGGCGGCGCGCAGCAGCTCCACCCCGTCGGGCAGGAGCGTGCGTTCGTCGCCGATCACCTCCAGCTTCACCCAGTCGGTGTCGAAAGCCTCCCGGGCCAGGTGCGCCGTCTTCACCGCCTCCACAGCGGTACGGCAGCCGGCCGTGTTCGGCAGCAGCCGTACGCCGCACCGCTCCACCAGGTCGAGCAGGCCGCCCGACCCGCCGGGCGTGGTGTCCACCCGGCGCAGCGCCAGCGTGACCAGCTCGGTGCGGGACGCCCGGATCGCCTGCTCCAGCACGTGCAGGTTCGCCGCGCCACCGGTACCGAGGATGAGCCGGGAGCCGAACTCGAACCCGCCGATCTCCAACGTGGACATGCTGCTCACCCGCCCTGGGTGGCGCTGAGCACCTCGACCCGGTCGCCGTCGCGCAGCACGCTCGCCGACCAGCCGCCGCGCGGCACCACCTCGCCGTTCACCGCCACCGCGAGCCCGCGCTCCCGGTCGGTGACGGTGCGGACCACCTCGGCGACCGTGACACCGTCGGGCAGCGTCCGGCCCGTGCCGTTGACGATCAGTTCCACGTGCGCTCCTTCCCGAAGCGGTCCGGGGTGAAGGGGGCGAGCGCGGGATCCGGCTCGCCGGTGACGATCAGCTCGGTGACCAGGTCGGCGGTGACCGGGGTGAGCACGATGCCGTGCCGGTGGTGCCCGGTCGCGGCGAGCACACCCGGCCGCCCGGGCAGCGGCCCGATGATCGGCGCGTTGTCCGGCGTACCGGGGCGCAACCCGGCGACGGCTTCGGCCAGCTCGTACTCGACGAGTTCCGGCACCAGTTCCGTGGCGGCGCGCAGCAGTGTCAGCACGCCACCGGCGGTGACAGCGGTGTCCGCGCGCTCCTCGACTGTCGCCCCGACCACGACCTCGCCGCTGTCCCGGGGCACCAGGTAGACCGACTCGCTGTCCGCGTACCCCCGGATCACGTGCCGGAAGCCCGGCGGGCCGCCACCCGGCGCGCGCAGCCGCAACACCTGGCCCTTCACCGGGCGGACCGGCAGGCCGGTCAGCTCCGCCGCGCCGCAGCCGGCCGCGACCACAGTGACCCGCGCATCCACCTCGGACAGCGCGCCGACGCGCGCCGGGCGCAGCTCCACGCCGGCTCGTTCCGCGGCCGTGCGCAGCGCGGCGACCAGCCGGCGCGGGTCGACCTGGTGGTCGCCGGGGGCCACCGCGCCGCCGCGCACACGCGGCGCCAGCGCCGGTTCGCGGTCGCGCAGCTCCGAGGGGCGCAGCGGCGTGATCGGCAGTCCCAACCCCTGTTGGTACGACCACAGCCGCCCCGCCTCGGCCAGGTCGTCGGCGGTGAGCCCGACAACGAGCGTGCCCTCGGTGCGGTACCCGATGTCGACGCCGCTCGCCTCGGTCAGCTCGGCGGCGAAGCCGGGCCAGCGGGCGGCCGACTCGACGAGCAGCCCGGTCAGCTCGCGCTCACCGAAGTACGCCTCGGCGACCGGCGACAGCATCCCGGCGGCCACCGACGACGCGCCCGACCCGGGCCGGCCGTCGTGCACCACCACGCGCAGTCCGCGCTGCGCGCACCGCCACGCGATCGCCCACCCCACCGGCCCGCCCCCCACCACCGCCACGTCGGTAAGGAAGGGCCCCCTGTTAACGCCTCCGGTAGAGGAAGGGCCCCCTCTTAACACGTCAGCGCCCGCATCAGCTCGGCGGTGGCGTGCGCGGGATCGGCTGCGCCGCTCAGCGCCCCCACCACGGCCACCCCGTACGCCCCGGCGGCCCGCAGCTCCGGCACGCTCGCGGCGGTCACCCCGCCGATCGCGATCACCGGCACGGTCACCGCGTCGGCGACCGCGCGGATCCCCTCGGGGCCGATCGGTTCCGGCAGGCCGGACTTGGTGGTGGTGACGTGGCACGGGCCCACACCCAGGTAGCCGGCGCCGGCGTCCACAGCGGCGCGGGCGCCCACCGGTTCCCGGGCGGTCGCGCCGAGCACGGCGTCCGGGCCGAGCACCCGGCGCGCGGCGGCCACCGGCAGGTCGTCCGCGCCGACGTGGCCACCGGCGGCGCCCACCGCGAGCGCCACGTGCAGCCGATCGTTCACCAGGCACCGCGCCCCGTACGGCCGGCAGGCGTCGACCACCAGCCGGGCCAGCTCGTACGCCTCCCGGTCGGTCGCGTCGTCCTCGACGCGCACCTGCACGACGAGTTCGGCGCCGGCCACCGGCAGGGCGGCACGCAGCACCGCGAGCGGGTCACGCCCCGGCCGGGTGTCGGTGATGAGATGCAGTCGTCCCAGGGACAGCACGGCAACGCTCCTCCCTGCGCCGGCATTACCCGGATCAGGTTCGACGGTCGGGGGCTCCCAGCCCCCCTCTCAGCCCGGTCCGCACCGGGCTCCCGTGGGTCACTTGCGGCCTACCGTACGACGCCTCCCGCCCGTACGGAAGCCCAGGTGAGGTTTTTCCCAGGAAAGCGTTCACCTTCCGGTCCGGGACAGCGGGTGACCGTCCCGTCACGACACGCTGCCCGGATGTCCGTTCCCGCCCGCGTTCCGCGCCGCCTTGCGATCCTGCCGTTCCGCGGCGGCCACGCCGTCTCCGAAGGGCTGCTCACCTGGACGATGCTGCGCGGGCCGACGTGGATCCGCCTGCTTCCGGACGTGTACGTGCACCGGGACGGATACCGCGCCGACGACCACCGGATGTGGTGCGAGGCGGTGGCGCTGCGCCTGCCTCCGGGTGGCGTGCTGGCAGGGCGCAGCGCCGCCTGGCTGTTCGGCGCGGACGTGCTCACCCGCGACGCGCCGGTCACCGCGCTGCTGCCGACTGCTGCTCGACTGCGACCGCACCCACGGTTGCGGTTGGTCCGGTCGCCGCTGCCGGAGCGGGACCGCACCCTCGTCGGCGCTCTGCCGGTCACCACCCCGTTGCGTACCGCGTTCGACCTGGGTCGACAGGGCTCACTCGCCGAGGCGTTGGTCGCCGTCGACGTGCTACTGCGTCGCCGGGTCGTGAAGCTGCCCGTCCTGCGGGCGTACGCCGCCGACCGGCCGGGCTGGCCGGGCGCTCCGCTGTTGCGCGAGGTGCTGGCGCTGGCCGAGCCGTTGAGCGAGTCCCCGATGGAGACACGGCTGCGGCTGCTCCTCCTCGACGCCGGTCTCGGCCCGCTCACCGCCCAGCACGAGGTACGCGCCGGCGGACGCTTCGTGGCCCGGGTGGACCTGGCCTGGCCGGCACTCCGCCTCGCGGTCGAGTACGACGGCGACCACCACCGGGAGCGGGCTCACTTCCGGCGGGACGTGGCACGCCTGAACGCGCTGCGCGCGGCCGGGTGGCTCGTACTCCGGTTCACCGCCGACGACGTGCTACGCCGGCCCGACGCCACTGTCGCCCTGGTACGCCAGGCCCTGGCAGAACGTCGTGCCACCGCAGCAAACCGCTGACCCGCACCCGCAGCCCGCAGCCCGCAGCCCGCTGCCGGGCCGCCCGAGACACCACGGGCGTCAGAAGGCCGCCGCCCGAAGACACCAATGGCGTTCCACCCGTCGCTAGATTCAGCCGCGAGTGGAACGCCATGGGTGTCTCAAGGCCCTTTTGACACCCATACCGTTCCACCCATCGTGAGCGCTGCCTCGGGGTGGAACGCCATGGGTGCCTCCGCGCGAGCGGGCCCCGGTGGGCGCACGCCGCCGCTCGGGGCAAGCCCCGACGCTCGCACGCTGACAAGCGGGCGCACCCCCGACGCGCGGACGGGCCGAACACGGGCGGACCGAACGCGCGAGCGGACCCAAGGCGCGGCCCGACGCGCGAGCGGACCGAACACGGGCGGACCAACCGCAAGCGGGCCCCAACGCGCGCGCGGGCGGGCGCGTTTAACCGGCAGGGGCAGTCAGAGGATGGCGTCCAGGGCGTCCAGGTCCTCGTCGGACGGCTGCCACGTTCCGGCTTCGGCGTTGGCCTTCACCTGCTCGGGGGTGGTCGCGCCGGCGATCACCGACGTCACGGCGGGACGCGCCGCCAGCCCACCGATGGCCACCTGGAGCATGCTGATCCCGCGCTCGGCCGCGTACGCCTCGATCGCCTCGATGACGTCCCAGCGCGCGGCGGCCAGCCGCTCGGCGTACCGGCCGCCACCGGCCAGGCGGCTGCCGGACGGGGGCGCCTCGCCCCGCTTGTACTTGCCGGTGAGCAGCCCGTTGGCGAGCGGGAAGAACGGCAGCATGCCGAGGCCGAACCGCTCGCAGGCCGGGATCACCTCGTCCTCCACCCCGCGCTCCACCAGCGAGTAGTGGTTCTGCGCGGAGATGAACCGGGTACGCCCCTGCGACGACGCGGTCCAGTCGGCGTCGGCGATCTGCCAGCCGGCGAAGTTGGAGTTGCCGAGGTAGCGGACCTTGCCGGCGGTCACCAGGTCGTCGAGCGCGGCGAGCGTCTCATCGATCGGGGTGCCCGGGTCGGGCTCGTGCATCTGGTAGAGGTCGATGTGGTCGGTGCCGAGCCGGCGCAGCGACGCCTCGACGGCGCGGGCGATGTAGCGGCGGGCGCCCCGGGCGTCGTGGTCCGGCCCGTTCGCGCCGTGCATGTCCATGCCGAACTTGGTGGCCACCACCACGTCGTCGCGGCGGCCCTTGAGCGCCTGGCCGAGCAGTTCCTCGGAGGCGCCCTGCGGCTCGCCGTAGATGTCCGCGGTGTCGAAGAAGTTGATCCCGGCGTCGAGGGCGGCGTCCACCACCGCCCGGGTGCCGTCGATGTCGAGTTTGCGGCCGAAGTTGTTGCAGCCGATGCCGACCACGGACACCACGAGCCCGGAGTCGCCCAGCCGACGATAGGTCATCTCACTCACGAGATCCACCCTATGCCCGCTCCCCGGGCGCCCACCCGGGGAGCGGCTCAGCCCACGTCCCAGACCGGTTCCGGAGTCTCCACCACGTCACCGTCGCCCCGGAACAGCACGAACCGGTCGAAGGTACGGGTGAACCACCTGTCGTGGGTGACCGCGACCACCGTTCCCTCGAACGCGGTCAGCCCGGCCTCCAGCGCCTCGGCCGAGGCCAGGTCGAGGTTGTCGGTGGGCTCGTCGAGCAGCAGCAGCGTCGCCCCGGACAGCTCCAGCAGCAGCACCAGGAAGCGGGCCTGCTGACCGCCGGAGAGCGTGCCGAACCGCTGGTCGCCCTGACCGGCCAGCTCGTACCGGGACAGCGCCGCCATGGCGGCGTGCCGGTCCATGCCGGCCCGGTGCTCGTCGCCGCGCCACAGCACCTCGACCAGCGTCTTCGCCATCAACTCGGGCCGGTCGTGGGTCTGCGAGAAGTGCCCGGGCCGCACGCGCGCGCCGAGCCGGACCATGCCGCCGTGCGCGACGGGCGCGAGCGCGGCGGCGCCGTCGACGGGGGTGTTGCCCGGCTCCGGGTCGGTGCCGCCCCGGGCCAGCAGGCGCAGGAAGTGCGACTTGCCGGTGCCGTTCGCGCCGAGCACCGCGACCCGGTCGCCGTACCAGAGTTCCAGGTCGAACGGGTACGTCAGGCCGTCCAGCTCCAACTGCTCGGCGATCACCGCGCGCTTGCCGGTCCGCCCGCCGGTCAGGCGCATCCGGATGTCCTGGTCCTTCGGGGGTACGGGCGGCGGCCCGGCTTCCTCGAACTTGCGCAACCGGGTCTGCGCCGCCTGGTAGCGGGAGGCCATCCCGTCGTTGTACGCGGCCTTCTGCTTGTACATCAGCATCAGCTCGCGCAGCTTCTGGTGCTCCTCGTCCCAGCGTTTGCGCAGCTCGTCGAGGCGGGCGTGGCGGGCCAACCGGGCGTCGTGCCAGCTCGCGAAGCCGCCCGGGTGCACCCAGGCGCTGCCGCCCTCCACCGCGACGACCCGGTCGGCGGTCTGCGCCAGCAGTTCCCGGTCGTGTGAGACGTAGAGCACCGACTTGGCCGACTCGCGCAGCCGCGCCTCCAGCCAGCGTTTGCCGGGTACGTCGAGGAAGTTGTCCGGCTCGTCGAGCAGCAGCACCTCGTCCGGGCCGCGCAGCAGCAACTCCAGGGCGAAGCGCTTCTGCTGGCCGCCGGACAGGGTGCGTACCGGCCGGTCGCGAGCGCTGTCCCAGGGCAGGTCCAGCACGATCGTGGCAACGGTGTCGAAGAGCACCTCGGCGTCGTACCCGCCGGTCTCGCCCCAGGCGGCGAGCGCTTCGGCGTACGCGAGCTGGGCCTTGGCGGCGGTGGAGCTGTACTTGCCGCGGACCTCTGCAGTCCGCATGGCCGCCTCGGTCTCGGCGAGCCGCCGCCCGGCGTCGCGCAGCGCCGGCGGGGCGAGGGAGAGCGCCAGGTCGGCGAGCGTGGACTCGTCCCCGATCATGCCGATGAACTGCCGCATCACGCCGAGTCCGCCGGAGCGGGCGATCGCGCCGGTCTTCACCGGCAGGTCACCGGCGACCATCCGCAGCAGCGTGGTCTTGCCGGCGCCGTTCGGGCCGACGAGCGCCACCTTGGCGCCTTCGCCGACGCGGAACGACACGTCGGCGAACAGCTCCCGTCCGTCCGGGAGGATGTGCCCGACCCCTGCCACGTCCACGTATCCCACGCGGGCATCCTGCCCGAGCGGGGCCGGTGGACGACACCGGATTACCGGGTGACCCGCAGCACCCGGTAGCCCTTCTGGCTGGCGTGCCGCTCGACTGACCAGCCCTGCTCGACGAGCCAGCGGTGCAGCGAGTCGCCGCCGAGGTGCCGGGCGACGACGAGCCAGGCGACGCCGTCCGGGGTGAGCCGCGGCAGCCAGCGCAGCAGCAGGCCGTGCAGCTCCGGCTTGCCGATGTGGATCGGCGGGTTGGACCAGATCTGGGTGAAGGTGACGTCGTCCGGCAGTTCGTCGGGCGCGACGGCGTGGACGCGGTCGGCGGCGTCGACCCGGGCCGCGTTGGCGGTGGTGAGGGCGCGGGCCCGCTCGTTGACGTCCACCGCCCAGACCGTGGCCTTCGGCGCGAACGTGGCGAGGACGCAGGTGATCGGGCCGAAGCCGCAGCCGATGTCGAGCAGCGCGCCGGTGACGTCGGCGTCCGGCAGTTCGGCCTTGCGCAGCAGGACCGCGGTGCCGGGGTCGAGCCGGTCGGCGGAGAAGACGCCCGCGGCGGAGCCGAGCGTGTAGTCGCGCCCGCCGACTGTGAACTCGACCTCGCGCGGACGCGCCGGGGCCGTTGGCTCAGCGGTGAAGTAATGGTCGCCGGTCACGTCGGCATTGTCGCACCGGGCCGGAACGGTTCCGGCGACGGTGTCGTGGGCGGAGTGGGACGCCACTCCGCCAGAATTTCCCGATATTACCCCTGAAAGGGACAATCAGTCCTACTCTATGCCACATGGTGTACCGGTACGAGTCCGATGAGGATGCCTTCCTGGAGTACCCGAAGCCCGGGTCGGCCCCGACCGGGCCCGCAGCCGCGCCGCCGCCCGCGGGTCCGTCGCGCTCCCGCTTTCCCACGCCGTCGCTGCCGCCACCGGCCCGTCCCGCCGCCCAGCCGGCCCTGCCGCCGGCCGGACCGCCCGAGCAGCCGGCCCTGCCGCCGGCCGGACCCGACGAGCAACGGGTGGCCGACGACGCCCGCGCCCCTGCTCCGGCACCGCCGGCCCCGGCGCCGACACCGGGGCGGCCCGCGCCACCCCCGGCGCCTTCCCCGGTGCCGCAGCCCGCACCGCCCGCCCCCGCGCCCGTGCCGGCGGCCGCGACCCGGCAGGCCGTGCCGATCCCGACCAGCCCGACCACCCGCGCCGGTGACGTCTCCGAGGTGCCCCGGACCCGGCGCGCCGACCGCCGTAACGGCGGCAGCCGGTTCTGGCAGGCGCTCGTCGGCGGCGCCGCCGTGCTGCTCCTGCTCTCACTCACCGGGCTCGCCGTCGCCGCGCTGCTCGACGAACGCACCACCACGCCGCCGACAGGCCAGCCGACGCCGCAGCCGAGCCAGTCGAGCGCCCCGTCCGGCGGGACCGACCTGGACTCCCGGGACACCGACCAGGCGGCGCTCACCGCCAAGGAGGTCTTCCCGGCCAAGGACCTGGTGGTCACCGACGGAAAGCCGGCCTACCGGGTGCTCAAGACCCAGGCCAGCACGAAGTGCCAGGTCGCGGCCACCGGCGAGATCGCCGACCTGCTGGTCCGGCTCGGCTGCAACCAGGTCGTGCGGGGGACGCTCCGCTCCCCCGACGGCGACCACCTGGTCACCGCCGGCCTGTTCAACCTCACCGACGTGGCCACCGCCCAGCGGGTACGCGACCGCATCCGGCCGCTGCTCGACCAGCGGCAGGGACGGTTCCGTGGCATGGCGGCGGGCGACGACACCGAGGCGGTGGAGCGGGCCGCGGCCCGGGTCGCCTGGCAGGTACGCGGCCACTACGTCGCCTTCTGCCTGGTCACCCGCGCCGACGGGGAACGCATTGGCAGCGACGACGCCACCGCCCGAGAGATCATGTACGACCTGATCGAGCTGCACCTGAACCGGGGCGTGCTCGACCTTCGCGCGGCGAGTGGAACGGCCGGACAGCCGGACGCCGACTCGGCCGAGGACAGCGCCGGTCAGCGGGGCACCGACTGACCTCCGGTCAGCCCTCGGCCACCGGCACCCGCAACCGGCGGGTCTCCTCTGCGCGGCGGGCGTACTCGGCCGGGTCGGCCGGGTAGCCCACCTCGACCAGGGCCAGGCCGTGCGCGGGCGCCACCGTCACCTCGCTGGACCGCTCCCGGCGGGTCAGCAGGCCGGCCGGCCACTGGACCGGCCGCCGCCCGTCCCCGGCGACAAGCATCGCCCCCACCAGGCTGCGCACCATGTTCTGGCAGAACGCGTCGGCCTGGACGGTGGCCACCAGGATCCCGTCCGGGTCGCGCCGCCAGTCCAGCCGGGTCACCTCGCGCAGCGTGGTCGCGTTCTCCTTGCGCCGGCAGTACGCGGCGAAGTCGTGCTCGCCCACCAGACCGGCCGCGGAGGCGTTCAGCGCCGCCAGGTCCAGCGGCTTGGGCCAGGCCAGAGTGTCCCCGCGACGCAGCGGCTCGGCGCCCCACGGGGCGTCGGTGACCCGGTACTCGTAGCGCCGGAACGTGGCCGAGAACCGGGCGTCGAAGTCGGCCGGCACCTCGGTCATGGCGCGTACCCGCACGTCCGGCGGGAGGAGCCGGGCCAGCCGGCGCAGCAACCGCCCCTCGTGCTCCCGCCACACCGCAGCGGGCAGGTCGAGGTGGCAGACCTGCCCGGTGGCGTGCACCCCGGCGTCGGTACGCCCGGCCACTGTGAGGCCGGTCGCCGTGCCCGCGCCGAGCACCAGGTCCAGCGTCTGCATGAGCACGCCGGCCACCGTGCGCCGGGTCGGCTGGGGCGCCCAGCCGGAGAAGTCCGTGCCGTCGTACGAGACGTCCAGCCGCAGCCGGATCCGCTCGTCCACCTCGTACCTCCTGTCGACGGCGACGGGCCCGGCACCCCCGAGGGGATGCCGGGCCCGGTCGAGCCTGATCTCAGGCCTTGTCGTTCTCGGTGGCCTCGTCGCTGTCCTCGCGGGCGGCGGCGGTGTCACCCGACGCGGAGACCGGGGCCTCGGCGTCCTGGTCGCCCTCGCTGGAGCGCGGCTTCTCCTCGGCCGGGGCCAGGGCCTCGACCTTGTCCTGCTGCGCGGCCTTACGGGCGGCGGTCTTCTTGTTCGCCTTCGGCTCGGCGACCTGAAGCTCCTCCACCAGCTCGATGATCGCCATCGGAGCGGCGTCACCCTTGCGCGGACCGGTCTTCACGATCCGGGTGTAGCCACCGTTGCGGTTGGCGTACCGGGGCGCGATCTGGTCGAACAGGGCGTAGACCACGTCCTTGTCCTTGACGACGCCCAGCACCCGGCGGCGCGAGGCGAGGTCGCCGCGCTTGGCCTTGGTGATGAGCTGCTCGGCCAGCGGACGGAGCCGCCGGGCCTTCGTCTCGGTGGTCTGGATCTTGCCGTGCTGGAACAGCGCGGTGGCCAGGTTGGCCAGCATCAGCCGCTCGTGCGCGGGGCTGCCGCCGAGGCGGGGGCCCTTGGTGGGCGTGGGCATGCTTGGTGCTCCTCAGGTGTGGCGGCAGCGCGGACTAGAGCTGCTCGGTCTCGCGGTAGTCGTCGGTGTCGTAGTCCGCCTCACCGAAGGCGTCCACGACGTGCGCCGGGTCGAAGTTCGGAGCCGAGTCCTTCAGCCCCAGGCCCATCCCGGCGAGCTTCATCTTGACCTCGTCGATCGACTTCTGGCCGAAGTTGCGGATGTCGAGAAGGTCGGCCTCGGTACGCCCGATGAGCTCACCAACGGAGTTGATGCCCTCGCGCTTGAGGCAGTTGTAGGAGCGGACGGTCAGGTCCAGCTCCTCGATCGGCAGGGCCAGGTCGGCCGCCAGCTGGGCGTCCTGCGGGGACGGCCCGATGTCGATGCCCTCGGCGGTCTCGTCCAGCTCACGGGCGAGCCCGAACAGCTCCACCAGCGTCGAGCCGGCCGAGGCCAGCGCGGTACGCGGGCCCATCGACGGCTTGGTCTCGACGTCGATGATCAGCCGGTCGAAGTCGGTCCGCTGCTCGACACGCGTCGCCTCGACCCGGTACGTCACCTTGAGCACCGGCGAGTAGATCGAGTCGACCGGGATCCGGCCGATCTCGGCGCCCGCCTGCTTGTTCTGCGCCGCCGTGACGTAGCCGCGACCCCGCTCGACGGTCAGCTCCATGTCGAGCCGGCCCTTGCCGTTGAGGGTGGCGAGCTTCAGGTCCGGGTTGTGCACCGAGACACCGGCCGGGGGCTGGATGTCACCGGCGGTCACGTCGCCCGGGCCCTGCTTGCGCAGGTACATGCTGACCGGCTCGTCGTGCTCGGAGCTGACGCACAGCTCCTTGATGTTCATGACGAGCTCGACCACGTCCTCCTTGACCCCGGGGATCGTGGTGAACTCGTGCAGCACACCGTCGATCTTGATCGAGGTGACCGCCGCACCCGGGATGGAGGACAGCAGCGTACGCCGCAGCGAGTTGCCCAGCGTGTAGCCGAAGCCGGGCTCCAGCGGCTCGATGGTGAACCGGGAGCGGGTCTCGTTGATCGACTCTTCGGAGAGAGACGGTCGCTGGCTGATGAGCATCTTTTCTCTTCTCTTCCGGGGCGCCCGCTATTTGACGCCCACGACACAACTGTTCCGGTGGCCCGCCCCGGAGGACGGGCCACCGCAACGAGCCCTTACTTGGAGTAGAGCTCGACGATCAGCTGCTCCTGGACCTGGGTGTCGATCACCTGGCGGGCCGGGAGCGAGTGCACGAGGATCTTCATCTGGCTCGGGATCGCCTCCAGCCAAGCCGGAACGGTCCGCGAGCCGGCCTCACCCTGCGCCACGAGGAACGGGGTGAGCTCCTTGCTCTTCGCACGCACCTCGACGATGTCGTGCTCCTTGACGCGGTACGACGGGATGTCGACCTTCTTGCCGTTCACCGTGAAGTGGCCGTGCTTGACCAGCTGACGGGCCATGTCCCGGGACTTGGCGTAGCCGGCCCGGTAGACCACGTTGTCCAGCCGCGACTCGAGGATCTGCAGCAGGACCTCGCCGGTCTTGGCCTCCTTGCTCACGGCCTCTTCGTAGTAGCCGCGGAACTGCTTCTCCAGCACGCCGTAGACACGACGGGCCTTCTGCTTCTCACGAAGCTGGAGCAGGTACTCCGTCTCCTTCGTGCGGCCGCGGCCGTGCTGCCCGGGCGGGAACGGCCGGGACTCGAACGGGCACTTCGGGCCATCGCACTTGCTGCCCTTGAGGAACAGCTTCATCTTCTCCCGCCGGCAACGGCGGCAGTCAGCACCGGTGTAACGAGCCATCTCTCTCTAACCTCTCAGACCCGGCGACGCTTCGGCGGACGGCAGCCGTTGTGCGGCTGCGGCGTGACGTCGGAGATCTGCCCGACCTCGAGGCCCACTGCCTGCAGCGAACGGATGGCGGTCTCCCGGCCGGAGCCGGGACCCTTGACGAACACGTCGACCTTGCGCATGCCGTGCTCCATCGCGCGACGCGCGGCGGCCTCGGCGGCGAGCTGCGCGGCGAACGGAGTCGACTTGCGGGAGCCCTTGAAGCCCACCTGGCCGGAGGAGGCCCAGGAGATGACCGCACCGGTCGGGTCCGTGATGGACACGATGGTGTTGTTGAAGGTGCTCTTGATGTGCGCCTGCCCGTGGGCGACGTTCTTGCGTTCCTTGCGCCGGACCTTCTTGACGGCGGCTCCGGCACGAGCCTTCGGTGGCATAAGTCTGTGCGCTCCTAGTTACTTCTTGCCGGGCTTCTTCTTGCCGGCCACGGTCCGCTTCGGGCCCTTCCGGGTCCGCGCGTTGGTCTTGGTGCGCTGACCACGCACGGGCAGACCGCGGCGGTGCCGGATACCGGCGTAGCAGCCGATCTCGACCTTGCGGCGGATGTCAGCGGCGACCTCGCGGCGCAGGTCGCCTTCAACCTTGTAGTTGCCCTCGATGTGGTTCCGGAGCTCGACGAGCTCCTCGTCCGTGAGGTCCCGAACGCGCTTGTCCGGCGAGATGCCGGTCGCGGCGAGCGTCTCCAGGGCGCGGGTGCGACCGACCCCGAAGATGTAGGTGAGCGCGATCTCCATCCGCTTCTCGCGGGGGAGATCCACGCCGACTAGACGTGCCATGTGCGGGCGTACTCCTCGTGATGTGTGGCGGAGGTGTGGACCCGTCCCACCCCGCTACCCGACCGTCCCTGTCCTTCCGGCGACGAACGCCGGCGACCGGGATGGGTCGCTGCCCGAGCGGGCCCCGGCCTCCGACCGGGGGTCAACCACGAGGGGTACGCGCTGCGCACCGACCGCGGCTGGGACGAGTTGGTGATGTGTGGGGCGTCAGCCCTGGCGCTGCTTGTGGCGCGGGTCGGTGCAGATCACCATGACCCGGCCGTGCCGGCGGATCACCCGGCACTTGTTGCAGATCCTCTTGACGCTCGGCTTGACCTTCACGGTTGCCTTACTTCCCATCTGGCCCGGAGGCGCGACGCAGCGCGACCCGGACGTCGAAGACGGACACGGGAACGTCCCGGCCGCCGTCAGGCTTACTTGTAGCGGTAGACGATGCGCCCGCGGGTCAGGTCGTACGGCGAGAGTTCGACGACGACCCGGTCCTCCGGCAGGATGCGGATGTAGTGCTGCCGCATCTTGCCGCTGATGTGAGCCAGCACCTTGTGACCGTTCGCGAGCTCCACCCGGAACATGGCGTTCGGCAGGGGCTCGATGACCCGACCCTCGATCTCGATGGCTCCGTCTTTTTTCGGCATGTCCTCCGCTGTCCTGACGTCGGTTACTCCGGACGGCCCACAACGTCTTACACGGGAGAACTGACCAAGATCAGGAAACCCGCGCCAGCCGCGGCTCCGACTCCCACCGAAGCGCAGGGTGGGCATGGCGGAGTGGACGCTGTGCGCCGATCTGAAAGTGTACGCCGACCCGCGCGCGCTCGCCAAACCGACCGGCGCAACTGTCACCCGCAGGACGCGGATATGACGCAGCTCACGTCTCCGGCAGCTCGCGCTTCGCCCGGCGACGCGCCTCCCGCTCGACCTGCTTGCGCCGCCGGCGCTCGGCGTCGTTCTCCGGCGCCCCGTGCGCCAGCCCTTGGATCGTCTGGTAGAGCACCACGGCGCCCCACGGGCCGAGCACCCAGATCGGCCAGTAGTCGTCGACCTCGAACTCGCCCTCACCCAACTGGGAGACGAACCAGATCGCGGTGAGGATCAGGGCCACCTTCAGCCAGGGCCCCCACACCCCCAGCAGCCAGGCGTTGCGCGCGCTCACGGCCGCCTGGTCCCGATCGGCCACCCGGTTCTTCCCGGGCGCGCGCGGAGCCGGCAGCGAGCTCTCCGCCGGCCGGGGACCGGGCAGGTCGGTCAGCAGCTCGTCCAGCTCGCCGTAGGTCTTCGCCCCGTACGCCTGACGCAGCCGGTCGTCGTACTCACCCAGGTCGAGCCGGCCCTCGGCCAGCGCGGCCCGAAGCCGCTCCGCGGTGGCCTCCCGGTCCGCGTCGGCCGCCCGCATCCGGTTGCGCTCATCCATGGGAACCAGCATGGCACCCCATGGCCAAGGCGGCACGGCGTGTGCCGGTCATCCGGACGGGTCGAGGCACCGGCTCAGACCGCCGGAGAGTCGACAGAAGTCTGCCGGGCGGTCACCAGGTCGCCCAGGCGGCCCCGTCCGCCGTCCTCGGCCGTGAGCACCCACACGCCGTCGTCCAGCAGCGCCATCGAGTGCTCCACGTGCACCGCCATCGAGCCGTCCCGGGTCACCACGGTCCAGCCGTCGGCCATCTCGACAGTACGCGGCGAACCCATGGTGATCATCGGCTCGATGGCGAGCGCCAGGCCGGGAACCAGCCGCGGGCCCTTGCCGGGACGACCGTGGTTGAGCACGTGCGGGTCCTGGTGCATCTCGGTGCCGATGCCGTGACCGCCGTAGCCGTCGACAATGCCGTACCGGCCGCCCTTGCGGACCGCGCTCTCCACCGCGTGGGAGATGTCGGTGAGCCGGCCCTTGCCCGAGGCCGCCCCGCGCGCCGCCGCCGCGATCCCGGCCCACATCGCGTCCTCGGCCACCGCCGTCATCCTCAGCAGCGCCGGGTCGACCTCGCCGACGGGCACCGTGACGGCCGCGTCGCCGTGCCAGCCGTCCAGCACCGCGCCACAGTCGATCGAGATCAGGTCACCCTCGCGCAGCACCTGCTGAGCCGACGGGATGGCGTGCACCACCTGCTGGTTCACCGACGAGCAGATCGACGCCGGGAACCCGTGGTAGCCCTTGAAGGACGGCACCGCGCCGGCCTCGCGGATCGTCGACTCGGCGATCGCGTCCAGGTCGGCCGTCGACACGCCCGGCGCCACCGCCTCGCGCATCCGGCGCAGGGCACGGGCGACGACCAGACCGGCGGCCCGCATCAGCTCGATCTGCTCGGGGGTCTTCAGCTGGATGTCCAGCTGGTGACGGCGCATGGTGGTGTTACCTTTCGTCGCGCGTACGCGGAGCAGCGGGGCACGTCGCACGTACCCCGCTGCTCGCACTCTATCCGCCAGGTGGCGGGTGGGACCTCAGCCGCCGTACGACCGCAGCGCGTCGATGGCGCGGACCGTGACGTCCTCCACCGGGCCGGTCGCGTCGATGCCGACGAGCTTGCCCTGGGCGCCGTAGTAGTCGACAAGCGGCGCGGTCTTCTCGGCGTACTCGCGCAGCCGGGCGGCGATGGTCTCCGGCTTGTCGTCGTCCCGCTGGAACAGCTCCGCGCCGCAGCGGTCGCAGATGCCCTCCCGGCTGGTCGCGTCGAACTCGACGTGCCAGATCTTGCCGCAGCCCCGGCACGTGCGCCGGCCGGACAGCCGCCGGATCACCTCGTCGTCGTCGACGACCAGCTCCAGGACCAGGTCCAGCGCGGTGCCGAGGTCGGCGAGGAGCTTGTCCAGCGCGGCGGCCTGCGGAGTGGTCCGCGGGAAGCCGTCGAGCAGGAAGCCCTCGCTCGCGTCCGGCTCGGCGAGCCGGTCGCGCACCATGTTGATGGTGACCTCGTCCGGGACCAGCTTGCCGGCGTCCATGTACCGCTTGGCCTCGACTCCCAGGGGCGTGCCCTGGGAGACGTTCGCCCGGAAGATGTCACCGGTCGAGATCTTCGGCACCGAGAGGTGCGCGGCGATGAACTCCGCCTGTGTGCCCTTGCCCGCGCCCGGCGGGCCAACCAGAACGAGTCGCATCTACCGCAGGAACCCTTCGTAGTTCCGCTGCATGAGTTGGCTTTCGATCTGCTTCACGGTCTCCAGACCGACGCCGACCATGATCAGCACAGCGGTGCCGCCGAACGGGAAGTTCTGGAACTGCTGGTTGTCCAGCCAGATGAAGAAGAAGTTCGGCAGGATCGCGACGATGCCCAGGTAGAGCGCGCCCGGCAGGGTGATCCGGCTGAGGATGAAGTCGAGGTACTCGGCGGTCGGCTTGCCGGGGCGGATGCCCGGCACGAAGCCGCCGTACTTCTTCATGTTGTCCGCGACCTCGGTCGGGTTGAACGTGATCGACACGTAGAAGTACGTGAAGAAGATGATCAGCAGGAAGTAGATCGCGATGTGCTCCGGCGCGCTCGCCTTCACGATGTGGTTCTGGATCCACGCCTGGACCTTGCCCGGGTCGTTCTGATCGAAGAACTGGAGCGCGAGCTGCGGCAGGTAGAGCAGCGACGAGGCGAAGATGACCGGGATGACGCCGGCCTGGTTCACCTTGAGCGGGATGTAGGTCGAGGTGCCGCCGTACATCCGCCGGCCGATCATGCGCTTGGCGTACTGCACCGGGATGCGGCGCTGCGCCTGCTCGATGAACGTGACAGCGGTGATGACCACCAGCACCAGGGCGATGACGAGGAGGAACATCCCCCAGCCCTTGGTGGTCTTGATCTTCCAGCCCTCGCTGGGGAGGCGAGCCGCGATCGAGGTGAAGATCAGCACGGACATGCCGTTGCCGACGCCCCGGTCGGTGATCAGCTCACCGAGCCACATCACCACGCCGGTGCCGGCGGTCATGGTCATGACCAGGATGGTCAGCGTCAGCCAGTCCGGGATGCCGGTGCCCTGGGGCACGATCGGGAACTGGTCGCACTGGTTGTTGAACAGCTGGCCGGAGCGGGCCAGCGCCACGAAGGCAGAGGCCTGCAGGACGCCCAGGCCCAGCGTCAGGTAGCGGGTGTACTGCGTGATCTTGGCTTGACCGGCCTGGCCCTCCTTGCGGAGCTGCTCCAGGCGCGGGATCACCACCGTCAGCAGCTGCAGGATGATCGACGCGGTGATGTAGGGCATGATGCCCAGCGCGAAGACCGAGAGCTGGAGCAGCGCGCCACCGGAGAAGAGATCCAGCAGGTTGAGCACGCCGGTGCTGCCACCCTGGATGGTGTCGAGACACTTCTGCACGTTGCCGTACGAGACGCCCGGGCTGGGCAGCGTGGCGCCCAGCCGGTAGACCGCGATGATGCCTACTGTGAACAGCAGCTTCTTGCGCAGGTCAGGCGTACGGAACGCACTGAGAAAGGCGGACAGCAACTTCTTCCTCCTGCGCGACGCGGGCCGCCGGTGACGAATCCTGGCGGGGCGGGGTGGTGTGCCGGGCGGCGTGCCCGGAATCCATGGCTGGGAACGGACTCTAACAGTCCGACCCCGGTCCGGGCAGATGTGCCCGGCTACATAAAACGAATCCGATGTTACCCGGCGCACACGTGGCCGGTAGACCATGGCGCCCGCCCAGTTGCGAACAACTGAGCGGGCGCCATGAACATCGCCTTACAGCTCGGTGACCGAGCCACCGGCGGCGGTGATCTTCTCCTTGGCCGACGCGCTGAACGCGTGCGCCGAGACCTGGAGAGACACGCCACCGAGGTCGCCGGTGCCGAGCACCTTGACCGGGTGACCCTTGCGGACCGCGCCGGCCTCGACCAGCTCGACCGGGCCGACCTGGCCGCCGTTCGGGAACAGCTCGGCCAGCCGGTCCAGGTTGACCACCTGGAACACGACCTTGAACTTGTTCTTGAAGCCCTTCATCTTCGGCAGGCGCATGTGGATGGGCATCTGCCCACCCTCGAACGCCGGTGAGATGTTCTTCCGGGCCTTCGAACCCTTGGTACCGCGACCGGCGGTCTTGCCCTTCGAGCCCTCACCGCGACCCACCCGGGTCTTGTCGGTCTTGGCACCAGGGGCCGGACGCAGGTGGTGCACCTTGATCGTCATTACTCGACCTCCTCGACCTTCACGAGGTGGTTGACCGTGAAGATCATGCCGCGGATCTCCGGCCGGTCCTCCTTGACCACCACGTCGTTGATCCGCTTGAGACCGAGCGAACGCAGCGAATCACGCTGGTTCTTCTTGGTCCCGATCACGGACCGGAGCTGGGTGACCTTCAGGCGTGCCATCAGGACGCCACCCCCGCCCGCGACGCCAGCATGGCGGCCGGCGCGACGTCCTCGACCGGCAGACCACGACGGGCCGCGACCTGCTCCGGGGACTCGAGTCCCTTCAGGGCAGCCACCGTGGCGTGCACGATGTTGATCGGGTTGGACGAGCCGAGGCTCTTGGAGAGCACGTCGTGGATGCCCGCGCACTCCAGCACGGCACGCACCGGGCCACCGGCGATGACACCCGTACCGGCGGAGGCCGGCTTGAGCAGCACCACACCGGCGGCGTCCTCGCCCGTGACCGGGTGCGGGATCGACTGACCGATCCGCGGCACCTTGAAGAAGTGCTTCTTGGCCTCCTCGACACCCTTGGCGATCGCCGCGGGCACCTCCTTGGCCTTTCCGTAGCCCACACCGACGGTGCCGTCGCCGTCGCCCACGATCACGAGGGCGGTGAAGCTGAAGCGACGACCACCCTTCACGACCTTGGCGACGCGGTTGATCGCGACGACCCGCTCGAGGTGCGGGGTCTTCTCGACGGGCGCGTTTCCGCGGCCGCCCTCACGGCGGTTGTCGCGGCGACCACCCTCGTTGCCACCGGACCCGCCGCCACGGCGCTGTTGACCTGGCATCAGCAGCCTTCCTTCTCTCTCGTGACGGGGTTTCTAGAACTCGAGCCCGGCTTCGCGGGCGGCGTCGGCAAGCGCGGCGACACGCCCCGCGTACCGGTTGCCACCGCGGTCGAAGACGACCTTCGAGACGCCGGCGGCCTTGGCACGCTCGGCGAGCAGGGCGCCGACCTTGCCGGCCAGGGCGCTCTTGTCGCCCTCGGTGCCGCGCAGCGAGGCGTCCATGGTCGAGGCCGACGCCAGGGTGTGACCCTTGGTGTCGTCCACGACCTGGGCCACCATGTGCCGCAGGGAGCGGGTGACGACGAGGCGGGGACGCTCGGCGGTGCCGCTGACGTTCTTGCGGACCCGGAAGTGCCGACGCGCACGCCCGACGGCACGCTTGGCGGCGACGCCGCGGCGGCGCTTGAGCAGCGTGGCGCTCACTTCTTACCTGCCTTTCCAGCCTTGCGGCGGATGACCTCGCCCTGGTACTTCACGCCCTTGCCCTTGTAGGGCTCCGGCGGGCGGATCTTCCGGATGTTGGCGGCGACCTCACCGACCTGCTGCTTGTCGATGCCGGCCACGTGGAACAGCGTCGGCTTCTCCACCGTGAAGGTGATGCCGTCCGGCGCCTGCACCAGGACCGGGTGCGAGAACCCGAGCGCGAACTCCAGGTCCTTGCCCTTGGCGGTCACGCGGTAACCGGTGCCGGCGATCTCCAGGCTCTTGCGATAGCCCTCGGTCACGCCGACGATCATGTTGGCCACCAGCGTCCGGCTCAGGCCGTGCAGCTCCTTGGCCTTGCGCTCGTCGTTGGGCCGGTTGACGTGCAGCTCGCCGTCCTCGCCCCGCTCCGCCGTGATCGGCTCGGCCAGTACGTGGCTCAGCTCGCCCTTGGGGCCCTTGACCTTGACGGTCCGGCCGTCGATCGTGATGTCGACGCCGGCAGGCACCGGGATCGACTTACGTCCAATACGCGACATTTCTACCTGTCTCCCGTTACCAGACGAAGGCGAGGACTTCCCCGCCAACGCTCCGCTTGCGGGCCTGCCGGTCGGTGAGCAGCCCCTGGGACGTCGAAATGATCGCCACGCCCAGCCCGCCGAGCACCCGCGGGAGCCCGTCCGACTTGGCGTACACCCGGAGACCGGGCTTGGACACGCGCTTGATGCCGGCCAGGCTCCGCTCGCGGTTCTGGCCGTACTTCAGCTCGACGACCAGTCGCTTGCCGACGGCACCCTCCTCGGGCTCCTCGACCGACCAGGTGGCGATGTAGCCCTCGGCCTTGAGGACCTCGGCGATGTTCGCCTTGATCTTCGAGTACGGCATCGTCACCTGGTCGTGGTACGCCTGGTTGGCGTTACGCAGACGCGTGAGCATGTCTGCGATCGGGTCGGTCATCGTCATGAAAACTCGTCAACCTTTCTCGCCGGGGTTCCCCGGGCCAGGCCCGGGGCCTACGGCGAAGAGACAGTTCAGCTGACGCGCCGGAGCGCGCCGGGCTATTACCAGGAAGCCTTGGACACGCCGGGCAGCTCACCGCGGTGGGCCATCTCCCGGATGCACACCCGGCAGAGACCGAACTTGCGGTAGACCGCCTTCGGACGACCGCACCGCTGGCAGCGGGTGTACGCGCGAACCGAGAACTTCGGCTTCGCGGCCGCCTTGATGATCAGCGCCTTCTTGGCCATCTCAGTTCTCCTTGAACGGGAAGCCCAGGAGCTTGAGAAGCGCCCGGCCCTCGTCGTCGGTCGTGGCGGTCGTGACCACCGTGATGTCCATGCCCCGCTGGCGATCGATCTTGTCCTGATCGATCTCGTGGAACACCGACTGCTCGGTCAGACCGAACGTGTAGTTGCCGTGCCCGTCGAGCTTGCGCCCGTCCAGGCCGCGGAAGTCGCGGATACGCGGCAGCGCGATCGAGAGCAGCCGGTCCAGGAACTCCCACATCCGGTCGCCGCGCAGGGTGACCTTCGCGCCGATCGGCATGCCCTCGCGGAGCTTGAACTGCGCGATGGACTTGGTGGCCCGCCGGACCTGCGGCTTCTGGCCGGTGATGGTGGCCAGGTCGCGAACGGCCCCGTCGATCAGCTTGGCGTCGCGAGCGGCCTCGCCGACACCCATGTTGACGACGATCTTGACCAGCCGCGGCACCTGCATCGGGTTGGCGAACTCGAACTGCTTCTGCAGCTCGGCCACCACCTCGTTGCGGTACCGCTCCTTGAGGCGCGGCAGAGTCTTGGTTTCGGTAGCCGTGGTCATCAGAGGTCCTTACCGGTGCTACGCGCGATGCGGACCTTCTGGCCGTTGTCGTCGATCCGGTAGCCGACGCGGGTCGGCTTGCCTTCGGAGTCCAGGACCATCACGTTCGAGACGTGGATCGGGGCCTCCTGGGTGACGATGCCACCGGTCTTGGCGCCACGCTGGGTGGTGCTGATACGGGTGTGCTTCTTGACCCGGTTCACGCCCTCGACCAGGACCTTGTCCTGCCGCGGGTAGGCCGCGATGACCTTGCCCTTGGCACCCTTGTCCTTGCCGGCGATGACGACGACCGTGTCGCCCTTCTTGACCTTCACGGTCACAACACCTCCGGCGCGAGAGAGATGATCTTCATGAACCGCTTGTCCCGCAGCTCCCGGCCCACCGGGCCGAAGATGCGGGTACCGCGCGGGTCCCCACCGTCCTTGATGATGACGGCGGCGTTCTCGTCGAAGCGGATGTACGACCCGTCCGGCCGCCGCTTCTCCTTGGCGGTCCGAACGACGACGGCCTTGACGACGTCGCCCTTCTTCACACCGGCACCGGGGATCGCGTCCTTGACGGTGGCCACGATGACGTCGCCGATGCTCGCGTAGCGCCGACCGGAGCCACCGAGCACCCGGATGCACAGGATCTCCCGGGCACCCGTGTTGTCGGCGACGCGCAGTCGCGACTCCTGCTGAATCACGTCTATCTCCTATGTCTGCCGGTTCTCCGGCCGCTCGGGGCGGCCGGAGCCTGGCGGAACCTGCGCCCGACCGAAACCGGCCGAGCTCGAGCCTTCGCTACTTGGCCTTCTCGAGGATCTCCACGAGCCGCCAGCGCTTGGTGGCGGACAGCGGCCGGGTCTCCATGATCAGGACCCGGTCACCGATGCCGGCCGAGTTCTGCTCGTCGTGGACCTTCAGCTTGCGCGTACGGCGCATGATCTTGCCGTACAGCGCGTGCTTGACCCGGTCCTCGACCTCGACCACGACGGTCTTGTCCATCTTGTCGCTGACCACGAGGCCGTCGCGAACCTTGCGGCGGGCCCGCGCGGCGGCGGTGGTGGTGTTCTCACTCATGATGCAGTCACCTCAGTCGGCGCGGCCGAGAGACCCAGCTCACGCTCACGCATGATCGTGTAGATCCGGGCGATCTCCCGACGGATGACCTGCAGCCGCCGGTTGTTGTCCAGCTGCCCGGTTGCGGCCTGCACGCGGAGGTTGAACAGCTCCGCCTTCGCCTCGCGCAACTTCGTGACCAGCTCCTCCTCGGAGAGCTCACGCAGCTCGGAGGGCTTGACGCCAGCTGCCATCAGGATTCACCCACTTCGCGCGTAACAATGCGGCACTTCATCGGGAGCTTGTGGATCGCGCGACGCATCGCCTCTCGCGCGATCTGCTCGTTGGGGAAGGACATCTCGAAGAGGACCCGCCCCGGCTTGACGTTGGCGACCCACCACTCGGGCGAACCCTTACCGGAACCCATCCGGGTCTCGGCCGGCTTCTTGGTGAGGGCCTGGTCCGGGAAGATCGTGATCCAGACCTTGCCGCCACGCTTGATGTGACGGGTCATCGCGATACGCGCCGACTCGATCTGGCGGTTGGTCACGTACGCCGGCTCGAGAGCCTGGATCCCGAACTCGCCGAACACCACCCGGTTACCACCCTTGGACGCGCCACTGCGGTCCGGGTGGTGCGGCTTGCGGAAGCCCTTCGGGGGCTTGCGCGGCATCAGCATCTGTCAGCCCTCCTGCTGCGTTTCTGCCGGCTGGGTCGTGGCCGCTGCCACGGCGCCGGCGTCGACCGGCTCACCGGCCGGCGTCTCCGCCTGCTGCGCGATGGTCGTCGCGGCAGCCCGGCCGGCCTCGGTGCCACCGGCGGTCGTACCGGACGAGCCCGAGCGGCCACGGCGCGGCCGGTCCGGCCGGTCGCCACGGTCGCGGCGCGGCCCGCGCGACGGGGCGGCCTCGGCCGGGGCCTCGCGGCCCGGGACGGCGTCGCCCTTGTAGATCCAGACCTTCACGCCGATCCGGCCGAAGGTGGTACGGGCCTCGAAGAAGCCGTACTCGATGTTGGCCCGCAGCGTGTGCAGCGGAACCCGGCCCTCGCGGTAGAACTCGGTCCGGCTCATCTCGGCGCCGCCGAGACGGCCCGAGACCTGAACCCGGATGCCCTTGCAGGCGGGGTTCTTCATCGCGGACTGCATCGCCTTGCGCATGGCCCGACGGAAGCTGACCCGGCTGGACAGCTGCTCGGCAACGCCCTGGGCGACCAGCTGCGCGTCCGACTCGGGGTTCTTGACCTCGATGATGTTCAGCTGGACCTGCTTGCCGGTGAGCTTCTCCAGCTCGCCGCGGATCCGGTCGGCCTCCGCACCCTTACGGCCGATGACGATGCCCGGCCGGGCGGTGTGGATGTCGACGCGGACCCGGTCCCGGGTGCGCTCGATGTCGACCTTGGAAATGCCGGCGCGCTCGAGGCCCTTGGACATCATGCGGCGGATCTTGACGTCCTCGCCGATGTAGTCCTTGTAGAGCTTGTCCGCGAACCAGCGGGACTTCCAGTCGGTCGAGATGCCGAGCCGGAACCCGGTCGGGTGAACCTTCTGACCCATTACTCGGCACCCTCCGTCGTGCTCTGCTCCTCAGCCGCCGGCTTGGCCGGAGCGGCCTTCTTCGCCGACTTCTTCGGCGTGGCCGCCGCGACCGCCTCGACCGCCACGGTGATGTGGCAGGTGCGCTTGCGGATCCGGTACGCCCGGCCCTGCGCACGCGGCCGGAACCGCTTCATGGTCGGGCCCTCGTCGACGAACGCCTCGCTGACGAGCAGCGCGTCGGGGTCCAGCCGCTCGTTGTTCTCCGCGTTGGCGATCGCGCTCGCGAGCACCTTGTACACCTGCTCGCTCGCAGCCTGCGGCGCGAACTGCAGCACCGTGAGAGCCTCCTTCGCGGGCAGGCCGCGGACGAGGTTGACCACCCGGCGCGCCTTCATCGGCGAGATGCGCACGTGCCGCGCAACCGCCCGCGCGCCCGGAAGCACCGGAGCGTCGCCCTTTCCTGGCATCGCTGTAACCCCTTGTTCCTCTATCCGTATGCCCGCGGCGTCAGCGCCGGCGGCTCTTCCGGTCGTCCTTCTCGTGACCCTTGAACGTGCGGGTCAGCGCGAACTCGCCGAGCTTGTGCCCGACCATGGCCTCGGTCACGAAGACCGGGACGTGCTTACGTCCGTCGTGCACGGCGATCGTGTGACCCAGCATCTCCGGGATGATCGTCGAGCGGCGCGACCAGGTCTTGATGACGTTCTTCGAGCCCTTGTCGTTCTGCGTCTCCACCTTCTTGAGCAGGTGGTCGTCGACGAACGGGCCCTTCTTCAGGCTGCGAGGCATGTCTTATCTCCCTCAGCCGCGCTTACGCGTGGCGTAGCGGCGGCGGACGATCAGCCGGTCGCTCGGCTGGCCCTTACGACGGGTGCGGCCCTCGGGCTTACCCTGCGGGTTGACCGGGTGGCGACCACCGGAGGTCTTACCCTCACCACCACCGTGCGGGTGGTCGACCGGGTTCATCGCGACACCACGGACGGTCGGGCGCTTGCCCTTCCACCGCATACGGCCGGCCTTACCCCAGTTGATGTTCGACTGGTCGGCGTTGCCGATCTCGCCGATGCTGGCGCGGCAGCGCACGTCCACGCGCCGGATCTCACCGGACGGCATACGCAGGGTCGCGTACGCGCCCTCACGGCCGAGCAGCTGGATGCCGACGCCGGCCGAACGGGCCAGCTTGGCGCCGCCGCCCGGACGCAGCTCCACGTTGTGGATGGTGGTACCGACCGGGATGTTGCGCAGCGGCAGGTTGTTGCCCGGCTTGATGTCGGCGCCCGGACCGGACTCGACGCGGTCGCCCTGCTTCATGTCCTTCGGCGCGAGGATGTAGCGCTTCTCGCCGTCGGCGTAGTGCAGCAGCGCGATGCGCGCGGTGCGGTTCGGGTCGTACTCGATGTGGGCGACCTTCGCCGGCACGCCGTCCTTGTCGACCCGCTTGAAGTCGATCAGACGGTACTGGCGCTTGTGACCGCCACCGTGGTGCCGCGTGGTGATCCGGCCGTGGGCGTTGCGTCCGCCCTTCTTCGGCAGCGGAGCCAGCAGCGACTTCTCGGGCGTCGACCGGGTGATCTCGGCGAAGTCGGCAACGCTCGAGCCACGCCGGCCCGGCGTCGTCGGCTTGTACTTACGGATAGCCATTGTCTACACCCCTCAGCTGACCGGGCCGCCGAAGGCCTCGATACGGTCACCGTCAGCCAGCTTCACCATCGCGCGCTTGGTGTCCTTGCGCTTGCCGAACCCGGTACGGGTCCGCTTGCGCTTGCCCTCGCGGTTGAGCGTGTTGACCGTCAGGACGCGGACGTTGAAGATCTGCTGGATAGCGATCTTGATCTCCGTCTTGTTCGCGTCCGGGTGCACCAGGAAGGTGTACCAGTTGCGGTTCAGCTCGCTGTAGCTCTTCTCCGAGACGACCGGCGCGACGATGACGTCACGCGGATCGGCGATCGTGCTCACTTGCCATCCTCCTCGGTGGTCTCGGCGGGAACGCCCAGGAACTCGTCCAGGGCCTCCTTGGTGAAGACCACGTCGTCGGCCACCAGCACGTCGTAGGTGTTGAGCTGGCCGGCCTCGATCAGGTGCACCCGGCCGTCCTGCGTGTTGCGCAGGTTCCGCAGCGACACCCAGTTCAGCTCGTCGGTGCTGCTCAGCACGACCAGGACCCGACGGGCCTGGGTCAGCTTGGTCAGCGTGGCCAGGGCCGCCTTGGTGGACGGCTTCTCACCCGAGACGAACGCCTCGACGACGTGCACCTGGCCGGCGCGGGCCCGGTCCGAGAGGGCGCCACGCAGGGCGGCGGCCTTCATCTTCTTCGGGGTGCGCTGGCTGTAGTCGCGCGGCACCGGGCCGTGGACCACGCCACCGCCGGCGAACTGCGGCGCGCGGGTCGAGCCCTGGCGGGCACGACCGGTGCCCTTCTGCTTGTACGGCTTCTTGCCTCCACCGGAGACCTCGCCGCGGGTCTTCGTCTTGTGCGTACCCTGGCGGGCCGCCGCAAGCTGGGCCACCACGACCTGGTGCATCAGGGCGATGTTGGCCTGCGCGTCGAAGATGTCGGCCGGCAGCTCCACGGAGCCGCTCTTGGCGCCTTCGACGTTGATGACGTCAACGGTGGTCACTTGGCCGCACCGCCCTTCTTCACCTTCGCCTTGGCCGCGGTGCGGACCAGGACCAGCGCGCCCTTCGGGCCAGGGATGGCGCCGCGGACGAGCAGGAGGTTGTTCTCGGTGTCGACCGCCTGGACGGTCAGGTTCTGGACGGTGTAGCGCACGCCACCCATCCGGCCCGCCATCCGGGTGCCCTTGAAGACGCGACCCGGGGTCGCGCAGGCGCCGATCGAGCCGGGCGAGCGGTGCTTGCGCTCGACACCGTGGCTGGCGCGCAGGCCGTGGAAGCCGTGCCGCTTCATCGGGCCGGCGTAGCCCTTGCCCTTGGTCTTGCCGGTCACGTCGATCACGGCGCCGGCCGGGAACTCCTCGACCGTGACCTCCTGGCCCGGCGCGTAGTCCGCGGCGTCGGAGGTGCGCAGCTCGACGATGTGCCGGCGCGGCGCGACGTCCGCCTTGGCGTAGTGCCCGGCGACCGGCTTCTTGACCTTGCGCGGGTCGATGACCCCGTACGCCAGCTGGACCGCGGAGTAGCCGTCCTTGTCGGCGCTACGAACCTGGCTCACGACGCACGGGCCGGCCTGAACCACGGTCACGGGCACAACCTTGTTGTTGTCCCAGACCTGGGTCATGCCGAGCTTGGCGCCCAGGATCCCCTTGACTTGCCTGTCCATTTGTCCGGTCCCTACAGCTTGATCTCGATGTCGACGCCAGCCGGCAGGTCGAGGCGCATGAGCGAGTCGACCGTCTTCGGGGTCGGGTCGATGATGTCGATCAGACGCTTGTGCGTACGCATCTCGAAGTGCTCGCGCGAGTCCTTGTACTTGTGCGGCGAGCGGATGACGCAGAAACGGTTGATCTCCGTGGGCAGCGGCACCGGGCCAGCGACCTGCGCCCCGGTACGCGTCACCGTCTCGACGATCTTCCGAGCCGAGGAGTCGACGACCTCGTGGTCATAGGCCTTGAGCCGGATGCGGATCTTCTGTCCCGCCATGGTGGCTTCTGTTCCTTCTCTCGATGCCGCTGTGTTGCGGGCGCCTGTACCGGCTGGCACAGGCCCACTTCCGCCGACCCCCGCGGTCGGGCGTGTCGCGCCCGTGGGCCAGGCTCCGCCCCGGGACTCCGGAGCGATTCTCTGACCACGCGGTGGGTCATGGCGCCGATCGCGGGAACCGCGACCTGAACGCCGCGCGAGGGTGGTTGACCGCCCGATGGCAGCCAACCACCCTACGCGAGACAGTCTGACTCCCGGAGGTCCAGCGTTAACCGGACGCAGGCGACCGACTGTCGTTACGCAACCTGACTAGTATGCCGCACGACCGGCGGCGACGCTAATCGGGGTTACCCAGCTCACTTGATGATCTTGGTGACGCGACCAGCGCCGACCGTACGACCACCCTCGCGGATCGCGAACTTCAGGTTCTCCTCCATGGCGATGGGCTGGATCAGCTTCACCGACATCGAGGTGTTGTCGCCCGGCATGACCATCTCGGTGCCCTCGGGCAGCGTGACGACGCCGGTGACGTCCGTGGTCCGGAAGTAGAACTGCGGGCGGTAGTTCTGGAAGAACGGGGTGTGCCGGCCGCCCTCCTCCTTGGAGAGGATGTAGACCGTCGCCTCGAACTCCGTGTGCGGGGTCGTGGTGCCCGGCTTGATGACCACCATGCCGCGCTCGACGTCCTCGCGCTTGGTGCCACGCAGCAGCAGGCCGACGTTCTCGCCTGCGCGGGCGTCGTCCAGGGTCTTCCGGAACATCTCGATCGCGGTGACCTTGGTCTTGAAGCCCTTCTCGCGGATGCCGACGACCTCGACGTCCTCGTTCGGGAGCAGCACGCCACGCTCGACACGACCGGTGACGACGGTGCCACGACCGGTGATCGTGAACACGTCCTCGACGGGCATGAGGAACGGCTTCTCGGTCTCGCGCTCGGGCTGCGGGATCGCGGTGTCGACCGCGCTCATCAGCTCGAGCAGCTTCTCGGTCCACACCGGGTCGCCCTCGAGCGCCTTCAGCGCGGAGACCTGGACGACCGGCAGGTCGTCACCCGGGTACTCCTGCGAGGAGAGCAGCTCGCGCACCTCGAGCTCGACGAGCTCCAGGAGCTCCTCGTCGTCGACCATGTCGCTCTTGTTGAGCGCCACGACGATGTACGGCACACCGACCTGACGGGCCAGCAGCACGTGCTCGCGGGTCTGCGGCATCGGGCCGTCGGTCGCCGCCACCACCAGGATCGCGCCGTCCATCTGCGCGGCACCGGTGATCATGTTCTTGATGTAGTCGGCGTGACCGGGGCAGTCGACGTGCGCGTAGTGACGCGCCTCGGTCTGGTACTCGACGTGCGCGATGGAGATCGTGATGCCGCGGGCCTTCTCCTCCGGCGCCTTGTCGATCTCGTCGAACGGCGTGTACGGGTTCAGGTCCGGGTACTGGTCGTGCAGGACCTTGGTGATGGCCGCCGTCAGCGTCGTCTTACCGTGGTCGATGTGACCAATGGTGCCGATGTTGACGTGCGGCTTAGTCCGCTCGAACTTAGCCTTCGCCACTGGGTCCTCCTGTGGACTTTCTTGGTTCGTTCGCCCCGGCGCGCGGTTCGGCGCTTAGGACTCTGTCGACAGCCTTTCCGGCCGGAAGGCCGGAGAGCTTTTGTGGGTTCTGCGGCGATGAAGCCTACAGGCCCGGTCTCACGCAATCCGATCGAGGTGGCCGCGGGCGGGAGAACCCTCCCGCGACCGCCCTCGTGTCATCGGGTCAGCCGAGGGTGAGCGTCACTCACCCGTCGCCTTGGCGATGATCTCCTTGGCCACCGAGTTCGGAACCTCGGCGTAGGAGTCGAACTGCATGCTGTAGCTAGCCCGGCCCTGGGTCTTCGACCGCAGGTCGCCGACGTAGCCGAACATCTCCGACAGCGGCACCAGGGCCCGGACGACGCGAGCGCCGCTGCGCTCCTCCATCGCCTGGATGATGCCACGCCGGGAGTTGAGGTCGCCGATGACGTCACCCATGTTCTCCTCAGGAGTGGTGACTTCAACGGCCATCATCGGCTCGAGGAGAGCGGGGTCGGCCTTGCGGGCCGCCTCCTTCATCGCCATCGAGCCGGCGATCTTGAACGCCATTTCCGACGAGTCGACCTCGTGGTACTGGCCGTCCACCAGGGTGAGCTTGACGCCCACCAGGGGGAAGCCGGCGAGGATGCCGTACTGCATGGCGTCCTGCGCGCCCGCGTCCACCGAGGGGATGAACTCCCGGGGGATGCGGCCACCGGTCACCGCGTTGGCGAACTCGTAGGTCGGCGCGTCGTTGCCCAGCGGCAGCGGCTCCACGCTGATGATCACGCGGGCGTACTGGCCGGAACCACCGGTCTGCTTCTTGTGGGTGTACTCGACCTTCTCCACCTTGCGGCGGATGGTCTCGCGGTACGCCACCTGCGGCTTGCCGATGTTCGCCTCGACGTTGAACTCGCGGCGCATCCGGTCGACCAGGATGTCCAGGTGCAGCTCGCCCATGCCGGAGATGACCGTCTGACCGGTCTGGTCGTCCAGCTTGACGCGGAAGGTCGGGTCCTCCTCGGCCAGCCGCTGGATGGCGGTGCTGAGCTTCTCCTGGTCGGCCTTGGTCTTCGGCTCGATGGCCACCTCGATGACCGGCTCCGGGAAGGTCATCGACTCCAGGATGACCGGGTTCGCCGGGTCGCACAGGGTGTCACCGGTGGTGGTCTGCTTCAGACCCTGCACCGCGATGATGTCGCCGGCCTGGGCGGAGCTGCGCTCCTCCCGCTTGTTGGCGTGCATCTGGTAGATCTTGCCGATCCGCTCCTTGCGGTCCTTGGTGGAGTTGATCACCTGAGAACCGGACTCGAGCGTGCCGGAGTAGATCCGGACGTACGTCAGCTTGCCGAGGTGCTTGTCGGTCTGGATCTTGAAGGCCAGGCCGGAGAACGGCTCGGAGACCGCGGGCTTCCGCTGCAGCGGGGTCTCGCCGTCGGTGGCCGTACCCTCGATCGCCGGGATGTCCAGCGGCGAGGGCAGGTACGCGACGACCGCGTCCAGCATCGGCTGGATGCCCTTGTTCTTGAAGGCGGTACCGGTGAGGACCGGGTTGGCCTTGCCGGCGATGGTGGCCCGGCGGATGGCGGCCTTGATCTCGTCGACCGAGATGTCCTCGCCCTCGAGGTACTTCTCCATCACCGAGTCGTCGACGTCGGCGAGGGTCTCCATCAGCTTCTCGCGCCACTCCGCGGCGGAGTCGGCGAGGTCGGCCGGGATCTCCTCGACCGCGTAGTCCTCACCCTTCTGGGTCTCGCCGCGCCACGTGAGCGCACGCATCTCGACCAGGTCGACCACGCCGATGAAGTCGGACTCGGCGCCGATCGGGATCTGGAGCACCAGCGGGGTGGCGTTGAGCCGGTCGATCATCATCTGCACGCAGCGGAAGAAGTCGGCGCCGGTCCGGTCGAGCTTGTTGACGAAGCACATCCGGGGGACGTTGTACTTGTCCGCCTGCCGCCAGACGTTCTCCGTCTGGGGCTCCACGCCGGCCACGCCGTCGTAGACCGCGACCGCACCGTCCAGCACCCGCAGCGACCGCTCGACCTCGACCGTGAAGTCGACGTGGCCGGGCGTGTCGATGATCTGGATCGTGTGGCCCTTCCACTCGCACTTGGTGGCGGCGGAAGTGATGGTGATACCGCGCTCCTGCTCCTGCTCCATCCAGTCCATGACGGCGGCGCCCTCGTGGACCTCACCGATCTTGTACGTGATGCCGGTGTAGAACAGGATTCGCTCGGTGGTAGTGGTCTTACCGGCATCGATGTGGGCCATGATGCCGATGTTGCGTACGTTGGCGAGCGCGTCTGCGGCGGCCACTTCAATCCCTACTTATCGTCGTCTCGACACAACTGGTGGCGGTTCCGGCGCCGGGTGGGCGCCGGAACCTCAGGTGTTACCAGCGGTAGTGCGCGAAGGCCTTGTTGGACTCGGCCATCTTGTGCGTGTCCTCACGCCGCTTGACGGCGGCGCCCAGGCCGTTGCTCGCGTCCAGCAGCTCGTTCATCAGCCGCTCGACCATGGTCTTCTCGCGCCGGGCCCGGGAGTAGGTCACCAGCCAGCGCAGACCGAGCGTGGTCGCGCGGGACGGCCGGACCTCGACCGGAACCTGGTAGGTGGCGCCACCGACACGGCGGCTGCGCACCTCGAGGGTCGGCTTGACGTTGTCCATCGCGCGCTTGAGCGTGACGACCGGGTCGGTGCCGGACTTCTCGCGGCAGCCCTCCAGGGCGGCGTACACGATGCGCTCGGCGAGCTGACGCTTACCGCGCATCAGGATCTTGTTCACCAGCTGGGTGACCAGCGGGGAGTTGTACACCGGGTCAGCGACCAGCGGCTTCCGCGGAGCGGGTCCCTTACGCGGCATGTCAGCTCTTCTCCTTCTTCGCGCCGTAGCGGCTGCGAGCCTGCTTGCGGTTGCGGACACCCTGGGTGTCCAGCGAGCCGCGCACGATCTTGTACCGCACGCCCGGGAGGTCCTTCACACGGCCGCCACGCACGAGCACGATCGAGTGCTCCTGCAGGTTGTGGCCGACGCCCGGGATGTAGGCGGTCACCTCGATCTGGCTGCTGAGCTTGACACGAGCGACCTTGCGCAGCGCCGAGTTCGGCTTCTTCGGGGTGGTGGTGTACACGCGGGTGCACACGCCGCGCCGCTGGGGAGACCCCTTGAGCGCAGGGGTCTTCGTCTTGGTCGTCTTGGCCTGGCGGCCCTTTCGGACCAACTGCTGAATGGTGGGCACCGGGTTTCTCCGCTCCCTTCGGCCGCTGCGAGGCGACCGCGCCGTCTGCTCCAGCCGTCCGGATGGGCGGCTCTCTTACATTCCAACCAGGGCCGCCTGACGGCTCCCCAGCACCCGCGGTCGGGCGTGTCGCCCAAGTCACGGTCCCGGTGCCGGCCGCTGACGCGTCGTACCGGGTGTTTGGTCTTGATGGTGCGCGACGGCGCTATTCACCGGCTGACCGGTTCCAGCGCACGCACGCATTGCCCGGGCGAGCCCGGGCACAAGGGGAAAGAGTACCTACCACAGCCGCGCCGGTCAAAACGGATGGGTCGGGAGGACCGCTCTTCGCGAT